>JACPIS010000007.1:0-40722 GCA_016187925.1 Opitutia bacterium | reverse complement strand
CCGGAAGACGTTGCCTTCGTACAGCCGGATGCCCTCGAACACCCCGTCGCCATACAGCAAACCGTGGTCGAAAACCGACACCTTCGCCTGCGCACTGTCCACATACTGGCCATCGAGATAAATCTGCATGATGCGAATATCGCGCGCCGTCGTGGCGTTGCCAAGCGTGGCCCGAGCTATGACAGCTATGACAACTCGCAATGAAATCCGTTGTCGGGGCGCGACGTCGCGAGTGCTGCGACGGCGGAGCTATGACGCAAAGCCGGCCGATTTTGCGCTCTGCATGGCCGCGGAGCCCGTCAATAGTCGCGGGATGCCTGTTCGCTCCGCTGCTTCTACCCCTGCTGCCGATCGTCCCGCCCTGGCCGGCGAGGTGCGTGCCCTTGGGGCGCTGCTGGGCCGGTTGATCTCGGAGGTGGAGGGCCGTGCTGTCTACACGACCGTGGAGCGCCTGCGCCGGCTCGCCAAGGCGCGGCGCGCCGGCGATGCGCAGGCCGAGCGGAAGCTGGCCCGGGCGGTGGCCCGGCTCGATGCCGAGGGCGCGTTCACGCAGGGCATGGCCTTTACGCTCTATTTCGAACTGGTCAATCTCGCCGAGGAAAACCACCGCGTGAGCCGCATCCGCGAACACCGGCGTGCGTGGCTGCGCGGCGGCAAACCCCCGCGCGAATCCATCGCGGCCGCCGTGGGTGAATTGAAGCGCCGCGGCGTGAGCACGCGCGCGATGCAGGAACTGGTCGACTCGCTCTCGATCGAACTCGTGCTCACGGCCCATCCCACCGAGGCCAAGCGACGCACGGTGCTGGCCAAGCTGCGGCGCCTCGCCGAGCTGCTGCGCGAGCGCGACGGCTCCACCGACGGCGCCGGCTGGCTCGACCCCGCGGCGGTCAGCCGGGAAATCACGACGCTCTGGCTGACGGACCGCAGCCGGGCGATGCGCCCGGAAGTCACGGACGAGGCGAAGACCGGCCTGTGGTATTTCGACATGACGCTTTTCTCAGTGCTGCCGGCGTTGCAGGCGGACTTCGCGCACGCCCTCGCGGCGCACTACCCGAAGGTCCGGCCTCCGCACCGCTGGCTGACTTTTGGTTCATGGATCGGCGGCGACCGCGATGGCAACCCGAACGTCACCGCCGCGGTCACGGAAGAGGTGTTGCAACTGCACCGGCGCCTGGCGCTGGAAAAGATGCGCGGTGCGGCCCACTGGCTTTCGCGCAGTCTCACTCTTTCCGACCAGCGCGACCCCGCCGCCGCGGAGGCTTTGCGCCGGGCCTCGTCGGACGAAGGCGAATCGGCCCGCTGGCAGGCGCTCGCGTCGCGCTACCCGCATGAACCCTTCCGTCTGCGTCTGGCGGCGCTGCGTGAGCACCTGACTGAGGCGGCGCGGGAATTGCGCCCTGAGACCGGCGCCGACGGCCGAGCGGCCATCCGCACGGAGGAAGTGGCGGCGGTGCTGGATGCGGCCGACGCCGGGCTGCGCGCCGGGCGCGGTGCCGCGCTGGCGGAGGGCGATCTCCGGGTGGCGCGCGACCAGTTGCATGTGTTCGGCCTGCACACCGCACGGCTCGACCTGCGCCAGCACTCGGCGCAGCACGCGCCTGCGGTCGCGTGGCTGTTACAGCGGCCGGATTATCCCGATCTGCTCGAGGCGCAGAAACGCGAAGTGCTTACGGCGGCTCTCGCCGGAGCGCGCGTGCTCCCGCCCGAGACCGAGGCCGCCGCGCCGGCTGCCGTGAAGGATGTGCTCGGTCCACTGCGAGTCGCCGCGCAGGCGTCGGCGAAATACGGTCCGGAGGCACTGGGTCTTTACGTGATCAGTATGACCGCGGAGGTTTCCGATGTGCTGGAGGTGGCGCTGCTGGAAGCCTGGACCGGCGCGACGCTGCCGATTTCCCCGCTGTTCGAGACGCGCGACGACCTCGTGGGCGCGCCAAGGATTCTGGACGAACTGTTTGCCGCTCCGGCTTTCGCCTCGCATCTGGCGCGCCACGACCGGCGGCAGCACGTGATGCTCGGCTACTCAGACTCGAACAAGGATTGCGGCTACCTGACGGCCAACTGGGCGCTCTACACGGCGCAGGAGACGATCATGCGCGTGGCCCAGGCGCATCGCGTGCGGTTGACGCTTTTCCACGGGCGCGGCGGCAGCATCGCGCGCGGCGGTGGCCCGGCGGCGAAGGCGATCCTCGCCCAGCCGGTCGGCCTGCGCGACGGCGGCATCCGCGTCACGGAGCAGGGCGAGGTGCTCTCGACCCGTTACCACGACGCCGACCTCGCGCACCGCATTCTTGAACAGATGGCGTACGGCGTCCTGCTCGGCGCGCACGCGGCCCGGCGCGCCCCGAAGGTGCGCCGTGAGTGGCGGACGGCGATGGACCGCATGAGCGACGCGGCCCACACCGCCTACCACGCGCTGGTGCAGGGCGATCCGGGCTTCCTGGATTTCTGGCGCGAAGCCACGCCCATCGATGAAATCTCCGAATTGAAGCTCGGCTCGCGTCCGGCGTTTCGCCGCGCAGCGCGGAGCGTGAGTGACGTGCGCGCCATTCCGTGGGTTTTTTCGTGGATGCAGAGCCGGTTCAATTTTCCCGGCTGGTTTGGCCTCGGGCGCGGCCTGGAGGCCGTGCTGGCCGATGGTCCGGCCGGACTGGAGCTGTTGCGCGCGATGCACCGCGAGTGGCCGTTTTTCCAGACGATGATCGACAATGCCCAGCTGACGTTGCGCAAGGCCGACCTCGGCATCGCGACGCTCTACGCCGGGTTGGTGCGCGACGCGCGGCTGCGGAAGCGCATCCTCGGCCAGCTCACGGAGGAATTCGAGCGCACGGAACGCGCCATCCTGCAGGTGACCGGCCAGCGCCAGATACTCGAGAGCGAGCCGGTGCTCCAGCGCTCGGTGTCGCTGCGTAATCCCTACATCGATCCGCTCAATTACCTGCAGGTCGAGATGCTGCGCCGCCGGCGCTCCGGCAAGCTGAGCGAAGCCGAGAGCGAGGCGACGCGCCGGGTCGTGGAGATCACCATCAACGGCATCAGCAGCGGCCTGAAAAACACGGGCTGAATGACGGTTCCGCCGGCCGGGCGCCAGCGTCATGTTCCATCGCCAGATCGAGTCGCACTCCTTGCCTGTTTTGGCAGTCGATCGCCGCGATATAGTTGTCCGGGCCTCGCGGGATTGCCGGGATCAGGTAGTGCGGGAGTCGGTGCGTTGCGCGTTCGTTTCCAAGTGGCTGCCGGCGCGAAATTTTAGCGCAGCTTCCGTACGGGTGTGCACGTGGAGTTTGTGATAGATATTTTTCAGGTGCCAGCGCACCGCCTCGACGGAGACGCTCATCCGTTCGGCGATCTCCTTGTTCGCGAATCCGTGGACGACTAGTTCGAGCACCTCCCGCTCCCGGGCGGAAAGATGGTCGACGGCCTCGGTGGTCGCGGCCTGGTTTTGGAACTGCCTGATGACTTTGCGGGCGATCTCCCCGCTCATCGGGGCTCCGCCTTGATGGACGTCGCGGATGGCCGTGATGATTTGCTCGGGAACGGCCCGTTTGAGCAGGTAGCCGCAGGCGCCGCTGCGCAGGGCCTGGAAAATCCGCTCCGGATCTTCGTAGACCGTGACCATGATGATCTGTGCTGCGGGCATGAGCTCCTTGAGGCGGGCCGTGCACTCCACTCCCGACATGTTGGGCAGCTGGATGTCCATCAGCACCACCTCCGGCTGGTGTTTGGGGAGGAGCCGCAAGGCGTCTTCGGCCGTCGGGCAGACGCACACGCAGCGGCAGCCCGCCGCCAGGTTGATGATGGATTCCAGCCCTTCGCGGGTGGTTTTGTTGTCCTCGACTACAGCGACTTTGATCAGGGGTTCGGTCATGGCAGGGGAATGCAAAAGCGAAGGGAGGTGCCGGTTCCCGGTGTGCTCTCGACCAGGCAGCGCCCGCCGACTGAGCGGATGCGCTCTGTGATGCCCGCCAATCCGTCCTGGCCGGGGGCCTGATCGACGGCGGCAAGTCCGCACCCGTTATCCGTCACCGTCAGGACAAGCTGCCGGTCGAGCACCGCGAGGGTCAGTGTCACTTCGCTCGCCCGGGCGTGGCGCACGATGTTGTTGAGCGCTTCCTTGAACGCCAGGAACAGGCCGTGCCTCATCTTGGAATTCACCAGATGCTCGGGCAGGTCGCGGGCGATGTCCAACCGGCAGCGCACGGTGGCCAGTTCCAGGAAGCGCTGTGCGTAGAGGGAAAAGTATTCGGCGATGGATCCGACTGAATCGTAGCGGGGATTCACCGCCCAGACGATCTCGTCCAAGGTGGCGACCAGCTGCCGGGCCTTGTCGGTCAGCTCGGCCAGGTAGCGTTCCTTAGTTGCCTCCGGCAGGGAGGAGGTGCGGGCGAGCGCGCCCAGCATGCCGACTTCGGTGAGGCCGGCGCCGAGTTCGTCGTGCAGGTCGCGGGCGACGCGGCTGCGTTCCTGCTCCAGGGTCCGTTCCTGCTCGATGCGCTGGCGCTCCCCGATCTCCCGTTCGAGTTGCCCGGCACGTTCCTCGACTTGCCTGCGCAGCTGGCGGATCC
This sequence comes from Opitutia bacterium, assembly GCA_016187925.1. Lineage (GTDB taxonomy): Bacteria > Verrucomicrobiota > Verrucomicrobiia > Opitutales > Opitutaceae > Didemnitutus. Next base: position 36,160 of record JACPIS010000007.1, on the reverse strand, counting down.
AGAGCAGGGCCAGGAACAATACTCCCAGCAGCAGCCCGATGACCGCGAGCATCCGGGAAATGGTCCACCAAGCCGGACGCGCTATCACGCGCACGTCGGCGGCGGTGTTCAGCCGGAGTTCAAACGCATCGATAGGGCGGCCGGCGGCCCGGTTGCCGCCCATGCCGACATAAACACCGGTCAGGGAGAGACGGCTGCCGGCGGGCAGCGAGGGCAGGGCGGCGCCGCCGGCCGGCAGGCGGGCGACAAAGCGGTGGACGCCGTTTTGCAGTTGAAGGATGTCGGCCTCGCCTTCGCGGCTGGTCTGCAGCAACTCGGCCTCAAGCGTGACAAGGGTGGAGTCCCACTCCTCGCGCAGCAGGTGGGCGGAGGGTATCCGCCGCGGAGCGGGCAGGGCGGCGTGACCGGTCAGGTGCACGGCGGCCTCCTGCAGCTCCGGGGATGGGCCGCTCCATTCCGGGAATCCCGTCGCTTCGACCAGGTCTCCCGGGGCGAGCGACTTGGGCGCGGCGAGCCGGAGACGCAGTCCGCCGCCCTCATCCATCAGGAAAATCAGGGGGCCGTCGGCGTGGACGACCTTTCCTGCCACCCTGACCCGCTGGAACGGTCCGGCGTGGGGGTCGAACAGGAGCAGTTCGGACACCCGTTTGATCGGAGCTGCCAGCAGGTCGCCCAACGGTTCCTGGTCGATAAAAATGGTCGGAGCGCCGACAAAGAATTCGCCGATGCGAATCCGGCCGGTCTGGGTATCCCATCGGTTGAAGAGCGAGCCGCGAACCCGCACGATGGCCTTTTCGTAAGGTTTGAGGTCGCTCGCGGAGGGATCGTCGAGAGTGATCTGCACCCGGCCGGCCCGGGTGAACAGCGTCAGTTGATTTGCCCGGGCGGCCGTGACGAATCCCTCCAGCTCGACGTATTGGCAATGCATGCTGCCGTTGAGCATCTGATCCCAGGATGGGCGCAGCGGGTCGGGCAGATAGCCGAGGCCGCGGCGGCGGTCGGCGGTCGCATGGACAAAGGGGGAGTATTCGCCGGGGTCCGTAGTGCCTTCGATTTCCCAGTAGTCGCCCACCTGCGGCCGTTGCGCGGAGGTGAGACGGTCCACGTAGATTCCGCGGGTGAAATCCTGAAGGATGATGGCGTGGTTCTCCGGAATGACCCGGGTCACGATGCCTCGCAGCCTGACCGGATAGCTGCGCTGCGATTCCCGCGCGCTCAGTTGGTGGATCTGCTCCGCGGTGGTCAATACCGGGAGAGCTTCCGTCTCGCCCGCACTTCCCTGTATCGCCGGGCGGGAGAAGCCGCACCACAACTTCAGGTCTCCGCCCTGCCGGGTAAGCAGGCCGAGGATTTCAATCGGGCCGTTTGCGCGGACGGCGGATTGGGTCAGATGCTCGATCACGAGATGCCCGGTCCCGTCCTCCAGCGTCGCCGTTCCCTCCGGACGCCCTGCATGAACGACCCCGCGAACATGCACCAATGGGGCGGCTCCTTCCTTCTGGAGACGGTGCGCCAGCTCGCCGAGGTCCGTCAGTGGATACTCGCTCCACAGCGTCGGTGCGATATCGAGGATGCGGACGGCCTCGCTCCCGGGGGCAAAGAGCGAGCCGGCGACCCAATGCCCGTCGACGGTGTAGGTGCCGTGGCAAATGCCCGTGGCACGCACATGGCTGTGCATGAGCAGTGGTCCGGGCAGGCCCAGTCCGTCCGCGATGGTCACGTTGATGCGCCCCGTTCCGGCGCTTAGCTCGAGTGTCAGTCGCCCGCCCACCCGGGAGACAGCGGTGACCGTGCCTTCCACTTCGACCGTTTGTCCGTCGACTCCGGCGGGGAGGAGCTCGCCGATCATGATCTCCCGCACGGCGGCGGCGGGTTGGCCGGCCGCGGCGGCGGCGATTGTCCAGACGGGAAAAACAGGCAGGGCAACCAGGATCCTCAGGATGCGCGGAAAATTTTTCAGCAGGTGGCGCATGAGGGCCGGAAACCAATGAAGCGGGCGGGGGAGGAGGCCAAGTTTTTTGTCCGTCATGCGGTGATCGCCGCCCTTGCCGGGGTTCGCAACGATTCTCGGGAGGCGCCTGCCAGAACTACTCACTTGGGTAGCTAGGCAACTCCGCGGACGTCGGGCATTATCGGCGTTAACCCCGGGTGCTGCCGACAGCACTCTTTTGCGGCCACGCCTCTGGCACCCCAGCCCCTGTCCGCGTGCGTCCGGAAAAGCAGTCTTTTGGCCGCTCCCTTTCGTTCCGTAACACCCGCCGCGTCTATCGTCTGCTCCACAATGATCTCTCGCACTCCTCCGATCCCCGCCGTCCGGCCAGTCTGGGCGTTTCTCACTTTTGGGCTCATCGCTGCTACCTGCGCCTTTGGCGCGGAGGCTGCCGGGCCCGTCGTCGCCGATCCGGCTTCCGCCGCGAACCTGAACAGCGAGGCCGAGAAGCCCATCGTTCTCAGCCCCTTTTCCGTCACGACGGCCAAGGACAAGGGTTACAAGGCGACCAACGCCATTTCGGGCACGCGTCTGGACAGCCCGATCAAGGACCTCCCCATGTCGCTCGAGGTGATCACGGACCAGTTCATCCGGGACACGGGTGCGTCCAGCCTCCGCGAGGCGCTCAAATTCAGCGCCGGCGTGCAGATCCAGTCGCAGAATGACTACACTCGCGGCAACGCCTACCAGAACCCGGGTGGCGTGAACAATCCCAATGGCCAGACGTCGAACAAGACTGATTCGACCTTCGTCATGCGCGGCTTCCTCACCGAGAACGCGCTGCGCGACGGATTCCGCCGCAAGGCGTCCAGTGACACAGTGAACATCAACCGCATCGAGGTTGTGCGCGGGCCGGCGGCGCTGCTTTACGGCATCGGCAACTTTGGTGGCGTGGTCAATTACTTGGTCAAGACCCCCGAGAGCACGCGAGCCGATGCCGTCGACCTGACCTTCGGCAGCTACGCCTTCAAGCGGGCGACGCTCGACTCGACCGGACCACTGGGCCGGGTGGGCTTCCTCGGTGAATCGGCGTATCGGCTGACCGGTGCGCTCGAGGAGGGCGGCGATTTCACCGACCACTACGATCACCAGAAGTTTTTCGTCGCGCCGGTCTTCAGCTTCAAGCCCTGGCCCAAGACCGAGATCCTGGTCGATACCGAGTATGGCGAACAAAAGAAGAAGGGGATCGGTTTCCAGAGCCTTCGCGCCCGGGCGGACATCAGTTCCGGCGACGCCAACGGGGGCCAGGAGCGCTTTGAGCGCGCCGGCTTTCTCAGCTTCCCCGGCCTCAGCCTGCGCACGATGCGCTGGTCCGGCCCGGACACCTTCCAGAATTCGCACATCGGCAACATCGAACTCAAGTTGACGCAGGAACTCACCGACGATCTGCATCTGCTGGCGGCGGTCGACCATTCCTCGGTGAGCTTCCTCACGCGGGACGTGAACGGAAATGTCACGAACAACGTCGGGCCGTCTTCCCTTTGGTCGACCGTCGTCCCGGTGATCCTCAACCCGGCGGCCGGCGACCGCGAAGGTGGCGGCTGGGGCGCGAATCCGGTGCCGAACTCGATCGTGCAGTATTCCTGGTCGCAGGTGCTGGAAGGCACCCGGGCCGATCAGGCCCGCGTCGAACTGAACTACAAGCTCAACCTGTTTGAGGACAACAAATGGGCGGCGATGAAAAACAATTTCCTCGTGGGCGTCTCCACGGAGCAGGACAAAAAGTCCATCCAGACGAGCGGCCTGGATACGGCCAACAGCGTGTTCAACTACAAGAGTGCGGCCGATCCCCGGGAGTTCCGCTTCGGCACCCAGGGCGACGGCACGCCCGACCGGCCGATCCGTCCGCTGGGCTGGAATTTTTCCAATGCCAAGGAGACCGGCTACTACGCCATCTACAACGGCAGTTTCCTTGACGGCCGGGTCACGATTCTCGGTGGCCTCCGGCGGGATCGCAACAGCGTGTCGACCCAGAACAACACGTATCGCTATGCCGACGGCAGCCTGGGCAGCTCCAACGCGGTCTCAAGCCGTGCCCAGACGGACCTGACCCGGCAGATCGGCATCAGTGTCTCCCCGATCAAGCAGGTGTCGTTCTTTGCCCTGACCTCCGGCGGCCTGAACCCGAATTTCGATGGATTGCGCGACCTCACCGGCAACGCCATCGGCGCGGTCAAGGCCAAGAACAAGGAAATCGGCCTCAAGTTCGACCTGTTTGGCGGCCGGGTCTCCGGCAGCATCTCCAAATACAAGATCACGCGCACGGGTGTGCCGAACGGACCGATCTGGTGGGCGCCGCAGACGGCCTACCACCGGTTCGATCCGAACAAGCCGACCGTCTACAAGATCACGTCGGAAAATCCCGACGCGGCGACGAGGTGGCTCGACAAGAACGGTAATCCCACGATCGATTACTCGAACAATTACGCCTACTGGGGCGATCTTACCAAGCTGAGCCAGAGCCCCTACGGTCCGAATGACCCCACTTGGGACAGCTACCGGAACGACGCCTATAACCCGTTGCGCGTGGCCATTCAGAACGCGTGGACTGCGGCGAAAACGTCGGGTGCGGTCCGCTATTTTGATACGAACGGCAACCAAGTCGACGAATCCGCCTTCCGCAGTCTCATCGCGGGCGGCGGCAGCCCGAGCCAGAATGGCGGTCCGAACGCCCCTCACGCCGTGATCAACGCCTCCACCCCCGAAGGCGCGGCTTATCTGGACTCCATCTACAATTACACCCGCGAAGTCTACCAGGGACACCCGGGGGCGGACGATTGGCCGGGCTGGTTCTTCGGCTCTGCTCCGGCCTACACCGGCTACAACAGCGCCACCCAGGATTTCGTGGGCTTCGACTCCACCACGGCGCTCTACGCCACGCAGTCCGACCAGAACTCGGGCTACGACGGCCAGCTCATCATCACGCCCGTGGACGAGTGGCAGATCATCTTCAACTTCACGCACAACAACCACAAGATTCTCACACTCGGCAGCTTTCCGAAGTATCCCTATTACGCCCAGGATCGTTGGACGCCTTGGCTCTTCCCGAACGGAAACTTCGGCCTGCGCGGCGTGTATGGGAAGAACGAGCAATACAGCGACGAGTCCGACAGCTCGACCTATCAGTATAAGGGGCAGATCTTCCCGGGCGCGCAGGGGCAGGATTATCCCAAGGACACTTGGAGTCTGTTCACCAACTACCGCTTCGACAAGTGGGCCTCGCTCAAGGGGCTGGTGCTCGGTGGCGGCGTGCGCTACGAGGGGCCCAAGGAATTCGCCAGCGGTTACACGCATGGCGGCGGGGCGATCACCGACAACAACGGCAACCCCGTCGTCATGTATACCGACCGGCAGTATACGGTGGATATCTTCGGGCGCTACGACTTCCAGTGGAAGGGGCACAAGTCCTACGTGCAGGTGAACGTATACAACGTCCTCGATGATCAGCACCGCTACGGCTTCCTCTACGCGCCCGGTCGCAGCATCAACATCGGCTTCGGAACCAAACTCTAGCACCATCCCGACCGGCCTCGCCGCAGGGGCCAAGCGCACACCGGCCAGCCTCGGTGTGCGCGAGGCCCGGCCAGGAAAAGCGAGTAGGTTCGCCTGACCCGCCCATCGCGCTCATGAATACACGATATCTGCTTCTCGCCTGCTGCTTGTCATGCTTGCCCGTGCAGACCGCGCTCGCGGACGGGCCGCAACGGCAGGGCATCGGCAATGTTGCACGGGTCGTGCGCACCGATGCGGGTGTCGATCTGGTTTGCACCGACCGCTCCACCGTCAGGGTTTCTGTCCTCGCCTCGGACCTCGTCCGGGTGCGGGCGGCCTTTGGCCGGCCCTTGCCGGAGCGCGACCACTCCTGGGCGATCGCCCGGACCGACTGGTCGCCGGTAGCCTGGAGCCTGGTGGAGGACGACACCAGCGTTCGCCTCCTCACCGGCGAATTGGAAGTGGTGATCCGGCGGCAGCCACTCCTCATCGAATATCGCGATGCTGCGACCCATGAGTTGATCAACGCCGACGCCGGGCCAATGTCCTTTGACCCCGCGACCGGCACCGTCGAGGCCAGGAAGCGACTCGGCTTGGAAGAGCACTTTTACGGCCTTGGGGAGAAGGCCGCCCGGCTCGACAAGCGCCGCGGCACCTTCTCCATGTGGTGTTCCGACACGCCGGGCTACGTCGAAGGCACGGACCCGATCTACCAGAGCATTCCCTTCTACCTCGGACTCGCCGGCGGGCGGGCCTACGGCGTGTTTTTCGACAACAGCCACCGCACGCGTTTCGACTTCGGCGCTTCCTCCCAGGAGTGGATCTCGTATTCGGCGGAAGGCGGCGAAATGAACTACTATTTCTTTTGGGGGCCTTCCCTGAAGAAAGTGGTCGGCCGCTATGCCGACCTGACCGGACGCATGCCCCTGCCTCCGCTTTGGGCCCTCGGGCACCAGCAAAGCCGGTGGAGCTATTATCCGGCTTCGCAGGTCGAGGACATCGTCGGGCGCTACCGCGCTGAGGATCTCCCTTTGGATGTCGTGCATCTCGATATCCACTACATGAGCGGCTATCGGGTCTTCACCTGGGATCAGGAGCGGTTCCCCGAGCCGAAACGATTGCTCGAGCGTTTGGGGCGCCAAGGGGTTAAGGTCGTCACCATCGTCGACCCCGGGGTCAAATACCAGCCGGCCGCCGCGGCGGGTGATACGGCGGCGCCGCGGAGCGAGCCGGAGTTGGCCGCCCAGGACCGCAATTACTACGTGTTCGACCAGGGTCTGGCCGGCGGGCATTTCCTTCGCCGCAAAAACGGCGAACTCTACATCGGCGAAGTGTGGCCGGGGAAGGCGGTGTTCGTGGACTACACCAAGGATGCGGCCGCCCGCTGGTGGGGCGACCTGCACCGCGCCTACCTGGATCAGGGAGTCGCGGGGATTTGGACGGACATGAACGAGCCCGCGGACTTCATCGACCGCTCCGGCCAGACCCAGGGCGATGTGGTCTTCGACGACGGCGGAGCGAACACCTCGTATGCGATGAACCGAAACGTCTTCGCTCTCGGCATGGCGCGGGCGACGTTTGAGGGGCTGCAGCGGCTGCGTCCCGATCGGCGCCCTTATGTCATCACCCGTGCCGGCTATGCGGGTATCCAGCGGTATTCGACCATGTGGACGGGCGACAACACCAGCACGTGGGAGTCGCTCGCCCTGTCCATCCCGATGCTGACGACGGTCGGCCTTTCGGGCGAGCCGTTCGCGGGCGCGGACATCCCGGGCTTTATCGGCCGGGCCGACGGCGAATTGCTCGCCCGGTGGTATCAGGTCGGCTTCCTCGCGCCGTTTTGCCGCAATCACGCCGCCATTGACGCCTACGACCATGAGCCATGGCGTTTTGGGAAGCACTACGAGGACATTGCCCGGAAGTATCTGAAGCTGCGGTATCGGCTGCTCCCCTTCCTTTATACCAGCCTGGAGGAGGCGCACCGCACCGGCGTGCCGCTCTTCCGTCCACTCGTGCTAAACTATCAGGACGACGCGAACACCGCTGGAATCGATGACGAGTTCATGATCGGATCCGATCTCCTCGCCGCGCCGATCCTCAAGTCCGGCCAGACCAGCCGCCTTGTGTATCTGCCCCAGGGGCTCTGGCATGATTATTGGACCGGGGCCACGGTGCCCGGCGGCGAGATGGTGCGGGCGGACGCTCCATTGGACAAGATACCGCTGTATGTGCGCGGCGGCAGCATCATTCCGGCCGCTCCGGCCATGAACCACGTCGGCGAGAAGCCGTGGGACCTGATCACCTTCTCCATTTATCCCGATGCCCAGGGGCGCGCCTCGACCGAACTCTACGAGGACGATGGCCTGAGCCCCGATTACCAACGGGGGATCTGGCGCCGCACGGTGGTGAGCTATGAGCAGGGGGAGGGAAGGTCGGTGATTTCGATCGGAACGCATCGCGGGAGCTACCAGCCCGCGCCGCGCGATTTTGCCTGCGTCTTCCGCTCCCCCCAGTCCGTCGGCCGGGTGCTGATCGATGGCCAAGAATTGGCCGCGCTCCCGCCCGGTGGACCGGGCCCGGGTTGGTCCGCCGAGGACGGAATCGTCACGGTGCGCATCCGGGATGACGGCTCCCCCCACCGGATCGAGATCCGCTGACCCCAAACCATTTCCTATGCATCGCATCACTGTCCGCCGCCTTCTGACGCTCCTCGCACTCGGCCTGCCCCTGGGGCTGCCCACGCCCGTCCCAGCGGCGAAACTCCCGTTGCCAGCAGATCAGGCTCATGCCGTGGAGGCGTATCCGGACAAATCCCGGTATGCTCCGGGCGAAAAGGTCACCCTTCACGTGCGGCTGCATAACGCGGCCCCGGTGGAAATATCCGGACTGCGTCTGGAGGTTTCCTTCTGGAGGTTGGGCCGGCAGGTGCACGTTGCCACGAGCGCGCCCTTCGCATTGGCAAAGGCAGAGGAGGCGGAAAGACTCGTGGCGTGGACGGCGCCAGCCGAGGACTTCACGGGCTATTTCGTGGACGTGCAGCTGGTCGATTCCGCGTCACGGGCCGTTTCCAAGACTGAAACGGCGGTGGATGTTTCGTCGGACTGGACGCGGTTTCCCCGCTACGGATACATCGCGCACTACTCCCGGTCGGAGGGGGCGGATCCCGCGGCGTGGATCGCGGAGTTGAACAAATACCACCTGAACGGCCTGGAGTTCTACGACTACCAATACCGGCACGAGCAGCCGCTGGCGGGCGACCCCGGGCATCCGGCGGCGCGCTGGCGGGACATCGCCGGACGGGAAATCGACGCCGTAATCCTGCGGGCATTTCTCGATCGGGCGCACGAACGCAACATGGTGTGCATGGCCTACAATGCCAGTTACAGCGCCTACGAAGATGCGTTCCGAAATGGCTCCGGAGTGAAGCTCCAATGGGCGACTTGGGAGGGACCGACCGGCCCGAGGACGGTGGAGACGATGAAGGCGCTGGCGATCACCGGCGGCGGCTACGACTGGCAGACCTCACGGCTTTGCTACATGAACCAGAACGATCCCGAGTGGCAAAACTACCTCTTCGGGAAAATGGGCGAATTGTTTCGCGTCTATCCGTTCGATGGCTGGCATATCGACACCTTCGGGACCCAGGGAGCCTTTGCCTACGATGGGTCGCCGGTCGATTTCGTCGCCGGGTTCCCCGATTTCGTCAATCGCGCCCGCGATTTCCTGAAGAAGCGCATCGTCTTCCAGACCGTCAACACCACCGGCCAGAATCTGACCGCCCGCGCCGCCGTGGATTTTGTGTATTCGGAACTCTGGGAAAACCACGAGACGTTTGCCAGCATCATGGCGGCGGCCGAAGAGGTGCATACCGCCAATCCCCGGGCCGCGCTGGTGTTTCCGGCTTACATGCACCGGGGCTACTCCGGTCCCGACAAGGCGGGCAGGGAGTTCAACAAGCCCAGTGTCCTTCTGACCAATGCGGCGATCCTCGCCGTGGGCGCCTCGCATATCGAGCTGGGCGACGGCTCGCGGCTGCTCTCCAGCGAATATTTTCCGGACAACGAGAAGTTCACCCCGTCGCCGGCCCTGCGCACGGCGCTGCGGCATTACTACGATTTCCTGACGGCCTACGAAAATTTCCTCAGCTATGAGGTCGTGCCGGCTCCGGCGACCGCGGTCCTGCTGGATCATCCCTCCAATCCTTACGGGGTTCCGAATGCAGTGTGGGCCTTCACGCGCCAAAAGGGGGATACCACCATGGTGCACTTGATCAACCTGCTGGGCTCGGACAACGCGCACTGGCGCGACGTGAAGGCCGACCGGCCCGATGCGCCCCTGCTGAAGGATGTGCGTGTCCGTTTGCGCCTGGCGGGGAAGATATCTTCCGTGGGCTGGGCCTCGCCCGACTGCGACGGCGGCCGATACCGATCGCTTCCTTTCGCCGCCGGCCACGATGCCGATGGGGAGTACGTGGATGTAATCATACCTTCACTCAAGTACTGGGACGTGCTGTTTCTCGAGCGGTCGGCGACGGGAGCGGAATCTCTGACGGGCTCAGGCAGTTGAGGTGATGATCGACCAAGACCGCATCGTCTGGTGATGATGGCGATGTTATAAACATTCCAGACGACGGGCCCGGCAGCGCGACGGCGGACAAACAGTGTTGTTGGAGTTGGACACTCCCAACAGGGTGAAGTCGATGCGGATCGGCTTCACAGACCAGCGCCTGACAGCGTATGGCGGTGGGTGGCGGTGCCGCACTTCATCACCGAGGCAGGCCTGCCCCGGCAATCGCGAGCGGTGCCGTACCACGCTCCGCTTGGCAACGGCACCTGCGGTGGGCGGGCAAAAAACAAAAGCCGGCTCACCGTGCGGTGGGCCGGCTTCGCGAATTTACTCGAGCTGGCTTACAGGCCGGTCGTGATGCCGACGGTCAGGACGGTGTTCGCACCGGGGGCGCCGGGCAGCTTGGAGACGTCCGAGAAGTGCAGACCGACCTTGAGGGTGGCGGCGGGCGTCAGCTTGTAGCCGTAGACGGCGTGCAGGCAGTAGTAGCGGTAGTCGACACCGCCCGTGCCGGGCAGATCGCCGTTGCCATCGGTGATGTTGTTGAAGCCGTAGACGGCGCTGAGATCGAACGTCGAGTTCTTGTCCGTCAGCGGTACGCTGTAGGCCAGGGTGAACTCGAAGGTGTTCGCCTTGAGCTTGAAGTCGTGGAAGTACGTCGCCGTGCCGGTCAGCGGGCCGACGGGACCGGAGACGCCGGCGCTCAGCTCGTAGGTGCTATCCGGTTCGCCGAGGGAGGCGCGGGCCGACGGATACAGGTAGTAGGTGCCGCCGACGGTGAAGGTGTATTTCTCCGCGAACGGGATGCCGTAGCCGCCCCAGAGATCGATTTCACTGCCTTCGGCCCAGACGAGGTTTTTGTTGGTGATCGCCTGGCTGGTCCAGACACCCAGGGACAGCGTGTCCTTGGTGAAAGTGACCGAGGGCTGGAAGGCTTGGTCCTGCTGCTCGACACCGCGGAAGATGTATTCCGAGGCATACGTGAAATCCGTGGTGATGGCGTAGGAGGACTTGGCGTCTTCCGCGTGGAGGAGGGAGGCGAGCAGAAGCGCGCCGGTCGCAAGCAGGGTTTTTCTCATGTTGGTGGTGGTTGCTAGTAGGTTGGCGGACGGGGAGTGGGGCCGTCCGCGCCTAGCCTTAGCAGGCCACAAACCAACTGGAGGTTTATGACAGAATAGCCTCGCGATTCGGAGAGACCGTCTCGGGCGCGGTCACCGGCTCGTACTTGTAGAGCGGCTTGGGCACGTCCGCGACGGGCGGCTTCGGAATCACCTTCCAGAACTTCGCCACGGTGGCGCTCCAGTCGGCGAGCAAGCGCTGGGCGTGCGGGCTGGCGGTCGCCTCGGCGTGGGCCGAGACGAGCTGCCGCAGCGCCTCGATCTCGCCGGCGTCGGAGAGGCGCTCGAGCGTGATCATGGCGGCATTGACGCGATCGGGCACGACACCGCGCTCGTCGTGGAGGAAGGCGAGGCCGCCGGACATGCCGGCGCCGAAGTTGAGGCCGACGCGGCCGAGCACCACGACGGTGCCGCGCGTCATGTATTCGCAACCGTGGTCGCCCACGCCCTCGACGACGGCGGTGGCGCCGGAGTTGCGGACGGCGAAGCGCTCGCCGGCCCAGCCCGCGGCGAAGAGCAGGCCGCCGGTGGCGCCGTAGAGGCAGGTGTTGCCGATGATGCAGTTGGTCTCCCAGGGGAACGTCTCGTCGCTGCGCGGGCGGATGATGATCTCGCCGCCGCTCATGCCCTTGCCGACGTAGTCGTTGCCCTCGCCCGTGAGCGTCATGCGCACGCCCGCGACGAGGAAGGTGCCGAAACTCTGCCCGGCCGTGCCGTTGAACCGCAGGTCGACGGTGCGCGGGGCGAGCGGATGATGGCTGCCGCGCAGGTAGGCGATCTGGCCGGAGAGATGCGTGCCGAGGCAGCGATTCGTGTTCTTGACCTTGTAGCTGGCGCTGAAGCGGCCGGCGCGGCCGGCGATGACGTGGCGCGCCTCCTGCACGATGAGCTCGTCGAGCGAACCCTCGGAGCCGAAGCGCTCGTTGCGCTCGCGGGTGTGGATGCGGTCGAGCTGGCCGGTCGGGTCGACGTTGTGGAGGACGCCGGAGAGATTGATGTAACGTGTCTTCGGGTTCGCCGGGTCGTCGATCTGCTCGAGCAGCTCGGGGCGGCCGATGACGTCGTTGAGCGTGTGCGCGCCGAGGCGGGCGAGGTAGTGGCGGACTTCCTCGGCGACGGCGTTGAAGAAGGCGATGACGTTCTCGGGCTTGCCGCGGAACTTGGCCCGGAGGTCCTCGCGCTGGGTGGCGACGCCGACGGGGCAGGTGTTCTGGTGGCAGACGCGGAACATCGCGCAGCCGGCCGCGATGAGCGCGGCGGTGCCGAAGTTGAATTCCTCGGCGCCGAGGATGGCGGCGATGACGATGTCGCGGCCGGTCTTCATGCCGCCGTCGGTGCGGAGCGTGACGCGGTTGCGGAGGCCGTTCATCATGAGCACCTGATGCGCCTCGGCGAGGCCGAGCACCCAGTCGGAGCCCGCGTTCTTGATGGAGCCGAGCGGCGAGGCGCCCGTGCCGCCCTCATGGCCGGAGACGAGCACGACGTCGGCATAGGCCTTGGCCACGCCGGCGGCGATGGTGCCGATGCCGGAGGAGGAGACGAGCTTCACGCAGACCTTGGCGCGCGGGTTGACCTCCTTGAGGTCGAGGATGAGCTGCGCGAGGTCCTCGATGGAATAGATGTCGTGGTGCGGCGGCGGCGAGATGAGCGTGACGCCGGGCACGGAGAAGCGCAGGCGGGCGATGAGCGGCGAGACCTTGTGGCCGGGCAGCTGGCCGCCCTCGCCGGGCTTGGCGCCCTGGGCCATCTTGATCTCGATCTCGCGGGCGTTGGCGAGGTACTCGGCGGTGACGCCGAAGCGGCCCGAGGCGATCTGCTTGATGGCGGAGTTGGCGCTGTCGCCGTTCTCGCCTTCGCCGGAGTTGGAATTGCCGCCGATGCGGTTCATCGCGAGGGCGAGCGTCTCGTGCGCCTCGGGGGAGAGCGCGCCGAGCGACATGCCGGCCGTGGTGAAGCGGCGGCGAATGTCCTCGATGGGCTCGACCTCCTCGATGGGCAGGCCGGCGGCGGGGAAGCGGATTTTGAGCAGGTCCTTCAGCGTGATGGGCTGGTGCTCGTCGGCGGTGTTCGCGTAGGTGCGGTATTCCTCGGGCGAGCCGCTCTTGAGGAATTTGTGCATGCCGGCGACGACCTTCGGATTCCAACCGTGGTATTCGCCGTCACCCTTCTTGTTGACGCGGTAATAGCCTTCGTTGGTGAGCGAGGTGGCGGGCACGGCGGTGGCCTCGGCCTCCGCCTCGGAGGCGGCGCCGCCCGGGCGCGGGAAGGCTCGTTCGTGCCGGCGCCGGACTTCCTCGGCGATCTGGCGATAGCCGATGCCGCCGATGGGCGAGGGTGTGCCGCCGAAGCATTCTTCGACGACCTTGTTGCTGATGCCGATGGCTTCGAACACCTGGGCGCCGCGGTAGCTGGCGAGGGTACTGATGCCCATGCGGGCCATGATCTTGAGCAGACCGGCCTCGATGGACTTCTGGAAATTCTTCTCGGCTTGCGCGGGCGTGATGCCGGCGGCGAGCTTGCCCTGGGTCGCGAGTTCACGGACCGAGGCGAGCGCGAGGTACGGGTTGACGGCGTTGGCGCCGTAGCCGATGACGCAGGCGATGTGGTGGACTTCGCGGACCTCGGCGGTCTCGACCATCACGTCGCACTTCATGCGCAAGCCGGCACGGATGAGCTGGTGTTGCACCGCACCTATGGCGAGCAGCATCGGGATGGCGGCCTGGTCGGGCGAGAGCCCGCGGTCGGTGAGGATGAGGATCTTGGCGCCGTGGGCCTCGACTGCGACTTGGGCGCGGTAGGCGAGGTCGCGCACCGCCGCGGCGAGCGCGTCGGGACCGGCGGAAACCTCGAACAACACAGGCAGGCGGACGACGGCGTTGCGGAAGAACGGCACCGCGGAGAGCGCCTTGACCTCGTGGTCGAGCAGGATGGGAGAGTCGAGCGTCAGCACACCGGTGGGCGACGGCTTGGTCTCGAACAGGGACACGCGCGGCCCGAGCGAGGCGCCGAGCGACATGACGGACTTCTCGCGGATGGAGTCGATCGGCGGGTTCGTGACCTGGGCGAACAGCTGCTTGAAGTAGGAATAAAGAAGCTTCGGCCGGCGCGAGAGGATGGCGAGCGGGGTGTCGTCACCCATGGAGCCGGTCGGCTCGTTGCCCTCGGCCAGCGGGGTGAGGATGAGTTCCTGCTCCTCGAGGTCGTAGCCGTGGGCGAGCTGCTGCTGGAGCAACGTCGCCTGGTAGGTGGCGGGCGGCTCGATGATTTCGGACTCGGGCCGGGAGGAGGCGAACTTTTGCAGGTTGAGCATGTGGCGCTCGCACCACGCGAGGTACTGCGGGTCCTCGGCGATCTCGCGCTTGATGTCCTCGTCCATCATCACGCGGCCGCCGACGAGGTCGATGGCGATCATGCGGCCGGGCCCGAGGCGGCCCGAGTAGGTGACCGGCGCGGTGAGCTCCGGCACGAGGCCGGTCTCGGAGGCGAGCATCACATGGCCGTCCTCATAGATCTTGAAGCGGGCGGGGCGCAGGCCGTTGCGGTCGAGCGTGGCGGCGACGTAGCGGCCGTCGCTGAACACGAGGGCGGCGGGACCGTCCCACGGTTCGACGAGCAGGGAGTGGTAGCGGAAGAAGCCGCGGGCCTGCTCGCTCAGCCGGGGGTTGGTCTCCCAGGCGAGCGGCGCCATCATCATCATGCTGTGCAGCGCCGAGCGGCCGCCGAGGGTCAGGACCTGCAGGACGTTGTCGAAGCTCGCCGAGTCGGACATGCCCGGCTGGACGATCGGGTGGAGATCGCTGAAGCGGCCGCCCCAGACGCCGCCGGCCATCGAACGCTCGCGGGCGTGCATGCGCACGCGGTTGCCGCGGATGGTGTTGATCTCGCCGTTGTGCGCGAGCAACCGGAAGGGTTGCGCGAGGTGCCACGTCGGGAAAGTGTTGGTCGAGTAGCGCTGGTGGAAGATGGCGAAGGCCGTGCGGTAGCGCGGATCGCGGAGGTCGGGGAAGAAGCGGCGGACCTCGGGCGCGTTGAGCAGGCCCTTGTAGACGATGGTGCGCGAGGAGAAGCTGCACACGTAGAAGCCGTCGAGCCGGGCCTCGCCGGCGCGGCGTTCGGCGACCTTCTGGGCGAGGTAGAGGCGGCGCTCGAACTCGTCGTCGCTGGCGTCGTCCATGCGGGCCACGATGGCCTGCACGACGGCGGGCCGCGTGTCGGCGGCCTTGCGGCCGAGGATGGAATAGTCGGTCGGCACGTCGCGCCAGGCGACGAAGCCGAGGCCCTCCTCCTTCACGGCCTCGATCACGATCTTCTTGATCTGGGCCTGGGCGAGGTCGCTTTCGCGGGGGAAGAAAAACATGCCGACACCGAGGTCGCGGTCGCGCGGGATGACGCTGATCTTGGCGGCTTCGAGATGGGAGCGGAGCAGCTCGTAGGGCAGCTGGGTCATGACGCCCGCGCCGTCGCCGGTGCTGGAGTCGGCGTCAATGGCACCGCGGTGAGCCAGGTTTTTGAGCGCGGTGAGGGCGTGCTTCAGGACTTCGTGCGTGCGCATGCCGTCCGGGCGCGCAATGAAACCGACACCACAGGCATCGTGCTCATTGGCGGGATCGTAGAGGGGCGAAGAGGATACGGATTGGCTCATAGCAACCTGATTATTGAGCACCTCCCGTGCCCCCTTCCATCATAAGGAATGACATAATGCGTGTATAAGCCCGACTTGCCCGCGCGGCCCCGAAACGCGTTTTTGGTTTCACTGCGGACGAAAAGCCTTTGAGTGAGGGCAACATGCCCCGCACCCCGTCCCTCCGGCTGGCCGCGCTGCTTTTTACCCCCGGCTCGCGCCCCGAGCGCTTTGCCAAGGCGGCGGCGAGCGACGCCGACGGAGTCATCGTCGATCTGGAGGACGCCGTGCCGGTGCCGGACAAGGAGCGGGTGCGCGGCGAGGTCGTGGCGTGGCTCAGGCAGCACGGCCGCGTGGGCGCCGCGCCGTTCGTGAGCGCCCTGCGCATCAACAATCCGCGCACCGAGACCGGCAAACGCGACCTCGACGCCATCGTTGCGGCCGGGATCGCGCCCGACCTGCTCGTGCTGCCCAAGGTCGAGTCGGCCGACGAGGTGCGCTACGCGGCCACGCGACTGCCCCAGACAGTGCGGTTTCTCAGTCTGATCGAAACAGTGCTCGGCGTGCGGCACTGCGCCACGATTGCCGCCGCGCCGCATACGGTCGCACTGGCCTTCGGGGGCTTCGACCTGTCGGCCGAAACCGGCGGCGAACCGACGTGGGATGCCCTGCTCTGGCCGCGGACCAAGGTCGTGCACGCCTGCGCTGCCGCCGGCGTCGCGTCGCTCGACCAGCCTTTCATCGAGTTGGAGGATGCAACTGGGCTCGAGGCGGAATGCGCCCGCGTGCGGGCACTCGGGTTCGTCGGCAAACTCGCCATCCATCCCAAGCAGTGCGCTGCGATCAAAGCGGCTTTTCGCCCGGCGGCGGCGCAGGTCGAGCGGGCGCGGCGCATCGTCACGGCCTTCGAGGCGGCCGGCGGCCATGTCGCCAACATCGACGGCCAGATGATCGACGTGCCGATGTATCGCTCCGCCCAAGGCGTGCTGCGGCGCGCGGACCAATGATTCACCGATGAGCTCCTTCACCGCCTACGTCCAAACCGGCGAGCAACGCTACCGCGAGCGCTTCGGGCTCGATTTCGAGCAGTTCGCCGTCGGTCAGCGGTTCAAGCACCGCCCGGGCCTCACGCTCTCGCAGCAGGACAGCCGCGACGAGTGCCTCGACACGCTCAACCAGCAGATGCTGCACTTCGACGAGCAGTTCGCCGCACACGGCGAGTGGAAGAAATGCCTGATGGATTCCACGCTCACCACCAAGGTCGTGCTGGGCATGAGTTGGAAAACCTTCGCGAAGCGCGTGCGCCTGCTCGGCTTCGACGAGATCACACTCTCCAAGCCGATGTTCGGTGGCGACACGGTCTACGCCGAGTCGGAAATCCTCGAGAAAGCCGACGCGCCCGAGGCGCCCAAGGCCGGCCGGCTCAAGGTCCGCACGCTCGGTGTCAACCAGCGCGACGAGACGGTCGCCACCCTCGTCTACGACGTGCTCATCGCGCGTGCGGGGCAGGATGATTTCACCCGGTTGAATTATTGAGCCCATGAACAACAAGCACGCCTCGCACATCGAAGTAGCGCCGGGAGTCTTTCTCGAACGCATGGGCCTGTTCTTCGAGGATGTGGAAGTCGGCGAAACCTACGAGCACCGTCCGGGAAAGACATTTACGGCCGAAGAAAGCATGACGCACACGTTGCGCGCGCTCGATCAATCGCCCGCGCTCACGGATTTTGATTTCCATGCCCATACAGCAGGTGGGCCGCTTCCCATTAATCCACTGCACGTCCTGGCGGTGCTGACCGGCATGATGACGAAGACTTTCTCGAAGATCGTGGCCAATCTTGCTTGGAAGAACGTGAAATTCCACGAACCGGTTCGCGCAGGCGACACGGTCTACGCCGAGTCCACCGTGCTGGAGAAACGCGAGTCCAAGTCGCGGCCGGGGCAGGGCATCATCCATGTGCGCACGACCGCCAAGACGCATGACGGCCGGCTGGTCTGCACCTTCGAGCGCATGATCCTGATCTATGGCCGGGGTCAGGGGCCTTACGGGGCCGCGGGCTACTGACGGCAGCTTGGCCCGATCGGGTCCGCCGTGGCAAAGGCTGGGTCGTAGGGCACGATCTTGCGTCGAGCCGGCAGGTCTGACTCAAGATCAGGCCCTACAAGGAGAGCCGGTTTGCGCAGGGCGAGGCGTCCCCACCGAGCCGAAGCTCGCGGCTCACCCGGAGGGTTCGCCCTACCGGATAATCCGCCCGCCACGGATGTCGTAGGGCTCGACCTTGCGTCGAGCCTAGGGCGGGCTGACTCGAGGGCAGCTCCTGCCTGCTTACCCAACCACCCGTCCGCCACAGATGACGAGATCGACGGGGTTGCCACCCAATTCGTAGGCGAGCTGGCGCTCGTCCTTGTGCGCGAGCAGGATCAGGTCGGCGCGCAGGCCGCGCTCGATGCGCCCGCGGTCGTTGCGGTGGAGCAATGCAGCGGCGTTGATCGTGCAGGCGGTGATGGCTTCGGCGGGTGTCAGGCCGCAGTGCCGCACGGCCAGGGCGATGGCGAAGGGCATGGAGTGCGTCGGCGCCGAACCGGGGTTGCAATTGGTCGCCAAGGCCAGGGCGGCGCCGGTGTCGACCAGTGTGCGGCCGCGCGCGTAGCGACCGTCGGTGTGGAAACCGGTGCAGGGGAGGATGACGCCGTAGGAACGTGACTGGCCGAGCAAGGCGATATCCGCGTCGGCCGTCGCCTCGAGATGGTCGACGCTGCGCGCCTCCAGGCGCAGCGCCTCGCGCAGCATGCCGAGGGAGTTGAACTGGTCGACATGCACGCGGCACGGATGACCGCGTCGCGCAGCCTCCTCGAAGAGCCGCACGCACGCGTCGACGGTCCATGCGCCCTTCTCGCAGAAGGCGTCGACCGTCAGTCCGGGGAATTCATAGCGCAGCTGCGGCAGCGTCTCGGTGATGGTGCGCTCGACGAATTCCTCGAAGTCGCCCTCGTAGGCGTGGCCGAGCAGCGCCGTCGGGATCACGAGGCCCGGCCAGTCCCTGGCGGCGTGCCGGATGGCGAGCAGCATCTTGAGTTCCGCTTCGGTCGACAGGCCGTAGCCGCTCTTCACTTCGACGGTCGTGGTGCCGCCGCGCAGCATGGCGTCGAGCCGCGTGCGCAGACCCGCGGCCAGTTGTGTCTCGGAAGAGGCGCGGACCGCGCGCACGGTGGAGTGGATGCCGCCGCCCGCCTGCAGGATCTCGAGATAAGGCACGCCGCGCAGCTTCATCTCCCACTCGGCGAGGCGGTCGCCCGCCCAGCAGGCGTGCGTGTGGCAGTCGACGAAACCCGGCATCAGCACGCGCCCGGCCGCATTGATCGTGTCGGGCGTGTCGGGGATGTTGATGTTGGGGCCGACGGCAGCGATGCGTCCGGCCTCGATCAGCACGTCGCCCTGCGGGATGACGCCGAGGTCGCGCAGCTCCGCGCCGCGGCGGGGCAGCTCGGAGCTGCCAAGCGTCAGGATGCGGGCGTTGCGGATGAGGAGGGATTTCACGAGTTAGCGTCCGGCGAAACCGGACAGGAACGTCAGGAACAGGTGCACCGCGGCGCGCGCCGTGCGGCCGTCGAGGTCGTGGGCGGGGTTCAGTTCCATCAGGTCGAAGCAGCGGACGTTCTTGCTCGCGCCGCAAGCGCGTACCCAGGCCTCGGCTTCGCGCACGGTCCAGCCGGCGGGGTTGAGCGCGCTGACGCCGGGAGCGTGAGCGGAGTCGAGCACGTCGAGGTCGAAGCTCACAAAGAGATGCTTCGCCTTCGGCAGAGCGATCTTGGCCTTGTCGGGATAAATTTTGCCGCCGTGCGCCTTGAACCACGCGAAGTGTTCGCGGCTGTTCACCAGCGGCCGGAAGCCGTGCAGGTGCAGCGCGGGCACGCCGCAATCCTCGACGAGCCGGCGGAACGGCATGCCGGAGCCGGTCGTCTCACGCACGTCGAGGTGCGCGTCGAAGTAAACGCCGGTGGGCTTGGGAAAACGCGCCGCGACGGCCCGGACGAACGGGAAGGTGAGGTCGTGTCCCCCGCCGACGGCGATGGGAAACAGTCCGGCGTCGAGCAAGGCGCTGGTTGCGGCGGTGACACGCCGGTGGGTTTCCTCGAGCGAATCGGAGGCGGTGACGTCGCCCGCGTCGTAGACTTTCGGCATCAGCCCGGCAGCAGAGTCGGCCGAACCGTAGCGGGCCAGGGCGGCGCGGAACGCCGTGGGGCCGCCGGCGGCGCCGGGCCGGCCGTGGTTCATCCACACGCCGCGGTCATCGGGCAGGCCGACGAGGGCGATCCGGCAGCCGTCGGGCGAGTCGCGTCGGATCGAAGCGGCAAAACGCGACGCAGGGATTTCCTTGGGCCAGTTGCCGGGGACGAGAGGAGGGATCGCTTTCACGGGGTCACCAGTTGCGCATCGGGATGGGCACGCCGAGGCGGTCGGCGCAGCCTTGGGCAATGTCGTAGCCGGCGTCGGCGTGGCGGAAGACGCCCATCATCGGGTCGTTCGTGAGCACGCGCTCCAGGCGCTTCGCGGCTTCGGGCGTGCCGTCGGCGACGATGACCTGGCCGGCGTGCTGGCTGTAGCCGATGCCGACGCCGCCGCCGTGATGGAAGCTCACCCACGAGGCGCCGCTGGCGATGTTGACCATGGCGTTGAGGATGGCCCAGTCACTGATCGCGTCGGAGCCGTCTTTCATCGCCTCGGTCTCGCGGTTCGGGCTGGCCACGGAGCCGCAGTCGAGGTGGTCGCGGCCGATGACGATCGGCGCCTTCAGGCGGCCGTCGGCGACCATCTGGTTGAAGAGCAGGCCGGCGCGGTGGCGTTCGCCGAGGCCGAGCCAGCAGATGCGCGCGGGCAATCCTTGGAAGGCGATGCGCTGGCCGGCCATCTTGAGCCAGCGGTGCAGCGCTTTGTCCTCGGGGAACAGCTCCATGATCGCCTGATCGGTTGCGTAGATGTCGGCCGGGTCGCCCGAGAGCGCCACCCAGCGGAACGGTCCGCGGCCGAGGCAGAACTGCGGGCGGATGTAGGCGGGCACGAAACCGGGAAAATCAAACGCGCGCTTCACGCCCTGGTCGAAGGCGCGCTGTCGAAGATTGTTGCCGTAGTCGAAGGTCTTTGCGCCGCGCTTCTGGAGTGCGAGCATCGCCTTTACGTGGCGAGCCATCGAGGCGAGCGAGAGTTTCTGGTATTTTTTCGGATACTTCCGGCGCAGCACGGCGGCGACCTTGAGATCGTAGCCGACCGGCACGTAGCCGTGCAACGGGTCGTGCGCGCTCGTCTGGTCGGTGAGCACGTCGACCTTGATCTTGCGGGCGATGAGCCGCTCGAGCAGGTCGGAAATGTTGGCCACGACACCGACGCTGAGCGCCTTGCGGTGTTCGGTGTAGAGCACGGCGCGGTCGATGGCTTCGTCGAGGGACGGCGCGATCTCGTCGAGATAGCGGTCGTGCACGCGCTTTTGCAGGCGGGACTTGTCGACATCGGCGATGAGGCAGGTGCCCTCGGCCATCGTGATGGCGAGCGGTTGCGCGCCGCCCATGCCGCCGCAACCGCCGGTGACGCAGAGCCGGCCGGCGAGCGTGCCGCCGAGGCTCCCGCACTCGTCGCCGCCGAAGTGCTGGCGCCCGGCCTCGGCGAACGTCTCGTAGGTGCCCTGCAGGATGCCCTGCGTGCCGATGTAGATCCACGAGCCGGCCGTCATCTGGCCGTACATCATCAGGCCGCGCTTCTCGAAGTCGTCGAAGATTTCCTGCGTGGCCCACTTCGGCACGAGGTTGCTGTTGGCGATGAGTACGCGCGGGGCGTCGGGGTGCGTGCGCACGACGCCGACGGGTTTGCCGGACTGGACGAGCAGCGTCTGGTCCGGCGCGAGCTTGGGCAGCGTGGCGAGGATGGCATCGAAGCTCGCCCAGTTGCGCGCGGCCTTGCCGCGGCCGCCGTAGACGACGAGGTCCTGCGGACGCTCGGCGACCTCGGGGTCGAGATTGTTCATCAGCATGCGCATGGCAGCCTCGGCGGCCCAGGTCTGGCAGGTGCGCTGCGTGCCGCGCGGTGCGCGGATGACGCGGGGCTGAGCTTTGGTGTTCTTGGTTTTCTTGGGGGGCATGGGGCGAAAGGGGGTGTGGGTTTCTGGAGGGCTCAGCTCCGGCTGAGCCGCGGCCCGCCGGGAGGCGGGCCCTCCAACATCAGAGCAGTTTGCCGGCGGCGCGCTCGGCGGCGGCGGCGAGCTTTTCGCTGCGCACAAGCTCGAGCGCGGTCTGGACGTCGTCGTGGAAGAGCCGGTCGGCCTGCGCGAACGGGATGACGCGGCGCACCGCGGTGAACGCGGCTTCGACGCCGCGGCCGGCCTTCAGCGGGTGGAGGAACTCGAGGCCCTGCGCGGAGCACATGAGCTCGATGGCGAGCACGGTCTCGACGTTCTTCACGACCTCGAGCAGCTTGGTCGCACTGATCGAGCCCATCGACACGTGGTCCTCCTGCCCGAGCGAGGAGGGGATGGAATCGACCGAGGCCGGGTGGGCGAACACTTTGTTCTCCGAGACGAGCGCGGCCGCGGTGTATTGCGGAATCATGAAGCCGGAGTTGAGGCCGGTGTCCTTCATGAGCAGGCGGGGCACCTTGAGATCGCCGATGGTGTCGCCGTGCAGCAGCATGTAGATGCGCCGCTCGGAGATGGAGGCCAGCTCGGCGGTGGCGATGGCGAGGTAGTCGAGGGCGAACGCCAGCGGCTCGCCGTGGAAATTGCCGCCGCTGATGACGTCACCGTTGGCGAACACGAGCGGGTTGTCCGTCGCGGAATTGATCTCGGTCTCGACGACCTGCCGGGCGTGGGCGACAGCGAGGCGCACGGCGCCGTGCACCTGCGGCACGCAGCGCAGCGAGTAGGGATCCTGCACCTTGCCGCAATGCGCGTGCGACGGGAGGATCCGCGAGCCACGGAGTAGGGCGCGCAGGTTGCGCGCGACGTCGCGCTGGCCCTGGTGCGGGCGGGCGTCGTGGATGCGCGCGTCGAACGGCGCGGCGCTGCCGCGGGCGGCCTCAAGCGTGGTGGCGGCGGCGATGTCGGCCGTCTTCGTGAGGTTGGCGATGCGCAGCAGGCAATGTACGCCGTAGGCCGACATGAACTGCGTGCCGTTGATCAGGCCGAGACCCTCCTTGGACTTGAGCGTGAGCGGCTTCAGACCGAGTTTTTGCAGGACAACCTTGGCCGGCTGGCGCTTGCCGCGGTAGGTCATCTCGCCGAGGCCGAGCAGCGGCAGCACCATATGCGCGAGCGGGGCGAGGTCGCCCGAGGCGCCGAGCGAGCCCTTGGTGAACACGACCGGCAGGGCGTCGGCGTTGTAGAAACGGATGAGGTAGTCGATGACGCGCGGCGTCACGCCCGACATGCCGACGGCGAGGCCGTTGACCTTGAGCAGCAGCATCAGACGGATGATCTCGGCCGGCACCTCGTCGCCGACGCCGACGGCGTGGCTGAGGATGAGGTTCTCCTGGAGCTTCTCGATGTCGGCCGACGGCACGCGCTGGTGCGCGAGGATGCCGAAGCCGGTGTTAATGCCGTAGTGCGGCTCGGGGTCGTCGTGCAGACGGTCGACGATGGCGCGCGAGGCGCGGATGCGACGGAGCGCTCCGGGCGCGAGCGCGAGGCGGTCGCGGTGCTGGAGCGCGGTGCGGATGCGGGCGAGGGTAAGATTTTGCCCCGAGAGGGCGAGGACACCGGGCATGGGCTTATGTCATAAGCGCCGGGCGGGCTTTGGAAACCGAAATCCGGCCGGCGCGGCGGCTATAAATAAAGCGGCCCGCCGGATTAGGCGGGCCCGCTGTGGGGGTGTTATAGCAATGGCGGGGTGGCCGAAATTCAAATGGCTTTGGGCAGCGCGACATCCTGCCACTCGACGGTGTGGGGATGGTTGCGCTTGTCCTTGTGCTGGCCGTGGCGGCGGCGGAGGGCGTGGTCGAGCTTGTCGACGAGCAGATCGATCGACTTGTGCATCTCCTCCGAGTCGGCGACGGCGTTGATGTTGGGACCGCGGATCTCGACGTGCGCCTTCGCGATGAACTTGTGTTCGCGGTTGTGCTTCCGGTCGCATTCGAGCTCCACCTTGATCCTCACGATGTGATCCTCGTGCCGGAACAGTCGCTCCAACTTCTCCTTCACATACGTCTTCAGCGACGGTGTGAGTTCGAGGTGGATGCCGGACACGATGATCTCGTGGGGATGGATTGCATTGTTCATGGGTATCCTTTGGGTTAACGACAAAATCCGTGTCGAACACCGAACGTCTCCTCCTGACTATACGCGCCTGCCGTCCTGCGGACCGGCGAAATCTTTCCTGCGTGGAAAGGGCTCATTCGACGGGGAAAATCAGTAGTCGCGCGGAACGCTTTGGCAAACTTTCTCCGGTGGCTATGACGAGAAAAACTTTGAACGCTCCGCTCCATGCTTGACCCCGCCGAAGCCCTGCCGCCGCCGCAGGCCCCGCTGGTCGATCCCAACGAGCTGAAGTCGTGGGTGTTGCTCGACGACGCCCGCCTGCTCGTGCTGGACAAGCCCGGCTGGCTGGTGGTGCACCCCTCCAAGAACGGCCCATGGTCGAGCCTGGCCGGCGCGGTGCGGGAGGGGTTGGGACTGCAGACCATCCGCCTGATATATCGGCTCGATCGCGAGACTTCTGGAGTGGTGATTCTGGCCAAGGACGAGGCGACCGGCAGCCGCCTGCAGAAGGCCGTGGGCAAGCGCCTGCTCGGCAAGGGCTACGTCGCCATCCTCGAGGGCGAGCTGCGTGAACCGGTGAACGTCAACCGCCCGCTCGGACCGGACACGGAGTCGCGCGTCACTGTCCGGCAGCGCGTGGTGGAGTCGGGCGGCCCGGGCGCCCAGGAGGCGCAGACGCTGCTCACGCCGCTGGTCGTCGCGGGGGGCTTTACGCTCGTCGGTGTGCAACTCATCACCGGTCGCAAGCACCAGATCCGGGCGCACGCCGAGTCCATCGGGCACCGGGTCGTCGGCGACAAGCTCTACGGACCCGACTCGACGCTCTACCTGGAGTTCGCCGAGCACGGCTGGACGGCGCGGCACTCCGCGCTGCTCGCCCTGACGCGGCAGGCGCTGCATTGCGCCGTCATCGACCTGCGTCCGTCGGGGTTCGACTACCTGCTGCGCGCCCCGTGGCCGCAGGACATGGCGCGCTTCGCGGAAAAACGCATGGGACTGACGCGCGCCGAGGCTGAGCGGTTGATCGACGCGTTCGTCGCCGAAAAATTTCCCGCGCCGCTTCCGCGCGCCACTGCGCCGGACCAGGCGCCGTTATGATTTCAGGAACTCGGCAAGCGCCGCGCGCACGACCACAGTCTGCGTCGTGACACGCTCCTCCAGCGGCCGGCTGGACGCGGTCTCGATCGTGTAATCGAGCGTGCTGTGGAAATGCCGGAGGTAGATCGCCTCGGGCCATGTCTCGCGCAGCAGCGGATCGCTGACCGGCCGGATGATGCCCGGCTCGGTCGCTGGCCGCCCGTCGATCACCGCGGCCGTCTCGATCGGGCAATGCGCTTGCGCGGCGGTGATCATCGCGTGGGCGAGCGTCGGCCGGTTCTCGGGGTTGAGTTCGTAGAGATAAAAGCCCTGCGCCTCCCAGTCCTCGTGCAGGCAGATGATCAGGTCGAAGTTCGGCTGGCGTTCCAGCCAGGCGACGTGGGCGCGCACTTCGATGCTGTGCCGCTCCTTGTAGTCGCGGTTGAGGTCGACCTTGGCGTGGTTTTCGCGCGTGCGCTGGGCGAACCCCGTGGGATTCAGCAGCGGGCAGACGAACCACGTGCAGCGCGCGTCGAAGAAGCCTTGCTCGACCAGCCGCAGCAGCGCCCACGGCGGCGCGGGCTCGTCACCGTGCATGCCGCTGGAGAGATAGACGCGCGGACGCGGACCGGCGGTGCGCTTGGTGTAGGCGAGTAGCGGGTGGCCGTGAATCTCGCCGTATTGCTGGAGCTGGAAGCCTGTCTGGCGCGCGGCGGCAGCGAAGCGCGGGGTGAATTCGGCGGGGTCGAGTGGCAGGGCAGAGGGCATTTTCTCCCGCAGATTGAGCGGAAGACCGCGGACCACAAGCCAAGGCAGGGAAGGGTTGAGCCACAAAGAGGCACTATTGAGGCTCGCGCCATAGACTGACGCCCGCGAAACGAAAGGTAGGGCGGAGCGGCCCGCTCCGCCGCGAGGGTGATATCACGTTCCCGGCGCACCGGGCCGGCGACAAGTGTGTCAGCCTTGGCGGCGACAAGTGCGCAGCCTTGGCGGTGCGCCCTACCTGTCGGTCTGATCCGCGAGGCTCAAGTGGATGGATTGAACCTGCGCTTCAGGTGACCCGCGCACCTGGGGCGCCTTGAGAGCGCAACTCGCGTTCGGTGATTTTGGGCCTTTTTGTGGCAGACCTGTCTCGGGTCCGGAGCCACCGGCGGTGGCACCGGCTCAGGCTTTGACAGCGCTCGGGGCTTTCTCCTAGCTCGCACTTCTCCCATGTCCCAAGTTCGTGTCCGCTTCGCTCCCAGTCCCACCGGGTTCTTCCACATCGGCAGCGCCCGTACCGCGCTGTTCAACTGGCTCTACGCCCGCCACACCGGCGGCACGTTCATCCTGCGCATCGAGGACACCGACCAGGCGCGCAACAGCGAAGAGTTCCTCCGGCTTATCTACGACAGCCTGACGTGGCTCGGCATGGATTGGGACGAGGGTCCGAACCCCAACGGCGTGGGCGAGCGCGGCGCTTTCGGCCCCTACCGCCAGAGCCAGCGCGCGCATATCTACAAGGAATACCTGCAGAAGCTGCTCGCGGCCGGCCGTGCCTACGAGAAGGACGGCGCCATCTGGTTCAAGATGCTGGGCGAGCGCTACAAAGTGTTTGACGACCACCGCAAGAAGGAGGTCGAGAAAGTGAAGTGCGACCCGGTCGTGATCGACGACCAGATCCGCGGCCGCGTCGAGCGCCAGGAGGACGAGGACTTCGTCATCTTCCGCTCGGACGGCAACCCGGTGTTCCACTTCGTGAACGTCGTCGACGACATCACGATGCAGGTCTCGCACATTATCCGCGGTGAGGATCACCTGTCCAACACGAGCAAGCACGTGCGCCTCTACGAAGGCTTCGGCGTCACGCCCCCGGTGTTCGCGCACATCCCGCTCATCCTGAAGTCGCCCGAGATGGGCCAGGGCAAGATGTCGAAGCGCGACAAGGGCGCCCTCATCGAGGAATACCAGCAGCGCCACTTCCTGCCCGAGGCGCTCGTCAACTACCTCGCGCTGCTCGGCTGGAATCCCGGCGACGACCGCGAAAAGATGACCGTCGCCGAGATCGTGCAGCTCTTCGACCTGCCCGCCGTCAACCAGAGCAACGCCAAGTTTGACGGCAAGAAGCTCGCGTACCTTAACATGGTCTACCTGCTCGAGCAGCCCACAGAGAAGTTCGTCGCGCTCGCGAAGGATTATTTCGCCAAGATTCCCGCCGGCGCCGCCGCGCTGGCCAACGAGGCATATTTCCGCGAGATCATGACGCTCGCCCAGCCGAAGATCAAATCGGTCGACGAACTCGGCGCCTACACGGGCTATTTCTTCAGCGACGATTTCCCGGTCGACGCCAAGGTGAAGGACAAGGTCATGGCCAAGGGCGACCCGAAGACGCGCCTCACCGAGCTCATCGCCGCGCTGTCTGCGATGGATTTTTCGACCGACGCCACCGTCGAGGCCGGCATCAAGACGCTCGCCGAGGGCAAGGGGCTCGGCTTCGGCGACTACCAGGCCGTCGCCCGCCTCGCCGTCACCGGCACCAACGCCGGCCCGAGCATCACCGCCATCTTCCGCGTACTCGGCAAAGACCGCGTCGCGTCGCGACTGCAGAAGTTGCTCGCGAGCGGCTGAGTCGGAATCAGGTGATCGAGGGTGGTGCGCGTTGATCTCAACGCACTTTCAGCGAACGGGAATCGCGTTCGACTGCCTGAGTCGGGCCGGATAGGGCGAACCGTCCCGGTGAGCTGTTCCCTGGGTGCGGAGGGCAGTGGAACCGCGCTGCCCCAGCGGAGAGGGCGTGATTCCGCGGCGAGGGCGACGCGTCACGAAGCGAGGACAGAGCAGCCGCGCTGCAAAAATGCGGCCCGCTGACAGGCTCCGCGCGGCTCGTCGCTTGCCGGCTGCGGCTGGGGCAGAACGATGCGGGTTTCTCACTTCTCGTGAAAATTCCGTCCTTTCCCTGGTTCACGTCCGGCCGCCGGATGCTCCTCATTCTGCTCGGCTTGCTTGCCGCTGATTCCGCTGCGGCCTCGGGGGAGGCACCGCGCAGCGAGGTTTACGTGCTCGGCACGCTTTATCGCCAGCATGCGCAGGTGCCGGCCTACAGTCTCGACGTGCTGCAGCGCCTCATCACCGCGGTGCATCCGGACGTGCTGGTGCTGGATGTCAGCCCGGGCGAGTTGGAGAAGCGCACCGTCCATCCGGGCAAGATCGAATACACGCAAGTCGTCTTTCCGTTGCTGGCCGGCGGGACGTTCAAGGCCTACCCCTCGGAGCCGGGGCAGCCGATGTTCGATGAGATCGTCAACTCCACGATTGCCGCGATCAAGCAGGCCAAAACGGAGCAGCCCGCGCTCACCGCTGCGTTGGACGCGCACGAGAAGACCGCCGCCGAGCTGCTCAAGGCCCACTGGCAGACGACTGCGGACGTGCAGGATGCGACCACGGCCGCCGTGCTGGCGGGCAAGAGCGCTTTGCGGGACGCCGTCTACGGACCGGTCGCGGCGGAAGGCAGCCGGCGCTGGAACGAGCACATCGCCCGGCAGGTCGTGCTGGCAGTCCGGGAGAATCCCGGCCGGCGCATCCTTGTGCTGACCGGCATCGACAATCGCAGCTTCGTGCTCCGGCACCTGGCCGGCCAGCCGTTGTTCGACCTCGTCGACACGGAGCAATGGCTCCGCACGCACTCGCACGAGATCGACGTCCCGGTGAAGTGACCTTTTCGGTCCCAACCCCGGCCCGAGCATCACTGCCATCTTCCGCGTGCTCGGCGAGGAGCGTGGCGCGGCTGCAGTGGTTCGCGGCTACGGTTTGCCCACGGCCGGGACTCCCTCGAACGCCGCGCGGTAGAATTTCCAATTGGCTTCGCCAAGCGCGGCGAAAACGGCCCGGGTGTTGTGGCCGACCCCGGGCAGCACCGTGAAGGTGTGCGGAATTTTCAGTGCCGTGAGGCGCGCGTCGAAGCGCCGGTTGTTGGCCAAGGTGCCGTCGCGATCACCGACGACTTGCCGCATCAGCAAGGGCGGTGGCGACTTGGCGGCGGCATGTTGCCCGGCCAGTTCCCATGGGCTTTGGGCCTTGAAGCGGGTCTGCTCGCCGCCCCACACCTGGGCGAAAAGCCGTTGGGCATGGGCGGGCTCGGAGCGTGGAGTGTCGTCCGGATCGAACTCCTGCTGCAGCGGCCCAGCGCCGAGGAGCGACACGGCGCAGAAGAGTTCAGGATGTTTGAGACCCAGGCGCGCCGAGCCGTAGCCGCCCATGCTGAAACCCTCGATCAGGCGGCCGGCACGTGTGGCGAGCGTGCGATGGGTCGCGTCGATATGCGGAATCAGTTCCTTGATCACGACGGTCTCCATAGGCGCGCGACCGTCCGGCGAGTCGCACCACATGCTTTCGGCGAGGCCGTTGGGGAAGACGACGATGACGGGCGGTAGTTTGCCGGCGCGGATGGCGGCATCGAAATGCGCGGCGAGGGGCGCTATGCCGCGGAGGCCGCCCCCGGAGCCGTGGAGCCAGTAGATCACCGGGAAGCGCCGGGCGGGTTCGGTCTTGTAGGCTTCAGGAGTGTAGAGATGGTAGCTGACCTTCGTTCCCGCTGCGGCGCTGACGAAGGTGCATTGTTGCACCTGCGGCGCGCGCACTTGGGCCGTGATCCATTCTGGAGCAGCGCGGTCATTCGCAGCCCGGGCAGGCAGGAACGCAGCGCACCACACCGACAGGGGAAGCAGGACAAGGAAGCGCATGGCGAAAAAGACGCTGCTTACGCCCGGGAGTTACGCGAGCGAACGTGCTTTGCGTCGCAGCAAGTTTGTGCGGGCGCGGTGGCGTGGGCGGGTCACCCGGCTTGTCCGCCGCAGTCTGGGGGACGGCGGAAGGGTTCGCCTTGCCGGACGGCGGTCATAGACCACAGACATCCCACAGCGCACCCGACTTCCGGCGTCAACTTCGTATCCTGTCATTCTGAGCGCAGCGAAGAATCTACGCGTGCGAATCCTGCATCGCGTCCGAGCACGTGGATCCTTCGCTTCGCTCAGGATGACATGCAAAAGAGGACCGAAACGAGTTCTTGTGGGACGGCTGTGGTCATAGACCGCCGCTGCAGGTGCTGTTGCGCTGACCTTACTTCGCCCAAGTGTCCTTGAGCGTGATGGTGCGGTTGAAGACGAGCTTCGGCTGGGCGTTGGGCGCGGAGAGTTGAGAGTCTTTCGGATCGAGCGTGAAGTAGCCGAGGCGCTCGAACTGGAAACGATCGTCGGCGGTCGCGCAGGCGAGCGAGGCTTCGAGCTTGGCGGTGACGACCTCGAGCGAGTGCGGATTCACGACCTTGAGAAAATCCTCGGTGGCGGCGGGCTCGGGCACGGTGAAGAGGCGGTCGTAGAGGCGGACCTCGGCGTCGATGCACGTCGTGGCGCTGACCCAGTGGATCGTGCCCTTGACCTTCTTGTCGGCGTTGGGCTGGCCGGAGCGCGTGTCGAGCTGGGCGGTGCAACGCAGCTCGGTGACGGCGCCGGCGGCGTCCTTCACGATCTCGTCGAGCTTGATGATGCAGGCGTATTTCAGGCGCACCTCGCCGCCCGGTTTCAGGCGAAAATACTTCGGCGGCGGGACCTCGGCGAAATCGTCGGCCTCGATGAACACCTCTCGGGTGAGCGCGAGCGGGCGGGTCGTCGGGTGCTCGTCCTGGGGGTTGTTGGTGGCGGTGCAGGCGATGGTCTCGCCCGCAGGGAGGTTGGTGAGGACGACCTTGACGGGCCGGAGCACGGCGAGGCGGCGCTGGGCGGCGGCGTTGAGGTCGTTGCGCACGGCGTTCTCGAAGACGGCGACCTCGGTGACGGAGTCGAACTTGGTGACGCCGAGGCCGGTGACGAACGCGCGGATGGCGCTGGCGGGGATGCCGCGGCGGCGCAGGCCGGAGAGGGTGGGCATGCGCGGGTCGTCCCAGCCGGTGACGACCTGCTCGTTGACGAGCTGGAGCAGGCGGCGCTTGGAGACGATGGTGTAGCCGAGGTTGAGCTTCGCGAACTCGTATTGGTGCGGCAGCGGGCGCGGCAGACCGAGGTTTTCGAGGACCCAGTCGTAGAGCGGGCGGTGCACCTCGAACTCGAGCGTGCAGACGGAGTGGGTGATGCCCTCGAGGTAATCGCTCAGGCAGTGCGCGTAGTCGTAGAGCGGGTAGATGCACCAGCCGCTGCCGGCGTGGTGATGCGCGACGTGGCGGATGCGGTAGAGCAGCGGGTCGCGCAGCCAGACGTTGGGCGCGGCCATGTCGATCTTGGCGCGCAGGGTGCGGGCGCCGTCCGGGAACTCGCCGGCGCGCATGCGGGCGAAGAGGTCGAGGTTCTCCGCGACAGTGCGCTGGCGGTAGGGCGATTCGCGGCCGGGCTTGTCGGGCGCGCCGCGGTATTCGTCGGTCTCCTGTGGCGTGAGGTCGCAGACGTAGGCCTTGCCACGCTGGATAAGTTCGACGGCGTAGTTGTGGAGCTGCTCGAAATAGTCGGAGGCGAAGAAGGGTTCGGCCGCGGGGGCGGCGGAACCCGCTGAGTGCTGAGCGCTGAGGGCGGAGGGCTCGATCGCCGGGAGGAAATAGTCAGGCTTGCCGTCGACGGTCTGTGCGGCGGGGTGGGCGCCCTTGGGCTTGAAGCCGAGGCACTGGTCGGCCCAGCCCGCGATGAGCCACTGCACGTCGGCGGTGATCGAGTCGACGTATTCAATGTCCTCCTTGACGGGGTTGGTGTCGTCGAAGCGCAGGTTGCACTGGCCGCGGTTCTCGCGGGCGAGGCCGAAGTTCAGGCAGATGGACTTGGCGTGGCCGATGTGCAGGTAGCCGTTGGGCTCGGGCGGGAAACGCGTGACGATCTTCGCGTAACGCTGCTCGGCGACGTGCTGCGCGACGATGTCGCGGATGAAGTCGCTCGGGGCGGGCGCGGGAGGTGTCGGAGTCGTGTTAGCGGCGGACATGGGGACAACCAACAAGGGGCATCCGGGCGGGCATGGCAAGGTCGGGCTTGGCGAGGGGTGATGAAATCACAGCTTGCAACACACTGTGTTGCACACCATGCCTGTGGCCATGTCCGGGTCAAAAAACACCAGCGTCCGCCTGCCGGCCGAGCTCAGCCGCGAACTGGCGCGACGGGCCCGGGCGGTGAAGCGCGGCAAGAATTGGGTGATCAAGGAAGCGCTGGAGCAGTATCTTCTCGGCAGCGCCAACGACCGGCTGCGGGAGGAATTCCGGGAGCAGTCGATTCGAGTGAGCCGGCGCGAAAATCCGGACGAGAAGGCGTGGCTTGATTCCGTGGATGCCATCCCGGATTGGAAGCCATGAACTGGCGTCGCGGGGACATCGTGGCGTGCGCCATTCCCGGGGATTTTGGCGGCAAACCCCGGCCGGCTCTGGTGGTGCAGTCCGACCTGGTGAACCCGACCCATGCGACGGTCGCCGTTTGTCCGCTGACGACGCATTTCGAGGATGCGGAGCGCTTTCGGATACCCGTGCGGGCGGGGCAGCGCAGCGGACTCCGGGCTGACTCGCAGGTCATGGTGGACAAGCTGATGACGGTCCGCAGCGGTCGGATTGGCGGACGCATCGGCAGTCTGGATGAATCGGAAATCGCAGCGGTCGACGAGGCCTTGGTTCACTGGCTCGGACTGCATCGCGGGTGAGGCCGTCGAGCTCGCCACGGAGCGAGCGCGGGAGGTGGGTGACATGTTGGCAGCGGACTGATGCGTCGCGATGCGCAGCCTGCGGCGGCAAGGCCATGGCGCAGTTTGCGCCTTACTGCTGCTTGGAGGCACTACCGCGCGTTTCCCATTCGTCCCAATACTCCGAACAGGCTTTGAGCACCGTTTCGTAGGCAACTTGCTCGCCAGTATCGAGGAAGCGCTCAATGGCATCGAAATCGAGAATCACATAGCCCATCGACGTCGCGACCTTTACAGGCATGGATTTTGACTCGGTCGAATTAATCTCAATGCCACTCCTCGAAAGGTCAGCAATGGCGGTGCTTTCAATGCGCCCGTGTTTGTCTGTCAGATGGAACGAGCGAAATCCGCGAAGCCGTATTCGAAAGGAATCACCGAGTGGGGCTATTCGCTCACGAATATAGGGCACATTGACGAACATTTCCAAGCAGCCGTC
Source organism: Opitutia bacterium (assembly GCA_016187925.1). Lineage (GTDB taxonomy): Bacteria > Verrucomicrobiota > Verrucomicrobiia > Opitutales > Opitutaceae > Didemnitutus. The sequence goes on along the minus strand of JACPIS010000007.1, from coordinate 2,946 downwards.
TTGCGCGCGCGCGACTGTGATTTCGCCGTCGTGTAGCGTATTCCAGATTGCGCTGCGCGGATCCGCAGGGGTTTCCGTGCTTTTAAACTCACTCCTTCGTCTCGCGCAGCAGGCTCGTGAGGTAGGGGATGAGCTGCTTCTTGCGCGAGACGACGCCGGGGAGGTCGAAGATCTCGTCCTTCTCGACGTGGGCGTAGGAGATGCGGCGGATGAAGTCCGGCTCGGCTTTCACGAGCATGAGCGAGTTCTGCGTGTTGATGTCGGTGACGAGCAGGCAGGCGAAGGCGAGGCCTTCGTCGCGGCGCAGGGCGGTGAGCGCAGCGGTGAGATCGCGGGCGTGGGCCCAGAAGTTGTCGAAGCCCAGCTCCTCGACCTGCGAGACGGCGAACTTGGTGCCCTCCTCGTCGTAGATTTTGAAGTCGGAGCGGACGACCTTGGCCGGCGGATTCGCGAGGATGACGGAGCCAGAGCTGAAAATGAGTTCGGCGAGCGCCTTGCCCTTGATGTCGGCGTGTGATTCGAGCCAGGCGAGCGTCTCGGCGTCCTTTGGCGTGGAGGTGGGGCTCTGGAGCAGGAGCGTGTCGGAGATGAGGCCCGACATCATGAGGCCGGCGAGGTCCGCGGTGGGCTTGAGGCCGTGGCGGCGGAAGAGGTCGGCGACGATGGTGCAGGTGGAGCCGACGGGTTCGTTGATGAAGAGGATAGGCTGCGGCGTGGCGATGGGGCCGAGGCGGTGGTGGTCGATGATCTCGGTGACCGTGACCTCGTCGGCGCCGGGCACGGCCTGCGTCAGCTCGTTGTGGTCGACGAGCACGAGGCGGGTCGGCACGGGCTTGAGCACGTCGGACTTGGTGAGGATGCCCTGCAGGGAACCGTCGTCGGCGAGAACGAGGAATGCCGCGGCCGTGGACGCGCCGATGCGGCGGCGGATGTCGGCGAGGCGCAGGTCGGCGTTGATGGAGGTGAAGTTCCGGTCGATGAGCGGGGCGAGCCGGCCGGCCGTGCGGATGAGCAGGGCGGTGGTGGCGGTGTCGTAAGGGCTGAGGATGAGGCTCACGCCGTGGGCGCGCGCGGCGGCGGCGATGTCGTCCTGCACCGGGCGATTGCCGGTGACGATGAGGGCGCGCACGCCGAGCTCGATGGACTTCTGGTGGATGGCGTGGCGGTCGCCGACGACGATGATCGACTGGCTGGCGGGGATGCCCTCGGCTTGCGAGAGTTGCCAGAAGGACGAGGCTTCCATCGCCCCGATGCGCACAAAAAGCTCTTCGACGCGGTCGGGAGCGGCGCCGAGGTGGAGCACCTGGCCGCGGATGGTGCGGGCGACGGAGTCGAGGCAGGTGGTGACGAGCCGCATCTTCTTCGGCTCGGCGATCTGGGGCAGGAAGGCGTGGGCGAGTTGCGCGGTGGTGACGGTGCCGATGAGCTTCCGGTTGGTGCCGAGCACGGGCAGAAGACGGTGGCCGTGGCGGTCGATGAATTCGAGGGCCTCGGCGCAGGTCGCGTTCTCCGCGACACTGTGGACCTCGCTGATCATGACGTCGCGGACACGCGGGGCGACGTCGCTCAGGTAAAGCGGGAGCGGCGTGTGGAAGCGGCCGAGGATGGCGTCGATGCGCGCGTTGGTGTTGCCGCAGCGCGCCGCCACGTAGCCGGTCTCGCCGCGCAGCTCCTTGTAGGCGGCGTAGGCCAGGGCCGAGCAGATGGAGTCGGCGTCCGGATTCTTATGGCCAATGACGTAGGTGGGGCTGGCGGCTGACATGCGAATGGTCGGACAGGCTAGGGGGGCGGGCGCGGCGGGGGAAAGAAAAAAGCCCGGTCTTGCGACCGGGCTTCTTGGGTAAGCCGAAAGCAATGGCGGCTTCGGACTAACAAAGGTTCATTGGGGCAGGCTGGCCGGCGTGCCGGCCGGGGTGCCGACGCCGCCGAAGGCCGTGGCGTAGACGCGGGCGTTGGCGGGGATGGCTTGGAGGACGTTGGAGCCCTTGCGGCCGTTGGCGAGGGTGAGCTGGTTGGCGGCCTCGGTGAGGTTGGGGTAGAACTGGACGTTGCCACCGAGGAAGGCGATGTGGCCGCCGGCGTCGCGGTAAACGGCGGAATTCACATCCCACTGGCCGTCGTTGCGCAGGCCGCGGGTGAAAGCGACGGGCGTGGTGGGCGCGTCGCTCATGCGCAGGCCACCGACGAACTCGAAGCTCAGCACGCGGGTCGTGAAGTCCGTGGCGAGGGTGTTGCGGGTGCCCGGGTCGATGATGGCGGCGGGGTAGGCGCCGTTGAACACCGGGTCGTTCTTGGCGAAATAGAAGGCGGGGTCCTTCAGGATGCCGCGGTAGGCGAGGATGCCGGGCCAGAGCATGACCTTGTCGTCGGCGTTCAACGTCGAGCTGGGGATGGCCTGCGGGTCGGGCAGCCGGTCGTTGTTGTCGGCGGCGTAGATCTGGGCGGCCTTGACGACCTCGCGGAGGTTGTTGGCATCGACGGTGCGCTGGGCGGTTTCACGGACCTTGCCGACAGTCGGGAAAATCAGGGCGGCGAGGATGCCGATGATGGCTATGACCGTAAGCAGCTCAATGAGCGTGAAGCCTGCGGTGGTGCGGCGGTCGGCTGAAACCATAACAGTGAGGCGTCCGATGGAGTCAGAGCTGCGGTTTTGTTCAAGCTGAAACTCGCTTTTTTTCCGGCAAGTCCTTTAGTGGGAGGACTCATGATCATTTATCTCGATGGCCAGTATGTGGACAGTGCGCAGGCGAAGGTGTCGGTTTTCGACCACGGTTTGCTGTATGGCGACGGGGTGTTCGAGGGCAGCCGGCTGTACGAAGGCAACGTCTTCCGGCTGGTCGAGCACCTTGAGCGCCTCGAATATTCCGCCAAGGCCATCCTGCTGAAGCTGCCCCTGACCCGCGAGCAACTGATCGAGGCCACCTGCGAGACCTGCCGGAGGAACAA
>JACPIS010000043.1 GCA_016187925.1 Opitutia bacterium | reverse complement strand
TTTGGTGCCCAAATCCAACCGCACCGTTTGGTTCGCCGTCATGTTGACGGCATCGTCGCTTGTAATGTTCACACCATCAACGACGCCAAACGGTGCGCCTTTTGGCGATCACTGCTTCAGCTGCATGAGTCCGGCTAAGCCCTCCTACACTCAAGCTACGGAGGGCATCCTTCGTTCTCGTTCCACTCGGCGAAGGATGGAGGTGCGGGGCGGACTACGAGCCCGTTGGGCGAGTGGGGCTTTTCATCGACGGCCTACGCGGTGATTGCACCGCCAAAATGACCGCTCCCCTAGAGTGAACCAAGCCTAATCTTGGACTACTCCGGAACTGCCTTTTCGGGCGGATTGGTGTCCGTTTTGGTGTCCGTGACTCTTAGCGCGCAACCAGCGGCTCGAACTTAGTCCATGCTTTGGGATGCACTAAGATCTCGGCGGAATTGAGCCTGCAGTGCTCGACGCCTCTTTCAGTGAGTGCGACCAATCCGTTGGCGTCTGCAAATACCAGCCGCCGTTGTAGCAGCGTGCTCAAGCCTCGCCAGAACCAGAGATGTTCATTAGATGAAGGGGGAATTGTGAATCCCCAATTATAGGGCCTATTCTTATAGTCGTGCTGCACGCGCCAAAGCGTGGCGATGATTTGTTTCTCCTCCTCCGTCAGTGCTTGAAAAGTCGGAATGTTGTCTCCTGGGCCCGCATCCGGCGCACCTTGGGCGGCTCCGGCCTTTACTCCGTTCGATGTTTCAAGCTGAGATGCAGCCGTTCCCTCGACTGGGTTGCCATCGAACTCAAGACCGGCTCCTGCCATTCGTCTTATTCTAATCCGATTTATGGCATAGGCTAGTAACGCTAACCCGGCGGTGAATACCGCAATGACCACGGTCGCTGAGTCAGCGTCTGCAGTTGTTTTAGCGGTGATGTCGTAGCCTTGATACTCTGCCGTGGTTCTACGAGGCGGAAAATAGAAGACGACGACGCTGAGGACGACTAGCAATGATCCAATCAAACCAGCCAACCACCTTTCGGGAGAGGATAGTAAAACCGGTGGTGGTTTTTCAGAATCCATAAGACGCCAGCCTACTTGAAGCCCTGCACGCCTGTAATGGACCAAGACCATTCTTCCGGTCCCGTAGCTCCGCTTAGGAAATCACCAATATAGCCTTCGAAGCTCATTTCTGAGAATGGTCGAACAGACGATTGGGCTCTGGTTGTGCCAATGACTTGCCCTCCCTCGTTTCTTTGGGATGCAGTGGTAGTAACCTCGAATCTGAATACTCTCTGCACACGGCTCTTCTTGTTTTCCAGAAGGACGTCAATCGCTGCTAGGTTCCGTTCCGTGCCATTATAGATAGCGAGCGTAAGCCAAGCATTGGTCTCGGTCTGTAATGTCGCCTTCCCGGTAACTTTGGAAATCAGCTCAGGTGGAAACTCTTTGGGGTCTTCGCGGGAACCGGAGCAGCCGCAGACCAAGGCCATTAAACACACAAACAACCAAAGAATTGCGGTGTTCGTCATAGCGAGAGATTGAGGCCGCGAGATACCGCGGGCAAGGCGTCTTTCCGACCAAAGGGCGGCAGCGCGTAAAATTAGAGCGTCAACCAGACCTCCAACCTAAGCCACGGCTTCTAACACTGCTTCGGGATGGCGCTCCGCTACCCTCAGCAATACCTTGGCCGGGCCGGTGGGCTGGCGGCGGCCTTGCTCCCAGTTTTGCAGGGTATCAAGGCTGATGCCGAAGGCCCGGGCGAACTGAGCCTGGCTCAGCTTGAGCTTGGCCCGGATGGCGGCGACCGACTGCGGGGAGACACGGTCGGTGCGCGCGACGACCTTGCGGTTGCCTTTCAGGTAGGCACCGGCGTCGCGAACGCTTTCGAGCAGTTCTTGGAAGGCGGCGGCTTTCATGGGAGTTCCTCCTGGATGAGTTGAACGAGTTGTTTGGCCTGCACGGGCGTCAAGTCGCCCTGTTGGTTCTTGGCGTAGGCGTAAAGGAGCAGGATTTGGTGGTCGGAAACGATGTGGTAGTAGATGACCCGGGCACCTCCGCGCTTTCCCCGGCCCGCCAGCGGCCGACGAATTTTACGGAGCCCCTTGGCCCCGGGAATCAAGTCCCCGGCCTCCGGATCGGCCACCAACACCAGCTCGAGTTCGAACACGTCGTGTTCGGTAAACAGGCCGGCGCAGGACTTCTCGAAGAGGCGGAAGCGCTTGAATTCCACTCCAGCCCCATACGCCATTGGCGGACAAAGGCAAGGAGGAAGTATTTTTATGGCGGGGATACTAAGCGGTCGTAGACAGTGGAATTACCGGCGCAGCGGTGGCCACCTTTTCGTAGTCCGCCAGCGGCGGCAGTGTGACTTTGGCCATTCTCGCGTAGGCGCGGTGGACAGCGTTGCTGTGTGGCCGAGGGTGAGCTGGGCGAAGCGGTCGGGGGTGTTCCCGTTAGCCGAATTGTCCGGGAGCGGAAAATCGGGTGTCCGTTTTAGTGTCCGGCTCCGTCTCGCAGCTTGGCCCGCCTTCGCCGTCGGCTTCGGTGCGGCACCTTTCGGCTTCCGAAAGGTGGAGGTGCGGGGCGGAATCGAACCGCCGAATAGAGCTTTTGCAGAGCTCGGCCTTACCACTTGGCTACCGCACCGTTTTTCCCAAAGCGCGCGCAACTTGGGTCAATTTCCGGCATTCGGCAAGTACTGAAATTCGGGTTTTTCCGGAGCCAAATCCGGCCGGAATATTCCCTAGCCGTAGGCGATCCGCACCACTTCCAGCGTCGTCGTGCCCGCCGGCAGCTTGCACGCCACCTTCTGGCCCAGCCGGGCATTGAGCAGCGCCTTGGCGATCGGCGACAGCCAGCTCACCTCGTCGCGCGCAAAGTCCGCTTCGTCCGCGCCCACGATGCGGTAGACCATCTCCTGCCCGCGCGCGTCGCGCACCGTCACCGTCGCCCCGAAGCGCACGGTGTCATGCGGCGGCAGCGGCGGCGCGACGATCTCGGCCGACTGCAGACACTGCCCGAGATGCGCCATCCGCTGCTCGACGCGCTGCAGTTCTTCCTTCGCCTCCGCCCCGCGCGCCCCGGTTTCGCCGGCTTGCGCCAGCCATTTCGGCCGCTCGACCTCCGCCAGCCGCTGCAACTCCTCGCGCAGGCGCCGGGCGCCGGCCGCCGTCAGATAATTGCGCGCTCCCGGCGGCAGCAACGGCACCGGTCGGGGCAACACCGGAGCGTCGTCCGCGTCGTCTTCGCGCGTGAAGGCCTTGCTCATGCCGTCAACCTAGCCGCAAGCCGCGCTTTCACAACCCCGCTCCGCGTCCTCAGTCGCGCGGGGCGCAGCGGCCGCCCTCTCATCGGACCATCGTCCCGGGCCGCGGTCCCTGGACACGCGAAAAACGGTAAATTCGTCCCTGCCTGCGCCGATAACGAGGAGACAGGGTGATGCCCGCCGCATCGTCGGCGAGGCACCATGCCTGCTCCCAAACCATGGCCAACATCCTCCTGGTCGACCCAAGCGACGTGGCGAGAAAAGCCATGCAAGGCATCCTCGCGCGCGGCGGTCATCGCCTGGCATGCGCCGGTTCCGCCGCCGAGGCTTTCGACGTCATCCACCGCAATGTCCGCGTCGATCTCGTGTTCGCCGAGTTGAAGCTCACCGGCGACGGCGGACTCTCGTTCGTCCACCAGCTCAAGGCCGACCGTCTCCTGGCGGCCCTGCCGATTGTCATCTGCACCGACCACGCCGACCGCGACAGCGTGAAGCGCGCCATCGAACAGCATGTGCAGAATTTCCTCATCAAGCCGTATCAGGACGACGAGATCTTCGCCGAGATCGAGAAGGCCGAGGCCAACCCCTGGCGCGTCACCCATTTCGAGGAGGAAATTTCCTTCTGCCGGTTGACCGGCCTCACGTCGCCGGAACTGCACCACAAGCTCGCGGCAACCCGCGATGCGCTCGCGTCCGCGCGCGCCGCTTTCGAGCAAGGCGCGAACATGCGCGACAGCGCCCTGGTCGAGCGAGCCGGCCGGCCGCTCCGGGAACAGGCCGAGGAGGCGGGCGCCTGGTGCCTCGTCGAGGCTCTCGGCCAGCTCGCGGAAAACACCGCCGAAGGCCGCTGGGCCCGGTTTCCCGCCGATCTCGCGCAACTCGATTTCGCCGCGGAGCTCATCGCCCATTGGCTCGATCGCAAGCGGTCCTGCCCCGACTTCCTCTCGCAGGACGGGACGCAAAAACCCAACGCCGCGCTCGATCGCGAACGCCTGGCGTGGCTCGCGGCGCCGGGCGCGCAACACTGTCCCCTCGTCGACTGGGCGCAGCTTCAGCGCGAGGCCGTCGCGCTCGGCGGCGCGCCGTTGATCGATACCGCGGCGGCGAACTTCCAGATGGTCGCGAACGGCCATCCCTCGTGCATCAACCCGCTGATGGACCTCGTCGCGCGCGATCCCGGCCTCACGGTGCAGATGCTCATCGCGGCCAACCGCGCCCATCCGCCGGCCGACGAATTCAGCCGCATCGAGGACGCACGCCTCGCCGTCGGCCAGCTCGGCGAAGTCCGGCTGCAGGACGAAGCACGCCGTCTCGTCGTGATCGACAGCCGCACCTTCCATCTCGAGCCCGCGCTCAGCTGGGCCAGTTACTGGACCTTCCAGCGCGCCGTGGCCCGCATCGCCCAGCTCATCTGCAAGGACCTCGAGTTCTACAGTCTCGAGGCCGCCGCCCGCACCGCCGGGCAGCTGCACGATCTCGGCGTGCTCCTGCTCGCCCGGCTCCGCCCGGGCGGGTTCCAGGCCATCCTCGAACACGCGCGCGTGCACCGGCAGCCCTTGCGCGCGGTCGAAAAACTCTTTCTCGGCGGCACCACACCGCAGCTCGCCGCCGCCTTCGCCGAGCAAGCCGGACTTTCGCGTCGCTTCGTGAACGTCCTGCGCTGGGCCGAAAGCCCCGCCGCCGCCACCGAGGACAAGCACCTCGTGGCCATCGTCTCGCTGGCGCGCGACCTCTGCCGGCAAAACGAGGTCGGCACTTCGGGTGATCCCGTGCTCGCAAGCGCCACCCCGCTCGAGGACACCGCCGAGTGGGCGGTCCTGCGCGAGGGTCTCTACCCCAGCTTCAACCTGCACAAATTCGAGCGGAAGGTGCACGCCTACTGCAGCCAGCTGCGCTCCGAGTTCGCCGGCCACCAGTCCGGCACCGTCGGCGAACTCGTCACCGGCGCCGGGACGGCCAGCTGAACAACCTCAAACGGCGCACGTCGCACCCGGAAGGTGCGTCCGCGACGCTCTGCAATATCTGGAGCCGGGGCGCGCTCTCGCCCCGCTCTTCGTCCGCCACGCGGCAGGACATTGGGTCCTTCGCTGCGTTCAGGATGACACGCTGTGAAAGGAAATTCCATTCCCTGACATTCTGAACGCGGTGAAGAGTCCAGCTGCGTTAAGAGCCTATCCGAATATCGGCCGACTTTGCACGGTAGGGCGCACCGCCAAGGCTGACGCACTTGTCGCCGGCCCGGTGCGCCGCGGCGGGGCGGGCCGCCCCGCCCTACCCAGGCGCACGCCAAAGCAAGTGTTATTCGGATAGGCTCTAAGCCCGCTCAGCGACCGCACAAAAAAATCTACCGCGCGAACACCGGATCCAGTTCGAGCCGGAAATAGTCGCGCGCGTTCGCGAAGCAGATGGCCTTCACCATTCCGCCGACGAGCGCGCGGTCGTCCGGCAGCTCGCCGCGCTCCATCTCGGCGCCGAGCAGGTTGCACAGCACGCGGCGGAAATACTCGTGACGCGTGTAGCTGAGAAAACTGCGCGAGTCCGTGAGCATGCCGACGAAGCGGCTGAGCAGGCCGAGGTTCGACAGCGCGTTCAGCTGCCACTCCATCGCCCCCTTCTGATCGAGGAACCACCAGCCCGAACCGAACTGCACCTTGCCGGCCACGGAGCCGTCCTGGAAATTGCCGATCATCGTCGCGAAGACGTAGTTGTCGGCCGGGTTGAGATTGTAGAGCACCGTGCGCGGCAACTCGCCGGTCGCGTCGAGCGCATCGAGGTAGCAGCTGAGCGCGCGCGCCTGCGGAAAATCGCCGATGCTGTCGAACCCCGTGTCGGGGCCGAGCTGCTTCAGCAGGCGCGTGTTGTTATTGCGCAGCGCGCCGAGATGCAGCTGCTTCGTCCAGCCGCGCTTCGCGTCCCAACGGCCGAACTCGAGCATGAGATACGAGCCATATTTCGCCCACTCGGCGGGCGTGGCCGCGCGGCCCGCACGGGCGGCGGCGAACACGGCCTGCGCCTCCGCGTGTGTGCAGGGTTCGCCGAGCGCCGTTTCCAAGCCGTGATCGGAGAGCCGGCCGCCGGCGGCGTGGAAATCGTCGTGCCGCTTCTTCAGCGCGGCGAGCAGGTCGTCGAAGGTCTTGACTGGCATGCCTGCCGCGCAGCCGAGGCGCTCGAGCCAGACGTTGAAAACCGCGGGCTGGTTTACCGCGAGCGCCTTGTCCGGGCGGAACGTCGGGTAGACGCGCGTTTTGAGGCCGAGCTGCTTGATCCGCTCGTGGTCCGCGAGCGAATCCGCGGGATCGTCCGTCGTGCAGATGACGGCCACCTTGTTCGCCGCGAGGATGTCGTGCACGCGCATGGTCGCCAACTGGGCGTTGGCCTCGCGCCAGATGGCATCGGCGTTGGTCGGATTAATGGGTGCGTCGATGCCGAAGATGCGCTTCAGCTCGAGGTGCGACCAGTGGTAGAGCGGATTGCGCAGCGTGTGCGGCACGGTGGCGCACCACGCGTCGAATTTTTCCCGCGGGCTCGCCTCGCCGGTGATGCACCGCTCGGCCGTGCCGTTGGTGCGCATCGCACGCCACTTGTAGTGATCGCCCCCGAGCCAGATCTCGGCGAGGTCGGCGAACCGGTGGTTGTCGGCGATGAGCTTCTGCGGCAGGTGGCAGTGATAGTCGAAGATCGGCTCAGCCTGCGCGAAGCCGTGGTAGAGGTCGCGCGCGGCGGCCGTGTGCAGCAGGAAATCGTCGTGGATAAAGGAGCGGGCCATGGGAAAGGTTGGGGCGAATCTTTACGAGGCGGGGGTTGAATCGGGTGGAGCGGAGCGGCCCGCTCCTCCGCGGCGCACCGGGCCGGTGCGCCCTACCGGCCAAATTCAGATAGTCATCGCGTGGTAGCCGCCGTCGACGATGAGTTCTTCGCCGGTGATGAACGACCCGGCGCTGTCGCTCGCGAGCAACAGCGTCGCACCGATGAGTTCGCGTGACTCGCCGAAACGCTTCATCGGCGTGTGGCCCATGATGGCGGCGACGCGGTCGGGCGTGAGCACTTTCTTGTTCTGCTCGGCCGGAAAAAAGCCCGGCACGAGCACGTTGACGCGCACGCGGTGCGGCGCCCACTCACGCGCGAGATTGAGCGAGAGATTGTGCACCGCGCCCTTGGTCGCCGAGTAGGTGAACACGCGCGACAGGGGCACGACGCCCGACATCGAGCCGAGGTTGATGATGGAGCCGCCCTGCCCGCGTTCGACGAGGTGCTGGCCGAAGACCTGGCAGCCGAGGAACACGCCCTTCAGGTTCACCTGCACGATACGGTCGAACTCCTCCTCGGTGATGGCGAGGAACGGCGTCGGTGAGTTGACGCCCGCGCCGTTGATGACGATGTCGACCCGGCCGCTGCGCTTGAGCACGGCGGCGAGCAGCTCCTGCAGCTCCGCCTTGCTGGTCGCCTCGGCGGTGTGAAACCACGCGTTGCCGCCTGCGGCGGCGATTTGGTTGAGCCGGGCCTCGGCCTTGTCGGCGTTGCGGCCGACGAGCACGACCTCGGCGCCCGCGCCGGCCAGACCCCCGGCCATCGCGCCACACAGCTCGCCGGTGCCGCCGATGACGACGGCCACCTTGCCGGTCAGACCGAAAAGAGAGTCGAGATAGTGCGGAGCGGACATGGGAGGATTCCTATTTTGCGGGGCAGGCCGGCGCGATGAAATTCCGGCGATTCGCTCAACCCCGCTTGAGCGCGACCGGCTCGAAGCGCGGCGCGAGCAGGTGATGCAGGCCGAAGGTGATCAGGTACGCGGACGCGCAGATGGCGAAGAGCACGCCGTAGCCCGCCGTCACGTTGCCCGACGCCTTGGCCGAATCGAGGATCCAGCCCGAGAACGTCGGAAACAGCGCGCCGCCGAACGCGCCGGCCATGCCACCGATGCCGACGACGGAGGCGACAGCGTGCTTGGGGAACATGTCGGAGACGGTCGTGAACAGGTTGGCCGACCACGCCTGGTGCGCTGAGCCGGCCAGCGCGATGAGCAGCACCGCCACCCAGTCGCCGACGTGCGTGACCGCGAGGATCGGCACCACGAGGCAGGCGAAGATGAGCATGCCGGTCTTGCGCGCGCGCGTGACCGTCCAGCCGCGCTTGGTGAGATAGCCGGTGACCCAGCCGCCAAAGATGCTCAGCACGGTGATGATCGCGTAGATCGAGACGATGTGCAGCCAGCTCTTCTTGATCTCGAGGCCGCGCGTGGCCTTGAAATAGTCGGGCAGCCAGATCAGGAAGAACCACCAGATGGGATCGGTGAGGAACTTGGCGACGATGAACGACCACGTCTGCCGGTAACCGAGCAGCGAGGCCCACGACGGCTTCTCGCCCGCGTTGCCCGCCTGCTCGTCGCGGTCGCTCAGGATGTGATCGCGCTCCGCCTGCGTCAGGTGGGCGATTTTTTCGGGGACGTTGTAGAGCGGGAACCACATGAGCAACCAGAGGAAGCCCGCGATGCCCGCCGCGATGAAGGCGTAGTGCCAACCCCATGTATAGGCGATCCACGGCACGACCGCCGGGGCCATGATGGCGCCGACGTTGGTGCCGGAGTTGAAGATGCTCGTGGCGAGCGCCCGCTCGCGCTTGGGGAACCACAGCGCGGTCGCCTTGATGGCCGAGGGGAAATTCCCGCCCTCGCCCAGCCCGAGCGCCACGCGCGCGGTCAGGAAGCCCGTGAAGGTGAAGACGAGCGCGTGTCCCATGGCCGCCACGCTCCACGCCGCGATCGAGACGGCGTAACCGATCTTCGTCCCGTAGCGGTCCACGAACCAGCCGAAGCCCAGCAAGCCGAACGCGTAGGCGAGTTGGAAGGCCGAGTTCACCAAGCCGAACTGCGTGTTCGTCCAACCGATCTCGCGGTCGAGGATTTCCTTGATGAGGGAAAGGATCTGGCGGTCGATGTAGTTGACCGTGGTGGCGAAGAACAGCAGCGCGCAGATGACCCAACGGTAGTTGCCGGACGAGGAGGTGGCAGGCGTGGACTGGCTCATGGAAGGCAAAATGTGTCGCGGGTCGGCGCAGGCGGAAAGGGGGTGGGCCTGCGGGATTGAGGGAGAGACAGGCAGTGTGGCGGTGCCTGCGCGGCTGACAATCTCCGTGTAAGTAACATCGTTAATCGAAAACGGCCGCCCACCGTGCCCGGCGCAACGTTCGACTAATAATCGCGTCGGACCGCATCGAACGTGTTGCGCCACGCGCCCGCGAATCCTTTTGTCTTCCCGTCATGCCCGCCGCCCCTTTCCAGCGCATCGCCCCGCCGGGCCAGGCCGTCTCCGCCGATCAGGTCCGCGCCCTCATCGCCGACGCCTGCTCCGCCGACGCCTACCGCGGCAAACGCGTTTTGCTCATCATCCCCGACGGCACGCGCACCGCGCCGGTCGGCCTGATGTTCCAGTCGCTCCACGCCCATCTGCGTGACAGCGTGCGAAAATTCGACGTCATGATCGCCCTCGGCACGCACCCGCCGATGCCGGACGACGCCATCAACGCCCGCGTCGGCATCACCGCCGCGGAGCGTGCCTCCACCTACCGCGACGTCGAGTTCATCAACCACCAGTGGAACAACCCTGCCGCGCTCCGCGACCTCGGCGCCATTCCGGCCGACGAGATCAAACGGCTCTCTGGCGGCCTGTTCGCCATGGACGTGCCGGTGCACATCAACCGGCGCCTCTTCGACTACGACCTGATCATGATCGTCGGTCCGGTCTTCCCGCACGAGGTCGTCGGCTTCTCGGGCGGCAACAAGTATCTGTTCCCCGGCGTCGCGGGCCCGGGCATTCTCAACTTTTTCCATTGGCTCGGCGCCGTCGTCACGAACCCGATGATCATCGGCAACAAATGGACGCCCGTCCGCAACGTCGTCGACCGCGCCGGCGCGATGGTCACGGTGCCGAAGTTCTGCTTCTGCATGGTCGTCGAGGGCCACGGCCAGCTCGCCGGCCTCTTCGCCGGCACGCCCGAGCAGGCGTGGGATTCCGCCAGCGATCTCTCGCGCGACCGGCACATCGATTACGTCGACCGGCCGTTTCACACGGTGTTGTCCTGCGCGCCGCCGATGTACGACGAGCTCTGGGTCGCCGGCAAATGCATGTACAAGCTCGAGCCGGTCGTCGCCGACGGCGGCGAGCTCATCATCTACGCGCCGCACCTCCACGAAGTTTCCGTGACCCACGACGAACACATCCGGAAGATCGGCTACCATTGCCGCGACTACTTCCTCAAGCAGTGGGACAAATTCAAGGACGAGCCCTGGGGCACCCTCGCCCACTCCACGCACGTCCACGGCATCGGCACCTACGACGCGCGCACCCGCATCGAGACGCCGCGCGTCCGCGTGACGCTCGCCACGGGCCTCAGCGAGTCGCAGTGCAAGGAGATCAACCTCGGCTACCGCGACTGGCGCACCATCGACGTCGAGTCCTACGCCCATCGCGAGTCCGAGGGCGTCTTCCTCGTCCGCAAGGCCGGCGAGCGCCTCTACCACCTCCGACAGAAGCCCGACTGGGCCGGAGGAAAACTGTAAGGCGCGAGCGTCCATCCTTCCCCTGTAGCGGGGGCCCCTGGCCGCCGATAAATCGCCCGTAATCAGGTCCAAGTCAGGTAACGGTTTTCCCGACGCCCGGCTCGCCCGGGGCTGATGAACCTCGCAGCCTGTTTCCTCTCATGAACAAGTCCGAGGTCCTCGCCCGTCTCAAGGCCGAGAAAGTTATCGCGCTCATCCGCGCCGACCGCTCCGGCAGCCTGCTCGACTGTGCCCGCGCGCTTTCCGCCGGCGGCCTCAACTGCATCGAGCTGACGATGACCACGCCCGGCGCCCTGGAGCTCTGCGCGCGGGTCGCCCGCGAGCTGCCGCAAGTGCTGCTCGGACTCGGCACCGTCCTCGACGCCGAGACCGTCCGCCGCGGCGTCGCCGCCGGCGCGAAGTTCATCGTCACACCCTGCGTGCGCCCGGACGTCATCGCCGCCTGCCGCATCGCCGGCGTCCCCGTCCTCGGCGGCGCGCTCACGCCCACGGAAATCTACCATTCGTGGGAACTGGGCGTCGACGTGGTGAAGATTTTCCCCGCCGAATTCTACGGTCCCGCCTACCTCAAGTCCATCAAGGCGCCGTTCCCGCAGATCGAGCTCATGCCGACCGGCGGCGTCACCCCCGAGACCGTCGGCGAGTTCCTCAAGAACGGCGCGTTCGCCACCGCCGCCGGCTCCGCGCTCGTTTCGCCCGCCGCGCTCAAGGCCGGCGACTGGGCCGCCATCACCGCGCGCGCCCGGCAGTTTGTCGCGGCTGCCAACCAGACCTGAGCCGCGCAACCCTTCCCCTCTGTTTAGGTCCCACGCCCTCATGCAGACTGCCTTTCGCTGGTATGGTCACTCGGATCGCGTCCCGTTGACGTGGATCCGGCAAATGACGCCGCGTCCGCTCGTCGTCACCCACCTGCACCACGTGCCGCCGGGCGAAGTATGGCCGCTCGAGGACCTGCGCCGCCTCCGCGCCGAACTCACGGCGCACGACCTCGCGCTCGGCCCGGTCGAGAGCGTGTTCTGGACCGATGCCATGAAGCTCGGTCAACCCGAGCGCGACCTGCATCTCGAGAACTACCGCCGCACCCTCGCCCACCTGCGCACCGTTTTCCCCGACTCCGGCGAACTCATCGTCACTTACAACCTCATGCCGCTCGACTGGGGCCGCACCGAGCTGGCCCGGCTGCACCCGAACGGCACCCACGGCCTCGCCTACGACCACCGGGCCATGGCCGCCCTCGATCTCTCGCACGGGCTATTCCTGCCCGGCTGGTCGCGCCGCTACAGTGCGGAGGAATTCACCGCGTTGCAAAAATCCTATGCCGATCTCGGCATCGACGGTTTCTGGGAAAACGTCCGCTACGCGCTTGCCGCGCTCGTACCGGTCGCGGCGGAGCACGGCATCCGCCTCGCCGCGCATCCGAACGATCCGCCGTGGTCCTACCTCGGCTTGCCCGCGTTGCTCACCGGCCCGGCGGACATCCGCCGTCTGCTCGCGCTCTATCCGCACCGCTCGAACGCGCTGTGCTTCTGCACCGGCAGTTACGGCGCCGATCCGGCCAATAACATCCCGGCGATGGTCCGCGAGTTCAAGGACTCCATCGCGTGGGCCCACCTCCGCGCGGTCAAGACCACCGGAGAAAAGTGTTTCCACGAGGCCGACCACGCCAATCCCGACGCCAACTTCGACCTGCTCGAAGTCGTGCGCACGCTGGTGGACGCCGGCTGGGACGGCATCTTCCGCTCCGACCACGGACTCGACCTCTTCTACGAAAGCGACAGTGCCACCAACGGCTACCCGGCCATCGACCGCTACGCCGCCAACAAAATGCTCTGGGCCTACCAACGCGCACTGACGAGCGCCTTGCCCGCTCGCACCACTCCGTCCGTCACCCCCACGTAGGGCGCGACCTTGTGTCGCGCCGGAGGCCGCACACCAGGCGCAACCCTACGAATCAAATCCCTTCTTCAACTCTCATCCCTCAACTCTCAACCGCTCCCCTCCACCCCATGCCCCTCGACTTCAAGCCGGCCGCTTCCTGCGCCTTTGACCAGATTTCGCTCGGCGAAGTCATGCTCCGTCTCGATCCGGGCGAGGGCCGCATCCGCACCACCCGCTCCTTCAGCGCCTGGGAGGGCGGCGGCGAATACAACACCTCGCGCGGCCTGCGCAAATGCTTCGGCCTGAAAACCGCCGTCTGCACCGCCTTCGTCGACAACGAGGTCGGCCGCCTCGTCGAGGACTTCATCCTGCAGGGCGGCGTCGCTCCTGATTTCATCCGCTGGCGCGAGGACGACGGCATCGGTCGCACCGTGCGCAATGGCCTCAACTTCACCGAGCGCGGCTTCGGCATCCGCGGCGCCGTCGGCGTGCCCGACCGCGGCCACACCGCCGCCTCGCAGCTCAAGCCGGGCGACTTCGACTGGGAAAATATCTTTGGGCGGCTCGGCGCACGCTGGTTCCATACCGGCGGCATTTTCGCCGCGCTTTCCGAGTCCACCGCCGCGCTCACCATCGAGGCCGTCAAGGCCGCCAAGCAGCACGGCACCATCGTCAGCTACGACCTGAATTACCGCCCGTCCCTCTGGAAATCCATCGGCGGCCTGCAGAAGGCGCAGGAGGTCAACCGCGAGATCGCCCGGTACGTCGACGTGATGATCGGCAACGAGGAGGACTTCACCGCCTCGCTCGGCTTCGAGGTCAAGGGCGTCGACCATCGCCTCTCGGCCATCAAGACCGACGCCTTCAAGGCCATGATCGAGACCGCGGTGCAGGCGTATCCCAACTTCAAGGTCGCCGCCACCACGCTGCGCCGCGTCATCACCGCCACGAAGAACGACTGGTCCGCCATCCTCTGGCACGCCGGCAGATTCCACGAGAGCCGGAAATATCCCGAGCTCGAGATCCTCGACCGCGTCGGCGGCGGCGACTCGTTCGCCTCCGGCCTGCAGTTCGGCTTCCTCCAGTTCAACGACGCGCAAAAGGCCGTCGACTACGGCGCCGCGCACGGCGCGCTCGCCTCCACCACGCCCGGCGACACCTCCATGGCCACGCGCCAGGAAGTCGAAAAGCAGATCGCCGGCGGCGGGGCGCGCGTCGTGCGGTAATCTTCGGGCGAAAAACAAGCGGCGCGCCGGATAGCCGACGCGCCGCGATGAGAGACGGACCCCGCCCAATCGCGGGCGAGGTCCTTGAGTTGCCCCTGATCAAATCATGCTCGAATCCTGCGCCGCAGCGCCGTCGCGCCGGCCAGCAGGAGCAGGAACCAGACACTCGGCGCACCGCCACCGGACTTGGCGCCGTCGGTGCCCGGCGAGCCGGTCGAGGGCGACGGCGTCGGCGTGGGCGTCGGTGTAGGAGTCGGCGTGTTGGAAGACTGGCTCAGGCTGAGCGTGCTGACGGTGCCGCTGGGCGTGATCTTGCGGATGGCGGCGTTGCCGTAGTCGGCCACGTAGACGTTGCCCGATGCATCGAGGCTGAGATCCTTGGGCTGGTTGAACAGCGCCGCGAAACCGGCGCCATCCTCCAGGCCCGCGATCGTGGGCAGACCGGCGATGGTCCGGACCGCACCGGCCGGCGAGAGCACGCGGACCGTGTTGTTGCCGGTGTCGGCCACGTAGAGGTTGCCCGCGGTATCGATGGCCAGACCGCCCGGCTGGTTGAACAACGCCGCCGCGCCCGTGCCGTCGTCCACCCCGCTGATGCCCTGCACGCCGGCGAGCGTCGAGACGGCGCCGGACGGAGTGATCTTGCGGATCGTGTGGTTGAACGTGTCGGCCACATAGACGTTGCCCGAGCCGTCGGCGACGATGCCGCCGGGCTGGTTGAAGCGCGCACCGGCGCCCGTGCCGTCGGCACCGCCGCGCTGGCCGGCGGAGCCGGCGAACGTGGTCACGGTGCCGTCGGTCGCGAGCTTGCGGATGACGGAGTTGCCGGTGTCGGCGATGTAGACGTTGCCGGAGCCGTCCGCGGCGATATCGGCGGGCGTGTTGAACCACGCCGCGTTGCCGGCGCCGTCGCGGAAACCCTGGTTGCTCGCGGAGCCGGCCACCGTGGTGACCGCGCCGCTGGAACTGATTTTCCGGATGAGCGAGTTGCCGGTGTCGGCGAGGTACGCGTTGCCCGACGCATCGAGGACGAGGCCGCCCGGTGTGCGGAACAGGGCGTTGCTGCCGCTGCCGTCGCTGGAGCCTTGCTGCCCTGCGACGCCCGCAAGTGAACTCGCCTGGCCGCCGGTGGTGATCGCGTGGATGACGTTGGCATTGCTGTCGCTCACCACCATCTGGCCGCTCGGCTGGAGCCACACGGCGGTCGGACCGGGCAGCACGGGCGCTGCGACCGTCAGGGTCACGTTGCCCGTCGTCACAGAGCCGCCGGTGCCCGTTGCCGTGGCCCGGTAGAGATAACCGCTCATATCCGTGCCGGCATTCGCGATGGTGAGGCGCGAGCTCGTCGCGCCACTGTAGGTGGAGTTGTTCGCGACATTGTTCCAAGTGAGGCCGCCGTCGGAGGAGACCTGCCACTGGTAGCTGCTGGCACCGTCGGCCGCGACGGAGAAGCTCACGGTGCGGCCGATGGCGACCGTCTCGTTCAGCGGCGGCTTGGAAATGACCGGTGCCGGGCCGCTCGCCGTGTTGACGGTGAGGGTTGCCACGTTGCTGGTCACGGAGCCGACGCTGTTGCTGACGACGACGGTGTAATTGCCGGCGTCCACGGCCTGCGCGCTGGCGATGCTGTAGGTCGCCGCCGTGGCGCCCACGATGTTCACGCTGCTCTTGCGCCATTGATAACTCAACGGACCCGTGCCGGTCGCCGTGACCGAGAAACTCGCGGCGGAGCCGGCGCTGACCGTCGCGTTCTGCGGCTGCGCACTGATGGTCGGAGCCACGGCCGCGGCGCTCACGGTGAGCGAGGCGGCGGCGGAGGTGACCGAGCCGACACTGTTAGTGACCACCACGGTGTAGCTGCCCGCATCGCCGGCTTGCGCGCTGGCGATAGAGTAGCTGGAGCTGGTCGCACCCGCGACGTTCGCGCCGTCCTTTTTCCATTGATAGGACAATGGACCCGTGCCGTTGGCCGTGACCGAGAAGCTCGCGCTGCCGCCGGTCGTCACCGTCACCGCCTGCGGTTGGGCCGCGATGGTGGGTGCCACCGAGGCTGCGCTCACGGTGAGAGCGGCGGCGCTGGAAGTGGCCGAGCCGACAGAGTTCGAAACGACCACGGTGTAGCTGCCGGCGTCGGCCGCCTGCACGCTGGCGATCGTGTAGGTGGCGCTGGTCGCGCCCGCGATGTTCGCCCCGTCCTTCCTCCATTGGTAGGACAACGGCGCGGTGCCGGTGGCCGTGACCGAGAAGCTCGCGCCGGAACCCGCGGTGGTCGTGACCGCCTGCGGTTGCCCGGTGATCGAAGGTGCCACGGCGGCCGCGTTGACGGTGAGCGTGGCGGCGCTGCTCGTGACCGAGCCCGCGCTGTTCGTCACCACGACGGCGTAGCTGCCGGCGTCGGCCGCTTGCGTGCTGGCGATCGAGTAACTCGCGCTGGTGGCGCCGGCGATGTTCGCCCCGCCTTTCTGCCACTGGTAGGACAACGGAGCCGTGCCCGTCGCCGTGACCGAGAAGCTGGCGGCGCCGCCGGCCGTGACGGTCACGCTCTGCGGTTGCGTACTGATCGCGGGCGCTGTGGCGGCCGCGTTGACCGTGAGAACCGCACCGTTGCTGGTGGCCGTGCCCGCGCTGTTCGTGGCGACCACGGTGTAAGTGCCGGCATCTCCCGCCTGCGCACCGGCGATGCTATAGCTCGCCGCCGTCGCTCCCGCGATATTCGCCCCGTTCTTCTGCCATTGATAGTTCGGTGGCGGCGCACCGCCGGCGGTCGCCGAGAAGGTGACCGCCCCGCCCGCCGTCACGGTGACGCTGGACGGATGCATGCTGAACGACGGTGGAGTCGTGACCACGCCGCCGGTGATGCTGAAGGTGCAGTTGATGCTGGCCTTGTTGCCCTTGGCCCCGGTGGAATCCCAGGCCGTGACCGTCACGGGGAAATTGCCCGAGGCCGTCGGCGTGCCGGTGATGGTCATCTTGAAGGGCGAGGTCACGTTGACGGGATTGCCGCCCGTAACCGAGAGGCCCGCGGGCAGCGTGCCGGTAACGCTCCAGGACTTGGGATTGCCCGGGGCACCCGTCACGGTGAACGAGATGTTCATCGCGGTGCCGGTGGTGCCAGGGATCGTGAAGTTCGTGCCGGCCGGGCCGCTGGCGGGCGTGGCGCCGGAGACGGAGAACGTGGTCGCACCCGCAAGCGAGTTGTAGGCGCCGAGGGCCGCGACGGTAAAGACGTACTTCAAGCCGTCGCCGGCCACGTTGCCGGCGACGAACTCGAGTCCGGCGATCACCCGGAGCGCGGGGGTGCGCTGCAGCAGCACGAGCAGGAGTCCGACCGGCGCGTGCAACCAGCGGTAGCGGAGGGCCAGCCGGCTCATCAGTTGGATGACCGGCGTGGAATCTGGGGGAGTTATCATGGTGGTCTCGGTTAGTTGCAGCCGCAGCCGCTGCCGCCGACCCCGCGGCCGCCGGAAGAGGCTTCGCGTGAGAAGTAGATGTGCTCGGTCATCGCGACCATCAGCGGGTCGCGGTCCGGGCGCATGCGGTAATCGGCCAGCGTGGCCCGCTCCCACGGCTGCACGGTGGTGCAGCCGCTGAGCAGCGCCAGCGCGCCGAGCGAGAGAAGAATCAGGCATTTCTTGTTCATGGTTTTTCCTCCAGCAATTCGATGATCTGGTTGCGCAGTTCCTTGACCGAGGCGTCGCCGTGGAAGCCGCTGTGCACGGCGCGCAGCACGCCGCGCTTATCGACCAGGTAGCTGGTCGGCATGCTCGGCACATGGAGTTCCGCGGCCAGGCGCTGCTGGCCGTCGCGCACGGCGGTGAAGCTCGGGGTGAATTTCTTCAGGAACTCGTCATACTCGCCCTGCTTCTTGTCGACGCTGACGGCGATGATGGTGAAGCCCCGGTCGCCGAGCTCGCGTTGCAGCGCGCTGTAGGCGGGGAACGACGCCCGGCACGGCGCGCACCACGTCGCCCAGAAGTCGACGAGCACGACGCGGCCGGCGGCCGCGGGCAGCTGGCCCTCGAGGCGGTAGTTCTCGAGCGCGGGAAACGGCTGGCCGACCTTGACCTCGGCCGAGGCCAGCAAGGCGCTGGCGAACAAAGCCGCCACGCCGACGGATGTTTTCTTAATGAGCGACAACATAACGATTGAACCCCTTGGTTTGATGGCGGGCGGTGTCGGCCACGATCGCGGCCTCCACGCCCATGATTTCTTCGACGAGTCTCAGCCCGGTGACCGGGCCGAGGATGAAAACTGCGGTGGACAGCACGCCGGCCTGCACGCACGTGCGGGCGACGACCGTCACCTGGCGGCAGCCGTTGGCCACCGGGCGGCCGTTGCGCGGGTCGATGATGTGCCCGTAGCGCCGGCCGTCCTGCGTAAAGCCGCGGATGTAGTCGCCCGAGCTGGCCACGCCGCAATCCCGTGCGGCGATGCTGCCCCAGCAGGCGACGCCCGGCTGCGCGGGGTCCTCCAAGCCGATGTGCCAGCCCGGCTTGCCCGGCGCGGCGCCGACGGCGCACAAATCGTGGCCGAAGTCGACGAGCGCCTGCTCGATCCCGTGGCGGCGCGCGAGCTGCGCGATCATGTCGACGGCGTATTCCTTGCCCCAGCCGCCGAAATCGAGCGCCATGCCCGGCAGGGGCAGGCGCACACGGCCCGGCGCACGCTGGACCTTGCTCCAGCCGACGAGCCGCAGCGCGGCGGCGACCTCCTGCGGCGCGGGGATGCGCGGCGTGGCGGCCTTGTAGTCCCACAGCCGCATGAGCGGCAGCGCGGTGACGTCGAGCACACCGCCGGTGAGCTGATGCAGCGAGCCGGACAGATCAAGGAACGCATCCATCTCCGGATCGACCGGCACCCAGTCGCCGCCCGCCGCGGCGTTGATGCGGCTGATGAGACTGTCCGGCCGGAAGCGCGAGTATTTCGCCTCGAAGGCCGCGACCCAGCCGGTCGCCTCGTTCTCGAAGGCGCGGGCGTGGCCGGAGTCGGCGCACGCGTATTGCACCTCGCACTGCGTGCCGAGCGCGTGCCACCGCAGGACGCGGAGCGGCACATTGGCGCCCGTGCTCGCCGCGGGGTGCGCCGTGTTGGATTGGACGAGAGCGCACATGGCGTTCAGCGCGTGAGTTTCAGGCCGATCGTGAACGTGTTGGCCTTGCTGTAGACGTCATCGGGAGTGATCCAATCCAGGCCGCGGGACGTGTAGCGGTTGTAGGCCACATCCACCGCGATCCACGGCTTGATCTTCCAGGTGACTTTCAGCCCGAGGTCGAGCGTCTCCATGTTGGAGAGGCGGTAATCCGAGGAGTAGAACGGCGCGCGGCCCGTGCCGGTCTCGCCGAGCAGCGGCTCGTAGGAGGTGATGACATGAGCGGCGTCGAGATCGTAGTAGTAGAAGTCGGCCGCGCATTGGCGGTAGTGGCGGATCGACGGCTCGATGATGAAGTGCTCGCCGATGGGCTGGATCCACTTCAGGTCGACCGTGTGGCTGGTGATGCCGAAGGAGTCGTGGTAAAGGCGGTAGGACAGGTCGAGCGCGCTGTTCAGTTTTTCGAAGTTGCGGTTCACCCCGAGGAACAGCGTGGTCTTGTTCTTCTCGCGCGGCCGGTTCTCCGGCGGCGTGTAATAGGTGCCCGGGTCGGCGTCGAGCAGGTGGGTCGAGACGATCTTGTACGGATCGCTCATGAACCCGCGCGACTGGCCGTAGGACAGGTTGGCGGTCACGGCGGTGTTCGGGTCGATGAGCTGCGTGACGCCGATGATGTAATCGTTGCCGTCCTTGAAGCGGTCGACGGTCCAGCCGAGTTTCCGCTCCATGATCGTGTCGTCCGTGCGACCGTAGCCGAGGAGCAGGTTCGTGTTCTTCTGGTTGAAATCGGTGACCGTGTTCAGCGACCAGCCTTTGGAGACGTAATCGCTCTCGCGGCTGACGGCGAAGCCCGCCGACACGCCGACCCGGTGAAACTGACGGTTGAGATCGGCGGACCATGCCTTGCGCCGGTCCTCCATGTGCGCGAGCGGCACGGGGTCGCCGGGCGTCTGCGCCTTCTCGCCGGTGGGCGTCGCGCCCGCGATCGAGTCGATGAGACCCATGACCTTCACATGCATGTCCGTGCCGAGATCCTTTTCGATCTGCGCATAGTGCGCATCGACGCGGACGCGTTGGTTGTCTTCCTGCCAGGTCTGGAACTTGTAGGTGAGCGTGTCCTCTGCGCGCGCCAGGCGCGGAGCGCAGAACCACCAGAGCGCAGCCAGCGAGCCACGGCGCAGCCAGGCGCTCGCGACGGAGTTTTTGTTTTTGTGTAACATTTGCATGAGTGTGTGCGCACTCAGAACAGCAACGCCGCGCGTTTGCTCCAAAAAAATGCACGCACGCAAAAAGATTACGACGCGTTCACAAAGCCTTCGCAAATTTTGCACACCCGCTGCGAGGGATGCGGGGAGTCGCGCGGTGCTTTTCACAACACAAAATATGCGCAGGAAAATTTCTCCGTGCTTCGTTTTCTCCTCTGAAAACACGCAAATACTGGATTTTTTTCGCCGCAAAGAATGCTAATGCACCAACGTGGGTTTTCGCAAAATTTGCCGTATATTTCCGACCTGAAAAACCACTCCACCCGAACGTACCTAGTTCGTTACGTCAGCATGTGCGCGGGTCCGGCGTGAAAAAAAATTCCGGCCGCTCCGCCGTGTTTGACGGGACAAAAAAAGCGGCCGCGATTTCCGCGGGCCGCCCTGTTGCCGGTGGTGTGATGGGAGTCTCAGCTGCCGGTCCGGTCGAAATACGAGATTGTCGTGTCGCTCGTGTTATTCGCACGCAGCACCGCCATCAAGCGCGCCCGCGAGGGCACGCGGTACTTCTGCAGGATGGCGCTCACCTGGTGCTTTACTGTCGGCACGGCGCGATCGAGCACGCTGGCGATCTCCTTGTCCGCCAGTCCGGCGAGCACGAGATCGAGCACGCGCTTCTCCGCCGGAGTGAGCGGGGCGCGCAGCACGCCCTCCGCCTCGGCGTTCATGTTCGGCAGCGCATGCAGCCGCGGCGCAGTCGCAGCGGCGCGCGGTGCCGGCTCGGGCAGCAGGCAGCTCGCATAACTCAGGAAACTCGCAGGCACCAAGGAAGCCGGACTCATCGTGTTCATGCCCGAGTTTGGTTCCAACGCCACCCGCGGTGTCAAACCCCGGCGCGTAACCGCCCCGCCTTTCACATGCACTTCACCACGGAGAAGGGCGGAATTTCGCGCGGAGCGTACGACGCCGGAGGAAGAGCGGGAGGGTTTTTCGGCAACCATGCTGCTGAGAGCGGGAAATCCGCGTTAAGTTCCGTCACGCCCCGACCGATATACCGGGTATGACGCGTCGCCTCGTCGCCGCCCTCGCCTTTTGCGGCGTGCTCTGTTTCGGCTTGGCCGGCGGACCGGACCGTTGGGCGCAGCTCCGGCGCGGCATGAGCGCCGCGGACACCGCCGCCACGCTGGGCGCTCCGCTGGTGCGCACCACCGGCCACGGCTTCGAGCTGTGGATCTACAACAGCCACGCCGAAGTCGTCTTCTACAAAGGTCCCGTCATGGCGTGGACCGAGCCCGTGCCCGATCCGGTGTCCGACGCCAAACCGCTGGAGCAGGATCTGCCCATCGGCCCCTCGATTCGCCTGCCACCCCACCCCGCGGCCAAACGCGTGCGCCCGCCGCAAGCCGAAGACATCGACACTCGCAGCACGCACTTCCGCCGCACGTCGCGCGGTTGATGCGGACCGCAGGCGCAACGCCCAGCTCAAAGCTTCACGCGAATCTTAGCCGCCACGGCTTCCAACTCCGCCATCGTGGGCCGCGGTGCCTCGGATTTTTGCTCGATGCCGCTGTCGCCTGTGTGCCGTGGGATGACGTGCAGATGCGCGTGAAACACCGTCTGCCCCGCCGCCCGGCCCGTGTTCATCAGCAGCTGGATGCCCTCGGCGTTCAAATCTGTCAGCTGCAGCGCGCGGCCGATCCTCTGCGCCGCGGCCAGCATCGCGCCCAGTGCCTCCGGCTGCACCTCCAGGTAATTGTCGGCGTGGACGAGAGGGATGACGAGCACATGGCCGGGGTTGACCGGACCGATGGTCATGAAGGCCATGACCTTGTCGTCGCGATAGACCGCCGCCTGCTCGCGCTGGCCGGCGACGATCTCGCAGAACACGCAGCGTTTGGTTTCCGCGGCCGCGAGGCCGATGACCGAGAGCAGCAACAGAAGAAGGTGGCGCATGAGCGAAGCGTTAGCCACGGACGGCACTGATGGCACGGCTTATCCGGCGGAGCCGTATCGATCCGCGTTCAGCCGTCAGCAGTCAGCGATCAGCAGACCGGGGCCACGAAGAGGCATGAGAAGGCACGAAAGCCCATCGTACACTCAACTCTAGGCCTCAACCCTAGCCTCCCTCCTCTAGCCCCTCGCCTCTCGCCCTCGCCTCTCGCCGCCTCGCTCCGCCCTCAATACTCCACGTCGCGGCAGCGGGCTTCGAGCTGACGGGCGAATATTTCGATCTGCTTCGGCGCGAGCACATCGGCTTTCGCGGTGAGCAGGTGCGGGAGGAAGCTCACGTGCACCACGCGCACCGGCCCGCGCTTGCGCTCGGCCACGAACCAGCCGGGGAACGTCAGCACCGCGGTCACCTCCACGTGCACGCCGGTCAGCTGCTCCAGCCACTCGCGCAGGTCGCGGGCATTGTTCATGGCCTGCGGGATGCCGTAGGTGTCCTCCGCCCAGGGCCAGCTGAGGTGCTCGCCGTCGTAGAACACCTCGTAATCCTTGCGGCCCGGGCGCGCGTTACCTTTGCGGCGCATCTTGGTCTCGATGGCGAACACCCCGCCCGGCCCCACCGCCACGTGGTCGATGTTGCACTCGTAGCCGCCGCGCTCGACCGGCACGTCGTGGAAAATCTTCCAACCCTTCTCGCGCAACGGCTCCAGCTCCTCGGCCGTCATGCGCTCGCCGAACCAGCCCAGATAATGGTTGCCGCGCTTCAGGCCTTTCCGGCCGAGATAGAGCGCGCCCAGCCAGAGGGTCACGGCGGTCGTCACCGCCGCCGCGCCGAGCCGCAGGCCCGGCGCGCCCACCGCCGCCTGATTCAGCAGGTAGAGCAGCCCGAGGCCACAGACCAGCGGCCCGAGCATCAGGCCCGTGAGGAGCAGCACCAGCTCGTCGTCCATCTCCTGAATCTTCTGCCGGAGCGACTCGCCCGGGCCGCGCAGCAACCGGTCGCGCTCGGGCTTGAACGGCAGCTTCGGCCGGCGCTTGCGCTTCAACCACGCCATCGCACCGAACAACGCCACGCAGAACACCGCACCATAAACGACGATAAAGGAGACGAAGCTCATTCTGGGGTCAAAGGAGGCTCCGAACACAGCCACGCCCCCCGCCTGTGGCAAGCGAGCAATCGCCAAGGAAGCGTCAAAACGGAGGGAGCGCCGGAGGACGAAGATCGGAAGACAGAGTCCAGAGAGCGGACATCAGAGGGCGGGCTCAGACCTCACGCCAAGACACAAGAAGCAGAAGACAGGCATCCGAGGATGGAAGACAGTGCAGGGCTCAGACAGAAGAACTCCGCTGATTACGCGAATGAGCACGGATTTCCGGAGAGTTACCTGATGCCGGCGTGCCTTTGGGGTTTTACTTCGCGAGCGGAGCTGGGAACGCCCGAACTTCACTTCCAAGGTCTTCATCCGCGTCGCTCTGCGCAATCTGCGGAGAATTCCGACTGCGGTCACACGCGACGGCGCTCAGGCTCCCGGACCGCGATTCGTGTCCGCAGCCCCGTAGACTTCCTGCACGGAGTCGCGCAGCAGCACGATGAAGGTGAACACGCCCAGCGCCGTCCCGAAGGGAAACATGAGGCAATCGAGCCCCGCGACGATCAGGCTGAACATCCGCCCCCGGCGCCGAAAGATGAGCCAGCCCGAGAGCGTGTTCATCACCCCGTGCAGCACGATGACGGTGCCGAAGAACAGATAGAACCACTGGAAGACCGCCAGCATCTGCGGCGGCGGCGGCCCGCCCTTCGAGTTCTGCCACGTCGCCGGGTCGCCCATGATCGCGTGCATGAACGCCCAATGCATACACAGAAACCCGAGCCCCACGACCGACAACCCGCCCAGCACGTAATGAAAAACGCCCAGCAGCTTCAAATGCTCGGCATCGACCTTCCGTTGATCACGCAACAAGGGAGGGAGTTCGTTCATGGGTGAAGATAACGGTGAAATCACTCTCACGCCAGCTGGCGGGCATGGTTTACTCCTTCGGCGGGTCTTCCTTGGCGGTGAAGTAGTGATGCGCGGCGTCGGCCTCGGCCTGTGCGCTGTATTCAACGGACTTTCTCTTTGAGCGCTTTGGCTTGGCGGCGGGTGCCAGCGGTGCGACGAGCTTCTCGTAGAGCGCGAAGAGAAATTCTACGCGTTCGCGATCGCTGGTGAACGGCGCTGAGCGGTAGCTACGATCCACGGCGCGGTCGAGGGCTTGGTGCGCCTTCAGCAACTCGGCGGGCATGGCCAGTGGGTCGTAGAGATCAGCCAGGCTCGCGCCGCGGTCAAGGTGGGGTGCACGGGCGTCCAATACCTCCTGCGCTGTTTCCTCGATGGCTGCGCGTTGTCTCGCGTCCGGCTCCGGCCATGGATAGGTGTTGTAGGTGAGTTTAACGGAGTAACGATAACGCGATTCTAGTCGGCCGGACGTGATGCGCATCCACGCCATGTGCATGGAGCTGGTCACTACGCCGAATTCATATCGTGTGGCATCGGGAACAATCTGGAGATCGTTGGCAGCAACGATTTCGGCGGCGAGAAACCCGATGGGAACGTAGCGGCGTGATTCGGATGACGTGCGGGGCAGTGCGAGGTAGTGACCGGAGGCTGGCTGGCGATCTTCGGTGAACAGCGCGGCAGTGTCAGCCTTCTTGCGTGTAGCCTCTTTGTCGCTGGCGAGGCGCATGGCTTTCACGGCTGCAACGCGCTCCATGACGCTCGGCATGGAGCGCAGCTCGTGCGGCGAGCAATTTTTTAGCCAAAGACAGTAGCGCGGCTGGTCGTGCAGAAAACTCTCTGCTCCGAGATAGGGGCGAATCCATTTAGCAGCCGCTGGCTCGGCGGCGAGCAGCGCGGTTTTGCTTTCGGGATCGAGGAGCAAATTACCACCATCGGCGGGGATGCTGCCGTTGGCACTGGCGGGAACAGTACAGAGCGGAGTTGAGCGCGCTGCTACGAGAGTGTTTCCACCGACGATCAAGTAAGGATTGATATTGGCCGTGCCGCTTTCGAAGGATTGCTGCCCTGTGTCGCTGTAGCTGTAGAGGCGCTTTGTTTGAGCTTCGAAGAGACCGAACCCGAGAATAACGACGTGCACATGCGCATTTCCGCTCGCTTCGTTGCTCCAAACGAAGGTGCGATGCGCGAAGTGAAGTTGAATCCGACGCTTGAACAGCTCGCCCCAGAGCACGCTCACCTGCTCGCCCTGTGTGATACTGTTAGTCGAAACGAATGCGCAGCCAATGCGGGTGCCTTGAATGTAGTCGGCCGCCTTTAGATACCACGCAGTGACATAATCGAGCACACCGTGGCTCCTAATGTCGCCGGCGATCAATTCCATGTCTGCGCTTTGTGCCTCGGTCATCAGCTTGCTGCCGACGAATGGTGGATTGCCTAGGACAAACCCGCATTGCTCGGGAGGTAAAATGGCCTTCCAGTCGAGACGCAGGGCGTTACCGTGGACGATTGTTGGCGATTTCTTGAGTGGGATGCGGGCGTAGTGGCGGCCGAAGGCTTTGGAGAAAGCCATGTTGACCTGATGGTCGGTGAGCCAGAGGGCGGTCTCGGCGATGAGGGCGGGAAACTCCTCAAGCTCGATACCGTAGAATTGATCGACGTTGAGCCGGGCGAGGTCGCCGACGTCGAGGCCGAGCGGGAGCTGGTCGCCGTATTGGGCGCGGAGCAGGTCGAGCTCGAGTGCACGGAGCTCCCGGTAGGCAACGACGAGGAAGTTGCCGCAGCCGCAGGCAGGGTCGAGGAAGCGGAGGGTGGCGAGTTCCTGGTGAAACTGCTCAAGGGCCCTTTTCTTCGCGGCGCCGGAGTTCAGTTTGGCGAAGCGCGCCTTCAGGTCTTCGAGGAAGAGTGGATCGATAACGCGACGGATGTTTTCCTCGGAGGTGTAGTGAGCACCCTTGGCTCGGCGCTCCTTCTTGTCCATAACGCCTTGGAAGAGGGAGCCGAAGACGCCGGGTGAAATGCGGCTCCAATCGAATTGGCAGCACGCAAGGAGGGCAGCGCGGTGGGCCGCGGTCATCTCGGCGATGTCGAGTTTCTCGGCGAAGAGGCCGCCATTTACGTAGGGGAAAGCGGCAAGTTCAGGATCTAGAGCGGTAGAGCGGGAGGCGTGGTCCTGATGCAGGACCTGGAAGAGCTGGGCGAGGCGCGGGCCGAGGTTGGTCTTGGCCCGTTGGACGAGGCGGGTGAAAGAATGCCACTCGAAGATATCGGTGTCTTCGGCGAAAAGGCAGAAGAGCACGCGGACGAGAAAGCGCTCAAGCTGGTGGCCGGTGTAGCCGGTTTTCTTCAGCTCGTCGTGCAATTCGCCGAGGAGGGTGACGGCCTTTAGGTTAACATCAGGCTCCGTTTGGAAGAGGTGCTGCTCCTCGTCACGAATGAACGCGAAGTAACGGAGCTTGTCCGGCAGGTCGCGGAGAGTGAACTGCGCAGCGAGGGTGGGCTTGGCGCGACGCGCTGAAGCGAGGCCCTTGAGGTAGTCGTGCACCTCCTCGCCGAGGTCGTAGAGCACGAAGTGGGCGAAGTCGGAGACGAGCACCCAGCGCGGGCGGTCCTCCGCGTCGAGGTGGTTGACATAGTCGAAGGCTTGTGCGGCAGCGCCGCCCTTGGCAGCTGAGAGGTCGCGACCGGTGGACTTCATCTCAACGATGAGCTTGCCCGGCCAGAGAAGGTCGATGCGACCCTCGCCCTGCCCTTCGCGCTCAATGCGATGTTCGTGCCGGGCGTCGACGGCACGGCGGTCGCGTCCGAAAATGGCGAAGAATTGATCGAGGAAGGTCTTGGCCTCAGCTTCTTCTCGTTGCGGACCGGCCCAGGACTTCGCGAAAGCGAGGGCTCGGGTTTTCATCTCCTCTCGGGAGAGCGTCACGACAATCTGGGACCGGGCTGACTGAGACATGCGGGGTGTCATGAAGAGAGCGGGCGTTGGGCCGCGCGGCAAGCGCGGAGCGGCTCGATGAAGTGAGCAATCATGCAGCCTTGGGCAGCCGGAAAGTCTGCTTGCAGCGAGGGTAGTTGCGGCAGCCCCAAAAGCTGTCGCCTGTGTTCCGCCCTTTCTCTGCCGTGCGCAGGATCATCTTCACCCCACAGCCAGGACAGGTGGGTGTGGTGTAGTCGCCCTGCGTGGCTGCTTCCAGCAGCCGCAGCTGACTGGCAGCGGACAGTTGCCGAATGCGCGAGATAAATTCCGCCCCATCGACGGCATCGAGCTGATTTTCCCGAGCGAAGACGAGTGCATCCTGCGTGTATTCTCCCGTCGTGAAAAAGGCCCCTTGGGTAATCTTGGCCGCCGCCATGACGCCAAAGAGTTCCCGCAGTGGCTTGATCCCCACCTTGTAGGCATCCCACGCCTTGCATTGCACGAGCATCACGACCTGCCCGGTCGCAGGGTCGAGCACCTCGACATCGACGCCACCATCCGGACCAATCCGGGTGGTGCGGGCCTGGTGTCCGATCACCCGTATGTAGGCCGCGACCACATCTTCGAAGCGTTTCCACTCCAACCGGGAGAGCAGAACGGGCGACCACTCGAGCAAGCGCTGCGGAGCCGGCCGCATCAGCGGTGGCGTGGCCGAAGCATCCGCCGCCTGTTGATTACTCGGAGCGACCGCTGCAATGGCACCTGTTTGCCCCGGCGCATCCGCACGTTTCCTCCATTTTCGGTAGGCAATCCATCCGATCAGCGCCAAGATTGCGGCGATCAGGATCAAGATGAGAAGGCCAACTAGCAGCCGCCTGAAGTCTGGCGAAAAGTATATTCCGGCAAAAAGCAGCGCAGCAATGGCGCAGACCAGTTCGGCGGACGAAGATTTTCTCGGGGAGCGACGGCGATAACGGGCCATGACAGTAAGAAGAAGAACACCGGAGACGCCGGCGTGCGTTGGCCCGGGTGGGAGCAAAGCAGCCGCGCGCTTGCTGCCAATCGTGAATTTTTTTTGCGCAAAAAACGCGCCCGCGGGGTGGGATCGCGGGCGCGTCGGGTTCGTAGAGGGTCAGTTGGGCTACGGCGCGGGTGGTGGGTTTGAGTACGGGTTGTTTCGTTCGAGGACGAAGCACTCGACCTTCGAACGTGCGGCGACTGCGGTCAGGCTTGGGGGCCCTTCGGCATCGCGGCCAGCCAAGCCCGGCCTTTTTCGGTAAGGCGGTAGCGTTGGTTCGGGCTGGTGGGCTTGTCGGGGATGGTGCGTTCGAGCCAGCCGGCCGCGAGCAACGGCTCAAGGTAAGCGTTGCGGAAATGTTCGCGGTCGAGGATGCCTGCCGCTTGTTGCAATGCCTCGCGCGGTCCGGTGGCGGCGGCAGCGGCCAGCGCCTTGGCGACTTGAGTGGCGACTTGCGGGGTAGCTTGCGGGGTGGACAGACCCAGGGTCGTGCCCAACTCCACCAAAGCCCTCTCCTGTTGCGCTTTAACTTGCGGGGTAACTTGCGGGGTGGCTTGTCCGGTCGGTGGCTGCGGACGGCGCAGCGCGATCACGAAACCGTCGGTGACAGTGAACTCCGGCTCGGGCAGGCCGGCCTCGCGGCAGCGGCGGATCATGTCGCGCGTGCCCGTGCCCATGCGCTCGATGTATTTTGTGAGGTAGAGCGGCTCGGCCACGAGCGGGTTGCCGGGCACGGAGCCGTGCGGCTCGCGGAGATTTTGCAGGGTGAGCGAAGGCGGCAGCGCGCCGGGGTTCCAGACCTCCAGCCGGTCGGAAAAAAGCATCACCTGCACGCTGCCGTTGCTGGTGTAGTCGCGGTGAGCGACGGCGTTGACGATAGCCTCGCGGACGACCTCGGGCGGAAGTTCGTAGGCGACGGGGGCCTGGTTGCTCTCGGCGCGCGTTCCGACGGCCAGGGCGAGTTTCGACAGCACGAAATCGACGGCGGCATCCACGAGCTGGAACACCGTGCCCTTGTAAACCTGGTAGGACGGGATGGGCTTCGCCACCTGCGTGCCGTGGAAGTGCGCGCACTTGACCTCGGACGAGAGCAGAAACCGCTGGGGCTGCCGGCCGAAGAGCAGCACGGCGGCGTGGGTCGGCCGGCCGGCATTGAGGAGATTCAGGTGGGTGAGCAGTTCCTCCGGGGAAGCCTGCTCGGAGAGCGGAAAGCCGCGGGCGCGCCGGGCCTCGCGCAGAAACCAAGTCATGCGCTCCGGATCGAGATCAGCGAGGGTGGCGGCGGGACAGGGCGCGGCGTCAAACGGACCATGGCGGATGAGTTCCTTATCCTCCAGATACTGCACGAGCGCAGCATAGACGCCGGCGATCAGCTCGGCCGCCGTGACAAACCGCTTGTGGATCAGCTCACCGTCCGCCTGCCGGACGAGCGCCTGCATCTTCGGGTGCCGGGTCCGGCCATCCGCACCCTTGACGAAGATCAACCGTGTCTTGCCCAGAGTCGTGGCGCGATCGAACTCCCGTTGCGTGGGTGAAACGCCCTCGTGATCCTCGAATCCGTAGTCGTTCCCGAAGAGTCCGAGGTAAATGTCGCAGCGTCCGACCTCGTCGAGATACACCTCGTCGACCCGGCGGTCGGAGGCCGGCACCTCCTCGAACAGGAACGGCTCGAAGAACCGCCGCATAAGCGGGTCGCTCCGCAGCCAGTCGCACAACGCCGCCCGTTCCCCGGAGAACTCCTTCTGGACGCTGCTGATAAAGATGTGCTTTTTCTCGGGCATGGCGGGCAGTTCAGACGTAGGCTGCTTTTTCAGTTCATGACTTCTGGGCAAGCATGGATGTTCTCGCCGCGAACGCCGGCGTGCGTCGGCCCGGGTGGGAGCAAAGCAGCCGCGCACGGGCTGCCAAGGGCGAAGTGCGCGGACGCGTCGCTGTTACCCGGGCTTCCGACCTTCGACTTTCATCTTTCAACTTCTGCCCCTCTGCTCCGCCGACGCGTGGCCGAACTTCGCGACGGCGAGGTCCGCGAGCTTGTTCAGGCGGAGGGCGAAGGCGGCGTAGGTGAGAGCGAGGGCGGTCCAGCACGCGTTGCCGAGCACGTGGTAGGCGTGGCGGATTTGGAATTTCGTCCAGCCGTAGTCGGTCATGAGCTTGTTCATGTCGCCGCCGGTGTCCTCCTCGCCACCGATGAGCGTGCCGAAGGGGATCTCCTCCACGCCGTGCCAGACTTTCAGCCAGAACACATGGATGTCGAGAAACGCGGTGGCGCCGATGCCGAAGAACACGTAGCGGCACATGCCCCATCTGAATTTCTCGGGCAGCTGCACGTAGAACGAGAGCATGAACAGCGTGCTGAGGTAGAACTGCCCGCCCACCCCGCCGAACGCACTCCACCAAAACTCCTGCCGGTGCTCCGGCAGGCGCCATGTCATGTAGGCTTGCAGCGCGGCGAGCGCGACGGCGGTGAGCATCGGCCAGACCTTGCGCTCGCGCCAGCCGGCCCAGAAGAGCATGCCGAGCAGGAAGAGCAGGCCGAAGTAGACGAAGTTGGAATGTTCGCCCTCGACGGGTGTCCACCCGAAGGGTAGCGGCAGCGCGCGATGGCCGGTGAGCCACGCGGCGGTGGCGTGGCCGAACTCGTGCATCCACACCCGAAAACCCTGCAGGAACAGGCCGAACGGACTGAGGTTGGCCAGGAACACAAACCCGAGCAGCAGCGGCGGCACGAGGACGTTGACCTTCCAGTTGTCGAAGGTGAATGGCGCAAACTCGTCGGCGTGCGGATCGCGCGGAGCGATGGCCGGCGGCGTGATAAGTCCGGCCGGTCGCGGCGGAGTCGAGTCGACTGCGGTCGGTCGCGGTGTCGAGTCGTCTGCGGCGGCGAACAGGCCGGACGGACGCTCGTGCCGGTGGTCGGCTTCGTGCCGTCGCTGGAGATCGGCCGCGACGGCGGCGTGTGCGGCGCGGAGCTGCGCGCGACGGACCGCGAGGGCCGCGTCCGGCGTGTCCGCAGCACCGTTGCCCTTGATGAGGCCGAAATTCTTCCGCATGAACGCACGCTCGAGCTCGTCGACCGTGCAGCCGGGCTCGAGGCCCAGCAGGGCGTAAGCTCGCGCGAGATCGGCTGCGTCCATGGCGCGGGAAACTGGCGGCTCGGCGCGCGCGTGTCGAGGCTGCGGCGTCTCTCTTCGCCCGTCGGCGCGCTTTTCCCGAGTCATTGCCCGGCAACACAAGAAATGCGCAGGGGCGGAATGGGCACTTCGGCCCTAGCGTGAAACGCATCCCGGGCTTGAACCGGAGCGAAATGCGTCTTCCCATAGGCCGTGCTTTTCTTCCGCCGCATCCTGAACTTCAAACGTGACTACCTCTCGCGGCTGCGCGACAAGCGCAAGGCCCGCCGTTATCCCGTGGGGCCGGGCTTCCCGTTGAAGGCGGTGATCAATCTCATCGGCACCGACGATGCCGACGAGGCCAACAAGTACGAGCTGGGTGACGGACGCAACTGGGCCGGCCGGCTGGTGGATTTCTCCAGCACGGGGGTCAGCCTGCAGGTCCTGCCGGCGGCGATGACGGCGCGCGGCGAGCGCACCCGCCTGCATCTGACGCTCGAGCAGCACGAGCTGGAGATCCCGTGCACGGTGGCGCATTTCCGCACTTACCGCGAATACGCGGTGTGCGGGCTCTCGCTGCAGTTTCCCGACATCAACACGCAGAAGGCCTATCTGCAGCTGCTGGAATCGGTGGTGATGGGCGCGACCTTCGCGCCGCTGCGCTTCACCGGCCGGCTGCGCAACCCGCCGGGTCTCGACCGCGAGCAATACCAGTCCGACAGCGACGCGCGCCTCTTTGCTTGGCGCGACAAACGCACCGGCAACGTGGACAGCTTCGAGCTTTACGTGGCCGACCATTGCGTGCGCGGCGACGCGATCTCGCTCGAACGGCGCCAGACCGCGTGGGGACGCCCGGGCAGCAACGTCAGACACGAGCAACCGTTCGCCGATGTCTACACGCGGCAAAAGACCGCGAATGCCACCAAAGTTGCACTGGCCGATCCAGCCTTCGTCCCCTCCGCCGGCCTGCACTACGAGGTGCGCCAGCTTTTCCGCTGGGTCGTGCCGAACCTCGCCAAGCAAGTGTCGCTCGACGTGCGGCGCTTCATGGAGAAATTCGTGCAGTGAGCGGAGCTGATGGGGAGTTGAGGGTTGAGAGTTGAAAGCGCCGGGTGGGCGGAAGTCGCCCGGAAACCGGTGCGAGTCTTTCAACCTTCGTCTTTCAACTTCCTGGCCCTGTCCGCCGTCCTCCGTCTTCTGTTTTCTGCCGTCGCGCCCACTGCACATAGAGCTCCTCGATCTTGGCGCGGGCCCAAGGGGTTTTGCGGAGGAAGGTGAGGCTCGACTTGATGCTCGGGTCGAAGAGAAAGCAGCGCACGGGCACGCGGCGGCCGAGCTCGGCCCAGCCGTAATGCCCGACGAGCGCGGTGAGCAGGCGCTCGAGCGTGACGCCGTGCAGCGGGTCGTTGGATTTCGGCGCCGTCATCGGTGCGGACGCTCAGGGTTGGCGGCAACGATGTCCTCAAGCAACGCGGCGAGCTCGGCGGGCTTGAACCACTGGGGATTGTGGTTGGCCTCCAGCGTGCGGAGCGACCAGCCGCGGGCCTGGGCGCGTTGGTAGAAGCGGTAGAAGCGCGCCTCCTCGGGCTTCTTGCCCGCCTCGACGTAGAGGACGAACGTGGCGGGGAGCTTGAGCGCGGCGGGGTTCTGGAAGGAGACGGGTTCGCGCAGGGTGTTGGCCGGATGCGGGACATCGTACGGGATGGGTTTGCCGGGCTTCACCCAGCCGGGAACGATGAAGTCGCCCTTCACGTCGGTCTCAGGCACGCCGAAGGCGGCGTTCATGCTCTCGCCGTCGTTGGGCACGATGGCGTCGAGGAAGATAACCTGCCCGATGCGGTCGGGGATGCGGTCCATGACGCCGGTGATGACCAAGCCGCCGTAACTGTGGCCGACGAGCACGACGTCGTGCAGGTCCTCCCAAAGGATGGTGTTCACAATGTCGTCGATGTGCGTCGAGAGATGGATCGCGGGGCTGGCGAGATGCACGCGTTCGCCGAGGCCGGTGAGCGTGGGGCGCCAGACCTTGTGGCCGTGCGCGGTGAGGAGCGGGTCGATTTTTCGGAAATGCCAGCCGCCCGCCCACGCGCCGTGGACGAACACGAAGGTACGGTGCGCCGCGAGCGTGGCGGGCGCGGTGATCGCGGCGAAAGTCGGAGCGGCCGGCGGGACCGGCTCGGCGGCGTAGACCGCCGCGACCAGCACGAGCAGCGGGAAGGCAAGGAGCAGGCGGAGGCGTTTCATGACAGGCAGGGTGCGAGCAGTGATAAAGGTTCACCGTCCCGTGACGAGCCCTGAACCGTGACGAGTTGTCAGGGCATGAAAAAGCCGGCGAACACAGCCGCCGGCCGGAGGAGCACAGTGCGCCGTTTTCTCAGTGGCGCCGCCAGCCACCGTGATGACCGCCGCGCCAGCCGTGACCATGGTATGCACGGTCATAATGGTGGCCGCCGTGCCAGACCCAGCCGAGGCTCACGCCGACGGCGAGCGGTGCGACCCAATCCCAGGCCGGGTCGTAGTAGCGTACGGGGCGTTCGTAATAATATACGGGCGGAGGCGGCGTGGTGTAGACGACGGTGGTCGTTGGCGGCGGAGCCACCACCGTCACATCGGGCGAAGGCGCCGGAGCGGAAACGACCGGAGCGGTCGAAGTGAGCACCGGGACATCGGCGGCGACCGCGGAAAGCAGCGTGTAGGCGAAAGTGACCTTGCGTCCGCTGGAGTACTGGTAAGTGACGGTGATCTGCGCGCTGGTCTGATCGATGCGCTCGATGGTGGCGTGCTGGGTCTCCGCGCCCTTCATGAGCTCGGCCGGCGTGGGCAGCTTCGCGAGATAAATAACGTGGTCGACGGCAACCGGGGCCGGAGACGGCGCAGCGGCTTCCTGGGCGAAGAGGGACGAGGCCGAGAGCGCAGCCGCGACGAGGGCGGCGGGGATGAAGTTAAGGACTTTCATGGTACGCAAGGGGTGGGACCGAGTGTTCAGACCATAACCCCGAAAGCTTGTGCCGTCAAAAAATCGAAACGGCGCGGCTGCTTGAATTGCAGCGGCGGTCCATGACCACAGCCGTCCCACAAGAACTCGTTTCGGTCCTCTTTTGCATGTCATCCTGAGCGAAGCGAAGCAGCGGTGTTTACTGGGCAAGGACAAAGTGGGGATCGGCGAGGAGCCGGTTGAGCACATGAAGCATTTTGCGCATCACCGCGACGAGCGCGACCATGGGGAGTTTGCCCGCGG
>JACPIS010000042.1 GCA_016187925.1 Opitutia bacterium | reverse complement strand
TTTGGTGCCCAAATCCAACCGCACCGTTTGGTTCGCCGTCATGTTGACGGCATCGTCGCTTGTAATGTTCACACCATCAACGACGCCAAACGGTGCGCCTTTTGGCGATCACTGCTTCAGCTGCATGAGTCCGGCTAAGCCGCGCCCCGCACGAGCAGCCGCTTGATCTTGGCCAGGTGCGGCAGCGTCGCCTCGTAACCCGTGGTCTCGATGTCCGCGAGATGCTTGGTGTCGAACATGCCGTAATGGACCAGACCCCTGGGCTGGATCATCAGGTCGCAAAACCCAAAGCCCTCCTGGGAACGGGAGAACATGCCCACCTCCAGCGCCCGATCGAGGATCGACAGGGACGAGCCCAGCTCCTCGATCTTCATTTCGCGCATCGGGCTCACATGCACGCCGAGCACGATGTCGCAACGCTCGCGCAGCAGCCGGACGGGAAAATTGTCGATGATGCCGCCATCGACATACCAGCGTCCATTGACCTCCGTCGGGGAATAGACCATCGGCACCGACGACGAGGCCAGCAACGGCAACACGAGCTGACCTGTGTCGAAGACCATCGCCTCACCGCTGAGCAGGTCAGTCGCAACGACGTACAGCTTGCGCTGTAACGCCTCGAAACTGTCGTCGGGAAAATAGCGCAGGAACTCAGGCACGAACTTCAGCGTGTCGAGAATGCCCACTTTGCCGAAGGTCATGTGCGTGAGACTGAACGGGTCGATCTCCCGGAAGAAATCCATCATCCGTTCCGCCGAGTGCCCGGTCGCGTAGAGCGCGCCGATGACGGCGCCGGCGCTGGTGCCGGCCACGCACTCCGGCTCGATGCCGTGCTCCAGCAACGCCCGCAACACGCCGATATGCGCCACCCCGCGCGTGCCCCCGCCCGAAAGCACGATGCCCAGGCGGTAGGACCGCTCACCAGATTTCCCCTTCCCCTCGAAGCCAGGAAGCTTCTTCGACATGATCGGAAGCTAGCGCCTCCCGGTCGGCACGCCAGTCATTACGTCTCAGGCCGGCTTGCCGATGCCGGAGGCCTTGAAGCCGATCTTCCGGAGTGCGGCGAGGTCGACGATGTTGCGGCCGTCGAAGAGGAAGGCGGGCTTGGGCATGCCGGCGAAAATCTTCGCGTAGTCGAGCTTCTTGAACTCGTCCCACTCGGTGACAATGGCGATGGCGTGCGCGCCGGCGCAGGCCTCGTAGGCGTCCTTCGCCACGGTGAGCAGCGCCGCCGCCTGCGGTGTGCTGGCCGAACCGTTGAAGATGTCCTTGCGGATCTCGTCGGCCGGGACCTTCGGATCGTAGACGCACACCTTGGCGTGCTCGGCGAGCAGGTCGCGGCAGACGTTGATCGCGGCGGATTCGCGCGTGTCGTTGGTGTCCTTCTTGAAGGCGAAGCCGAGCACGGCGATTTTCTTGTCGGCGACGGTGTTGAAGAGCTCCTTGACGATGCGGGCGGCGAAGCGGTGCTTCTGCCAGTCGTTCATCGCCACGACCTGATTCCAATAGGCGGCGACATCGGGCAGGCCGAAGCTCTCGCAGAGGTAGGTCAGGTTGAGGATGTCCTTCTGGAAGCACGAGCCGCCGAAGCCGACGGAGGCCTTGAGGAATTTCGGGCCGATGCGGCTGTCCTTGCCGATGGCGTTGGCGACCTCGTCGACGTCGGCGCCGGTCGCCTCGCAGAGGGCGGAGATGGAGTTGATGGAGGAGATGCGCTGCGCGAGGAAGGCGTTGGCGACGAGCTTCGAGAGTTCGGACGAC
The DNA here is from genome assembly GCA_016187925.1 of Opitutia bacterium. Classification (GTDB taxonomy): domain Bacteria; phylum Verrucomicrobiota; class Verrucomicrobiia; order Opitutales; family Opitutaceae; genus Didemnitutus. The sequence goes on along the minus strand of JACPIS010000042.1, from coordinate 168,076 downwards.
CAGAGGTTGGTCGTGATGATGCGCTCGCGCGGCACCCAGTGGGCGTAGACGGAGACGAGCGTCTCGAGGGCCTTCTCGCCCTCGGGGGTGCGCTCGCCGCCGATGAGCACGCGGTCGGGGCTGATGAGGTCGGCGACGGCCGTGCCCTCGGCGAGGAACTCGGGATTCGAGAGCACCTGGAATTTGTGGCCGTTGGTATTGGAGCCCACGATGGCCTTGATGGCGTCGGCGGTCTTCACCGGGATGGTGGATTTCTCGACGATGATCTTGTTGCCGTTGGCGTGCTCCGCGATGGTGCGGGCGACGGACTCGATGAAGCGCAGGTCGGCCGCGCGGCCGGCGCCGACGCCGTAGGTCTTGGTCGGCGTATTGACTGCCACGAAGATGATGTCGGCCTTCTTGATGTTGCCGGCGACGTCGGTGGAGAAATGGAGGTTGCGGCCGCGCGCCTGCTTCACGACGTCATCGAGGCCCGGCTCGTAGACCGGCAGGTTGCCGCTCTGCCACGCCGCGATGCGGGCGGCGTTCATGTCGACGACCGTGACGGTGATATCGGGGCATTTCAGGGCGATCATGGCCATGGTCGGCCCGCCCACGTAACCGGCGCCAATGCAGCAGATGTTCATGCAAATAAAAGAGGCGGGCAGATTGGCTGCCCGCCCCAAGGAATCCAAGGCTGATTTTTCGTCTGCGCGCACTGCCGGCGCGCCAGGCCGGCGCCATGTCAGCGCGCGAAGCGCTTGGCCACGCGCACCAGGCGCTTGGCGGCCTCGCGCAACTGGTCAGGCGTGAGCACGCCGTAGCTGGCGCGGATGTAGTTGCGGGCGGGATTGTCGCCGAAGCACATGTCGCCGGGCACGTAGAGCACGCCCTCCTGCACGCAGGCCTTGCAGAACTCGCCGTGCATGCCGGTATCGATGTTCGCCGGGGCGCGCAGCCACAGATACATGCCGCCGCCGGGAATGTCCCACTGCCAGCCGAGGTCGCGCAGGCCCTCGGCGATCAGCGCCTCGTGCAGGGCGAGCATCTTGGCCTTGTAGCCTTGGCGCACCTTCGGGATGTGCTTTTCGAAACCGCCGGCACCGAGGATTTCCTCGAACAGCGCCTGGTTGTAGTTGGCGCTGCCGAAGTCGTGCGGGCCCTTGATCGCGAGCATCTGCTTGAGCCACGTCTCGTCCGAGCAGTACGAGAAACCGACCTTGGCGCCGGTCGAGAAAGGCTTCGTCAGCGTGGCGGCGTAGAGCTTCGGGAACTCGTTCCACTCCGGCAGCGTCAGCACGCTGCGCGCGGGATGCGGTGTGTCGAAATAGAGTTCGCGGTAGGCGGCGTCCTCGATGATCGGCACGATCACGCCCTCTTCCGCCAACGTGCGGCCGAGCGCGGCCTTGTCGGATTCGCTCAGGCTGCGGCCGGAGGGGTTGGAGAAGTAGCTGACCAGATAGATCGCCTTCACGCGGGCGATCTCGCCGGTGCGCTTGAGCTCGCCGAGCATCTTCCGCAGCTCGTCGATTTGCAGGCGGCCGGACTCGTCGTAAGGCAGCGACTTCGGCCGGGCGCCGAGGCCCGTCACGATCTCGAGAAACGCGAAGTAGCTCGGCCGGTCGACCAACACGATGTCGCCCGGATCGCAGAGCGACTGCACCGCGATGTAGAGGGCCTGTTGCGAGCCGGTGGTGATGAAGAAGCGCGCGTCGAGCGTGTCGGCCGGCAGCGTCGGCTCCCAATACTTCAGGCGTTCCGCGAGGATGCGGCGCAACCCCGGACGGCCCGCTGTGGTGCCGTAGTTGAGGTATTCCGGGTCGCCGGTGCGGGCCGCGAGCGCCTGCGCCGCCGCGAGGAACTCGGCCTTGGGCAGTGTCGAGTTGTCGGTGAAGCCGGCCGCCAGCGAGAGCAGGCGGGGATTCTCCAGGGCCGTCTTGATGAGGGCGGCCACCGCAGGCAGACTGGCTCGTTGGCCAATGGCAGAGAGTGGCAAGGAGGTCCGGGCGGCGGTCGTCATGGATTTCATTTAGTTTCGGGTTGGTTGATGTTGGAGCAAAAGGGAGGGCTGGAAAGAAAAAGGCCGGGCATTGCGCCCGGCCTGAGAGTCATAAAGAGGTGAGGACTGTTAGGCGGGGCTGGGTGATGGCGCAACGGCGCCGGCGGCGTCGCTGGCGGCGGCGGGAGCGGCGGCCTTGGCGGCGGCATCAGCGGCGACGGGCAGCTTCGGCGGCTTGACGGTCGTGATGGGCGACTGGATGTCGCCGGTCTTGAGGATTTCGAGCACGTGCTTGCCCTCGATCGTCTCGTGCTCGAGCAGCGCCAGGGCGATCTTGTCGAGCGCCGCGCGGTGCTCGTTGATGATCTGTTCGCAGCGCGCGTATTCGCCGTTGAGAATCTTCGAGACCTCGTCGTCGATGCGGCGGGCGGTCTCCTCGCTGACGTGCTGGGAGCGGGTGATGTCGCGGCCGAGGAAGACGGTGTCCTGATTCTCGCCCATCGCGATGGGGCCGAGCTCGCTCATGCCATAGTCGCACACCATGGCGCGGGCGATGCGGGTGGCCTGCTTGATGTCGCCGTAAGCGCCGTTGCTCAGGTCGCCAGTGATGAGCTTTTCCGCGATGCGGCCGCCCATCGCCATGGCGATCTGGTTGAGCAGTTTCTTCTTCGGCTGCGTGAGGATGTCCTTCGTCGGCAGGTAGGTGGTGCTGCCAAGGCTCTGGCCGCGCGGAATGATGGTGACCTTGTGGACGGGCATGGTGCCGTCGTCGAGGACGGCCTGCACGATGGCGTGGCCGGCCTCGTGCCACGCGACGAGGCGCTTCTCGGCGTCGTCCATCACGCGGCGGCGTTCGCGGCCCCAAAGGACCTTGTCGCGCGCCTCGTCCATGTCGACCATCTCGACCTTCTTCTTGTTGTGGCGGGCGGCGGTCAGCGCGCCCTCGTTGAGGAGATTGGCCAGTTCGGCACCGGAAAGACCCGGGGTGCCGCGCGCGATGACGGCGAGGTCGACGTTGTCGGCCAGCGCGATCTTGCGGGCGTGGACGCGGAGAATCTGCTCGCGGCCGATGATGTCGGGCAGGTCAATGGTGACCTGGCGGTCGAAGCGGCCCGGGCGCAGGAGCGCGCTGTCGAGCACATCGGGGCGATTGGTCGCCGCGATGATGATGATGCCTTCCTGGGTGTCGAAACCGTCCATCTCGACGAGCAGCGAGTTGAGCGTCTGCTCGCGCTCGTCGTTGCCGCCGCCGAGGCCCGCGCCGCGCTGCCGGCCGACGGCGTCAATCTCGTCGATGAAGATGAGGCAGGGGGCGTTCTTGCGGCCCTGTTCGAACATGTCGCGCACGCGGCTGGCGCCGACGCCGACGAACATCTCGACGAAGTCCGAGCCGCTGATCGAGAAGAACGGCACGTCAGCCTCGCCCGCGATGGCCTTGGCGAGGAGCGTCTTGCCGGTGCCGGGAGGGCCAACCATGAGGATGCCCTTCGGGATGCGGCCGCCGATCTTCTGGAATTTCTTCGGATCCTTCAGAAAATCGACCACCTCGCTGACCTCCTCCTTGGCCTCGTCGCAGCCGGCGACATCGGCGAAGGTGATGCGGTCTTTCTCGCGGGTCAGGAGCTTGGCGCGGCTCTTGCCGAAGCTGAGCGCGCCCTTGCCCGCCTGGCGGAGCTGGCGGACGAATAGGAAATAGAGCAGGCCGATGATGACGACGATCGGCAGCACATTGATCATCAGGCTCGTCATGAGCGTGGCCGCCGGCTTCTCGGTGAAGACCTGGGATTTTTGCAGGCGCTCGAGATTGGAGTCGGTCAGGCGCCCGGTGGCGACGAACGTCTTGGTCGGGCCGGTCTCGTTGCGCAAGATCGGCTCCTTGGTCTCGCCGCTGAGCACGGACCAGTCGCGGCCGCCCTGGGCGTCGCTGCGGATGGAACCTTGGGCGATTTCGCCCTTCTCGGCCATCTCCACCACCCGCTGGATGTTGAGCTGGGCGGGCTGCGGGGCCTTGGCGGGATTGAAATAGAACAGCGCCACGATCGCCGCGATGATCGCCAGCCAGATGAGCAAAACCTTCGGCTGGAAACTCTCGGGGGGGAGGCTCTTGAGCGGGCGGCGCTTCTTGTTGTCGTCTTGTAGGGACATCGATGTTTTAGGGACTAGCGGCGGAAGGTGGAGGTTCCCCCCGGAGAAGTCAAACGTGGCTCCAGAGGAAAATTTTCTCAATATCGGAACGTCGTCAGCGCATCTGAAACACCAATTTTCCCCGCCGCAAGACGGCGAAGCCACTGGCTCCGAGACTGAAGCGCGAAGCCCGGCCGCGCTCCGTCATAGCCAGCAACTGATCGAATCCCTGCCGCGACAGGTCGGTGTCCGGCCGCACGGCCAGCAGCCAGCGGTGCAACGCCCGGCGCCACACCGCGCGCGGCAGGCCCGCGAGCTTGGCCAGGTCGAGCTGCCGGCGTTTCACCGGTGCGAGCCGGTCGAGCCACGCCTCGAGCGCGGCGTTGTCCTCGTCGAGCCGCTCGCGGGCCAGCGACGCGCCGGCGAGCGCGTCGCGCCCTGCGGCCTTCGTCCAGGCCGGCAGCACGGCACGGCGGACGCGGTTGCGGAAGTAATTCTCGCCGACATTGGACGCATCCTCGCGCCAGGCGACTCCCGCCGCGCGCAAGGCGGCGACCAGCTCGGCTTTCTTCAGCGTCAACAACGGCCGCAGATGCACGCGTCCGTCCGCCTGCGGTTGCACCGGCCGCGGGGCGGCGAGTCCCTCCGTGCCGCTGCCACGCGCCAGGCGCATGAGCATCGTCTCGGCGATGTCGTCCTGCTGGTGCGCCAGCCAGAGCAGGCGCGCGCCGAGTCTCTTCATCTCCCGGGCGAAGAACGCATGCCGGGCCGCGCGGGCCTCGGCCTCGCTGGCGCCCCGATGCACGCCACTCCACTTCCCCACCCGGCAGCGCACGCCGAGCGCGGCGCAGACTTTCTGGCAGAATTTCGCATCCGCGTCCGCCGCCCGGCCGCGCAAGCGATGGTTGAAATGCAGCGCCGTGAGCCGGTCGCGCCGCTCCGGCCAGTGCGCCCAGAGCAGCAGCAGCAGCGCAAGCGAGTCGGCTCCGCCGGAGAAGGCTACGCACCACGGTTCGCTTTTGCGCGCGCGCTGCGCCCGCTCGAGCGCGGCGGCGTGCAGACGGGGTTTCGCCAACAACGCTCCCATCCGCGCGGCCTGGGCGGGCCAGTTGGTCAGGGATGTCCTCCGGCTGGTCATGCTGGATTCTTCGCTGCGCTCAGAACGACAGGATCGTCCGGTTTGAGAAGAACGGCCCGCGGGGACGCGGGCCCTCCGTTCACTTGAAGGTCAGGAAGTCCTTGCCGAAGTACGGCACGAGTGCCGCGGGGATCTTCACGCGGCCGTCGGCCTGGAGGTTGTTCTCCAGCAGCGCGGCGAGCACGCGCGGCACGGCGAGGCCGGAGCCGTTGAGCGTGTGCACGAGCTCGGGCTTGCCGGTTTCCTTGTTGCGGAAACGGATCTGCGCGCGGCGCGCCTGGAAGGCCTCGAAGTTCGAGCAGCTCGACACCTCGAGCCAGCGCTTCTGACCGGCGGCCCAGACCTCGAGATCGTATTTCTTCGCCTGGGCGAAACCCATGTCGCCACCGCACATGAGCAGCACGCGGTAAGGCAGGTCGAGTTTCTGCAGCAGGCGCTCGGCGTCGTGGCGGAGGTTGTCGAGTTCCTCGTAGCTGCGCGACGGGTGCACCCACTTGAGCAGCTCGACCTTGTCGAACTGGTGCAGGCGGTTCAGGCCGCGCACGTCCTTGCCGTAGCTGCCGGCCTCGCGGCGGAAGCACGGTGTGTAGGCGCAGCGGAAGATCGGCAGCGCCTCCTCGTCGACGATCTCGTCGCGGAAGAAGTTCGTCAGAGGCGTCTCGGCCGTCGGGATGGCGTAGAAGTTGTCCTCCACCGTCTGGTACATCTGCCCTTCCTTGTCGGGCAGCTGGCCGACGGCGGTGGCGCTGGTGGCGTTGACGAAGATCGGCGGGTTGACCTCGGTGTAGCCGGCGGCCGAATTCTCGTTGAGGAAAAACTGGATGAGCGCGCGGACGAGCCGGGCGCCGTCGCCGACGTAGAACGGGAAGCCCGCGCCGGTGACCTTCGCACCGCGGGTGAAGTCGATGATCCGGTCGAAGCCGGCAATCTCCCAGTGCGGCATCGCGTGGGCCGAGGTTGCTGCCGGGTCGCCGTGCGTGGCGTGGACGCGGTTGTCCTCGGGCGTGCGGCCCTCGGGCACGGAAGCGTGCGGGATGTTGGGGAGCGTGAGCATCGCGTGGTGCCACTTTTCCTCGAGGCCCTTCAGGCCCTCTTCCTTGGCCTTCACCTCGGCGGAGACGGCCTTCATCTCCTGCACCTTGGCGATGAATTCCGGCGAACCCTTCTTGAGCGCGGCCATCTCGTTGTTGGCGGCCTTCTGCTTCGCGCGCAGCTGCTCCACCTCGCCGAGGAGGGCGCGCCAGGCGGTGTCGACGGCCAGCACGGCGTCGAGGTCGACATCCATGTGCTTCTTGGCAATGGCGGCGCGAACCACATCGGGGTTGTCGCGGAGAAGTTTGGGATCGAGCATGGGAGAGGGATTTGAAAGGAAAACCCGCCCGGTTGAACAGGTTAATCTTGGCGGAAGCCGGGAGCCGCCGCCGCCGCCGGCCGCTCAGTGCCGCGAGAACGGCGCGACGGACTGGACGCGCTCGCCGCGGATGATGCCCTCGATGCGCTTGAAGCGCGAGAACACGTCCTTCGCGGTCAGCAGCTTCAAGTCGCCCACGGGCGCCTGGATGACGTAGTTCGTCGGACTGTTGAGCGGATACGGTCCGTAGAGCCGCGGGTCGGTCGGGCCGAAGATGCCGAGCGTCTTCACGCCCAGCGCGGCGGCGAGGTGCATCGGGCCGCTGTCGTTCGAGACGACCCAGTCGGACTTGGCGATGATCGAGGCGAGCGACGTGAGGCTGGTGTTGCCCGTGAGGTTGAGGAACGCACCGTCGGGAAAGTTCTCCTTGCAGGGGATGTAGGCGTTGCCCGCCCACACGATCTTGCGGCCGGCCTCGCGCACGAGCAGCGACGAGAACTGGCCGAAGCCGCCCCACTTCTTCTCCTCGCGGCGGCTGTCGGGGAACATCAGCACGGGCTTAAAGCCGCGGCGCGGCTCCATGAAGCTCAGGTTGAGCTTCTCCATCTCGCGGAAATGCAGCGGGCCGCGCAGCTCGGGCAGTGCCTGCACGGCGGTGCAGAACTGCAGCAGAATCTCCAGCGCGTGCGCCGCCGGGCCGGCGGGTGGCAGCGGCACCTTTTCGTCGTAGAAAAATCCCGCGCCCTCGCGCGCGTCGGTGCGGCCGATCTTGCGCTTCGCGCGGCACCATTTGGTCATCAGGCCGGAGCGCAGCAGGCCCTGCAGGTCGAGCGCGACGTCGAACTCTTTCAGCCGCACCTCGCGCATCAGGCCCAGGAAACCCCGCACGCCCTCGTGCCGCCGGAACACGTAGATCTGATCCACCACCGTGCTCGCGCGCACGAGCGGCGCGAAGATGTCGCGCACGATCCACGACACACGCCACGCGGGCTGCTGCGCCTTGATCGACGCCACCACCTGCAGCGCATGCACTATGTCGCCGAGCGAGGAAGGCTTGATGATGAGGAGTTCCGGCATGGAGAAAGCGGAGAAATGACTTTCATCCGCCACGGACTTAGCTTTCATGCCTTTGTTCCCCGAAGGCAAATTCTAATCACCTTGAGCCGGACAATTTTAAGCGAGTTTCACGCCCGCCCCCTTTCCCTCCACCGTCATGGTTAAGCTGGCGCTGCAAATCTCGGGTTGGACGCTCGCGCACCTGCCGGAATTTCTCGTGCGCGGACTGACGTGGGCGCTCGGCCGCGTCCTCTACTACGGCTACGCCGGACGCCGTCGGCTCATCCTGTCGAATCTCCATCACGCGTTTCCCCAGCGCAGCGCGGCCTGGCGCGCCACGACGGCCCGCGAGTGCCTGCGGCGTTTCGTGGAGACCGCCCTGCTCTCGCTCGCCACGCCCTTCCTGTCGCCGGAGCGCCTGCGCCGCATGGTGAGCGCCGCGCCGTCGATGTGCGAGTTCTACGCGCGCCACCAAGCCGCCCCGAAGGCCACCCTGCTCTGCTCGCCGCACCTGGCTCATTGGGAGGTGCAGACCGTGCACCCGCTGCTGATCGAGGGAAAGTTTCCGGAATTCGGCATCATCTTCCGGCCGCTCGACAACGCCGCCGCCGACGCCTGGGTGCAGGGCACGCGCGAGCGCTTCGGTCTGAAGCTGCTGTCGCGCAAAAGCGGTTTTCAGGAAGCCATCAAGATTCTCCGCCGGCAGGGCATCATCGGCGTGCTGCCCGACCAGAACGCCGGCGACCAAGGCGCTCTCACGCTGTTCTTCGACCGCGTCTGCTCGACCAGCGAACTCGCCGGTGTGCTGGCCACCAAGCTCGATGCCGACGTCGGCACCATCTACCCGCGCTACGCCGGTTTCTGGCGCGTCGAGTTGAACATCGGCCGCGTGCCGCACGACGGCACCGTCGAGGGCGTGACCGTGGCGCTGAACCGCTGGATCGAGAACCTGCTGCAGCACGACGACAACTTCTGCGCCTCCTGGCTCTGGGGCCACCAGCGCTGGAAAAATCAGGATGCGCCCGCCCGCCGGCTGCGGCTGGAGCAGAAGCGCGACTTCCTCGCCGCCGACCTGCGCCTGCGCGGGCTCGCCGCGCCACCGCGCCGCACCCGGCTCTGGATCCGGTTGCCCAACTGGCTCGGCGACGTCGTCATGGCCCTGCCACTGCTGCGCGCGATCCGCGCCGGCCGGCCCGACGCCGAGATCACGCTCGTCGCGAAGTCGCAGTTCCTCCCACTGCTGGAGCAACTCGGCGTGGCCGACTGCCTGATGCCACTGCCGCAGCGTGGCGCGGGCTACTTCGCGCACTTCTGGTCGCAGCGCCACGGCTATCCCGACTGCTACCTGCTCTTCACCAACTCCGCCCGCGGCGACCTCGAGGCTTGGCTCACGCGCTGCCCGCAGCGCTTCGGCATGGCGCGCGCCGGCAAGTGGCGGCCGCTGCTCACGCACGCCTTCGCGCCGCCCGCCAGCTTCGACGAGGCGCAGCGTCACCAGTTCGAGCTGTGGACGGATTTCCTGCAACACTTCGGCCTCGCCGCCGCGCCTGACCGCACACCGCTCCGTCTCCCGGCTCCCGGACCGCAACTCTTCGCCCGCGGCCCCATCGGCCTGATCTGCGGCTCGGAGAACAACCCCGAGAAACGCTGGCCGGTCGCGCACTGGCGCCAGCTCATCGAGGCGCTGCCGGCGGAGCAATTCGTGCTGCTCGGAACGCCCAACGACCGCGTCATCACCGACGCAGTCGCAGCGGGCTTCGGCGACCGGGTGCAGAACTTTGCCGGCAAGACCAGCCTCGTTGAGTTCGCCGCGACGCTGCAGTCCTGCCGCCTGCTCGTGACGAACGACACCGGCGGCATGCACCTGGCCAACGCCCTCGGCGTGCCGCTGATCGGGCTGTTCGGTCCGACCAACCCCGTGCGCACTGGTCCGATCTTCGCGGCGCCGCACCGCCTGCTGCAGCCGCCCGGCTGCGCCCCCACCGGCGGCGGCTCCCTCGCCGACCTCCAGCCCGAGACGGTCGTCGCAGCCGTGCGGCAAATCAGCGCTGCCAAGCAACCCTGATGAACACACCTAAATCAACCGTTGCCTGTCATCCTGAGCGCAGCGAAGGATCCAATCGCACGACCGCGAGCGCGCATGAGTTTGGATTCTTCACTTCGTTCAGAATGACCGCCAAGGGGCTCTTCATCTTATCCGTTCCCTTGGCTTAATCCGCGCCCATCCCCGTGCCCCTTCTCGACGTCCAGGACCTCCACACGCACTTCCACACGCGCAACGGCGTGTATCGCGCGGTCGACGGCGTGAACTTCTCCCTCGAGAAAGGCGAGACCCTCGGCATCGTCGGCGAGTCGGGCTCCGGCAAGTCCGTCACGTGCTATTCGCTCATGGGCCTCATCCCTCAGCCCCCGGGCCGCATCGCCGGCGGCCGCGCGCTCTTCGACGGCGTCGACCTGCTGCACGCCGCACCGGCCCAGCTGCGCGCCATCCGCGGCAAGCGCATGGCGATGATCTTCCAGGATCCGATGACGTCGCTGAACCCTTACCTGCGCATCTCGGAACAGCTCATCGAACCCCTGTTGATCCACGAAAAGATTTCCAAGGCCGATGCCCTCAAGCGCGGCCTGGCGATGCTCGAAGCCGTGGGCATCAACGACGCCGCCCGCCGGCTGCATTATTACCCGCACGAGTTCTCCGGCGGTATGCGCCAGCGCGTCATGATCGCCATGGCGCTCATCACCCGCCCGGAGCTGCTCATCGCCGACGAGCCCACCACCGCCCTCGACGTGACCGTGCAGGCGCAGATCCTCGAGCTCATCCAGCGGCTGCAACACGAGTTCGGCATGGCGGTGATCTTCATCACGCACGACCTCGGCGTCGTCTCCGGCCTCTGCGACCGCGTGCAGGTGATGTATGCCGGCCGCATCGTCGAGAGCGCCGACACGCGCACGATCTTCTACACCCCGCGCCATCCCTACACCCGCGCACTGCAGCGCTCCATTCCCGCCCTCCAGGAAAAAGGCAAGGAGCTCTACACCATCCAGGGCCTGCCGCCCGACCTCTCGAAACCGGTCGCCGGCTGCGCCTTCGCCCCGCGCTGCGAGTTCGCCACCGACCGCTGCCGGAGCGAGACGCCGGCGCTCACCGCCGTGGTGCCCGGCCAGCCCCACGCCCACGCCTGCCTCCGCGCGCAAGCGGGCGAGCTTTAAACCACAGAACACACTGAAATGAGCACGGACTTTATTCAGTGTATTCGGTGGTGATCCCCATGTCTGAACCCCTCCTCCAGCTCAACAACGTCCAGACCCACTTTCCGGTCGAGTCGGGCTTCCTGTTCAAGAAGCCCGCGGGCACGGTGAAGGCGGTCGACGGCGTTTCGCTCACCGTGCGGCGCGGCGAGGTGCTGGGCCTCGTGGGCGAGTCGGGCTGCGGCAAGTCCACCCTCGCGCGCACCATCATGCAGCTGGTGCCGACGACCGGCGGCTCGGTGGTACTGGGCGGCAAAAACCTCACCACCGCCACGGCGGCTGAGATCCAGGCCGCCCGCCGCGGCATGCAGATGGTTTTCCAGGACCCGTTCGCGTCGCTCAACCCTCGCTTCAACGTCTATGCCACGCTCGCCGAGCCGCTCGTGGTCCATGGCGTCGTGCCGCACGACCGCGTGAAGGCGCGCGTCGCCGAGCTCATGCAGTTGGTCGGCCTCGCGCCGCGCCTCGTGCGCAAGTACCCGCACGAGTTCTCCGGCGGCCAGCGCCAGCGCATCGCCATCGCGCGCGCCCTCGCCCTCGAGCCGCAGCTCATCATCGCCGACGAACCGGTGTCGGCTCTCGACGTCTCCATCCAGGCGCAGATCCTCAACCTGCTCGCCCAGCTCTGCCGGCAGATGAACCTCGCGATGCTCTTCATCGCCCACGACCTCTCCGTCGTGAAACACATCTCCGACCGCATCGCCGTCATGTATCTCGGCAAAATCGTCGAGCTCGGGCCGGCGAGCGACGTCATCGAGCGCCCGCGGCACCCCTACACCCGCGCGCTCGTCAGCGCCATCCCCACGCCCGACCCCGACGCCGAGCGGCAGCGCCAGCGGTTGGTGTTGCCCGGCGACCCGCCCTCCCCGCTCAACCCGCCCGCCGGCTGCGCGTTTCATCCCCGCTGCCCGTTCGCGCAGGAGAAATGCCGGGCCGCGATTCCGCCGCTCGCCCCCGCCGGCCCGGACCGCGAAGCCGCCTGCGTGCGGCTGGACGAGATCTGAATTTTTCGTGCTCACTCGCGGACCAGTATGGGATTGTCTTGCCGCGCCTCCTCGACCTTAGTGACCTGCACACGGGCCAAGAACCTGACTGGAGTTTCCTTCCGGTCGTAACCTCATCCGCGCATGTCCCTTCGATTGCTCGTCTCTCTCGTGTGCAGCCTGTTTGTGCTGACCTCCTTTTCCGTGGCCAAGCCGGCACCGGAGCCCACGCCCCTGAAGATCGTCAAGATAGGCAACGACATTTTCCCGCTCTACGAGGCACGGAGCGTGCAGCCGAAGAAGACCGTGGCGCCGGCCTACCCGGCAACCGAGCGTGCCAGCAACACCAGCGGTGAAGTTCTGCTCGCACTCTTCGTAAATGAGCAAGGCAAGGTGACCCGTGTCGAGATTGTCGAGAGCAAGCCCTCGCCTGCTTTTGGTGATGCCGCCAAAGTCGCCGTATTACAGTGGCGTTACCCTAAAGTGACCTACGAGGGGAAACCCACCGCCTTTATCGTGCAGGTTCCGGTGATCTTTAACCTTAACTGAGTGCGCCTCAGCGCAGCGAAACCAGCGCGAGGCGCACGGCCAGGGCGAGCAGCAGCACGCCCATCGCGCGCTCGAACCAGTGCCCGGAGCGCAGGAAGGCGCGGCGCACCGCCTCGCGCGTGAAGAAGAGCGAGACGCAGGTAAACCACGCCATCGTCGCCAGCGCCATCCAGATGCCGTAGCCGGCCTGGACCAGGCGGGGCGTGCGGGCGTTGATCACCGTGGAAAACAGCGCGATGAAGAAAAGGGCCGCCTTGGGATTGAGCGCGTTGACGAGGAAGCCCGTGGCAAACGCCCCGTGATCCGCGGGCGGCGGCACCTGCGGGGCGTCGCCCGGCGCCGCCGGCTGCGCCGGACGGGCCCGCAGGGCGTTGAGCCCGATCCACGTCAGGTAGGCGGCACCGGCGTATTTCACGAGGTTGAACCAGAGCTCGGAGCTTTGGATGAGCAGGCCGAGACCGAGCAACGAGTAGCCGACGTGCAGGAAAATCCCCGTGCCGATGCCGAGGCTGGTCCAGATCGCGGCGCGGCGCCCGTGCGTGATGCTCTGGCGGAGCACGACGGCGAAGTCCGGTCCGGGGCTCGCCACCGCGACGAGATGCGCGGCGGCGACAAGGAGAAACTCGGGCAGGTAACTCATGGGCTCCCCACCACAGAGCACGGAGTAGGCCGGCGGGTCACGGCGGAAATTTCGCCGTGGTCGTCGGAAGGCCTCTTCAGCTTTGCGGAGGCTGGTTCGTCACCGAGGACACGGGCGACGGGCCGCCGTGCTGGGAGGCCTCCAGCTTTTCGATCTTCTCGCGCAGCCGCCGCACCTCGTGGATGAGGTGGTGGATTTCCGTCTCCTCCTTCAGCTGGGTCTTCTCGAGGAAGAAACTGGCGACATAGGCGGTGAACGTGCTGAAGAGGCTGAGGCCGAACACCACGAGCAGCACCGCCACAATCCGCCCGGCGAAGGTCACCGGGTAATGATCACCGTAGCCGATGGTCGTGATGGTCGCAAAAGCCCACCAGAGCGCGTCGCCGGGATGGTGGATGTTCGCGTTCGGCACACCGCGCTCCAGTTCAAAGACGGCGATCGTCGCAAACATGACCGCGATGAGGGACAGCAGCCCGACCAGTCCGAACGTGCCGCGCGGGCGATGCTCGAAGAGATGCGCGTTCAGTTCCTGCAGCGAACGGATCGCGCGGAGAATGCGAAGCACACGGAACACGCGGCCCCAGCGCAGCACCTCCAGCTCAGGGATGCTGGAGAGCAGGTCGATCCAACCCCACTTGAGGAACGCCGTCTTGGACGGGGCCAGCCAGAAGTGCACCGCAAAATCGATCAGGAAGACGACGCAGACCAGATCGTCCATGCGGCGCAGAAATTGCAGGGTCTCGGGATCGAGCGGCAGGAGCAGCTCCACGGTCAGAGACGCGAGCGAGAGCAGCGAAAGCACCAAAACAACCAGCTCCAAGTAGACAACACGGCCCGCGCGGCGGGCGGACTCACGAAGGGGATGGGTAGTCATGGGGGTCGGTCGGGACGATGCTAGCGACCGGTCGCGCGCCGCCAACCCAGAACCGCCGGATTACTTGGCGGGCTTGTACTCGCCGCGCAGTTCCATGTCCTGCGGGACGATGCTGAGCGCCTCGGCCATGGAGGTGAGCCCCTCCTTCACCTTGATCATGCTGTCCTGGTGCAGCGTCTTCATGCCGCCGCGCATCGAGATGCGCTTCAGCTCGGCGGTCTCGGCCTCCTTGTTGATGGCCTCGACGAGTTCCTCGTTCGTGATCATCAGCTCGTGGATGCCGATGCGGCCCTTGTAGCCGGTGCCGTTGCACTTCGGGCAACCCTGCGGATTGGCCTTGTAGATCGGACCCGTCCAGCCGATGGCGCGCTGCAGGATGTCCTTCTCCCGGCCCTCGGGCTCGTAGGACTGGCGGCAGGTCTTGCAGATGCGGCGCATCAGGCGCTGGGAGCAGACGCACACCAGGGAGGACGAGATCATGAACGGCTCGATGCCCATGTCGGTGAGGCGGGCGATCGTGCTCGGGGCGTCGTTGGTGTGGAGCGTCGAGAGCAGCAGGTGACCGGTGAGCGCGGCCTCGACCGCGATGTTCGCCGTCTCCTTGTCGCGGATTTCGCCCACGAGGATGATGTCGGGGTCCTGGCGCAGAAAGGAGCGCAGCGCCGTCGCGAAAGTCAGGCCGATCTGCCGGTGCATCTGCATTTGGTTGATGCCGGCCAGCGTGTATTCGATGGGGTCCTCGGCCGTGCGGATGACCACGTCGGGCGTGTTCACCTCGTTGAGCGCCGAGTAGAGGGTCATCGACTTGCCCGAGCCGGTCGGACCGCAATGCAGAATCATGCCATAGGGCTGGCGGATGCAACCGCGGTAGCGGGACAGATTCTCCTCGGTGAAGCCCAGCGCGGGCAGCGGCAGGGTGGACTTCTGCTTGTCGAGGATACGCATGACCACGCCTTCGCCGTGATTGAGCGGCGCGGTCGAGACACGCAGGTCGATATCGATATTTTTCTTCGTGAACTGCTTGAAGACGATGCGGCCGTCCTGCGGCAGGCGGCGCTCCGCGATGTCGAGATTGCACATGATCTTCAGACGCGCCACAAGCGCGCCCATGACCTTGGCGGGCAGGCGGAGCTTCTCCTGCGTCAGGCCGTCGATGCGGTAACGGACCACGAGTTCCTTTTCCCACGGCTCGACGTGGATATCGGAGGCGCCGGCAAAGTAGGCATCCTCGACGATGCGGTTGGCGAGCTGGATGATCGGGGCGGAATCCTCGTGCTCCAGATCCTCGTCCTTGATGTCGGTCTCCTCGTCGCTGAACTCCGCGCCGAGCTGGTCGACGACGTCGGAGAACTGCACCTGCTCGACCGCCTGGTCCTTCTTGAGCTTGTCCTTGAGATCGTGCTCGCGGCCGAGGAGGCGCGCGACACGCAGGCCGGTCTTGTCCTGGATTTTGGCCGCGACGGTGGTGTCGAAGGGATTGGCGAACACCACGAGCAGCACGTCACCCACCTGGCCGACCGGCAAAATCGTGTTCTTCTGGCAGAATTCGAGGTCGATCTTCTCGAAGGTCGTGTTCGTCACCCGGAAACGCGCCACGTTGAACGGCGTGAGGCCCAGCGCCCGGCACTTCGCGAGGTGCAGCTGGAACGGCGTGATCTTGAAATCGGTCTGGAGCAGCGAGTCCAGCTGGTCGCCGGTCGGCTCGTCCGTGCGGGACACCAGCGCCGCCTTCTGGTCGGCGTTGAGTTTTCCCATCGCCTCCAGCTTGTCGATGATCTGGGTCTGTATGCGTCCGAGCGGCATGGTCAGGTGGTGGCGGGCGGCGGAGCGAAGGGAGCACGGGTACCGGTGCGGGGCGCGCCGGTCTTGGCGGCCTCGTCGCGCTCGTGTTGCAACCGGTCGAGAAACTCCGCAATGACCTCCATCGAGGTCGCCTGCCAGACGACCGGGCCACCGAGCTTCTTTTCCCAATGGGAGCGCACAGCGGTGCTGAGCGCGTAGGCCGTGGCCACGAAGTGAAACTCCTCCTCCTTGTCGTAGGGCACCGTCCAGGTGGCCCAGCACATGCCGAGGTCGAGGGACTTGCGGATATCCTCCGGTACCTCGTAATTGCGCAGGTCCACCACGCCGAGCCCCTGGTCCTCCATGGCGAGGTGGAGCAGCTCATCCTCGCGCAGGACCTTCTTCTCGTTCACCAGCACGCTCAACAGCGAGGCCTGGCGCATGTCGCCGGTCGCCAGCAGTTCCAGCAACCGCTCGTTGGCCGACTCGATGTCCTCCAGCTTCACCAGGTTGTGCTCCACCAGCGCCGAACCGAGGAGACGGTTGGAGCGCATCAGGAGGGGCCGGTGTTCCGATGTGGCAAGATCCGCCATGTGAAGGGCACTATGAGTCAACCGGGGGCGGCTGGCGATGACTTTTGTTTTTTGCGCAGACGGCGCACCCGTTTTAACAGTTCTTTCCTAAGGCGCGGAATCCCCTCCTCGCTCAGGCAGGAGATCGGCACGAGCTCGGCCGTCTTGTGGCGGGTCTTGAACTTCTTCAGGTTCGCGACCGCGGCGTCCTCGTCCATCTTGTTCGCGGCGACGAGGCGCGGCTTCTTCAAGAGCTCCGGATCGTAGAGCTCGAGCTCGTGCAACAGCTGCTTGTAGTCGTCGCGCGGGTCGCGGTTGTCGGTGCCCGCCATGTCGAGGATGATGAGCAGCAGCGCGCAGCGCTCGATGTGCCGGAGGAAACGGTGGCCGAGGCCCTTGTTCTCACTCGCCCCGGTGATGAGGCCGGGCACGTCGGCGAGGACGAGCCGGTCGTATTCCTCCGGAAACTCGATGACGCCGATCTGCGGCTGGAGCGTGGTGAACGGATACGCCGCGACCTTCGGGCGCGCCTTCGTGATGAGATTGGTCAGGGAGGATTTGCCGGCGTTGGGGAAGCCCACGAGGCCGACATCCGCGATGCTCTTCAGCTCGAGCTTGAACTCCCCGGTCTCGCCCGGCTCGCCCGGGCCGGTCTTGGTCGGAGCGCGGTTGGTGGAGGACTTGAAGCGCGTATTGCCGAAGCCGCCCTTGCCGCCCTTGCAGATGATGAACTCCTGGCCGTCCGCCAAAATCTCGGTGAGCAGCTCGCCGGTCGCGAGGTTGTAGACCACGGTGCCGAGCGGCACGCGCAGGATGGCGGCGCGGCCCTCGCGCCCGTTGCAATCCTTGCCCTGGCCGTGCTCGCCGCGTTCGGCGTTCCAGTGCGGCTTGTATTTGAAATCGACCAGATTGTTCTGGTCGTCGTCGCCGCGCAGGACGACGTCGCCGCCCTTGCCGCCGTCGCCGCCGTTCGGGCCGCCCCACGGTTCGTATTTTTCCCGACGAAAGCTGCGACAGCCGCGGCCACCGTCGCCCGCGCGCGCCTTGATGTTGGTTTCGTCGATGAACATGCCCTCTATGACTCTACGGCTTGGCGTCGGCGTAAAGCGCAATCGGCAGATGCCGCCGGTAAAGCGGGAAATCCCCGTCGGTCGTGTAAATCTCCAGGCCGCAGCGGACGGCCACCGCGCAGATCAGGAAATCCGTCATGGACCCCTGCACCCCCCGGCTGCGACAGACATTGAAGAAGTGCGCCGCCTTCTCATGATCTTCCACCCGAAGCACGATATCGGGGAAGGATCGCAGCGCCTTGCGGACGCGCTCGAATTGCTCGGCCGGCTTGATACCCGACAGGAGCTCTTGCCGGATCGGGCCTATAATGGCGACAGCCCCATGCCCGATCAGCCACTCCAACTCCCGGCGCAGGGCGCCATCAGACTCACCTGGGCGTCGAAACGCCGCCGACCAGACGGGCGTGTCGGCCAATACCCTCATCGCTTGTTGCGTTCCGCCTTGTAGTTGAAGCCCGGCTCAAAAACCACGGAACCGAACAATTTTGCCACGCCCCGCTGCTCGCGGCGCTGGATGTACTCGGCCAACGCCTCGTTGACCGTGGCCTTCTTGGTCTTGTGGCCGCCAGCCTTCCGGGCCTTGGCGAGCAATCGGTCGTCGATCTCCAGGTTTGTGGGCACGGCCACACAGTGCGCCACACAAGGCCGGTGTCAAGAATGCGGTCCCGCGCCCTGCCTCCAGCAAGCGACCTCAGACCGGGATCTTGATGCCCTTGCGCAGGTAGGTCGGCACATCGAGGTCCTGGCCTTCGAAGAGATTGCGGTCGGACTTGTCGAACGAGCCGCGGTTGGCGTCGGACTCGGCGGTGCCGAAGCCGAATTCCTCCTGCTGCAGCTTGTGCGCGGGCTGATGCGTCGAGGTGGCGCCGGATGGGGCGCGCGAACCGCGCTCCGCCGTGACCGTGGTCTTGACCGTCGTGCTCTGCTCGGGCGCGCTCGAGGTCGCGGTGGGCGCGACGGTCTTCTCGGGTTTCTTCGCCGGCGCGGGAGCGCGCCGGACGAAATTGCGGCCGCCGAGGTCAGTCGCTCCGAGGACGCAGACCTCGACCTTGCCCTGCAGGCTCTCGTCGATGACGGCGCCCATGATGACGTGCGCCTCCTTGCCGAACTCCTCGGTGACGGCGGTCATGAGTTCGTTGACCTTGGTCAGGCTGAGGTCGGCGCCGCCGGTGATGTTGACCAGCAGGCGGTCGGCCTTGCGGGCGAATTCGGGCGTGTGCAGCAGCGGGCACTGCTTGAGATCCTCGAACGCCGCCATCGCGGCGTTGTCGCCCTCGCCCACGCCGAGGCCGAAGAGCGTCTTGCCGCCGCGCTGCTGGAACGCCTGGCGCAGCGTGGCGAAGTCGAGGTTGATGAGGCCGGTGCGCGAGAGCATGCCCCAGATGGATTTCACGCCGCGCCCGATCCAGACGTCGGCGCGTGCGAAAGCGTCGAGCACGCTCGTCTGCTCCGTGCCCTCCTGCAGCAGCAGGTCGTTGGAGAGTGGAATGACGGCGTGGCAGTTGGCGCGCAGCTCGGCGAGGGCGTCCTCCGCCTGCTTGCGGCGGCGGCCGCCCTCGAAGGAGAACGGCAGCGTGACGAACGCGATGACGAGCGCGCCCGCCTCCATCGCCACCTCGGCCACGACGGGTGCGGCGCCCGAGCCGGTGCCGCCGCCGAGACCGGCGACGAGGAAAATCAGATCCGTGCCGCGCACAACTTCCGCGATCTTTTCGCGGTCGGCGTCGGCCGCCTCGTAGCCGAGCGCGGGGTCGCCGCCCGCGCTGAGCCCGCGCGTGACAGTGGTGCCGATGAGGACCTTGTCCTGCACGGGCGAGGTGTTGAGCGCCTTGAAGTCGGTGTTGACCACCGCGAGCTGCAGACGGTCGAGGTTCTCCATCTTCAGCCGATCGACGGCGTTGGAGCCGCCGCCGCCGATGCCGATGAGCTTGATGCCGACATCGCGGTCCGTGAGGGCCTCGAGGGGAAGTTCGCTGGGCGTGTTTTCCATGGCGGGGTCCTCAGGAGAAAATCTTGGTCAGGCCGCTCAGCAGGCCCGCCTTGCGGCGGACCGGCGTGGCGTGCTCGTGCGCCGCGCGGAGGCCGAACTGGTAGATGCCCAGCACGGTGCTGAACATCGGATCGCGCAGTTCCTCCTTCACCCACGAGGGCGATTCGCCGCGGCGCGCGGGCAGGCCGAACACGCGGCTGGCCGCCTCCTCGATGCCCGGGAGCTTGGCCGTGCCGCCGGAGAGGATGACGCCCGCGCCGCACAACTCGGGCGCGAACTTCGGACCGAGCTTCTTTTGCACGACCTCGAGCAACTCGAGCGTGCGCGCGGCGGTGATGCTCTCGATCGCGGCCTTGGGCAGCTGGCGGTCGCCGAAGCTCATATCGCCGTTCAGCCAGACCTTGTCGGTCTTGTCGCGCGTCTGCACGGTGCCGCGACCGTGGCGGAGCTTGAGCATCTCCGCCTGCACGGTCGTGACGCGCAGACCGATGGCGAGGTCGTTGGTCAGGTGGTCGCCGCCGACCGGCAGCACGCCGGTGGCCAGCACGTGGCCGTCGCGATAAAGCACGTAGTCCGTCACGCCCTTGCCGATGTCGAGCACGAGCGCGCCGTGGGAGCGCTCCTCGGGTGTCGTGAGCAGCGAGCCGCTGGCCAGCGCGGAGAGCACGAGCTCGCGCACCTCGAGATGGTAGCCGCCGACGACATGGATGTTGTCGCTGACCTTGCTCTCGTTGCCGTGGACCATCCAGTAACCGACGTCGAGCCGGCTGCCGGTGAGGTGCTCGGGGTCCGGCACGGCGCGGCCGTCGAGCCGGAACGGCCGGCGGATGGCGTGGATCTTCGAGCGGCCGGCGGGCAATTCCTTCTGCTGCGCGAGCGAGCAGACACGCTCGATGTCGAGCAGCGTCACGTTGTTGTCGGCCGACTGCACGTTGACCGAGGCCTCGTTGTAGAAACCGTCGAGGTGGCCGCCGGTCTGGGCGAGCCAGACTTCGTCGATGCGCGCGCCGGCCTTTTTCTCGGCCGTCTCGAGCGCGTGGTGCGTGGCCTCGCAGGCCGCCTTGTAGTCGACGACTTCGCCTTTCATGACGCCGCGCGCCTGCGCGAGGCCGACGCCGATGATGTTGAGCGCGCGCCCGCGGGCGATTTCGCCCACGAGGACTGCGATTTTGCCGGTGCCGATTTCGACGGCGCCGACGATTCTGCCGCTGTTAGAGATCACGTTGCCCTTTCCGCTGGGTGGTTGAGAGATTGAAGTTGGGAGAATAAGGCGGCTGCTTCGCCAGTTCGTCGGGCGACTTGGTGAGCTTCACCGGTACCTGGCCGCCCAGGCCCAGGTTGACCTGCTGGAGGCCGGCCTCGGGCAGGCGCGTCGCCATATCGACGACGTAGTCGAGCTGCGCGACCTGCTTGTAGAAATCCTCCCGGCGCGTGAACACGATCTCGGGGATGTCCTGCGCCTTCACGACGATTTCGTCGCGTTCGGCCAGGCGGGCGAGCGAGACGATGAGCCAGGAGCGGTAGAGATTCGGCGCCTGCAGTTGCGCGGTGGAAAGGAGGGCCGAGACCGCGTCCATCCCCGCGACGGGCGCGTAGCCGCTGCCGGCGCGGGTCAGGCGCACGCCATCGAGCCAGGGCAGCGTGGCAACCATCTGCTTGTCGTAATTGAAACCTTCGTAGACCGTGCCGTCCTTGGCGACGAAGAGCTGCTTGGGCTGGCCGAGTCCTTCCTGCACCTGCATGCGCGCGACCGGCGTGCGCTCCTGCAGCGTGAGCACGAGCATGTCGGGGAAACTCCGGCTCACGACCGCCACGCGCACCTGGCCGTAGGCGGTGAGCTTGTCGCGCAGCTGCTTCAGATCGAGCGCCATGAGCGTGGCGTTCTTCGGGAGCGCGAGCACGCCCTCGATCCATTTCTTGGTCAGCGTGCCGTCGGTGATGAGCGACAACTCGCGCACCGGCTCGCTCTTCACCGCGGCGGCGAGCGTGGCGCGATCCGTCTCCCACGAGTGCACGACCACATAGGCCAGCCACGCCATGCCGCCGAGCAGCGCGGAGACCACGGTAACCTTGAGCCAGGCCAGATGCTGGCGGCGTCGCCCGCGGCTCGACATGGCGCGCGGTGTCACCTCCTGGCTGATTTCGCGCCAGGAACGGCCGGAACGGACTGCACTGGTGGACTCCTCGCTCATGCTTTCAGGGCATGCGGCTGGTGAAAACGCTCCACGGCGGGCGCGACCAGTTCGCGGCAAAGCGCGTTGAAGTCGAGACCCACGCAACGGGCGCTCATCGGCAGCAGGCTGGTCTCCTTCATGCCGGGCAAGGTGTTTATTTCCAGCAAATAAAGCTCCCCTTCCTGCGAAAGCATGAAGTCCGTCCGGGCGTAGTCCCGGCAGCCGCAGGCGCTGAACGCCATCTCCGACATCCGGCGCGCCTCGGCGGCGATCTCCGGGGAAATCTGCGCCGGCGCGAAATACTCCGTCAGGCCCTTCGTGTATTTGCTCGAGTAGTCGAACACGCCCGACTTCGGCACGATCTCGACCACGCCCATCGCGCGGCCGCGCAGCAAGCCGACCGTCAGCTCGCGCCCGACGATCCGGCGCTCCGCGATCCAGTCGCCCTGCCGCAATCCGCCGACGGCGATGTCGAGCCCGGCGCGGCTGGTGACGATCTGCAGCCCGACGCTGCTGCCCTGCCGGTTCGGCTTGAAAACGACCTGCTCGCCCAGTTCGCGCGCGAGGTCCGCCGCCGCAGGTTTGTGCGCCGCGTTGAAAAACCGCCCCGGCGCGACGCGCACGCCGATGGCCGACACCGTCTGGCGCGTGCGCCATTTGTCGAAGCACAGGTTGCTGGCGTTGGCGTCGCAGCCGGCGAAGTTGAAACCCGCGCCCTCCAGCAGGCGCTGCATGCCGCCGTCCTCGCCGAACGTGCCGTGCAGCGTCGAGCACACGACGTGGCGCGCCGGGTCGAGCCCGGCGGGCAGCGCCTCGGCGTCGACGACGAACTTCTCCGTCGGGTGGGAGAACGCCATGGCCTGCGCCACGGCCTTGCCGGAGCCGAGCGAAACTTCGCGCTCGGAGGAGGTGCCGCCGCAAAGGACGGCGATGATGGGTAGGTTCACAATAAATCCTTCCAGTTCTGTCCGAACAGCAGCACCTCGGGCTCGAGGTCGACGCCGCGCGCACCCTTGACCCGGGCCCGCACACGGCGGATGAGCGCGATGATGTCGGCGCACGTCGCCGCCCCGCGGTTGACGATGAAGTTCGCGTGCACAGGCGACACCTCGGCGTCCCCCACCCGCTCGCCCTTCAGGCCGCACTCGTCGATGAGCTTGCCGGCCGAGCAATTCGGCGGGTTCTTGAAAATGCATCCCGCACTCGGCTCGCGCGGCTGGGATTCGAGCCGCTTCTTCTGGTAAACGTCGATCTGCCGCCGGATGTCCTGCGTGTCCGCCTGCGCCGACGACCGGAGGAACGCTCCCAGCGCCACGGCCTCGCGCAGCTCACCGCAATACCGGTAGTCGACGTGCATCGCGGCGCGCTTCAGCACGCGCTTCTCGCCGGTCAGTGTCATGAGGTGGACCTCGTCGACCACGTCGAACATCCACCCGCCCATCGCGCCCGCGTTCATGCGCAGGGCGCCGCCGACGCTGGCGGGGATGCCTTCCAGAAACTCGAAGCCGACGAGCCCCGCCTTCGTCGCGAGACCGCAGAGATTCTTCAGGCGCAGTCCGGCCCCGGCCCAGATGCGACCGTCGGACTGCAGCTCGAACTTCTGCCAGTCGGGATGCGCGAAGTTGAGCACGAGCCCGTCGACGCCGGAGTCGGGCACGAGGAGGTTGGAGCCGCGGCCCAGCATCAGCACCGGCAGGCCGCGCGCGTGCGCCGTGGCGAGCAGCACTTGCAAATCCGTTTCGCCGGCCGGCTCGGCGTAAACGCGCGCCGGACCGCCCACGCGCATCGTGGTCTTCGGCGCGAGCACTTCGCGCTCGGTCAGCTTCGTCGTCGCGGACAGCTTCGGCCGGACCGCGTTGATGAAATTCTGCCAGGCCTGCTCGTTCATGGGCCGGGAGTGGGCGCGGGTGTGTGCCGCATGTGCCGGCGCGGCGGCTGGCGGGCGGCGAGTTCCTCGAGGTCGCGCACGATCGTGTCGACGGCGTCCGCCTGCGCCATGCGGTGCAGGTTGTCGCGGAATTTGTTCACGAGCCAGTCGTTGAACGTCACGTCGAGCACTTCCTGCTTCAGGAGCGGCAGCGCCATCTGGTCGACGACAAGGCCGCCGCCCTGCTGCTCGAAGTAGCGGGCGTTGGCCCACTGGTGGTTGTCCGCCGCATGCGGGTAAGGAATGAGAATCGCCGGCGTCTCGCAGCGCACCAGCTCGGCCAGCGTGCCGGCGCCGGCACGGCTCACGACGAGGTCGGCCGCGGAGAACAGCGTGCCGACGCGGTCGGTGAACGGCTCGAACCACGCGCGGACGGTCGCCCCGGTCTTGGCGCGGAGTTCACGGACCCGCGGCTCGCCCTTGCCCAGACCGGTGACGCACCAGATCTGGATGCCCTCATGGGCGAGCGTCGGAAGATTGTCCTCGACCCACTGGTTGAGCTGGCCCGAGCCTTGGCTGCCGCCGACGACGACGAGAAGCTTTTGCACCGGATCCACCCCGAGCTGGGCCCGGGCCTCGTGGCGCGGGATGCGCGCTACTTCGTGGCGCACCGGCAGGCCGGTGTGGCGCACCATCAGGCCCAGCCGGCCGGGCAGGCGCACGCCCGGCGGCAGATACAGCCGCTGCGCGATGCGCGAGAGCACGCGGATGGCGCGACCCGGGATGCGGTTGGCCTCGTGCAGCGCCACGGGGATGTGGCGCCACCGGCCGGCCATGACGACGCCCGCGTTGGTGAAGCCGCCGAAACCGATGATCGCATCGGGCTGGTAGGCGCGGAGGAAGCGGAGGCTGAACGCGAGTCCCTGCGCCTGCCGCCAGTGGAACCGCGCCTGCACATCGGGCCGCCACCCAAACGGCGCGCTCGGCACGCGCTCGAGGTGCAGCGCCGGGTAATGCTCGCACAGGCGCGCATCGACGCGCTTCTGGCTGATGAAGAGCGCGGAATCGTGGCCGCGCACCTTGAGCGCCTCGGCCAGCGCAATGCCGGGCGCGAGATGGCCGCCGGTGCCGCCGCAGGCGATGAGGAAACGGCTCATGCCGCCCTCCTTCCGGAGGCAAGTGACAAGGGACAAGGGTCAAGGGACAAGAGCACGGCTGCGCGCGTTTGTCCGCGCGGGACTCCACGCTTCCTGGCACTTGCGACTTGGCACTTGTGACTTCTCCCGTTCATGCCACCACCTCCGCCAGCGCCCGTTTGCGTTCGAGCGGCCGCGGCCGTTCCCATGTGCGCGAGGTGTTGATGATGATGCCGACGAGCAGGCCCATGAGCAGCAGGTTGGAGCCGCCCGCGCTGATCAGCGGCAGCGACATGCCCTTGGTCGGCATCATGCCCGTGACGACGGCGAGGTTGATGATCGCCTGCAGGCAGATGAGCAGCAGGCTGCCGGTCACGAGGAGAAACTGGAAGAGATTCGGCGCGCGGCGCACATGCATCAGCCCGGCGATGAAGATCGTGACGAAGAGCCCGACGACGAGCAGCGTGAAGATGAGCCCCATCTCCTCGCCGAGGATGGCGAAAATGAAATCCGTGTGCGCCTCGGGCAGGAACGACTGCTGCTGGCGTCCGTTGCCGATGCCCACGCCCTGCACGCCGCCGGCGGCGAAGGCGAGGATCGCCTGCCAGAGCTGGTAGGCGCCCTCCGCGCGGTTGGCTTCGACGTCCATGAACGCCGTGATGCGGCGCAGCCGGTTCGGATTGTGCAGCACGAGGACGGTGAAGCCCGTCAGCGCCAGCGCGATCGACGGCAGCAGGAAACGCAGCCGCGCGCCGGCGAGAAACAGCAGGATGACGCCGATGGCGCCGGTCAGGAACGCAGTGCCGAAATCGGGTTCGGCCAGAATGAGCACGGCAAACACGCCGGTGATCGCGCACGGCAGCACGAAGCCCTTCACGAAGTCGTGCAGTTTGTTCTGGTTGAGCGCGAGGTAGTGCGAGAGGCAGAAGACCATCGCGAGCTTGGCGAATTCCGAGATCTGCAGGCGCACGCCGCCGAAGCCGAGCCAGCGGCGGCTGCCCTTCACCGAGATGCCGATGTGCGGGATGAGCACCAGCACCAGGCCGACAAGCGTGATCGCGCCGGCGATCCAGGCGTACTTGCGCAGGTGCTCGAGGTCGGCGCGCGCGACGATCCAGCCGGCGCCGAGGGCGAGCGCGAGGAAGATGAGCTGCTTGTAGAGATAGGACGTCGGGCCGCCCTTCGCGTTCGAGCTCGCGCTGAACAGCACCGCCAGCCCGATGGCCAGCAAGGCGGCCACGCAGACAAGGATGACGCTCGCGGGAGTGATCGTGAGGTGGCGGCGGGGAACAGCGGCGCTCGGCGAACTCACCATGGGAGCGGTGGTGAAGTTACTTCTTCGGCGGCTCTTCCGTCTTGGGCTCCTCGACCTTGATGGTCGGGACGTCGGTCGCGGTGTTGTCCTTCAGACCGGCATCGAGGTCCTGGCCGGGCGGCGGGGCCTTGATTTCAAAGTGCGGAACGGCGTTCGCCGGAGCGGTCTCCGCCGCGGGCTTGTCGGCCGCGGCCGTAGCGGGCGCGGAAGCCGCGGGCTTGGCGGAGGGCTTCTTGGCGCCGACGGCCTTGAATCCCGGGATGGCCAGCGTCTGACCCACGCGGATCTTCGCGGGATCGGTGATGTTGTTCGCCGCGGCGAGCTCGCCGACGGTCACCTGGTATTTCCGGGCGATGGTGCCGAGGCTCTCGCCGGCCAAGACGGTGTGCTTCACGGCCTCGCTGCCAGCCGCGTGGGCCGGAGTCGCAGGCTTGTCAGCCGCAGCCGCGGCCGCGGGAGCGGTACCGAGATCCTTCGGCGACGCAGCGGCGCCGGGCTTGCCGGGGATGATGAGTTTCTTGCCGGGCTGCAGCGGCGTGCTGGCCCCGAGGCTGTTGGCCTTGGCGAGTTCGCCAACGGTCAGGTGGTTCTTCTTGGCGATGCTCCAGAGGCTGTCGCCCTTCTGCACGGTGTAGGTGGAGACCGGCGCGACATCCTCGTGCTCGGCCTTGGCCGGCGTGATGGCGGCGGCGTTGGGCGAACCCGGACGCGTCGGCGTGGCGCGGCCCGGCGTGTAGAGCGCCGGAGCGGTGCCGAGATCAGCGGGGGCGCTGACGGCGGGTTCGGACGCGCCGGAGCTGTAGCTCACGGACGGGGAGGAACCGGTGGGAACGGTGGCGTCGGGCGTCGGCACGTTGCGCGGCGATCCCTGGCAGCCGGGACTGGCGAAAATGAAGATAAACGCGAGCAGATGCACGGCGACGACTGCTCCGAAGATCTGGAGGATTTTCATGGCGGGAATATGAGTGGCAGGGTTGGTGTATTGCTATCTAAAAATCGCGGTTATTCACAGCTTTTCCACAGCGGCTCCGGCGAGTGTGGAGCACGATGCCGCGGGAATGCGGTGCGCAGGTCTGACAGGCGGTGCCGGGGGTTGGTTTCATGGGCGCAATCCGCCCGAGCGCCCGGGCCTCCCGCGCCGGTGACGGCGGCAAGGCGCGCGAGCGGCGCGGCGGTTTCACGGGGCGATGGCGGCAACATGGAAGGGAAGCAGGTGCCCGCGGGCAGCAAATTTGGTAGGTTCCGTTTGTTTAGGATAAAGAACCTGCCGACGGGCTCCTGCGAAAGATGGGAGTGGCCTTCACCACCGCGGGCGCCGGCACGATGACGGGCGTGCGGAGACGGCGGACAGTGCTCACCGAACGGACGAGCGGCTTCTGCAGCAGCAGCAGACCGGTGTGGGTGAGGTCGCGAAAGCTGGGCGTGGATTCGAAGCTGTAGTCGAGGGGCATGGTGGGGATGAGATTAACGGAGCTTGAGAGTGGCGAGGCCGAGCAGGGCGAAGCCGAGCGAGAGCACCCAGAAGCGCAGGACGACCTTGGTCTCCGGCCAGCCCTTCTTCTGGAAATGGTGGTGGATCGGCGCCATGAGGAAGAGCCGCTGGCCGGTGCCCGTGCGGCTCCGGGTGAGCTTGAACCAGCCGACCTGCAGGACGACCGAGAGCAGTTCCCACACGAACACGCCGCCGACGATCACCAGAGTGAACGGCTGGTGGATCATGAACGCCATGACGCCGATCAACCCGCCGAGTGCGAGTGAGCCGGTGTCGCCCATGAAGACCTCCGCCGGGTGCGAGTTGAACCAAAGAAAGGCCATGCAGGCTCCAATCAGCGCGCCGCACACGACCGTCAGTTCGCCCGTGCCGGGCACGTAGCTGATCAGCAGGTATTGGGCGTAGACGCTGTTGCCCGCCACGTAGGCCATGATGCCGAACACCAGCGCCACGGTGATCGTGCAACCGACCGCGAGGCCGTCGAGGCCGTCGGTGATGTTGATGGCGTTGCTGAAGCCGACGATCCACAGGTAGATCAGCACCAGCAGCAGCGCCCAGTGCATGTGCGGGATGACCGCCTCCTTGAAGAACGGCACCCACAGCTCGCGGATCTTCGCGGCGCTGGCCGGGTGCTTGAGCAGCACCAGCAAGGCCACGCCGGTCGCGAGCGACTGCCAGGCGATTTTCTCCCACGCCTTGATGCCGTCCTTGTTCTTGTGGACGACCTTCAGGTAATCGTCGCGCCAACCGGGCACGGTCAGCGCCGTGTACACGAAGAGCGCGACGAACACCCAGACGTTCGGCTCGGCCCAGAGCACGGTGGAAACGAAGACGGCGAGGAAGATGATCAGTCCGCCCATCGTGGGCGTGTGTTTCTTGTCGAAGTAGGTCGCGCCCAGCGCGCCCGTGCGCTCGTCGATGTAGCCGTGGCCGAACTTCAGTTCGCGGAAGCGCCGGATGAGCCACGGCCCGATGATGAAGCCGATGATCAGCGCCGTGCAGGCGGCACCGACCGCGCGCACCGTGATGTAGTGCAGCAGGCGCAGCGGGCCGAAGACGTGGGCGTATTCTGAGAGATAGCTGAGCATGGTCAGTGGGCGGCGGCCGCGTGCGGATCGAGCACCTGCTCCAATTGGTAGCGGCGGCTGGCCTTCAGGAAGACGGCGCCCTTGAAACCGGCGAGACGCTCGCGCACCGGCGCGACATCCGTGATCACCGCGACCTGCGCGGGATCGTTGCCGTTCTCCAACAGCCCTTCGCGCACGGCGGCGGCCTGCGAGCCGATGATGAACGCGGCATCGCCCGGCCGCAGCAGCAGCGAGCGGCCGAGCTGGCGGTGATGCTCCGGCGCGGTGGCGCCCAGCTCCTCCATGCAGCCGAGCACGTAGAGGCGCGGCAGCTCCGGCTTCACCAGGCTGTAGAACGCCGCGATGGCATCCTGCATCGACGCCGGGTTGGCGTTGTAGAAATCGCAATAGACCACGGCGTCACCCACGCGCTGCAGTTCGCCGCGCCACTTCGAGGGCTGCCACTTCGCCAGCCGCTCCTGCAGCTGCGCGTCGCTCACGCCCAGCTCGGACGCGAGCGCGAGCGCCAGCGCGGCGTTCTGCGCCATGCCGCCCGAGACGCGGCGGAGGATGAAGGTGCGCTTCCCGCCGAGCGTGACCTCCGTGCGCTCCGGCCGGTGGAGGACGGTGAACGCCACCGTGCGGCCGCCCACCTTCACCATGTCTTCGTTGGCCGGCACGAGCACGAGCGGGTTGGCGAGATGCCGGAAAACCTCCTGCGACCAGCACGACACCGGGAAAACCTGCAGGCCGCCCGGCTTCACGCCGGTGAG
The DNA here is from genome assembly GCA_016187925.1 of Opitutia bacterium. Taxonomy (GTDB): domain Bacteria; phylum Verrucomicrobiota; class Verrucomicrobiia; order Opitutales; family Opitutaceae; genus Didemnitutus. The sequence goes on along the minus strand of JACPIS010000042.1, from coordinate 138,896 downwards.
CAGCGCGACCTTCTCCGCCGCGACGCCCTCGACCGAGCCGAGCCGCTCCAAGTGCGCCGGGCCGACCATCGTGACCACGGCATGCTCCGGCTGGATCATCGCGACGAGCGGCGGCATCTCACCGGGGCCGCTGACGCCCGCCTCGACGACCGCGGCCGTGTGCACCGCCGGGTCAAGCCGGGTGAGCGTGAGCGGCACACCGATGTGATTGTTGAGATTCCCCTCGGTCGCGTAGACCGCCGGCGCGCCGCCGAGCAGCAGTTGGATCAAGTCCTTGGTCGAGGTCTTGCCCGCGCTGCCCGTCACACCGATCACCGGACCCTTGAAAAACTCCCGGCGATAACCGCCGGCGATCTGCTGAAACGCCGTCAGCGGGTCCGCCACGACGAGCTGGGGCAGGTCCGGGCCGGGCACCTCGCGGGCGACGATCGCCGCCGCCGCTCCCCTCGCCTGCGCCTCGCCGAGGAAGTCGTGCCCGTCGCGCCGGTCGGTCTTGAGCGCGACGAACACCTGGCCTGCCGTCAGCGTGCGCGTGTCCTGATTGAAGCCGACGAGCGTCCCGCCCGGTAAACGGGTCCAGCGGCCGCCGGACCAGGCGGCGAGCTTTGCGGGAGCGAAGGTGGGCATGGAAAGGCTTTCAGACGGGCTTGATCTTCTTGATGTCGATCAGCTCGCGGACGACCTGGCGGTCATCAAAGGGGATGATCGTGTCGGCAAATTCCTGATAGGTCTCGTGACCCTTGCCGGCGATGAGGAGGGAGTCGCCCTCACGCGCGGCATCGAGCGCAAGGCTGATGGCGCGGCGGCGGTCTTCGACAAAGGTGATCTTCGACTCGTCCTTCACGCCGGACTTCATGTCGGAGAAAATCTGCGCGATCGTCTCGCCGCGCGGATTGTCCGCCGTGGCCCAGGCGAAGTCGGCGAACTCCTGCACGGCGGCGGTCATGAGCGGGCGCTTGGAGCGGTCGCGGTTGCCGCCGCAGCCGAAGACGACGAACAGCCGGCCGGGCGTGATGGCGCGCAACATGCCGAGCGCGTTGTGCAGCGCGTCGTCGGTGTGGGCGTAGTCGACAAGCACGTTGTAAGGCTGACCCTCCTCGATCCGCTCCATGCGGCCGGGAACGCCGGTGAAACTCTTCAGGCGCGACGCGATGACGGACGGATCGCGGCCGAGCGCGTAGCAGGCGGCGAACGCCGCGAGCAGGTTGCTCAGGTTGTAGCGGCCGATGAGTGCGCTCTCGAGTTCGACGCGCCCCTCGGGCCCCGCGACACCGCTCGGGGCAGGCCAGACGAGCGTGAGCGACGTGCCTTTGAAACCGAGTTTGACGTTCTCGGCGCGGACCATGGCGTCCGGGGCCTCGCCGAAAGTCACGAGCTTCAGGTTCGCCGGCGCTTCGGCCGCGAGACGGCGGCCGTGTTCGTCATCGAGATTGATCGCCGCCGCGCGCGGAGCGGTGCCGATGCCGCCGTTGAACAGGCGGGTCTTCACCTCGAAATAGGCGTCGAGCGTCTTGTGGTAGTCGAGGTGGTCGCGCGTGAGGTTGGTGAAGACCGCGACGCCGAACTGCATGCCGAGCACGCGCTGCTGGTCGATGCCGTGCGAGCTGACCTCCATGACCGCCTGGCGGCAACCGGCGTCGCGGATCTGCGCGAGCATGCCGAACAGCTCGAGCGACTCCGGCGTCGTGCGGTACGACGGGACGATGCGCGCGCCGAGGTCGTAGTTGACGGTGCCGATGAGGCCGACGCGCTGGGTGTTCGTCGCGAGCAGGTGCTTGATCAGGCTGGTGACGGTCGTCTTGCCGTTCGTACCGGTGACGCCCACGAGGTCGAGGGACTTGTCGGGAAACTTGAAGAAGCGCTGCGCGACCTTGGCGAGCGCGCGGCGGGCGTCGGCCACCTGGATGTAGGTGACGCGCGTGGCCGTGGCGGCGGGGATCTTCTCGGCCACGATGGCGACGGCGCCGCGCTGGATCGCCTCGTCGATGAAGGTGTGGCCGTCGGCGCGGCGGCCCGGAAGCGCGAAGAAGAGATTGCCCGCCATCACGCGGCGGCTGTCCATCGCGAGACCGGAGATGGGGCGTTCGAGGTCGCCCTTGCTGGCGACGATCTCGTCGTCGTTGAAATAATCCGTGAGCTTCGGGGCCATTTTGAAGATCTTCTTGGACAGGCGGTCGGAGGCTCGGGTTCTCGTGGGCGGCAGCGAGCGGAAGGCGGCGACGAGCGGATAATTGGGCACGAGATAACCGATCACCGGGCACCTCCATTGAGCGCGAGGATGTTGCGGGTGGGTGTCATGACGGGTTTGATGTCGAGATACTGGATGAGCTGCTCCGCGACGTGGCGGAACGACGGCGCCGAGACGGCGCGACCGTAGGCGACTCCGCCCGGGACCTTCGCGTCGTCGACGATGACCGAGAGGACGATCTGCGGACGGCTGGCGGGAAAGAAACCGACGAAGGACGCGACGTGGCGGTTGTTGACGTATTTGCCGTCGACGAGCTTCTGGGTCGTGCCGGTCTTGCCGGCCAGTTCGAAGCCCGGGAGGTCGAAACCCTTGGCCGTGCCCTCGGTGACGACGCGCGTCAGCAGCTGGGCGAGCAGCGCGGCGGTGCTCGGCCGGAGCACCTGCTCACGCTTCTCGGGCAGGAAGGTGCGGACGACGTTGCCCTGCTCGTCGCGGATTTCCTTGATGATCTGCGGGCGCAGGAGCGCGCCGCCGTTGGCCACGGCGCTCATCGCCATGTGCACCTGCAGCGGGGTCGCGGCGACCGAGTGCCCCATCGGCATGCGCGTGATCGTGAGACCGTCCCAATGCGCCGGCGCCTCGAGGATGCCGCGCACCTCCCCGCCGAGCTGGAACATCGTCGTCTGGCCGAAGCCGTATTTGCGGGCGTATTCGTAGAACTTGTCCTCGCCCATCAGCATCGCGAGCTGCGCGGCGCCGCGGTTGGAGGAGTGCGCGACGATGTCGGCCACCGTGAGCGTGCCGAACGGCTCGTCTTCCTTCGGCAGCTTGCGGTCCCGGCCCTTGAAATTGATGCTGGTGATGCCGCAGTCGAAGGTGGTGGCCGGCGTGACGATGCCTTGGTCGAGCGCGGCGCCGGCGGCGACGATCTTGAAGGTGGAGCCGGGCTCGATGATGTCCGTGACGGCGTTGTTGCGCTGCGTGTCGAGCGGGGCCTTGTTGAACTCGTTCGGATTGTAGCTCGGGTAGTTCGCCATGCCGAGGATCTGGCCCGTCTGCGGGTCGCTCACGATGATGGTGGCGAAGTGCGGGTTGAACTTGGCGGCGATGGTCTTCAGCTCGTCCTCGATGATGTGCTGGACGACCGAGTCGATGGTCAGCACGACGTCGTCGCCGTCGCGCACCGGCACCTCGCGCGAGCGGAACTGCGCGAGTTCGCGGCGCGCACCGTCCTTTTCCGACTCGATCCAGCCGTCCTCGCCCTTGAGGTAAAGATCGAGGTGGCGCTCGGCGCCCGTGACCGGGATGCCCTCCTTGTTCACGTAGCCGAGGACGTGGGCGGCCAGCTCGCCGCCGGGATAAACACGCTTGTAGCCGCGCTGGCCGTAGATGCCGCGCACGCGGAGCTTGGTGATCTGATCGTAGACGGACTCGTCGACCTCGTCGGCCAGCTTGACCCAGCGGACGCGCTTTTCCTTCACGGCAGCATCGCTGTTGGTGAGCGCGACCCTGCTGGCGGCAATGGCGCGGCGGAGCGTCGAGTCGAGCTGCGGCGCCGGCACGTTCAGCAGGCGGGCGACCTCGGGCCAGTCCTGCTCGTCCGCGGGACGCAGCATCTCGGGATCGGCGCCGAGCACCACGAACGAGCGCGAAGTCGCGAGCAAATTGCCGCGGGCGTCGAGGATGGTGCCGCGCTTGGCATGCTCGACCACGATCTGCTTGCGCGCCTTGTCGACGAACTTCAGCAGCTCGTCCCGGTCGAGGACGTGCAGGAACAGCAGGCGCACGCCGATGACCATGAAGCAGGCAAGCACGCCCACGGTCAGGAGCCTCATGCGGTTGTTGGCGGCGTAACCCTGCGACATGGATCAGCGCGTGTAGGAGGCGGAGACGACGCGGAAGTTGACCGGCGCCTCGGCGGCGGCGGCGAGCGAGAAGGCCTCGCGGTTGCGCTTGGCGGCGAGCCGCAGCTCGGGCGACTCGTCGACGCGCACGACCTGCACCTCGCGCGGGGCGACGAGGCCGAGGCGCATGGCCTCGTTCTGGCGGAGGAGCGAGGCGGGATTGAGCGCGGCGGCGACCTCGGCGTTGACCTCGTCGAGGTGGCGCTCGACATCGGCGATCTGCAGCTGGACGGTGCGGCTGCGGTTGGCGGTCGAATAAATCTCCTGGCGCACCCACACGGCACCGAGGCCGAGGGTGCCGCTGAACACGAGCAGGCAGAGCGTGAGGGCGACGATCTTGTTGACGAGCGCGTTGGGCGGAGGGGGTCTCATGGCGGGGGAATGGTCAGAGTTTGCGGAGGACGCGCAGCTTGGCGGAGCGGCTGCGGGGATTGGCGGAAATCTCGGCCTCGGAGGGCGTGACGGGCTTGCGCGTGAGCAGCTCGGCGTGCTTCGCGCGCAGCTGCTGCGGCGTGGCGTCGTTCGCGTCGACCGGCAGGCCGCAGACCTTGCGGAAATACTGCTTCACCGGCCGGTCCTCGAGGGAATGGAAACTGATGACGGCGAGCACGCCACCGGAGGAGAGTTTGCCGAATGCCACGGGCAGCGCGCGCTCGATGGCGCCGAGCTCGTCGTTCACCGCGATGCGGATGCCCTGGAAGGAGCGCGTGGCCGGGTGGATCTTCGAGGCGTGGCGGTCGCGCGCCGGGATGGCGTCGGAGATGAGCTGCGCGAGTGAGGCGGTGCGGGCGAGCAGGCCGGTGCCGCGGGCCGCCTCGATGGCCGAGACGACGCGACGCCAGTTGTTCTCCTCGCCGTAATCGCGGATGGCGCGCACGAGATCGTCCCGGCTCGCGGTCTCGAGCCAGCGGCCGGCGGACACCCCGCTGCGCGGGTCGAGCCGCATGTCGGCCTCGGCGTCGTTGCGGAAGGAAAAGCCGCGTGCGGTGTCGTCGAGTTGAAACGAGGAGACGCCGAGGTCGAAGAGGATGCCGTGGAAGCCGCCCTCGGGCAGCGCGGCGAGGTCGCCGAAGTTCAGGTCGACAAAGCGGAACGCCGCGCCGAACTCCGCCTGGAGCGCCGCGATGCGGGTCTGCGCCTCGGGGTCGCGGTCGAGGGCCGTAACGTGGGCGCCCGTCGAGAGGATGGCGCGCGTGTGGCCGCCGCCGCCGAAGGTGCAGTCGAGCACGCGCTGGCCCGCCTGCGGCGCCAGAAACTCGAGCACCTCTTGCAGCATGACAGGTTGGTGCCCGGAGGTCGTCATGGGACGGAGCGCCGGTTCAGGTTGGACGGACGCGGGCATGGGTTTTCCTGCGCAGAAGTTGAACCGGCGTGGCCCCCTTGAGGAGGGAGCGGCGGCGCGCAACGGGACCCGTGGCCATCTTGGTCAATGCCTGAGTGCGAATGGTCGTGACGTTCGGATAAGCCTTCATGGTCACAGTCCGATGCGGCGCATCATGTCGCCGAAGTTTTCGCCCGCCGTGGCGCGCTGCATATCCTGCCAGCGCGACGGGCTCATGATGTTGAAAGTGTCGCCCATGCCGGAGAGCACCGCGTCCTTCGCGATGCCGGCGTGACGGAGCAGATCGGCGCTCACGCCGAAGCGGCCCTGCTTGTCGAAGGTGAACGAGAGCGCGTCCGAGAAGATGCGCGCCTTCACGGCCTGCGCGTCGCGATCGGACAGTTTCATCTCCGAGACCTGCGCGAGGAGTTTTTCCACGCGGGCGGGCGGCAGCACGGCGATGTAACCATCCGGATGCGGGATGGCCAAAAACGTCTCCGTGTCCGTGTGCACCCAACGCCAGAGCGACGGAATCGTGAGACGATTCTTGTCGTCGAGCGTGTGCTCAAAACGGCCGGAATAAACGGTTGTGCCTGATTGCGCCATGAAAGGAGTCCCGGAAGCCCTGTTCCCCAGAACGACCCATTTCTCCCCATTTCACTCCCGACACGCAAGTAAAAATCAGGCATTCCCCGCGAAAACTTGTTCACAAATTCCTGACAGATGCCGATGTAAGCTATCTAAACTCGTCACGACGGGCTAGAAGTCGTGTCTACTCGAAAAGGCAGACCGCTCTAGGATGTCCCTGCACTCGGTGCACATCTCGAAAATGAGCCAGGGACTCGTGCCGACAGTAAGTATTACGCGTCAAACCGGGCATCAATTTACAGCGCGGGCATTTCTCTTTAAACTTTTGAGCCAATTCCGGCTATTTTCCACAGGAAGCCGTGCCGACGGATGAGTGCCCACTGGAAATCTGATCTCTCGGACGAACTCGTACCGACGGGCAGCTGTGCTCGCCCAAATCACGACAGCAGCAGATCGGCGTCGGGCGGGCCCTTTCTTACAAGACAGGCAGCACCCGGAATCGAAATCCCTGAGTGCATGGGACAGAGAAGCGAGGGTCGCTTTTGCTCCTTTCGTGCTCGTACGGTCGTTACCCAAACAATTTCCGCAACGTGCTGCATACGCCCCGGCCCGTCATTGGAAACCCGGATACGTATCTCGTTTTCTCAGACATCATGCGGTGGAGGCTCATTCATGACCAACCAGTAAAGCCCGAGTTGCCGGATGGCTTCGTTGAATTTTTCGAAATCAACCGGTTTCCGGATATAGCTGTTGGCTCCGAGACGATAGCCGGCAATCAAATCCTGCTCTTCCCGCGATGAGGTCAATATCACCACTGGTTGGAACTTAGTTCGTTCATCTGCGCGTATCCGACGCAAAACCTCCAATCCGTCGATTTTTGGCAGCTTGATATCGAGCAGGACGACCGCCGGGAAAAGCAGATGGCTACGTCCGGAATGCCGACCCGTGCAGAACAGGTAATCAAGCGCCTCCACCCCATCGACGGCGACATCGACGCAGTTGGCCACGCGGCTGTTTTGGAGTGCGCAAAGTGCGAGTTCGCGATCGTCGGGATTGTCCTCGACCAAAAGGATGGTCTTTATTTCGGTGGTGGCGGGTGGTGTACAGTTCATGACGTTTCGAGGATGAAATAAAAGGTGGCTCCCTTCCCCACGGCGCCTTCCGCCCAAACACGCCCGCCGTGGCGACGCACCGCGCGCTGCACGATCGCCAAACCAATGCCTGTGCCGGGAAACTCCTCAACCGAATGCAACCGTTGAAAGGCACCGAAGAGCTTGTCGGCATATTGCATGTCGAAGCCGGCACCGTTGTCGCGGACGAAAAAAGTCGCCGTGCCATCCGCCTGCGCCTGCCGGCCGAACACGATTTGCGGACGTTCGCATTTCGACGTAAATTTCCAAGCGTTGTTTAACAGATTCTCGAGGACGATGCGCAGCAGGCCGCGGTCACCCATCACGACCATACCGTCGTCAATCACCGCCTCCACGCGACTGTTCGGAACCAGGATGCGCAAATGCGTCACGATCTCCCGTGCCTCAGCACTGAGGTCCACTTTCTGGAAATTCATTTCGCGACGCGTGACCCGCGCAAGACTCAGCATGTCGTCGATCAATTGTCCCATGCGTTGGGTCGTTTCACGCACGCGGACCAGATAGCGACGTTCCTCGCCATCCAGCTTAGCACTGGCTCGACCGACCAGCAATTGGCTGAAACCGTCGATGGCTCGCAATGGCGCCCGCAGGTCATGAGAGACAGAGTAGCTGAACGATTCCAATTCGTGATTGGCGGCATCTGCCGCCTCTTTGGCACGCTGTAACTCGCTGTTCGCACGGGAGAGCTCCTCGTTTTTTCGCTCGAGGTCCGCGATAAGCGCCGCGCGCAGTTCGGCCAGTTCGCGCACGGCTGTCAGTTCTACCGCTTCCATCTCGCGCCGGTGCAACTGCTCGCGAATCCCGCGATTCTCGTCCTCGAATTGCTTGCGCCGGAGCTGCGCGCGCAAACGCGCCTTCAATATCTCGAAATCGCCTGACTTGGTAACATAGTCATCGGCGCCGGCGTTGATCCCTTCGATCATCGCCTCGCTTTCGTCGCGCGCGGTCAAGATCAAGAGCGGAATGTCGCGCCAAGCAGGCGCGGCTTTGATCCGCTGGCAGGTCTCGGTTCCGGACATCTCCGGCATCATCAAGTCGAGCAGGATGCCGTCGACCGGCTGTGACCCGAGCAACTCAATCGCCTCTTTGCCCGAACGCGCCGCGACCACATCGTATCCGTCGGTGCGAAGCTGGTCGCAGAGTTCGCCAAGAAACGTGGTGCTGTCGTCCACTGCCAGCACTCGCTTCGGGGTAAGCAGACTAGAGACGGAGGCCCGGCCTCCTGGCTCCGGTGCGGAGCGGAGCAACGCCGTCAGCTTGGCAAGAATGACGGGCACTCCCGCCTGCTTAAGGATGAACGCGTCGGCGCCGGCCTCGAAGGCGCGCAATTCATCCGCGCGGTTTGCTGAGGCTGTCAGCAAGAGGCAGGGTATCCGGCGTAGCGCCGCGTCCGCCCGGAGGCGCCGGATCACCTCGGCCCCATCGACGCCCGGCAGCATTTGATCGACTGCCGTGACGTCGGGTCGCAACGAAGCGGCGAGCTGCAGACCTTCCTCACTCGTGCGCGCGACTGTGACGTCATGGCCCGCGCCTTCGAGCGCGGCGCGCAGTTCTTGCGCGAAGGTCTGGCTGTCGTCGATCACCAGGACCAATGGACGTTCGCGCGCGTGTTCGCCGTTGCGCCGCACCATCTCGCCGGCCCGCGCGACCACCTGCAAGGCATCATACGGTTTGCCCACGTAGTCGTCGGCGCCCGTTTTGAGCCCTCGCACGCGATCGCGCACCTCGTCCTCGGTCGACAGCAACAGCACCGGCAGGCGCGCCGTGGCAGGCGCCGCCTTAAGTTCCTGCAACAGCCCGAGTCCGTCGCCGTCCGGAAGAAGCACATCGAGAATCACCAAATCGAACACCCGTCGCTGACACGCCGTACGCGCGGCCTCGATCGTTGCGCACAGCATCGTCTCGTAGCCCGCCGCCTCGAACGAGTTTTTCAAATCCATCCGGACTGTGATGCTGTCGTCGACGATAATGACGCTCGGCTTCATGCTATTTCAGTGTGGGGAAAGTCTGGCCAGCACCGGAGCGATTTGATCGAGCCGCAACACCTCGCCTGCCGCACCGAGTGCTATCGCCTCGCGTGGCATGCCGAAAACGACCGACGTACTTTCGTCCTGCACCAGTGTGAGGCCCCCGGCGCGACGGATGGCCAACAGGCCCGCCGCACCGTCACGTCCCATACCAGTTAGCAGGCAGGCCGCGCTGGCCGAACCCAATTCACGCGCGACCGATTCGAACAACACGTCCACTGAAGGCCGGCAGGAATGACGCTCCGGCTCCGCACTCAGCCTCATCCGCCCCTCGCTCACCACCAGATGGCGGTCAGGCGGTGCCATCACCACCCGGCAAGTACCCGGCCGCGGCAGCGGCTCGCCGTCCTTCGCAAAGGTGACTGAGAAATTGGACAAACCCTGCAGCCAGTCGGCAAAGGCTCCCCCGAAAGCCGGGCTGATGTGCAGGACCACGAGCAGCGGCAAAGCGAAGTCGCGCGGCAATGCGTTGAGAATTTCCACCAACGCCCCGGGGCCGCCGGTCGAGGCACCGATCGCCACGAGCCGGCAGTCGGCGCGCGCCAAGTTTGGAAGCGGCAGTTGGCCCGGACCGACCCGCGCACGGTCCTGCAAATGCGGGAGCCGGCCGCGCGGGTGCGTGATGACCTTGATCCGGGCGACCAAGCGCAACGTCGAAACCAACTGGCGCTCCCACGCCAGCCCGTCTCCCTCCGCGTCCGGTTTTTCCAGCACATCGAGCGCGCCGGCCGCCAACGCATCGTAGGTCTTGAACAACTCGCCGCGATTGAACGACGACGACACCACGAGAATCGGCGTCGGACAATAGGCCATGATGTATTCCGTGGCGGCGAGGCCCGTCATCACCGGCATCATCATGTCGAGCGTGATCGCGTCGGGCCGTAACCGCTGGCAGGTTTCAATCGCCTCCTGCCCGTTGGCGGCTTCCGCCACAACACTGAAATCCGGCTGGGCCGACAGCACCTCCACGATGCGCTTGCGCACCGTGACGGAATCATCGACCACCATGACGCGAAGCGGAGTCATTTCAGCAACTCCCCGATGCGCGCGAGCAGACGGCGTTGGTCGAACTCGCCCTTCGCCACGTAATCCTGCGCTCCAACTTGCAACCCGCGCGCACGGTCTTCCCGCGACTCGCGCGAAGTCACGAGGATCGCGGGAATCTCGCGCCAGGCTGGCTCGCGCCGGAGGCGTTCGACCAGCACGAAGCCGTCCATGCCGGGCATCTCGACATCGACGAGCAACAGGCCGTAGCGCCGGGCACGCAACCGTTCCAGTGCCTCCTCACCCGAGACGGCCGCATCGACCTGGTAACCCGCCGACTCGAGGATGCTCTGTTCGAGCATGCGTGTCGTGAGCGAATCATCGACAATGAGCACCGGTAGGTGCGCGACGGTTTCGGCTCCCGTTTCGATCCGCGCCCGGCGGATCGACTCGATCAGCGCTTCCGGTTCCACGGCCAGGCGCGGTACTCCGCCGGCATCGGACGCCGCACCGACAACAAAAGCGGCGGCATCCGCCAGCGCGGGCAGCGGACGGATGATTGCCTCGGCGGTGCCGTGCAACCTGTCGACACCGATCGCCGCGATTCCGTGCTTTCCCCTGATAACCACCGCGGTGATACGGTCGGCCCGAGCGCGCGCCACGCGGGCACGACCGCCAACGAGGCGTCCCAAGGGCGTATAGAAAATCACCTGCCCGCTGTCGTGCAGTTCCTCGGCGCCGTCAGCGGCGCGAATCGCGGAGCTGTCCGCGCGCACCACGCGCACCACGCTTCCCAACGGCAGCAACCATTGCACGCCACCGGTCGAAACGGCCAGCACCGGCCTGGCCACCAGCGCCACCGGCACTTCAATCACCACTTTGGTGCCCCGGTTCGGAACACTTTCGATCGTCAGGCGGCCGTGCACGCGACTCACCGCGGCGCGCACGACTTCCAGCCCGATGCCGCGGCCCGACATCTCGTCGGCCGTGGCCGTGGTGGTGAGACCGCCCCGCAGGAGCAGACTGATCGCCTCTTCCATCGACGAAGGCGTAGCCGCAGCCGCCAGCAACCAACCGCGAGCGACCGCGGCCCGCCGCACCGCCTCGACATCGATGCCGCGACCATCGTCCTCACAGATGACATGCAGCCGGCTATACTCCTGCTCGATCCGCAACCGGACCACGCCTTCCCGCGGCTTGCCCGCCGCGATCCGTGCCGTCTCCGGCTCGAGTCCGTGCACGATGGCGTTGCGGACCAGATGCAGCAAAGCCTCCTGCACGGAGGCAAAGACGGCTGTGTCGATGCGCGGTGCGTCACTGTGCGTTTCGATCCGCACCCGTTTGCCAACGCTCTGCGCGGCATCGCGCGCCGTGCGTTCGAGAAAGGCCCACAGCACTTCAGTCGCAATCAACCGCAACCGGCTCGTCTCGTCATGCAGCCGCTGCAAGTCCCGGTCAATGCGATCCACGCGATTCCCTACCCGGTGACGCAACCCTTCCAAGCCGGCCAGCAGATCGCCCGCCTCGGCCGGCAGGCGGCCAACCGCGCTGCGGGTGCGCCCAGCCATGCTCGCAACCAGCCGCGCTTGCTGGCAGGCGCGCTCAAGTCCGCGATACTCCTCGCGCAGTGCCGCTACTTCAGCCGAGGTGCCCGCGACACTCGAAAGTGACGATTCGACTTCGCTGATCTGCAATCGTACCGCCTCCGGCAACACCGGTGCCGCGGCTGAATCGCCGAAGGCTGTCGGGCCGGGTGAGACCGGTGTCACCGGCTGGTCGAGAGCGGCCAGATGCCCGGCGATCGCCTCGACCAATTGTCCTAATTCCGCCTGCTGCTCACCGGTTGGCGGTACGGCGCTTTCGCGGCTGGGGCCGAGCACGCCTTCGATGCGATGGGCGAGTTCCGACACGGCGGGCAACCGGACGACGCGCGACGCGCCCTTCAAAGTGTGGGCCATGCGCAGCAAACGTGTGACCCGATCGGGATCGCTGTCCGCACCGGCCAGCTCGCCCACACCGCGCCGCAAGCCGTCGAGCAGCTCGCGCGCCTCGATGCGAAAATACTTGTAGGGATCGCGGGGCATCATGGGCATTGCTCGCGCCGGCGGTTAGACGAGCTGGGTGAGATCGCCGGAAAGCTTGGCCAGCTCTGCCGCGGTCTGGAGCGTCTGGCCTGAGCTGGCCTCCGCCTCCTTCGTGGCCTGCGCGGCGTTGACGATCGCTATATTGACCTGCTCGACTGCGGTCGACTGCTGCTTGGTGCTCAATTCGATTTCGCGGGCCGCCTCGGTGGAAGTGCCCACGAGTTTCAGGATTTGGGCGAATGCCGCCGTGACCTCGCCGAACTGGCGCGTGCCGGCATCGACCGCTTTGGCCCCGCCTTCCGTCGCCATCACGGTGGTGTTCACCGCTGCGCGAATTTCCTCGATGAGCACGGCGATCTCGCGCGTGGAGCCGCCGGTGCGTTCGGCCAGCTTGCGAATCTCGTCGGCCACCACCGCGAAGCGGCGGCCGGACTCACCCGCGCCGGCGGCCTCGATGCTGGCGTTGATCGAGAGAATGTTGGTCTGCTCCGCCAGCTCGTTGATGATATCGACGACGCCTCCGATCTGCTGCGACTTCTTGCCGAGATCGAGCATGTGCGCGACAACGTGATCGACCTGCGTCTTGATGCCGGTGATCGATTCGTGGGCCTCGCGCACGGTCCGGTCGCCGGACTTCGCGGCGCCGGTGGTCTCCTCCGCGATGTGCGCCACGCGCTGAGCGCTGCCCGCGATCTGGCGCGACGTGGCGAGCAGCTCGCTCACGGTCGTGCTGATCTCGCTCATTGAAGTGGCCTGCTCGCGCGCGCTGGTGACTTGCTGGTTCGCCGCCGATTGCAGCTCCGCAGAAGAGCTGCGGATGTGCTGGACCGCAGCGCCGATGTCGCGCGCCAGCCGGCGCGAAAGGAAGAGCGCAAGAAATGCCGCCACGAGCACGACGACCACCGCCGACACCACAACGACGCGTGTGGCCGCGCTCGCCTCGTCGGTCGCTGCCGTTTTGGCCTGTTCGAGCAGGCGTTCCTCCAGTTGCACGAACTCGTCGATAAGTTGATCGAGCGCGATTCGCTTCGGGCTCACAGCTTCATCGAAGACTTTGCCCACCTCCTCCACCGTGGCTCCACCCTGTCGCAGCTCAATGACATGCGCGGCGGCCTGGTTGTGATCTTTCGATGCTGCTTCGATTCGCGTCAGGAGCGCCTTGCCCTCGGGGGTTGCGATGCGCGGCCGCAGTTGCTCCATGTGCCGGCCGGCCTCGGCGCTCGCGGCCTCGAAGCGCTCCAGATGAAGCGACTTGCCGGTCAGGAGGAAGCCACGGCTCGCAGCCACCTTCATCTCGATAGCTGTCCGCAGTTTCTCGGCGGCGATCAGCTTCGTGGCGTTTTCCGTGATCACGCGGTCCTTGTCGGCCACGACGGTCCGCAGCGCTCGCACGCTGACCACGCTGCCAATGAGAGTGAGAGCCACGACAGCGGTGAAGCCGGCGGCGATTTTTTGCCCAAACGTCCAGCGTATGTTCATGGCGGTGTCCTTGATGGGTTTGTGCCCCTGCATCGGTGAATTTCCGCCTCCAAGGCGGCTAAATCGATCAGCGGTACCAGCGCGCCGTCGCAGGAGACCATCGGGCGGCTACCGCCTGGCGGAGCTATATCCTGCGCCGAAATAAAGGCCATGTGGTCAAATGTCTCGCAGGCGAACGCGCACGGTACCCCGGGCCGCGCCGCCGCCAGTACTAGCCAGCCGGTGTCGCCCTCGACCGGACACGGCTCGCGCCCAAGCAAGCCAGCCAGACTCCAGACCGGATAAAGCTCGCCGCGTATGCCGGCCAGACCGACGAAACCCGGCGAACGGCTTGGCGTGGGGACCACGTTATCCGCCCGCACCAAACCCGTCGTCTCGTCGCGTTTCACGGCGATACGCTCGCCTCCGGCACACAGCAACAAGAGCGCGCTCGCGGCCGGCGGCGAGGGTGGTATCGGGCGGACGAACGTGGCATCAAACTCTGCCCGGAGATCGTGCACGCGAACTGACATCGACGGAAGCGGCGCAGCGCTCATGATTCGCCTCCCAGCCGCCGGATTTCGGCCCGGCAGGCCTGCACCAGCGTTTCCCGGGTGAAACCTCCGCCGAAAAGCAGCAGACGGGCGGGGTCTTCTTTCACCAGCAACGCGAGCGCCTCTTGGAAGTGGCCCAGGGCCTCGCGTTCCCGGCCTTGGCGCTTGCAAATCAAGCCGAGATGGAAGCGCGGCATCGCGAACTGCGAATCGAGATACGCCGCGGTCGCGGCGTGGTCGGCGGCCGGCGCGTAGTCGCCCGCGTGTTCGCGGCAAAGCGCGGCGACGTAGTGCGCGCCCGCGTCCAGGCGGCCGAGCAACGGCCGGCACAACGCTTCCGCCTCGTCCGTCCGCCCGCAATTCACGAGCAAGACCGCCTGCAAGACCTGCAGGTCCGGATCGGTAGCCGCACCGGACAGGCAGCTCTGCAATTGGGCCAGGGCTTCCGCGAACCGCTCCTGTCGGTGCAGATCGAGCGCCCGGCCAATGGCCTCGCAGTTTGGTGCAGGGGCGGGCCCCACGCAAGGCCGACGCGAAGCCTGGGAGGAAAGTGTCTCGATCTTCGCTGCGGCCCGACCGATCTCGTCGAACCAGTTCGTGCCCGCGACAGGCGCAGGCCGGCTCGCCGGCAACGTTGCTTCGATAGCTTCGCCTTCGAGAAACGAGTCTGGACGCCCGACGTCCACATCGCTCCCCAACTGATAATAGAATGCACCGTGACTCTGGCAGAGTCGAAATGCCCGCGACAGTCCGCGAAGCGTTTCCGCGTGGCCGAGAAAAAGAAAACCACTCGGCACCAACGCGCGTTGGATGCGGCGCACGAGTGCTTCTGCCGCTTCGGGCGTGAAATACATCAACATGTTCCGGCAAAACACCACGTCGAATGCCGCCGGCTGCCAGAGATCGTCGTTGGCCTCCGCCAGATTGCGTTCGACGAACGAGACCATGGTGCGAATTTTATCGTCCAGCATGAAGTCCGGCCCGGCCGGACGAAAGTAGCGTTCACGGAGCGCGGGCGGAGTCTCACGCAACGACCATACGCCGAATCGGCCTTGCCGCGCCTTGGCGAGCATCTCGCGGTTGGCATCGATGCCCACGATCTCCACGCGCCATTGGTCTAGCCAGGGCGCTTGCTCACGCAGCGCGATGGCCAGCGAAAATGCTTCTTCGCCCGAGGAACACCCGGCTGAAAGCAAACGCAACGGGCGCACTGTGGCATCACGGTGCTGCCAGATAGTCAGCACTGTCTCGGCCAACGCGCGAAAATGCTCCGGCCCGCGGAGGAAATAGGTTTCCGTAATGGTGATCGTCCCCGCCAGCACCGTCCATTCGTCACGCCAGGCCGCTCCATCCAATCCACGCAGATACGAAACCGGATCGGCGCAGCGTTGCGCGGCAGTGCGATCACTCAAGACGCTCGCGAGAAAATCGCGCCGATGATCGTCGAACCACAAACCGAGCCGCCGCGCGATAAGCGCGCGAAACTCGAGCAGTTCGGATTCGCCGACCGGCTTCATGCCGCGCCCCCTCCCGGCTCGCGGATGCCCTCCGGCTCGTCAGGCAGCAAGCGCGCGGCCTCGAGCACGAGGAACAATTTGTTGTCGAGTGCGCCCAGCGAAGCCACTGCCGGTGGATGTGCGCCCCGCCAGAGCGGCGGCAGAGCTTCGAATGCGGCGTCCGCGAGTGTCCGGACCGCAAGCACCGCTTGGACTCCAAGCGCCACGGTTCGGCTTCCTAGTTTTAGCGTGATGAAGCGCGTTGGCTCAGGCGTCTGGGTTTTCTCATCGGAGAGTAAAAAATCGAGATCAACCACGGGCGTCGGCCGGCCACGAATGATCGTCAACCCGCGTACCGCCGCAGATGCTCCGGCCAAGGATTCCATCGGCAGCGGCCGCATCACTTCTTCCACACAAGCTAGTGGCAAGCCACACACGTACCGGTTCGTTCGCAGGACGAGGATGCGAGCGCCAGACTCTGGCGGAAATTTTGTCATATGTATCCGATGCAGTCTCTGCCCGCCTCGTGCGGTTCCAACACGACGCGAATGAACGCAGGACCGGCTGCCAACGAGTCGGCGCGATCCGAGTAATCAAAAACTGTAATCCCTGAAACTATGTCGCGGAGCGGCTCCTGCAAAGCGCCAGTATCTCGTCCGGTCTCAGGGAGGCGGCCGGCCACGAAAGAATCCGCTCTCCAAGCTGGACTGAGTGTCCGCGGGAAGCACCTTTCATTTATCAAAAAGCCCGCTCCGGCACATCGCAGCCCCCGGATTGTCGCATAGTTCATGGGCGTGTTCTCGTTGGCCCGTGAACGGTAAATTTTTAATGTTATTGGGGGACAGCGTCGAGCCACTATCGCATCTCCGACTACTATGCTTAAGCATAGTAGTTTTCCTGATTAGATTGTAGATTGTTGTTTACGGCGGGCGTGTCAGCGACACGGCTTATTGGTGAAGGAAACTCGGACAGGCGGAGTCAAATGGTGCCAAGGCTCCATAACGGCGCCCGCTTTGTCTATCTCACAACGAGTTTCGGGTGATCGTGACTCACAAAGTGTCGCGGTTTTGGACAGACATTGGGCACTTCTTCAAAGTCACATAAGTCGGAGGGAAATGCAGACGAAGAATCCGTCCGGACCAGAATCATCTCCCCGCTTTGTCTGCTGGTGTTCTCCCGGCGCGGCTGCACCACCCGCGCAGGGGAACTTTCCCTCCTCGGCACCACGCGGCAGCCGCGCCGCAAAACAGCCTCGCCACTCGCGAACCGTTATCGGATGAGTAGACTCGTCTTACCACCCGATCTTGGCTCCGCAGGCAAAACCACCGCCCATCCATCCGCCCACCCGAGCGGCGGCGCGGCTGCGCGCGGGCGTGGTCGGGTTCGGCCTGCTGCTCGCCGTCCCCGGCGCCTTCGCCCTGAAGCCGACGGAACGTTTTGATTTGAAGGAGCTCGAAAGCGAACCGAACATGACCCCCGGTCACTTCGCCGATCTCTTCGAGGATTTCGCCTACGACTATTACCCGTATGTCCAAGCGCCGGACACCTTCCTGCAAACCCGCTCGGGCGACTGCGACGATTACGCGATCCTCGCCGACTACATCCTCAGCCGGCGGAACTTCAAGACCCGCCTCATCCGCGTGGAGCTGGTCGGCACCCGCATCAACCACGCCGTCTGCTACGTCATGGAGAAAAAGGTCTACCTCGATTTCAACAACCGGAAGTACGCCTTCAATCTCGAGCGCAGCAGCCCGAGCATCCGGGAGATCGCGACCAAGGTCGCCGATTCCTTTGAGAAAAATTGGACGAGCGCCACGGAATACACCTACAGTTACGCCGAAGGCCGGCAACGCGCCGTCCGGACCGTCGTGAAAACCGATCCCCCGGAACGCGACCCCGACCGGCCCGCCAACCGCTGAACCACCCCCACCCCTCCAGCCTTGCACCACCACATCCTCACGCGGGTCTTCATCATCTTCCTCGTCATCTTCGCGGTGATCACGGGCATGACCATCTACGCCCTGCGGACCATCAACCGCTCCGTGGAGAGCAGCGACTGGGTGAACCACTCCTACGCCACGATCTACGAGTTCGAGAACATCGTCTCCCGCCTGCGCCTCGGCGAGGGCCTGATGCGCACCTACGCGCTCACCGGCGAGGCGAGCGACCTGGCCGCCTCGCGCGAGACCTTTGCGCGGCTCGGCGAGCACTTCGACACCGCGAAGGCCCTCACGCGGGACGAGGCGAGCACCCGCCAGGCGCTCCTGAAAATCGAAGCCCAGGTCCGCGAGCGCGAGACGCTCGCGCAGGCCGTGTGGGCCGCGCGCAGCTCCGGCCAGACGGAAAAAGTCCGCGCCTTGCTCGCCGCCGACGCCGGCTCGGATGCCGTGGCCACCATCGAGCGCGGACTCGACCGGCTGCGCGACCAGCAATACGAGCTGCTCAGCGCGCGCGACCATGTCTTCTTCGTCCGGGCCCAGACGACCCGCTGGGTGGTCGGCGTGGGCGTCGCGCTCAACTTCATCCTGCTGGCCTCGGTCGGCTGGCTGCTGCGCGACGACCTCGCCGCGCGGCAGCGCGCCGCCACCGCGCTCGCCGAGGCCAACGCCCTGCTCGAGGGAAAGGTGCAGGCCCGCACCGCCGAGTTGCGGACGGCCAACGCCAAGCTGCAGGCCGAGAACCTGGAGCGCAAATGGACCATCACCTCCCAGGAACATCAGCTCCGCTACAACCGGCTGATCGTCAATTCGGTCAACGACCTCGTCTTCGTCCTGACCAAGGCCATGACCGTGACGCGGATCAACGCCGCCGTCGTGCAGCTCACCGGGCGCGAGGATGAAGTGATCCTCACCGCGCCGCTCACCCACATCGTGGAGGCGGCCCGTGATCCGGTCACCGGACTGGACCCCCTCGCCCGCGCCCTGCTGGAGGGGCGCGAAGTGCACCACCATCCCGTCACCGTCCTGGGCCAGGCCGGACGCCGCATCGCCGGCCGATTGACGCTCATCCCGCTGCGGGATCAGGATAAGGTTGTCGGCGGCGTCGCCGTGGTGCAGGTTTCCTTTTCCACCGACCAAGACAAATCCCAACCGGCATGAGCAAGACCATCCTGCATATCGACGACGAGGAAGCCATTCGCGAGATCGTGGGCGAGCTGCTCACCGCGCAGGGCTACCGCGTGATTTCGGTCGCCACGCCCGGTGAGGCGCTGACCGCGGCCAAGGAGCACGCCCCCGATCTGGTCATTTCCGATCTCCAGCTCGACGAGGCCGACGGCCTGAAGACCATCGCCCAGTTGCACGAGATCCGCCCCGATGTCCCCGTCATCCTCCTGACCGGCGTCCTGATCGATCCGAAGGTCGCGCGCGAAACCGTGGGCCGGCTGGTCTCCAGCTATATCGAGAAGACCCGGCCGCTGGCCGAGATCATCGCGGAAGTGGCGCGCCTCATCGGCCCGGGCAGATAAGCCGGACCGGGCGGCATCCCACAGCAGTTTCAGAGATCCCGTGGTCGCGTTGAGCGACGTGGCACTGGATCCTTCACTGCGCTCAGGATGACACGCACCGAATAGGATTTCTATTTCCCGTCATTCTGAGCGCAGCGAGGAATCCGGCCGAACTGCGTCCGCCACGACCGCACTTCGACTTGATTGAGGCTCGCGCAATAGACTGACGCCCACGAAACGAAGGGAGGGCGGAGCGGCCCGCTCCGCCGCGAGGGTGTATCCCGTTCCCCGGCGCACCGGGCCGGCGACAAGTGCGTCAGCCTTGGCGGTGCGCCCTGCCTGTCTGTCTGATACGCGAGGCTCAATAAAACCCCTAGCCGCCGTCGAAGCAGCGGCGGACGGCGAGCGCGAGATCGTGCGCGGGATACGGCTTGTGCAGGAACGTGCGGCCGGGACCGAGGGTCAGTTGCTGCGTGACGACCTCGTTGCTGTAGCCGCTGGTGTAGATGATCTTCAAGTCCGGCCGGAGCGCGATCAACCGGTCCGCCAGCTGCCGGCCGGTGATGCCGCCGGGCATGACGAGATCGGTGACGAGCAGGTTGATCGACTGTTCCTTCGCCTCCCAGATTTTCAGCGCCGCCGCGGGGCCGTCGGCCTCGAGGACCGTGTAGCCGTAGTGTTCGAGGACGAAGCGTACCAGCGTGCGCACGGTCGCGTCGTCCTCGACGAGCAGGATGGTCTCCGTGCCGCCGGGTATGCTGGGGACCCCGGCCTCGGCCTGGACCGGAGCGCCGGCGACGGCGAGCGCAGGCAGAAACACCCGGAAGTCCGTTCCCTTGCCCACCTCGCTGTCGACCTCGATCCAGCCGTGGTGCTGCTGCACGATGCCGAAGACGGTGGCGAGGCCGAGGCCCGTACCCTTGCCGACCTCCTTCGTCGTGAAGAACGGCTCGAACAGGCGCGGTACGTTTTCCCGCGGGATGCCGCAACCGGTGTCGCTGACCCACAGGCACACGAACCGGCCGGGAGAGACCGCGTGGGCCGCGGCGCGCGCGGCGTCGATCTCCGCGGCCTCGAGGCCGACCGTCAGGCGCCCGCCCCCGGGCATGGCGTCGCGCGCGTTCACGGCCAGGTTCATGAGGATCTGCTCCATCATGCCCGGGTCGGCGTTGACCGGCGGGAGTTCCGGCGCGAATGCCGTCTTCAGCTCGATATCCTCGCCGAGCATGCTGCGGAGCAGCTTGACCATGGGGCCGACGACCTCCGCGAGATGGATGTCGCGCGCCTGCTTGACGTGGCGGCGGCTGAACGTGAGCAACTGCCGCGTGAGGTTGCCCGCGCGCTTGGCGGCCTCCTGGATCTGCCGGATGCCGACGACAAGCCTGTCCGCGAGGCCTGGTGTCGCGAGCAGCAGCGAGGACTGCATCTGGACGATGGTCAGGATATTGTTGAAGTCATGGGCGATGCCGCCGGCGAGCTGGCCGATGGCCTCCATTTTCTGCGCCTGCCGGTATTGCTCCTCCAGTTGGCGGCCGGCCGTGATGTCGCGCGCGATGGCGATGACGGATTCCACGGCGCCGTCCTTGGCCAGCACGGGGGCGAGCCGGGTCTGGTAGGTGCGGCTGCCGTGCTCGCCGGGCTGTTCGTATTCGATCGTGACTTCGCGGCCGGAACCGAACACCTCCTCGATGGAACGGCGCAGGGACTGGTCGCCCGCCGGCAACGAATCGGGCGCCGCAGCGGGCTTCCCGTTCAAGTCTTCCAGCGGCAGACTGGCCCCGTCCTCCCGCCGGTGGTTGATGTAGAGGCAATGCTGCTGGCGGTCGAACTGCGCGATGGTGTCGGGCGCCTGCTGCACGAGCGCGCGGAATTCCTGCTCGCGGCGGTGGATGGTCTCCTCGGCCTGCTTGCGCTCGGAGATGTCGCGGTAGTTGATCACGATGCCGCGCACGCCCGGGTCATCCAGCAGGTTCGAGATGATCGCGCTCAGCCAGCGCCAGGTACCGTCCCGGTTGCGGCAGCGGAACTCCCGCCGGCGCGTCTCGGCCGGCTGCCGCTGGATGCCGGCCAGATCCTCCTGCACGCCGCCGAGATCCTCCGGATGCACGAAGTCCGAAAAATTCCGGCCGACGAACTCCTCCACCGGGTAGCCGAGCGTGCGCTGGATCGCCGGGCTGGTGTAGATCAGCCAGCCGGCCCGGTCCGTCAGCGAGATCACCTCCCAGGATTTCTCGACCAGCGCGCGGAAACGCTACTGCTCGAGCCGGAGCCGCTCCTCCATGCCGTGGCGCTCGCGCCGGACCCGGACGTCGCGCAGTTCGCGCTCCACCGCCGGGGCCAGGCGCGCGAGCCGGTCCTTCATCACGAAATCGCTCGCGCCCGCCCGCATGGCGTCGACGGCGATCTCCTCGCCGATCTTGCCCGAAACGAGGATCAGCGGGATGTCCTTGCGAGTGGCCTTCAACAGCTGCAGCGCCGCCGGCCCGCTGAAGTGCGGCATCCGGTAGTCGACGAGGACGACATCCCATTCGTGCCGGTCGAGTGCCGCCTGCATCGCGGCGGAGGTGTCGGCGCGCTCCCACTCGACGTCGTAGCCGCCGGACTTCAGGGCGTGCGCGATCAGGCGCGCATCGTCCTCGGAGTCTTCGATCAGCAGCGCTCTCAGCGGGGTTGGCATGACTCCTTCCCTTCGGGCGGTGGTTCGTTCAGCAGCAGCCAGTACAGTCCCAGCTGGCGGACGGCCTCGATGAATTGATCGAAGTCGATCGGCTTGCGGATGTAGCTGTTGGCGCCGAGATCGTAACAGCGCGTGACATCCTGCTCCTCCTTCGAACTCGTCAGGATCACCACCGGCTGGAGTTTGGTCCGGGGATCGGCGCGCATGCGGCGCAGCACCTCCTTGCCGTCGAGCTTGGGCAGCTTCAGGTCGAGCAGGACAAGGGAAGGCTGGACGCTGGTATCGCGCCCCGCATGGGCGCCGGTGCCGAACAGGTAGTCCAGCGCTTCCACGCCATCGCCGACCACAACGACCTGGTTGGCGATATTGCATTTCTTGAAGGCGTGCAGGGCGAGTTTGACGTCGTCCGGATTGTCTTCGACGAGCAGGATGATTTTATGGTTCATGACCGTGGCGGGGAAATGGGCAGGGTGAAATAGAAGGCCGCACCGGACCCGAGGCCGGCCTCGGCCCAGATCCGGCCGCCGTGCCGGTGGATGATGCGCTGCACCGTGGCCAGGCCGATGCCGGTGCCGGGAAATTCCTCGACGGTGTGCATCCGCTGGAACGGACTGAAGAGCTTGTCCGCATAGGCCATGTCGAAGCCCGCGCCGTTATCGCGTACGAAGTAGGCGCGTTCGCCCTCCGCGGTGGCCGCCACGCCGAACTCGATGCGGGCCTGCGGCTGGCGCCCGGTGAATTTCCACGCGTTGTCGAGGAGGTTCTGCAGCACGACGCGCAGCAGCGCGGGATCGCCCACGACGGCCAGGTCCGGGGCGATCACCCACTCCACCTGCCGGCCGGGCGCAGCGTTCCGCAGCTCCGCGACAATCTCCCGCGCGACGGCCGAAAGATCGACCGGAGCGTACCGCAGCTCGCCACGCGTCGTGCGCGAGAGCTTGAGGATCTGGTCGATGAGCTCGCCCATGCGCTGGCTCGCCCCGCGCAGCCGCTGCAGCGAGTCGCGGCCTTCGGGATCGAGTTTGTCGGTGTATTCCTCCAGCAGGATGCGGCTGAACCCGTCGATGCTGCGCAGCGGCGCCCGCAGGTCGTGCGAGACGGAGTAGCTGAAGGACTCGAGCTCCTGGTTGGCCGCCAGCAGCTCGCGGGTCCGCCCGGCGACCCGCTGCTCCAGCTCGGCGTTCAGCCGGCGGACCTCCTCCTCGGCGCGCTGGCGCTCGGCGAGGAGGTGCAGCCGGTCGAGCGTCACCGCCATGTGGCTGGCGAGCGCAAGCAGGTACTCTCGTTCAGTGCCGGTCGGAGGACGCACCCCCTCGCCCGCGGTAGTCCCCATCCCGATGATGCCAAAATGCCGGTCGAAGAGGACGATCGGGACGTTCACGATCGTGATGACCCCGGACCGGGCCACGCTCACCTTGTCGGTGCGCGGATCCGTCCTCGCGTCCTCGATCACAACGATGTCCTTGGAGACAACAATCTCTTCCAACATCCGATCTCCCTTGATGGTCAGGGTGGCCGTCCCCTCCTCCGACATCACCTTCGATTCGAGTGCGCCGCCGGCCAGCAGCGCCTTCAGCTGTTTCTTGTCCGGGGTCAGCAGGTAGATCCAGAGGCTTTGGTAACCGATGACGGTGCGCACCTCTTCCTGGGCGGCCGACAACGCTTCGGCGAACGACTGGGAGCGCTCCAAGGCCCGGGAGAGACGGAGCAGCGACTGCGAGTGCCGTGCGCGCTCCAAAATCGCCTCCTCGGCACGCTTGCGTTCGGTGATGTCACGGGCGGCGGCGAACACGCCCAGCGGCTTGCCGTCGGCGTCCCGAAACAGGCTGGCATTGTACAAGACGTCGGTCAGCGCTCCGTGATAGCGTCCGCACCGCGGACACGGCGCGGGCGTATATTCGCCTGCAGCTTCCAAGACCGAGACGTGTCGGTTGCGGATCGTCAGCGGATAGTCGGTGACAAAGCCGTGGGCAAAGACGCGCCGATATCCTTCCCGCGCCTTTTCCGGCTCGGTGAAATAGTCGGAAAAATCGGTATCGATCAGCTCCGCGCGCGGACAGCCCGTTACTTGCTCGGTAGCGGCGTTCACATCGGTGATCTTCCCGTCCGGCCCGATGGTCACGAGCGGGTCGAGGCTGGCCTCGATCAGGCTCCGGTTGTACACGCTCGCCCGCCACAGCGCTTCCTCGGCGCGCCGACGCTCGGTGACGTCGTGCACGACCGAGCGGCTCATCAGGTAATTGCCCTGCGCGTCCTTGATCGCCGTGGCGCTCAGGCTCAGCGGCAAGATCGTGCCGTCCTTGCGGCGCACCTCGAATTCGAGGTCGTGCAGCCAGCCGCGCTCCTTGAAGACGGGAAACTCCCGTTGGAACACGGCCAGGCTGCGTGGCGTGACCAAGTCGGAGAACTTCATCTTCCCGATCACCTCCTCGCGGGTGTAGCCGAGCCACGAGAGCTCGGTGTCGTTGATCCGGGTGAACGTCCCGTCCGCGCCCAAACTATGGTAGCCGCAGGGCGCGTGCTCATAAAGATCCTGGATCTCCTCCTTTGACTTGCGCAGCGCCTCCTCGGCGCGCCGGCGCTCGGTGATGTCGCGGGCGATGGTGGAGGCGCCGACAATCCGCCCGTGGGCGTCCTTGATGGGCGAGATGGTCAGGGCGACATGGATGATCCGGCCATCCTTGCGCACACGGGTCGTCTCGAGGTGCTCGACCAACACGCCACGCTTCAGGCCCTCCATGATGGAGAGCAATTCCGGCCGCAGCTCCGGGGGGACGAGGAGCGAGATGGACCGGCCCACGATCTCGGCGGCCGTGTAGCCGTAGATGCGCTCGGCGCCCTTGTTCCAGCTGAGGATCCGCTCGTCCAGCGCCTTGCCGATGATGGCGTCGTCCGAGGATTCGACGATGGCGGCGAGGTGTCCGATTTTCTCCTGCGCCCGCTTGCGCTCCGTAATATCGATGAAAGTGACGATGACTTCCGAGATCTTGTCGCCCCAGCCGAACACGGGGTTGGCGTTGACCAGCACCCAGACCTCCTCCGGATTGCCCGGGCGGTGCACGCCGGCGATCAGGTTGCGCACCGGCTGCCGCGTGGCGAGCACCTGGTTGACCGGATACTCCGTCAGCGGCATCGGCGTCCCGTCCTCGCGGATGAAGTGCCACGCCGGATCGATGGAGGTCTTTCCCAGCAGCTGATCCTCGCTCAACCCGAGCAGCGTCCGGGCGACGGGATTGCAGGTGATGATGCGAGTATCGGCCGCGTGCACCACCACGGCGGCGTGCAGCTTGTCGATCAGAGTCCGGTACTTCTCCTCACTCTCACGGAGCGCCTTGTCCGCCTCCTTGCGCTCGGTGATGTCCTGCGTGGTGCCGACGGACCGCAGCGCATGCCCCTCGTCGTCGTAATAGGTATGGCAGCGCTCGTGAATGTGATGGACGCTGCCGTCCGTCCGGATCAACCGATGGTCGATCTCATACGGTGTGTGGTTGGCGACCGACTCGGTGTAGGCCTTGTCCACCATCGCCCGGTCGTCGGGGTGCACGCGGTCGAGAAACGCCTCGTAGGAGGCGCCAAAACGGCGCCGGTCGATGTCGAAAATACGAAAACTCTCGTCCGACCACGTGAGGATGTTGGTACGCAGGTCGAGGTCCCAGCTGCCGATCTGCGCGACCGTCTGCGCCTCGTTGAGGCGGGCGCTTTCCAGCTCCAATCGTCCGGCGGTCTGCCGCAGCGTCGCCTCGGCCCGCTTGAGTTCGGTAATGTCGCGGGCGGCGGCAAACACGCCGATGACCTGACCGGCCTCGTCGCGATAGACCGAGGCATTGTAGAGCACCGACAGGCTGCGCCCATCCCGATGCTGCAGCTCCAGCGGGTAGTCGCGCACGAAACCCTCGCGGAACACCTGCTGGTAGCCCGCGCGCGCCTGTGCCGGGTCGCTGAAATAGTCGCAAAAATCCGTGCCCACCAGTTCCGTGCGCGTCCGCCCCGTGGCTGCCTCCGTGGCGGCGTTCACGTCCGTGATCTTCCCGTCCCGCCCGATCGTCACCAGGGGATCGATGCTCGCCTCGATCAGGCTGCGGTTATAGGCGCCCGCGTGCCGCAACGCTTCCTCGGCCCGCAGGGCCGTGATGCCGAAAACCGTGTCTTCGGCCAGCTCGGTCAGCAGGTTCACCTCGGCCTGGTCGAAAGCATCGGGTTCCGCCGCGTAAATGGTCAGCGCTCCGAACGTCCTCGTCTCATCCCGCAGCGGCAGCACCAGCGCAGAGGCGTAACCGCGCCCGGCCGCCTCGTCGCGCCCCGGCGCGAGCCGCGGATCGGCCGCCATGTTGCCGCACACGGCGACCTGCCCCATGCGGATGGCGGCCCCGGTCGGATCGCGCCCGCGGTCGTTGTCGCCCCAACTGATGTTCGCCTTCGCGAGATAGCCCGCCTCGTGGCCGGCATGCGCGACCGGACGGACGGTTCTGTTCTCGTCCTGCTCGGCGTAGCCCACCCAGGCCATGCGGTAGCCGCCTTCCTCGACGATTATCCGGCAGACTTTCTGCAGCAATTCCGTCTCGGAGATCGCGTGGATCAGGACCTGGTTGCAGGTGCTGAGGGCCCGGAGCACGCGATTGGCACGGCGCAATTCCTTCTCGATCTGTTTGCGCTGCGCCATCTCGCTGCCGACGGCGCCCGCCATGGCGGCAAACCGGCCGGTCAACTCCGCAATCTCATCGCCCTGCTCCGTCGCCGGGTACGGCGGATTGATCTCCGGCGCCAGCTCGGCCATGCCGGACGCCACCCGCTCCAAGCGCCGGATGACCAGATAGTGCAGGCTGAGTCCCACGGCCAGGGAGATAAGCAGACTGGACACGAAATAGGCGCCGAACTCCACCCGCAGCTCCTCCAGGCTCGCCGCCTTGCTGGCGCTGAGGTCGTAACCGACCACGATCACCCGGCGGCGCGACGCATCCGGCCGACCCGGCGGCACCGGCCCCGCCGTGGGCAGGCCGACGAACAGCGTGTTCCGGTCACCGGTCAGCAGTGTGCTCCGGGGCGATCCTTCGTGCAACGAGCGGAGCAGCGCCGCCAGTTGAGCCCGGTCCGCCGGAGCAAGACCGAGGATGCCGACATCCAGCCGGCCGCCGACCCAAGCCGGCCGCGTGGCGGCGAGCACCTGGTCCGCCGCGTCCAGATACATGGCCGTCAGCAGCTCCGGCTCCACGCCGAGTTCGACGAAGACTGATTGCACCACGGCCGGATCATCGTGCTGCACCCACCGCTCCACCCCGCTCCGAATCTGCGCGGTGCGCAGCAGTTTGGCCGCCGTGAAGTCCGTCTCGAACCGGGGCCCGTGCATCTGCATCTCGACGACATACAGCGCCAGCCCGCCGACGAAGGCATACACCAGCACCAGCAACGGCAGCCAGAGCCGGAGCGAGAGCAGGCGGGCGATGAAGCGGAAAGGCATGACGAAATGGCAGGGCTACGGCACCGGCTTCAGTTAAATTCATTCATCCGCCCCGGCGGACCGAGCGGGAGCCGAGCGCGCAGTCTGGCCGCAGGTTCATGGCGGCACCCGCCGCATCCGGCCCGAGCGCAGCACGAGGCCATCGTTTCCCCCCGCACCGCCGCTGGGCAAGCCGGGTTCATGTGAACCTGAATATACCGCATCCCCACCCGGTTCAACCTCGCAGGGCTTGGCCAACCCCGCGCATCCTTTGCAGACGGTGACCGGCCCGCCGCGGCGGCTTTTCGGGACTTCCTTCCTCCCGGCGGACCGACTACGGGTGAGGCTGTCATGGAAGCCCTCCATCCTCTCGACGTGCAGCTCATCGGCTCCGAGGTCGCGCTCCGCTGGAGCGACGGCCGCGAAAGCTTCATCACTTACGCCACCCTGCGCGCCGCCTCACCCAGCGCCGAGGTGCGCGGCGAGCGCGACATCTTCGGCCACCAATACGGCGGCGAGGCGCCGCAGGATTTCCGCGGCGTCGAGGTGACCAGCTGGGAACAGGTCGGCAACTACGCCATCCGTTTCGATTTCAGTGACGGCCACAACACCGGCCTCTACAGCTACGAGCTGCTGCGCAAACTCGGCGATCTGCCCGCGTAGCGAAGCGGCTCCCCTCCTGCTATCGGCTCGTGCGGAGAACCCGCCCCGCCTGTGGCCGGCGAAGGTCAGACACGAAGTCGGACCCCGCGCCCCGCGCCCTCACCGCCCGGCCACGACACCGCGTTCGCTTTTTTCGACGAACACGAGGAAACGCTGAAAGTCCTCCGTCTGGGCGAGCGTGTGGGCGTGCATCCGCTCGAAGGCCTGCGTGCGGTTGTAGCCGGCGCGGTAGAAAACGCGGAACGCCTGCTTGATCGCTTCCTGCCGCTCGGCCGTGAAGCCGTGGCGCTCGAGCCCGATTTTGTTGATCGAGCGGGCGATGGCGGGGTTGCCGTCGGCGATGATGTAGGGCGGCACATCCTGCACGATCTTCGACATCGCGCCGAGCATGGCATGGGCGCCGATGCGGCAAAACTGGTGCACGCCGGACTTGGCGCCCATCGTCACGTGGTCCTCGATGATCACGTGACCGGCCAGACCGACGGAGTTGCTGGCGATGATGTGGCTGCCGAGCTGGCAATCGTGCGCCACATGGCCATAGGCGAGCAGCAGGTTGTCGCTGCCGATGACGGTCCATTCGCCGTCCTTCGTGGCGCCGTGGACGCTGACGTATTCGCGGAAGACATTGCGGTCGCCGATGCGCGTGCCGGGGCTGCCGCCCTTGAACTTGAGGTCCTGCGTCTTCATGCCGATGCAGGCGAACGGATAAATCTCGTTCTCGCGCCCGAGCGTGGTCAGGCCCTCGACGTTGGCGTGGTGGTGCAGCACGCAGCCGTCGCCGAGCTCGACCCGCGGGCCGACGTAGGCGTAGGCGCCGATCTGCACGTTTTCGCCGAGCTTGGCGCCCGGCTCGACGACCGCCGTGGGGTGGATGGTTGAAGCCATGATCAGTCGAGCGCCGAGCTGTCGACGAACGTGAACATGAGGTCGGCGGACGAGACCGCCTGGCCGTTGACGCTGCACTCGGCCTCGGCGCAGGCGATGGGCCCGCGGATTTTGGTGAGCTTGACCGCGATGCTGAGCTGGTCGCCGGGGCGGACGGGCTTGCGCCACTTCACCTTGTCGCAGCTCATGAAGAGGGCGGTCTTGCCCTCCATGCTGGTGCGGCGGATGAGCAGGATGCCCGCGGCCTGGGCCATGGCCTCGACCTGGAGGACGCCGGGCATGACCGGGTTGCCGGGATAGTGGCCTTGGAAAAACGGCTCGTTGATGGTGACGTTCTTGATGGCGGTGAGCGTGTCGTCGCTGACCTCGACGACGCGGTCGAGCATGACGAACGGGTAGCGGTGCGGGAGCAGATCGAGCACGCGGCGGATATCGAGCGTGGTCTCGGTGGTGATCTCGGCCTTCGGCGTGGCGGGCTTGGCGGCCTTCTTGCCGCCCTTCTTCCAGGCCTCGTATTTTTCGTGGAGCAGCTTGGTGAGCTCGGCGTTGATGGCGTGACCGGGGCGCGTGGCGACGATGTGCGCCTTCAGCGGGAGGCCGAGCAGCGTGATGTCCCCGATGATGTCGAGGATCTTGTGGCGGACGAACTCGTCGGCGAAACGCAGCGGCTCCTTCGAGATGATCTTGTCGCCCTTGATGACGACGGCGCAGTCGAGCGAACCGCCCTTGATCTTGCCCATCTTGATGAGCTCCTCGATGTCCTCGTAGATCGTGAAGGTGCGCGAGGCGGCGACCTGCGTGACATAGGTGTCGGGATCGATGGTGAGTGAGAGGTGCTGCGTGTGGATGCCGCGGTCGTCCGCGCTCGTGCAGGTGATCTTCAGGCCGTCGTAAGGCAGCGCGATGACGGAGGAGTTGCCGCGCGAGACGGAGACGGTGTCGGTGAGCGTGAAATACTCGCGCTCGGCGTCCTGCTCGACGGGCTCGCCCTGCTGGATGAGCTTCACGAACTCGCGGGCGGAGCCGTCCATGATCGGCGGCTCGCCGGCGTCCATTTCGATGAGGAGGTTGTCGACACCGCAGCCGCTGAGCGCGCTGAGCACGTGCTCGACCGTGTGGATCTTGGCGTGGCCCTGCTGGATGGTCGTGGCGCGGACGAGGTCGGTGACGAACTCGACCCGCGGCTTGATTTCGGGCTGGCCGTGCAGATCCGTCCGCTTGAACACGATGCCGTGGTTGGCGGGGGCGGGCTTGAAAGTCATATGCACGGCGTCTCCGGTATGCAGGGCGTTGCCCTTGATGGAGACCTCGCGCAAGAGGGTGCGCTGCTTCATGGGTGGTGTGACGGCGGAGTGTCGGAAACGCCTTGGAAATGACAAGCTTGGAGATGGCCGGCGCAGCTCACCGAAGCTGAAGCGGTGTCATGCACGAATGAGGATAACACCTGATACGTTTCTCCCATTATAGACAGTGGCCTTGTCGGACGGCAGCGAGAGTGGCATACACGCCTCGTCAGTGGGTCACCACCCGGGCCAGCGGGTCACCACCGGGGATCACATGCAGTCATGTGTTTGCCCCGTTTCCCCCAGTATCAGCCCATCCCGTCAACCCCTTGTACCCATGGACTCTTCATCCGTGCTCTCATCCCTGCGGCCGCGTTCGTGGTGCCCGCGTGTTTTCTCTCTGTTGTTCGCTCTGGCCCTGTCTTGCGGTTTACTCTCTCCGGCCCTTCACGCCTCCCAGTCGATCAGCGTGACCAAGCAGTGCAATGGCAGCACCCCCGCCACCGTCACTGGCAATCCCACATTCACGATCGGCACGGCCCAGACGATTCTCTGGACCGCCACCTACGGATTCGCCCCCGGACCCTGTAACGGCAACGATTTCTATCTCCACACCGATCCGAGCAACCTCATCGAATACGCGCTGACCACCTCGGGGGTGACGAGCGGCACGTATTTCCTCAACCCGGGGACCTACAATATCAGCATTAACTATTTCGGCATGGGAGAGGGCACGTACTCCATCGAGTACAACCGGACCGCGAGCATCGGTGTCAGCCCGAACAGTCACGACTTCGGTCACGAGTTGGAGAGCGATTCCTCCTCCGCCTTCACCTTCAACGTCAGCAAAAGCGGCGACCTCGATGTCAACGGCGTCACCGCGACGATCGAAGGCGCCGACGCCTCCTTCTTCAGCCTGTCGAACCTGCCCGCGAGCGCCAGCAACGCCCCCGTCACGTTCAAGGCCCAGTTCAATGCCGGCACCATCAGCGGCAGCCAAACCCATGTGACGCGCAACGCCGTCATCCGCGTCAGAGGGACCAGCAATCCCGCCGGCACACCCGTCTCCGATGTTTTGGTCTCGATCCAGGGCACCACCGACAAGCGCGTACCCGACATCCATTACGTCGGCACCGTGCCCAGTCCCATCGTGGCGAATTACGTCATCAACGAGACCAAGCCCTTCAAGGTGCGGGTGAAAAACCAGGGCACCCAGTCCCTCACCTTCACCAGCGCGCCCGTCCTCGTGAACGACAACCCCGCGAACGCGTTCGCCCTGGCCGGCGCGCCCGATCTCTCCCCGCTCGCCGCCAACGGCACCCGGGATTTCAATCTCAGCTTCACGCCGCCCGTCACCTCCAGCCAGGATCAGGTTTTTAACGGCCATCTGGAAGTCCACTCCGACGATCCCGACGAGCCCGTGCTGATCTGCAATTTCTCCGGCAAGGCCCACGAACCGCGCCCCATCATCCGCGTCGAGCCCGTATCGCACGTGCTCGACTACCATGACGTCGAAATCGGCTTCTCCTACTCGCTCGGCATCATCGTGCACAACGACGGCGATGCGCCGCTGGTCTTCGACATCACCGAGGCCGATCCCGCGAATCCCGTCCGCCCCCAATGGTCGCAGCTCAGCACCCCGGCGGGCGTGACCGTCGCGCCCGGCGCGGCCAGCGATCAGATCCAGACTTTCACCCCGCAGGCCCTCGGCAACTACGCCCTGACCCTGCGCGTCGCCGGCACCAACCATCCGACGCTGCCTCCCCCGGTCGATATGCTCCTCACCGGCAACGGCCAGGCGCCGATCCCGCTCAACAGCGTGCTCGTGCTCGACCGCAGCGGCAGCATGGCCGACTCCGCCGGACCCGTTTCCAAGATGTCCGCCCTGCTCAACGCGGCGAATATCTGGACCTCCCTCCTGCGCCTGGAGACGGGCAGCAATCTCGGCGACGCCATGGGCGTGGTGAAGTACAACGACACCAACCAGGAATACATGCCCCTGCAGCTGCTAACCGCCGCCCACCGGACGAATTTGCTCAACAATTTCGATTCCGCGGCGGGCGCAGACATCAACCGGCTCAAGCCCGACAACGCCACCGGCATCGGCGGCGGCATGCAACGCGGCGCCGACATGCTGCGCAACAATCCGCTGGAGGCCCCCGGCACGCCCGCGCGCAAGCACATCCTCGTCGTTCTGACCGACGGCATCGAGAATCGCACGCCCTACATCCTTGATGTACTGCCCGGGATCGTCGCCGCGGACAACAGGCTCAAGATCTACTCGCTGGGACTCGGTGACGACGCCGAGGTCAGCAAGCTCCAATCAATCACGACGCAAGCCCACGGCTACCATCAGGTCACCGGCAGCCTCTCCGGCACCCAGCGCTACGATCTCAACACGTTTTATTTCAAAATATTCGTGGATAGCGCAGATTGGCAGCTCGTCGTCGATCCCACCTATGCCGTCAGCCTGGCGACTCCCAACGCCCAGGTTGTTTCCACCGCCCAGGTGTGCAGCTCGGACCTTTCGGCCATCTTCCTCATCATGGACGAGCCGGCGTTGCGTCCCTACTACGACCTGTCCTTGATGGATCCGAACGGCAACGTGATGACCGTCGGCGCCAACGTGGGCGGAGTCCCCGTGCAGATCACGGAGCACGACAACTATCGCATCCTGAAAGTCGTCTTCCCCGATCTCTCCCTCTCCTCGAGCTACGTCGGCCAGTGGAAGCTGATGCTTGTCCCCAATGGCAAGTGGCAACCGCGCAAGCCAGGCGCCACCACGCACGTCGCCGGGAATCAGCCGAGCGGCTCCGACCCGATCTTCAACGGATATAATGGTCTCGCTCCCGTTGGATTTGGCGCCGCCGTCGGCTCCAACTACCGGCTCGAAGTCTCCGCCACCGCTTCGCCCTACGAGCCCGGTGCCACCATCACCTTGACCGCCGGCCTCTCGGACCGCCACTGGCCGTCGGTCACGGGCACTGTGACGGTGGACGCCACCAAACCTGACGGCACTCCGGTGAACGGCATCACGCTCTACGACGACGGCACTCACGGCGACGTGGCCGCCGGCGATGGCACTTGGACGACCCTGTTTGGTCAGACCAGCCAGGCTGGCAGCTACAAGTTCTTCTTCAATGCCATCGGGCACAACGACCGGGGTGAACTCGCCCCACGCCAGGCCACCCGCTACGTTTCGCTCACCCCTCCGCCCCGCAACCCGCCCGGCACACCCGGCGGACCGGACGGGAAAGAGTGCCTGCCTTGCTCCGTCGTCAAATGGCTGTGGCGAATCGTCATCGGCCTCCTGATTCTGATCGTGCTGCTCCTGTTGCTGCGCCGTCGTCAGTCGCAACCATAGTCAGAGCAGACCTTCCAAAGCACCTCGCGCCGCAGCTCGCTCAGGCTGCGGCGCTTTTCTTTAGCCATGCCGGTCTGATCAACGACTATCCTGGCGCGGCCGGTTCGCTCCATGTGCCAAACCGCTTGGACACGATAAGCTTGGAGATGTCGTTGTTCGCACCTGCAGACTGGGCCAATCTGCCAGCAGCCCCAGTCTCACCCAGAATCCAGCCGGACTTCTCCAGCTCAATCGCCCGAACGCCGAGACCGCTGTTGACATCGCCGAAACGCGCTGGGTATTCCTGTCCCTTTACTAAACACCAATCTTCGATCCGATTCCGTCATGCCCGCAGCCAACGACCTCCGCAAAGGCCAAGTCATCAAGTTCAACGGCGAGCCGCACCTCGTCATGGAGACCCAGCACCGCACGCCCGGCAACCTGCGCGCCTTCGTGCAGGTGAAGATGCGCAATCTCCGCTACGGCAAGTCGCTCGAGCAGCGCTTCAATTCGCCCGATCCCGTCGAGGTTCTCCCGACCGACCGCCGCACCCTCGAGTTCTCCTACGCCGACCGCGACACCTTCACGTTCATGGACCCGGAGACCTTCGAGACCTTCGAAATCGGCGCCACGCTGATCGGTGATTCCAAGAATTACCTCGTCGCCAACGGCAAGGCCGACGTGCTCTTCATCAACGAGGCCCCGGTCACGATCGATCTTCCCTCCACCGTCACGCTCAAGGTCATCGAGAGCGCCGACGGCGTGAAGGGCGACACCGCCAGCAACGTCCAGAAGCCGGCCACGACCGAGACCGGTCTCGTCGTCCAGGTCCCGCTCTTCATCAAGGAAGGCGAACTCATCAAGGTCAGCACCGCCGACGCCTCGTACCTCGGCCGCGCCTGAGCGCCCCGATAAATCACCGGCGTAAACCCGAAACTTCCCGACCCGCGGCCCGCGCCGCGGGTTTTTTGTTTTCAGCCGCGCGGCACGGCGCCAGCGCCTTCAGCCGTTCAACGCCCTCACGGCCACCTGGCAGGCCGACGCGGCCTCCGCGGCGCTGCTCGCCGTCGCGTGCAGGTCGCGCAGCAAGCCGTCGCGCAGACCGTAGATCCAGCCGTGCACGGTCAGCTCCTGTCCGCGCGCCCAGGCATCCTGCACGATGGTGGTCGAGCAGACGTTGGCGACCTGCTCGATGACGTTGAGTTCGCTCAGCCGCGCGCTCTGCGCTGTCTCGTCGTGGAGCCGGCACAGGCAGTCGGCGTGTTTCTCCTTTACGTCCTGCACGTGGCGCAGCCAGTTGTCCGCCAGGCCGACGCGCTGGCAGCGCAACACCGCCTGCACGCCGCCGCAACCGTAGTGACCCACGACCATGATGTGCTTCACTTTCAGCAGATCGACGGCGAACTGGATGACCGAGAGACAATTCAGGTCCGTGTGCACGACCACGTTCGCGATGTTGCGGTGCACGAACACCTCGCCCGGCAGCAGGCCGACGATTTCGTTGGCCGGCACGCGCGAGTCCGAACAGCCGATCCAGAGATATTCCGGCGTCTGCTGTCGCGAGAGTTTTTGGAAAAAGTCCGGGTCGCGTCGCTTGATGGCGTCGGCCCAGACTTTGTTCTGCTCGAAGAGATGCGGGAGCCGCTGCATGTGCCGGCGAAGTTGGCGGAACTCACCAGCCGAGGGAAGCCAATCCTTCCTCACCCCGGTCTTGTGCCGCACCGCCCGTCCCGGCACGCTGTCCGCACTGAACGCCCCGCTATGAAGTCTCCCCTGCTGTTCCTGCTCCTCGCCCTCGCCGGCCCCGTCGCCGCCACCGCAGCCGTCCGGACCGAGTTCGTCCCCGCCTGGGCGAAGTCCGTGGTGTGGTACCAGATTTTCCCCGAGCGCTTCCGCAACGGCGACCCGCAGAACGACCCGCAACTCGCGGATCTGGCGGGGGCCGATCCGGTCGACCCGCCGAAGGCGTGGCAGATCCATCCGTGGGGCAGCGACTGGTATGAGCTGCAACCCTACGAAAAGCAGAACGGCGAGACCGAACGCTGGAAGCATCTTCAGCGCCGGCGCTACGGCGGCGACCTGCAGGGCGTCATCGACCAGCTGCCTTACCTCAAGGAACTCGGCGTCACCGCACTCTATCTCAACCCGGTCTTCGCTTCGCCTTCCCTGCACAAATACGACGGCGCCAGCTACCACCACATCGACCCGATCTTCGGCCCCGATCCCGCCGGCGACCGGGCCCTGATGGCGAAGGAAAATCCGCTCGTTCCCGCCACGTGGGTCTGGACGCGCGCCGACGAACTTGCGCTGCGGCTCATCGACGCCGCGCACGCCGCCGGCCTGCGCATCATCTTCGACGGCGTCTTCAATCACATGGGACGAAACAGCTTTGCCTTCCGCGATCTCGTGCGAAACCAGCAGCGCTCGCCCTACCGCGACTGGTTCACCGTCAAATCCTGGGACGACGCGGCCAAGGGCACGACCTTCGACTACGAAGGCTGGTTCGGCGCGAAGTCGCTGCCAGAGCTGCGCGAGGACGAGAACGGCATCGTCGCCGGCCCGCGCGCCTACATCTTTGCCGCCACCGAGCGCTGGATGAACCCCAAGGGCCGCGGCGCGCAGCACGGGATCGACGGCTGGCGGCTCGACGTGGCGTTCTGCATCGCACACCCGTTCTGGAAAGCGTGGCGCACCCACGTCCGCCATCTCAACCCCGCGGCCTACCTCACCGCCGAGGTCAACGACGTGCCGGCGAAGACCGCGCCCTACCTGCAAGGCGACGAGTTCGACGCCGACATGAACTACAACTGGGGGTTCGCCTGCGCGGAGTTTTTCTTCGAGCCCGGCCCGGCGCGCCTGAGTCCGTCGGAGTTCGACCGGCAGCTCTGCGAACTGCGCGAGGCCTACCCGCCCGGTGTCGCCGAGGTGCAGATGAACCTCATCGGCAGCCACGACACCAACCGCGTCGGCTCACTCATCGTCAATCGCGGCATCGGCCGGTACCGCGACTGGAAAACTTACCCCGAGTTGTCGAAAGCCGCCGAAAATCCCGCCTACAGCCCGCGCCGGCCTGACGACGCCGACGTCGCGCTGCAAAAGTTTTTTGTGATTTTCCAGATGACCTACCTCGGCGCGCCCATGATCTATTACGGCGACGAGGTCGGCCTGTGGGGCGCCAACGACCCCGACTGCCGCAAGCCGATGCTCTGGCCCGACCTCACCTACGCCGACGAGGTATACGGCGCTGACATGCACACCCGCCACGCACCCGACAAGGTCGCCATTCGCCCCGATCTGCTGGAGCACTACAAGCGGATGATCGCCCTCCGCAACCGGCACCCGGCCCTGCTTCACGGCGACTACCACACCCTCACGGCAGACGACGCGCGCGGACTATTCGCCTTCGAACGCACGGACGCCGGCGACCGCGTCATCGTCGTGCTGAACAACTCCGGGCAGGCGGCAAACTACGAGTTCGGGCAGCTCGCCGACGCGTGTTACGTCGACGAGATCAGCGGCCGGCACTACCAGCCGAGCTACGGCGCCCTCCAGATTTCCATTCCCGCCCGTTGGGGTGTCGTGCTGACCGAGTGCCCGCGACCCTGACCCGGCGGGAGCGGTGAGGATTCGATCCACGCAAGCCGCCCTGTCTTTGCGAGCGCGACAACACCGAGCGGCGCCGCCAAGACTGGCGCATTTGGCGCGATCCAGCCGGATTGCGCCGGAGTCCTGCTCCGGGACACGCCGCGCAATGCCGGATTTGAAAAGAGTTCGTAGCGGGTGCGCACGTCCCCGGCGGGATGCACCGTTCACCGGGTGACGCTCAACCGGACACCATGACCTCGAAGCCACCGTAGAGCATGCGCTTGCAATCGAAGGGCATGTCCTTGGGATCGCACATCGCAGCGATGCGCGGATCCTTCATGACGGCGGCATTGACCCGGTCGCGATGGGCGCGGGATTTGTAGACGATGTAGGAGAACACGACCGTCTCGCCGGCCTTGGTCTTGATGCCCTTCGGAAAAGAAAGGGCGAATTTCGCGGAGGAGTCTTCCGCGACGCACTCCTTGTAATCAAGGGCGCCCAGCTCGCGCCAGACCTTGCTGGCCTTCACGGCCATGCGGCGGTAGGCGGCGAGTTTTTTCCTGGGCACGGGAATGACGAAACCATCGACGTACTGGGGCATGGGGGGGTGGGGATTAGGGTTGGGGTTGGCGGGCCGGGCGAATCAATCGCGGCCCTCATTGATTACTATGAATCATACCGGCTATTCCGGACACGTCCTGATAACGAACTCAATCCTTGGGTTCGGGCATCTCGGCGGGTTTCCTCGTTTTCTCCATGATGAGCCGAAGATCGGCAGCGAAACGCGCTTCGTCGACATAACTCCGGCCGCCCAGGTTGGCGTGCGCCAGCTTGCCGGCTTTGTACGTCCACTCGCACAGGAAGCTCTTGATCCCCTCGCCAATCCCCTCCTCCGCCAATTCGAGCGTGAAATACCTGAAGCCAGACTCGTCGCGGAGCACGGCGACGGCGTAGCACTCCGTCACCCGCGTCGGCTTCGCAAACACGATCAACGCCCCGGCCGGCTCCGGCAGCGCCCTGACCTGCAGCGCGTCGGCGAATTCCCGCCCGGCGATTTCCGCCGCAACCCGCATCAAGCCGGACGTGTTCCCCTTTTCCATATCGGCGGGAAACGCGCCTTCCGACTCATGGGTCCACCGCGGAAGCAGCATGTGCTCGAAATAATAGATCCGCTGCTGCGGAGTCATTTCAGGGCGTTCCTGCTCCGCAGAGCACAAGCCGGCCACGGTGCCACCGAGGCAGAGGGCCGCGATCAAGACCAGACGGGCGGCGACTTTCATGATGTGAACCTAGCACTCGC
Source organism: Opitutia bacterium (assembly GCA_016187925.1). GTDB lineage: Bacteria > Verrucomicrobiota > Verrucomicrobiia > Opitutales > Opitutaceae > Didemnitutus. Next base: position 100,526 of record JACPIS010000042.1, on the reverse strand, counting down.
GACCCGGCTTGGCGACCGTTTCCTCACCGGGGGCCCGCCGGCCGACACCGCCGTTGCTCCCTCCGCAATCTGGAGCACGCCGCAGCTGACCCGCGCCCTGCCTTGCCATCCCCGCCTCCCTGTCCGTGAATCCTGTTCCCCATCACTTCGCGATGACAGCTAAACCACCCACGGCTGCGCCACACTCAAACGTCCTCGGCTGGGAAGCGCCCGCCACGACACCCCGCGCCCGGTGAACTATCCGGACCCGCTCCTCCTCATGCCGCGCGACCGTCCCGTTCACCGCGGAGAACTCCGTCATCCATGGCGCTGATCTGTCCGCATTGTCGAGGCGCCCTGCAACCGGTCGGCACGGCCTACCGCTGCGCGCTCGACCACAGCTTCGATGTCGCGAAGGAAGGCTATCTCTCCCTGCTGCACGGCCGCCAGAAGGGCGACGGCCGGGGCGACAGCAAGGCGATGATCCTGGCGCGCGACCGAGTGCACCGCGCCGGCGTGTTCGCACCGCTGGTCGCGGCCCTCGCCGCCTTGCCGCTGACTCCGCCGCCGCATTCCGTCCTGGAACTTGGCTGCGGCGAAGGCTTCTTCCTCGGCCACTTGGCGCGCACCCCTGGCATCGCGACGAGCTACGGTTTGGATCTTTCAGTCGACGCCGTGAAGCTCGCCGCCAAAGCCCGGCAGGCTTCGCTGATCCTGCGCGCCGACCTGCTGCAGCCGCTGCCCTTCGCCGACGCCAGCCTCGACCTGGTCGTGTCGATCTTCGCGCCGCGTCCGCTGGCGGAAATCCGCCGCGTGCTCGCCCCGGGCGGCCATGCGCTCTTCGTGCATCCGCACGCCGGGCACTGGCAGGAGCTCCGTGCGTTCGTACCGCTCGCCGGCATCGGCGCGGAGAAACCCGGCGCGACGGACCTCACGGGCTTCACGCTCGTGACCGAGCGGAACGTCACCGAAAAACGCCCGCTCACGCGCGCCCTGCTGGCCGATCTGGTCGAGATGTCGCCCTCCATTCACCGTCTGACCCGCGAGGGCGGCGACTGGCGCAGCCTGCTTCCCGAAACGCTCGAGGCCACGCTCGCCGTGCGCGTGGCGCTCTACCGCAAGGGCTGAGCCCGCCCGCCGCGCTCACATGACCCGCGCCCAGAGCAGCTTCAGATAACGGCTTTCGAGGCAGTTCGAATAGACGGGATGATCCACGCCGGGGCCGGTGCGGTCGAAGATCTGCAGGCGGCGGTTGAGGCGGTGCACGCCCTTGATGACGCACTCCTCGAACGTCTCGAGCGAGACGAGGCCGGAGCACGAGCAGGTGACGAACAGCCCGCCCGGCTTCACCAGGCCGGCGGCGATGGTGTTCAGATCGGCGTATTTCCGCATGCCCTCGGCGGCGCCGGCGGGCTCGCGCGTCATCACGAACTTCGGCGGGTCGCACAGCACGGCGTCGAATTTCTCCCCGTTCTTCTGCATCTGCCGGGCGTAGGCGAAGGCGTCGGCGTGCACCCACTTGAGCTTGTTGGGCGAAACCTGGTTGAGGTTCGCGTTGCGGCGGCCCTGCGCGATGACCTTCTCGTCGAGGTCCACCGCCGTCACCTCGCTGGCGCCGCCGAGGATGGCGTTGATGGAAAAACCGCCCGTGTAACTGCAGAGGTCGAGCACGCGCGCATCCTTCACCAGTGTGCCGAAGCGGTGGCGGTTGTCGCGCTGGTCGCAGAAGAAGCCGGTCTTGTGCCCTTCGGCGAAATCGACCTCGAACTTCACGCCGTGCTCGCGGATGCGCACCTTGTTCGGCGCGGTCGAGGTGATCTCCTTCATCATCGAAGGTTTGATGCCCTCGAGGCTGCCGAGGTCGTGGTCGACGTGCACGCGGACGTGCTTGGTGCCGAGCAACCCGTGCAGCAGCGGCAGCCATTTGGGCAGACGCTGGAAGATGCCGAGCGAATAAACGTCGCAGTAAAGCGTGTCGGCGTAACGGTCGATGGTCAGGCCGCTGACGCCGTCGCCGTCAGAGTTGATGACGCGATACGCGTCGGTCGCGGCGTCGAGCTTGAACATGTCGCGGCGCAGGGCGACGGCGCGGCGCAGGGCCGTCTCGAAATACTCCTCACCCAGCGGCTCGGCGGTGTGCGTGACGACGCGCAGCGGCATCTTGGCGCGCGGGTTGTAGAGGCCGATGCCGACGCGGTTGCCGAACTTGTCGTAGACGTTGACGAGGTCGCCCGGCTTCGCGTCGCGCGAGGTCTCGCCCAGCATGCGCGGGAAGATGGCCGGCTGGAAGCTGACGAACTTCAGCTGCGCCCACGGCCGCGCCCACTGCGCCTTGTCCTCGGGCGTGGCGAGGCGCGCCTTCTCGCGCATCAGCGCGTTGGGTTCGGGGGCGGCTTCGGGGGCGTTTTCCAGGTCGTCGAATTCTTCGGCCATTTGCCCACGCAAAGCGGCCACAGCCCCGAGGGCAAAGAAAAAGGCCTTGGGCGATTTTCTGAATCCAAACGCCCGCCCCACGACACTCACTCTGTAACCATCCCATGTCCATGCCACCCCTCCTCCTTCCCGCTACGGTTGCCATGCCTGTTTCCAACATTATCAACGAGTCTGCTTCTTCCGTCATCATGCCCACTCCTCCCCTCCTCGCCGAAGCCTTCAGCAACGGCCAGATCATCGCCATCGTCGCCATCATCAGCGGCGTCCTGCTCATCGCCGTCATCATTGTTTCCGGTTTGAAGTTCGCGCAGCGCCGCCACGAGCTATGGCATGAGACGGTCCGCGTCGCCCTCGAAAAAGGGCAACCCATCCCTCCCAACCCCGACGAGCCAACCCAACATGATCGGATTGAGGAGAACCGGAACGACATCCGCTCCGGACTGATCCTGATCGCCATCGGTGTCAGCCTGGCGCTGTTCTTCGTCTCCATCGGAGCGCCGCAGGTGCGATACGTTGGCGCGATCCCGGGCTTCATCGGCGTGGCCTTGCTGATCCATCCCCTGTACAACACCCTTTTCGGCTCCAAGCCCAAGAACCGGCCGCCCGCCGAACGCCCGCCGCAATCGTGACCGATTCCGCACTGATCGCCCGCGTGCTCGTCTCCGACGATCACGCCGCGTTCGGGGACCTGGTCCGCCGCCACCAGTCCTCCGTGCGCCATTTCCTCCGGCACCTGACCCGGGGAGACGCCGCGCTGTCCGACGACCTCGCGCAGGAAACCTTCGTGCAGGCGTGGCGCGGACTGGCGCAGTTCGCCGGCCATTCGAGTTTCCCGACCTGGCTGCTCGGCATCGCCCACAACCGCTGGCGCAATGCCCGTCGCAAGCAGCGCACGGTGCCGGTCGAGCCGGAGCACCTCGCCGCGCTCGAACCCGCCCCCTCACCCGCTCCGCTCAGTGATCTGCGGCACGACCTCAGCCACGCGATGAGCACGCTCGCAGAGGAAGAGCGGACGGCCCTGCACCTTTGCTACCAGCAGGGCCTCTCCCACGCCGAAATCGCCGACGTGCTGCAATGGCCGCTCGGCACCGTCAAAACCCACCTGCACCGCGGCAAAGCAAAACTCCGACCGCTCCTCCTGTCATGGAACCCGACGACCTGAAATCCGCTCCGCCCGACGATCCGGCTCTCGATGCCTGGCTGCGCGCCAACGCCTCCCTGCCCCCGCTGCCCGACGACGGCTTCTCGCAGCGCGTGCTCACCGCCCTGCCGTCCGCCCCACGATCCGCCCGGCGCCTTTGGCTCTGTGCGGCCGGCGCACTCGCCGGCACGGGAGTCGCCTCGTTCAAGCTGCTACAGGCCGGCGGCCTCCCCGCGCTCGCGCAATCACTGCACGCCGCGGCCGGCCAGCTGGCCACGCCCACGGTCGGCCTGGCCCTCGGGGTGAGCCTGATCTCGCTGGCCTACGTCTTCTGGTCGGACCTGCGGCGCTTCGTGCCGTTGTGAAAAAAAGGCCGGCCCCGCGAACGGGGCCGGCCTTTTTAAGCCGAAAGCAATGGCGGCAAATTCTTACGCGACGCGCTCGACGATGAGCGGCGGCGGGATCGGGCGCTTCGGCGCGAGGCGGTAGGCGTTCTTGAAATACTCCAGCGCCTGCTCGAGCTTCGACTCGTCGTTGTAATGGATCATCATGAGCGGCTCGCCCTGCTTGACCTGCGTGCCGACCTTCTTGATCTCGGAGACGCCGACGGCGTGGTCGATCTTGCCGTGCGCGTCCTTGCCGGCGCCGAGGATCGAGACGCCCTGCGCGATGAACGCGGCGTTGATCGTGTGCACGTAGCCGCGCTTCGGGGCGGGCAGCTTGCGGATGTGGCGCGCGGTCGGGAATTTCTCCGGGTGATCGATGAAGGACGTGTCGCCGCCCTGGGCCTTGACCATGTCCTTGAACTTCTCGAGGGCGGAGCCGTCGGAGAGGTGGCGCTGCACGGTCTGCTTGGCGGAGAGCGTGGAGCCGGCGACGCCGGCGAGGCGGACGATCTCCATGCCGAGCTTGAGCACGAGTTCCTTCATGTCCTCGGGGCCCTCGCCCTTGAGGAGCTGGATGGCTTCCTTGATCTCGAGCGCGGTGCCGACGGTGTCGCCGAGCGGCTGGTTCATGTCGGTGACGAGCGCGACGCAGCGGCGCTTCATGGAGCGGCCGACGCGAGTCATGGAGCGCGCGAGCTGCTTGGCCTGCTCGAGATCCTTGATGAAGGAGCCGTTGCCCCACTTGACGTCGATCACGAGGCCTTCGGCGCCCTCGGCGAGTTTCTTCGAGAGGACGGAGCCGGTGATGAGCGGGAGGCTCGGGATGGTGCCGGTCTCGAGGCGCAGGTCGTAGAAAATCTGGTCGGCCGGCGCGAGCTCCTTGCTCTGCTCGGCGATGGCGCCGCCGACGCGCGCGAGCTGATCCTGGAAATGCTGGATCGTCATGTGGCTCTTGAAGCCCGGGATGGCGGAGAGCTTGTCGAGCGTGTTGACGACGTATTGCTGTTCGACGCCGCACATCATCGGCACGACGACGCCGCTGGCCATGGCGAGCGGGGCGAGCACGAGGGCGGTCTTGTCGCCCACGCCGCCGGTCGAGTACTTGTCGATCTTCGGCTTCGCGATGTGCGAGAGGTCGATGACCTCGCCGGACAGCATCATCTCCTCGGTCAGGATCGCCGTCTCCTGCGCGGACATGTTGGCGAAGTAGATCGCCATCAGCAGGGCGGCCTGCTGATGCTGCGGCATCTCTCCGTCGAGGACGGAGTCGATAATGTAACGGATCTCTTCCTGCGTGAATTCCTGGCCATCGCGTTTCTTCTCAATCAGGGAGGTAAACGACGGCTTGATGAATCGGCGCGCCGGAATGGGACGTTTTCTCATGGAGGATGTGCTCACTGTGTATGTAAACTGGATCGCGCCGTGCGGCGCAAAGCCCGCAGAGGCAATAAGTTTTGCGGAAATTGTCGAGACAAAAATACCCGATTCGCGCGCTAAATCCAATGACTGATTTATCCCGTTCATAGGCATCAGTTCATCCACAAAAATCGTTCTTGCTCAGGGCCAAGCGCAATTCCTCAATGACCCGATGTCCCTGCCGTTTCATGTCGCCAGCCACCTAGACAGCGCTCTTCAAGCCGCCGCCAACACCGTTGGTCTGGCCGGCCGAGGCTTCTCGCCCGAGGTGCGCGTGGCCGATCCGGCGCACGGCGACTTCCAGGCCAACGGCGCCCTCGCCTTCGCCAAGCGCGAGAAACAGAACCCGCGCGCCCTCGCCCAGCAAATCGTCGACGCACTCGACGCCTCCGTGAAGGCCGACTTCGACATCAGCCTCGCCGGCCCGGGCTTCATCAACTTCCGCCTCAAACCCGCCGCACTCTTCGCCTGGCTCCAGACCTACGACAGCGAAGAACACCTCCAAGCCGCCGCCGCCGCCGCCCACGCCGGTCAGACCTGGGTCGTCGATTACTCGTCGCCCAACACCGCGAAGCAGATGCACGTCGGCCACCTGCGCTCCGCCGTCATCGGCGAGGCCATCTGCCGGATGCTCGCCTTCACCGGCGCGCGCGTCATCCGCGACAACCACCTCGGCGACTGGGGCACGCAGTTCGGCAAGCTCATCTACGGCTACAAGCGCTGGGCCGATCCCGCCGCGCTCGCCGCCGACCCCATCGAGGAGCTCGAGCGCCTCTATAAACTCGGCCACGCCGCCACGCCCGACGGCTCGCCGGAACTCGAGGAAGCCCGCGCCGAACTCGTGAAGCTCCAGAACGGCGACCCCGCCAACGTCGCGCTCTGGACCAAGTTCTCCGAGGTCAGCCTCGCCGCCTTCCAGCAGATCTACGACCGCCTCGGCATCAAGTTCGACCACAACCTCGGCGAATCCTTCTACAACGACAAGGTCGAGCGCATCTACCGCGAGCTGACCGAGACCGGCCTCGCGCAGGAGAGCGAGGGCGCGCTCGTCGTCTTCCATCCGGAGCACCCGCGCTTCAAGACCCAGCCCTTCCTCATCCGCAAGGCCGACGGCGCCTCCAACTACGCCTCCACCGACCTCGCCACCGCCGCGTATCGCGCCGAGCATTTCAAGGCCGACGGCATCGTCGTCGTCACCGACTTCCGCCAGGGCGACCACTTCGAGCAGCTCTTCCTCACGGTGAAAAAATGGTTCGCCGCGAAAAACTACCGCCTGCCCGAGCTGCACCACGTCACCTTCGGCGCCGTCACCGGCGAGGACGGCAAGGCCCTCAAGACCCGCGACGGCGGCACCATCCGGCTCAAGGCGCTGCTCGACGAGGCCGAGGAGCGCGCGTTCGCCCTCGTCACCGAGAAAAATGCCGAGCTGCCCGAGACCGAGCGCCGCGACATCGCCCGCGCCGTCGGCGTCGGCGCCGTGCAATACGCGGACCTCGCCCAGAACCGCAGCAGCAACTACGTCTTCTCGTGGGACAAGATGCTCGCGCTCGACGGCAACACCGCGCCCTACCTCCTCTATGCGGTCGCGCGCATCCGCTCGATCTTCCGCAAGGCCGGGCTCGATCCCGCCCATCCGCCGGTCGCCAGCGCCTCCGCGCCCGAGACCGCGCAGGAACTCGCGCTCGCGCGCAAGCTCGTGCAGTTCTCCGACGCCGTGCAGATCGCCACCAGTCAGCTGCGTCCGCATTTCCTCTGCCTTTACCTCTTCGAGCTGGCCGGCGCCTACAGCGGATTCTACGCGGCGGACAAGGTCATCGTGGACGACCCGGCCGTGCGCGCCCGCCGGCTGCTGCTCTGCCACCGCACGCTCATCGTGCTGGAAACCGGCCTGCACCTGCTCGGCCTCCGCACGCTCGAGCGGATGTAAGGGTAGAAGCGTCAAATCCCCACGCACCCAAGGCCAACGGGGGTTCTGTTTCCTGTCCCTCGGCCCGCGGTTTGGCCATCGGCCCCCGAAGTTTGTAATTTCTTTCACTGACTTCGCTCTTGCCGCGCCCCACCCGCGCCGCAACATGGCGGCATGGCTGGCCAAGAATACTATGTGCGCGGAATCAACGACGCGGAGGCCCGCGGTCCGTTCAGTCTCGAGCAGCTCATCTCGCTGGCGGAAGCCGGCCAGGTGACCACCGACACCTATTATTACGACGCCACCACCGAGCAGTGGCTCCTCATCGGCGGCAACGTCGACATGAAGGCCGCCATCTGGCCGGAAAAGAAGAAACTCGGCTTCAAGCAGGCCGAGTTCAAGGCGGTCAACCAGGAGGTGACCGACAGCGCCCCGCCCATCACCGTCCAGGACTTCCTCAACGCCGCCGAAGGCAAGACCGAGGAGACCAAGGGCAAGAAGGACAAGAATCTCGACATGATGCGCGCCGCCATCTGGGGCACCCGCGGCGCCGCCGTCATCATGCTGCTCAGCGCCGTCGCCCTCGTGCTCCCGAATGTCGACGCCGTGCTGTCGTTCGATCTGAACAAGATTCTCGCCAAGCCCCTCATCCTCCTCGGCGTGGCCGACACGTTCCTCGGCGTGCTGCTGCTGCTCGGCGTGATCAGCCTCTATCCGCTCGTGCGCTTCCGCGCCGTGTTCGGGCTCGGCTTCCTCGGCTTCATCTTCTGGTCGCAGGGCAATGTCACGGCCATGATGGCGCTGGCGGGCGGCTGCGTCGGCCTGTACTTCAGCACCATCTTCCTGAGCATCGTTCCACTCGGCGTCACCGTCCTCGTGGGCATCGGTGGCATGGCCGCGCTGGCCAGCATGGCGATTCCCTGAGCGCAGGCCGGAGCGCCCCTCCCGGTCATGCGGCTCCTCTCCCCTCTCCTCGCGCGGCTGCGTCAGCTCTGGCAGCGCGACATCTGGCTGGCGACCAGCCGGCGCGACAAATCCCTGCGCGGCCGTTGCTACGCGCTGCTCCGCGTCGCCTCGATCACGATCTCCGGCCTGCATGAGATCCATGTGGCCATCCGCGCGGCCGCGTTGAGTTACAGTTCGCTGCTTTCGCTCGGCCCGCTCATCGCCCTCGCCGTCCTCGTCTCGGGCCTGGCCCTCGGCAACCGCGACCCGGCGTTGATGGCCCAGGGCCTGAACCGCGTCATCAGCTTCATCGCGCCGCAGGTCGCCCAATACGACGCGGCCAAACCCGACGGCGCCGCGCTGCACGACGCCTCGGCCGCTCCGGCATCGAACGCCCCGTCGCACCAGGCTGCGCCCGATCCGGAGCTGGTCAAGCTGATCAACAACTTCATCACGCACTCCCGCTCGGGCGCCGCCGGCATCATCGGCGTGTTCACCCTGCTCATCATCGTCATCCAGCTGTTCACGACGGTGGAAAACACCTTCAACGACATCTGGGGCGTGCGCCGCGGACGCAGCTGGCTGACGCGCGTCGTCTATTACTGGAGCGCCATCACGCTCGGCGCCGTGCTGTTCTTCGCGTCGCTGACGCTGCTCTCGGCGGGCGCGTTCGTGAATCTCTTCTTCGAGAAACTGCCGCTCGGCGCGCAGCTCAAGAGCCTCTTCGTGTGGATGCTGCCGTCCGGGTCCGTGCTGCTGCTCGTGCTCATCCTCACGCTGTTCTACCGCACCGTGCCGAACACGCGCGTCCGCTGGATGGCGGCGCTGCTCGGCGCGATCATCGTCACCGGCCTGCTGTTCCTGAACAACTACCTCGCCTTCCTCTATTTCAAGCGCGTGATGTTCTCCAAGAGCCTCTACGGCTCGGTCGGCATCCTGCCGGTGCTGATGCTCGGCCTCTACGTGTTTTGGTTCTTCGTGCTCGTCGGCGGCCAGCTGACCTACGCGGTGCAGAACGTCCACTACCGCAGCAGCCAGGCCGCGTGGCACAAGATCAACGAGTTCACGCGCGAGGGCCTTTCTCTGCTCGTGCTGCTGCTGGTCGCGCGCCGCTTCAAGGGCTGCCATCCCGCGTTCTCCGTCACCGCACTCTCGCACCATATCCGCGTGCCCTCGCAGATTCTCAACGAGAGCCTCAACCGCCTCTGCGACCTCGGCCTCATCGCCCAGCTGCCGCCCGCCGAGGGCCGCGACCCGACCGACTACCGCTACCAGCCCGCGCGTCCGCTGGAGAAGATCACGCTCGCCGACTTCAAGCGCCAGTTCGAACGCTACGGCGAGGAGCCCAGCGGCGAGTTGCTCGACAACGTCGACCCCGTGCTCGCCCACTATCACGGCCAGCTCGCCGCCATCCTGCCCGAGACCCTCGGCCGGCAGACGCTCGACGAGCTGCTCGAAGCCCTGCCCCCGAGCGAAACCCGCGCGCCCTTCCCGACGGCGTAGGCCGCCTCCGGAGCCTGTTTTCCCAGCGAGCTGCCATTGGGAAAATCGCCCTGTCTCTTAGCCAGTTGACAGCCGCCGGGGCGATGCCTAGCCAAACCAGTTCCATTCCATGATTTCCTGGATCCAAACCTACTTCCAGAAGCACTTCCGCCTCGTCTTCGCGGTCCTGCTCGCGGTCACCATCATCTCGTTCATCTTCACGATCGGCGCCGCCCCCGGCATCGGCCGTGCGGGCAACAAGCTCCTCGAGCGCCAGTTCTTCGGCCACAACCTCGGCAACCAGGCCGAGGCCTCCCGCATCATGCGCGACGGCAGCTTCAGCGCGCAGCTCAAGGGCGCGTTCCAGGCCAGCGCCGAGCAGGTGCAGCAGTTCGCCCTCACCCGCGTCGCCGGCCTCGCCCTCGCCGACTCGCTCCACCTCCCGGTCCCGACCGAGAAGGAAGTCGCCGCCTTCATCGCCACGCTGCCCGTCTTCAAGGACGCGCAGGGCAACTTCGACCAGACCGTCTATGGCAAGTTCGCCGATTCGCTGAAAAACAACCCGCAGTTCACCACCGCCGACGCCAACCGCGTGCTGCGCGACGACGCCCGGCTCGAGACGCTGAGCAAGCTCCTTGGCGGGCCCGGCTACGTGCTGCCGGCCGACGTGCAGACCCAGCTGACCCGCGCCGACTCCTCCTGGAGCGTCGCCGTCGCCTCGTGGGATTACGCCGCCTACGACGCCGGGATCGCCGTGACCGAGGACGCCCTCAAAAAATTCTACGACGACAACTCGTTCCGCTACGAGGTGCAGCCGCGCGTGAAGGCCACCGCGGTCGCGTTCCCCGCCGGTGAGTTCATGCCGCAAGGTTCCCCGACCGAGGAGCAGCTGCGCGCCTATTACAACGCCAACCCCGCCCGCTTCCCCGCCCCGGCCGAGCCCGCGAAGGATGCAAAGGCCCCGAGCCTCGCCCTCGACGCCAGCAAGCCGGCCGCGACCGACGCCTTCCCGAAGGTCCGAGCGCAGGTCGAGGCCGCCCTCCGCCAGGAGAGCGCCGTGCGCAACGCCCTGAAGGCCGCCAACGAATTCACCGTCGCCCTCTATGAGCGCAAGCTCACAGCCAACTCGGCCGAGTTGACCGCGTTCGTCACGAGCCAGCGCCGCCCGTCGGTCGCGCTCGCGCCGTTCGCGCCCGACACCCCGCCGGCCGACGCTGCCTGGCTCGGCAATTACTCCGAGCAGGTCGCCCGCCTGAACAAGGAGCGCTACTTCTCCGACCCGCTGCCCTCCGCCGACGGCGTCGTCGTCCTCTTCTGGAACGACACCCTCCCCGCCTACAAGCCCATCCTCGGCGAGGTTCGCGAGAAGGTCGCGGCCGACTACAAGGACGGCGAGAAGCGCAAGCGCTTCGTCGAGTCCGGCAAGACGCTTCGCAGCAAGCTCGAGGCCGCCGTCAAGGCCGGCACCGCTTTCGAGAAGGCCGCCGCCGACCAGAAGCTCGAAGTCAAATCCTACGCCAACTTCACCCTGCGCCAGCCCCCGCAGGACATGCCCTACGCCGCCTTCGGTGCGCTGCAAAACCTCAACGCCGGCCAGGTGGCCGACATGATCGCCACGGGCGACAAGGGTTACTTCGTCTACGCCGCACAGAAGAAGCTGCCGGACCTCTCGCCGTCCAGCCCGCGCTACGCCGAGATCCGCGAGCAGCTGATGAAGTTCACCGCCGCCGCCAACGAGAGCGCCCTCCTCGGCGCCATGGTCGAGGCCGAGCTCAAGAAGTCCGAGCCGCTCGCACCCGGCGCGCGCTGAACCACCTGGTCATCGCGAGCCCGGCACAGCCGGACGGACGATCCCAAACAGTCGACCGCTTTACGGCGAAGGAGCCCCGCTCCTTCGCCGTTTTTCTTTGGCGCGGAACGATGAGCTCCGTTTGTCGGTCCCGCGCGTGGTGCGACGCTGGAGGGCCCGTGTCCCCGCGGGCAGCTGACCCGGCTACCGCTCCTGCCGCCGCCCATCCCGGCATTTGACCGCCTGCCCGCTCCCGGGCTGCCACCCTTCGTCATGGGCGGATAGTTTGACCGCGATACGACACGACTGAGTGCACGGCCGGGCGTCAGAAAAATTCCCAAACTTTTCGACACCCGGCGTGTCTTCTGTTTGTCTCCGCCCGTCTCTTTTCCCGACCCATGAATCCAAGCCGCCGCTTCCTCCTCCTTCTCGCCGCCGCCAGTGCGTTGATCAGCCCCGCGCTCTTGGCGCAGGCTCCCGCCGGCGACGCGCCCGCTCCGGCCTCTGAACTCACCCTGGAGGAGTGCATCGCCCGCGCCCTTCGGCGCAACTTCGACCTCGAGATCCAGCGCTACGGCCCGCAGATCGCCAAGGACTCCATCGAGATTGCGCGCGACGGCTTCGTGCCGGTCCTGTCCGTGACCACCAGCCGCTCCGAAACCAAGGACGCCGCCACCACGCTAAGCCCGGGTGTCGCGAGCGCCAGCAACAGCACGCGCCTCGGCGTCACCCAGCAGTTTTACTCCGGCACCACCGTCAGCGTCAGCAGCCAGCTCGACCGCTCACGCATCGATCCCGCCGTCACCGCCCTCAACCCCGCCTACGACGCCGACCTTACCGTCTCCGTCCGCCAGCAGTTGCTCAAGGGCTTCGGCACCGACGCCAACAAGGCCGCCGTGAATCGCGCCCGCATCGGCTTCGACAAGGCCAACCTCGACTACAAGGTCGTCGCGCTGAACATCATTCAGAGCACCGAGAACGCCTACTACAACGTCGTTTTCGCCCGCGAACAGTTCGAGGTGCGCAAGTTCTCCCTCGCCCTCGCCGAGCGTCTCTTCGACGAGGCCAAGACCCGCCGCGACACCGGCGTCGCCACCGATCTCGACGTCCTGCAGGCCGAGGTCGGCGTCGCCAACGCCCGCCGCGGTGTCCTGCTCGCCCAGCAGTCCGTCAAGGACACCGAGCAGCAGCTCCTCGCGCTCATCGGCCAGTTCGAGCTCGAGACGCAGCTCGGTGCCGCCCGTTTCAAGGAGCTCGACGGCAGCGTGCCGCTCTTCGCTTCCTCTTACAACATGGCCAAGCAGACCCAGCCCGACTACCTCTCCGCGCAGGCGGGAGTCGAACAGGCGAAGCTCGACGTCACCGCCGCCAAGAGCAATTCCAAGCCCAGCCTCAGCGTCGGCGGCGCCGTCGGCCTCAACGGCCACCGCGGCAGCAGCAGCGACGCCATCAACGACGCCTTCGACAACACCAACCACTCGTGGCAGGTCGACCTGTCGTTCACCTATCCGTTGGGTCAGGTCGGCGACAAGGCCCGCCTTCGCCAGAGCCTCGCCGTCCTCAGCCAGTCGCAAACCCGCCTCCGCCAGATCGAACAGAACATCGAGCTGGAGGTTCGCAGCGCCGTCCGCGCCGTCGAGACCAACCTCGAGAGCGTGAAAATCTCCGCCCAAGCCCGCGAACTCAGCGAGAAGCAGTACGAACTCGAGAAAGCCAAGTTCGACGCGGGCCTGTCCACCTCTTACCGCGTCCTGCAAGTGCAGAACGATCTCGAGAACGCCCGCGTCGCCGAACTGCAGTCCAAGGTCAGCCTCCGCACCTCCCTCGCCGCGCTCCACCGCCTCGAAGGCAGCTCCTTCCAGCGCTACGGCGTGAACCTACCGTAAGGCGCAAATTTGCCGGGCGGGACGTTGCCCGCGCCTCCATTCCTGGAGGGCCCGCGTCCCCGCGGGCCGCCCGCCTGTTTTCCCTATCCGCAGGCCGCTCGCCCTGTAGCGGCGCTCTATGAGCGCCGTTTTTCTTAAACGCCGCCCGCTCGCGCCTGCTCCGCGCCCGCAGCGGGGCGGCTCCGTGTCATAAAACCCTTGTCGCCGCGCGCCGCTCGGGGTTGTTTGTCGGGCAACCCCGCCACCTCGCGCGGCCCCACCCCATGCAGTTCAAGACCATCATCGAGCCGTTTCGCATCAAGGCCGTCGAGCCCATCCGCTTCACGACGCGCGAGCAGCGCAAGGCCGCCCTGCGCGCCGCGGACTTCAATCTCTTCAAGCTCAAGGCCGAGGACGTGATCATCGACCTGCTCACCGACTCCGGCACCGGCGCCATGTCCGCCCAGCAGTGGGCCGGCATGATGCAGGGCGACGAATCCTACGCCGGCGCGCGCTCGTTCTTCAAATTCGAGGCCGCCGCGCGCGACATCACGGGCTTCAAGCATATCATCCCCACGCACCAGGGCCGCGCCGCCGAGCGCATCCTCTTCACCACCGCCTGCACCAAGGGCCAGCTCGTGCCGAACAACACGCACTTCGACACCACGCGCGCCAACCTCGAGGCCCTCGGTGTCACCGCGGTCGACCTGCGTTGCGCCGAGGCCACGCAACCGTCGCTCATCGCGCCGTTCAAGGGTAACATCGACCTCGCCGCGCTCGAACGCACGCTCGCGGAAAACAAGGGCCGCGTGCCGTTCGCGATGATCACCGTCACCAACAACTCCGGCGGCGGCCAGCCGGTCTCGCTCGCCAACATCCGCGAGGCCTCGGCCCTCTGCCGAAAGCACGGCGTGCCGCTCATCCTCGATTGCTGCCGCTTCGCCGAGAACGCCTGGTTCATCAAGCAGCGCGAGCCCGGCCAGTCCGGCCGCACGCCCTACGACATCGCCCGCGAGATGTTCAGCTACGCCGACGGCTGCACCATGTCGGCCAAGAAGGACGGCCTCGTGAACATGGGCGGTTTCCTCGCGCTCAACGACGACGCCCTCGCCGCGAAGTGTCGCAACAATCTCATCCTCACCGAGGGTTTCCCCACCTACGGCGGCCTCGCCGGCTACGACCTCGAGGCACTGGCCGTCGGCCTGAAGGAAGTCCTCGACGAGCACTACCTCGAATACCGCATCCGCTCGGTCGCCTACCTCGGCGACAAGCTCACCGCGGCCGGTGTGCCCATCGTGCAGCCGCCCGGCGGCCACGCCATCTACATCGACGCGAAGGCCATGCTGCCGCATATCCCGCAGAGCGAGTTTCCTGCCTGGGCGCTCTCGTGCATCCTCTACCTCGAGGGCGGCGTGCGCTCGGTCGAGATCGGCTCGGTGATGTTCGGCCGCCAGCCCGATGGCACCGAGAAGCCCGCGCCGATGGAGCTCGTCCGTCTCGCCTTCCCGCGCCGCGTCTATACCCAGAGCCACGTCGATTACCTCGCCGAGGTACTGCTCTATGTGAACAGCATCAAGTCGCGCATCCGCGGCGTGAAGCTCACCGAGGCGCCCGAGCTGCTCCGGCATTTCACCGCCAAGCTCGCCCCCGCCCACGGCTCGCTGCTGGCGCCGTGAAAATCTGGAGCGGCGGTTCATGACCGCCGTCCGCTCCATTTTAGAGCCGCAACCTGACATCCTGAGCGCAGCGAAGGATCCGACTTGGAGCCGGGGCGCCCCCGCCCCGGTCTTCGTGTGCAACGCAGTGGGTAGGGCGCACCGCCAAGGCTGACGCACTTGTCGCCGGCCCGGTGCGCCGGGAACGGGATATCACCCTCGCGGCGGAGCGGGCCGCTCCGCCCTACCTTTCGTTTCGCGGGCGTCAGTCTATTGCGCGAACCTCCATAACGACCCTTGCGCCTAGCCATTCGTCCAGCTCTTCCGCGCTGGACGGCGCCGCCCCGAAAGGCAGACTGCCCGCATGGCGAATCCGAAGAACCAGCCCACCGCCTCATCCGGCGCGAATCCGACCTGGATGTCTTACGCGCTCGTGGGCGTGTGCGGCGTTTGTCTCGGCATCATCGGCACCGTGCTGATCCTTCGCCCGCAGCTGCAGCGCGCACCCGCGCAGGTCACGCTCAGCGAGCAGTCGGGTGGCGCGGCCCCCATCGCGACCGGCCTGCCGCCGGCCGGACTCACCGCCGGCATGACTCCGGCGCAGGCCGACCGCACGCTCGGCAATTTCTACTACGACCAGAACAACTGGCCCCAGGCCATCCGCTATTACGAGTCCGCGCTCAAGCAGGGCGCGGACGACGCCGACCTCCGCACCGATCTCGGCAACGCCTACCGCTTCTCTGGCCGCGCCAACGACGCACTCGCGGAATATCAGCATGCCCAGCAGATGAATCCCCAGCACGAGTTCAGCCTGTTCAACCTCGGCGGACTCTACTTCGAGGAGTTGCACAACCCGCAGAAGGCCGTCGAGACCTGGAATCTTTACCTCGCGCGCTTTCCCAACGGCCGCAACGTCAGCGCCGCGCGCCAGTTGATCGCCCAGGCCAACACGCCCATGGGCGGCGTGGTGCCTGCCGCCCCGGCCGTCTCCGGCGCTGCGGCGCCCGTGACTCCCGCTGCGACCGCTCCCGCCGCGCCCGACGCCACCGAGGCCCGGTTGCTCCAATTGATCAACCAGAAGCCCGAGCCCAAGAAACCCTGAATTCATGACGACTCCGCTTCCCATCCGCATCGGTATCTGGACCTGGCTGCTCGCCGCCGTGTTTGCCGGTTACTCCGGCGCGCTCGCCTCCCTGCCTCTGCCCGCCGTGCAAGGCATCCTCTTTCTCCTGACCGCGCTGCTGCTCTCCGGCTACTTCAAACTCGGCAGCCTGCGCGCGTGGCTCGACGGCCTCGACCTCCGCGGGCTCGTGCTCTTCCACCTCACGCGCTTCGTGGGCGTCTATTTTCTGCTGCTCTACGAACGCGGCCAGTTGCCCTACGACTTTGCGGTGCGCGGCGGCTGGGGCGACATCATCGTCGCCTCGCTCGCGCTGCTGATCTGTGTGCTGCCACTCGGCGCCAGCCTGCGCCACCGGGTCATCACCATCTGGAATGTCATCGGCTTCGCCGACATCCTGATGGTCGTCGTGACCGCCGCCCGGCACGGCCTGGCGGGTGATGGACAGCTGAGAGCGCTGACGGTGCTGCCGCTCAGCCTGCTGCCGACGTTCATCGTGCCGGTCATCATCGCGACGCACGTCATCATTTTCCTGCGGCTCAAGCGCGCTGCGGTGGCCGCTTCGTGAGGGCGGAGCTGAAATACGGCCTGCTCGCGGGCTTTGCCGTCTGTCTGTGGATGCTGATCGAATACGCCCTCGGCCTGCACACGAAATACCTCGATGCCTGGCAATATACCGACGCGGCCTCGTTCATCGTCTTCGTGCCGCCGCTCTGGCTGCTGCTGAAATCGCGGCAGGCCGCGCTGGCGCCGGGCGAGCCGCTTTCCCTCTTGGTGGCGGTGCTGCAGGCCATGCTCATGAGCTTGATCGCCGCGCTCGTGATCTACGTCTTCACGGTCGCGTACACCTTCTTTCTCAACCCCGGCTGGGTCGACACGGTGCTGGCCTGGAAGGTCGAGCACTGGCGCGCCGCGCACGAGACGGAGGAATCCATCCGCCGGCAAATCACCAGTTACCGCAATCTGCACGCGCCCGTCGGCCTGGCCGCCAGTCTGCTCATCAGCACGCCGCTGCTCGGCGGCATCCTCGCGGTCTTCCTGACCGTCTGGCTCAATCTTCGGGCGCGAAGAGCGCGCTGACGTCCGCCGTCGCCGCCGCGACCTGCGCGTGCTCCGGCAACTGGGTCTTGAACCACGTGCGCTGCTTCTTCACCAGCGCCTTCGTGTTCTGCACGATCGCCGGCAGCAGCTCCGCCTCGGCCAGCCGGCCCTCGAGAAAATCGATGGTCTCGCGATAGCCGATCGCCTTCGCCGCGCTGGGATTGCCCTTCAAACCGGCAGCCAGCAAGCCGCGCACCTCGGCCACCAGCCCAGCGCGCAACATCTCCGCGACCCGCGCCGCGATGCGCTGCTCCAGTTCAGGTTTTTCGCGCACCAGCTCGGTCAGCCTTACCCGAAAATCGGCGAACGGCGCGGGCAGCGCCGCGAAATCCTCCTTCATCTCCGCCAGCGTCCGGCCCGAGACGCGGCAACGCTCCAGCGCCCGCACGACCCGCCGCGGGTTCTGCACATCGAGCGCGCCGAGCCCGCCGGGGTTGAGCGCCCGCAGCTCGGCGACCAGCGCCGCCAGTCCCTCGCGCTCGAGCTGGCTCCGCACCTCCTCGCGCAACGCCGGCGGCACGTCGACGTCGTCGGCGATGGGAGCAAAGAACGCCTTCAGGTAAAACCCGCTGCCGCCCGTCACGAGCACGGCTTGGCCGCGCGCCGCGATGTCCGCCACCGCCGCGCGGGCCAGCGCGACGTAGCGCGTGACGTCCATCTGCTCACGCACGTCGCAGACATCGATCAGGTGGTGCGGCACGCGCGCCCGCTCGGCGGGGGTCGGTTTGGCCGTGCCGAGGTCCATGCCGCGGTAGAACAGCAGCGAGTCGCACGACACGATCTCCGCCCCGCGCGCCTCCGCCCAGCGCAGCGCCAGCTCGGTCTTGCCGACGGCGGTGCATCCGGTGAGGACATGGAGGGTCTGCTTCACGCCTGCGATGCAAGCGCTCCACGGGATCGTTGCAAAACTCCTTTTGCCAACCGCCCGCCGAACCGTCTGAATGCCCGCCCTCCTCGCCTCCGCTTGAAAGCCCGGTTCATCTTCAATCCCCACTCCGGCCGCAACCGCGGCAACCCTTTCCTGCGGGACAAGGCGCTGGATTTCATCGCGCACCATGGTTGGGACGCCACGGTCGTCTCGACCGAGTATCCGCGCCACGCCACCGAGCTCGCCCAGCGCGCGGTCGCCGATGGCTGCGAACTGGTCGTCGCCATCGGCGGCGACGGCACGATGAACGAGGTCGCCGCCGCGCTGGTCGGCACGCCGGTTGCCTTCGGTCTCATCCCCTGCGGCTCGGGCAACGGCCTCGGCCGGCATCTCGGCATTCCCAATCCCGGCCGTGGTGCGTTCCGCACGCTGAGCGAGGGCCACCCGGTCGCCATCGACACGGGCCTGGTGAACAGCAATCCGTTCTTCAACGCCATGGGCCTCGGCTTCGAGGCCGACATCGCCGTCCGTTTCAGCCGCCTGACCAACCGCGGCCTGGCCGGCTACGTCCGCGTCGGCGTGCCGGCGTTTTTCTCGCACGAGGCCGAGCTGTGCACCGTCACCCACGAGGGCGGCACGGAGCGCATCGAGGCCTTCACGCTCGCGGTGCTGAACTCCGAGCAATACGGCAACGACGCCATCGTGGCGCCCGGCGCGCGCGTCGACGACGGCCGGCTCGACCTCATGGCCATCCCGCACGTGGGCTTCTTCACGGCCTGCGGCCTGGTATGGCGGCTCGCCACGAAATCCTTTGGCCGGGCCCGGCCGGTCACACGCCTCAGCGGCACGCATTTCGTCATCGAGCGGCCCAAGGCGGGCTGGATCCACACCGACGGCGAGCCGCGCGCGGAAACCGCCCGCCTCGAAATCAAGGTCCTGCCGCGCAGTCTGCGCGTGATGGTGCCGCCCGCCGGCCTCAAGTAGCCGGCCCGGCCGCCGCCGCCGGCGCAGGCGGCGTTCCGCCCCACGGATCCTTGCTCGCGCGCGCCTTGGCCGTGACCACCCGGTTCCGGCCGCTTTTCTTGGCCGTGTAGAGCGCTGCATCGGCCGTCTCGATCAGTTGCTGGAGCGTTTCCGCGTCCTCCGGGGCGGTGGCGACACCCGCGCTCATGGTGACCGGGATCGTGAGATTCTTCTCCGGAATGAGGCAGGGCGTATCGGCGAGCAACGCGCGCAGGCGGTCGATCGTGTCGCGCGCGTGGGCGCGGTCGGTCTCGACCATGACCACGGCGAACTCCTCGCCGCCGTAGCGCGCGATCCGGTCGATTGACCGCACCTGTCCGGCCAGCAGGCTGGACACGTGCTGAAGCACGGCATCGCCCGCCTGGTGCCCATAGGTGTCGTTCACCTTCTTGAAGAAATCGATGTCGATGATCACGAGCGAAAACCCGTGCTTGAAGCGCGTGCTGCGCTGCCACTCCTCGTCCAGCAGCCGGTCGAACTCGCGGCGGTTGATCAGGCCGGTGAGCTTGTCGCGCGTGGCCTGCTGGCGCAGCTGGTTCATCATCGCGCTCAGCCGCCGGGCGTAGCGGATGGAGCGCTCGAGGTCGGTCGCCGTGAAACCCGCCTTGACGAGGAAGTCCATCGCGCCGGCGGAAAGCGCGGCTTCGTCGATGTCGGGATCGGCTGTCAGGAAAATCACGGGCGTGGTGCACTCCGCCGCGTTGGCCTCGCGGATCAGTTGCAGGCCGTCCCGGCCTTCGTCGAGCCGGTAGTCGAGCAGGCACACGCCGTATTTGCCGGTGAGCAGCTTCTTCAGGCCCTCGGCGTAGGTGTCGGCCCACTCGAGCTCCCATTGCTCGCGCTTGAACGACCGCACCATGCGCCGCATGTGGTCGTTCACCTGGCTGCTGTCATCGATCAGGAGAATTTTTTTGACCGGCTCGTCCGCCATGGGGACAGCATGAAGCACGGCGCCCGGCGCAAGGCAATGCCGGCTTTCAACGCGCCGCGCGCACCGGATGCGCGCTCAGCGCACGCCCGCGATCAGGTCGGCGGCGACGGCGCCCAGCTTGGCGGGGATGCCCGCCCGGTCGGCCAAGCCGGCCTTGATGACGTTGACCAGCGCGCTGCCGACCACGACGCCGTCGGCGGCCTGCGCCACCTGGCGCACCTGCTCGCGGGTCGAGATGCCGAAACCGACGACCACGGGCAGCGCGGTGTGCGCCTTGATGCGGGCGACGGTCTGGGGAATGTTTGCCGCCAGATCGCTGCGCGCGCCGGTCACGCCCTCGCGCGAGACGTAATAGATGAAACCCGTCGCGGCGCCGCAGACCTTGGCGAGCCGCGCCTCGGGCGTCGTGGGAGCGACGATGAACACGGTCTGGAGGCCGTGCTGCGCGCAGGCCGCCTGCAGTTCGGGCGCCTCCTCGGGCGGCAGGTCGAGCGTCAGCAACGCATCGACGCCCGCCTCCTTGGCCGCGCGGGCGTAGGCTTCGACGCCGTTGGAGAAAACCATGTTGTAGTAAGTGTAGAAAACGACCGGCACCTGGCTGAACTCGCGGATGCGGCGCACCAGTTCCAGCACGCGCGCCGCGGTCATGCCGCTCTCGAGCGCCCGCTGCGCCGCCAGCTGGTTGGTCAGGCCGTCGGCCAGCGGATCGGAGAAAGGCACGCCCAGCTCCAGCACATCGACTCCCGCCGCGAGCACCGCGCGGCAGGCGGCCAGCGAAGTGTCGAAATCCGGATCACCCGCGCACAGGTAGGCGACGAAGGCGGCGCGTTTCTCGGCGCGGGCGCGGGCAAAGGCGGTGGCGATGCGGTCCATGGGAACCGCCAAAAGAACACAGCGCGCAGGTTTCGCAAACGCCGAATTGTGTCACAAATCCCGCGCCTCGCCGGACGCGGCCGGCGCCTCAGGCGACCGGCAGGCCGAACTCCACCAACACCGGCCGGTGGTCGGAGAGATAGCTCCGGACCACGTTCACCTCCGGCCGCGCGCAACCGCTGGGCAGGTAGATGTAATCGAGCGCCCGCTGCGGCCAGAGCGACGGGAACGTGTGCGCGGCCCGCCCGGCCTTGCCCTTGGGCAGCAGCGTGTAGTTCTCGAACTGCTCCAGGTAGCCGAGCAGCGTCGCCGTGGCGTCGGGATGATGCGAAGGGTTGTTCAGGTCGCCGCAGATGAGCGGCCAGGTCCGCCAGCGCGCGCCACGATGCGAGCGCTGGGTATCCAGATAATCCATCAGGTGCGCCACCTGCCGGAGCCGCGCCGGGCGCGAGCGGTGGTGCATGTGGACGTTCACCACCGGCAGGCGGCCGGCAGGCGTTTCGATCTCCACGAAAAGAAAACCCTTTTCCCCCACCGTGCCGCGCCCGAAGGACACGCTCTCGTGGTGGTGCACCGGGAAACGCGACAACAGGGCGTTGCCGTAATTGAGATGATAGCGGCCGCCCCGGCGGTTGTGCACGCCGTGCACGGCGTGGGCCAGGCCGGTGTGCTCGCTCAGGTAGGCGAGGTGGTCGAAGCTGCCGCTCCAGCGCGAGTCCTGATCGATCTCCTGCAACGCCACCACATCCACCTCCAGCCGCGTGATGAGCCGGGCGATCTTGAGCAGGTTGGCCCGGAACTGCGTTTCCCGGCGCATCGTCTGGTGCAGCACCGGGCCCCGGCCATGCGCGATATTGAAGGTCAGCAACCGGTAGCGCCTCATAAACCCAGTCTAAAACGCCGCTTAGGAGCGGCAACGGCAAATCGGCGGGAGAAAGGTTGACAGCCGCCATCCCGCTAGGGATGTTGCGCGCTCGTTTTTTCACGGCGATCATAGCTCAGTTGGTTAGAGCACAAGATTGTGGATCTTGGGGTCGCGGGTTCGAATCCCGTTGGTCGCCCCACTTTTTGCTCCCGCGAGACGGGGGCACACTTAATCCGGCCGGGCGCAGCGCAGCCGGCGGCGCATGGCCCGACTCGTAACCGAATCTTCACCGGGCACCCGTTGCCGCCGCCGAAGGGAATGGGCAACCTCCGTTGTCCATGATCGCCCTGCCCGAACGTTCTTCAATTTCCGGCGCCCCCTCCGCCTCCGATCCCGCTTTCCCGCCCGCGCGCGACCAGCCTGACGATACCGCCGCGTCGCTCGATCTGGTCACGCTGATCCATCACCGCGAAGCGATCAAGGCGAGCCTGCCTCTGGCGGAGGTCCAGCGCCTGTTTCAGGAAAATCCCCACGATTTCCTCGCCATGGTCGACGACGACGACCGCGTGGTCGGACTTTGCGCCCGGGGCACGGTCGGCATCATGCTGGGATCGCGCTACGGTTTCGCCCTCTACGGCAACAGTCCGGTCTGGTCCGCCCGCGCGCCCCGGCCGCTGATCTACCCGTCCGGCGCCGCCCCGCGCCTCGTACTCGACGAGGCGTTCTCCCGCACCGGCTCGGAGTTTTTCGAGGACATCGTGCTGGTGGATTCCGACGGCCAGCTGGTCGGCCTCGTGCCCGTGCCCAGCCTCGCCAACCTGCAGGTGCGGCTGTTCGGCGAGCAACTGGAGCGCGTGGTCGCGCAGGACGAGGAGCTGCGGCAGCAGAACCTCGAACTCTTTCAGGTCAACCACCAGCTCCGCCAGTCGCAGGGCCGCTACAAGGCGCTCTTCGAGAACAACGCCCTCGGCGTCGCGCTGCTGCAGACGGACGGCATGATCGTGGCGCATAACCGCCGTTTCGAGCAATTGCTGCAACTGTCCGAGCGGCCCGTCCCGGCGAGCTTCCACCTCGCGCATTGGGTGACGGAGGCCGACCGGCCCGCGCTGCAGCGGCTGCTGGCCACCCACGAGGCGGGCGCGCCCGACGCCGAGCCGCGGCTCTCGGAGATTCATTTCGATTTTTCCCGCGCCCCGCGCCTCTTCGAACTGCACTCGAGCTGGGTGGTCGAGACCGGGCAGATCTGCGTCTTCCTCGAGGATATCACCGACCAGCGGGCGCTCGAGCAGCGCCTGGCCCGGCAGGAAAAACAAAACATGCTCGATACCCTCGTGGCCGGCGTCGCGCACGAGCTGAACAACAAGCTGACGCCGGTGCTCGGATTCGCCGATCTGCTGCGCACCCTCGCGCCCGAGTCGCTGCATGGCCACACGCGCTGCATCAGCCAGAGTGCGCAGGAAGCCGCGCAGATCATCCGCCAGCTCTTGTCCCTCTCCCGCCCGGCGGGCAACGCGCACGACCTGCTCGATCTCGGCGAAGTCTGCCGCGAGGCCCTGCAGATGCTGCGCTTCCAGCTGCGCGAAGCGCAATGCGCCGTGGAGCTCCAGCTGCCCGCCGAGCCTGTCGGCATCCAGGGCGACGCGGCGCAATTGAAACAGGTGTTGATCAACCTCGCGCTGAACGCCCTGCACGCCATGGAGGGCCGGCCCGCCCCGTGCCTGACCGTGCAGCTGCGGACCGACGGTTCCTCCGCCCGGCTGTGCGTTCGCGACAGCGGCGTCGGCATCCCGCCGGAGAATCTCGCCCGCATCTTCGACCCGTTCTTCACCACCAAGGGGCCGCGCGGCACCGGTCTCGGGCTCAGCATCTCGGCCAACCTCATCCGCCAGCACGGGGGCGACATCACCGCCGAGAGCACGCCGGGCCAGGGTTCCACGTTCAGCATCCGGCTGCCGCTCAGCGCCACGCCCGCCACCGCCCGGCCGGCCGCCGAGTCCGCCGTCACCGCCGCTGCCGGCCATGCCACCGCCCGGCACTGGCGGGCACTGGTGGTCGACGACGAGGAGTTCGTCCGCCAGTTCATGCAGGAAGCGCTCCGCCTCTGCTTCAACTGCCGCGTGGACATCGCGGGCGACGGCGATGCCGCCATCGAGCTCCTGAAAACCGGCGCCTACGACCTCGTGCTCTCCGACATCCGGATGCCGCGGCGCGACGGTCTGCAGCTGCGCAGCTGGCTGCTGGAGCACCAGCCCCGCCTGGCGGGGAGAATGATTTTCGTCACCGGGCACGCCGGAGACGTCGAGTTGGATCAATCGCTCGCGCGGCTGCCCTGCCCCGTCATCCGCAAGCCTTTCACGATGGATGCCGTGCGCTCCGCCTGCGCGACAGTGTTGCGCGCCACGGAGGACGGCGCGACCGCCTGATGCGCTTACGGGCGCTTCGCGCGCCCGCCCGTCGCGCCGGGCGCGGCAGCGGATGCGGTCACGCGATCGCCGGCTCCCGTGCCACTGGATTCTTCGCCTCGTCCGGAATAGCGGAATCCGGACGATCAGCACACCCGGCCGCCGCGCCATCCGCCCCGGCGAAGGCGGAGAGTTCGCGGGCCTCCTCCTCCAGTTGGCGCGCGTGCGCGTGCAGCGTGTCGGCAAACTGGGCCGAGCGCCGGGCGCGTTCGGCCGAATCGACCGTGCGCGCTTCCAACTGCCTGAATGCCGCGCTCATGGCTTCGGCGGCCTGCGCCTGCCGGTGGGCCACGCCCTCGGTCTGACCGAGCAGGCTCCGCACTTCCCCGACCGCCTTGATGATGGATTGGAAATCGCGCTCCACGTGCTGCGCCGCCTCGATGCCGCGCCGGTTGGTGGCCTGCGAGGTGTTGACCAGGTCGACGGTCTGGCGGGCCGCGGCCGCGCTGCGGCCCGCGAGCTGCCGCACCTCGTCGGCCACGACGGCGAAGCCCTTGCCGGCCTCGCCGGCCCGCGCGGCCTCGATGGCGGCGTTCAGCGCGAGCAGGTTGGTCTGGAACGCGATTTCCTCGATGGAATCCACGACCTGGTGCACGCGCTGGCTGGCCTGGGCGATGTCATTCATGGCCGCGCCCATCTCGCGCACACTCTTGTCGCCGTGGGCCGCGTCGGCGGAGGCGCGTTCCATCAATTTTCCCATTTCCCCGATGTGCGTGCGGCTGGTGACGGCGGCCCGGGCCACATTGGCCACGTCGGTACCGGCGGAGCGCAAAGCGGAGGTCTGCTCCTGCGCAGCCTCGGACAGCGCGGTTCCATCGTTCCAAGCCTGCTGGGTTTCGCGTTCGATGAGCCCCACCGCCTGCCCCAGGCGGCGGGTGAGCGGCACGAGTTTCCGGGCGGCGGCGCCGGCGAACAGCTGGCCGGCCGCCAGTCCGACGAGTGGCAGCAGCACGGCTGCACCCGCCAGAATCAGGACGGCGCGGGCCAGCCGGTCGCGCACCGTGTCCGCCGAGACGGCGGTCTCGCCCATGATCCGCTGCATGACGGGCTCGATCCCGGCGCGCGTGGTGTTGCCGGCGGCGACCAGCGCGGTCTGCGCCTGGTTGCGCGCCTCCGGCGAGCCGCGGATGCTCGTCAGCTCGTCGCCGATATCCTTGGTCTTGCCCAGCACCTCCTCGATGAAATCCCGCAGGTCGGAGGGAGAGGTGGCCTCGTGGATGCGGGCCACCTCGGCCGCCAGCTTTCTCTGCCGCTCGATCGCCCGGTCGACGTAGCCGGTGTCGAGCAGCGAACTGGCGAAGATCACGTGGTTCTGGATTTCCGCGAGGGCGCCCAGCGCATTGGCGAAAGTCTTGCGATGATCCCGCACGCGCTCGCCGGCGACCAAGGTGCCGTCGTCCGTGGCCAGCACGGTAAACAGGGTGGAGATGAGCGAGCTTTGCGAGGCCAGTCCGCGCATGGCCACCTCGAAGCGCCGCGAGTGCCGCACCATCTCGTCGAACGCCGCCTCCCAGTCGGCGAGGCGCTGGGTCGTCTGCCGGGCGATCAGCGCCATCTCACCGGTCCCCGCCTCGCGCGCCAGCGTGACGCGGATCCGGCCGACCTCGCTCCGGGCGGACCGGAAGGCGGCGGACGCCGCCACCCGCTCCGGCTCGGCCCGCGTGCGCGTATAATGCGACACCTTGAGCGCGATGCCGTCGGCCAGACGCATCAGCTCCGACGCCGGAGCGGCCTGCCCGCCCACTGCGCCCGCCAGATTGGTGACTTGCCGGCTCACACCGGTCAGGTAGGCGACCACGACGAGGCAAAGCCCCAGTGTGGCCAGACCAGCCGTCGCGAAAAGTAACCGCAGTCGCGCCGGCAAACTCGACGCCAGAAAAAATCCGATGATATTTCTCACGCCTCCGCCATCGGTCAGGCCCTCTGCCGCTTGAGCATCGGCATGAAGATGTAACAAAACTCCGCCGCTCCTCGCCGCAGCAGCGGCCGTGCGCCCGGTTCATGCCTTGGCGCGGGCATGACATTGTTCTGTCACATTCGTAAATTCGCCTCGCCTCCGCCGCGCGGATGCTATCGGCTCCCGACCATGTTTTCCGTCAAAAAACTCCTGGGCAAGGAGGAGAAATTCTTCGATCTGCTGGAAGCGAGCGCCGACGAGGCCAAGATCAGCGCCGGGCTGCTCTCAAAAATCCTGACCCACGAGGGCGCCGCGCAGGCTTCGAGCATCCACGAGATCATCCAGGCCCGCCGCAAGGACAAGCGCATCACCCAGCAGATCACCGAGGAGCTCTGCAAGACGTTCGTCACGCCGCTGGAGCGCGAGGACATCGAGGCCCTTTCCCTCGCCCTCTACCGCATTCCCAAGACCGTCGAGAAAATCGTCGAGCGCCTCACCATCAGCCCGGCCCGCGTGCCGCGGGAGAGCCTGCAAAAGCAGGTCATGCTCCTCGAGCAGGCCGCCGACTGCGTCGTTTTCATGGTGAAGCAGCTGCGCAAGGGCACCCAGATCGAGCGCATCACCGACGCCCACTCCCGCCTGCAGTTTGCCGAAGGCGAGGCCGACAAGATCATGCTCTCGCTGGTCAAGGACCTCTACAACGGTCCCTACGACGCGAAGGAAGTCGTCATTCTCATGGAACTCTACGATCTGGTGGAAACCGCCATCGACCGTGCGCGCGACGCCGGCCAGGTGGTCTTCCAGATCATGCTGAAATATTCCTGAGCCACGCCGCGCCCGCCTCTCCCGAGCCTCCGTGCCATGACCATTTTCCTGATCGTCCTCCTGACGGCGCTGGTCTTCGAATACATCAACGGCTTCCACGACGCCGCCAACGCCATCGCGACGGTCGTCTCGACCAAGGTCCTCACCCCGCGCCAAGCCATCGCCCTCGCGGCGTTCTTCAACCTCGTCGGCGCGCTCATGGGCACCGCCGTCGCCTCCACCATCGGCAAGGGGCTCGTCGACACCAGCTACGTCTCGATGATCACGATTTTCTCCGCCCTCGTCGGCGCGATCGTGTGGAACCTGCTGACGTGGTGGCTCGGCCTGCCCTCCAGTTCCAGCCACGCGCTCATCGGCGGACTGTGCGGCGCCGCCCTGGCCTCGGCGCACGGCGATTGGAACGTCCTGCACTGGTCCACCGGCCTCTGGCCGAAGGTCGTGCTGCCCATGCTCACCTCTCCGGTCATCGGTTTCTTCGGCGGCGCGTTCCTGATGTTCGTCCTGACGATGTGCATCCACCGGCTGACCCCGCGCACCGTCAACGGCGTCTTCGGCAAGCTGCAACTCGCCAGCGCGGCGTTCATGGGGCACAGCCACGGCTCCAACGACGCCCAGAAGACGATGGGTATCATCGCCCTCGCCCTCTTCACCGGCACCAAGGCCGGCGTCTTCGCCGATCTGCCCGCGTGGGCGGCGTTCCTGCGCACGCCCGAGTTCAAGGTCGACCAGTGGGTCGTCATCGCCTGCGCGCTCACCATGGCCGCCGGCACCGCCGCGGGCGGCTGGCGTATCATCCGCACCATGGGCCACAAGATGGTGAAGCTCCAACCGGTGCACGGCTTCGCCGCCGAGACCACCGCGGCCCTCGTCATCCAAGGCGCCTCCGGCCTCGGCATCCCGCTCTCCACCACGCACGCCATCTCCACCTCCATCATGGGCGTCGGCGCCGTGAAGCGCTTCGGCGCCGTCAAATGGGGCGTGGTCGAGCGCATCGTGTGGGCGTGGATTTTCACCCTGCCCGCCTGCGGCCTCGTCGGTTACCTGACGATGATGCTCTGCCGCTCTCTCGGCCTGAAGTGAGCCGGCGCCCGGAGCGTTGAACCTCATCGTCCAACAGGACCCCACCGGCTGTGGCATCGCGAGCGTCGCCGCCCTCACGCGGCGGGACTATGCGGCTGTGAAAAGGACGGCCGCCCGGCTCGGCATCGCGGTGACCGATCCGCAACTCTGGCACAACCCGCGGCCTGTCCGGCGGCTGCTGGCCCACTACCGCGTGCCAGCCGGCCGCGTCGAGGAGAGTTTCAAGTCGTGGGACGCCCTGCCCGACCTCGCCCTGCTGGCCATCAAGTGGCACCGCGAACCGACCGGTCCGGCCTGGCACTGGGTCGTATTCGTCCGCGATGCCTCTGGTGCCTGCGTGCTCGATCCGAAGAAGGCGCTGCACACGCACCGCCGCACGGACTTCGGCCGCATGAAGCCGAAATGGTTCATCCGGGTCCGGGCAGAAGCGAAGTGAGCGGAGCCCACTCCGGCGTTGTCCCCGTCTTCTTCTCGCACCAACCTGGGTGTTACGGGCCCACCGGGAGCTTCTGCTCCCGGGAACTTAAAGCGTCTGGATGTGGTCGACAGCACCACTCCTCCCAACATGAAAATCCTTGCCCTCATCCTTGCGACACTGATGGCGCTGGCTTCCCCGGCCATCGCCCAGCCGAAACCACCGACCGGCTACAACACCGGCATGCCCTTCGGTCTCATCGGTCCGAAGGAGCTCGATCATCTGACGGCCTACGCCCAGAAGGAAGGCGCCGATCTCATGGGCGACATGAACCTCGCCTACCAGAAGGACGAAGCGGCGCTCGCCCGGGTTTTCTCGTTTTCGCTTAAATTCAAGAAGCTCGACCGCGATGCGAAGGCCTACGGCCAGCTCATCTACAGCAGCTTCCTCAATCTGGGCGAAGCCTACGGGGTCGAGAAGTTCTCCCGCCTTGTCGCCGCGCAACCCGAAGTAGTCCGGCAGCGCATCCGGGATTTCATCTACTACGACGCGACGCAGGCTCCAAAGAAGATTCGCGCCGAAGCCGAGGCCGGCGCCCGGAAAGGCGCCCCGCTGCTTTTCCCCGGAGACTACGTCTTCGGTGCCGGCAACGACATCTTCCGGGAAAGCTGAGCGCCCTCACTCGGCCGGAGGCTGAGTGGGTTCCTGGCGGACTTCGTTCGAGTGGCGGACGTCCTGGCCCTTCGCGAGGTAGATCATCTCCTCGGCGATGTTGGTCGCGTGGTCGGCGATGCGTTCGAGGGACTTCGAGATGAACATGAGCTCGAGCGCGCGCGCGATGGTGTCGGGCTTCTCGATCATATAGCTCGTGAGCCGGCGGTAGATGGCGCGGTTGAGGTTGTCGACCTCGGGGTCGCGGCGGATGACCGCGAGGGCCTTGTTCACGTCGTCCTGCACGAAGCAGTCGAGGGCGTCGCGGAGCATCTCGAGGGCGATGTTGCTCATGCGCGAGAGGTCGGCGTAAAGCTCGAGGCGCGGCTCGATGGCGAGCTTGCGGGCGCGGCGGGCGATGCTGGTGGCCTCGTCACCCACGCGTTCGAGATCGTGGCTGGCCTTCATCCCCACGATGACGAGCCGGAGCTCCGAGGCCACGGGGCCGCGCAGCGTCATGTAGCGCACGGCCTCGTCGTCGATCTGCACCTCGAAGCGGTCGATCTCGTCGTCGGCGGCGATGACTTTGTCGGCCAGCGCGAGGTCGCTGTCCACGAGGGCGCGAATGGCCAGGCGGGTCTGGTCGATGGCCCGGTCGCCCATCTGCAGCAGATGGGTGCGCATGGTCTCGAGTTCGGCGTCAAAGAAGCGTTTCATTTTGGTTGGGTCACCACGAAACACACGAAAGACACGAAAAAGGTCCATCCTTCTTCGCCCGCTTTGGTGTGTTTCGTGTATTTCGTGGTTTCAAATTTAGCCAAACCGTCCCGAGACGTAGGCCTCGGTCTGGGGGTTGGAGGGGTTCATGAAGATTTTCCGGGTCTCGTCGTATTCGATCAGCCGGCCGAGGTAGAAGAACGCCGTGCGGTCCGAGCAGCGGGCGGCCTGCTGCATGTTGTGCGTGACGATGACGATGGTGAACTGCTTTTTCAGGTCGTGAATGAGCTCCTCGACCTTGGCGGTGGCGATGGGGTCGAGCGCGGAGCAGGGCTCGTCCATCAGGATGATCTCCGGCTCCACGGCGATGGCGCGGGCGATGCAGAGACGCTGCTGCTGGCCGCCCGAGAGGCCGAGCGCGCTCTGGTGCAGGCGGTCCTTCACCTCGTCCCACAACGCGGCGCCGCGCAGGCTCTGCTCCACCACTTCGTCGAGCCGGGACTTGTTCTTGATGCCCTGGATGCGGAGGCCGTAGGTGATGTTTTCGTAGATGGATTTCGGAAACGGATTGGACTTCTGGAAAACCATGCCGACGCGCTTGCGCAGCTCGATAACGTCGACGCGCGGATCGTGGATGTCGACGCCATCGATGCGGATCTGGCCGGCGGTGATGCGCGCGCCCTCGATCAGGTCGTTCATGCGGTTCAGGCAACGCAGGAGCGTGCTCTTGCCGCAGCCCGACGGGCCGATGAATGCCGTCACCTGCCGCTCGCGGATATCGAGGCTGATGTCGTGCAGGGCCTTGGACGCGCCGTAGGCGAAGTCGACGTCGTCGATCTCGATGACGGAACCGGTGGCCGGAGCCACCGACCCGGCGGCGGGCGCGCTCACGGTGGTCGGCACGGTGACTTGGCGGACGGCGACGGGGGAGGCAGGTTCGGAAGGCATGAGAGTGGTTACCATTTGTATTTTTGGCGGAGGCGGACGCGCAGGACGACCGAGGTCATGGCGATGGCGGCGACGGTGAAGAGGAACACGAACGCCGTGCCGTACTGCACGTCGCGCGTGTAGTCGTTCTGGGGGATCTTGGAGGCGACGACGTAGATGTGATACGGCAGCGCCATCACGCCCTGAAAGAGGAAGTCGGTGGCCTTCTGCACCTGCCAGGGCAGTTGGTCGCGCACCACGAAGGCCGCGGTGAACATGATCGGCGCCGTCTCGCCCGCCACGCGCGCGATGGAGAGCACCGACGAGGTCAGGATGCCCGGCAGGGCATACGGGAGGACGTTGGTCAGGATGGTCTGGAGTTTCGTCGCTCCGAGTGCGAGCGAACCCTCGCGGTAGCCGCGCGGCACGGATTTCAACGCCTCCTCCGAGGCGGTGATGATGATGGGCAGCACCATGAACGCCAGCGTCAGCCAGCCCGCGAGCAGCGACACACCGAAGTTCAGCGCGATGACGAAGAACCCGAAACCGAACAGGCCGTAGACGATGGACGGCACGCCCGCGAGATTGACGATGGCCAGCCGCAGGAAGCGGATGAAGGGGCCCTCGGTGGCGTATTCGCTCAGGTAGATGGCGCTGATGACGCCGAGCACCAGCGCAATGACCATGGAACCCACGACCAGCAGGACCGTGCCCACGATGTTCGGAAAGATGCCGCCCGCCGAATAGACGTAGGTCTCGACGCGCACGTTCTTCAGCTCGGCCTCGTGCCGGGCCTTGAACTGCCGGAACTCGCGGTCGCCCATCTGGTGTTTTTCGCCGCCGAGCTCGAAGACGTTGAGCGTCTCGGGCGACTCGGAGAGGAAGGTCGTGTTGATGAACGGCGCCTTCGTCTGGAAGACCACGGCCCCGCCCTTCACGCCGATGTCGAGAAAGACGACCGCGGCGCAAGCCAGCACGAGATAGGTGGCGACGCGCAGCAGCCAGAACACGCTGCGCTCGGTGCGCTTGGCCAGCGTCGGCCGGGCGAAGAGGCGATCGGGCGGAGGGACGGCGGCGCTCATGTCAGGTGGCGGCGAGGCGGTAGCGGCGCACGATTTTCTGCGCGAGCCAGTTGATCAGGAGGGAAATGGTGAAGAGCACCACGCCGACCATGAAGAGCGCGCGGTAGTGCAGGCTGCCGCGCACGACCTCGCCCATCTCCTGCGCGATGATGCCGGTCATCGTGTGCACGGGCTGGAACGCCGTGCCGAGACCGGCCGTGAAATCCGGGATCTGGATGCGGTTGCCCGCGCAAAGCAGCACCACCATCGTCTCGCCGATCACGCGGCCGAGGCCGAGCAGGATGGCGGCCATGATGCCCGACAGCGCCGCCGGGATGATGATGTGGATGAGCGTCTGCAGACGCGTGGCACCCATGGCGAGCGAGGCCTCCTTGAAGGAGCGCGGCACGTTGTTGATGGCGTCCTCCGCCAGCGAGAAGATCGTCGGCACGGCCATCAGCGCCAGCAGGCACGCCGCGGTGGTGGCGTTCAACCGCTCCGAGAACGGAAAGCCCGGCACCCAGTCGAGCGCGGGCAGCTGCGAAAGCTTGCGCAGCGACTCGCCCAGCACCGCGATGCCGAAGAAGCCCAGCACCACGCTCGGAATGGCCGAGATGAACTCGATGGTGGGTTTGATGAACTTCTGCTCCAAGGGCCGCGCCACCTGGTTGACATAGACCGCCGCCGCGAGGCCGAGCGGGATGGCGATGACCAGGGCGATGGCCGAGATGAGCAGCGAGCCGAAGAACAGCGGCAGCACGCCGTACCAGTCCTGCCAGAAACTCGCCGTGATCCACTCGCGGCCGAAGAGAAACGCGTGGCCCGACTCCCACCACGAGACCGGCTTGGCCTGATCCCACGCCGCCATCTCGCGGGCGGTCGCGGTCATGTTGGCCGCGTAGGTTTTCAGCAGCGCGCGGAATTTTTCCATCTTGCGCTGCAAAGCGGCATCGGTGAAGCGCGGGGCGGTCTGCGCGGCCTCCTGCAGGGCGGTGGCGAGCGCGGCGTTGGCCGCCTCGATGTCGGGCAGCCGCACCTTGAGCGCCTGCACCTCCGTCTGGAAATTGATCGTCTCGACGACGAGACCGTCGAGCTGGCGCTTGAGCTCGGTGGCGCGCTCCGGCGTGGCGGTCGGCAGGGCCTGCAGCAGATGCCCGCGCGCCTCGACCGTGTCCCGCGCGACCTTCTGCCGCTCCTTGAGGGAGGTGGCGATCTCGGTCATCTCACCCAGGATGGTCTCATGGGCGGCGACCGCGTCGGCGAAGCGGTTGGCGTAGGCGTCGAAGTCCGCGAGCTGCGCCACGGCCGCCGCGGGCGCGAGGCCGGACGTTTGCAACTGCTCCAGGCGCGCGGAGCGCACGGTGCCGAGGTAGCGGTTGAGCGCGGAGTAATCCTCCACCTGCCGGCGCAGCGGGTCGACGAACTCCAGGCCGGCCAGCCGGTAGATCTCGAGGTTGTGCCGGTTCTGCGGGATGAAGCTCACCGCATCGCGGAAAATCGTGAACGTGATCAGCGCCAGCACCACGATGGAGACGGCGGCGTTGCCCTGAAAGACGACCTTGGCGAAGCTGTCGCCGCTCAACCCGAAGAACCAGCCCCGGCGCCGGCGCAGCAGCGCCACGCGGGTCGGCAGGCGTTCGGAGGCGGTGGTGGGAGTGGCGACGGGCATCAGTTTGTTTGCCCCTAGCATCGGGGTCGGGTTTCCGGCCGGTCAACCGGCCTGCGTTACAGTTGTGTGACAAAAGAACCGCCCGCAGTCCGGGCAGGGCTGCGGGCGGGATATACGCTGCAGATGGGCGGCAGGGCTTATTTCAGCTCACGCACGGGCACGAACCCGACCTTCCGCACAGTGCTCTGGCCCTCGTCGCTCAAGGTGAACTCGAGGAATTTGGCCGCCTCGCCCTGGGCCTCGCCGTTCGTGTAGTAGAACGTCGGGCGGGCGTAGGGATACTTCTTGGCGATGACGCTTGCCTCGCTGGGCAGCGCGCCGTCGATGGCCACGGTCTTGATGCCGGGATCGGTCAGATAGGCGAGACCGACGTAGCCGATGCCGTTCGGGTTCTTGGCGACCTCGGCGGCGATCTGCTCGTTGCCGGCCATCTTCTGGGAGGAACCGGCGTAATCGCGTTTCTTCATCGCGAGCTCCTTGAAGTCCGAATAGGTGCCGGACGAGGTGTTGCGCGTGTAGACCGAGATCTTGCCCGGGGCGCCGCCGACCTGCGACCAGTCGGTGATGTCGCCCGTGAAGATCTGCTCGACCTGGCGCTTCGTGAGCGTCGCGACCGGGCTGCCGGCGTTGACGATGACTCCGATACCGTCGTAGGCGACGATGATCGGCTTCAGCGTCACGCCCTTGGCGGACCCGGCGGACATCTCGGTGGGCTTGGCGCGACGGGACGACATGCCGATTTGGGCGGTGCTGTCGATAATCGCGGCGATACCCGTGGTGGAACCCTCGGCGGCAATTTCAAAGGCGACGCCGGCATGGCGGGCCTTGTAGTCCTCGGCGAGCATCGGCACGAGCTTGGCGCCGAGCGTGTCGGAGCCCTTGATGACGAGCTTCTGGGCCTGGACGGAGGCCACCGTGACGAGCGCGGCGGCGAGAAGAGCGAATTTTTTCATGGAATGAAGCAGTTGAGGGTTGGGGGACGATTGGCTTAGAAATTAACCTGCAGCTGGCTGCGCACGCCCTGGGTCTTGGCCTTGGCGGAGCCGCCGGTGACCGTGTCCTTGGACTCGCCGAGGATGTAGCCGAGCTGCCACTTCACGTCGTTGCCGCGGAAGTAGTAGTTCATGCCGAAGAACCACTCGGACATCTTGTCCATGGTGCCGCCACCGGGAGCGGAGCGGATGCCGTCGCTGAGGTTGACGCCGCGACCGTCGGAATCGACGGAGGTGAAGCGCGTCACGCCTTCCAGCTTGTCCTTCTTGTAGGCCGCCAGGACCGAGTAGGCGCTGCCGCTCGAATCCCGCGTGGTCGAGACACCGTGCTCGTTCTTGCTGCCGAAATACTCCAGCTGCAGGTCGAACGCGCCGTCGGTGATCTCCGCGAAGGCGTTGTAGACGGTGAGATTGTCGCCCACGCCGAGGGTCTTGCCGCCCTGATCAGGCAGGAAACCCACGGAGCCGCTGACCGTGTAGGTCCAGCCCTCGTTGGCCTTGCCCGTGTAGCCGAGATTGCCCCAGTAGGAGAGCGAGTTGTTGGCGGCGCTGCCGGCGCTGTTCACTCCGGCGATGGCATCCTCATTACGCTCGGGATTCGTGACCGCGACGTTGTAGAAGACGCCTTCGGGGGTCTTGCCACCGAGATAAGCACCGATGCGGTAGCTGCCCGCACCGAGCCGGCGGCCGTTGTTGCCCTCGACGAAATAGCGGGTGGCCGGCGAACGCTCGATGGCCTTCAGACTGCCGGAGGACGTGTACCATTCCTCCAGGCCGACCGGCACCTTGCGGAAACCGACGTCCACGCTCAGGCGGTCGCTCTGCGTCCAGGTGATCTTGGCCTCGTCGAAGGTCGTGCCGGCGAAATCGTAGTTGATGCTCGAGGTCCAGCCCGCGCCGAGGTTGGCCTTGGCGCCGAGATAGATGCGGCGCAGGAAAAAGTGCTGCGTGGCGGCGGGATCGGCCGCGGTGCCCGAGATGTCGGTGCTGAGGCCGGCATATTGCACCTGGATGCGGCCGGCGATGGAGAGGCCGACCGTGCTCTTGCCGCCGGAAATCGTCGAGATGATCCCTGCCGCGGAATCGCGGGCCAGGTCGGCGCGGAGTTCCTCGCCCTCTTGATCATTGATGATGCCCTTCTTCACGAGCAGGTCGATCAGCGGGCCGCTGTCTTGGGCGAAGGCCGTACCGGCGCACAGCAGAGCGGCCAAGGCGGCGAACAGTTTGGATTTAAGGTTGAACATAGGTGGGTTCGATGGATTTGCCTGAGTGGGTTGGCGCCGGTGATTGGGCCGGTGCACGGACGCAGAATAGAGGCCGTGTGTTACGGTTTCGTGACGGCCGTGTGACAAACCGGGAAAACGCGCGCCCTCCGCGCTCTTTCCGGGTCTCTCACCCCACGGTCATTCTGAGCGCGGCGCGTAGGGCTCGACCTCGTGTCGCGCCTCGATCACGCCACGCATTGGCCTGACGCAAGGTCAGGCCCTACGAGGCTCCGGTCCTTCGGCAATACGCGGCGAGGGTGCCGCGTTTCCATGCACCATGCCGCATGCGAATGCGTGGATTCTTCGCTGCGCTCAGAATGACACACCGGATTTAAAGCATGCCCGGTACGTAGGGCTCGACCTCGTGTCGAGCCTCCCAAGCCCACACAACAGTCCAAGGCCTGACGCAAGGTCAGGCCCGACGAGGCTTGGCACACACGCGGGAGCGACCGACCCGCCCCACCCCGCTGCGCTCAGGGATTCCCCTGCGAACCGCGCGCGACGCTGGCGTTGAGCAGCTCGGTCTCGCCCGTCTCCGTGGCGGTGAGCTGGATGAGGCTCTGCAGCGAGTTGAAATGCTTGGTCCACTCGAAGTCGCCGCCGTGGCCGCCCACGAGCTGGTCGAACAGCGTTTTCTTGTCGGCCTTGAGCGCCTGGATGCGCTCCTCGATCGTGCCGGCCGTCACCATGCGGTAGACGAACACGGTGTTCGTCTGGCCGATGCGGTGCACGCGGTCGATGGCCTGGTCCTCGACCGCCGGGTTCCACCACGGATCGAGCAGGAAAACGTAATCCGCCGCGTGCAGCGTGATGCCCGTGCCGGCGGCCTTCAGGCTCACGAGCATGGCGGCGGCACCGGGCGCGGTCTGGAAATCCCGCACGGGCTTCTGCCGGTCGATCGTCATGCCCGTGATCTCGTAGCGCGGCAGGTCCGGGTAGTGCGTCTGCAGGGCGTTGCGCACGCGGTCGAGCAGCGTGACGAATTGCGAGAAGATGACGACCTTGTGGCCGCTGCCCACGACCTCGGCGAGTTTCTCGACGAGCAGCTGCAGCTTGCCGCTGTCGTGCAACGGCGAGTTGAGCCACGGCAGCAGGTCCGGGTCGCAGCACACCTGCCGCAGGCGGGTGAGCAGCGCGAGGAAGCCGAAGGATTTTTCCTTGAGCGCGAGGCCGATGTCCTCGCCCAACCGCGCCAGGCCCTCGGTGCAGATGCGCGCGTACTCGGCGCGCTGCACGTCGGTGAGCGGGCAGAGCAGATCCATCTCGACCTTGGGCGGCAGCTCGGTGGCGACCTCGTTCTTGGTGCGGCGGAGCGTGAACGGCGTGAGCTGCGTGCGCAGGCGCTTCATCGTGCCCTCGCGGTCCTGCACCAGCGCCGACTCGAAGGCCGTGCGCGAGCCGAGCAGCCCGGGCAGCAGGTAGCGGAAGATGGACCACAGATCGAGCTGGCGGTTCTCCAGCGGCGTGCCGGTGAGCACGAGCCGGTGCTTCGCCTTCAGCGCGAAGCACGCCTGCGTGACCTTGGCGTCGGGGTTCTTGATAAACTGGCCCTCGTCGAGCACCGCATAGCCGAACTCCGTGGTGTCGAGCAGCGCGCGGTGCTTGCGCAGCTGCGTGTAGCTGGCGAGCCAGATGACGGGGGCCTTGTTT
Organism: Opitutia bacterium; assembly: GCA_016187925.1. Taxonomy (GTDB): domain Bacteria; phylum Verrucomicrobiota; class Verrucomicrobiia; order Opitutales; family Opitutaceae; genus Didemnitutus. The sequence goes on along the minus strand of JACPIS010000042.1, from coordinate 63,137 downwards.
GTCGTGAAATCGTTGCCGGACTTCAGCGTGTCGACCTTCGCCTCCGGGAAGAAGCGCGCGATCTCCTCGCGCCACACGGGCACGACGCTCGCCGGGCAGACGACGACGTGCCGCAGCTTCGCGAGCGGGCGGGTCTTCAGCAGCGCGATGACCTGCGCCGTCTTGCCGAGGCCCATCTCGTCGGCCAGCAGGCCGTGGCAGCCGGTCTCGCCGAGATGATGCATCCACTCGACGCCGCGGCGCTGGTATTGGCGGAGATAGTCCGGCAGCTCGGGCGGCGTCTCCGGCGGCGTGAGCACCTTCTGGCGCCACGCCTCGATCTCCGCGCCGAGCGTGACCTTGATGCGGTGGTCGTTGAACAGGGAAAAAATCAGGTAGGGCGGCAGCGCGCCGTCGGCGCCCTGCGTCTCCTCGAGGTTGCGGCGCCACTGGTTGAGGCTCTCCCACTTCTCGGGCTCCATCGTGAGGATGCCGAGGTCGGGCATGAGCACCGGCGTGCGGCCGTGCTTGAGGAGCGCGGCGGCCTGCTCGTCGGTGAGGAGTTTTTCGCCCGCGCGGAAAATCCAGCGCAGGTTCAGCCCGGCGCCGTCGCCGCCGCCGTTCGCGCCGCCGCGGCGCTCGGCCACGGCCTCGACCTCGATGGTGCGCGCACCGTGCTTGAGGGCGTCGACCTTGCCGTCGAGCTCGATGGCAAACTGCTTTTTCCAGTGCGGCAGCACGTCGCGCAGGAAACCGGGGATGTCGGCCAGCGACTCCATGCCGTAGGCGTGCGTCGTCTGGTTGTAGCGGAAGTGGGCCTTGCGCGCGTAGCTGGCCAGCGCGATGAGCTTGGCGCGCTCCGTGGCGGACGGGTGGACGGTGGTGTTGCCGAGCGCGGGGACGCGGTTCTTGCCCTGCTTCCAGTAGGCGAGGAACACGAGCCCCTCCGCCGTCGCGGTGAAACTGAGCAACAGGTCGCGCGTCGGGCCGTCGGCCTTGGCGCCGTTGCCGTTGGCCGCCCCATCGGCGGACTTCTTGGCCGGCATCGGCGGCAGGCTGGCGCCGGCGGGCAGCTTGGAAGTCATCTCATCGCACACCAGCTCCTCGATCTCGTGCAGGCCGGCCACGGCGATGGCGTTCGCCAACAGTGTATCGGTGGACGAGGAGCGCACGCGGATGGACTCGCCCTCCCACTCGATGACGGCGTACTCCTCCTTCTTCTCGACCTTGCGGTGGATGATGGCGTCCTTGGCCCCCAGCTCGATTTCGCGAATCTCGCTGTTGCGATACATCTCATGCCCCCGCTCGACCTGCTGAGGGTCGAACTGTCCCTCCCAATCAGCCTCCAGCCGATCAAACCAGAACTCGAGCGATTGAGGAGTGTAGATCCTCTTCGGTCCGTGGGATTGCATGGATATAAAAGCTTTCCGTTAAAAAGCGCCCCCCGGCAGGTGCAACCCCAATTTTCGTCGAGAAATTGCTAATCTCGCCGAACCCGGCTTCCCGCACGCCACCATGCGCTTAGGGCTGCGCCGTCGCCGCCGGGCAAAAATATAATCGGCCCGCCCGGCCGTTTCAGGCGTTGCTGTAGTATTTTTCGCGGGCCTTCACCTGCACGATTTTGCCCTCGGGCAGGACGTAGGCCGTGAGCACGCCACCGAGCACGCAGCCGGTGTCGATGCCCCGGGTCCACACCGTCTCCGCCACCGCCGCGCGCGGCGTGTGACCATAGACCACGAACGGCGGCCCCTTCCATATCTCCGACCAATGCGGCGCGCCGGGCGCCTCGGAGCGCTTGCGTGGCTCGCCGTCCTTGTCGACCACCTGGATGCGCGTGACGACGCGCGCCGGCTGCCTCGCCCACGGCTTGCCGGGCAGAAACCCGCCGTGCACGAACACGACGCCCAGCTCCCTGTCCTCGTAAGTCAACGGCATCGCCTCGAGGTAGTCCCAGCATTTTCCGTTCAACTGTTTCAGCGTGTCGTAATCGTATTTCTTGAGATGGCTCGGGTCGTCGGTCTTGCGGTAATTGATGAGGCGCAGCTCGTGGTTGCCGAGCAGCGACGCCGTCGCGTGCTCGCGCGCGAGCTGCACGACCTTGTAACTGTCGGGCCCGCGGTTCACGAGGTCGCCGAGCAGAACGACGCGGTCGTCCTTGCGCAGGTCGAGCTTGTCGAGGAGGTCCTCGAATTCCTTGTGGCAACCGTGGATGTCGCCGATGGCGATGAGTCGTCCGTCCGAAGGCATGGATTGAAAAATGAAATGCAGGGTTCGCGGGAAAACGCCAGCACGGCACGCGCCGGCCGGGTCCGGCTCAGTCGGCCGCCACCTGCAGGGCGAGTTCGGCGCGCTGCCGCGCCGACTCCATGAAATACCGCTGTGCGGAGAACGGCGCCTCGCCCTCGGCGCGCGTCACCGGCCGGTAGGCGCCGCCGGGCTGCAGCAGCCGGGCATCCTCGTTGTCGCGCAGCTCCGCGGGGAGAACGTCGCCGATGATGCGCTGGCGAAGCTCGTGATCGTAGACGGGAAACAGCGCCTCGACGCGCCGGAAGAAATTGCGCGTCATCCAGTCGGCGCTGCCGCAGAAGAGCAGCGGCGAGCCGCCGTTCTCGAAGTAGAAGATGCGCGCGTGCTCGAGGTAGCGCCCGACGATGTTGCGGATGCGGATGTTCTCGCTGAGCCCCTTCACGCCGGGCACGAGGCAGCAGGTGGCGCGGACCACGAGGTCGATCTGCACGCCGGCGTGCGAGGCGGCGTAGAGGTTGTCGATCGTCACCTGGTCGACGAGCTTGTTCATCTTGGCGATGATGCGCGCGGGGCGGCCGGCCGCGGCGTTGGCCGCCTCGGCCGCGATCAGCTCCTGGATGCGTGCGTGCAGGTTGAACGGCGCGACCAGCAGGTGGCGGAAATCCGGCGTGCGGCCGAAGCCCGTGAGCGTGTTGAACAGCTGGGCGACCTCCGCCGTCAGCTCGGGCCGGGCGGTCAGGAGGCTGAGATCGGTGTAGAGGCGCGCGGTCTTCGGGTTGTAGTTGCCCGTGCCGAGGTGCGCGTAGCGGCGCAGGCCGTCGGGCTCGTGGCGGATGACGAGGCTGCACTTGCAGTGCGTCTTGTGGCCGACGAGACCGTAGACGACGTGCACGCCGGCCTCCTCCAGCTCGCGCGCCCACTTGATGTTGTTCGCCTCGTCGAAGCGCGCCTTGAGCTCGACGAGCGCGGTGACCTGCTTGCCGTTGCGCGAAGCCTCGATCAGCGCGCGCACGACCGGCGAGTCGCCGCTGGTGCGGTAGAGCGTCTGCTTGATGGCGAGCACGGCCGGATCGTGCGCCGCCTGCTCGATGAATTCCACCACGGGCGCAAACGAGTCGTAGGGATGGTGCAGCAGCACGTCACGCTCGCGGATCGTCTCGAACAGCGTGGGGCGCGCCGCGAGATACGGCGGCTCGACCGGCGCGAACGGCGGATACTTCAGGTCCGGCCGCTCCGTGCGTTCGCAGAGGCTCATCAACCGGAGCAGGTTCAACGGTCCCTCGATGCGATAGACATCCTCCGGCGCCTGGTCGAGGTAGGTGCAGAGCGTCTGGAACAGCGCGTCGTCGATCCCGGCCTCGATCTCCAGCCGCACGGCGGCGCCGCGGCGGAGGTTGCGCAGCTCGTCTTCGATTTTCTTCAGCAGGTTCTCGACCTCCTCCTCGTCGATGTAGAGGTCGCTGTTGCGCGTGACGCGGAAGGCGTGTGCGCTGCGGATGTCGTAGCCCGGGAACAGCGCTCCGGCGCAGAGCTTGATGATGTCGCTCAGAAACAGGAACCGCTGCACGCCGTCCGCCTCGCCCGGCATGAGCACGAGGCGCGGCAGGCTGCGCGGCACGGGCAGGATGGCGATGGCCGGCTCCTGGTCGGGCGTGTCGGGGTTGGCGAGCGAGAGCAGCACGTTGAGCGTCTTGTTGCCCAGCTGGGGAAACGGATGCGCCTGGTCGATGGCCAGCGGCGTGAGCACCGGCAGCACCTCGCGGACAAAATAGTCGTCGACCCACTTGCGCTGCCGCGCGTCGAGCTGCGCCGTCGCGGTGAAGAAGATATTTTCGCGCGCCAACGCCGGCGCCAGCTGCTCGTGCCAGCAGCGGTATTGGTCGCGCGTGAGCTGGCGCACCTCGGCGCGGATGCGCTTCAGCTGCTCGCGGGGCGTGAGCCCGTCGAGGCTCGGCTCGGCGCCGGGCGCATCCTGCTGCTGCACGAGGCCCGCCACGCGGATCTCGAAGAACTCGTCGAGGTTGGAGCTGACGATGGCGAGGAACTTGACACGCTCCAGCAGCGGGCTGCCCTCGTGCTGCGCCTGCTCGAGCACCCGGCGGTTGAAGGCCAGCCAGCTCAGCTCGCGGTTGAAATACTGGCGCTTGTCCGGGCCGGCGGCCAGGGCCTGGCCGACCTTGGCGGTGATCTTGGTGGAGCGCTTGGGGCGTTTCGTCGGGGACATGGGTGTGTGCGGCTGAAGCGCTACCGGCCTCCCGGCCCGCGCACCAGCGGGAACCGGCGCCGTCACGTGATTGTTACGCAAGCCGTCCGCACCGCCACGCTCCGCGGCGCGATTCACTGAATCGTCACACGGCCGTCGCGGAGCCGACACATGCCGCGGGCATCCTGCGCGCAACCGGCGCGGCGGCCGGTCTCCCGACCACCGCCCTCGCCGCCTCATCTTGCATCTCGCGCTCATCACCGAAACCTACGCCCCCGAAATCAACGGCGTCGCCATGACGCTCGGCCGCCTCGTGGACGGCCTCGCCCAACGCGGCCACCGCCTCACCGTCGTCCGCCCGCGGCAGCGGCACGAGTCCCCGCGCTTCTCCGTCACGCAGCGCCTCGCCTGCCGCCAGGTCCGCCTGCCGGGCTTCCCCCTCCCCGGCTACCCGCAGCTCCGCGTCGGTTTCCCCGCGGGCCGCCGCCTCCGCCAGCTCTGGTCGCTCAACCGGCCCGATCTCGTCCACGTCGCCACCGAGGGTCCGCTCGGCGCCTCGGCCATCACCGCCGCGCGCCGGCTCGGCATCCCGGTCACCTCGAGCTTCCACACCAACTTCGACCAATACACGCGCGACTACCGCATCGGCTGGATGCAGCCCATCGTCGCCGCGTGGCTGCGCCGCGTGCACAACCGCACGCTCCGCACCTTCGCCCCGACGCGCGACCTGCTCGCGCGGCTCGAGACCGGGGGCTACGCCAACCTCCGGCTGCTCTCGCGCGGCGTCGACCCCCAGCTGTTCAACCCGGCCCGGCGCGACGACGCCCTCCGCGCCTCCTGGGGCGCGGCGCCCGGCGACCCCGTCGTGCTCCACGTCGGCCGCGTGGCCGCGGAGAAAAATTATCCGCTGCTCTTCCGCGCCTTCGACCGCATCAAGGCCATCGCGCCCCGCGCGCGGCTCGTGCTCGTCGGCGACGGTCCGCTGCTCGCCCAATACCAGCGCGCGCGGCCCGACGCCGTCTTCACCGGCTTCTACACCGGCGCCAATCTCGCCCGCCACTACGCCTCGGGCGACCTTTACCTGCACGCGAGCGTCACCGAGACCTTCGGTAACGTCATCACCGAGGCGCTCGCCAGCGGCCTGGCCGTCAGCGCCTTCGACTACGCCGCCGCGCACGAGTTCATCCGCCACGGCGAGAACGGTCTCGTGGCTCCACCCGCCGACGAGGCCGCCTGGCTGGCCAACGCCGAGCGGCTCGCACTCGACACCGTCCAGCGCAACCGGCTGCGCAACGCCGCCCCGGCCTCCGTCGCCGCGCTCTCGTGGGACGCGATCATCGACCGCTTCGCCGCCGACCTCGCCGAGGCCGCCACCGAGTTCCGCACGGAGCGCGCCGATCTCTCAACCCGCACGCGCACCGGTCATCCTGAGCGCAGCGAAGGATCCAGCAGCGCGACCGCTCCGTCAGTCATTCTGGATTCTTCGCTCCGCTCAGAATGACAAACCCGGCCTGCCGGACACGCCGATCTCTCAACTCTCAACCCTCAACACTCAACTCACCGATGAAGCCGGTCCTCTCCGTCCGCACCGCCATCCTCTCCGACGTCCACCTCGGCACGCCGCACAGCAAGGCCGACGAGGCCACGCACTTCCTCAAGCACGTGCGTTGCGAGCGCCTCATCCTCAACGGCGACATCATCGACGGCTGGCGCCTCCGCCGCGACGGCCAGTGGACCAAGGCCCACACGCGCTTCGTCCGCCGCGTCCTCACCCTCGTGCAAAAGAAGGACACCGACGTCGTCTACCTGCGCGGCAACCACGACGATTTCCTCGCGCGCCTGCTGCCCATGCAGTTCGACCGGCTCCAGCTGGTGGAGGACCACGTGCTCGAGACCGCGCGCGGCCGCTACCTCGTGCTGCACGGCGACGTGTTCGACGGCGTGGTGAAGAACATGGTCTTCCTCGCCCACCTCGGCGACATGGGCTACGCGCTCCTGCTCCGGCTCAACCGCACCTACAACTGGTTCCGCCGCCTGCGCGGCAAGGAATACTTCTCGCTCAGCGCCGCCATCAAGGCGCGCGTCAAGCAGGCCGTCAGCTTCGTCGGCAAGTTCGAGGAGCAGGTCGCCGCCCTCGCCCGCGACCGCGGCTGCGTCGGCGTCATCTGCGGCCACATCCACACCGCCGCCGACAAGCAGATCGACGGCATCCACTACCTCAACTCCGGCGACTGGGTCGAGTCGCTCACCGCCATCGTCGAGCACCACGACGGCCGCTTCGAGGTCATCGACTTCAAGCGGTTCGCCGCGCAGTTCCCCATGCCCGCCACCGCGCCCGCCGAGGAACACGAGGAGCCGCTCCCGTCCGCCCTGCTCGCCGCCGTCGCCCCATGACTGGTACCGCCCTCCGTCCTGTAGCGGCGGTCTGCGCCCGCCGACCTTCTCGCGCGCTTCCCCAGTGGGAGGGGCTTTATGTCCCGACGCAGCCGGTTGAGTCGGGGCATAAAGCCCCTCCCACATCCGCCCATCCGCTTCCCGCCCCTCGGAGTTCTTTCTCTTTCCTCTTTCTCTTGATCATTCTTCCCACCCCGCCGCCCCGTGCCGCCACTCGCAACTTCCCGGTCCGAGAGAAGGAGAATGATTAAGAGAACGAGAAAGATTCTCCGCTCATCGCCCTCCGCTGACTGCTTACCGCTCACCGACTCTCCCCATGACCCGCGTCCTCATTCTCACCGCCGGCTACGGCGAAGGGCACAACAGCGCCGCGCGCGCGCTCCACGCCGCCTTCGCCGAGCAACCGGGCGTCACGCCCGAGCTGATCGATCTCTTCGCGCTGCACGCCCCGCGCTTCAACCAGCTCTCGCGCCGTGCCTACCTGCGCACCATCAACCACGCCCCGGCCGTCTGGAGCGGCTTCTACCGCTGGCTCGACCGCTCGCCGAGCCTGCCGTATCTCTTCAAATCGCTCGCCGGCCACCGCGCGCGCCTCGCCCGGCTCATCGCGGAGAAGCGGCCCGCCGCCATCGTCTCCACCTACCCGGTCTATGCGTGGCTGCTGCAGGACCTGCGCGCCCGCGGCCGCTTGCCTTGTCCGCATTTCACGGTCGTCACCGACGCCATCACCATCAACTCGCTCTGGTATCGCGCGCCGTCCGACGGCTGGTTCGTCACCGACCACGATTCCGCCGCGCACCTCATCGCCGCCGGCGTGCCGCGCGAACTCGTGCATGTTTCCGGTTTCCCCGTCGCGCTGGCCTTCGCCGACCGACCGGCGCATCTCCAACCGCCCCACCCAGCCGCTGGCTTGCCATCGCACGACCCGCAACCGCAGGTCGCGGCGATCCAGCCGGATTCCTTCGTGGATCCGCGCGGTGGTTCTTCCCGTGGCGGCCAGTCACCGTTCCGCGTCCTCTACATGATCAACTCCGGCCGGGCCCGCGCGCTCGAGACCGCCCGCACCCTGCTGCTCTGGAAGAACTGGTCCATCACCTTCACCGCCGGCCGCGACGCCGCGCTCCAACGCGAACTGCAGTCCCTCGCCCGCGGTGCGCCCGCGCACGCCGAGGTGCTCGGCTGGACCGACCGCATCCCCGAGCTGCTCATGACGCACCACGTCGTCATCAGCAAAGCCGGCGGCGCCACCACGCAGGAGTCGATCAACGCCCTCTGCCCGATGCTGGTGAACCAGATCGTGCCCGGCCAGGAGGAGGGCAATTACGAGCTGCTCCGCCGCCACAACGCCGGCGCGCTCGCCGAGACGCCCGCCGCGCTCGCCGAGGCCGTCCACCGCGCCTCCGCCCACGGCGCCACCGTCTGGAAACAATGGCGCGCGAACCTCCGCAACCTCGCCCGCCCCGCCGCCGCCCGCGACATCGCCGCCCGCGTGCTGGAAAACTGTAGGGCTGGTTCGCCGGACCCCGCCGTGGTTGACCTGGTCAGGTGACGTTCGCGGCGGGGTCAGCGACCCCGCCCTACATTTGCGCTCGCTCCGCCGAGGACCGCGAGTTCGTCCGCACCGGCCAGCGAAACGGCTCGGCGGGAGCCGAGCCCTCCAACGATCAGCGCAACGGACTGGAGGGCCAAGCTCCTGCTGGGCCGTCTGCTGATTGCCCGCCATCGCCGCCGTGCGACCCGCCCGAAACTTACGCCTTTGCCAGATGGAAAGCTAACCGGCAAAAGCGTAAGTCCAAAAACTGCGCTTGAGCTGCAGAAAGTTACGCTGCTACATCCCGCCATGCCCCAGCACCAACTTACGCCTTCTGCTGAGGCTGAATAACACTTCTGTTGGGCAAAATATGAAAAGAGCTGCGATTGTTTCGGTGGCGTTACTCGCGATGTGCGCGTGCGCTTCGCCCGTCATCCCTGTCGCGGCGGATCATCGTTATTTCGACGCCGCATGCAGCCGCATCGGAACGACGTCTCAGGAATTCGAGCGAAAGAAGTTCTCGTTTTCCATCGATTTTTCAGAGGCGGTCATCACTGGGCCGGTTGATACTCGCTACGGCCGAAGCATGGAGAAGTTCTACTCGGTCGATATTCGCTCAGGTATTCGCTTCGTGAGTGATCATCTGCTTCGTGGCCAAGCACCCAAGGTCAGTATTTTGGCTCTGGAGGTTGAGGTTGGGGAAGGCGGAGTCACGGCAGAGACGGCGCCTATATTCTTTCTGAAAGTCCGAGGCCGAGATAGCGCGGGCCGGGACTTTTCGTTCGAGAAGGGCGCCTCAGGTCCTGCTGTCGGCGTATTTCAGTCGGCTGATAAGCGGAACCGGAAGATGATTGAAAGCGCGAATATCGCATTTCTTGCAGCGTTTCTCCGCATGATCGTTTCGATTGATGCCCAGATAGGCGAAAGCGGAAAAGAGCCCAACCAGTAGGAATGAGAAGGCGTAGCGGGTCTCGTCGGTGAGGACGGGGCCGGTAGACTACGCCTTATGAACAGCAACGAACTGACGATTGGTTTAGATCTCGGGGATCGCCGGCATCACGGGTGCGTCCTCAGTACCTCGGGCGAGATCCTCGCCGAGGAAGTGATCCCCAACACGCGCGAGTGCGCCAAGCGCAAGAAGGCGGGAGGCGCGAAGCGAGGCGGTGTGGAGCCGCGCGAAGAACGAGCGCGAGTGCTGCGGACGGAGGATAGGCTGTCTCGCCCCCGCCGTGGTTGACCTGGTCAGGTAACGTTCGCGGCGGGGTCAGCGACTCCGCCCTACATTTGCGCTCGCTCCATTGCAGGCCACGAGTTCGTCCGCACCGGCCAGCGAAACGGCTCGGCGGGAGCCGAGCCCTCCAACGATCAGCGCAACGGACTGGAGGGCGAACAGTGCGGCGCGAGGCGCCAGACTGCCCGCCCCATGTCATCGTTTCAGATCCCCTTGTCGCTGATCGTAGGGCCGCATCTTGCGTGCGGCCTGTGGCTCGACTCAAGGTCGAGCCCTACGGATTGCGACTACGGATTGAAACGGAAACCCGGCTCGCGCCGAACCGGTGCCACCCGACTGTTGCACTCCGCTTCACCTCGGCATTTATCAAGATGCGGGCCGCCAACCTCCCTCCGTGCATAACCCATGAAAACCCTGTTGTCCCTGCTCCTTGCCGTCCTCTGTCTCGCCGCGCTTGCCCCGGGCCGCTCGCAAGCCCAGCCCGCCCGCACGACCGGCACCGAAGCCGATGCCCGCGCCGTGCAACGGGCGATGCTCGTCGCCAGTCTGGACAAGGGTACGACGGAAGAACGTCTCCAAGCCCAGGCGCGCGCGATCAAGTCGCTGTTCGAGGAAGTCGACCGCCTGTCCGAGGAGACCGCACGGCTCCGGGCCGCCCTGCCCGGCCCGAGCCGCGGCCAGTGAACCGACACGAACCCAGGCGGTCGGACGCGAATTCCTCCCGCGAAAAGCGCGTTGGGGTCAACGCGCTCCACCTGCAATCGCCCGATTCCGGCCGAGCCTACATGCGCAGCGCGCCGAGCTGGGTGCGGATGACGGCGAGGGTGCGGTCGGTGGCGCCGCGGTTGGTGGCGCTCCACTCGCGGGCGGCGGCGGCGAGTTGCTCGCGCTGGGCGGCGTCCTGCAGCAGCTCCACGGCGGCGGCGATGAGGTCGGCGTGCGTGTCGACCTTGCGCACGGCGCCGGCCTCGGTGAGCGAGCGGATGATGTCGCGGAAATTCGTCATGCGCGGGCCGTGCAGCACGGGCTTGCCGAGGATGGCGGCCTCGACCGGCGTCTGTCCGCCGTCGTGCGGCGCGAGGCTTTTGCCGGTGAACACGAGATCCGCCAGCTGTGTGAATTTGCGCAGTTCGCCGGTCGTATCGCCCACGGCGACGTCGACCGGACCCGAAGCCGGGCCTTCCGAGCGAAAATGGAACGTCAGGCCGGTCTTCGCGAGCAGCCCTCGCAGTTCCTCGCGGCGCTCGGCGTGACGCGGCACGAGCAGCAGCGACACGGTCAGGCCGCGCGCGCGCGCCGTCTTTAAGGCCGTCAGCAGCGCGTCTTCCTCGCCCGCCCACGTGGACGAGCCGAGCAGCACGAGGCCGGCGGCGGGCCCCGGGCTGGTCGAAGCGGTCGGCAGGCCGAGTTCGCGGCGCAGTTGAACCTGCTCGGCGTCGGTCAGCAGCGGGATGGACACGTCGAGCTTGAGGTTGCCGGTGGTCTGCAGACGCTCGGCCGGGAAGCCGAGGGCCTTGAAGCGCTGTTCGTCGCGCTTGGCGGCGCAGAGCACGCGGGTCATGCCGCGCGCGAGCGGGCGCAGCGCCCACTTGAAGCGGTGCGAGCGGCGGAAGCTGCGGTCGGAGAGTCGGGCGTTGACGCTGATGACCGGCACGCCGCGGCCGTGGGCCTGGTGCACGTGCTCCGGCCAGCGCTCGCCCTCCATCAGGATGGCGAGGTCGGCCTGCACGGCGCGCCACGCGCGGGAGTTGAACAGCCAGAAATCGATCGGAAAATAACCGAGGCCGCAGATGAGCCCGGCGTATTTCTCCTTGGCCAGCGCGTAGCCGGTGCTGGTGGTGGTGGTCAGGTAGACCTCGACGTGCGGGTCGCGCTTAAAGGCCTCGAGCAGCGGCGCGATGGCGAGCACCTCGCCCACGCTGACGGCCTGCAGCCAGAGGCGGCGCACACCCGGGCGCTTGGGCGGCAACGCCGGCACCTCGCCGAAGCGATGCGAGAACCCGTCCGCATAGCCCCCGCGCCGGCGCATCCGCCACAGGTAATACGGCGAGGCGAGAAGCAGCAGAGGCAGGAAAAGGAATCTATAAATCCAAATCACCGGAGGGTTGAACCACTAATGAACACTCATGGACACTGATCAATTAGTGGAGATTAGTGTCGATTAGTGGTTAGTTCTGGTCAGCGCTCAGCGTTCCGCACTCCGCGGCCGCCTCACTGCCCCAGCACCCACGAGAAGATGAGCGGGGCGACGATGGTGGCGTCGGACTCGACGATGAACTTCGGGGTCCGCTCGCCGAGCTTGCCCCAGGTGATCTTCTCGTTCGGCACGGCGCCGGAGTAGCTGCCGTAGCTGGTGGTCGAGTCGCTGATCTGGGCGAAGTAGCCCCAGAGCGGCACGTTGGTGCGGCCGAGGTCCTGGTGCAGCATCGGCACGACGCAGATCGGGAAGTCGCCCGCGATGCCGCCGCCGATCTGGAAGAAGCCGATCGAGCCCTCGCCGTTGCGCAGGCGCTTCGAGTTCTTCGTGTACCACGCCGCGAGCCAGGTCATGTATTCGATGCCGGTACGGACGGTGTGGACATGCTTGATCTCGCCGGTGATGACGCGGCCGGCGTACATGTTGCCCAGCGTGGCGTCCTCCCAGCCCGGGACGATGATGGGCAGGTTGCGCTCGCAGGCGGCGAGCATCCACGAGTGCTGCGGGTCGATCTGGTAATATTTCTTCAGCTTCCCCGAGCGGAGAATCTTGTACATGAACTCGTGCGGGAAGTAGCGCTCGCCGGCCCGGTCGGCGGCGACCCACTCCTCGGCGACGGCGGCCTCGATGCGGCGCATGGCCTCGCCCTCGGGGATGCAGGTGTCGGTCACACGGTTCATGTGGCGGTCGAGCAGGGCCTGCTCGTCGCCGGCGGTGAGGTGGCGGTAGTGCGGCACGCGCTCGTAGTAGTCGTGCGCGACGAGGTTGAAGATGTCCTCCTCGAGGTTGGCGCCGGTGCAGACGATGGCGCCGACCTTGCCCTGGCGGATCATCTCGGCGAGCGTGATGCCGAGCTCGGCGGTGGACATGGCGCCGGCCAGCGTGACAAGCATCTGGCCGCCGGCGGCGAGGTGGGCCTCGTAGCCCTTGGCGGCGTCGAGCAGCGCGGCTGCGTTGAAATGGCGGTAATTCTTCGCGATGAACTTCGAGATCGGGCCCTTTTTCTTGGCGAGGGCGGCGTTGAGGTCCTCGGGGCGCTTGGTCTGGCGTTTGGCTTTCATGTATTGTGCCCCACAGCTAGAAAGTGCGCGCGGCGTTTGGCCACATAATTTTCCAGCGCCGCGCAGGGCCGGCTCCGCGCGTCAAGCCGGCAAACCACCTTTTTCCCGGCGATGCGGAAACTTGCCAGCGGGCCGCTTGTCGCAAAGTCTCTCCGCCTCCCCATGAAATCCCGCTCCGCCTTGCTCCGCGCGCTGCTGCTTTTCCCGCTGCTCGCTCCCCTGTTCACCCTCGCCGCCCACTTGCCGCACGACGGCTCCGACCTGCCGGTCGATCCGACCGTCAAGTGGGGCCGCCTCGACAACGGCCTCCGCTACGCGCTCATGCCGAACCACGAGCCGAAGGGCCGCGCCAGCCTGCGCTTCACGGTCGCGGCCGGCTCGCTCCACGAGTCCGACGACCAGCGCGGCCTCGCGCATTTTCTCGAGCACATGGCCTTTAACGGCAGTGCACACTTTCCGGCCGGCACGCTCGTCGAGTATTTCCAGCGCCTCGGCATGAGCTTCGGCGGCGACACGAACGCCCAGACCGGCTTCGACCGCACCACCTACCTGCTGGAGCTGCCCGACACCAAGCCAGAGACGGTCGAGAAGGCCTTCACGCTCTTCGCCGACTACGCGGGCGGCCTGACGCTCGAACCGAAGGAAATCGACGAGGAGCGCGGCGTCATTCTCAGCGAGAAGCGCGAGCGCGATTCCGTGGAGTTCCGCCAGTTCGTCGGCGAGTTCGAGTTCCTGCTGCCCGAGTCGCGCTTCGTCCAGCGCATCCCGATCGGCACCGAGGAAATCATTGCGCACGCCCCGCGTGAGCGCTTCGTGGATTTCTACAACACCTGGTACCGGCCCGAGCTGATGACGGTCGTCGCGGTCGGCGACTTCGATCCCGCCGCCGTCGAGGCCCAGTTGAAGAAGGCCCTCGCGCCCCTCGCCGCGCGCGGCCCCGCCCGCGCCGAGCCGGGTCGCGGCCGTATCGACACGGTTAACGGCGTCGTCGCCCGCCTGCTGCCCGAGCCGGAGGCCGGCGCCGTGCACGTCTCGCTCCAGACGATCACGCCCTACGCGCACGAGGACGACAACTCCGCCAACCGCCTGAAATACCTGCCGCGCTCGCTCGCCCTGCGCATGCTCAACCGCCGCCTCTCCATCCTCGCCAAGCAGGAGGGCGCCCCCTTCCTCGCCGGCCAGGTCGGCGCCAGCGAGCAGTTCGATTTCTTCCGCAACGCCGCGGTCGAACTGACCTGCAAGCCCGAGCAATGGCGCGCCGCCCTCGCCGTCGGCGAGCAGGAGCTCCGCCGCGCGCTGCAATTCGGTTTCCAATCCGCCGAGCTGAAGGAAGCCGTCGCCCAGGAGCGCAACAACCTCGAGCAGGCCGTGCGCACCGCCTCGACCCGCCGCTCCGAGGGCCTCGCCGCCGAACTCGTCTCCGCCTTCGTCGACCGCGAGGTGTTCACCACGCCCGCCACCGAGCTGGCGCTGTTCGCCCCCGCACTCGACCAGATCACCGTCGACGCCTGCCTCGCCGCCCTGCGCGGCGCGTGGGACGACAAGACCGGCCGCCGCCTCTTCGTCACCGGCAATCTCAAGCTCGACGACGCCGAGAAGCAGATCGCCGCCGCCTACGACGCCAGCCGCGCCGTCGCCGTGACTCCGCCCGCCAAGATCGAGGAGGCCGCGTTCGCCTACACCGACTTTGGCCCCGCCGGCGAGATCGCGAAGAAGGAAACCGTGGCCGACCTCGGCGTGACGCTCATCGAGTTCAAGAACGGCGTCCGCCTCAACCTCAAGCCCACCGACTTCGAGGCCGGCGTCATCCGCGTGAACATCCGCATCGGCGGCGGCAAGCTCACCGAGCCCGCCGGCCGGACCGGCCTGTGGTTCCTCGCCAGCAACAGCCTCCTGCTCGGCGGCCTCGGCCAGCACAGCATTGACGACCTCCAGCGCCTGCTCGCCGGCCACACCGTCGGTCGCGCTTTCGGCGTCGGCAACGACGCCTTCAATTTCAACGGCAACACCAACAAGGCCGACCTCGCCCTCGAGTTGCAGCTGCTCTGCGCTTACGTCACCGACCCCGGTTACCGCCCCGAGGCCATGCGCCTGATCGCGAAGAATCTCGGGCCGTTCTACACGCGCCTCGCCAACACCGTCGAGGGCCCGCTCCAGACCGAGGTGCCGCGCCTGCTCGCCAGCGGCGACCCGCGCTTCGGCGTCCCGCCGCTGCCCGCCCTCGCCGCCCGCACGATGGACGAGGTCAAGGCCTGGCTCACCCCCGAGTTCGCCCGTGGCGCGCTCGAGATCGCCATCGTCGGCGACTTCGATCCCGAGGCCGCGACGGCCGCCGTCGCGAAAACCTTCGGCGCCCTGCCTGCGCGCGGCGCCAAGCCCGCCTACGAGGCCGCCCGCCAGGTCGCCTTCCCCGCCGCGCCGCTCGTGCAGCAGTTCGCCGTGCCCACGGAAATTCCCAAGGGCCAGGTCGTGCTCTTCTGGTCGGCCACCGACGCGCGCGACGTGAAGCTCTCCCGTCGCCTCAACCTGCTCTCCAGCGTGCTCAGCGACCGCCTGCGCAAAAAGATCCGCGAGGAGATGGGCGGCACGTACTCGCCCGACGCTGGCACCAGCCTGAGCGACACGTTCACCGGCTACGGTTTCTTCGTCGCCGAGGCCGGCGTCGCGCCCGATCAGGCCCGCGTCGTCGCCGACGCCGTCAAGGGCTGCGCCGCCGATCTCTTCGCCCACGGCGTCACCGAGGAGGAGCTCGTCCGCGCCAAGCAGCCCATCCTCACCAGCATCAAGACATCGATCCGCACCAATCCCTACTGGCTCGGCACCGTCCTCGCCGCCGCGCAGGAATTCCCCCAGCGCCTCGACTGGAGCCGCACGCGCCTGAGCGACACCGAGAGCGTCACCGCCGCGGAACTCACCGCCCTCGCCAAGCAATACCTCGACCCCGCCAAGGTCTCGGAATTCATCTCGCTCCCCGCCCCGAAGCCGGCAGCCCCCGCCACGCCCGCACCGGCCTCCGCACCGGCCACTCCGCCGCCCGCGCCAGCGAAGCCGTAAAACCGGACGAAGTTTTCTCGCCCCCCAATCCGCGGTTGCCTGCAGCCGCGGATTTTTTGTTGCCCTCTAGCGCGACCGCACCCGTGCGATCGACCGGTCGTGCCAGCGGGGCAGCAGCACCAGGGCCGCGGCTGCGCCGATGAGCGCCCACATCATGTCGGACTGCGTGTCCCAGACGTAACCCTGCGTGCCGAGGAACGCCTCGGCGGCGGTGCCTGACGCGACCGCCGTCCACCACTCGACGAGTTCGTAGAACGCGCTGAACGCCAGACACACGCTGCCGCACAGGAACGGCACCCAGCGGCTCGGCCGCCCGTCGCCGCGGTTGCCGAGCGGCGAGGTGCGCAGCAAAATCTCGCGCGTGAGGATGGCGGGCGCGAAGCCCTGCGCGAAATGCCCGAGCTTGTCGTAATTGTTGCGCGTCCAGCCGAACCACTCGCGCGCCCACTCGCCCAGCGGCACGAGCGCGTAGGTGTAGTGCCCGCCGACGATGAGCACGACGCTGTGCAGCCAGACCAGCACGAGCAGCAGCGACGAGAGCGGAAAACGTTTCCGCACCGCGAGGATGAGTGGCACGCCCACCAGCACCGGCACCACCTCGAGGAACCACGTGAACAAATCATGCGGCCGCACCAGCGACCACGCGAGCACGGGCGCAAGCAGTCCGCAGAACCAGAACAACCGTCGGTCGAATTGCACGGCTGCGAGCTTGCTGCCCACGGAGCTCAGCGCAAGCCGGTGATGAACTCCACCGTCTGCCGGACGATCTCGGGTGTCGCCAGGATGCGATAGTGGCCGCGGCCGGGGCAGGGCACGAGTTGCGCACCGGCGCGCCAGGCGGCGACGATCTTCTCGGAGTCGGCGTAATCCGTGTCGGTGTCCGCCGGATCGTGAAAGACGAGCAGCGGGCACGCGGCCGAGCGGGCCGGCGCGCGCACGTCGGCCAGCTCGTAGGGCGTGGCGGTCTTGCGCTCCACGGCGGCGAAGAACGCCGCGCGCACCTCGGGTGACAGTTGCAGGCGCGCCGCGACCCGCTCGACGCGGTCGAGCTGGCTGAGCGGCGGGGACAACATGACCATCGCCCGCGGCTTCACGCCGAGCACCGTGGACTGGGCGGCAGCCGCCGCGCCCATGGAGTGTCCGATGAGCGCGCAAAACGGCCCCGTCTGCGGTTCGATTTCCGCGAGCATCCACGCCACGAGCGGCACATGCGCCTCGTCGCCGGGCGAATCGCCGTGCCCCGGCGCATCGAAGCCCAGCACGCGAAAACCGGCGGCCACCAGCGGCGCAACGAAGGCGCCGAGTTGCGCGCCGTGCCCTTCCCAGCCGTGCACCAGGCCGACCAGCGGCGCGGCCGGGTCGCCCCATTGCCAGCCCGCGAGTTCGCCGAGACTGGTGCGGAGAGCGAGTGGTTGCGCGCTCTCCAGGTAGGCCTGCTCGCGCGGCATGCGCCGGCCCAGACGTTGCGGGCGCAGAAACATCGTCGCCGCCAGTTCGCCGAGCAGTGCGGCATCGTGCGGCGGCGGCGGGACCGGCACTCCGCGCTTCGGGAGGGCCAGGAGCAGAATGGCGGACATGACGCCACAAGAGCGACCGCGGGCCAATTGTCCAGCCGGTCGTCCTTAGCCGTCGGCCCAAGGAAGCTCTTTGCGACGAAGGCTTCTGGCGGGGCGACGAACCGGCCGCCGACGGACGCAACACCGCTTTGACATCCCGGCGGCGGCGGCCAAGCCTGTGCCAAAACATGGACCACCTGCACGCCTACTGGCGCATGGAATACATCGAGGCGCCGCGCCTGCCCAAGGGCGGCAACATTTTCGCGGAGTTGCCGCAGCTCGGCGACGACGCGAAGGCGCTCATCGTCCATCGCAGCCCGCTCTCCTACCTCATCCTCAACCGCTTTCCCTACAATCCCGGCCACCTCATGGCCGTGCCTTTCCGCGCAGTCAGTGATCTCACCGAACTCACCGCCGCCGAGCGGACCGACCTGATGGACGTGATTATTTTCGGCAAGGAAGTGCTGCGCGCCGCGGTGAACCCCAACGGTTTCAACCTCGGCTTCAACCTCGGCGCGGCCGCCGGCGGCAGCATCGCGCACCTGCACGCGCACATCGTCCCGCGCTGGGCGGGCGACACGAACTTCATGCCCGTCATCGGCCAGACGCGCGTCCTGCCCGAGTCGCTCGACGCGATGTACCGGAAACTCAAGGCCACCTCCGACCAGCTGGCCGCGAAGTAAACACCTCGCCTTCCCTTCTCCGCTCCCCGTGCTCCGACTTCTGTCTTCCGCCCTCTGACCTCCGTCCTCTGATCTCTGTCCCCTGTCCTCCTTCTTCTGAAACCGTGCCCGCCGCCAAGACCCTCCAATTCCCGAACGCCCGCCAGCTCGGCCAGCTGTATTGCAGCAACGAGGCCAACCTCGTGCTCGCCGAGCGCAAACTCGGCGTGCGCCTCGTCACGCGCGACGACTGGCTGAAGATCGAGGGAACCGACGACGCCACGATCGCGCGCGCCGAGACGTTCTTCAACCTGCTCAACGAGGGCCGCGCGCAGGGCCTCGCGATGCGCACGCCGGACTTCATGCGGTTGATCGAGACCTACGTGGCCGCCGGCGGCGAGGAGAAGCTGCGCACGCTGTTCTCCGAGCCGGTGCAGCTCGCCACGAACAAGAAGAGCGTCGTACCCAAGACGCTCGGCCAAAAGCTCTACCTCCAGGCCATCCAGAAAAACCCGATCGTCTTCGGCATCGGCCCCGCCGGCACCGGCAAGACCTACCTCGCCATGGCCGCCGCCGTCTCGGCGCTGTTGAAAAACCAGGTGCAGCGCATCGTGCTCACCCGCCCGGCCGTCGAGGCGGGCGAGACCCTCGGCTTCCTGCCGGGCGACCTGCGCGAAAAGATTTTGCCCTACCTGCGCCCGCTCTACGACGCGATGCACGACCTGCTCGACGCCGAGGACGCCGCGCGCCTCGCCGAGAAAGGCATCATCGAGATCGCCCCGCTCGCCTACATGCGCGGCCGCACGCTCGCCCACGCCTTCGTCATCCTCGACGAGGCGCAGAACACCACGCCGGAGCAGATGATGATGTTCCTCACCCGCCTCGGCGACGAGTCGCGCATGATCGTGACCGGCGACATCACGCAGATCGACCTGCCGCGCTCCAAGCAGTCCGGCCTCGTGCAGGCCCCGCGCATCCTGCGCAACATCCCCGGCATCGAGTTCCAGCATTTCACCGGCTCCGACGTCGTGCGCCACCCGCTCGTGCAAAAGATCATCGACGCCTACGAGCAGGCCAAGTCCGTCGAGCCGCTCGGCCCCGCCTGAAGTGTCATCTATTATATGACACTTTCCTCCCTCTCGATTCGCGCGCGGGACGTCGGCGTCAACAACGCCCACCCGCGGCTGCGTGTGCCGCCCGGCGCCGTCGAGCGGGTCGTCGCCGTGCTCGATGCGCACGCGGAAAAGTTCCTCGGCGGCTGTCCGCCGGGCGAGCTGTCCGTGGTTTTCCTCACCGACCCGGCGCTGGCGCAGATCCACGCCGACTTCATGGACGACCCGACGGCGACGGACGTCATCACCTTCGAGGGCGACCGTGCGACCCTGGGCTCCGAAGCCTTGGCGAAGGAGGCCGGGCTGGCCGGCGAGATCTGCGTCTCGGCCGACACGGCCCGCGCCTACGCGCGCGCGCACGGCCGGGATTTCGCCGAGGAGCTGACGCTCTACGTCGTCCACGGCTGGCTGCACCTCGCCGGTTACGACGACCTGCAACCCGCCAAGAAACGCCGGATGCGCGCCGCGGAGAAGCGGGCCATGATGCTCCTGCACGCAGCGAAGGCCGTCCCGGCGTTCCGTTTGGCAGCCGCGGTGAAGCCCGGCGGCCGGGCGCGCCGCCGCACCTGATTTTCTTTGCCTCCCGGGGCGATTGCGCGACGCTACTGCCCGTCATGGCCGAAACCCGGTTCACCTCCCTCCGCAACGCCTTCCTCACGGGCCTCCTGCTGGTCGCTCCGCTGGTGGTGACCATCTGGGCGCTGCGCCTGATCATCAGTTTTGTGGGCGGGTCGATCACGCCGCTGTTCGCCCCCTATCTGCCCAGCGCGCTGAGCCAGTTGCCCAGCATCGTCTGGGACGTCGCCACCACGGTGATCGTGCTCGGGATCGTCACGTTGCTCGGCTACCTGTCGCGCGTGTTCCTCGGTCGGTTCGTCGGCGCCGTCGCCGAGCGTTTCATCCAGGGCATCCCGGGCATCGGCAGCTTCTACAACAGCGTGAAGCAGTTCATCGAGACCTTCGGCGCGAAGGACCGCACGCAGTTCAGCAAGGTCGTGCTCGTGCAGTTTCCCCGCAACGGCACCTATGCGATCGGCTTCGTCACCAACACGGGGCGCGGCGAGCCGCACTACCACCTCGGCGGCGAGCATTGGGCGGTGTTCGTCCCCACCTGCCCGAGCCCCGTCAACGGTTTCTTCATGTACCTGCCTGCCGCGGAACTCATCGAGCTCGATATGTCCGTCGGCGACGGCATGAAGACCGTCATCTCCTGCGGCGCCGTGCTGCCCGAGTGGGCGGACGCCGCCAGCGCCAAGGCCGACCTCACCCGCCGCGCCGCCGCGGCCAAGCACAGCTGAAGGGCACTTTCCCGACTTGCTTCGCCGGGGCTCCTGAAGAGCTTAGGCGGGTGCCCGGCCAGCAACTCCAGACCACCGCCCTCCTGCTCGCGCGCCAGCCCTCGGGCGCCGACGCGTTCGAGCAGCTCACGGTGTTCAGCGAGGAGCACGGCGTGTTGCATTGTCTCGCCCGTCTGGCAAAGGCCGCCACCCCCGCCTCGACCCGCCGCAGCTCCGCCGCGCGGGGCGAAGGTCCGCTCGACCTGTTCGACGAGGCGGAACTCTGGCTCGAATCCTCCAACCAAGGCCGCACGTGGTTCATCAAGGAGCACCGGCACCTCGCGCGGCATCCCG
The DNA here is from genome assembly GCA_016187925.1 of Opitutia bacterium. Classification (GTDB taxonomy): domain Bacteria; phylum Verrucomicrobiota; class Verrucomicrobiia; order Opitutales; family Opitutaceae; genus Didemnitutus. The sequence goes on along the minus strand of JACPIS010000042.1, from coordinate 42,279 downwards.
GCATCGGCCGCTCCTACGAGGTGCTCAAGGCCGCTGCGGCGCTGGCCCAGCTGATCGCGCGCAACCCCGTGCCCGACGAATCGCGCCCCGCCGTTGCCGCGCTGCTGCGGCAGAGCTTCGCCGCGCTCGAGCAAGGCGCGCGCGCCGACCTCGTGTGGCTCAAGGCGCTCTTCTGCCTCCTGCGCGATGAAGGTTACCCGGTGAAACAGCAGTGGTGGCAACAACTGCCCGCCGCCGACCGCGACGCCGCGGCGCAAATCCTCAACCAACCCATCGCCGGGCAGCGCCCCGAACCGGCGCTCGTCGCCCGCCTGACCCGCCAACTCGAGGACTGGCTCCATGCCGAAACCGAAATCCGGCTCAAGTAAGCGCCACGCGGCGCCCTCCGTCCGCCCGTTGCGCAAGCGCGACGTGGCGGAGCTGGCCCGTCTGCGCCAGTCGCTCTGGCCCGAATGCGGACCAGCCGAGCAGCGCTCCGAAATCCGCCGCCTGCTGGCCCGCTCGCGTCTCCGCGGCGTACTCGTGCTCGACCGCGGCGACGGCCGGCTCGGCGGCTTCATCGAGCTGTCGGTGCACGTCGGCTGCGACGGCGCCGCCTCGCCCCGCGTCGGCTACGTCGAGGGCTGGTTCGTCGATGCCGGCCTGCGCGGCGCCGGCTGGGGCCGCCGGCTCATCGCCGCCGCCGAACACTGGACCGCCGCCCGCGGGCTCACGGAACTGGCCAGCGACTCCGAATCACACAACCCCGCCGGCATCGCGGCGCACCGGGCCGTCGGTTTCCGGGAAACCTTCCGCGGCGTGCTGTTCCTCAAGAAAATCCGCCGGCAAGTCATCCATTGACGTCTTGTCAGTCCAGAGTACTTTCCCACCCATGAAGCGCCGGCCAGCCAAACCCCGATCCACCGACCGCGCAAACCGCCGTCTCCAGATCATCCAGGCCGCCGTGCAGCTCTTCGCCGAACGCGGGCTGGAGAACGTCACGTACGGCGACATCGCCCGCAAGGCCCGGCTCAGCCGGCCGCTCATCTATTTTTATTTCCCCGACCTCCAGACGCTGTTCATGGAGGCCATCATCCTCGGCTCGGCCGAGCTGCACCGCCGCTTCATGGGCGCGGTGAGTCCGGCGCAGCGCGGCATCGAGCAGATCATGGCCATCGGCCGGGCCTACGTCGCCTTTGCCACTGAGGAACCCGCCCTGTTCCAACTGCTCGCCCACAACGAGTCCAAGCAGCCCACCGACGAGCCCGAGCACCCGCTGACCGAGGAATGCACCCGGCACTACGACGCCATCATGGCGCTGCTGGTCGCCGCGCTGCAGAAGGGCGTCCGCGACCGCTCCATCCGCCGGGACATCGGCGATCCGGGCAAGGTCGCCGTCTGCCTCTGGGGCCTGACCCACGGCCTCATCCAGCTCGCCGCCACCAAGCAGCCCACCATCGAGTGCAAGCTCGGCGCCCCCTTCGCCGACATGCCCGGCTTCGGCCTCGACCTCATCTGCCGCAGCCTGCGCGCCGGGAAATGAACCTGGCTTGACATTCTGTCAGTGCTGACAAAACGTCGGCACCATGTCCCGGCCGTTCGTCCTTTTCCTTTTCAGTCTCGCCCTCCTCCTTGGCCAGGTTCGCGCCGCGGCTGCCCCGGCCGGCGACTGGCCGGCCGCTCCCGCTCCGCTTGCCGCCCTCGTCGACGAGGCGCTGCGTTCCAACCTCGCCCTCGCGGGCGAATCGCTCGAAGTCGAGCGCGCCGCCGCGCGTCTCACGGAGGCCCGCAGCCACTTCCTGCCGCGTCTCGATCTTGCCGCCCGCTACAGCCGCGCCGATGGCGGCCGCACCATCGACTTCCCGGCGGGCGACCTGCTGAACGGCGCCTACTCGACGCTCAACCAATATCTCGTCTCGCAGGGCCAGCCGGCCCGCTTCCCGGCCATTTCCAACCAGTCGATCGCCCTGCTCCGCGACCACGAGCAGGAGACGAAGCTCCGCCTCACCCAGCCGCTCTACGCCCCCGCGATCAGCCGCGGCGTGCAGGCCGCCCGCGCCGGCCTCGCCGCGCGGGCAGCCGCGCTCACGGCCTACCGCCGCCAGCTCCGCGCCGAGGTGCATGAGGCTTTCTTCCGCCACGAGCAGGCCGTCGCGGCGGTCGACATCTATCGTTCCGCGCTCGGCCTCGTGGAGGAATCCCTCCGCGTCAACCGCAGCCTGGTCGCCCACGACCGCGCCACGGAGGATGTCGCCCTCCGCGCCGAAGCCGAGGTCGCCGCCGTGCAACAGCAGCTCCAGGACGCCGCCAAGGAGCGCGACCTCGCCCGCAGTTACCTGAATTTTCTGCTCAACCGTCCGCTGACCACTCCCATCGCTCCACTCGACGCCGCCGAGGCTGCCCGCTTCGCCGCCGCTCTGGCTAAAGTCGATATTCCCGCCGCGGACGCCGCGCATCGCGAGGAGCTCACCGCCCTCGACCGGGCGCAAGCCGCTTCTCGCGCCAACACCGGCGCCGTGCAGGCCCGCCAACGTCCGACGCTCGCGCTCGCCGTCGAAGGCGGCATCCAGGGTGAAAGCTATCGCACCGGCACCGGCCGCGATTACGCGATCGGTTCGCTCGTGCTCGACTGGAACCTTTTCGACGGAGCCCAGCGCCGCAGCGAGCTCGCGCAGGCCCGCGTCGATGAGCGCCAGGCCGGCCACCGGCTCGCGGAAACGCGCCAGCAGCTCGACCTCCAGCTCCAGCAGGCGCGCGATGAATTCACGGTCGCCCGCACCGGACTCGCCACCGCCGGCCTCCGGCGCGACGCCGCCCGCGCCGCCTACCGCCTCGTCGCCCGACGCGAGGCCGAGGGCCTGGCCAACCAGGTCACCGTCCTCGACGCCCGCAATACGCTGACCTCGGCGGAACTGAATCTCGTCATCACCCGCTCCCGGCTCTGCATCGCCGCAGCGCGCCTCGACCGGGCCGCTACCCTCACTCCCCTGCCCTGACCCGCCACCTTTCCTTCCGTCCATCATGAAAATTTCCGCCTTCCTCCCCATCACCGCCACCGGCCTCGTGGTCGCGATTTTCGCCGCCGGATGCAGCCGCAGCGCACCCGGCGCGGCCGCGTCCACGACCAAGCCGCTCGTCATCGAGACCGCGGTCGTCGAGCACACGACCGATCCGCTCCCGGTCGAAGTCTCCGGCATCCTGGCCCGGCAGACGGAAGCAGTGCTCTCCTTCAAGACCGGCGGCGTGATCGAGACGGTCACCGTCCGCGCCGGCGACAGCGTCAAGCAGGGGCAGATGCTCGCCAGCCTGCGCCTGGCCGAGATCGACGCCCTGGTGGCGCAGGCCCGCACCGGTGTGGACAAGGCCCGCCGCGACTTTGCGCGCGTCCAGGCCCTGCACGCCGACCGCGTCGCCACGCTCGAAAACCTGCAGGACGCCCAAAGCGCCGTCGAACTCGCCGAGGCCGCCCTCCGTTCCGCCGAATTCAACCGGACCCACTCGGTCATCACGGCGCCGGCGGACGGCCGCATTCTGCGCCGGACGGCCGAGCCGGACGAACTGGCCGCTCCCGGCCGCCCCGTCCTGACCTTCGCCAGCGACGCCGCCGGCTGGCTCGTGCGCGCGGGCGTGCCCGAGCACGAGGTCGTGCGTCTGCATCCCGGCGACCACGCCTCGGTGAGCTTTGCGGGTCGGGCGGAGCTTGCCGCCACCGTGGGCCAGATCGCCGAGGCCGCGGATCCCGCCACCCGCACGGTCGAGGTGGAGCTGCGGCTCGACGCTCCGGCCGGGGACGGCCTGCGCAGCGGCTTCGTCGTCGACGCGCGGATGTTTCCTCAACCGGTTGCGCCGCGTGCGGCCGTGCCGCTCGCCGCGCTCGTCGAGGGCCGCGGCCGGCAAGCCGCGTTGTTTCTCCTGAACGCCGACGCCCGCGCTGTCCGCCGGCAGATGGTCGAGATCGAGGCCATCGACCATAACCGTGCGTTCCTGCGCACCGCCCTGCCGACCGGCGCGCGCGTCGCGACGACGGGAGCCGAGTTTCTCACCGACGGCCGCACCGTGACCGTGCGCGACCTCGCGCGCTGACCATCGCCCTCCCTCGACCGCTCGCGCCATGAAGCTCACCCATTTCTCCGTCCGGAACTACCAGTTCACGATTGTCTTCTTCCTGTTGCTCGTCGCCATCGGCTGGACCTCGCTCCGCTCGATCCCGCGCACGGAGGATCCGCAGCTCTCGTTTCCCTCCTACAACGTCGTCGTCGTCAATCCCGGCGCCAACCCCGCGGACCTCGAGCGCCTGATCGCCCGCCCGCTCGAGGATGCGATCAAGGAGCTCGACGACGTCACCAAGCTGCAGACGACCATCCGCGACGGCGTCGTGGCCGTGGCCGCCGAGTTCAAGTACGGCATCGACACCGACCGCAAATACGACGACGTGCTCCGGCAGGTCAACCAGGTGCGCCCGACGCTGCCAGCGGGCATCACGTACTTCGATACGCGCCATGACCAAACGAGCCATCTCGCCATCATGCAACTGGCCTTCGTGTCACCCGACGCGAGTTTCGCGCGGATGCAGGATGCCGCGGAAACCCTCCGCAAGCGCCTCGAAGCCGTGCCCGGCGTGCGCAAGGCCGAGAAATGGGCCTACCCCGACAAGCAGGTCCGCATCACGCTCGACCTCGACAAGGTCGCCCAGCTCCACCTCCCCGTCTCGCGCATCATCGAGGCGATCAACGCCGCCAACATCAATCTGCCCGGCGGCGCCGTCGAGGTCGGCGGCCGCCGCTTCACCGTCAAGACGAGCGGCAGCTACACCTCGCTCGACGAAGTGAAGGACACGCCCGTGACCGGCAACGGCTCGGTCGCCGTCCGCCTGCGCGACATCGCCGACGTGCGCTGGGATTACGAGGACCAGGAGCACATCGGCCGGTTCAAGGGCGAGCGGGCCGTGTTCGTGACCGTGCAGGCGCAGCAGGGCCGGAGCGTGTTCGCCGTGACCGAGGGCCTGCACGCGGCGCTGGACCAGTTCCGTCCGACGCTGCCGGGGGACATCCGGCTCGCGGTCGGTTTCGAGCAGGCGCAAAACATCGACCGCCGCCTCGGCCGCCTGCGCAACGACCTGCTGATCGCCATCGCGCTCGTGATGCTCACCGTCGCGCCGCTCGGCTGGCGCGCAGCGCTCCTCGTCACGCTGTCCATCCCGCTCTCGCTGGCGATGGGCGTGGCGGCGCTCGAGGCGGCGGGCCACACGCTCAACCAGCTTTCCATCGTCGGCTTCGTCATCGCGCTCGGTCTGCTGGTCGACGACTCCATCGTGGTCGTGGAAAACATCGCACGCTTCCGCCGCGCCGGCTACCCGCCGCAGGAAGCCGCCATCCAGGCGACGAATCAGATCTCGGTCGCCGTGCTGGGCACGACCGCGACGCTTCTCTTCGCCTTTCTGCCGCTGCTCATGCTGCCGGGCGGACCGGGCCTGTTCATCCGCACGCTGCCGCTGGCCGTCGAGTTCACCGTGCTGGCCTCGCTCGTCGTGGCGCTGACCATCATCCCCTTCCTCGCCAGCCGCGTGCTCACCGGCCGCGAGGAGTCCGAAGGCAACGCGCTGCTCCGCGCCCTCACGCGCGTCATCCACACCACCTACCGGCCGCTCCTGCATTGGGTGATGCAGCACCGCGGAAAGACACTGCTCGGCGCCGCGCTGCTCTTCGCCGGTTCGCTGGCCCTGGTGCCCGTCATCGGTTTCAGCCTGTTCCCCAAGGCCGGCACGCCGCAATTCCTGATCAAATTCGAGGCGCCCGAGGGCGCCAGTCTCGCCGCCAACGACCGCATCGCCCGCCAGATCGAGGACGCGCTGCGCACCACGCCCGAGATCGACTGGTGGTTCACCAACGTCGGCCACGGCAATCCGTTCATCTACTACAACGTCCCCCCGGCAGAGCAGAAACCCAATGTCGGCGAGATTTACGCGCAGGTGAAGCCCGCCCTGGCCAGCGACTCGCGCACGCCCGTCATTCTCGCCCGGCTCCGGCAGCGGCTCGAAGGGATTCCCGGCGCGCAGATCCTCGTGCGCGAATTTGAAAACGGCCCGCCCATCGAGGCGCCCATTGCCGTCCGCATCTTCGGTGACGACCTCGACGAGCTCGCGCGCCTGGCGGCCCGCGCGGAGGAGGTTCTCCGGCAGACCAAGGGCAGCGAAAACGTCAACAATCCCGTCCGCACCCGGCGCACCGATCTCCGCGTGCGCATCGACCGGCCGGCCGCCGCGCTGCTCGGCGTGCCCGACGCCGAGATCGACCGCGCCGTCCGGCTTGCCCTCGCCGGGCTGAACGTCGCCCGTTACCGCGAGGACGACGGCGACGAATACAACATCCAGCTCGCCCTTCCCCGCGGCGACCGGGCCGACCTCACGCAGTGGCAGAAGATCTCCGTGCAGACCGCCAGCGGCGCGTTCGTGCCGCTCGCGCAGGTCGCCAGCCTCGAGTTCGACTCCGCTCCCGCCGTCATCCTGCGTTACCTGCGCGAGCGCTGCGTCACCGTCACGAGCTTCGTGCAGGACGGCGTCAACGTCGACAAGGCCACGCAGGCGGTCGACGCCGCCCTGCGCCGCCTCGACTGGCCTTCCGGCTATCGCTACGAGTTCGGCGGCGAGGTGGAGAGCCGCAAGCAGAGCTTCGGCGGTCTGGGCACCGCCATCGTCATCGCCGTGTTCGGCATCCTCGCCATCCTCGTGCTCGAGTTCCGCAGTTTCCGCGGCACGTTCATCGTCGCCTCCGTCATTCCCCTCGGCGTGATCGGCGGCCTCGTCGCGCTCTGGCTCACGGGCAACTCGCTCTCGTTCACCGCCGTCGTCGGCTTCGTGGCGCTCGTCGGCATCGAGATCAAGAACTCCATCCTGCTGGTCGACTTCACCAACCAGCTCCGGGCCCGCGGCGTGCCGTTGCGCGAGGCCATCGAGCAGGCCGGCGAAATCCGCTTTCTGCCCATCGTGCTCACGACGCTGACCGCCCTCGGCGCACTGCTGCCGCTGGCCGTGCAGGGCGCCGGCCTCTACTCGCCGCTCGCCATCGTCATCATCGGCGGCCTGCTCAGCTCGCTGTTGCTCTCCCGGCTCGTCACGCCCGTCCTGTACAGCCTGCTGCCGCCCCCCGGCCCGGAGGACGGCGCGGCGGAGCCGGCCTCGGCGGCGGCACACCAACCGGTCTGAGCCGCAACCCGGCGGAGGATTACCGGCAATCCTTCTTGCGTTCAGCAGGAGGCGACGAATCCATGTGTGCCGCTCCGCCTCATGCAATTCTCCCTCGAACAGCGCACCGCCAGCCTGAGCGTTGGTGAATTCTCCGAATTCGCGCTCGGACCGCACGAATCCGGCGGCGGCGCGGCGGGCGTCTGGCGCGCCCAGCTCGGCCAGCACTGGCACAACGAGCTGTGCACCCGCACCGAGCGGGAATTCACCGTGGGAGGGGTTTTGCGCCCCGATGTTCAATTCGAGGTCGTCATCGAGGGCCGGCTCACCCACCGCGGCTGGACGTTCCTCCTCGCCGGCCGCATCGACCAGCTCGTCGGCCCGACGCTGCGGGAGATCAAGAGCGTCATGCGCCCGCTGCCGGCCGCCGAGCCCGAGCTGCGTGCGGAGCACCCGGCCTATTTTCTCCAGCTCGCCGCCTACACCGTGCTGCGCCGCACGCAGGGTGCGGCTGTCACCGGCGCAGAGCTCGTCTTCGTCGAGGCGTCGTCGGGCTTGGCGCAGGTCATCGCGCTTACGCCGTTCGACGAGGCATTGGTCTATCACCAGCTCGACGCGCTGGTCGAGTTTCTCAACCTGCAACTGCGCGCGACCGAGCGCCGGCGCGCGCTGCAGTTCCAGCCGCCGTTCCCCGCGTTGCGCGCCGGACAGGAGAATATCCAGGCCGACCTCGCCGCCGCGTTCGCACGCTCGCCCACCGTGCTGTTCGAGGCCCCGACCGGCTACGGCAAGACGGGCTGCGTGCTGGAATACGCGCTCGGCCAGCTGCGCGCCGGCCGTTACGCGCGCCTCATCTGGCTGACCGGCAAGTCCACCGGCCAGCTGCAGGTCGTGCGCACGCTGCAGCAGATGACCGCCGGCTCCGCGCTGCCGCTCTGGCAGGTGCGCAACAAGGGCGAGCATTGCGTCAACAGCGTCTTCCACTGCGTGCGCGACGCCTGCAGCTACCTCGCCGGCTGCGAGGAGCGCTGGCCGTCGAGCGGTCTGGCGCGCTTCTACCTCGACGAAAAACAGCCGCGCGACCTCGACACGCTGCGCCGCGCCGGCCGCGACGCCCGCATCTGTCCCTACGAGATCACGCGCGCCGCGCTGGCGTTCAATGATGTCTGGATCGGCGACTACAACTACGTCTTCGCGCCGGACAATCGCAGCCTGTTCTTCGAGCAACCTGGCTTCGCTCCCGGCCAGACGCTGCTCGTCATCGACGAGGCGCACAACCTGCCCTCGCGCGTGGCCGACGCCTACTCGCACACCGTGCACGAGGAGGACACCCGCGCCCTGCTCGTCGAGCTCGACCACCAGGGCGCGCCCGCGGCGCTCGTCCTGGCTGTCTACGAATGGGCGCGCGTGCTCGGCTCCATCGGTGCCACCGACTCGCTCGACCCGGTGCTGGAAGCCGAGCTGCACGACGTGCTCGAGCGGCTGGCCGAACTCGTGACCACGCTACCGCTCGATCATGCCGCCCTCGGCCCGCACCACAGCGAGACGCTCTGGCAGTTCGCCAAGCTGAACGATTTCCTCAGCAACGCCGCTCTGCGCAAGCTGCTCTGGTCCCCGCGCGCGGGCGAACTGAACTTCACCTGTGTCGACGCCACCGAGGCCATCGGCGCGACGCTGCGCACCTTCGGTGGTGCGCTGCTGATGTCGGCCACGTTGCTGCCGTTCGAGAACTCCGCGGCGGCCTGCGGCCTGCTCGCACCGGCCACGCTCCGCGCACCCGCCCCGTGGCGCGACCACGCCTACGACGTGGCGGTCGATGCCCGCGTGGACACGACCTTCCGGCAGCGCGCCGGCTATTACGGCACCACGGCCGAGACGATCGAGGCGCTGCATCGGACCTCCGCCTCTCAACTCTCAACTCTCAACCCTCAACCCACGGCGACGCCCTGCGTCGCAGTGTTCTTCCCCTCCTACGCCTACGCCGAGGCGGTGTTGCGCACCTTGGAAAACTCCGGCTCCGTGCTGCGCGTGGCGCTGCAACCCAAGCTGCCCGACCTCGCCGCGCAGACCGCGTGGGTCGAGGAAAACCTCGCGCTCGCCGACGCGCTTTTGCTCGTGCTCGGCAGCAGCTTCGCCGAGGGCATCGACCTGCTCGGCGGCCGCGTGAGCCACGCGATGGTCGTCGGTCCGGCGCTGCCCGAGGTCAACGCCCTGCAGAAGGCGCGGCTCGACGCACTCAGCGAACTCGGACGCGACGCGGCGTTCCGGCGGGTTTACCAGATTCCCGGCCTGCAAAAGGTGAACCAAGCCCTCGGCCGGCTCGTCCGCGCCCCGGGACAAAAGGCGAAGGTGCTGCTGCACTGCCGGCGCTTCGCCGACGTCAGCTACGCCGCGCTGCTCGCGCCCGAATACCAGCAGTATCGCGAAGTCGCGAGCGAAGCCGACCTGCGCGACTGGTTGGCGGGCAGCGGGTAGATCGGCAGCGGATCAGTTGGCGGCGTTCCAGGGAAACTCAGCCAACTCGAATTGGCGGCGAGCCTCGCCTGCCCGGTCGTAGGTGACTGCGATCAAGGAGAACGCCTGCTCGCTGCCCGGCGCCGGCACCCACTGCTCGCCTCGCCTGACCTTTGGCGTCCTGTAGTGCAGGACGCTGCGCGCAGAACTGAACCAGGCATGGACATAGAAAGGCTGCTCACCCATACCGCTAGGGAAGTTCACATAGCCAGTGGAGCGTTGAACGACAAAGAGCACCGTGCGACTCGTGCCATGCAGGCGTGTGAATACGACGACGACTTCCTCTTCGTTGCCCGGCGTGCGCCCCGGGATCTCTACCGTTTTTGTCGCCACAATCCGCGCCCGGAAGGCATCACCCGAGCGGCTTTTGCCATGAGCGACCGGCATCTCGAGTCGGACCACCGGCCGGGAAAAACGCAACGTGGCGCTCACCGAGCAGGAGGGCTTCTCCTCGGCGAAGCGCTGCGCCAGGGTGGCGGGAATAAGGAGTGTCCCGCTCAACGACTGCGCGGGTTCGTAGGGAGACATTTTTTCCGGCTGCGGGCGGCGGTTGGCCAGCCGTTCCTCCCGATAACGCTTCGTCTCCGGATCGGTCACCGTAGCCAGTCCCGGCAATCCCACCTGTTTGGGCAGGAACGCGTCCGGCTGTGTCCACAACCGGACCTCTTGCCTGAACTTCGTGCCGTCACGCCAGCGCAGCGTCACGACGGCCCGGCCGTCATCGAGCAAGAGTTCACGGGCGCGATGCGTAGCGGCAAATTCCAACGTCACCTCCTTTTGATCGGGAGCCAGGCGCCGATAGGACTTCTCTGCGTAGGCCGCGCGCCGGAGTTCCAGACGCACCGGCTCGGTGCCGGCCAGATCAGGCCGCTGAGGGTTCCGCGATTGGGCAAAGTCCCACGGCCAGGCGGTGCCACTGCCCCAAGCCGCCGCACAGCCGGCGCAAGCGAACACCACCGACCGGCGCGTGCGGCGGGTGGTATATTGCAGCCAGGCGACCGCCACCGCCGTCAAACCCGCAAGCCCCACGCCAAGCCAAATCCGGATCTCCGCCAGGGTCTCCGGCACAACCGGTTCGGCATGCGCGCGAGCGGACAGGACGCTGGCGATGGTGACAAAGCCAGCCAGCAGGATCAACACCACCTGCAGGAACCGACCACTGCGCCCGACCAGCGTCGCCAGCACGAAAGCCGGCACCACCACCGCCGTCTGCATCAGCCAGAGAGCGGCGACCGCGCCAGACATGTCCCGCACGCCAAACCCACACGCCAGCCACCACGACAGCCACACCAGCACGGGGACGACGTAGAACAACAGGCCAAGCCCGAGTAACTTGGCCGCCAGCAAGAGACCGCCTGCAATCGGCCGCGTGACCCAGAACAGATTCGAACCGACCACGGCGTCCTCCAACACCACGGCGGCGGTGAGGAGACAGCTCACGACAGTCTCGATCCCGATGAGCACCCCGTTTGCCGATCTCATCCGGTCGAACCACTCCGGATCCGCGCTGGCGGGCGAGAGCATCCAGACATTCACAGCGACCTTGCCCGCAATCAGGAGCACCCAGAAGGCGGCGGGCAGCCAGTGTTTCCGGAGGTCCTTCAGGGCGATATGCCAGATGAGTTTCATGCGAGGATCCCTTTCTCGGTGCGGTGGCCGCCGCGGGCCTGAACGATAAAAATCTCGCGCAGCGCCATCGCGCGAACGGTGACCGTCGCCTCCGGGTAACGCGCCCGGCACAGCTGTTCGGTTTCATCCGGGTGGTATTGCGACGTGACGAACCGGACGAGCCCGTCCTGCTGCTCCAGCTCCAGCCAGTCGGCGGGCGAGTCTCCGGAGGTGGACACCGCGCGCGGCAAGGAGACCTCCACGCGACGGAAACGGTTGAGCAGCGCCTCGGTAGGCTCGGCAAACTGCAAGCGGCCGGCATCCAGCACGGCGATCCGGTCGGCCAGACGCTCGACCTCCTCGATGTCGTGCGAGGAGATGAGCACCGTCCAATCTCCTTGGGCGGAGACCTCGAGGATGCCGCGCACGAAGTCGTCCCGCACGAGCGGGTCGAGGCCGCTGAACGGCTCGTCGAGCACGATGAGGCGCGGGCGATAGGCCAGCGAGGACAGCAGTGCCGCCTTCATGCGCATGCCGCGCGAGAGTTGCTTGAGTTTGCGCTCGGGCGGCAGGTCGAACCGCTGCAGCAATTGCGTTTCGAGCGTGCGGTCCCACCCCGGGTAGAACGGCCTGCAATAGTCGAGTAGCTGGCGTACGGTCATCCAGTCCGGCAGCTGCTGGTTCTCGGAGACGTAACCGATCTGCGCGCGTTCGCGCTCACCGAGGAGGCGGCTGTCCACCCCGAACACCCGGGCCGTCCCTGCGGTGGGCGTGAGCAGGTTCATGAGCAGCTTCAGCGTCGTCGTCTTGCCCGCCCCGTTGGGGCCGAGCAGCGCCGTGACGCTGCCCTCGGGCACCGTGAGGGTCAGATCGTGCACAGCCTCAGTGCGCCAGAAACGGCGGGTGAGTCGGTTGGTTTCAATGATATTCATGGGGTAAGTCATTTTCTCCCGAGTTTTTTCCAATGGGCGGCGAGTCCTGCCTGGACCTCGTCCAGCGTCAGCCCGAGTTTCTTGGCCTCGACGACGACACGCTCCAGTTCGTCGCCGAGGAGATCAGCGCGTTGCTGGCGGTCGCCGGCGGCGTGCTCGGCCACGACGCTGCCGACCGCGGGGGTCGTGACAAGCACGCCCTCAGCGACCAACGCCGCCACGATCTTGTGCGCGGTGTTGGGATTGATCTTCAGCTCCTGGCTCACGATCCGCACCGACGGGAACGGCTGACCGGGCTTCAGCTGCCCCGCGACCACGGCTTTCTTCACGGCGAAGACCACCTGCTCCGCAATCGGCAGGCCGGGTTTCAACTCGATGGAGAACGGAAGCATTCTGTTCTAGTTGAACTAGGACAGCTAGGACGGCAAGTTTTTTCTTCTAACGAACATTTTTTGCCCGCCCGGCAGGCGGCGGACACCGTGGCCACGTGCAATACCTGACCGCGGGTTCAGTCTGGGCCACTCAGCGCTTCTTTTCGTCCAGCTGCATCACGTAGAGCAGCGCCTCGGATTTCGTTTCGCCCACTTTGCCCGAGTTGGAAAAGGCCCCGAACAAAATCACCGGCTTGCCGCTGGGCAGCGACATGCGGGTTTGCAGACGCAAGATGCTATTGGCGGTGACGGCACGCTTAATCTCGTCATCCACCTGGCACTTGACGGAAGTCTTCGTCGGCTCTTGGGCGTCGGGCTCGGCGTAGAGCTGGACGGTGGCTGAATGTGCGTTCGTCGTCTGGGACGCCTTGACTTCCTGCTTGAGCGGCAGGTCGCAGGTGAAGGTCCACAACTGCGGATAACGCGCCTGACACTCCTCTGCGGTGAGCTTGCGCATCGCCTCGAAACTGATGTCAACGAAGCGATACGCCGTGATCGTGGCCTGCGTCGCATGCGCGACCAGCGCCGAGCCGGCCAACCAAACCAACGCAACAATGGTCTTCATGGATTCCCTCCGAGTTATATGGGCGGCCCGTTCCCCAGCAGATTGGACCGACGGCCTGGTGACAAGAAGGTTTACGCCGCCCAGCGGCAACGCCCGGCGCGCCACAGTCTGCCTCAGGCTGCGTCGGCGGCGCCGAGCAGGTTGGCGAAGACCATCTTGCCGCCGGCGGTCGGGAGCACGCCGATGATCTCGGCCGAGACGCGCTTGCCGAGGAACGGCTTGCCGTTGTTCACCACGACGAGCGAGCCGTCCGCAAGGTAGCCGACGGCCTGGCCCTCCTCCTTGCCCGGCTTCAACAACTCGACCTCGACGCTCTCGCCGATGACCAGCTCCGGGCGGAGCGACTTCTCGAGGGCGTGGAGATTGAGCCATTGCACGCCGTGGAACTCGGCCATCTTGGCGAGATTGTAGTCGGTGGTGAGCAGCTTGGCGCGCATCGACTGCGCGAGAAAGACGAGCTTGGCCTCGATGTCGGCGCGCCGGGTGAGATCGCTCTGGTGGATGCGGATGTCGAGGTGCTTGATCTTGCGCAGCTCGTTGAGCACCTCGAGGCCGCGGCGGCCGCGGGCCTGCTTCACGGCGTCGGGCGAGTCGGCGATGTTTTGCAGCTCGGTGAGCACGAAGGTCGGGATGATCAGCGCGGCGCCGAGGAAATGCGTCTCGCACACGCGGGCGATGCGGCCGTCGATCAGCGCGCTCGTATCGACGACCACCAGCGGCACGTCGACCTCGTGCGGCACGAAGCGCACGTAGGGGATGACGAGGTTGAACTCATCGCGTCCGCGCAGGGCCATCACCGCGCCGAGGTAGGAGCAGATGATGAAGAGCGCGAGGCGCACCAGATAGATGACCTGCGGATCGCCCTGCTCGAGCAGCGGCGAGGAGCCCACGAGCCACGCCGCGAGTGCCCCGATCGCGAGGCCGAAGGTCAGGGCGGTCAGTCCGCGGAGTGAAAACCCCTTGAGCAGCACGTCGACGAGGATCACGAACGCGCCGATCAGTGCACCGATCAGCATGGCGAGCCAGCGGAAGCGGTCCCACTCCTGAATCGTGTAGCAGACGAGCCAGCTGCCGACGATGCAGATGGCGAAGAAAATCAGGCGGACGGCGACGATCGTCTTGTTCATGTTGGCTCAGTTGAACACACCCCGGCGCAGCAACCAGAGCAGCACGAAAGGCAGGATCGCAAAGAGCAGCATGACCCCGTAAAGGATCATTTGCGCCCGGTGCGCTTTCTTGGCTAGTTCAGGATCTTGCTCCGGCTCCATCGGCGCATGAGAAACCACACGACTCCTTCAATGACAACGCAATACTGGCCGCGCCCGATGTGAACAGTTTCATGGCCTGCAGCATTGCCTCGAGGAAAACCCATTGATTGAGGAGTGAGTATTAAATCCATCGCCCAGCATCTGCGCCGCGCGCTGCAAGCCGTCCGGGAGCCAGAGAATCTGCCTTACGCGATCCTCGGCGGCCTGATGCTGTTTTCCCTGCTGTCCCGCTTGATCCTGATCCTGCGATGATCACGGCCCTCCCGCCTTTGCCCGCCATCGGTCGTATCGCCCGCGCCTGCGTCTGGGGCGCGCTGGTCTATTGGGGCATCTACGCCCTCGTGGCACCGGTCACGACGATCGATTCGCAGATGTACAATCTGGCCCGGTTGGAGCTGGCGATGCGGGGCGGGCTGTTCGACAACGACTATTTCACGAGTGTCTTCCACGTGATTTTCCCCTGGACGTTTGACGCCGTCCATCTGCCGTTTCTCTTCGCCGGCTGGGGCTATGCGCTCCCAAGTTTTCTGTGTCTGGCCGGGACCTGCTACGTGGTGCAGAGAATGATGCGGGCGCGATTCGGCGAAGACGCCGCCTGGATGGCGGTTCTGGGCCTGTTGGCCCTGCCCTGTCTGGTCTATCAGGCGGTCGGCACTAAAAACGACATCGCCATGCTCTTCGCCGGGGCGCTGTGGATTTACGCCCGCTGGCGTTGGCGCCGGGAAAAGAGCAGCTGGCATCTCGTCTGGATGGCGCTGGCCGTTGGCTTCATGACCGGGGCCAAGACCCCCGGCCTGCTTTACGGTGCCGTGCTTTCGCTCTGGACGCTTTGGGAGCTGCGCCACGACCGGCGGTTGTCGCTACGTTTCCTCGGCGGCTTGACCGGCGTGTTGTTGCTGTTCGGCAGCGTAGAGACCTATGTCGAGTCCGCGCGGCTGTTCGGGCATCCTCTGGGTCCGCCTCCCCTGCTCCACCGTCTGGCCAATCACGACGGGGTTCGCGGTGGCATCGCAAATTTCCTCCGCCACGTGGCCGGCAGCGTGTACGTCGGCCCGACCGACTTCAGCGACGGGCAACGCGCGGTCTCCCGTCTCAACGACGCGACGCGCTGGGTACTGGCTCACACCGGGCTGACCGATGCCGGCACTGATCCACGCTTCCCGGACCGAACTCTCTTTCTCACGCAATCGGGCATGGAAGAGCTGAGCGGATTTGGTCCGCTGGGCACCCTCGCGATGGCCGCGATGCTCTGCGCCGGGCTGCGTTGGAGGCCCAAGGCTGTCTGGTGGCGCTTGGGCGCGGCGGCCTTGTTCGGACTCATACTGACCAGTCTGACCGTGGGCTACACGTGCTGGACCAATCGCTACCTGATCAGCTGGTATGCGCTGGGCATCATCGCCACCGCCTGCGCACTGTGGGAAACAAACTACTCCTGGCGTCGATCCGCGCACTGGAGTTTCCTCGCGCTCGCAGCGGTCAGTGCGTTTGCGGCTCCCTGGCTGTCGTTCAATCGTGGCCCGAGCGCCGTGATCGCCGCCCTGCGTGACCGCGAAAACCTGGAGACCTCCGCCAATCCCGTCACCGGAAAACTGCGCGAACATCTGCGCCGGCTCAAAACCCAATCACCCCGCAGCCGGATCATTTTGGTGGTGACCGACGAGTCGACCATTCTGCCACTCGTCGAGGACAGATCCTTGGCCGTGATCGCGGTGACCAAGGTGATTTTCCATCGTCTGGCGCTCCGGGGCCAACTTGCCTCGGGCGATCTTGTCGTGCAAGAGTCCCCGACCGATTCACCGGCCCTCGCCCTGGTTGAAGAGGTCACCGCACCCAACGTCTACTCATACCATCAAACCCACACCCGCTACATCTACCGGATCGTGGCGCCTTTCACCTCCGCCCCTCCAATTTCTTCCTAGCACCCCTCTGACGACTCCTACCATGACAACGCAATACTGGCTGGTTAAATCCGAACCCGAGACCTACTCGTGGGATGATTTCGTGCGCGAGCGCCGCACCGCCTGGACCGGCGTGCGCAACTACGCCGCGCGCATTCACCTCAAGGCCATGCGCGCCGGCGACAGCGTGTGCTTCTATCACAGCGGCGAAGCCAAGGCCGTCGTCGGACTCGCGCAGGTCGCCAAGACGGCCTTCCCTGATCCCACCGCCGACGAGGACGGTTGGGTGGCGGTTGAGCTCACCCCCGGGAAGCCGCTCGCCCAGCCCGTGACGCTGGCGCAGATCAAGGCCGACGCGACGCTCAAGCTCATGGAACTCGTCCGCCAGAGCCGACTCTCCGTCTCGCCGGTGCGCCCGGCCGAGTTCGCCCGGCTGAAAAAACTCGGCGGACTGTGACCGCAGCGCGGCCACCGGGGCAATCCGCGCATCCCGCTTAATACGCTCGCTTGGCTCGACAACATCCCGCTTTACCCTTTCGTCGAAAACCGTGCCCGATTCCCTCACCATTCTCGCCCCCGGCCTGCTTGGCGCCTCCGTCGCCCAAGCCGCGCGGCGCTATGGCGCGGCGGGAAAAATCACGCTCTGGGCCCGCCGGCCCGAGGTCCGGGTGGCGCTGCGCCGGCAGCCGTGGGTCGATGCCGTGGCCGACACGCCGACCGAGGCCGTGCAAGGCGCGCAACTCGTCGTCGTCTGCGCCCCGGTCGACCAGATTGTCACGCTCATCCAACAGGTCGCGCCCGGCCTGGCGCCCGGCGCGATCGTGACCGACGTCGGCAGCGTGAAGGGCGAGATTTGCCGCGGAGCCGCCGCCGCCCTCGGCGAGAGCGCGCATTTCGTCGGTTCGCACCCGATGGCCGGCTCGGAGAAGACCGGCTGGGAACACGCCACCGCCGACCTGTTCGTCCGCCGCACCGTTTTCGTCACGCCGCTGCCCGACACCGACGCCCGCGCGGCCGAGCGCATCGCCGCCTTTTGGGCCGCGCTCGAGGCCGAGGTCGCCACGGTCGAGCCGGACAAGCACGACGAAATCGTCGCGCACATCAGCCACCTGCCACAGGTGCTGGCCTCGACCCTCGCCGCCTCCCTCGCCCGCCGCGACGTCCGCTGGCGCAACCACGCCGGCGGCGGCCTGCGCGACACCACCCGCATCGCCGGCAGCGACCCTCGGCTCTGGAAAACCATCCTCGAGCAGAACCGCGACGAGGTGCTGCGCGCGCTGCGCAGCTATCAGGACGAACTGCACGGCCTCGAGCGTGCCCTCGCCAACCGCGATTGGTTCGAGGTGCAGGCCATCCTCGAGCGCGGCAAGTCCTACCGCGACCAGTTCCGCCCGATGCCGTAGCGCATGCTCGCCGCAACAAAGACCATCGATCACGCTGCAATTATTGTGGGAGGGGCTTTACGCCCCGACTGCACGTTCATGTTCGGCCGGATTCTCGTCGGGGCATAAAGCCCCTCCCACATGTCCGCCCTTCCCGAAAAGCTTCCCATCGTCCCCTTCACGAAGCCCGTCCGCGGCCGCGTCACCCTGCCCGGGTCGAAGAGCATCACCAACCGCGCGCTCATCCTCGCCGCGCTCTCCCCGCGCACCGTCACGCTGCGCGGCGCCCTGTTCTCCCGCGACACGCGCATCATGGTCGCCGCGCTGCGCGCGCTCGGCTTCGCGGTCGAGACCGACGAGGCCGCGCTGACCATCACCATCGCCGGCCGCGGCGGTGAGATTCCCGTGCGCGAGGCAAAACTCGACATCGGCAACGCGGGCACGGCGGCGCGCTTTCTCACCGCCTTCGTCTGCCTGCGCCCCGACGGCGTCTATCACTTCGACGGCGACGAGGCCATGCGCCGCCGCCCCATCGGTGCGCTGCTCGAGGCGCTCGCGAGCCAGGGCGCCCGCGCCGACGCGCGCAGTTTTCCGTTCACCCTCCGCACGGCCAGCCTCCGGGGCGGCACGGTCGAACTCGACGCTTCCGAGAGCAGCCAGATGCTCTCCGCGCTTCTGATGGTCGCGCCGCACGCACGCGCGCCGCTCACCGTGCGGCTGAAGGGTGAGACGGTTTCTCGCCCGTTCGTGGCGATGACTGAGCGGATGATCGCGCAGTTCGCCGCGGCGCCCGCCGACTACGCCATCGAGGGCGACGCGACGGCCGCTAGCTATTTCGCGGCGCTCGCGCTCGTCACGCATGGCGCGCTGCGCGTCGACGGACTCAACCTCGCCGCCGATGCCCTGCAAGGGGACGCGGAGTTCTACCGGTTGTTTGCCGCGCGCGGGCTCGTGTCTCTCTCTGGCCAGACCGTGGCGGCCGACACGGCGCGCGGGGGCGTGACGGCGGATTTCAACGCCTTCTCGGACACGTTCCTCTCCCTCGCGGCCATCGCACCGCTGCTCGACGGGCCGACGCGCATCAGCGGCATCGCCCACACGCGCAAGCAGGAGACCGACCGCGTGGCCGGCATGGCGCGCGAGTTGAAAAAGCTCGGCCAGCACGTGATCGAGTCGGAGGACGCGCTGGAGATCCACCCGCGCCCGCTCGTGACCGGCGTGGAGATCGAGACCTACCACGATCACCGTTTCGCCATGAGCTTCGGCATTCTCGGCTGCCACGACCGGCACGGCGACGGCCGTCCGTGGCTCACCATCAGGGACCCCGCGTGCTGCAACAAGACCTTCCCGGCATTCTTTGACTTGCTGGAGAAGCTGCGCCGCAATTCCGTCGATTCGTGATTGCGCACCGCGAAACGACCTTTTGTCATCGCGAGCCTCGCGCCAGCGAGGCGTGGCGATCCAGCTGGATTGCCTCGTCGCGGTGCTCCTCGCAATGACAAGCCCTGAGAAAAACCCTTTCATCATCGTAGCCATCGACGGCGGCGCCGCCTCGGGCAAGTCCTCCTCCTCGAAGATCCTCGCGGAGCGTTTCAACCTGCTGCACGTCGACACGGGTTCGTTCTACCGGCACATCACCTACGAGCTCCTGCGCCTGAAGGTACCGTATTCGGACCTGCCGGCGCTGCGCGCCGCGCTCGCCCGGCTGGAGTTCGGCACGCGCCTCAACGGCCGTTCGGCCCAGATGCTCATCGGCGGCCAGCCGGCGGGCGATGAGATCCGCGGCCAGAACGTCAATGAACACGTCTCGCACTACGCCGCCGTCCCCGAGGTGAGGCAGGCCCTGCTCGCCTACCAGCGCGGCCAGACCGACGTGGCGCAGCAGCACGGCTTCCGCGGCCTCGTGATGGAGGGCCGAGACATCGGCTCCGTGATCTTCCCGAACGCCGAGTTCCGTTTTTTCCTGCACGCCGACCCGGCCGAGCGCGCCAAGCGCCGCGCCGCGGAGGGCCGTCAGGATTCCATCACCGAACGCGACCGCATCGACTCCTCGCGCAAGACCTCGCCGCTCACCTGCCCCGCCGGCGCCATCGACATCGACTCGACCTTCCTCACGCTTGAACAGGTCGTGGAAAAGATGGCCGGACTGATTGCCGCGGAACTGAAATGATTTATGGCCGCAAAGAAGCACAAGAAGGCGCAAAAAGAGCCGGTGCCCTCGCCCTGTCATTCTGAGCGGAGCGAAGAATCCATCGTTGAGATCGCCTGCGCTCGTCGTGCTGGATTCTTCGCTCCGCTCAGAATGACACGCTGCGAAAAGCCGTCCTCCGTCCTCTGGCCTCCGTCTTCTGGCCTCTGACTTCCGTCCTCTGCTATCTGACCTCTGCCCTCTGAATCACCCCATGTCGCGCGTGCCCGATTACCTCCAGATGACGCCGTTCTACGGCTTCTTCCACTATCTCACCGCCGGGCTCTACGAGGCCTTCTTCCGCGGCGAGGTTGTGGGCTTGGAGAACATTCCCACCGACGGCCCGTTTCTCATCGCTTCGAACCACGCCAGCCACCTCGATCCGCCGTTCGTCGGCTGCCAGGTCGCGCGGCAGATGCGCTTCTTCGCGCGCAAGACGCTTTGGAGCAACTCCGTCGCCAGCTGGTGGCTCAATCAGGTTGAGTGCATCCCGGTCGACCGCGACAGCGGCGACGTCGGCGCCATCCGCAAGGTCCTGCAAGCGCTCGCCGCGAACCGCGCCGTGGTGCTGTTCCCCGAGGGCACGCGCTCGCAGGACGGCCAGCTGCAGAAGCCGAAGGCCGGCGTCGGCCTGATGGCGTGCAAGACCGGCGCGCCTGTGGTGCCGTGCCGCGTCTACGGTTCGTTCGAGGCATTCGGCAAGGGCGCGAAGATCCCGCGCTTCGGCACACCGGTCACGGTCGTCTTCGGCCGGCCGATCCCGGCGACGGACTACGACGCGCCCGCGGCCGGCAAGGAGCGTTACCAGATCGCCTCGCAGCGCATCTTCGAGCGCATCGCCGCCCTGCCGGAGCCGCGCTACGCGGTGGTCTGAAGCTGGTTTCCTTAGATCGGGCGGGACCGCTGGGCCCGCCGCAAATTGAAGCCGGCGCACCGGGCCGGAGAAAGTTGACCACTCAATGGATGAATCCTGCAAAAAACAGGCTACGACTGACCTGTCGGCCGTAGCCTTGGCGCAGGCTGATCGTCTCCGCCACTGGGTTTCGGGGGCCGGCTTATTGGCGGTTTTGGCTGCCGAATGGGGCAGTCGTAGGGCCTCACTCTGCTCGACAGCAGAGCGTGAGGCCAAGGCTCGACGCGAGGTCGAGCCCTACGCCGCAGCCGAGTGTGGGAGGGGCTTTATGCCCCGACAAACTGCCTGCCGCATCGTAGGGCCTTACCTAGCGTGAGGCCAAGACTCGACACAAAGTCGAGCCCTACGCCGCATCGTGGGGAGTCGGGGCATAAAGCCCCTCCCACAAGTCGATCCGGACCTGCCGGGCCGGGCACGCGGAGTTCATCTCGCCAGATCACGTCTCCAGCTTGCGCTTGAGGTTGGCGAGGCCGCGTTCGAAATCCCGGCCGATGAATTTGTCGAGCAGAAGGCCGAACCAGCGGTTCATCGGATTCATGCCCAGCTCACCGACATCCGACCAGACCAGCCGGACGCCATTGCCCTCCGGGATCAGTTCCATGGTGCCGGTGGACTTCATGTCGTAGTCGGGAAATTCCAGCAGATACAGCACGCGCGTCGGCGTCAGCTCCGTGATGGTCATCTTGCCATTGCCCTCGTTCTTGCTTTCCCACGAGGCCCAGGAGCCGACGCCGGCGGTCTGGTCCGAGTAGGCCAGCTTCATGTGGGGATCGCGCTCATGCCAGGCGCTCCACCCTTTCCAGGCGCGCAGCACCGCGATCTGCGCGAGCACGGCGTCGGGTTTGGCGTTGATCACCACCGAACGCTGAACGCGGTATTGCCGCGGGAGAAAAAACGCCGCGACCACGAGCAGCAGGACCAGCACGGCGAGGCCGCCGAGGATTTTCAGCAGGATTTTCATGGGCGATGGCTTAGCGGTCCGGCCGCATGCGTGCACGCATTTTTCAACCCAGGTCCGCCGGAAGTGAACTGAAACCGGAATTTGCCCGGCTGAAACGGAAAGCGAGCGGCGGCTATTTTTTGCCGCTCTCGCCCCTGTAGCCCTTGAGCAGCGCGACGATCGCCATGGCGTGGCCGTGACCGAGTCCGAAATCCTTTTTGAGCCAGGCGACGACTTCGCCGACCTTGAGGTCCGCCCGGAGCTTCCCTTTGACGGTGTAGCCCTGCTTGGCCGCGAGCTGCTTGAAGTCCGCTGGACTCTTGCCGGTCTTGGTCTGGATGTTGTCGAGGTAAGCTTGGAACGACATGGCGGCACTCAGTTGGTGGATTCGACGGCGGTCGGTGCGAGCGGGACGGGGCGCGGCGGCAGGAACAACCGCCAGACCTGCATGTTTCTCAAGCCCAGCCCGACCCAGACGAGCACGCCGATGTAGCCGCCGAACAGCACGTGGCTGAAAAGCGGATGCCCGAGCCGCAGGTGGATGGCGATGGTGCCGCCGAGAAATCCGGTGAGCAGAATCGCACCGAGCACCGCGGTACGCGGGATGGCATAGAGCGCCGTGCAGCCCATGAGCAATCCGCCTATCATCCGGGCGAACTCCGGGGTCTGGTTCTTGAAGCCGAGATGGACCATGCCCTCCATCACCGGTTGCAGCGGGACCAGTTTTGCGCTGGCGTCGAGCAGAAGGGCGGCAATGGCGAGCCCGCTGAGAATACGACCCGTCCAACGGAGCGGGGTTGAGGTTTGTCGGGAGAGGCTAAGCGTCATGATTATCTTGGGGTTCGATGCTGCGGTTGTTTGCGGATGAGATTTTTGGGCGCGTGCGCTCAATGCCACGCGCCGAGGATCGCGCCCATGAGAGTGAAGGACACGCCCAGATACCCGGCGTTGATGAGGAAAAGCTTGAGCGATCTGCGCTCGAAGAGGTAGTTCACGCCGAACGACAGCGCCACCCAGCCGAAGCCGGCCCCGGCCCCGGCGAGCAGACCGAACAGCGGCGTGGCCTTCGGGCCGATGAACGCCGCGAGGTTGAACGCCATGATGAACTCCAGGATGAACGACAGGCCGAGGATGCGGCCGAAGTCGCCCTTTTTGCCGGGCGCGTCGGGGTTGATCCCCGCCTCCTTCATCCAGGCGCGCGCGAACAGCGCCGGGGAATACCAGAGGCCGCCGAGGACGAACGTGCTCACGGTGGCCGCGAGAATCGCGAGATAGTTGAATGTCATCTGGGTGGACATGGGGGCGAGGGTTTGGAGTTGCGGAGCGGGTTGACGGCACCTCTATTGCCCGCGCGTCCCATGAGCTCAACCGGCCAACCTCTGAAGTGGGACATTTCCCGACCGAAACCCGACGGCGGCCTTACCGAGCCGGCCCTCCGCCCCTCCGTGCACGACCGGTGGATGCGCGTCATCGGCCTGCTGCTGCTCGGTGTCGTCATCCCGCGCTTCGCGCTGCTCTTCGACAAACTCGGCTGGCGTGACGCGGACTACTGGATCGGCAGCACGTGGTTCCTGCTCGCGGCCGTGGTGATCTGGGAGAGCAACCGCCTGTTCGCGCTCCAGCTCCGCCCGCACCTCGACTGGCTGGCGCAGCCGTTCTGGAAACTGGTCATCTTCGCCACGGCCACGCTCGTCTGTACCGTGCCGCTCACCATCGCCGCCGTCTGGGCGTGGCTCCGCTACATCGACTCGCCCTACCCGATCCTCGACTGGCTCGCCACCATCCGGAACATCGCGACCAACAACACCATCACGGTGCTCTTCCTGCTGCACGCCTACGAGACGCTCTTCCTCATCCGCGAGCGCCACGGCGACCAGCGTCGGCTCGAGCAACTCGAGCGCGCGCGCCTCGCCGCCGAGCTGGAGAACATGAAAAGCCAGCTCGCTCCGCACTTCCTCTTCAACTGCCTCAACACCCTCGCCGCCCTCATCGAGCGCGACCCGCGCGCGGCCGCTGAGTTCAACGCCCACCTCGCCGACGTCACGCGCTATCTGCTCACCCAGAAAAACCGCGACCTCGTGCCGCTCGCCGAGGAGCTGGCGTTTCTCCGCTCCTACGTGCGGCTGATGGAGCTGCGTTTCCCGCGCAGCCTGCGCGTCACCCTGCCCGCGGCCGGCGACGGCGACGCGCGCCGTCTGCCGCCGGCCTCGCTCCAGCTGCTCATCGAAAACGCCATCAAGCACAACCGCCTCTCCGAGGACGAGCCGCTCGCCATCGACGTCCGGCTCGAGGCCGGCTCCATCGTCGTCGCCAATCCGCTGCGCCCGAAGACCAAGCTGCTCGACGGCACCGGCACCGGCCTGGCCAACCTCCGCGAGCGCGTCGCCCTGCTCACCCCGAGCCAGCTCGAAGTTGACAACAGCCGCGGCGAGTTTCTTGTGCGCCTGCCGCTGGTGACATGAAAGCCAGACCCACGCAGGAGAAACCACTAATCCGGATTAGGGCGTGCTTTCAAACCCCACCAATCAACTCAGCCTGTCATTCTGAACGAAGTGAAGAATCCATGCTTTCGCTCGCGATATGGCCTTCGATGCCGTGGATCCTTCGCTTCGCTCAGGATGACAAACCGGGTTTGAATACACGCCTTAGTGCCCCATTAGTGCCCATTAGCGGTTAGCCCCATCTCCATGCCCCGTGTTTTCATCATCGAGGACGAAGCCCCGGCGCGCGATCGGCTCGCCGCCCTGCTCGGCGCCACCACGCCGCCCTGCCACGTCGTCGGCACGGCGGACAGTCTCGCCGCCGCGGGAAAATGGCTGCGCACGAATCCGGCGCCCGAACTCATCTTCGCCGACATCCAGCTTGGCGACGGCCTCTCGCTCGAGCTTTTCCGCACCGTCCCGCCGCCGTGCCCGGTGGTCTTCACCACCGCCTACGACGACTACCTGCTCGAGGCGTTCGGCACGCACAGCATCGCCTACCTGCTCAAGCCCGTGAAGCCCGCCGCGCTCGACGCCGCTCTGCGCAAATACCGCGAACTCGGCCGGCACTTCGCCGGCAACCTCGCCGCGTTCGCCACCGCCCTCGAAAAGCCGCCGCGCCGCCAGCGCATCCTCGCCCAGCGCGGCCCGGCGTTCCAGCCGGTGGCCATCGCCGATGTCGCCTACTTTTTCTCGGAAAACAAGCTCACCTTCCTCGTCACGCGCACCGGCGAGAAGTGCCTCGTCAACGAGCCGCTCACCACGCTCGCCGGCGAGCTCGACCCCGCGCAGTTCTTCCGCGTCAACCGCAACTACCTCGCCCACGCCTCGGCCGTGAAAAGCTTCTCCTCCGTCGGCAAGGGTCGGCTCACCGTACAGCTGCAGCCGCGCCCGGCGGACGAGGTTCTGGTCAGCCAGGAAAACGCCGCCGACTTCCGCGCCTGGGCCGGCAGGTAAACTGGTAGGGCCTCACCTTGCGTGAGGCCAAGGTTCGACGCGAGGTCGAGCCCTACGTCGCAGTAAACGGGTAGGGCCGGACCGCCGGGCCGGCTGCAGCTTATAGGCACACAGCCCGGAGGAGGCTGACCACTAAATGGATTCATCAACGGATGAATCCTACAGAAGAGGCTTCGACTGATCGTCTCCGCCGCTGGGTTTCGGGGGCCGGCTTATCGCCGGCGGATTTCTGCCGTTCAGTCGCAGGGCCTCACCTTGCGTGAGGCCAAGGTTCGACGCGAGGTCGAGCCTTACGCCGCAGCCGAGTGTGGGAGGGGCTTTATGCCCCGACAAACTGCCTGCCACATAGCAGGGCCTTACCTGGTGTGAGGCCAATGCTCGACACAAAGTCGAGCCCTACGCCCCATCGTGGGGAGTCGGGGCGTAAAGCCCCTCCCACAGTGAAAATCCTCGGGGCAAGTTCCGAGGCATTGGATCAAACCAGCGCTCTCTCAACTTGCCCCTCGTTTTCATATTTGTAGGAGCCTGCTTGCAGGCGACTCAGCGCACGATCCGTCGGCGCGCGTTCCCCGTCGCCTGCAAGCAGGCTCCTACAACGCGACCAAGCCGAAGCTGCTTCGGGGTATCGGACCCATAGCGAATGAATGGCCTACGCCGGACGCGTCCTACCCGCGGACCACACTGTCGCGCCCGATCTCGCGCGCGTTCGTGCAGCCGGCCAGGCCGAGCGTCAGGTCGAACTCGGCCAGCACGTTGGCGATGACTTCGCACACACCGGTCTCGCCGGCAATCGCCAAACCGTAAACGTAGGGCCGGCCGAGACAGACCGCCGTCGCGCCGAGCGCGAGCGCCTTGAACACATCCGCGCCGCCGCGCACGCCGCTGTCGAAGAGCACGGGTATCCGACCGTTCACCGCCTCGACTACGCCGGGCAGCGCATCGAGCGAGCCGATCTCGCCGTCGATCTGCCGGCCGCCGTGGTTCGAAACGATCAGGCCATCGACGCCGTGCTCGAGCGCAAGCTTGGCGTCGGCGGCGTGCAGGATGCCCTTGAGCACGATGGGCAGCTTCGTGTGCTGACGGAGGAACTTCAGATCGTCCCAAGTGATGTTCGGCCGCGAGTAGGTCGCCACGAACTGCGCCACCGCCGCGCGCGGGTCGGGCGAGAGCAAATTCTTCAGCAAACCGCCGGGAAAATTCGCCTTCTGCGCCAGCGCCGTGGCGATGGTCTGGAGATTCAGCGGCGGCTTGGGTTCCCGGTAGGGCGAGTTCTCCGAACGAGCCGAGGCAGGAAGGTAGGGCGAAGCCTCCGGCTGAGCCGTTGCCCGAATCTCAGTCCGTGGCGGCTCGTTCGGAGAACTCGCCCTACCTTCGCGCACTTCGCGCAGGAACACCGGATCGCTCGTGTATTGCGCAATGCCTTTGCCTTGGAGAAACGGCAGGTAAGCGAGATCGAGATCGCGCGGCCGCCAGCCGAGCATCGTGGTGTCGAGGGTCAGCACGATGGCGTCGCACCCGCAGGCCTCGACGCGGCGCACGAAAGACGCCACGACGTCGTTCGACTTGCTCCAATAAAGCTGAAACCAGCGCGGCGCGCCGCCCATCGCGGCCGCCGCCTGCTCCATCGGCACCGAAGCCTGGTTGGAGAAAATATAGGGCACGCGGAACGATGCCGCTGCCTTCGCGACGGCGAGGTCGGCCTCGCGGTGCGCCATCTCCGCCACGCCGATGGGCGCGAGCAGGAGCGGCGTGGGCAACCTGCGCCCGAACAACTCGACCGACAGGTCACGCTGCTCGTTGTCGCGCAACCGGCGCGGGACGATCTGCCAGCGGTCGAGCGCCGCGCGGTTGCTCGCCATCGTCGACTCGCGCCCGGCTCCGCCCGCGATGTAGGCGAACGCCTCCGGCGACATCGCCGCCTGCGCCGCCTTCTCCAGCTCCGCTGACGCCACCGGCACCTTCGGACGCTTGCCTCCAACACCCGCAACATAGATCTCGCGCTGCCGCGACCGGCCGATGTCGGAGTGGGGTTGGCTCATGGCGAGCAGTTTCCCGACCGCAGCCACATTGTCGATTCGTGAATGCGAGCTGGATTCCGCGCCGGTGTCCGTCAGGCTCCGTTCCTCCGACGCAGGCTTGGGCCAGCCGCGCTAAGAAATTCCTTGTTGAACTGTCTTCCCTTCATGCGCACTCGCTCGCTGCTCTCGTTCGCCCTCATCCCACTTCTGCCACTCGCCTCTCACGCGTCAGGCCCAGCGACCATCGCCCCGGCAATCAACGCGCTCGGACTCGACCTCTACCGCCAGCACATCAAGACCGCCGAAGGGAAAAACGTGCTGCTCTCTCCCTACTCCGTCGCCTCGGCGCTCGCGATGACCTACGCTGGCGCCGCCGGCGAGACCAAGGCCGAAATGCAACGCGTGCTGCGCTTCCCCGCCGACCAAGCCCGCAACGCGGAAGAGTTCAGGTTACTCATGGCAGCGATGCAGAGAATCGAGGGAAATTCTCGCACCATGAAGGAAATGGCGGATCGGCACGGTCGTGGCGAGGGAGTGGAGATCATTGAGCTGCACACCGCCAATCGCCTCTTCGCCCAGCGCGGCTATGCGCTACGTCCCGCGTTCCTCCAGACCGTCGCCGACAATTTCGGAGCCGGCGTCGGCGAAGTCGATTATCGGCGGGCGACAGAATCAGTCCGCCGCGAAATCAATAGCTGGGTTTCCGAGCAGACCCACGAACGCATCCCGGAATTGATACCTGAAGGCAAGTTGCGTGCCGACGCGCGCCTGACCTTGGTGAACGCCCTCTACCTCAAGGCACCGTGGAAAGACCCGTTCGAGGCGGAGTCGACCAAGCCGCTGCCCTTCCATCTGGCCAAGGGGGACTCCGTGGACATCCCTACAATGCATCAGCTAACGGGCTACCGGTATGCCCATCGAAAGGGATGCACAATCGTCGGCCTGCCCTACGGCATGGGAGACTTGCAGCTCGTGCTTTTCGTTCCCGACCAGATCGACGGGCTGACGAAGCTGGAACGCACACTGACAGTAGCGGACTTGGAAGCCACCGCCCGCATGGATTTCAGAGCTGTCAGTCTGTTCCTCCCAAAATTCAAAATCAGTCCCGGAACGATGACGCTCTCGTCCGTCCTGCAAGCGCTCGGGCTGAAAACTGCCTTCGACCAGCCGCGCGGCAGCGCAAATTTCGACGGCATGGCACCGCGCAAGCCTGATGACTATCTCGCGATCGACGAGGTCGTGCATCAAACTTGGCTCGCGCTGGACGAGAAAGGCACGGAGGCGGCTGCGGCGACGGCTGTGGTGATGCTCAGTGGATTTGCCGCATCAGAGAGACCCAAGCCTCCTGTCGAGGTCCGCGCGGATCGCCCGTTCCTTTTCGCCATCCAGCACATCGAGTCCGGCGCATGCCTGTTCCTCGGCCGAGTGACTGACCCGCGCAGCGAGTAGTCCGCTTCCTGCCGGCCTTAATCATAACGGTGTCGACCTGATCTCGACGCGCTCTTTTCCGCACATGCCACCACCATTCCACGTCTCCTGCCCGGTGTTCCTCCGCATTGGAATCCTGCTCGCCGGCATGAACGCCATCCTGACGGCACGCACCGAAAATCCCGCACTCTCGACTCAACCACTGCCTGCCCTCGCCACTTATGCCACCGCACACAACATCCCCCTCGAGGGTGTGACGCTGGCCGCGCGCAGCGAACCCCATCCGGGTGACGAAGTGCGCTACCTCCTCGAACTAACGCAGCCCGCCGGACGCCAGCAATGGCTAGTGCGGTTCATCGCCGACAAACCGGACAAAGCCAGGGGTGAACCCAAGCCGCTTCCTGATGACATATTCCGCTCGAACTCAGGGCACGCACGACGCATCCACCACACTCCGACGATGCTCGCACTGGAATTCATCGGGCCCTTCACCGCAGGAGAGGAGAGCACCACTGGTGTCACCACTCGGTATGGGCGCGCGACAGTCAGTGCGGAGTCACTCGAAGCTGGGCTCATGCGGTATAGTGAATGGGCCCGCGCCATCGCCGCTCGATTGAAAGCCGCCGCGGCCTCAGGCGCTCGCCCGGCTGAAACTCCGCTCCAGCTCTCACCGGAGGAGGAGCATCTCTTGCTCAGCGTGATCTTCTCGCTGCGCGCCTTCTACGAGGCGGCGTCGGGAATCCCGGCCTGCCGCGATGTGCTCGATCAGGTGCTGCAAAAGCCCTCGCTGTGGTCAGTCGCAAGCAACCGGGGCGTGAACGTCGGCTTCAACTACGATTGGAATGCGGTCGGCATGCTGCCTGACGGCACGCTGGGGCTGGCCACGCGAGTCCACGAATTTCCGATGAAAATGTCGCTCAACGGTCGGCCGGCCCTGGACATGACGTTAACGGTCACGGAAACGCGGCCGCCGCTACGAAGCTGCGCGGGCCTTGTCTCCCTCACGGCGCAGCATCCGACCGATAAAGCCAAGTTCCTCTACCTCCGCCTACTCTCGGCGCGCCCGGCTCCGCCCGCGAGGTAGGCGAACGGCCCCGGGGCCATCGCCGCCTGCGCCGCGCGCTCAAGCTCCGCTGACGCCACCGGCACCGACGGACGCTGCCCACCGACGCCGGCGATATAGATGTCGCGCTGCCGCTGCCGGCCGATGTCGGAGTGGGGTTGGATCATGACGAGGTAAGCGAAGCGCGGAATCCTGGGCTTGTCGATGCGCGACCCGTCAAGACGGGTCTTGCCGCCACCACCCCAATCGCATCTCCTACCGCCACGGGCCACCAGCTGAGTGACTGCTTTCACTCCCACTGAAGCACTATTCGGCAATATTCATGACCGCAGAGCAAATCCAGCGCGTAACAGAAGAAGTGCACCGCCGGCACGCCGCCGAACTGCAGCAGCTAAAGGCCGACGGCAGTCAGATCGAGTTCGTTTACGGAGACAGCTCCGTTGAAGAAGAGGCGAGATCGGTAGGTTATCGCTTCCTCGACTTCATCGAAGGCGTTGTCGTCCGGGTTGTTCGAAGCGTAAAAAAGAAGGGCATCATTTACCTTTTGCTCGGCGGCTTCCTCCTTGGCGAGGTGACCCACTATTATCATGCTAGCCCCCATGACGCTCCAATCGCACATCAAGAGTATGTCGTAAATTTTTCGTCGTGGTATCAGCGATCGCTTGCGCCGCAATCGCTGCACTTCGACCGATACTTGGTGATTCCGCCGCAGGAGCACAGCTCTTCGAATCCACATGTGCCAGAAGAAGACTATTCGAGGCTTCTACTTGAGCGTGGTAGTATAGTTGCACCTATCAGCGGATTCTCGGAAAGCATATCTGGGCATTACATCCCTAGGTAGAAAGGAAATGATCCCACCTTCCGGATATAGTTGTTACCTGCCGGTGATACAGCGTGTCTTCGCCTCCGGCGTGGCTCCCTATGTCCACGAAACCGGCTTTGATGCGTTTCGTGTCATCACGGGAGTTACAGGGTTAAGCGCTGCAGAGATAGACCCGTATCGTCTCCGCTACGATCCATCACGGATGCAGCATTCTGGTGATCCGCGATTGTTTACGACCGATAGAAAAGAAGAAGCGTGGAGTGAAGCCTTGGATCACACAGGAGATGGCGTAATTCCATCAGGTACATTTGAAATCGGATACTATGTTACCGGACGGACGCTAAATCATAGACGGATAGAGGATCGGGAATACCAAGCCCTATGCTTCAAGCCGGGCGATCACTCGTTCTCTCAGGCTGTTTCCTACTACTTACAAAATGAAGGTTTCAGTAATCAATTCGACACACACAGCTGGCTGACTGTTGCAGGAGCGCCGTATGGCCTTTCAGGGCACGTCCA
The DNA here is from genome assembly GCA_016187925.1 of Opitutia bacterium. Taxonomy (GTDB): domain Bacteria; phylum Verrucomicrobiota; class Verrucomicrobiia; order Opitutales; family Opitutaceae; genus Didemnitutus. The sequence goes on along the minus strand of JACPIS010000042.1, from coordinate 11,193 downwards.
TGCGTGGCAGCCGTGGAATCCAGCCGTGGTTCAGCATCGATACACTAATTATTGTGCAGAAAGAGCCTGACCATCGTCAGAGCCAAGCTCACCGCAGCCCGCAGTTCTGGCGGGCGCGGGCCATGGTCTTCTCTACAACGGCGTGGGCGGTCCAAGGGAAGCAGGGGTCTTGACCGCAGCTCGCTTATCGCGCACATTCCGGGCATGGACTACCGCAAGATCATCACGATTGAGCCGGGCAAGCGCAGCGGCAAGCCATGCATTCGCGGGATGCGGATCACCGTGACCGACGTGCTCGAATATCTTGCCGGAGGCATGAGTATTCCGGAAATCCTGGCCGATTTTCCCGAACTCACCGAGGAAGACATCCGGGCCTGTCTGGCTTTCGCGGCGGATCGTGAGCGGCGCTTGGCCGTCATCGGCGGATGAAACTGCTGTTCGACCAGAATCTTTCGGGCTCTCTGGTCGGCCGGCTTTCCGATCTGTTTCCCGAAAGCACCCATGTGAAGAGCACCGGGATGACGAAGTCCGATGATTCGGCGATTTGGAACTACGCCAAGGCAAGCGGGTTCACGATCGTCTCCAAGGATTCAGACTTTCAGCAGCGGAGCCTGCTCCTGGGCGCACCGCCCAAGGTTGTCTGGCTGCGTGTGGGCAATTGTCCGACCAGTCGGATCGAAAAACTTCTCCGGGACCATTCGGTGGAATTGCATACTTTCGAAACCAATCCCGCGCAGAGCTTGTTGATCCTTTCCTGAGATTCAAAGCAGCGCGGCAACTGCGCCCACCGCTCGGCTCAGCGGGAGCTGAGCCCTCCATAATTCGGCTCGTCCGGAGGACTCGCCCTACCCTCGTTCTTGCCGCAGGTGGCCGACCGGCTCTACCGCAGCCCGCAGTTCTCGCGAGCGCGGGTCATGGTCTTCTCGGCGACCATGCGGGCGCGCTGGGCGCCGGTGCGGAGAACTTGCTCGACGTAGTCGGGATTGGCGGCGAGTTCGGCGCGCTTGGCGCGGTAGGGAGCGAAGTGGTTCCAGTAGTGCTCGAAGAGCGCCTTCTTGAGGTCGCCGTAGCCGAGGCCGCCGGCGCGGAGACGGTTCTCGAAGTCGGTGGCGACGTCCGACGGCGCGACGAGCTTGAGCAGCTGGATGGCGAGGTTCTTCTCGGCGTCGGGCTTGGGCTCCTGCGGCGTGCGGGAGTCCATGACGATGCCCATGATTTTTTTGCGCAGGGCCTTCTCGTCGCCGAAGATCTCGATGGTGTTGCCGTAGCTCTTGGACATTTTCTGGCCGTCGAGGCCGGGAATGACGGCAACCGACTCGGAGATGCGCTCCTCGGGCACGACGAAGGTCTCGCCGTAGGTGAGGTTGAACTTGATGGCGATGTCGCGCGTCATCTCGAGGTGCTGCTTCTGGTCCTTGCCGACGGGGACGACGTGGGTGTCGAAGAGCAGGATGTCGGCGGCCATGAGCACCGGGTAGGCGAAGAGGCCGAAGTTGGGCGCGATGCCCTTGGCGAGCTTGTCCTTGTAGCTGTGGGCGCGCTCGAGCAGGCCCATGGGCGTGAGCGAGCCGAGCAGCCAGGTGAGTTCGCAGACCTCGGGGATGTCGCTCTGGCGCCAGAAGACGCACTTGGCGGGGTCGAGGCCGCAGGCGAGCCAGTCGAGGGCGATGCCCTGCGTGTAGGCGCGGCGCTCGGCCGGATCGGTGATCACCGTCATCGAGTGGTAGTCGGCGATGAAATAGAACGCGTCGCCGCCGGCCTGCAGCTCGATGGCGGGGCGCATGGCGCCGAAATAATTGCCGATGTGCAGGGTGCCGGAGGGCGTGATGCCGGTGAGGACTCGCATGGTTCAGATCGTTCTCTTAATCGTAATCTTTCTCAAAGGAGCCAGATAGAGAGAACGAGAAAGATTAAGAGAACGAGAAAGATTTTCGACCTTAGTCGCGCCGGGGCAGGGTCGCGATGGTGCTGCGACTGCGGGCGATGGTGGCGGCGGGCAGGTAGCCGCCGAAGGAGACGCAGGGCATGACGAGCGCGCGCGGGCCGAGCAGTGTGCCGGGGTTGAGCACGGCGTTGCAGCCGACCTCGGCGGAGTCGCCGAGCACGGCGCCGAACTTGCGCAGGCCGGTGCCGACGGTGCCGGCGGGCAGCTTCACGGTCACCTCGGCCTGGTCGAGCCGGAGGTTGGAACAGATGACGCCGGCGCCGAGGTGGGCCTTGTTGCCGAGGATGGAGTCGCCGACGTAGTTGTAGTGCGGGGCCTGCACGCCATCGAGCAGCAGGCAGTTCTTGAACTCGCTGGCGTTGCCCAGCACGCAGCGGTCGCCGACGATGACGTTGCCGCGGATGAAGGCGCCCGGGCGGATCTCCGTACCGGCGCCGATGTAGGTCGGGCCGAGGATGGTGGCGTAGGCGGGCAGCCGGACCGTCGGGTGCAGCCAGACGCGGCCATCGAGATGCACACCGGGCGGGATGGACGCCTCCAAGGGCCCAAAACCGACGGATTCGAGCGCCGCGCCGATTTTCTTCAGCCAGTCCCACGGTGGCGCATCAGCCGGGAAGAACGGGGCAAACCGGGCCAGCGAAGGCGGCAGGGCGAAGAATTCGGAGGCTTTCACGACCCCGTTGATAACGAAAAAACCGCTGGAAACCAGCGGTTTTCGTAAAATGGAGCGGGCGAAGAGACTCGAACTCTCGACGTCCACCTTGGCAAGGTGGTGCTCTACCAACTGAGCTACGCCCGCGAGAGAGAGGCGGAGTATTGGTCGCGTCGCGTCGCCGTCAACTGGAATTTTTTTGTCGCGGAAACCCGGGCTTTTGCCCTCATTCCAAGCCGTGCCGGACGGCGTGCGTCGGGTGAAAACTCCCCTATCCTGTTGGCATACTTCCGGCATAATCGACACCACTTCCATCCCGGTGCCCAGCTTGAAAAAAACTCCCCCGACCGTGCCCGGCGCCAGCGCCGAGGAGATCGCCGCGCACTTCAATCTCCTTCCCGACCGCTATTTCACGCAGACGGCCGAGAGCGACGTCGCCCGCCACATCGGCATGGTCAACCGGCTGCTGCACTCGATCTCGGGCGCCGATTCGCTCGGCTCGCTGCGGCCGGTCATCGAGTGGCAGGACGATGCCGCCCGCGGACTGAGCGCCGCGCACGTCGTCACCTGGGACCGCGCCGGCCTGTTCTACAAGCTCGCCGGCGCCCTGAGCGTCGCCGGCCTGAATATTTTTTCCGCCAAGGTCACCACGCGCAACGACCACATCGCGATCGACTCCTTCGAGGTCAGCGCGCCAGACGGCGGCCCGGTGCGCGACCCGGCCACGCTGCAGGTCTTCGCCCGGGCGGTGGAGGATGAACTCGTCGCCAACAAGGACCTTGGCCCGCTCATCGCCGACAAGGCCCGCGAGATGTCCGCGCTGCCACGCAGCCCGCTCCCGCCCTCCGTCGAGGTCTATCTCGAGGTGGCGTCGCCGCGCGTCATCGTCGAAATCCACGCGCCCGACCGCTTCGGTCTGCTTTACCGCGTCGGCCGCGTCATGGCCGAGCACGGCTTCAGCCTGGCCGCCGCGCGCGTCAACACCGAGCGCGGCCTCGCCGTCGACAGCTTCCATCTCGAACCGGTCGACCAGCGCACGGTCGACGCCCCGCGGCTGGTCCGCCTGCGCGAGGTGTTGCTCGGCACGGTGGCGGCCACCATCGCCTAGAATTCGCTCCCCAAGGCCGAATAAACCGGATTGCAGATACTGGAAACCGGCTAGACTCGACCGCATGACGAGGGAGCAATTCAAGACGCGCACCAAGGCCTTTGCCCTGCGCGCCATCAAGGTCGCTGAATCGCTGCCCGCCGATGCCTCCGCCCAGATCATCGGGCGGCAGCTCATCCGCTCCGCCACTTCCACGGCAGCCAACTATCGCGCCGCCGTGCGCAGCAAATCCCGCGCGGACTTCGTGGCGAAAATGGGCATCGTCGAGGAAGAGTGCGACGAATCGCTCTTCTGGCTCGAGCTGCTGACCGACACGGGGGAAATCAAGCCCGCGAGCTTGACCAGCTTGATGAAGGAGGGGGACGAAATCCTTTCCATTGTCGTGGCCTCCATTAAAACCGCCTGCCGTGGAAGCTGAACTTCCCTCTCCTCCGCTTTCCGGTATCCGGTCTCCTCAATCCGATATCGAACGCCTCTATCGCATCGCCGCCTTGGCCACCGGCCGGGGCGATGCCCGGGCGGCCGAGCGCGCCGTGCTGGCGGAGGTGATGGCGGCATTCCCGGCGGACAGCGGCTCGCTCTCGCTGCTCAACCCGCACACCGGCTACCTGGAAATCTCCACGCATCAGGGCCTGCCGCCGGACACGGGCGACTTTGCCCTGAAGCTCGGCCAGGGCGTCACCGGCTGGGTCACGCTGCACGGCAAGCCGCTGCTGATCGCCGACGTCGGACAGGACCCGCGCTACATTCCCGTACGCGCGAAGGTCCGCTGCGAGATGGCCGCGCCGCTCGTCGCCCAAGGTCAGCCGGTAGGCGTCATCAATCTCGACTCCGACCGCGCCAACGCCTTTGCCGAGGCGGACCTCGCCCGGCTCAACCGCTTCGCCGAGGAGGCGGGCCGCACGCTGCACCGGCTCTGGCAGCTCGAGCGCCTGCAGAGCGAGTCGGTGCAGCTCGAGACGCTGGTCAACCTCGGCCACTCGCTCGTCGCGCGGCTCGAGGAGAGCGATCTCATGGCCACGCTCGCCCGCAGCGGCCGCAGCCTGTTCGACGCGCGGCTCTGCACGCTGCATGCGTGCGATCCTTCGCAACATGTCTTCGAACTGCAGGCCTGGAGCGCCGAGGAGACTTTCTCCGAGGGCGCGCTGCGGCGCGAACCGTTCTCCGCCGCCGAGTCGATGCTCGCCGCCGCGCTGCGCACCGGCCGCGTGTGCGAGTTCCAATCGCTCGACGCCGGCGGCGGCCACGGCGCCATCGACCTGCCGGCCGACCCGTCGCTCTGCTCCGCGCTGGCCGCGCCCGTGCTGGTGGACGGCGCGCCGAGCGGCGTGCTCGCGGTTTTCACGGCGAGCCCCCATCGGTTTTCCGATGCCCAGAAGCGCCTGCTCGCCGCGCTCGCCAGCTTCGCCGCCGTGTCGCTGCACAACGCCCGGCTCTACGCGCGTGTTTTCCAGACCGAGGATACCCTGCGCAAAAACCAGACGCTCACGACGCTCGGTCTGCTTGCCGCCGAGATCGCGCACGAGATCCGCAATCCGCTCACCGTGATCAAGCTCCTGCACGGCCCGCTCGGCACCGATTTTCCCGAGGGCGACCCGCGCCGGCGCGACCTGCAGGTCATCACGGAAAAAATCGAGCAGCTCGAGGCCATCGTGGCGCGCGTGCTCTCGTTCGCCCGCGCACCGGCGGCGCTGCACTCACGCTGGGCGCTGGGCGACATCCTCGGCGACACCCTGCACCTGCTCCGGGCCAAGCTCGCGCAGGCCGGCGTGCAATTGCGTTACAGCGCGCCGGAGCATCCGCTGCTCGTCGAGGCGCACAAGGGCCAGCTCCAGCAGGTGTTCCTCAACCTCGCGCTCAACTCCCTGCAGGCGATGCCGCTGGGCGGACAGCTGGCCATCACCTGCACCGCAGCCGACGGCCGGGCGCAGATCGATTTCACCGACACCGGCACGGGCATCGCGCCGGAGTTGCAGGAAAAAATCTTCGAACCGTTCCTCTCCGGCCATGCCAGCGGCTCGGGGCTCGGCCTGGCGATCGCCCGCCGCATCATGCAGGACCACCACGGCGAACTGACTCTCGTGGCCACCGGCCCGCAGGGAACGACGATGCGCGTCGCGCTGCCGTTGCTGGCCGGGTGAGCGCCGCGCCTGCGGCAATCGCCGCCGTCGGCCGGGAGCACAGCTGGTTTGGCATCGAAAATCCGGCGGGAAAATCCAGCGTGTCCCCATGTCCTTCGCCACCCTCGCCTCCCTCCCGCCCAAGCTCATTTTCAACGGTACGATCCGCGGACACTACGCGCACCTCGAGAAAATGACTTTCGGCGAGGTCGAGCTCGATGCCGACACGGACCTGCCGATGCACTCGCACCCGCACGAGCAGGTGACCTACGTGTTGAGCGGGCGCTTTCAATTCACCGTCGGCGACCAGACGACCGTGCTGGAACCCGGCATGGCCGCGCTCATCCCGGGCGGCGTGCAGCACGGCGGACGCACGCTCACCGCCTGCCGCGTGATTGATGTCTTCGCGCCCGTGCGCGAGGATTACCGCTGAGAGGCAGGCGCGCGGCAGCTCAGGCGGTAGCGGCGGTCCACGACCGTCGAGCGAAAATTCACACCTGGGGCGGTTTAAGCAAATTCGTAGCCGCATGACTTGTCCGGGGGTAGGTCGAATCCTCCGGATGAGCCGCGGCTCGTCGGGGCGACTCGCCCTACCGTTCGCGGCCACACTTCAAATTAAATGCGTGAGTCTGCAACGCCGGCAGACCACCGCCGCTATAGGGCTGGCGTTATTGGGATCGGCTCGGAGCCGGCCCTGGCGGCTGGCTCATCCGCACCATGAAGGGCGCCTGCGTGGCGTCCATGCCGAGCACGGCCGAGGGCGTGTCGGCGGCCGTGGTGTTCGCGAGCACCTGCAGCGTGTTATAGGCGAGCTGGATGTGCCGGTGCGTCTCGAGCTCCGCGATGAGCCGGCGGTTGATGCGATTGCGCGTGCCGGAGGAATTCTTGTAGTGGCTGACGTAGATGAGGCTGAACAGCACGCCGCTGTCGGCGATGCGCGTGTAGATTTTCGGCCGGTAATCGGCGTCCTCCACGCCGTAGCGGCGCTCCATCTCGCCGGCGGCGGCGCGGGCCTCGGCGAAGTCCTGGCGCGTCTCCTCCTCCAGCACCTTCTGGAACAGCGCCATCGCGCTGGCCGTCGGCGTGGCGAAGGTCACCGTCACCTCGATCTTGCCCCAGATGTAGGGGTGGCCGTGGGAGAAGTTGAAGACCTTGCTCTTGAAAATGAAATTGTTCGGGATGAACAGCACCCGGCCCGTCGGCTGGTCGACGCCGAGCCAGTTGTTCACCTCGATGAGCGTCGTGCGGAGCAGTTGGATATCGAGCACATCGCCGCGCACGCCCTCGATCTCCAGCCGGTCGCCGACGGTGAACTTGCGGCCGAACATGATGGCGAACCAGCCGAAGAACGCCGCGCACACATCCTGGATCGAAAAGACGACCGCCGCGCTCACGAGGCCGAGCGTCGTCGCCACGAGCGTGAGGTCCTCGATGAGATAAAAGGCGAAGACGAGGAGGATGAGCAGGCCGACCGCGTAGCGGCCGAGGCGCCGGGCGAGGAACAGCGCCTCCTTTTGGTAGCGCTTCGGCAGGATAATGCGGCTGACGACGACATGCGCGAGGATGAGCAACGCCGCGATGCCGCCCGGCCACCAGAGCTGCGCGAGGTAGTCGTCCAGCAGGTCGTGATACTGCTCCTCCAGATACAGTTTTTCCTGCACGGCAAGATCCGCGCCGGCCTGGGCGGTCTCGCGCGTCTTGCGCAGGGCCTCGACCTGGTCGCCGAGGAACGGCAGGCGGTCGCCGAGCAGCTGCTTCTGCGCGCGCTCGGCCGCGAGGAACTGCTCGGCCTGGGCGTTGCGCCGGAAGAAATTCGTCTGCCGCTCGAGCAGCTGGAGTTCCTCGGCAAACTTGGCGAGCTTCTGGCGGGCGAGGTCGAGCGCGGCCTCGCTGTTGCGGAGGTTCTCCCCGAGGTTGGCCATGCGGGCCTTGAACTGCTCGGCCCGCGAGGTGTCGCCGAGCATCTGCCGGCGGTGCGCGAAGAGCATGCGCAACGACGCCCGGCCGGGCACCTCCGCTCCGCGCAACCGCTCCCGCAGGCCCTGCGCCTGGTGCACGAGGTCGATCTCGGTCTCGACGGTCTCCTGCTGCAGCGCCAGGGCGCGCAACTGCTCGTTCTGGGTGAAAACCCGCTCGTCCAGCTCGGCGCGCCGGGCCGCCGCCGCGGCATTATCCTTCAACTCGCCCGACTGCCGCAGCAGGGCGTCGCGCTCCGCCGCGATCTGGGTCCGGCGCAGGCCTAGTTCGCCCAGGGTTTTCTCCAGCGGCGCGGCGTCCGCGGGGATGGTGCGCAGCTTCTCGCGCAGGACGCCGAGCGGCGTGGCCCGCGTGACGGACTGCAGCCCGCGCTCCTGCGCCTCGATGGCCTGGCGCTTTTCGAGGATGGCCAGCTCCTCGCGCATGACGCCGATCCGGTGCTGCAACCGGTCGCGGTCGCCGGGATTCTCGGCGGCCATCGCCTCGAGCGTGCCGATCTCCGCCTTGAGCTGGTTGATGCGCTCGTCGTCGCGGGCGGCGCGCACGGCCAGGGCGCCGCACAGCAGGACGGTCAGCAAAAGCGAAAGGAGTCGGCCGGTGTGATTCATGCAGGAAAGGCGGAGGGAGTAACGGACCGGCGCCGCCGGGCAGGCCCTGCGGCTCATTCCTCCAGCTCCACGTTCCAGTAGGCGAGGTCGAGGAAATCCTTCCACTTCTCGTGGCCGTGGTTGCCGAGCACGAGCGAGATGACGGGCCGCCACTTCGGGCGGACGGGCTTGCGCACGAGCCGCATGTGCGCCTCGTGCGGGAGGCGGTTGGCCTTGCGCGTGTTGCACTTCACGCAGGAGCAGACGATGTTTTCCCACGTGGTCTTGCCGCCGTAGTGGCGCGGGATGACGTGGTCGAGGTTGAGCTGCTCGCGCGAGAACGTGCTGCCGCAATACTGGCAGCGGTCGCCGTCGCGCTCGAAGACGTTGTTGCGCGTCAGCTTCAGCTCCTTGCAGGGCAGCTTGTCGAAGAAAGTCAGCAGGATGACGCGCGGCAGGCGGATGGTGCGGTTGACGGTGTGCACCGTCTCGAGCGCATCGAGCGGGGGGTTGTAAGTCGAAAAGTCGACCCAGTCCATCAGCGAGAACGTGCGGAAGTCGTCCTCGTGGTGGTGCACGACCTGCGCGTGGCCGCGGGCCAGCAGCGCGAAGGCCCGGCGCGCACCGATGACGTTCACCGCCTGCCAGAGGCGGTTGAGCACGAGCACCGGCTGATCGAGCGCGGCTTGCATAATGGGTTTCGGGATAGCTCCCGCCCCCAGTCCTGTCAAGCGGCCCGCTCGGCGGACGGACGGCGGGAAAAACCCTGTCGCGGCGGCCCATGACCGCCGACCCGACAGGCCCGACGGCGCGCATCGAGCGCCGCTGCAGGCTGCCCGCCCCGCCCTACCCGCGCGGAGTCAGCACCGGGTTGAGCGCCTGCTCCTTCAGCCGGATGCCCTGCAGCTTTTGCAGCACGAGTTCGACGTGCTCGTTGGCCACGTCGACGTCGGTGTGCGCCTCGTGGATGTCGATGGCGCCGACGGCGGCGGCCGGCAGGCGCGTGACACCCGCGATCTTGCCGACGATGTCCGCCGGCGTGACGAGGTGCGCGCGACCGACGTTGAACGACACGGGCGTGAAGCCTTCTTCGCGGCCGGTGCGCGGCTTGCGCTCGTAGGTGCGCTTAACGGGTTTGGCGGTGGAAAATTCCTTGGCCGGCTTGGCGGCGGTCGGCGCGGGCTCCTTCTTGTGGGCCACGGCGGCAAACGCCTTCGGCACGGGAGCGGGCGCGCGGGGCGGCGCGGCGGCGGGAGACTCCTTCGGCGCGAAGAATTCCTTCGCGGCCGCCGCTTTCTCGGGCTTGGCCGTCTCCGGCGACGCAGCGCCGCCCTGCATCACGTGGATGAGCGCGGAGGCGATGTCGGTGCTGGTGTAACCCTGCTCGAGCAGCCGGTCGATCATGCGGTCGTGGACCTTGAACTTCTTTTCGTCGAGCACGGCGCGCAGCTTCTCGAAGAACACGTGCTCGCGCGCCTCCTCGACCTGGTCGAGTGACGGCAGGCGCTCGCGGCGGATTTTCAGCCGCGCGTAGTGGATCATGCTTTGGAGCATGTAGATTTCCCGGCCGGAGACGAAGGTGATGGCGCGGCCGCTGCGGCCGGCGCGGCCCGTGCGGCCGATGCGGTGCGTGTAATCCTCGGCGTCGTTGGGCAGGTCGAAGTTGAACACGACCTCGAGGTCGTCGACGTCGAGGCCGCGCGCCGCCACGTCGGTGGCGATGAGGAACTCGAAGCCGCGCCGGCGGAACTTGTCCATCACGCGCGTGCGCTGCGCCTGCGTGATGTCGCCGTGCAGGCGGTCCACGGCGTAGCCGCGCGCGTGCAGGTGCTCGTCGAGCTCGTCGACCATGACCTTGGTGCTGCAGAAGATGCTGCCGTAGCGGAAATCGTGCAGGTCGATCAGGCGCGTGAGCGCCTCGATCTTCGAGCGGCGGTCGACCTCGTAGTAGACTTGGTCGACCTGCGGGGCGTTCTGCGCGTGCGCCTCGATCTTCACCCACTCGGGGTCGCGCGTGTAGCGCTTGATGAGCTCCTGGATGGCGCGCGGCATCGTGGCGGAGAAGAACAGGCACTGCCGCTGCTCCGGCACGGACTTGAGGATGTGTTCGATGTCGTCGCGGAAACCCATGTCGAGCATGCGGTCGGCCTCGTCGAGCACCACGACCTTGAGCTGGGCCAGTTTCAGCGTGCCGCGCTGCATGTGGTCCATGACGCGGCCCGGCGTGCCGATGACGACCTGCGCGCCGGCGTGCAACGCCCGGAACTGCCGTTCGTAGCTCTGGCCGCCGTAGATCGGCACTTCCATCAGGCCCTTCTTGAAGAACGCCAGCTTGCCGACCTCCTCGGCCACCTGCACGGCCAGCTCGCGCGTCGGGCACAGCACGAGCACCTGCACGGCGCGCAGCTTCACGTCGACCTTCTCGATGGCCGGGATGGCGAACGCCGCCGTCTTGCCCGAGCCCGTGGCCGACTGACCCACGATGTCGCGCCCGGCCAGGCCGTGCGGAATGACCGCGGTCTGGATGGGCGAGGCTTCCTCGAAGCCCATCTTGTCCACGGCCTTCAAAATCTCGGCGGACAGACCGAGCTCGGCGAAACGGCGTTTTTCCATAAACCGCAGCGTGAGGCGGCCCGCTGCGAAAGGGCAGCGCAAAATTCCGTCTAAGCCGGACTCATGCAGCTGAAGCAGTGATCGCCAAAAGGCGCACCGTTTGGCGTCGTTGATGGTGTGAACATTACAAGCGACGATGCCGTCAACATGACGGCGAACCAAACGGTGCGGTTGGATTTGGGCACCAAAGA
>JACPIS010000041.1 GCA_016187925.1 Opitutia bacterium | reverse complement strand
GTTATCTCCTGGCGCAGCTGAAGAAGTCCCTGGCCCGGGATCCGCAGCGTTTCCACCGCATCGTCAAGGACATCCGCGGCGTCACCGAGGAAACCACCACCGGCGTGCACCGCCTCTACCAGCTGGCCGAGAAGGGCAAGCTGCTGGTGCCCGCGATCAACGTCAACGACTCGGTGACCAAGTCCAAGTTCGACAACCTCTATGGCTGCCGCGAGTCGCTGTCGGACGGCATCAAGCGCGCGACCGACGTCATGGTCGCCGGCAAGGTCGCCTGCGTCTGCGGTTACGGCGACGTCGGCAAGGGCTCCGCCCACTCCCTCAAGGGCTTCGGCGCCCGCGTCATCGTCACCGAGATCGACCCTATCAACGCCCTGCAGGCCGCGATGGAGGGCTTCGAGGTCAACACCATCGAGTCCACCCTCGGCGTGGCCGACATCTACGTCACCACGACGGGCAACCTCGACATCATCACGCTTGAGCACATCCGCGCGATGAAGGACCAGGCGATCGTCTGCAACATCGGCCACTTCGACAACGAGATCCAGGTCGACAAGCTCAACACCTCCGACGCCAAGCGCACGAACGTGAAGCCGCAGTACGACCTCTACACGTTCCCCAACGGCAAGAGCATCTACCTGCTCGCCGAGGGCCGCCTCGTGAACCTCGGCTGCGCCACCGGCCACCCGTCGTTCGTCATGTCCAACAGCTTCACCAACCAGACGCTCGCCCAGCTCGATCTCTGGAAGAACAAGGACACCTACAAGGTTGGCGTCTACCGCCTGCCGAAGCATCTCGACGAGGAGGTTGCACGCCTCCACCTCGAGAAGATCGGCGCCAAGCTCACCAAGCTCTCGCCCGCGCAGGCCAAGTATCTCGGCGTCCCCGTCGAGGGCCCCTACAAACCCGAGCACTACCGGTATTGATGAAACGGGGCCGTTGTGGACAACGGCCCCTGCCATCTCCGCCTCGGCCGGGTAGGGGCGCTTGCCCTCAAGCGCCCTGCACCCCGCGTAGGCGGACCCAAGTTCTTTCTCTTCACGCCGCTGGCCCATAAGTCAGCGGCGTTTTCTTTTGGAGGGTCCAGCTCCCGCTGGGCCGCAGCACATCAGGAGACGTGCCCTCCACGTTTAAACTCCGAACCCTGAACATCCATGGCCAAATTCATCCCCCAGCCCACCGTCATCGAAGCCGCCGGCAACAAGCCCAAGCTCATCGAGGAATTCTTCGGCCGCGTGAACAGCGGCACCGCTGCCGCCAGCATCGCGCGCATGCGCAGCCCCGGCGGCTGGGTCGAGCCGGGCCAGACACCCGAGTTCGACGAATACACCGTCGTCCTCCGCGGCGAGCTGCAGGTGAAGACCAAGCTGGAAACCATCACTGTCAAGGCCGGCCAAGCCGTCCACACGCCCAAGGGCGAGTGGGTGCAGTACGGCTCGCCGCATCCGGACGGCGCCGAATACATCGCCGTCTGCCTGCCCGCCTTCTCGCCGTCGACCGTTCATCGCGACGCCTGAACAGGTAGGGCGAGCCGTCCCGGTGAGCCGCCGCCTTTCTCGTCGAAAATGCCGCGCCTCACCCGCGCGGCTTTTTTGTTTCCTCTGTCGAATCCCTGCTGAGAATGCCCCTATGCGCTTCTTCCCCCTCCTGGCCTTGATCGCGTCGACGGCCTTCGCTGCGCCGCCGGCTGATATTCCTTCCTTCATTCTCAACCCTGCCGCGGTCTTCGACGGCGAAGTGCTGCACCAGGACTGGGCCGTCGTCGTGCGTGGCGACAAGATCGAGCAGGTCGGTCCGCTGCATAAGCTCGTGCGCTCCGTCGATTCGCGCGTCATCGAGCTGCCGGGCATGACGCTGCTTCCCGGTCTCATCGAGGCGCATTCGCACGTGCTGCTGCACCCTTACAACGAGACGCCGTGGAACGATCAGGTCGCCCACGAATCCGAGGCGCTCCGCGTCGCCCGCGCGACCAACCACCTGCGCGCCACCTTGCTCGCCGGTTTCACCACCCTTCGCGACCTTGGCACCGAGGGCGCCGGTTGGGCGGACGTCGGACTCAAACAGGCGGTGGAGCAGGGGATCATTCCCGGGCCACGCATGATCGTGGTCACCAAGGCCATCGTCGCCACCGGCAGCTACGCGCCCAAGGGCTACTCGACCGAGTGGACCGTGCCGCAGGGCGCGGCCGAGGCCGATGGCGTCGATGCACTCATCAAGGAAGTGCGCAACCAGATCGGCCACGGGGCCGATTGGATCAAGGTTTACGCCGACTATCGCTGGAGCTCCGCCGGCCAGCCCGCGCCCACGTTTTCCCTCGAGGAACTGAAGCTCATCGTCGACACCGCGCGCAGCAGCGGCCGCCCGGTCGCCGCCCACGCCACCACGCCCGAGGGCATGCGCCGCGCCGTGCTTGCCGGCGTCGAGACCATCGAACACGGCAGCAACGGCACGCCCGAGGTTTTTCAACTGATGAAGGAGCACAACGTCGCGCTCGTGCCCACGCTCGCCGCCACGGGCGCCCGCCCCGGCGCCAAGGAGGCTTTCCAGGCCGCGCTCGCCGCCGGTGTCACCATCGGCAGCGGCAGCGATGTCGGCGTCTTCGCCCACGGCACCAACGCCCTCGAGCTCGAACAGATGGTCAAGTGGGGCATGGCCCCCGTCGACGCCCTCAAGGCTGCGACGTCAGTCGACGCGCGCCTGCTGCATCTTGCGGACAAGATCGGCCGCGTCGCGCCCGGCTTGCTCGCCGATCTCATCGCCGTCGAAGGCGACCCGACCAAGGACATCAGCGCCGTTTGGCACGTGAAACTCGTGATGAAGGGCGGCGTGCTCTACAAACAGCCATGAGCAACAAATGGATCACCTTCGATTGCTTCGGCACGCTCGTTGACTGGCACCGGGGCTTTGCCGACATCCTGCGCCCGGTCGCGGGCAGCCGCACGGCCGAGCTCGTCAAAGCCTACCACCAGTTCGAGCGTCCGCTCGAGATCGAGACGCCGCACCGGCTTTACCGCGACGTCCTCCGGCAAGGCGTCGCCCGCGCCGCGGCGAAGATCGACCTGCCGCTGACCGACGCCCAGAAGGAATCCCTCCCGGAACGCTGGGGCACGCAATCCGTCTTCGCCGACGTCGAGCCCGCCCTGGCCGAACTCCGCGCCGCGGGCTGGAAGCTAGCCGTGCTGACCAACTGCGACCTCGATCTCTTCGCGCAGACGCACCGCGCCTTCAAGCAACCCTTCGATCTCGTCGTCACCGCCGAGCAAGTGAAGGACTACAAGCCCTCGCTCGCTCATTTTCACTATTTCCGCCGTGTCAGCGGGGTGGAGTTCGGCCAATGGATCCACGCCGCGTGCAGTTTCTACCACGACATCGGCCCCGCCAAGCAGCTCGGCATCCGCCGCATCTGGATCGACCGCGACAACACCGGCGAAAATCCCGCCGCCGCGACTCTCCGCATCACCTCCGTCGCCGAACTCCCCGGCGCAGTGGCCAGAATAACCAAAGCCTGATCGCTCTAGCGCTCGAAAGTGTGGATGGGGCGGATTTCGGTGCGCCAGCCCAGCTGCTCGGCGGCCTCGACCTGCGTGGTCGGATGCAGGGAGGCGACCCGGATCGCGTCCGCCATGTCGCGCGCTTCGATGATATACACGCAACCGATCATCTCCTGGCTTTCTTTGCCGGGTCGGTCGGAGATTTGCACCTGCCCGTACGCACGTCGCAGGTACCTGGCCTCCACGTCGACACCGGCCACCGTGAGAAGCTGCCCGGTCTGGTGGAGTTCTTCCATGTGATGCGGACACTTGCTCATGACCGCGTCGACCTGCGCTTTGGAAAGCGCATCCATTTTTGCCGGCTCAAAGTAACCCACGCAGAGATATTTCATAGAGTGTTTTCCAGTCACTGTCGGATCCATGTCCGGAGGACCAATGGTCCACTGGACGACTTATCAACTGTCGCGTCAACCCGCGCCAGCCCGCGCTCGCTATTGACCGTCCATAGCGTAAGCCGCTGCATTCCGTCGTAGAACCATACCATGTTCGGTTTTTCCATGCAGAACGCCCAACGACCGGATTTTGCGGCGAGCGGTAGACCGACCCCGTGTGTCTCTTGGGTGCTAACCGAGTGACTGACGCGCTCGGTCTGCGGCGTTGGCCGGTAGGCGATGGTAAACCTGATCTGATTCGGTCCGGCATCTTCGATGACGAGGGAGACCGCCATGGTTTCCTCGGCATACGCCCCGGCTCGGACGATCAATCGGTCCTCGGCGTTCAACCGACCAAGCAACATCGAGAGCATTGCTCCAAAGAGGAAGATTTTCTTCATCTGATTTTTTGTGAATCGCGTAGAAAGCCTACGCTGACTTGGCCCGCCGACGAAAGGAAGTCGCAGAAGGTGCGCACATTCAACACCGGATTCCCAGGCGCGAACCCGGTGTTCGCGGGTGGGGTGATGCGTCCCGCCGAGCCGCGATTTGAGTTTGTGCTGACGCTCGACGGCTCACCCGGAGGGTTCGCCCTACCTTGAGGCCAACTTCCCGGCTCAGACTTGGTCGAGGGCCTGCTTGATGTCGGCGATGATGTCCTCGGTGTCTTCGCAGCCGACGGAGAAGCGGACGAGGCCGTCGGTGAGGCCGAACTTGAGGCGCTCTTCGGCAGGCACGGAGCCGTGCGTCATGCTGACGGGATGGCAGAGGAGGCTCTCGACACCGCCGAGGCTCTCGGCGAGGGCGAAGAGTTTCACGCTGCGGGCGAAGCGCTTCGCGCCTTCGAGCGAGCCGAGTTCGGCGGAGACCATGCCGCCGAAGCCGGACATCTGGCGTTTGGCGAGCTCATGGTGCGGGTGCGAGGGCAGGCCGGGATAATAGACTTTCTTGACCTTGGGATGTTTGGAGAGAAACGCGGCGACTTCGCGCGCGCCGGCCTCGTGCTGGCGCATGCGGAGGGCGAGCGTCTTGGTGGCGCGGAGGATGAAGAAGCAGTCCATCGGGCCGGGCACGCCGCCGACGGCGTTCTGCAGGAAGCGGAGCTTGGTATGCAGGTCGTCGGAGCGGGTAACGACGATGCCGCCGATGACGTCGCTGTGGCCGTTGATGTATTTCGTGGTGCTGTGCATCACGAGGTCGATGCCGTGCTCGAGCGGCCGCTGAAAATACGGGCTCATGAACGTATTGTCGCAGACCGTGATGACGCCATGCTGCTTGCCGATCTCGGCGACGGCGCGGAGGTCGGTGAGGTTGAGCATCGGGTTGGTGGGCGTCTCGACGAAGATCATCTTCGTGGCCGGCCTGAGGGCGGCGCGGATGTTGTCGGCGTTGGAGGTGTCGACCCACGAGAAGGTGAGGCCGTAGCGCTTCATGACCTTGTCGAAGTAGCGGAACGTGCCGCCGTAGACGTTGTTGGTCACGATGACGTGGTCGCCGGCGCTGAGGAGCATCGAGACGGCGGTGGTGGCGGCGAGGCCACTGGCGAAGGCGAGGCCGTGCTTGCCGTTTTCGAGGGTCGCGATGTTGCGCTCGAGGGCGACGCGGGTCGGGTTGATGGTGCGGCCGTAGTCGTAGCCCTTGTTCTTGCCCAGTTCCTCCTGTGCGTAGGTGGAGGTCTGGTAGATCGGCATCATGACCGCGCCGGTCGTCGGGTCCGGCTGCTGGCCGGCGTGAATGGCATCTGTTTGGAATCCCATGGAGGTGATCAGGAGTTTTTCTTGGCGGAAAGGTAATCGAGCAGATCGATGCGCGTGAGGATGCTCACGGGCTTGCGCTGGTCGTCGACGACGACCGCGGCGGGGTTCTTGCCGAGGATCTCCTGCAAGGTGGAGATCGGCGTGGCGGCGCTGACGACGGGGAACTGGCGGTTCATGCACTTCGAGACGAGCGAGGCGCGGTTGCCGGTGCCGGAGGTCAGGTATTCCATTAAGCTGGCCTCGGTGACGAGGCCGACAAGCACGCCGCCCGAGGTGACGGGCAGCTGGGAGATGTTCTTCTCGCGCATGACGGTGATGACCTGGTGGACGGTCTGCATGTCGTCGGCGCAGATGACGCCGGGGCGGCCCTTGCCGAGGATGTCGCGCACGTGGCCGGAGATGGGCTGCGCCTCGAAAAATCCGTTTTCCCGCATCCACTTGTCGTCGATGAATTTTGTCATGTAGTTGCGCACGCCGTCGGCGAAGACGACGACGCAGTTCTGACCGGCCTTGAGCTTCGCGGCGGCCTGCAGCGCGGCGAAGAGCGTGGCGCCGGAGGAGCCGCCGACGAGCAGGCCTTCCTCGCGGATGAGGCGGCGCGCGAGCAGGAAAGACGGCTGGTC
Organism: Opitutia bacterium; assembly: GCA_016187925.1. Taxonomy (GTDB): domain Bacteria; phylum Verrucomicrobiota; class Verrucomicrobiia; order Opitutales; family Opitutaceae; genus Didemnitutus. Next base: position 109,680 of record JACPIS010000041.1, on the reverse strand, counting down.
CTCGGTCTTCACCCACTCGTCGACCAGCTTGCGGTCGAGCACGTCGGGGATGAAGTCGTAGCCGATGCCCTCGACCTTGTAGGTGCCGACGTGCGTGCCGCCGGCGAGGATGGAGCCGACGGGGTCGGCGCCGACGACGCGGACGTTGGGGTTGTGCTGCTTGAGACGGCGGGCGACGCCGGTGATGGAGCCGCCGGTGCCGGCGGACATGACGACCATGTCGATCTGGCCGTCGAGCGCATCGAGCATTTCCTGTGCGGTGGTGTCGAAATGGATCTGCGGGTTGTTCCTGTTGCCGTATTGATCGAGAATGTGGGCGTTGGGCAGCTCCTTCTGCAGGCGCTTGGCGACGCTGATGTGGCTCTCGGGGGAATCGTAGGCGGCCTCGGTGGGCGTGCGGATGATCTCGGCGCCGAGCGCCTCGAGCACGACCTGCTTCTCACGGCTCATCTTCTCGGGCATCGTAATGATGACGCGGTAGCCTTTGACGGCGCCGGCGAGGGCAATGCCGATGCCGGTGTTGCCGCTGGTCGGCTCGATGAGAGTATCGCCCGGTTTGATGCGGCCCTCGCGCTCGGCGGCCTCGACCATGGCCTTGCCGATCCGGTCCTTGAGCGAGCCGCCGGGATTGAGGAACTCGCACTTGGCGTAGAGATTGCAGGCGAGGTGGGCGCCGACGCGGTTGAGTTTGACCATCGGCGTGTGGCCGATGGCATCGACAATGTTCGGGTGGACGTTCATGCAGGGAAACCGTGTCTTATGACTTGGACTCCGGTTGACAACAGGGGGCACACAGACGCCCGCGGTGTCAAGGTGAGCTTGGCCGAAAAATCACAAACTGCGCCCGGAGGCCGGTCGGGCCATCCCTGCCGGCAGACGCCGGTTCGCCCGTCGCCGGTCAAGGCTGCGCCAGGAAGGGCTTGATCGCGTCGTGGACCGCTTCGGCGGCCGTGATGCACTGGCTCACGGCCGACATGAATTCGGCTACGTCGAATCACTGGGCCCGTAATTCCACGCGGGCAAACAAGTCATCCTTCGCGCGAAACAGCGGGATGCCGGCGTGGCCCTCGTCAACTGGGAGAACTGGCTGTGCCATCTGTAGCTCAGAGGGCGAAGGATGGCTTGCCGGGTCGTAGTTCTTTCGAACGAGTCCGCCTGCGCTCGGCAGGCCGAGCTTCGGTGCGACAGTCTTCGTCATCGCCTGGCGGCGAGCGAAGACTGGCGGAGGGGAGAGGATTCGAACCTCCGAGACCCTTTTGGGGTCTGGGTCTTTAGCAAAGACCTGCCTTAGACCACTCGGCCACCCCTCCGGGAGTGGACGGGCAAGAAAAACCGCGCGCCTCCGGAGTGCAAGGCATTTTCCTCGCCGGGGAAAATCTCCCGGCTCAGAGCTTCCCGGCGTAATACTTGGGCTTCAGGACGCCGATGCAGGGCAGGTTGCGGTAACCCTCGGCGAAATCCAGACCGTAGCCGACGACGAACTCGTTGGGGATGTCGAAACCCACATACTCGGCCTCGAAGGGGACGACGCGGCGGGCCTTCTTGTCGAGGAGCACGCAGGTCTTCACAGAGAGGGCGCGCTTCTTGAGCAGGAGCGCCTTTACGGCGGCGAGGGTCTTGCCGGTGTCGAGGATGTCGTCGACGAGCAGAACGTGGCGGCCCTTGATGTCGAGCTTCAGGTTGTCGATCACCACGGGTTTGCCGACGGACTTGGTGCCGCTGTGGTAACTCGACGCGCGGACGCAATCGAGGCGCAGCGGCGTGCGGAGCTGGCGGAGCAGGTCGGCGGTGAAAATGAGCGCGCCGTTGACCACGGCGATGACGGTGAGGTCGCGGCGCTGGTAGTCGCGGTTGATCTTCTCCGCGAGCGCCTCGATGCGGCGTCGGATGGCGGCCTCGGTGACGAGGACGTGGTCGAGGTGCTTGAGCTCGGGGATCGACTTTTTCTTGGCCATGGGGCTTTAAGTGAAAAAGCCCGCCGCTTGGCAACTGTTACAACGTGCCCGCCCGGGGTTTATTTTTTTGACTTCACCTGGGGCGGCCGGTTGCCTGCCGCCACGCGCGCACCCACATGATTTCCATTCAGGTTAAGCAGCTGACCAAACGTTTCGGCAATGTGGTGGCACTGCACGGGCTCGACCTGACGATCAACCCCGGCGAGCTGTTCTTCCTGCTCGGTCCCAGTGGCTGCGGCAAGACCACGCTCCTGCGCTCGCTCGCAGGTTTCTACATCCCCGAAGAGGGGCAGATCCTGTTCGGCAACGAGGACGTCACCAAGCTCGAGCCGCACAAGCGGAATACCGGCATGATGTTCCAGAGCTATGCGCTCTGGCCGCACATGACCGTGGCGGAGAACGTCGCCTTCGGCCTGCACGAGCGCAAGGTGCCTGCGACCGAGGTGCGCCGGCGCGTCGACGAGGCGCTGTCGTCCGTGCGCATGGAGCAATACGCCGATCGCCGGCCCAACCAGCTCTCCGGCGGCCAGCAACAGCGCATCGCCCTGGCCCGCGCCCTCGTCATTCGCCCGCGCTGCCTTTTGCTCGACGAGCCGCTCTCCAACCTCGACGCCAAACTGCGCCTCGAGATGCGCACGGAGATCCGCCGTGTCTGCAAGGAATTCCAACTGACCACGGTCTACGTCACGCACGACCAGAAGGAGGCGCTGTCCATCGCCGACCGCATGGCGATCCTCGAGAGCGGCTACATCCTGCAGGTCGGCACGCCGCGCGAGGTCTACAAGCGTCCGACGCGCAAGACCGTGGCGAATTTCATCGGTGAGACCGACTTTCTGACCGGCAAGGTGCTCGGCATGGTCGGCAACTACGTCACGGTCGAGACGGAGGTCGGCAAGTTCGACGGCGTCTTTGGTGATCCGGTCAATATCCCCGCCGTCGGCGCGACCGTGACCGTGTCGATCCGCCCTGAGTGCTGGGAACTGCACCGCGACGCCGAACCACGCAACTTCGTCCGCGGCCGCATCGGCGACTCGATCTATCTCGGAGAGGTGGCGCAATACGACTTCGTCACCCACAACGGCGTGAAGCTGAAAATTTTCGAGCGCAACCCGCGCTTCGTCGACAGCTCACAGCGCGGCGAACTCTACGCCGCCGTCGCGCCCGAGGATGTGGTCGTGCTGACGGCGTAAGGCGGCTATGGTTGCGACAGCGAGCGCGGCATCGTCGGTGGTAGGGCGAGTCCTCCGGACGAGCCGTGGGGGCGGTTGCGTAGAATGCCCGGGGATCGGCGGGGTGCGGCGACCCCGCCCTGCAGTTTCGACTGCATGGACGCGACCCAGGCTGAATGCTCGAAGCCTATGAAACGCGCGCTGCTCATCCTGGCCCTCCTCACTGTCGTGGCGCTGCCGTTCTTGCTCCGGCCCGTGCGGCAGGTGCTGGCGCACGCGGATGACACGCTCGTCATCATCACCCCGCACAACGAGGCCATCCGCCACGAATACACCCAGGGCTTCCGCCGCTGGTATCAGCAGCGGACCGGGCGCACCGTGGCGGTGGACTGGCGCGTCATCGGTGGCACCAGCGAGATCGCGCGCTTCCTCGAGTCGGAATACGTCTCCTCGTTCCAGAACCACTGGACCAAGGCACTGGGCAGGGAGTGGAGCATCGACGTGCAGGCGGCGTTCGCCAACGGCCGCCTCGCCAAGGACGCCTCGCCCGCGGCGCAGGAAGCGCGCAAGGCCTTCCTCGCCTCGGATGTGAGCTGCGGCATCGATCTTTTTTTCGGCGGCGGCAGCTTCGATTTCATCCGCCAGGCGCAGGCCGGACGCCTCGTCGAGTCGCGCATCCTCCAGACGCATCCCGAGTGGTTCACCGACGCGGTCATTCCGCAGACGTATGCGGGCGAACCGTATTGGGACAAGCAGGGCCGCTGGTTCGGCAACGTCCTCAGCTCCTACGGCATCATCTCCAACGACGATTCGCTCGCGCGACTCGGTCTGCCGACGGCGATCCGGCGTTGGGACGATCTGACGGCCCCGGCGCTCATCGGCGAAGTGGCGCTGTGCGACCCGACGAAGAGCAGCTCGATCGCCAAGGCGTTCGAGAACATGATCCAGCAGAAGATGCAGCAGCGGCTCGCCGTGTTGCGCGCGGCGTCACCGGGGGTTCCGCCGAAGCAACTGGAGGCGCGGGCGGTGCGCGAAGGCTGGATCGACGGCCTGCGCATGCTGCAGCTCATGGGGGCGAACGCCCGTTATTTCACCGACAGCTCGATGAAGCCGCCCATCGACGTGTCGCAGGGCAACTCCGCTGTGGGCGTGTGCATCGATTTCTACGGTCGCTACGAGGCCGAGGCAGCCCAACGGCACAGCGGCACGGTCCGTCTGCATTTCCTCACGCCCGCCGGCGGAGCCGTCAGCTCGGTCGATCCCATCGCGTTGCTGCGCGGCGCGCCGCACCGCGAGGCGGCGGAGCTTTTCATCGAATACTCGCTGTCGATGGAAGGGCAGAAGCTCTGGAATTTCCGGGTCGGCGAACCGGGCGGTCCGGAGCGGTTCGCACTGCGCCGTCTGCCGGTGCGCCGGGATTTCTACACTCACGAGGAATGGAAGACACGACGCTCCGATCCGGATGCGGAGCCTTTTGACGACGGACACGATCAACTGGTTTATCGGCCGGAATGGACCGGCGGCATTTTTCGGGAGATGGCCTTCGTCATCCGCGTGATGTGCCTCGACACGCATCCCGAACTCGCCGCGGCGTGGCGCGATATCATCCGGGCCGGCCAGCCCTCCGCGGCGCTCGCGGCATTGGGCGATCTTTCGATGGTCAGCTACGATCAGATGGGCACGCGCATCAAGCAGGCGCTCAATTCCAAGAACAAGGTCGACGAGATCAAGCTGGCCAACGAGCTGGCCAACCAGTTCCGCCACCAATACCTCAAGGCCGGCGAACTCGCCCGCGCCGCGAAGCGTTGAAGACGAACGCGCTGCGGACGGTAAGCTGGGCCAATTTCACTGCGGCGACAGCAGAGCCGTGAACTTGGCGCGTTGCGCCGGGTCGCGGGTGGCTTTCTCGCCTTGGGCGGCGAGGGCCAACGCTTCGGCGTCGTAGCCGTGCTGCTGATGCAGTTTGGCGGCGTGCCAGAGGAGGTCGACATGGTCGGGGAACAGTGTGGCGCCTTCCCGCAGGACGGCGAGGTGGCCTTGGGTGGGCGTGGTTTGGCTCTGCGCCCAGATATCGGCAATGGCGAGATAGACGTCGGCGCTTGCGGGGCGACGCTCCCGGGCGGCGAAGAGCGGAGGGAGTACCCGGTCGAGCGCCTCTGCGGGCAACTTGCCTTCGGAGGGCAGGCCGATGCGCATATCGGCCAGCCGCAGCCGCGCCAATGCCAGCAGGCCACGGGTGCCGGCGGCCTGGGCCGCGAAAGCCGCTTCGAGATGCGGGCGGGCCTCGGCGGGATGGCCGGCGTCGTATTCGAGCAGGCCGAGCACGGCACGCACCTGCGGATCGTCGCCGCCGAGCCGGAGCCCGCGCTTGAGCGTGCGGCGCGCAGCCGTCTCGTATTGGGCCGCGAGTTCAGGGAAGTCAGCGCGCAGTCGGTTGGCTTCCATGCGCTCGAAGTTACCCTTCAGCCGGGCGATCTCTACTTCGGTCGCGGGGCGAAGGTGAAGCGTCTGACGCGCTGCCACGCGGTGCAGACCGGGGACGTTGAAGTCTTCCGGAGCGCGAACGGCCACGCGCAGATAGGCGAGTATGTCCTTGGTGGCGGTGGCGTAGTCCCGGTGGAAGACGCGCCGGAAATCGTCTTCGGTGACCTGACGGCGGCGGGCGGCATAGGCGAATTGCCAGAACTCAGGCGCCGCCACGGCGGGGGTCTTGTCGGCCAGGAGAGCCCAGCGGGCAAAGAGCACGGCCTGAGCCTGCCAGAGCGACCAATCCTCCGCGGCAGCGGCGCGGTCGGGTGGTGGTTGGTTGAAAAAATCCGCCCAAGGCAGGAGGACGGGATCGGGGGTGTCTTTGCGCTTGAGTGCGGCCGTCTGCGCCTCCGAGCGCCAGAACAGTGAGGCGAGCCGCAGTTTATCTTCGTGCGGGTAGCGTCCGAGCTCCTGGAAGAATCCGTAGTCGCCGAACAGACCTTCCCCGAGCCAGCGCGCTGGCGGCGGGGTGGTTGCGGCAAAGGAGTGGGCGAGCCAAAACGGATCGATGTCGGTCCATTCCGTTGTGCGGTCGAAGCCCGAGGCCGAGACCAAGGTGTCGTCCTCCGCTTGCGTGATCCGCCCGGCGGCCCCACGCCAGCCATGGCCCAGACGGGGAGAGCCACTCTTAATCGCAACCGCTGGCGGCGCCGGTGCCTTGCCGGTGCGGTTCAGATCGAAGAGGAGCGCGACCATCGGCTGGCTGCGCTCGCCGAGGAACGGCGCGGGCACGAGGTGCCGCCCACGCTGAAGCGCGGCGACATACGTGTTGGTGAGTTCCGCCGAACACAGAGTGAGAATCTCGATGCCGTCGCATTCACCGTGTTCCCAAGGCAGTCCGTCCGGCGCGGCCGTGACGATGAAATCAGGCAACCGGGTCGGCGCGCCTTGCTCCGGCGATTGAGTCGCGGGGGAGCCCGCAGGCAGTCCGGCCGGCGCGAGCACGAGTGTCGCCCGGAGCAGAGTCAACCGATACCATCTGGGTCTGTTTTTCAATTCACTGAAGATCGGGATATCGGACTCCAACTCCTCTCCGCGATGTTGTGCGAAAAGGAGTCGGGTCGTGCGTTACTGCTGGTTTTGCCCGTAAGTGGCATACCATTCGGCCCAACGCGCCGCCGCGTCCTGGGCATTCAAGCCGGCGACAATGGCGTCCCACCAGCCCTCTCCGGTTGGGGCAGGCGGAATTTCGCCGCCAGTGACGAGCGCCAATTCTGAGATGGATAGCATGTTCATTGTTGGTTGTGTTTCGGGGTCGTGGATTCACCGACGGAATGTCGGGGAAATGGAGAGGGCGCTTGTTAAGCTAAGCCACACGGGCAGCCAGCAACGCGGTCTCGTCGCTTGCAGGGATGACTTCGGTAACGGCGGAGAGTAACTGTCCCTCTTTGAGGGTGATAATCTGGTCGGCAACCGCGGTGAGCCGCGGGGTGTGCGCGGCGACGACGATCGTCTTGCCTCGCTCATCGCGGAGCCGGCGGAGCACTTGCGCGAGGTGCTCCTCCGATTTGGCGGCGAGCGCGGAACTGGGCTCGTCGAGCAGGAGGATCGGCGCATCGAGGTAGAGCGCGCGCACCAGGGCGAGCCGCTGGCGCTGACCGCCGGAGAGGTTGGCGCCGTTTTCGGACAGATGCGTGAGAAAGCCCTGCGGCAGCTTTTCGATGAACTCCAGCGCTCCGACCTCGCGGCAGAGTCGCAGGAGGCGCTCCATGTCGGGTGCGTAGTCGCCGGGTGCGAGATTCTCCAGCACCGTGCCGGATTGGAGGTGCGTCTGCTGCGGCACGACGGCGAGATGGCGACGCAGACTCTCCAGCTTGAAATACTGGATATCAATCTCGCCGATGAAGAGGCGTCCGCTTTCGGGCTGATAAAGTCGCTGGAGCAGGGAGAGCAGCGTGCTCTTGCCGCAGCCGGACTCGCCGACCAGTGCGGTGATTTTCCCGGCAGGCAGGGTAAGAGTAATATCTCGGAGCGTGGGTAGCCGGCCGGGGTGTTTGAAGCTGACGGCTTCAAGGCGGATGTCCGTCGCGTGGTGCGGGGTGAATTCCACGGTCCCGGCGTCCCTCTCGAGTTCTAGATCCATGATCTCGAAGAGGCGGTCCGTGGCGATCAGGGTTTCCTGAATGGACGAGTTGAGTCCGATGAGGGCGGCGAGCGGCCCGGTGAGGTAGCCGGCGAGGGTGTAGCAGGACATGAGCTGCCCCGGGGTCAGGCCGGCGTCGAGCACAAGGCCGGCGCCCAGCCAGAGCAGGCCAATCAGGTAGGCTTGGCTGACGAGTGCCGCGATGGTGTTGCTTCCGAGCGCAAGTATCGTCGATCGCCAGACGGTGCGGAGCAGGCGGACGAGCCGCGTCTCGGTGCGCAGGGCGGCGTCGTCTTCGAGCCGGAACCGGCGGAGCAGCGGCTGGGCGCCGAGCGACTCGGTCAGTTGCGCGTTGAAATCCGCCCCGCGCTCCATGAGCTGGCGCTGGTAGAGCCGGTTGCGCAGGTTGACGAGCCAGTAGATGAGCGCATTGGCCGGCAGGAGCGCGAGGGAGAGCAGGGCGATCTTCCACGACCAAAAGAACATCGCGCCCAGCGAGAAGAGCAGGATCAGCGGGTTCAGCAGCAGCCCGAGCAGCGAGGTGTTGAGAAAAGTGCGAATCTTGACGGCGTCGGCGAGACGGGAGGTGATTTCGCCTACGCGCATCGTATCGAAGAACGACTGCGGCAGACGCAGCAGGTGGCGGTAGTAGCCGAGCATCAAGGTCGCATCGATCCGCTGCGCCATCCGGAGGGAGAGCAACGATTGGAGCCAGCCGAGCACGAGCTTGAATCCCAAGACCACCAGCATTGCGACGCCGAGCAGGTTGAGCAGCGGGCGGTTGCCGTCGGGGATGACGCGGTCGACGATCTTCTGGACGTAGACCGCCATCGCGAGGCCCAGTAAAGTCGTCACCACCGCGCCGACGAAGGCTTGCCCCAGCACGGCGCGGTGGGGCTGGAGCAGGGCCCAGAGCCGGGCCCAAGGCGACACCGTGTGGTCACCGGGCTGGAAGCCCTCGCCGGGTGCGAGCAGGATCAGCACGCCGGTCCAGGCGGCCTTGAATTTATCATGGCTCCATTTCTCGATGCGGCCGATCGCCGGATCCATCACGAGCGCGTGCTTCGGCTTCCACTCCACCAATACGACATAGTGCAGCAGCTTTTGGTCGATCAGGCAGTGCGCGATGGCCGGCAACGGCACGGTAGGCAACGCCTCCGCCGGGCCCTTCACGCCCTTGGCGGTGAAGCCAAGTTGTTTCGCCGCCTCGACGAGTCCGAGTGCGGTGGAACCACGCTGGTTGGTGCCCGCGAGCTGCCGCAAACGCGCCACCGGCACCTCGCGCCGATAGTGCGCGCCGATAAAGCGCAGGCACGCGGCACCGCAATCGGTGATGTCACGCTGACGAAACTGCACTATTGAAAGAGAGTTTTGATGCTTTCCCAACGTGCTACGACGAGCTGCATGACTAGCCAGCCTACAATCAAGAAAGTTATCGCAGCCAAGAAGGCTCGTTTACGAGTATTAGTCATATAGTTCTATATTAGGTGCCTGCGGCGTAGGAAGCCGCAGGCACGAGTAAACTAGTTGATTGCCGCGGCAACCAAGCCGGCAGTAATTGTTCCTGAGAGAGGGACTCCTGGTGTATCGGGGATTGTGCCGAAGCCAGAGATGCAGCCTCCGATAAATTGCCCTAAGTCTTTCCAGAAACTATCGCCACCACTAATGGTCGATAATGTCGTATCGTCGATTTGGTTCATTTTCATTTTTGGGTTGGCTGGTAAGTGTTATAGCCTTCCTGTAGACCCGTTTTGAAGTCTTCCCAGTTGTTGATGATTCCTGCTGCAATAAAGCCAGCTGCGCCGATCGCAGCTACTAGGAATGCCTCAGCAATGAAGCCTCCGTTGGTATTCATCAGTTCAGTGTCATGTAACGATTTCATTTTTTTGGTATCTTGTTGATTTCACGGCGGGATTGCCGGGAAAGGGATTTAGGTGCGTGGTGGGGCGGTTTGCGGGTCGAGCCACTCGCTGGCGTCCTGGTAGAGAATTTGGAGCAGGGTGCGACGGGTGGTGAGGATGCGCGGAGGCGGCATGCTTTTGACCGACGCCTTCCGGTCCGGCGCGTTTGTTGTGCGCAACTTGGTATAGTACGCACGCGCGGCATCGCTGCGGGCCCAGGTTTCGCCGAGCACGAGCAGCGCATCGGCTTCGGCCGTGTAGCCGTGGCGGCGGTGCAGCTCGATGACTGCGACGATGTAATCGGTGTCGTCGCGGAAGAACTGCGCGCCTTCGAGCAGCACGGCGAGGTGGCGTTTCGTTGGCGCGACGGCACTCTGCGCCCAAACATCCGCGATCATCTGATAGACCTCCGGCACCGGAGGCTTGCGCGCTCGCGCGGCGAACAGCGGCGTGAGCACGCGGTCGAGCGCCTCGACCGGTAATTTCCCGTCGGGCGGCAGGCCGATGCGCATATCCGCCAACCGCAGCCGCGCGAGGTCGAGCAAGCCTCGGGTGCTGAGTGCATCGTGGGCGAAGGCGAATTCAAGCAGCGGCCGGGCGGCATCGGCATGACCGAGGTCGTGTTCCAATTCTCCAAGCAAACCGCGCAGCACACCGCTAGCCGGATTCGCTTTGAGTCCGCGTTTGAAAGTGCGGCGCGCGGCGGCGGCATATTTGTCGGCGAGTTCCGGGAAGTCGCACCGCAGGCGCCGTGCCTCCATGCGTTCGAAATTCCCCTTCAAGCGCGCCACCTCTTCCTCGGTCGCCATGCGCAGATGCAGTTCGCTCAGTTCGGCCAGCGGACGATTTACCTCGTCGATTCGGATCATTTCTGGTGCGGCGATGGCGACTCGGAGATATCCGCGCATCTCTTTCTCGGCGTCCGCGTAGGACAACTTGAGCCAGTGGCGGAACATCGTCTCGTCCACTGGGCGCGTGCATGCTTCGAGGGCGAAACCCCAAAATGCCTCCGCATCGATCGGACGTCCGTTGTTGCCGAAGAGCTGCCAACGCGCGAAGAGTCCGACTTGCGACGACCACACTTTGAGGGCCTCTGGTTCTTTCTGGCCGTCGGGAGGACTGGCGAAGAGTTTTGTCATTGGCAGGAGTTCCGGCGCGCGAAAGCGTTTCTGGCGCAGTTCCGCGGATACTTCCTCGGAAACCCAGAGAAAAGAGGGCAGGTCGATCACCGGTCTTTCATGATGGACGCATAGTTCGGCGAACACTCCCGACGAACCGAACAGGCCCGCCCGAATCCAGTCGGGCAAGGCCGGAGCATTGACAACCACCTCCCGCAGAAAGGCGGAGTCGGCCATCGGCCATCGATCGGTCCCCCAGAGATTGACGGCCGCATAAAGCGCGTCGCCGGCGGACTGCACCACTTGGCCAGGATACATGATCGTGCCCTCCCGCCAGCGCGCGTTACTGCTGTGCGTTCTCACTGCCGGCACGAGCGCGGACTTATTCTCGAACAAGATGAAGCTCGCCGGTGCCGTTCGCTCCGCCAATAGCGCTCCGGGCACAAATCGCCGGGAGCGCAAGTGTGCCGCCACAAAATCCGCCGTGAGATAGTCGTTCGCCAGTGAGAGCACTTCGACACCAGCCACGCGCCCAAAACGCCACGGCAAGCCTTCGGGTAGCTCGCTCACGACGAGTGGCGGCAGTTTTACGATCTCTTGTCCACTCTCCTGCGCAATCGCTCCAGTCACGTTGACGAACGATACGAGAAGGAGAAAGAGGTATTTCATTCGGCGCGATTTTAGGCTGTGCTGGGCAAGCCCCGCACAGCCGCAGAATCATTTGTCGATCTCGATGCCCAGCAGCGGATCAATACCGGGAGCCGCGTACACTTCGAAGGAAGGCGGCGGCGGAAGGCCGGTGCCACTGCCATCGTCCGGCGGCGGATCGCCGCCGCCGCATACCCCTGTCATCTCTTGTTCGCTGAGTTCGTTCAGTTGGATCATGTTCTTTTTGTGTTTTCCCCGGCGGGATTGCCGGGAAAGGGTTCAGGGACGCTGAGAGGTGCTTTGCGGGTCGAGCCACTCGCTCGTGGCTTGGTAGAGGATTTGGAGCAGCGTGCGACGCGCCGTCAGGAAGCGCGCGGCGGCCGTCATGCCTTTGCCTAATTCGCCGATGGCGTAGATCGCAAAAGGGAACGGCGGGAGGTCGTGCGGCGTGGAGGCCATGGCCGACAGCGTGCTCGAATGCTCGTCCAGGGCGAACGCCTCGTTTCATATAAAAAGATGAAATTGAAAACTTGACCGACCATTCCTTGCCTCGGGCCGCGCCACGCGTCCACCGGGCCTTTCACGCCCTTGGTGGTGAAGCCGAGTTGCCGCGCCGCCTCGACGAGCCCCAGCGCCGTGGAGCCGCGTTGGTTGGTCCCTGCCAATTGCCGCAACCGCGCCACCGTCACGTCGCGCCGATAGTGCGCGTCGATGAAGCGCAGGCACGCGGCACCGCAATCGGTGCGGTCACGCTGGCGGAAGATAACAGTCATGCTTAGATATCGAGCGCGGATGCAGCCTGTGACTTGTGAGGTCAACGGAGACGCAGGTTGGTGCACCGGCAAGTATCGCCAAGTGATAGTCACTAGCTTTCGACAGACAGGACGGAGTGCTAGGCTTTGTGACATTAGAACTCATCGAAAGTCATCGCGGGTGCTTTGCGGCCAAGTCGTCATATGGTCTTCGCAATAGCCGTCGCACCATAAGAAAGCACATTCGCAAGTAAATGCACTGCGACGACTATCAATACCGCGAAATCAGATGAGCGACGAGAAGCGCTCAGGAATACCTTGCCCATGACGAAGAATCCCCACGCAGCGTGGAGCCCCCAACTAGGAGAATACACATGAAACGCGCCCCAACAGATGGTCGAAAGCAGCAAGAGCCACCGCTGCGAGAAGATGATTCGCCCAAAAACACGAAAGAACCCGAGCATCATGAGCGTCTCAAGCAATGGTGCCAAGAGAAGCGCTCCCAGAATCGCAAATCGCGGTGTATCGAAAATACTCGGACCAGTGGGCCCGGGAAAGAGTGCGCCAATCAGATACCAGATGGCGGCGGACGGAATCCATACGGCCGCCGTGATCGACAATACCGCCGATACGAGCGAGAAGCCTTTGCACTCAGGGAGTTCGTCAATGATTTTGGCGATCGATGTACCGAGTGATACTTTGGTTGCATACATAGACTGAGTGTTACGGCCAAAAGGGTTGCGCTGCTTTCACAGCGCAACCGTCACATTAGACTCGGTTAAGGATAGAGTATGGGCCTTCGGTTGAGGCTCCCGAAGAGCTCGGATCGTAATACCAGTCCATCATCCAAGTAAAACTATCCGGGTTCGACTCGATGGTCTTAATCAGTGCAACTGCGGCTCCGACAAGCGGTCCCGCAAACCATCCACCGTCCACCTGTGCGAGTTCGTTACATTCGAGAGCTATGAGCCCAGTCGTATCAACTGATGTATTCATGTATTATTGGTTGTTTTCTCCCAGCGGGATTGCCGGGAAAGGGGTTCAGGGGCGCGTGGGTGCCGTGGTGTCCGGCGCCTTGGCGGCTTTTCCGCGCTCGGCCTCGGCGGCGCGGAGGCGGTTGAAGTCACCGAGGATGCGGCGCACCTCCTCGAGGGTCGCATCGCGGAACTTCAGCCGCTCCGCCTCGGGCACGTCGGCCATCACGTGCGGCATCTGGACGTCGATCAGGCCGACATGCTTCCGCTTGAGGTAGGTGCGCATCTCGGCGCAGGACTGCGCCCAGTCCATGCCGTAGCACTCGCGGAACACCGCCTCGGTGGCCTGCCCGCGCCGGGCCATTTCGGCGAAGGCCCAGTAGCCGTTGCGATTGCGTCCGTTCTTCGCCGGGCCGAACAGGCTCCACCGGGCGAAGAACGCCGTCTGGAACTGGAATTTTGTCTTCTCCTTCGGCGACATGACGTCCGCCTTGCGCGCGGAATCGAACATCTCGGCGAAAACAGGGAAATCCGCCGCCGCCTGCGGAAACTCGCCCGGAGACACCGCTGGATCCGGCCATGACAGTCGCGGGAAGCGCACGGTGGTCGACTGCGGCCTCCCGATGACCGAAGAAACCGCTCCGGACTCGCCGAATAAGCCCGCGGTGACCCATTCCGGGAACGCGGGCCGCTGCGTAAGGACGATGCGTTTCGACCAACTGCTGAGCACCAGCCACAGATTGTTGACGGCGCCCAGATTGATGGCGATCACTGCGAGCTTCTCGTCAGCGAGGTCGTGGCCCTCGCTGACTTCCTGATAGTTGCGGGGCCATTGCCGCTCGTCGGCCTCGACCATGACGGCCGGCTTCAGACCGCTCACGGTGCGTCGGGGAGAGTCGGCCACAATCAGCAGCAACGGCAAACGCCGGTCCCGGGTGAAAAAATCGGGATAGAGTCTCCGGCCGCGCACCAGCGCAGCCGCCAGCTGCCGCGCCCGCCCAGGCGATGCGCGGCTGAGAATTTCCATGTCGCCCATCCTAGCGTAGAGCCAAGGCGTGCCCTCGACTCTGAATTCCGGCAGGACGACCGGTGACTCGCCGGCTGCGGGACTATGCACCGCCACCCCCAGAACGAAGGCGAAAATCGCGAGCGATCGGAGGTGGCGATGCATGATCAATGCGACCAATCAGGCCGTTTGCGTGCTCAAGTATTCCTCCCACGCCTCTCGCTCCGCCTCTTCGGCTTGCTGCTGGAGTTGGCGCATCAGTAGATCGTAAGCCCATTGTTCCTGATTATTGAGAGTATCCCAGCCACCAAGGATTGCAGTGAGGTCGGTATTATTCAGTGTGTTCATAGTTTGAGTTTGTTTTCCCCGGTGGGATTGCCGGGAAAGGGATTTCAGGCGCGCGGTGGAGTGTTTTGCGGGTCGAGCCACTCGCTGGCGTCTTGATAGAAAATTTGGAGCAGTGTGCGGCGGGCGGTGAGGAAACGGGCGGAGAGTGTCATGCCTTTGCCGAGTTCGCCGGTGGCTCCGCTCGCCAGGGTCAGGCGTGAAGTTACAGGCGCGACGATTACCTTGAAAACGGGTGCTGATCCTGCGCCGACAATGCTGGCATCGGCCGAGACGGCCTGCACGCGACCTTCGAGCAGGCCCCACTGCGTGTAGGGAAAGGCGTCGATTTGCAGCCGGACAGGTTGGCCGGTGCGAATCTGGCCGATATCCTTGGGTGAGACGTAGGTTTCCACCAGGAGGGTGTCGTCGGGAGAAACGGTGCCGAGAGATTGGCCGGCGGCGAGATAGAGGCCGATCCCGAGACCGGTGAAACCCTGAAGCGTGCCCTCGGCGGAGGCGCAGACGGTGTAGAGGGTCTGCTCCTCCCGGAGGCGCTGCTCTTCGCTGAGCAGCTCCGCCAGTGCCGTTTGTTCGTCCTTGAGCCGTGCAGCCCAGCGCGAACGGGTCTGCTCGACGAGCAGGCGCAACTCGGCGTGCAGCCGGTCCGCCTCGTAGCGTGCGTTGTCGAGTTCCTGTTGGGAGGCGATGCCCTTGGCCGCGAGACTGGCATAGCGGGCCAGCTCGTTGCGGGCCTTGGTTTCGGCCAGACGGTAAGAGTCGAGTTGCGCCTGGAACTGCGTGAAATCCGCCCGCAGAGAGGCGGTGGTGAGGCCCGGGGCGGAGGCGGCTTCGAGCGGCGGAGTCGCAGGAGAAAGATGGTCCACCACCGGGCGGAGATACACCTGTGCGGCAACTGAACTTGCGCCGGCACCGGTGGTGGAAGGGGAACTTGCGCCACGCACTTCCGACGGGTGCTCCAGCAGGAGGCGGAGATCCTGGCTGACGGACTGGCGCTCTGCCTGCAAGGCGCGGTTGCGCGCCAAGCGTTCCTCCAGGTCGCGGGAGCGCAGCACGAGCAAGGGCTGGCCGGCGCGCACGCGGTCGTTGTCGCGCGTCAGCACCTCGGCGACATGGCCCGAGACAGCGGGACGGAGTTCGGTGCGCTCGGTCGCCGGGCGCACCATGCCCGGCGCGCTGACCGAGACATCGATCTTGATCCAAGGCAGGCTGCCTAAACCAGCGATCACCCCGGTCAAGGCCAGCCAGTAAATCCAAGGCCGCTGCGGCCCGTGCTCGGTGTAGAGGCTTTCTACCGTGTCCTGAGCGAGGACGACGGGGAGAAGCGGGGCAGGCGGCGTGGCCGTGGACACGGACGCGTAGATTGCGCAGTGCGGCGTGAAAACGAAGCGGATGTTTTCCTGCAAAAGGAGGAAAAGAAAAACTTGACGGCGCTCCGGCAGAATCTGCGCCCTACCGAGACTCAGCCCGAGAGGGCGGTTGCCGACGGAGAGGCGCGAAGCCGTGGTCGATCGCCCAGTGGATCAGGCGCGGGGCGCTGTGCAATCCCAGCTTGGCCATGACGTGCTGGCGGTGGGATTTGACCGTGTGGTTGCTCAGCCCGAGGGCGGTAGCGATCTCGGCGTCGCTTTGTCCGAGCCCGAAGCGAGGCATCAGTTCCAGTTCGCGGGTTGAGAGAATCTTGAAGAACGCGTTGGGATCGGCGCGCAACCGACGCAGCGCGTCACGGACTTCCGGCGGGTAGAATTTTCTTCCACTGGCCACTTCGCCGAGGACCACGGGCAATTGCCGGAACACATCGCCCGACTTCCAAAGTAATCCCGAGATGTGCGATTCGCTGGCGGCCAGCAGGGCAACGTCGTCCTGCCGGGAGGAAAGCAGGATGATCCGGGGTGGGTGCGGCAGGCGGGCCAGGTCGAGTGCGAGCGAGAAACCGTCGGTGTCCGGCAGCATCAAATCGAGTAGCACAATATCCGGTCGCAAGGTGCGGGCCATTCTCAGGCCGTCCTGTCCGGTGGGGGCGGACTCCGACTGCGACACCATGGGCAGCACGCCTAGCGCTGCGGCAATAAAGGTCCGCCAGAGCGACTCGTCCTCGATCGAGAGAATGGAGAGATTCTTTCTGTGCACGCATCGGCCCGTGCAGCCGGGATGATTCTTGCGTGGCTGATTGCCGCAAGCTGAATCGAAAATGGGTGTAGCGCTCCACCCGCAGCGGCGGTCGATGCGGCCAGATCGCCCGCGCCGCGCGGCAGTGACGGCCGGATCCGGTGCGCTAATCCTCGGCGTCCTGCTCGGCGAGGTGCTTGTAGATATCGGGGACGTTCTTCTCCATGTAGCGGTCGGCGTGGCGGAGGGGGACGAAACCGTGTTGCGCGTAGAGGCCGTGGGCGTCGCGGGTGATGAGGCTCCAGCGGCGCAGTCCCTGCAGCTTGGGGTGGCGCGAGGCGAGGGCCATCATGGCCTTGGACAGGCCGTGGCGCCGGTGCTCCTCCAGCACGTAGACGTCGCAGACGTAGCAGTACGTGGCGAAATCGGAGATGAACCGGCTCAAGCCCACTTGGGCGCCGGCGGAATCATAGACGCCGATGCAGAGCGAATTGCGCACGCCGCGTTCGACGATTTCCCGCGGGATGTCCTCCGACCAGTAGGCGCGGCTGAGATAGGCGTGGATGGCGTCGAGGTTGAGCCGGGCGGGGTCGTCCGAGATCAAATAGTTGCCGTGGTGATGCTCGACCGGGTGCATCACTTCATGCGGTTGAACGCGGCGACGAACGCCGCCTTGTCCGCGGCCTTGTAGAACGATGTGCCGGCGACGAAGGTGTCGGTGCCGGCGGCGCGGCACTCCGCGGCGGTGGCTGGATCGATGCCGCCGTCGACTTCGAGGCGGAACTTCAGGCGGCGCTCGCGGCGCCACTCATCGAGCTGGGTGAGCTTTGGCAGCATGTCGCGCCGGAAGGGCTGCCCGCCGAAACCGGGTTGCACGGTCATCACGAGGACGAGATCGACTTGGTCGAGCAAGTGCTCGATCGCGTCGGCGGGCGTGCCGGGATTGACGACGATGCCGCACTGGCAGCCGAGCGCGCGGATGCGGGCGAGCGTGGCGGCGTGGTCGTAGGCGGGCTCGATGTGGATGCTGATGAGATTGGCGCCAGCCTTGGCAAAGGGTTCGATATAGCGGTGCGGCTCGGCGAGCATCAGGTGCGTGTCGAAGAAAAGCTTCGAGCCCGCGCGGCGCAGGGCGGCGAGCGTCTCCGGGCCGAACGTCAGGTTCGGCACTAAATGTCCGTCCATGATGTCGAGGTGCAGCCAGGTCAGGCCGGCTTCGGTGACGGTCTGGGCGCTGTCGGCGAGCCGGGCGTGGTCGCCGGCGAGGAGGGAGGGAGCGAGAATGGGCGCGTGCATCGCTGCCCGAGCCTCGGCGAAACGTCCGGCGCTGCAAAGCGCGAAATGCGCGCCCGGGGCGGCTTACCAGGTGTCGAGCACCGCGTGCACGACGTTGCCCGCCAAGGTCTCGGCGAGCAAGGGGAGCGCCTGATATTCGGACTGGAGCTGGCCGCTGTCGGTGAAGACGCCGCGCGTGGCCTGCAACGGGCGGTTCGCGAAAAGGTTTTGTTTCGTGCGCGTATCAAGCAGGGTGGCCTTGGCGTGGAGGGTGACGTCGAAGCGCCGGGCCAGACCGGTGTCGTCGGCGCGGGACACGGTGACCTCGCGCTGGTAGCTGCCGAGGGTGATGGTCAGGACGGCGTCGGCTTCATCCGCGGAGGTGACGAGCGAGACGCGGCCATCCTTGAGGAAAGCCTCGCGCAGCTGGGTGGTGACGATGGCCTGCGCCTGCGGGAGCAACACGTCGCTGGCGACGGGCGCGAGGTACAGCTTGGCGAACTTGGGTTCGCTGTCGGTGCCGAGCCGGTAATGCGCGCACGCCGTCAGGCCGAGCAGGCAGAGCAGGGCGAGGGCGGACTTGAGCAGCTTGGCGGTCGGGCCCATGACGCGTCCGGGCCGGCTCAGAACAGCCAGAACCGTTTCTTCTTTTTCGGTTCGCCGGGCTTGGGCGACTGGACGGGAACCGCCTGCGGCTGCTTCTCGAGCAGGGCGTCGACGGTGGCGAGCTTGGTCTTGGCCTTGGCCGCCACGTCGGAGTCGGGGAAAACGGTGATGGCCTCGTTGTAGAACACCTTCGCGGCCTTGTAGTTTTTGCGGTACTTGAAGTAGTAATCGGCGATGATGAGCTTGCTGTTGGCCAGCACGCGCTTCATGTCGGCGAGACCTTTCTCGGCCTGGGCGGCGCCACTGTCGCCGGGGAAGAGAATCAGGTAATCCTCGAAGTAGGTTATGGCCTCCTTGGTCGAGCCCTGGTCGTAGTAGGGGCCGGTGACCAGCGAGGCATGGGTCTGGGCGATCTTCAGGTAGGCGTCGGGCGTGAGGACGCTGCGCGGGTAGGTGTTGATCATCCGGTCGAGGGCGTCGATGGCCTCCTCGGTGGCGCCGAGCTTCTGCTGGCCGCGGGCGACGTTCATCAGCGAGAGCGGCGCGTAGTCGCTGTAGGGCGCATTCGCGATGATCTTCTCGAAGTACTCGACGGAGCGCTCGCGGTTCTTAAAACCCGGGAAGAGGCCCCAGACGTAGGGACGCGCGCCTTCGAGCATTTGGGAAGCGATGCGGTACTGCTCGGCGACGACCTGGTTGAATTTCTCCGTGCCCGGATACTTGGCGAGCAGGTCCTGGTAGGAGTCGAAGGCCTTGTAGTATTCCTTGCGACCCTGGTAGAGCAGGCCGACGCGGTAGAGGGACTCGGCGGCGTAGATGGAGTTCGGGTAGCGCTTGGCGACCTTCTGGTAGAGCTTAATGGCGCTGCGGGCCGAATGCGCCTCCTCGGCCGCGCGGGCCTTGTTCATCAGGTCGAGCGCATTGCGGCCATCCTCGCCGGAGAGCGTGGCCAGCACGCCGCCCTCGACGCGCCAGCCCGTGCCGGGCGCCCAGACGATATCGGCGCGGGCGTGCGGAGCGGCGACGAATACAAAGGCGGCAAGCGCCAGCAGGACAGGGAAGGGAGAAAGGCGCATAAAGGAGGGGACTACCATCGAACGAGAGCGGCGCCGTAGGTCAAGCCAGCGCCGAAGGCCACCATGAGGGTGAGATCACCCGGCTTGATGCGGCCGGAGCGGCGGGCTTCGTCCAGGGCCAGCGGAATCGTGGCGGAGGAGGTGTTGCCGTAGCGGTCGAGATTCACGAAGAACTTGTCCATCGGCATCTCGAGATTGCCGGCCAGCGCCTCGATGATGCGGATGTTGGCCTGGTGGGGAATCACGAGGCTGATTTGGTCAGGCGTGACCTTGTATTGTTCCATCATTTCCCGGGCGACGGTCTCCATCACGCGCACCGCGGATTTGAAGACCTCGCGGCCCTTCATGTGGATGAAATGGCCGTGCTCGTCGACGGACTTGGCGGTGGCCGGGCAGCGGCTGCCGCCGGCGGGAATATAGAGGTGATCCACGAACTCGCCGTCCGCGCCGAGGTCGGACCCGATGATGCCGATGCCGGGCTGGTCGACCTTCTTGAGCACAGCGGCACCCGCCGCGTCGCCGAAGAGCACGCAGGTGGTGCGGTCGGTCCAGTCGGTGACGGAGGAAAGCTTTTCCGCGCCGATGATCAGGGCGCGCTTGTAGCGATTGGTGAGGAGCTGGCCGTAGGCGATCTCGAGCGCGTAGAGGAAACCCGAGCAGGCGGCGGCGATGTCGAAGCACGTCGCGTGGGCCGGGATGCCGAGCTTGTGCTGCACGATGCAGGCGGTGGACGGCAGCGGCATGTCGGGCGAGGCCGTGGCGATGATCAGAAGATCGATCTCGCTGGCCTGCACCTGGGCGTCGGCCAGCGCGGCCTGGGCGGCCTTCACGGCGAGGTCGGAGCAGGCCTCGTTCTCCGCGGCGATGTGGCGCTCGCGGATGCCCGAGCGGGAGACGATCCACTCGTCGGTCGTGTCGACCATCTTGGAGAGGTCGTGGTTGGTGAGCACGCGCTCAGGCGTGTAGGAGCCGACTCCGGCGATGATTACGGAGGCCATAAAAATCAGTTGTTCGCGCCGGGCGCGGGGGAGGGGGTCGGGGCGGGCGCGGCGATGAGTTCGTTGGCGCGGGCGATGTCCCGTTCGTTGTGGTGATACATGTCCTGCTTGATGATCTTCTCGGCCGCGCGGATGGCGTTGGCCCAGGCGAAACGGTTGCTGGAACCGTGGGCCTTGAGCACGTTGCCCTTCACGCCCAGCAGGGGGGCGCCGCCGTAGCGGTCGGGATTCATGCGGTCCTTCAGGGCGTCGAACGCGCCCTTGGCGAGCAGGGCGCCGCCCATGCGGAGCGGGTTGGCCTTCAGCTCGGTCTTGAGCATGCCGGTGATGAATTTGGCCAACGACTCCCAGGTCTTGAGCAGCGTGTTGCCGACGAAGCCGTCGCACACGACGACATCGACCTCGTTGCGGAACACCTGAAAACCCTCGATGGGGCCGTGGTAATTGATGACGCCGTTGATCTTCTTCAGCAGCTCGTGCGTCTCGGTAATGAGCGAGTTGCCCTTGCCCTCCTCGGTACCGATGGTGAGCAGGCCGACGCGCGGCGAGACGACGCCGAGGATGACGCGAGCGTAGTTGGCGCCGAGGATGGCGTTGTGGACGAGGTGTTCCGGTCGGGCCTCGGGATTGGCGCCGGCATCCAGCAAAATGAAGTGGCCGCCGTCGCGCGGAATGACCGCGGCGAGCGCCGGCCGGTCGACGCCGGTCATCGGGCGCAACCGGAGCGTGGCGCCGGCCATCAGGGCGCCGGTATTGCCCGAGCTGACGGCGACGCGCGCGATGCCGCTCTTCACGAGTTCGAGCGCGCGCACCATGGAGGCGTCCTTCTTGGACTTGAGCGCCTTGAGCGGCTTGTCCTCCATCGTGATCACCTCGGAGGCATGCACGATGGAGAGCTTCGGATGCGAGGCGAGGCCGGCGGCGGCGATGAGCGGACGCAGCACGTCCTCCTGACCGACCAGCTGGATGGGCTCGATGTCCTCACCCGAGGTCAGCACCAATTTCACGGCCTCGACCACCTCTGCGGGGCCAAGGTCGCCACCCATCGCGTCAACGGCGATGCGCGCCTGGACAGGCGTGGAACTGGCGGCTTCTGGATTTATGGCGGGAAACCCTGCCGGTGCGGAATTACACCGACACGTCGAGGACTTGGCGGCCGCGGTACATCCCCGTCTTGGGGTTGACGCGGTGCGGGCGGACAGCGCCGCCGTCGACCGGGTCCTTGGCGAACTTGGGGGCCTTGAAGGCGTTGGCGGCGCGGCGGTTGGCGCTGCGGCGCTTGGATTGTTTGCGTTTCGGATTAGCCATAAAGTGGTTTTGGTAGTGCAGGCGGCTCGCGAAAGCGGCCCGCTTCGAGTGCGTTAAAGGCGAGGTTGGTAAGGTCGGCGTGGAGGGCCGTCAAGATGTTTAACCGTCCGGCCGCAAGTGCCCGTCAGAGCAGGAAAAACAGCCCCAGCACGAGCGCGACGACGAGCCGGTAATAGGCGAACACCGCCAGGCCGTTGCGCGAGAGAAAAGCGACCAGAAACTTGACCGCGATCGCCGCCGAAACGGCCGCAACGAGGATGCCGACCAGCAGGTTGCCCCAGCCGAAGACCTCGATCATGGCCGGACCGGTCTTCACGGCCTTGAGCAGCGCCGCGCCCGCCAGCGTGGGCAGGCCGACGAGAAAGCTGAATTCCGCGGCCTTCACCGGACTCAGTCCGGCGAGATAGCCGCCGACGATGGTGACCATCGAGCGGCTCGTGCCCGGCCAGAGCGCGAGGCATTGCGCGAAGCCGATGCCGGTCGCCTTCCGCGGCGACATGTTGGCGGGCTCGTTCCGGGAGAAGCCGATGCCGGTGTTTGCGCGCCGCCAGCGCTCCGCCCACAGCATGAGGAAGGCGCCTGCGACCTGCGCCGCGATGACGGCCGGCACGGAGAAAAGATGCTTGTCCACCCAGTCGTGCAACAGCAGCCCCGTCACGGCCACGGGGAACGTCGCGAAGATCACGTTGCGCAGAAGCCGCATGCCGGAGTTGCTGCGGCCGACGAGGCCGACCGTCATGTTCAGCAGCTGCGACCAATAGAGCAGGGCGACGGCGGCGATGGCGCCGACTTGGATGATCACCGTGTAGGTATCCGCGGCGAGCTTGAGCGTGAGCGGCACGCCCTCGGGATGCTCCGGCGACGGCGTCCGGTACCAAAGCGGCTGGCCGGCCTTGTCCGTCAACTGCTGCTCGGATTCCAAACCGAGCAACTGGTTCGCGATGATGAGATGCCCGGTCGAGGAAATGGGCAGAAACTCCGTGATGCCCTCCACCAAGCCGAGGACGACAGCGTCACTCACGCTCATCTCGGCCACGGGCTGCTTCGCCGGCTCGGCGCCGCGACCGGTGATGGCGGCAAGTGCGCAGACGAGGAGGACCAGGAGACGGCGGAGCGGCGGAAAATTCACCTGCGCGTGCTCCCAGATTGGTCCGCTTATGTCGAGTTTTATGCTTTGCTCGGCGAGGAAATGCGGGTTCGCTGCGCGCTCCCATGCTTGAGTCACTCACCGCCAAACTGCAGGCGCGGACCGACCTGACCGCGGACGAAGCCGCCGCCGCGGCCGCGGCGCTGGCCTCGCCCGAGGTGACGGAGGAAATGAAAATCGCCTTTCTGTCCGCCCACCAAGCCAAAGGCGAGACGCCCATCGAGATCGCCGCGTTTGCCACGACCTACCGGGCGCTCGCGATCAATCCCGGCGTCGAGGCATGGGCCCCGCACGCGCTCGATGTCGTGGGCACTGGCGGCGACCACGCGGGCGGGTTCAACATTTCCAGCCTCGTCACGCTCACCCTCGCGAGCGCGGGAGCCGTGGTGATGAAGCACGGCAACCGCGGCATCACGTCCAAGTGCGGCAGCGCCGACCTGCTCGCGGCCCTCGGACTCGATCTCAACGCCCCGCCCGAGAAGTCGCGCGCGGCGCTGCGCGAGCTGGGCTTCTGTTTCTTCTTCGCCCCGGCCTACCATTCCGTCTTCAAGCACATCGCTCCGGCCCGCAAAGCGCTGGCCGCCCGCGGCGAACGCACGGTGTTCAACATCCTCGGCCCGCTGGTCAATCCCGGACGGCCCGCGGGCACTCTGCTCGGCGTCTACTCGCCGGCGCTGGTGGCGAAGCTCGCCCAGGCCTTCGAGGAAATGGGCGGCCACACCGCGCTGGTCGCGCACGGCGTCATCGCCGAGGGACGCGGCATTGACGAGATGACCACGGCCACGGAAAACCTCGTGCAAGGCTCCGGCCGGTTGCGCGACGTCGCGGGCCGTTGGTCCGCGGAATATTTCGGGCTGGCCCGCTCGCCGGTGGAACACCTGGTCGGCGGCGATGTGTCTACGAACGTCGCGCTTACGCAGGCGATCCTCGCCGGACACGGTCCAGCGGGCTTGGTGGACACCATCGTGCTGAACGCCGCCGCCGGTCTCTGGGTCGCCGGCCGCACGTCTGGCATCCGCGAAGGCCTGGAGCCCGCGCGGGAGTTGCTTCTCGGCGGCGCCGTCGCCAAGAAGATAGCCGCGATGCGCGAGTTCTATCGCAGCTGATCATGTCGACCCAACGAAAGTATTTCGGCACCGACGGCGTCCGCGGGCCTTACGGCAGCGACGTCATGAATGAAGCCTTCGCCTGGCGGCTGGGATTTGCCGCGGCAAAATACGCCCGCGAGAACGGCGCTGCCGCCGGTGCGGCGGTCATCATCGGCCGGGATACGCGCGCATCGGGTGAGAGTCTGGAGCGCGCGTTGGCGGGCGGTCTGGCTGCGGCGGGATTGCGCCCGGTCAGCGGAGGTGTCGTGCCCACGCCGGCAATCAGCCTCGCCGTGCGCGAGGAGCAGGCGGCGTTGGGCGTCGTCATCACCGCCTCGCACAATCCGGCGGGCGACAACGGCATCAAGTTTTTCGGCCCGGCAGGCATCAAGCTCACTGACGAACAAGAGCTGCGCATCGAGCGCCTGCTGCCGGCAGAGGCGGGTCAGCCGCTCGCGGAACGCGTGGCCGGTTTCGGGGCCCATGTTCTCTACACCACCAAGGCTGCGGCGCTCCTGCCCGCCGGCGCGTTGCGCGGCTGGAAGATCGTGCTCGATACGGCGAATGGCGCCACGTGCGTGACCAGCCGCTCCGTGCTCGAGCAGCTCGGCGCGGAACTCGGGTTGATCGGCAACCATCCGGACGGCCGGAACATCAACGCCGAGGTCGGCAGCCAGCACCCGGAGAAGATGGCCGCCGCGGTCCGCGCGACTGGCGCGCGGCTCGGCATCGCGCACGACGGCGATGGCGATCGCTGCATCCTGTGCGACGAGCTGGGCGAGGTGCTCGATGGCGACGAGATGCTCACCTTGCTTGCCGTGCACGCCCTCAAGCAGCGCAAGCTCGCGAAAAACCTTCTGGTGATCACGGTGCAGAGCAACCTCGGCGTCGATGCCGCCGTGACGGCGGCAGGCGGCCGGGTCACCCGCACTCCCGTGGGTGACCGCTACGTGATCGAGCGCATGCTGGCCGATGGCGCCATGCTCGGCGGCGAGTCGTCGGGGCACGTCATCTGCGCCGAGGTCTCGCCGACGGGCGACGGCCTCGTCGCCGCGCTGAAGGTGATCGAGGTCATGCTCGCCACCGGACAGCCCCTGTCGGTGTTGCGGCAGGGGTTGAAAAAGTTTCCGCAGATCACCGCCGCGCTCACCGTGCGGGAGAAGAAACCGCTGGAGACGTTGCCGACCCTGCCGGGCGTGATTCGCTCGGTCGAGGCGTCGCTCGGCGCGCAGGGCCGCGTGCTCGTGCGCTACTCCGGCACCGAGGCGAAGCTGCGCCTGCTCGTCGAGGGGCCGACCGATGAGGTCGTGCGCTCCAGTCTGGAGCGGCTGGTCGCGGCCGTCCGCGCCGACTTGGAAGTGCTCAAGGGTTGACCGGGCGGCGCGCCGACCGGTTCACGCGCTGCGGCGTAGCAACGCGACGTAAAAGCCGTCGCTGTTGAACGTGCCGGGGAGGAGCGTGTAACCGAAGTTGTCGAAACGGGCGCCGAGGTCGGCTGTCGCGCGCTCGCTGGCGAAGTCGAGATGCGTGGCGAGAAATTCCGCGACGACGAAGCGGTTCTCGCGCCGCGCGAGCGAGCAGGTGGCGTAAACCAGCAGGCCGCCGGGGCGGACGCGTGGAGCGTTTTGCCTGAGGATGGCGAGCTGGGTCTGGGCAAACTTATCGAGCATCTCCGGCTGCGTGTACCACTTCATGTGCGGCATGCGCCGCCACGTGCCGGTGCCGGAGCACGGGGCGTCGACGAGCACGCCGTCGTAGGCCGTGCCCGGGCGCGGCTCGCTCATGATCCGGATGTTGTTGAACCGGCCGCGGGTGGCGCGGTCCTGCAATTCCGCGAGCGCTTCGAGGCGGATATCGGTCGCGTCGACGCGGCCGGTGTCACCGAGCAGGCTGGCGAGCTGGAGCGTTTTCCCGCCGGCGCCCGCGCAGGCGTCGAGCCAGTTCTGGCCGGGGGCGAGCGGAGTGTGATGGAGGAGCAGTTGCGAACCGAGGTCCTGGATCTCGCAGAAACCGCGGCGGTAGGCGTCGGTGGAGGCGACCTCGGCGTTGGGCGGCAGGCGGACGGCGTCGGGCGGAAAGACCGGGCGGCTGCAGGTCCAGTGATGGGCCTGGAATTCGTTCAACACGAGGGCGGGCTGCGTGGTCTGCAGGCGGACCCAGATGTTGGCGCGCTCGTTCAGGGCGTCGAGGTGGGGTGAATCAAAGGCCTCGGGACACTCCGCGCGCAGCCATTCGGGCAGGAGGGCCTGCGGGTCGTAGTCGCCGCCGAAGTGAGCGTGCAGTTGCGCGGCGCGGGCCTTGAGTGAATCGAAGCCGAGATCGGGCGGAAAACCGGCGAGAAGTGCGGCGCGGTAGCGCTGCGTGTCGGGCAGGTCGGGGGCGAGGAACGCAACCATGCGTGCGGCCTTGTCGGGATCGGAGCCAAGCACGGGCTGCACCCACGGCAGGAAGCGGATGGCGGTGTAGAGCAGCTCGCGGTAGAGCCGGCGGTCGCGCGAGCCGAGGGCGCGGTTGCGGCCGAGCAGTTCCTTGATGCGGCGGGGCAGGGCGCTATCGCGCTGCACGTGCGGGAGCACCTGGGCGAGCAGCGCGAGAAAGGTGCGCTGCTGATTGGCGGCGATGCGCGAGTGGTCCACGGCGCGCCGGTGGTCAGAATTTCAGCAGCTCCGCCTCGATGTTGAAGCCGAACGAGCTCTCGCGGCGCGGGCCCTCGGCAAACGACACCTCGTAGCGGATGGCCCACGTCTGGCCGAGGCGGTGCGAGACGCCGTAGGTCTGCTCGTTGAAGCGGCTGTGGCGGGCGTCGTAGAGCCAGCGGCCGTTGAGATCGAAGACCTCGTTGAGGCGCTGGTGGTAGTCGAGCAGGTATTCCTCGTAGTCGTGCCGGAGGAAATGCGAGGCGAGGCGGACGGACCACCATTGCTGGTCGGTGAGCTCGATGCCGTAGTTGAGCTCGTCCTGGGTGGCGTCGTGGGGATTGAAGCGATGAAAGACCTCGAAGCGCAGCCAGCGCGCGGGCATGAGCGCGGCCTCGGTGTAGATGTCGGACAGGGCGCGCCGGCCGGCGGTGTTGCCGGAGAAGCGGTAGTCGGCCGCGAAATTCAGTGCCGCCAGGTCGCGCGAGCCGTAGGTGGCGTCGCGGGTCTGCAGCGTGTTGTTGAGCGAGAGCCGGAGCGTGTCGAGGCGGTCGAGCTGGTCGAGGTTGCGCTGGTCGGCGATGGAGAGCGGCTGCAGGTAGGTGCTGAAAACCTGCCGGTCGAGCGCCGGGATGTAGGGGCGGCCGTCGTCGGCGCGCGGGGCGTAGCGGTAGGACAGGCGCGGCTCGAGCAGATGGCGCAGGCCGTCGACCTCCCAGATATCGTTCTTGTAGTCGAAGGTGCCGCTGGCGCGGAGGACGGCGTCGAAACCGACTTCGCCCAGCGTGCGCGTGTAGGTGCTTTTCGCGCCGATGGCGTCGGCGTAGTGCGTCACACGGCCGCCGGCGACCGGCGTGAAGGTGAACCACGGCGCGAGCGCGATGGGACGTTCGAGGCCGTAGTAGGCATCGAGGCGCGTGGAGCGCTGGCGGGGATTCGTGAGGTAAGCGCCCTCCTCCAGCACGGCGAGACTGGCGTTGAATCGCTCGTAGATGCCGCCGCCGATCTGCAGCGGCAGCAGATCGAAACGCACCTCGGGCAGGCGCTCCTGGGCCCGGTGGTATTTGTTCGGATGCAGCCGGCTGAACGCGCTCAAGACGTAGTTGTCGCCGGTGTACGCGGCCTCGAGGAACGAGTCGGGCTGCTGCACCGGGAAGAAAAACTTCGGCCGGAAGTCGCGCAGGATTTCCGAGTCGCTCCAGTAGTTGAACTGGCCGTTGAAGGAGAAACGTCCCGCCTGCTGCCGGTGCTGCCACTCGAAAAAGCCGCGGTCCTCGGGCACGTGCCGGCCGAGGATGTCGAGCTGCTTGTCGCCGTGATCGTTGATGTAGCCGGAGCGGAAATAGCCGCTGGCGAAGCCGTCGGGTCGCGCGAAGTCGTAGCTGCCCGACGGGCCGACCATCAGGCCGCGGGCGCTGTAGAGGCCGCCGTCGGCGCCGAGTTTCACGCCCGGGGCCACGGGGACGTGCAGGCCGAATTCGCCGAACGCCCCGAGGTTGTGCCGGTAGCCGAGCTTGCCGCTGAGGTAGGAGATGAGGTTGGCGTGCAGGTCGTGCTCGAACTTGGGCAGCGTGATGAAATGGTTGCCGAGCAGGCCGAGTTCCAGGCCTTCGCCGGCGACGATGCGGTCGCGCTGGTAGAGGAGGCGGCGGGCCTTGATGGAGGGGGCGTATTTCGCGTTTTCGCGGAAAAAGATCGTGGCGTTCGTCAGGACGAGATTGTCGAGCGTGCCATCGACGGTGTCGCCGGTCAGGTAGATGGGGAACTGGCCCAGACGCAGGTGCCGGATGTGCAGCGTGCCGTCGGCGAGGTTGTAGGTGCCGTCGTCCGCGACGAGGCGGCGGTTGGCCGTGGAGAGCACGAAGTGTCCGTGAGCCGTGACGCTCTGGTTGGCGCCGTCGTAGCGGATCTCGTCTGAGGCGAGGGTGAGTTCGCCGTAAACCAGCCGGGCGTCCCCGCGCAGGACCAGCTCCTTGGTCTTGTCGTCGTAGAAAGTCTCCCGGCCGGTCGCCGTGGGCGTGATGGAGCCGTTTTGCGCGCGAAGCGATGCGGCCAGCAGTCCCGCCAGACAGACGGCGAGGAGCAGGCGAACGGGACGGGCGGCGGCGGATGACATTGGAGAAATGAAGGGGGGCGCGGTGCGGCGGCGCAACGAGATTTGCGTTTCGACCCCGGCGTGCGGCATAGGGTCCGCTTTTATTATCTAGACGCGCCGCGGCGCTTCGGCAGAGTCGGTCCAGCAATCGCGTCGTGATTATCCCTGCGCCAGAACTCGAGGCATTCCTGGAAAACCGTCAGGCCAACCCGCATGGCTGGCTCGGCATGCACCCGACCGAGCATGCGGGCGAGAGCGGCGTGGTGGTGCGGGCCTTCGTCCGCGCGGCGACGAAGTGCGCGGTGGTCGATCTCGATGCGCCGGGTGCGCCGGCTTATCCGATGGAGCAGCTGGCGCCGGAGGGTTTCTTCGAGGCGTTTCTGCCCGGCCGGCCGGTGTTCCGCTACCAGCTGCGTTACGCGACCTCGTGGGGCGACATCCACCAGGTCTACAACGCCTACTCGTTCCTGCCGACCCTGACGGAGCAGGACCTGTATCTCTTCAACGAGGGCACCGAACAGCGCATCTACGAAAAGCTCGGCGCGCACCTGCGCGTGCTCGGCGACGTGCCCGGCGTGGCCTTCGCGGTGTGGGCGCCGGCGGCCTCGCGCGTTTCGCTGGTCGGAAATTTCAACGGCTGGGACCCGCGCTACCATCCGATGCGCCCGCTCGGGGCCTCGGGCGTCTGGGAGCTGTTCGTGCCCGGCCTGCGCGAGGGAGAAATCTACAAGTTCGCCGTCTGGGACCGCGCCGGCCACATGCGGATGAAGACCGATCCCTACGGCACGTATTTCGAGGCTCCGCCCAACAACGCCGCGGTCGTTTGCGCGACGAACCGGCACCGCTGGAACGACGGCGACTGGCTGCGCCGGCGCGCCGAGCAGGCCGGGAAAACCGACCGCCCGGTGTCCATCTACGAAGTGCACGTCGGTTCCTGGCGGCGCGTCATGGAGGACGGCAACCGGCCGCTGACCTATCGCGAGTTGGCGCCCGCGCTGGCCGATTACGTGGTGGAGATGGGCTTCACCCACGTCGAGGTGATGCCGGTGGCGGAGTATCCCTACAGCGGCTCGTGGGGCTACCAGGTGACGGGCTATTTCGCGCCGACGCACCGTTACGGCACGCCCGATGATTTTCAGTTTTTCGTCGACCACCTGCACCAGCGCGGCATCGGCGTCATCGTCGACTGGGTGCCGGCGCACTTTCCGCGCGACAGCTTCGCGCTCGCGCAATTCGACGGCACGCACCTCTACGAGCACGAGGACCCGCGGCTGGGGGCGCATCAGGACTGGGGCACGCTCATCTTCAACTACGGCCGGCACGAGGTGCGCTGCTTCCTCATCGCCAGCGCGCTGGCCTGGCTCGACCGCTTCCACATCGACGGCCTGCGGGTCGATGCCGTCGCGTCGATGCTCTACCTCGACTACTCGCGCAAGGCCGGCGAATGGATCCCGAACCGCTACG
Source organism: Opitutia bacterium (assembly GCA_016187925.1). Classification (GTDB taxonomy): domain Bacteria; phylum Verrucomicrobiota; class Verrucomicrobiia; order Opitutales; family Opitutaceae; genus Didemnitutus. The sequence continues at coordinate 79,398 of JACPIS010000041.1, read as the reverse complement.
GCGGCCGCGAGAACCTCGAGGCGATCGCCTTCCTGCGCGAGGTGAACGACCGCGTGCACCGGCTTTATCCCGGCGCGCTCATGATCGCGGAGGAGTCGACGGCGTTCCCGCTCGTGAGCCGGCCGCCGCACGATGGCGGACTGGGCTTCGACTACAAATGGAACATGGGCCTGATGCACGACACGCTGGCCTATTTCCAGAAGGACCCGATCCACCGGAAGTGGATGCACGACAAGCTGACCTTCGGCATGGTCTACCAGTATTCGGAGAACTTCATTTCCGTCTACTCGCACGACGAGGTCGTGCACCTGAAGGCCTCGATGTACGGCAAGATGGGCGCAGGCAGCCACGCGGAGAAGGTGGCGACGCTGCGCGCGCTCTACGGCTTCATCTGGACCTACCCGGGCAAGAAACTGCTCTTCATGGGCGGCGAGTTCGGCCAGCGCACCGAGTGGAACCACGACAGCAGCCTCGACTGGCACATCCTGCAGGAGCCGGAGCACAAGGGCGTGCAGGCGCTCGTGCGCGATCTCAACAAACTCTACGCGAGCGATCCCGTGCTGAGCGGCAATGATTTCAACCCGGCCGCGTTCCGCTGGGTGAATTGCAACGACGGCGACAACTCCGTCCTCAGCTTCGTCCGCCTCGATCCCGCGAGCGGCGCGGCCATGCTCGTCATCGGCAACTTCACGCCGGTCACGCGCGAGCCATATCGTGTCGGCGTGCCGGCCGCGGGCTACTGGACGGAGGTGCTCAACACCAACTCGGCCTACTACGGTGGCACGGGCTCCGGCAACGGCGGCGGTTGCACCGCCGAGGCCGTGGAGGCCGACGGACAGAAGCAGTCCCTGCTGCTGATGTTGCCGGGTCTGAGCGTGCTGGTTTTCCGGCTGCAACCGGCGCCCGGGGCGGCGATGCCGCCTGTAACACCGGCGGCGCTGCTGCCGCCGCCTGCGCCGGTGGCCCCGCCTGCTCCGGCCGCGGTGCCGGAAACTGCCGCCGCGCTCGTGAAAAAGAAGCGCGCGCGGAAAAAGCCCTGAGCCGCGTGGCCGGCTAGGCGCCGCGCTTGCCGGTGAGGTAGAACGTCTCCATCGGATCGACGTTCTTCATCTCCAGGTAGCCGACTGGTTCGACGAGGAATTTGTCGCCCAGCGCCTGCTTGGTGACGGCGGAAATCTGGATGCGGCCGCCCTGGCCGTAGGATTCGAGCCGGCTGGCGACGTTGACCGTGTCGCCCCAGAGATCGTAGGCGAATTTCTTGGTGCCGATGATGCCGGCGACGACCGGACCGGTGTGCATGCCGACGCGGATCGACCAGCTGAGGCTGTGGCGGCGGTTGAAGACGCGGATGGCCTCGAGCATCTCGAGCGCGGCCTCGGCGCAATCCGAGGCGTGGTGCCCGTCGCCCAGCGGCACGCCGCCGACGAACATGTAGGAATCACCGATGGTCTTGATCTTCTCGAGGCGGTTGTGCTCGGCGATGCGGTCGAACGCGGAGAAGATTTCGTTGAGCAACTGGACCGTGCGGGCGGGGGAGTTTTTCGCCGCGAAGCGGGAGAAGCCGACGATGTCGGCGAAGACCACGGTGGCTTCGGCGAAGCTGTCGACAATCGTGCGCTCGCCCTGCTTGAGGCGGTCGGCGATGGCCTTGGGCAGCGTGTTGAGCAGGAGGCGCTCGGACTTGGCGCGCTCCTTCTGGATCTGATCGAAGTAGGCCTGCTCCTGGTCGTGGAGGCGCTTTTTCTCCAGCGAAGCGGTGATGCGCGCGCGCAGGATGACGGGATTGAAGGGCTTGGAAACGAAGTCCGCGGCGCCGGCCTCGATGCAGCGGACGGTGCTCTCGGTGTCGTCCAGGGCCGTGAGCATGATGACCGGGATGTGCCGGAGCTTGGCGTCGGCGCGCATGTATTCGAGGGTCTGGAAACCGTCGAGGCCGGGCATGATCACGTCGAGCAGCACCACATCAAACGGTCCGGCCTTGAGCTTGTTGAGCGCGACCTGGCCGTCTTCCGCCTGCGTGATGTCGAAGCCGAGGCGCTGCAGGCGGCGCGTGAGCATGTCGCGGGTGGGAGCATCGTCGTCGACGATGAGGAGGCGGCCGTTGGCGAGCGGGGCGGTGGTGTTGACGATGTCGGCCAGCTCGGAGCGGATGAGCGGGGTGTCGGGGCCGAGCGTGGCGGCGGCCGAGGTGCCGGCCGCGGGTGCGCTGCCGCCGAGGTTGAGATCCTCGGCAAGGGACTCGCTCATGAACAGGTCGAAGAGGGTCTTGGCCGCGCGGTGGATATTCTGCAGATCGGCGACGAGCGCTGCCTGATGGCGCTCGTTGGCCTCGTCGAGGCAGATTTCGGCGTAGCCGATGACGGTGTTGAGCGGCGTGCGCATGTCGGTGCGCAGCGAGGCGATGTTGACCGTGCCGGCCTCGACCTTCCAATTGGCGAGGGCGTCGTTGATGAGGGCGAGCAACTGGCCGCCGGCGGTGTGGATGCGCTTGAGGTCGCGCACCATGGTGGTCGCATCCAGCTCGTCGGCGGATTCGATAAGGAGCTCGCTGTAGCCGATGATCTGGTTGAGGGGCGTGCGGAGCGAGTGCCGCATGTGCGACACCACCTCCATGTCGCGCATGTTCAGCGCCCGGATGAAAGGGGTGAGCGAGCTGGGCGCAGCCGTGCTGGGGACTGGCTTGGACTCGCTCATGCCGACGGCGGGGCCGCGGGCGGCTGGGCGCCGCGCTTCAGCAGCTCGTCGATTTTGACCAGCAACCGGGGGAGCTCGACGGGCTTGGTGTCGAAATCATCGCAACCGGCGGCCAGGGCCTTGTCGCGGTCGGAATCCATGGCATGGGCGGTCAGCGCGATGACGGGAATCTTCACTGTGGCGGGGTCGGCCTTGAGCTGGCGCGTGGCTTCCCAGCCGTCGATCACCGGGAGGCTCATGTCCATGAGGATCAGCTCCGGCAGCTGGGCTTTCGCCTGCGCGACGCCCGCGGCGCCGTCGACCGCGATGAGCACGGTGTGCCCGCGCTTCTCGAGGCGGCGGGAGAGCATGTCGCGGTTCATTTCGTTGTCTTCGACGAGGAGTAGTTTGGCCATGGGGAGGGAAGGTTAGGGAATTGGTCAGGAGGGGGAAGCCGGAAGGACGGGGCGGATGGCCTCGATGAGTTGCTCGCGGGTGAAGCGGCCTTTCTGCAGGACCGCATTGACCCGTGTATTCAAAAACCCGCGCATTTGCGAATCAAGATCGAGCGAGGTGACGACGAAGACGGGCAGCCGGGCCCACTCGGGCACGGCGCGAATCCGCTCGAGGAACTCGAAGCCGCTGATGCCGGCCATCTTGAGGTCGAGGATGATGACGGCGGGCTTGGCGCGCTTGATCACGCGGAGGGCGGACTGGCCGTTGGCGGCGCAATGAACGGGGAGGCTCTCGCGTTCGAGCATGCGGGCGGTGACGGTGCGGGCGGCCTCCTCGTCGTCGACCACGAGGATGTAATCCTTGGGCAGCGGACCGAGCAGCGACGCGATGTGCGCGGTGAGTTTGTCGCCTTCGATGGGCTTGGCCATGACGCCGTCGGCGCCGAGGGAATAGGCGAGTTCGGTATCGTGCAGGGCACTGAGCACGATCACGGGCACATCGGCGAGGGTGGCGACGCCTTGGATCTTGCTCAGGACGGCCCAGCCGTCGATGCCGGCCTGCAGGGCCACGTCGAGCAGGATGAGGCTCGGTTTTTCCTGCTGGGCCAGCTCCACGCACTGGTTGCCGTTCTCGGCGAACTCCGTCTCGTAGCCGCTCGATCCGAGGAGTTTTGCAATCTCGGTCTTCGTGGCGGGATCGCTCACGACGGTCAGGATGCGCGCCTTCGTGGCGAAGGGGGCGCGGGTCAGGGCGGCCTGCTTGCGGGCGGCCTTGGCGGCGGCGGCGGCTTCCTTGCCGGCCGCGGGCAGGCGCACGGTGAAGGTCGAGCCGTGGCCGACTTCGCTCGTCACCGTGACCTCGCCGCCCTGCATCTGCGCGAACTGGCGCGAGATGACGAGGCCGAGGCCGGTGCCGCCGTACTTGCTGGTGGTGGAGGCGTCGGCCTGGCTGAAGGCTTGGAAGAGACGGCCCATCTGCTCGGGCGTCATGCCGATGCCGGTGTCGCGCACGGCGAAGAACACCGTGTCGGCGCCGTCGTGCAGCGCGCGGGTGACGCCGAGGGTGATCTTGCCGTTCTCGGTGAACTTGCTGGCGTTGCTCAGGAGGTTGAGGAGCATCTGGCGGAGCTTGGTGGCGTCGGTGCGCATCTTGCCGGCGACGACGTCGCCCTCTACGACCAGCTGGTTGTTGCGTTTCGAGACGAGCGGCAGGGCGGTCGCGACCACCTCCTTGATGATGCGGGCGACCTCCACTTCCTCCTGATAAACGTCCATGCGGCCGGCCTCGATCTTGGAGATGTCGAGCACGTCGTTGATCAGGCCGAGCAGGTGCCGGGCGGCGCTGATGACTTTCTGGTGGTCCTCGGCCGCGGAGTTGTCGCTGCGGTCCTGGGCGTCCTCCTGCATGAGCTCGCTGTAGCCGATGATGGCGTTGAGGGGCGTGCGGAGCTCGTGGCTCATCTTGGCGAGGAACACGCTCTTGGCCTTGTTGGCCTCCTCGGCCACGGTCACGGCCTTGGCGAGCTGGACGGTGCGCTCGGTGACGCGCGATTCGAGGGTGCGGTTGCTCTCGGCGAGCTGCTCGTTGGCGGTGCGGAGGTTTTCGCGCGCGTCCTCGGCCTCGAAGCGGGAGCGCTCCAGCTGGCCGGTGCGTTGCTCGATGGTGTTCAACATCGAATTGAACGCCACGATCATCTCGCCGATCTCATCTCCCGCGGTGGCGGAACCCGTGCCGACGCGGATGCTGTAATCGCGGTGCTGCCGGATGGCCATGGCGGCCTTGGCCAGCGCGGTGATGGGCTCGGAGATGCGCGATTGCAACCGGTAGCCCACGACCATGGCGAGCAGCGCGGAGCAGAGAAAGACGATGGCGGACCCGCGCAGCAGGTTGCTGAAGCGTTCCTGGTCGGCCTCGCTGCGCTGCGCCTTGAGATAAAGCGTGCCGAGCAACTGTCCGTCCTTGCGCATGGGGGTCCAGACGACGGCGGGGTCGTGGACGAGGATGCTGCCGAGAACGGCGGGGGTCGGGATGACTTCCTTCGAACCGGGCCGGAGAAAGTAGGCCAGCGGCCGGTTGTCCGGTCCGAACACGGCGGCCGCGGAGATTTGCGGATCGGCCGTCGCCAAGTCGAGGGGCAGGGAAGTGCGCGCTCCGTCTTCCAGCAGCGGCGAAATCGTCCGCACCATCAGCTGGCGCGTGTGCTCCAGGCTGCGCTGCACGTCGGCGCGGGATTGCACGTAATCGTAAATGTACAGGCCCGTGAAAGCCAGACCCAGCGTCACACCGCAGGTCAGCACGATGAAAAGCGTGAGTTTCCAGCGAAAGGAGAGGCGATTCACAGGGCGAGGTGGCTGAAGCTTTTTTCTGCCCAGATACCGGGCATGTCAAACGACTTCGCCAAGCAAAAAGCCGGGCCTGCAGGGCTTTAGGCTTTTCCCGGGCCGGCCCTCAACGGCGCCGGCCGTCGGTCGCCGCAGTCTCCGCCCGTCGGAAGTCCGAGTAGGCGACGCGCACCTCCTCGTCGACCGACTTGAAGAACAGCACGCGGCCGTGAAACCGCGACAGGCTCTCGCGCGGCAGGGCGGGGCTTTCCGTGGTCGCGGCACTCAGCGTCGTTTCCACGGTCAGGCTCTGCATTTTCATGCCCAGCACGGGCGAAAACGGCTCGGTCAGGTATAGCGTGAATTTCTCGACGGCGGCCGGTTCCTTGCGGAAAACCAGGGTCAGCTCCAGATGGTTGAGCATCGCGTCGTCCACGTCCTGACGAAATTTGCAGCGGTAGACCGCGCGCGCGTCGTCCTCGCTCACCAGCTCGGCGGTGGCCGGGTCGATGTCACCGCGCTCGAAGGTCGCGCGCAGCGTCGAGGTGCTGGTGGTGACGCGGTAGCTGCGATAGCGGGCGGCTTCGGTGGCGGTGGGTGGTTGGCCGTTGCGGGCGAGCAGGGTCCATTGCTCCTCGTGCGGCCGGGCCGGATCGAAGCGCTCCACCGAGGTGTCGCCGTTGCGCGTGGTCGTGGTGGTGTAAGCCCACCCGCGCGGCACGTCGGCGCTGAGTTTGGCCAAGACCGCGCGATACGGTGCGGGCAGCCCGGCAGCGCTGGCGCCGAGCGCGAGGCAGAGGAAGATGACGGGCAGGACGCGGCGCATCGGCGGTGGTTTATCGGGAGGATTGTTCGGGCTTGCCGATGAACCAGTCGAAGCTGCCGGCGAACGTCAGGTTGCCCGCCCGGTCTTTCAGCTCGATCAGGACGGTGGCGGTCGTGCGCGAGCGGGTCGCGAGATCGGAAATGAGATGCTCCCGGGTGGCGGCGTCCGGCTGCGCGAAGGCGAGGAGTTCACCGGTGGCGGGCTTGCGGTACTTGACCGTCACGCCGCGCACCACGGCCAGCACGGCGCCGATCTGCGCGGCATAGTCGCGCTGCAACCGCTCCGCGCTGGCCGCCTCGGCGAGGGCAAACTGCGCGGCGGCGTGCATGGTGCCGAGATGGTTTTGCACGAGCGGGGTGAGCGGCAGCTCGAGCACGTGCTCCGCGCCTGCTGGCGCATCCTTGATGCCGAGGGTCCGGTTGAAGGCGAGATCGGTCGGTCGCATGCGCGGATTGACGGTGTCAGTACGTGCCTTGGCAACGCGATTTGCGCGGTCCCTAAGAAACGCTCGCGACACGCGTCGTATACGGTGGAGGAAACCATGCATCATTACCCCCGCTATGTGATACCAGGATTCACCGCAGCGGCGCTGCACGCCGTGTTGCTGTTCGGCTTCACACCGGTCCCAAAGGTTCGGGTCATCGAGATTCCCCTGCCGCCGCCGGTACTCCCGCCCCTGCCGCCAGACACCTACGTTCCGCCGCCGGCCTCTTCGCCCGAGCCGAAGGTCGAGCAGGTTAGGCCGCTGCGGGGAGAGCCTGCTCCGCCGGATATCGTCGAGCCTCCGCCGAGCTCCGGCCGGCCGGATTTCCCCGTTCCTCCCGCCATCACGCCCGGCCCGCTAAGCACCGACCGGGTGCCTTCGGTCATCGGAGATCCGACCGGCGCGCCTGACGGTCGGCCCGTGTGGGAACGGGATCTCCGGATTTTCTCGCCGAACCAGCTGGACAACGTCCCGCGCGCGAAGGTGCAGGTCGCGCCCGATTACCCCGTGTCGCTGCGGCAGAGTGGTGCCGAGGGCACCGTGCTGGTCGAGTTCGATGTCGATGCGACCGGGCGCGTGGTTTCGGCGCGTGTGCTGCGCAGCACCGAACATGGGTTCGAGGAGGCGACATTGCGCGCCGTGCTGAAGTGGCGGTTCGAGCCGGGTCGCCGCAACGGCCGCGCCGTGCCGTTCCGGATGAGCATACCGGTGGATTTTCGTCTGGGCGCGGATTGAACCGCAGACGTTTTCCCATCCCACCCGGCGATCAATTCGCCGTTCGGTCCGCACGCTGGCTGATAAAGTGATTCACGCGCTCCACCAACTCGTGCGGGCTGAACGGCTTGGTGATATAGTCGAGGGCGCCGAGTTCGAGACCGAGATGGTGCGAGTCGACCGAGGCCCACGCGGAAATGATGATGATGGGAATGGTCGCCGTGGCGGGATCGCGGCGCAGGATTTCGCAGACTCCGAATCCGTCGAGGTCGGGCAGCATCAGGTCGAGCAGGATGATGTCGGGTCGCTGTTGCTGGATGCGCTCGATGGCTTCCCAGCCGCTGGCAGCGGTGGTGACGTCGTGTCCGTTGCGACCGAGGTGATACGAAATGAGCTCGATCAGCGCGGGTTCGTCGTCCACGGCGAGAATTTTGGCGGCGGCAGGCATGGCCTGCACCCTAGCGGGCCCGTGTGACGGTTGCGTGAGCACCCGGTTACATTCGGGCGAAAACCCGCCGTCACCAGCGGTGGTACGCAGGGTGGCCGGGCTGGACGGCGACGAAGGTGCCGCGGCAGGTCGCGCGCGGCTTGCCGGCGGCGCTGAGCGTGCCTTCGATGGTGGCGCGGTCGGGCGTGGACTCGACGACGTGTGCGGTGAGTTCGATGGGGCCGTCGGTCGGGGTGGGGCGGAGAAGCTTGATGGCGTAGTCGGCCGTGACGGTGCAGGGCGGCTTTTCAAGTCCGCCCTGCTGCATGAGGTGCCAGGCGGCGGTCCAGTTGCAGTGGCAGTCGAGGAGCGAGCCGATGATGCCGCCGTTCAGCATGCCCGGGAAGGCCTCGTGGTGCTTTTCGGCGTGCCAGGTGGCGACCACTTCGTTGCCGCGGACATGGCTGCGGATGTGCAGGCCCTTCGGATTGGCCGGACCGCAGCCGAAGCAGATGCTGGCGGGGGAGTATTTCTCCTGCAGACTGAGCTCGCTCATGGGGGCACAATTGGGAATTTCCGCGGCGCGGAAACAACAAATCGCGCAGTTCCGCGTTTCGAAAAAGTTAATTACATTTTTAACTCGCGCTAGGGGAGCGTCATGCCATGTTGTCGCCGATATCTCATTTCACGCACGATGGCACGCAAGATAGCCTTCCTCAACTACAAGGGTGGTGTCGGTAAGACCTCCCTGATCGTTAATACCGCCGCCAGCCTGACCAAGCGCGGCATGCGTGTGCTTTTGATGGATTTCGACACGCAATCCAACGCCAGCATCTGGCTGATGAAGCTGGAAAAGTGGAATAAGATCAACGCGAACGGCGTGGGCTCCATCTACTCGATTTTCGATCCCGGCACCGCGCGCCTGAAGGACATCGTCATCAAGGACGTGGTGGAGGGCAAAGACGGCGAAAAACTCCTGCCCGGCCTCGATCTCGTGCCGACGTCCTTCAATCTCGTCGACCTCGAGGGTGAATACAAACCCGACCCCAAGCGTCCGTCCTACGTCATCTTCCAGGAACAGCTCGCGGAGATCGAGAACAACTACGATTTCATCCTCTTCGACTGTCCGCCGAACATCCTGCGCGCCTCGCAGAACGGCATCTACTGCGCGAACGAGATTTACGTACCGTCCAATCCCGACGCGCTGAGCCTCATCGGCTTCACACTGCTCATCGAGAAGCTCATCCGTTTCCAGCAGACCTCGGCCAGCTTCCGCACGACGGCCATGGGCGCGCCGGCGATGGTCTACGGCATCGTTTTCAATTCGATCAAGACCAACACCGACATCGAGGTGCCGAAGATGCGCATGCAACTCCGGTTGAATCAATTCAAGGCCCAGAAGCGCGGCTGCGCCCCCAGCGCGAAAATCTGCCAGACACAGATTCGCGACGCGATGGTGGTCCGCCGCGCCGTCACGCTTGGCCTGCCGGTATTCCTCGTCGGCACCGAGGGCGCGGAAGAGGATAGCGTCGCCAACGACTACCTGAAGCTCGCCAACGAGATCATCGAAGCGGCGCCGACGACCTGAACAAATTTTCCAAAGCACACCAAGCACACCACCATGGCAAAATTCACCGCGAAAGAATGGGACGAAGTCCGCAAGAAATTCCGCCAGTCCATCATGGCGGACACGTCGCTGAGCAGCTTGGCGCAGAACCTCGAGACGAAGGACTGGGCGCACAAGGGCGAGGACGAGAAGCCCTCCAAGTACATCGATTTCACCTACGAGGAACTGCTGATGTTGCCTGAGATCGCCGGCAAGGCCGACGAGGCCGACCATCTCATCTCCATCCTGAAGGAGACACTCGCGTTCGACGATCCCTTCGGCGACATGGCGGCGCAGGTCGAGGAGACCGCGGCCAAGGAGAATCCGATCCTCAAGACCCTTTCGTACCTCAAGATCCCCGAGGCATTCCCGCTGCAGCTCGCCAATTTCAGCGAGGGCACGCGCGCCGTCTGCTCCTCCGAGGGCATCAAGACCATCGGCGAGTTCGCCGTGCTTGGCCAGCAGATGTCCACCCGTGTCGTGCTCGGGGGCGACTTCCGCGCCGCGCTCAACGCCCTCACGCATGGCGACGAGGAAGGCATCGGCCAGTTCCTGCCGTTCCGGAAGGGAGCGACCGGCCTGCATCTCCCGGAGGCGATCGGCCTGCTTGCGGCCGCCCTCTCGCGCATCGATCAAGTTTCGCTGGGCAAGCACTACGGGGCCAGGGTCAATCCCTCCGACGCCTCCTTCGTCAAGCCGCTCACGGCCGAGCAGGCCGACAAGCTGCTGTCCTCGCTCAAGGCCAACGCCGTGGCCGCCTTCGCCTGGTTCAAGGACGAGAAGGCCGCCATGCTCAAGGCCCTGCACGACGGCACGACGCTCGAGCGCTATTTCGTGACGATCAACGATCCCGCCCGTGAGGCGATCGCCGTGCACCTGACTGCAGCCGTGCTGGCCAGCGAGATCAGCGGCATCAAGGGCGCGACAGTCAGTGCTCCCACTGAAAAGAAGGGTCTTTTTTCGCGCTTGTTTGGCCGGGGTTGATGGGCAGTCTTCATCTCTATCGTGGAGACACCTTTTCCGCCCACACCTCCGTCCCGTCCGGGCGGCGTGCCTAATTTCCCGCCTCCGCCCGCACCTGCGGCGGCCCGGCCCAATTTCCCGCCCCCGCCCAATTTCCCGGCGCCGGGTTCCACCCGCGTGCCAGTGCTCGCGGCGATCCCGAGCGGCGGTCCCAAGCCACTGGTCCTGCCGCGGCGCATCAGCCCGCTGCAGCGCGCCCAGGAGGCCGCCCGGGCCACCGCCGAGGCCCGCAAGTCGATCGACGCCATTCTTTCCCAATCGCGCGCCCCTTGGGGTGGCGGCCAGACCCTGAGCGGCTCCCAAGTGGAGCACCTTGAGAAGGCCATCCGGGCGCTCGAGGCGAAGATCACCGAGCGCGACCTCGCGGTGGCCGACGCCCAGTCCAAACTGGCCGACCGCGAGCGGGCCCTCGCCGAGACCGAGGCCCTGCTGGCCGCCCGCGAGAAGGTCATCGCCGCCGCCAAGGCCACCCCGGCACCGGGCGGCCATGTCTCCAAGGAGCAGGAGGAGGCCTTGGCGAAGCTCAAGGAGGAGCTCGATCGTCAGGAGCAGTCGCTCGCCGAGCAGCGCCAGGCGCTCAAGGAGCGCGAGGAGTTCCTCGACCAGAGTGAAACCGCCCTTTTCGAGAAAATGCAGGCCCAGCAGGAGAAGGAGACCGAACTCGAGCAAAAGGCCGAGGATATCAAGCGCGCCATGCGCAAAGCGGGCCTCTTGAAAGACGAACCTGCGGAACCGATGGAGAAAGCCTGAGGGAACCCCCGGGTTTTTCTCTTTTCCTACATCACGGCTTCTGCTTCTACTCCACCCTTGTTCATGAATTACCGCCTCCTGCTGGCTTTGCTCCTTGCCACCGTTTCCGTCGTCGCGCTCCGCGCCGCCGACGATGATGAAGACGATTTTGCCGACCCCGGCTATTACGCCAATTCCAAGAGCACTCTCCGCTTCGGCTACCGGGTGACCAGCGGCGCCAAGGTCCATTTCGGCAATCTCGGCACCGTGCCCTTCCTTCACACCATCGCTCCGGCCTCAGCCGGCGAGGCGGACCGCACCTATGACAACGGCATCGTCGCCAAGGACGTCGCGCGTGTCGACGAAGGCTATCCCTCCGCCGTCACGCCCGATGTCGGCCAGAGCCTTCCCTCCACCGTCCAGCTCGGCAACGGCCGCTATCAGACTTTTCTCACGACCAACGACAACGGCACCCTGAAGACCGTCCAGACCGGCGAGTTTCTCGGTTTGGCCTCCGGGCAGACCCGCATGTGGAGTTACCAGAACGCCAGCCAGGTCACCGCTGACGGTCAGGGCATCATGATGAGCCAGTACAGCGCGACCAGCGACGGCGCGGGCTTCGACGGCAAGAAGGAACTCTCCGCCGGTGTGGAGCTCGAAGTGGCGCAGTATCTCGGCAAGATCGGTAAGCGCTGGGAAGTCAGCCTCGTGGGCGGCTTTTCCCTCAATGGCATTCACAACCGCCAGGCCGGCAACGTCACATCCACGCTGCACACGCTGAGGGACACTTACTCGCTGCTCGGGCAGACGGCTCCGACCGCGCCGTACCTGACCGGTTCGGCCACGCAGGAAAGCCGCACGCTGCCCGACGGCACCGTCATCCTGTACGAGACCACCGTGCCGCTCGCCTCCGTGCCGGACCCGGCGAGCCGCGTGGAGACCGAGGCCGCGGGTGCCGCCAACATCAGCGGCGTCTGGCGCATCAAGGGCGCCTACTACGTCATGCGCGTCGGCCCGGAAATCCGCGCCAGCATCACGGAAAATTTCGGCCTGCGCGCCGGACTTGGTTTCTCCGGCGCCTATGTCGGCACCAATTACACGGCCACGGAACAGCTCAACATCGACGGCGTGAGCAATCCGATCACCACCACCGAGAATTCCGAGCACGACAAGTTCATGCCGGGCTTCTACGCCAACATGGACGCGGAATATGCGTTGAACGAGCGCACCGGCTTCTTTGCCGGCGTGAGCTTGGAACAGTACGGCGACTACAGCCAGTCGGTCGGCGGCCGCACGGCCAAGATCGATCTCGGGACCACCGCCAGCCTCCGCGGCGGCATCAACATCAAGTTCTGAGCGGCCCCACGCGCTCCCGTCCCTCCAGGCCGACCTTTCCGGGTCGGCCTTAGTTTTGGACGAGATCCGCCAGCACCGCGTCGATGGAGCGCAGCCGGCCGGCCGGGAAGAGCGCGTTGATCCGCGTGATCACCTGCTGGATGAGGCCGTCGGGGCAGGACGCGCCGCCCGTGATCAGCACGGTCTTGGGCCGGTCGTCGCCCTCGGCCCAGAGCGGATGCACTTCGGTATGACCGCCCTTGCCGTGCCCGGCAGCGGGGAACACGTAGTGCTCGATCTCGCAACGCGACCGGATGCTGGCCTCGGACTGGATGAAGAACGCCCGCGGTCCGAGCTTGTGCTCGCACAGCCGGTAGAGCTGGTAGGTGTTGGAGCTGTTTTTACCCCCGATGATGAAGGCCGCGTCGAGTGGCTCGGCCAGCGCGCGGCTGAGCGCATCCTGGTTCACCTGCGTGGCGTAGCACAGCGTATCCTTCTTGCCTGCGCCGCCGACATGCGCCGGTCCGTCGGCGGGGCCGTATTTCGCGACGTAGACGGACTTGAAATAGTCGATGATGGCCGAGGTTTCGTTCATCAGGAGCGTCGTCTGGTTGACGATGGCGATGCGGTCGAGGTCGCGCGCCGGATCGAAGCCCGGCGTGTGCAGGCCCGAGAAACGCTGCAGCAACGCCGCGCGTTTCTCTTCGGTCGGCGCCGCGATGTAGTCGCCGAGCAGCTGGGCCTCGGCCATGTTGCGGATGATGAGCGAGTGGGCGTACCGCCGGCAGTTGGAGAACGTGGCCTTGGTCTCCTCGTGCTCGCTCTTGCCGTGGATGACGATGGTGTAGCCCTCGCGGCCGAAGGCGCGCGCGGCCTTCCAGACCTTTTCCACGAGCATGCAGGTGGCGTCGTATTGCGCGACGCGGATGCCCTTGCGGATGAGCCGGCGCTTGTCTTCGTCCGTCGCCCCGAAGGCCGGGATGATGACGACATCGTCGCCGGTGAGCGTGTGCCAGAGCGGTGTCTCTGTGCTGTGCTCGCCATAGACGTGGCCGGCGGTCGTGTAGGCGAGGCCCTTGTCCGATTGCAAAAAGCGCAGGCCGCGGCGCAACAGGTCCTCGTTGACGAAGGGATTGTGGATCAGCTCGCTGAGCATGAACACCCGGCGGCCGGGGTTTTCCGCCAACGACTCGTAGGCGCGCTCGATGGCGTTTTTCACGCCGAGACAGAAACCGAAGTGGCTCGGGATGACGTATCGCACTGCGCCGAAGTCGAGCATGGCCGGCCCCGCAGCCGAGCGCTCGCGCGTGCGGGAGAGCTCCTTGATCGCCTCGCACAGCCGGCTTTGGTACAGCGCCCGCGCGGCGGGGTCCTGCTGGTAGATGTCCCGGTTGCGATCCTTCTCGACGCGGAACTTGTAGATGTAGTCGTTCTCGCCGAGGTGCAGGTAGGGAATCTCGATGAGGTAGGGGTCCAGCCGGGCGAGCACGGCGGCGAGCAGCGGTGAAAGCTGGCGGGAGTCGGCTTCGAGATTCTCCAACGAGCGGAACTCGATCGTGCCGTCCGCCGGCGCGCCCTGCACCTGCGCGAACGAGACCGCGTAGTCGCCTCCCGGTCCGGCGAAAGTGAAATACTCGGCGGGCGCGGTGTGCGCCCCGCAGGAGCGGCCGAGCTGCGCCGCGGCGTCGGCCCCGCGGAAGGGCAGGTCGAACACCGCACCGTCGCGCCGGACCGCGAGCTGGTTGCTCGCGTTGAAAGCGAGCAGCAGGCCGGTGGCGGCGCGATTGGAGGGAGCGACCATGACACCACGGAAGCATTTCGTCCGCACGGGTCAACTGCGCCTTGCGTCGCGGCGGCTCCCGCAGTCAGATTCGCGCATGCGGTTCAACGTCTTGCTCCTGGCGCTTTGTCTCCGGCTCGCCGCCGCGGACGGACCCTTGCCGGTGCCCGACCTGCCGCAACCGCTGACCAACAACGCCGTCGCGGCGCTGACCCGCGAGGGGCGCTGGGAAATCTACACCTTCCTCGGCCTCGGCTCCGGCAAGACCTGGCGCGACCTCACCAACCGCGCCTGGGCATGGCGCGAGGGCGACTCCGCGTGGCGCGAGCTGCCTCCCGTTCCTGTGCCGAGCGGCCGGCTGGCCGCCACGGCTTGCGCCGTCGGAGGCAAAATTTATCTCTTCGGCGGCTACACTGTCGATGCGGCGGGGGCGGAGGTCTCCACTCCCGAGGTGTTCCGCTTCGATCCCGCGACGCAGGCCTACACCGCCTGCGCGCCGATGCCGGTGCCGGTCGACGACGCGGTTTCGGCCGTTTATCAGGACCGCTATATCTACCTCGTCAGCGGCTGGCACAACACGGGCAACACGAGTGCGGTGCAGGTCTACGACACACGGAGTGACACCTGGCAGCGCGCCACCGAGTATCCCGGCGTGCCGGTCTTCGGCCACGCCGGCGGCTTGGCAGCTGGCACGCTCGTGATCTACGGCGGAGTCCGGGTGCTGCCGACTCCGCAGGACGGCTTGAAATACGCCCCGGCCCGCCAGAGCTGGCTCGGGCAAATCGATCCCACCGACCACGCCCACATCATCTGGCGCCCGCTGCAGCCGCCCAACAATCTCTCCCTCTACCGGTCGGCCGCGACCGGCGTCGCCACTTGGGGCGGACTGGTCGTCTTCGCCGGCGGCAGTCCTCGGCCCTACAACTACAACGGCCTCGGCTACGACAAGCACCCGAGCGAACCGGTGGCCGAGGTCTTCGCCTACGACGTGGCGCGCGGCGAATGGAGCAGCGCAGCGGCGGTCAGGACAATCGCGACGATGGACCATCGCGGATTGCTGGAGCACAAGGGAGTCTTTTATCTCGTCGGCGGCATGATGGCGGATCAGACCGTCATCGCCCGCGTCACCACTTTTACCCTGCAGGAGATAAACCAATGAATCTCGAGGAAATGCGGCGCCACTATGCGCAACGGCAGTTGGACCAGGGCGACCTGAATCCGAGCCCGTTCCGGCAATTCGATCTCTGGATGCGCGAGGCCATCGAGACCGAACTGCTCGAACCCAACGCCATGTCGCTCGCCACCGTCGGTGCCGACGGTCAGCCGACCATCCGCACCGTGCTGCTCAAGGGATTCGACGAGCGCGGACTGGTTTTCTACACGAACTACGAGAGCACCAAGTCCCGGCAGATCGAGGGCAACCCGCGGGTCGCCGTGGTCTTCCCGTGGCTGCCGCTCGAGCGGCAGGCGATCGTCACCGGCCGGGCGGCGAAAATCTCCGCCGCCGAGTCGCTCAAGTATTTCCTGTCGCGTCCGCGCGACAGCCAGATCGGCGCGTGGGCCTCGCGGCAGAGCGAAGTCATCACCACCCGCTCGCTGCTGGAGACGAAGTTCGCCGAGATGAAGGCGAAGTTCGCGGCCGGCGAGGTGCCGTTGCCGTCGCACTGGGGCGGCTATCGGATCACGCCGGAGACGTTCGAGTTCTGGCAGGGCCGTCCGAGCCGTATGCACGACCGTTTCCGCTACACCCGGCAGACCGATGGCTCATGGCAGATCGAGCGGCTGATGCCGTAGTCGTCGGGTCGGGCGGGAGAGTAATCCAACAGGCTATATCAAACGCCCGTAGCTTTGGGACCATTGTCGTCGCGAAGCGTGCGTAGCGAGCCGTGGCGATCCAGCTGGATTGCTTCGTCGCTTCGCTCCACGCAATGACAGTCCCAAAACCATGGGACGCTGGTATGACCAGTGCCGCGGCGCGGACTCACGCCGCGCCGCCGAACGTCACGTAGTCGTCCATATCCAGCCGGTCGAAGAGGGTCTGGATGTCGACGCGCTGTGGGCAATGCTTGGTGATGTCGTCGGCCCACATCCGGTGGCGCCGGACGTCGCCCGGGCCGAGGTTTTCCATCCACTGCGTCCACGCCGCGATTTCCCACGCCTGCTTCTTGGCGGTGGCGTTCACCCAGGCGAGCACTTCGGAGTCGCTCTTGGCGGCCAGCACCGCGGCGAGGAACGCTTCGGGCGTCACACCGAGGAAAGTGAACAGCCGCTGGTCGAGCGGGTTGTTCCACTTGTATTCGCCGAGCTTGCCGGCGTGATGCGCGCGGGCCTTGTCGATGATGCGGGGAAGCACGACGTAGCCGCCGAGGCGGACGCGCGGGCTGCGGGGCGGATATTGGGTCAAGTCGGGGGTATTGAGCGAAGCCATGCGCGCAGTAAAATGGTTTCGCGGCACGGCGCAACTGGGTCTTGCGGCCGGCGGATTGGGCCGCCGCCGGCCAACGCCGGCAGTCACAGGCCGCCGCTATTGCTCACTCCTCGGCTGCGGTGAAGTCGCCCGCGTCTTCGCCCGGGCCGCCGGCCTCGGCCTCGAAGAATCCTTCGTGGTCGAGGATGCGCATCGTCTGGTCGATGACCGCTTTCTTGTCCGCCGGGGCGAGCTTGGGATGATTCATCGTCAGCCATTCGGCGATGCCGGCCCTGGCCTCGTCGCGTTTGGTGACGCCGGCGAGGAAATCATCCGCTTGGTCGCAGATGGCGGAGACGATGGCCCGTAGCTCCATGAGGAATCAGTCCCGACCTTGCAGCTTTTTCAGGAAAAACGCGACCATGATTCCGAGGAACGCCACGCAGCCACCCAGCGCCCACAAGCCGACGCTCACGGTCTTGCTGACGACGGCAAAGACGATGCCGACGAGCAACACGGTCGCGACCTCGTTGTAGACGCGGAGTTGTTTCGAGGTGAACGGACGTGCGCCGGCGGCGAGTTGGGTGCGAATCCAGCCGCAATGGAAATGATAGGCGAAGAGCACCACGAGCAGACCGAGTTTCAAGTGCAGCCACGGACTGTCCTTGAGCGGAAAGAAGTGAATGAGCCACACGCCCGTGACCGCGGTGAACACCATCGCCGGTACGGTGATCGCGCGCCACAGCCGGCGCTCCATCAGCGCGTATTGCTCCAGCAGGATGCCGCGCTTGGGCTCGGCCTCGTCGTGTGCCTCGACGTGGTAGATGAACAGTCGGACGATGTAGAACAACCCGGCAAACCACGAAACGACGCCGACGATGTGCAGGGCCTTGAGGATGATGTAGTCCATGGAGTGCCGGGAAACTTGTCTCGCCGTCTATCCGCCGGCAAGCGCAAGGGAGCATTGTAGCGGCGGGCGATGACCGTCACCCAATGACGCCGCGCCCCAAATCGGCGGTCATGGACCACAGACATCCCACAGCGCACCCGACTTCCGGCCCAACTTCGTATCCTGTCATTCTGAGCGCAGCGAAGAATCCACGCGTGCGAATCCTGCATCGCGCCCGAGCACGTGGATCCTTCGCTGCGCTCAGGATGACATGCAAAAGAGGACCGAAACGAGTTTTTGTGGGACGGCTATGGTCATGGACCGCCGCTGCAGGGCGAAGAAGGTAGGGCGAGGCGTCCCCGCCGAGCCGTGCGGGCCGCGGAAGCGAAGTAGGGGCGCGGCTTGACCGCGCCCGGGCGTGGTCGAGCCACGCTCCTACACAAAGATGAGTTTTGAAAAATGAGCTCCACGTCTCGTCGATTACCCTGACACCCGCGCGCTGAAAGGTAGGGCGGAGCGGCCCGCTCCGCCGCGCAAGTGGCATCACAATCTCGGCGGACCGGGCCGGTCCGCCCCACCTTGGTGGCACCGCGGCTCAGAGCTTCAGCACCTCGGCGAGCTTGGCGGGTTCCTTGCCGCCGCCCATGGCGAAGTCCGGCGTGCCGCCGCCCTTGCCGCCGAGCTTGGTGGTGAGGTCCGCGACGAGCTTGCCGGCCTGCACGCCGGCCTTGATGGCCGCGGGCGAGCAGAACGCGACGACGCTGGCCTTGTCGGTCCCGAACGCAGCGCCGAGCGTGACGACGCCTTCGCCGAGCTTGTTCAACACCTGGCTGCCGAGCGAGCGGAGCGCGTCCGGCGAGTCGACTGTGACGACCGCCGAGATCCATTTCTGGCCGTCCTTGGTCACGGCCCGAGCAACGAGCTCGTCGGCGAGACCGGCGGAGGCCTTGGCCTCATGGGCCTTTAGTTTGCGCTCCAATTCCTTTTGGTGGGTGAGAACCGTTTCCAGCTTCTGCACCACATCGGCCGGCCCGGCGTTGAGCTTCAAGCTTACAGCCTTGAGCGCGACTTCATTGCTCGCAATGAAGTCGAAGGCGGCCTGGCCGGCGACGGCCTCGATGCGGCGCGTGCCGGCGGCGATGGCCATCTCGGCGACGATCTTGATGACGCCGATCTCGCCGGTGGTGCCGACGTGCGTGCCGCCGCAGAGTTCCTTGGAGAAGCCGCCGATGTCGACGAGGCGGACGCGCTTGCCGTATTTGTCACCGAAGAACGCGAGCACGTCGTCGGGCTTCTTGTCGTAGTCGATCTCGACGCACTCGACCTGGGCGTTTTCCAAGACCTTTTCGTTGATGAGCTGCTCGCACTCCTTGATCTGCGCGGGCGTGAGCGCCTCGAAGTGGGTGAAGTCGAAACGCATCCGCTCGGGCGTCTTGTGCGTGCCGAACTGGCGGACATGCGTGCCGAGCATCTTGCGCAGCGCCCAGTGGATGAGGTGTGCGGACGAGTGGTGGCGGGAAATGGCGCGTCGGCGGGCGAGATCGACTTGGAGCGTGGCCGTGGAGCCGGGAGCGGGTAGGGCGAATCCTCCGGATGAGCCGACTTTGTGCAAATGACGGCCGGACTTGTCCTTCACGCAATCGACGAGGTCGATCTTCTGGCCGGCGATGAGGGCGTGGCCGGCGTCCCCGACCTGGCCGCCCATCTCGGCGTAGAACGGCGTCTGGTCGAACACGAGGAAGGTGTCCTTCTCGGTCTTCACGACGTCTACGAGTTTCGCGTGCGTGGCGTGGGTCGAGTCGATGCCGTAGCCAACGAACTTCGTCGCCTCGGCAGCGGTCTCGCCCTCGGTGGCGGCCACCACGATCTCGGTCTTGCGCGCCGCGCGGCCGCGCTCGCGCTGCTTTTCCATCTCAGCCTCGAAGCCAGCGACATCGACCGTCAGCCCGCGCTCCGCAGCGAGCAGCTGCGTCATGTCGAGCGGGAAGCCGTAGGTGTCGTAGAGTTCGAAGGCGACTTCCCCGGACACGGCTTCACCTTGTGGCTTCGGCTTCTTAAGAAAGATTTTCTCCCCCTTGTCATTGTAACCTTCGGCAGTTGTGACCGAAGTGCGGTCTTCGAATATTTGCAGGCCTTTATCCAGCGTCCGCCCAAACGACTCTTCCTCCGCGCGGATGGCGCGCTCGATCATGACGCGCTGGGTCTTGAGTTCGGGGAAGACGTTGCCGAGGGACTCGACGACGGGGGCGACGAGTTGCTCGAAGAAGCCGGTCTTCAGGCCGAGGTTCTTGCGTCCATACATGATGCCGCGGCGGAGGATGCGGCGGATGACGTAGTTGCGGCCGTCGTTGCCGGGCAGGATGCCGTCGGCGATGGCGCACGAGACGCAGCGGGCGTGGTCGGCGAGGACGCGGAAGGTGACGTCGATCGTCTGCTGCTCGCTGAGGCCGGCGCGCTCGGTGGGCACGGTGCCGGTGTAGGTCTTGCCGGAGAGGGCGGCGACCTTGTCGAAGGTTGGCCGGAAAACATCGGCGTTGTAGTTCGACGGCTCGGCGGAGAAGTCCTTGAAACCTTTCGTCGTGGCATGGATGCCGGCGACGCGCTCGAAGCCCATGCCGGTGTCGACATGCTTGGCGGCGAGCGGGGCGAAGGTGCCGTCGGCGTTCGCGTTGAACTGGATGAAGACGTGGTTCCAGATTTCGATGCAGCGCGGGGAGGAGCTGTTGACCAGCGCGCGGCCGGCGGCCTCGTCGTCGGACGGGAGCAGATTGAAATGAATCTCGGAGCACGGGCCGCAGGGGCCGGTGTCGCCCATCATCCAGAAATTATCCTTCTTGTTGCCGTTGACGATGTGGACGGCGGGGTCGAGGCCGGCGTCGCGGAAGATTTTTGCCCAGATGTCGTAGGCCTCTTGATCGAAGGCGGCGGGGTCACCCTTGGACTTGTCGGGCGAGTAGACGGTGGCGAAGAGGCGCTGCGGCGGGATGCCCCAGACCTGGGTGAGCAGTTCCCAGCCCCAGGTGATCGAGTCAC
Source organism: Opitutia bacterium (assembly GCA_016187925.1). Classification (GTDB taxonomy): domain Bacteria; phylum Verrucomicrobiota; class Verrucomicrobiia; order Opitutales; family Opitutaceae; genus Didemnitutus. Next base: position 58,695 of record JACPIS010000041.1, on the reverse strand, counting down.
GCTTGAAGTAGTCGCCGAAGGACCAGTTGCCCAGCATCTCGAACATCGTGTGGTGGTAGGTATCGAAGCCGACGTCCTCGAGGTCGTTGTGCTTGCCGCCGGCGCGGATGCATTTCTGGGTGTCGGCGACGCGTTTCCACGGGGCGGGCTGGTCGCCGAGGAAGTAGGGCACGAACTGGTTCATGCCGGCGTTCGTGAAGAGCAGGTTGGGGGCCGTCGGCATGAGGGACGACGACGGCACGATGGTGTGCTGCTTCGAGGCGAAGAAATCGAGGAACGACTGGCGGATCTGGGCGGAGGTCATGGGACGGAAAACAGGCAACCGAGGACAGAGGACGGCAAGCGGGGAGGCAAGAGGTGATTTGAGCGGCCGGCCGGGTGTGCGGCGAGCGGTTTGAATCCCCGTCAGAGTCAGGCCTTATGTCGCGCGCGGATGGCAGCAAAAACTTGCCCCGAACGGAGGCAGGCGGTAACTTCCTCGCCAGCAGAACAGAGCGCGCGCGAACGGATTGCTCCTTCACCTGATCGGTCCGCGGCGCCGCATGGATGGGGTGGTGCTCGTATGCTTTCCCCAAAGACACTACAGACGCGCGGGACGAGGGCTTTGCTGGCCCTGCTGGCGCTATGCGGAGGAGTTTTGGGAGGCTGTCGCAAGGCGGCCGCACCGGCCGAAGACGCGGCGCGCGGTCCGGTCTACGCGCCGACGCCGTCGGCCGAGGCGAAGCACACCGTGGTGCGCTTTGCCATCCACCCGCTGCACAACCCGAGCAAGCTGATGCACGACTACCAGCCGCTCATCGATTATCTCAGCGCCAACATTCCCGGCACACGCTTCGAGGTGGAGGCCTCGCGCGACTACCAGGAATACGAACGGAAAATCGACCGGCACGATCCGGAATTCCTGCTGCCCAACCCGTGGCAGAGCCTCGAGGCGATGAAGGCCGGCTACGAAGTCATCGCGATGGCGGGCGAGCCCGAGGATTTCAAAGGCCTGATCATCGTGCGGCGCGACAGCGGCATCCGCGAGGTCGCCGACCTGCGCGGCAAGTCGCTGGCGTATCCGTCGCACACCGCGCTCGCCGCCTGCATCATGCCGCAGTGGTTCCTGCACACCCGCGGTCTCAACGTGAATCGCGACATCACCAACCGCTACGTCGGCTCGCAGGAGTCTGCCATCATGAACACCTACCTGCGCGTGACGGCCGCCGGCGTCACCTGGCCGCCGCCGTGGCGCGCCTTCCAGTCGGAGCATCCGGCCGAAGCGGCGCAACTGCGCGTGATGTGGGAGACCGAGTCGCTGCTCAACAACTCCGTCATGGCCCGCAAGGATCTGCCGGCGGGACTCGGCGCGCGCGTGCGCCAGCTCCTGCTCGAGCTGCACCAGAAGCCCGCCGGCCGCGACATCCTCGCCGGTATTGAGACGGCGCGCTTCTTACCCGCCACCGACGCCGACTACGACGCCGTGCGGCAATTCGTCGCCCGCTTCGAGACCGAGGTGCGTCCCGTGAAAACTCCGCCATGACCCGTCAACCCGGCCTCATCTCCCGATTGTGGCGGCGCAGCCTGCGGCGGCAGCTGATCCTCGGAGTGGCCGGCGTGCATGCGCTGCTGATGTCGCTCTTCGTCTGGGACGTCACCGGCCGGCAGAAGGATCACCTGTTGAAAATGCAGATCGAGCAGGCGCAGGCGATGGTGCACGCGATGGCCACATCGTCGGCCGGTTGGCTGGCGGCGCGCGATCTCGCCGGCCTGCAGGAAATCGTCGAGGCGCAGCGGCGTTATCCGGAGCTGATTTTCGCCATGCTGCTCGATCGGCATGGGCTGGTGCTGGCCCACAGCGATCGCGCACGCGTCGGCCAGTACGTCCGCGACCTGCCGCAAGAACCCGCCTACACGGTGATCAGCCACACTTCGCAAATGGCGGACGTGGTGTCGCCGGTGGTCCTGGCCGGCCGGCATGTCGGTTGGGTGCGCGTGGGCATCGGCCAGCGCGCGGCCAGCGCCCAACTGGAACAGAACACCCGCGACGGACTGGTCTACGCGCTCGCGGCGATCGGTATCGGTGTCGTCATGGCAAGCGTACTGGGCACGCGTCTCACGGCGAAGCTCTATGCCATCCGCCGCGTCTCGGAGGCGGTGCGCACCGGCCGGCGGGATGCGCGCGTGCCGGACCTCGGCTTCGACGAGGCCGGCCGGCTGGGCAACGATTTCAACGTCATGCTCGATGCCCTCGGCGCGCGCGAGGCGGAGGTCCGCACACTCAACGCCGATCTGGAGCACCGCGTCCGGGAGCGCACCGATGAGTTGGTGCGCGCCAACGTCGCCCTCGGCGAGAGCGAGGAGCGTTTCCGGCTGTTCATGGACAACAGCCCGGCCATCTCCTGGTTGAAGGACGAAAAGGGCTGCTACGTCTACCTCAACCAAGCCCTCGAGGAGCGCTTCAACCTGCGGCTGCAGGACATCGCCGGGAAGACCGACGCCGAGCTATGGGTGCCCGAGGTGGCCGCGGAGTTCCGGAAAAACGACGACACCGTGCGCACCACCGGGCAGCCCGTCGAGGTGCTGGAGTCCATCCTCGACGTGCACGGCCACCGCACGCACTGGCTGAGCATAAAATTCCCGCTTATCGACTCCGTCGGCCGCCGCTTCGTCGGCGGCACCGCCATCGATGTCACGGAGCGGCAACTGGCGGAGGAGGAGATCAAGGCGCTCAACGCCTCGCTGGAGCGGCGCGTGGCCGAGCGCACGGCCGCGCTCCAGACCGCGAACGAAAAACTGGAGGCCGCGCGGCGCGACGCGCTGCGGGAGATGGAGACCGCACTGACCGCGCGCCGGCAGGCGGAGATGGCCAACGAGGAACTGCAGCGCGAGGCCGCCGAACGCCTCCGGGCGGAGGAGGCGCTGCGCCTGCACAGCGCGGCGCTGGAGGCCGCGGCCAACACCGTGCTCATCACGGATCGCGATGGACGCATCCTGTGGGTCAACTCGGCGTTTTCCGCGGCCACCGGCTACACCGCGGCCGAGGCGCTGGGCCGGCTCCCGGGCGAACTGCTCAAGTCCGGCGTGCACGATCAGGAGTTCTACCGCGATCTTTGGGATACGATCCTGGCCGGGAAGGCCTGGCATGGCGAACTGGTGAACCGCCGCAAGGACGGCAGCCGCTATCAGGAGGAGATGACGATCACGCCGCTCAAGGACGGGACCGGCGCGGTGACGCACTTCATCGCCATCAAGCAGGACGTCACCGCGCGCCGGCAGGCCGACGTGGCGTTGCGGGAGAGCGAGGAGCGCTTCCGGCAGGTCGTGGAAAACATCAATGAGGTTTTCTGGATGTCGGATGCGGAATGGACGAAGCTGCTCTACGTCAGCCCGGGTTTCGAGCGGATCTGGGGCCGGCCCGTCGACCGGCTGGACCACCTGCTGGAAGAACTGATGGACTCGGTGCACCCCGAGGATCGCTCGCGACTGACCAACATGGCCGAGCGGCAGCGCCGCGGGGATTTCGACGTCACCTGCCGCATCCGCCGGCGGGACGGAGGCGAGCGGTGGGTACGCTGGCGGGCCTTCCCGGTGCGGGAGGCCAGCGGCGAGGTCCGGCGCATTGTCGGCGTCGCGGAGGATGTCACCGGCGAAAAGCAGTTGGAGGAGCAGTTTCTGCGGGCGCAGCGCATGGAGGCCATCGGGACGCTCGCCAGCGGCGTCGCGCACGATCTCAACAACATCATGACCCCGCTGCTGCTCGGCACCGGCTTGCTGAAGGGCGCGGTGCATTCGCCGCAGGAGCGCGACATCGTGGGCATGCTGGAGGCCAACGCCACGCGCGGCGCCGGCATCGTGCGGCAACTGCTGACGTTCAGTCGTGGGCTCGGAGGCGCGCGCGTCAGCGTGCAGGCCCGGCATCTGCTGAAGGAACTCGGCCAGATGATGCAGGAGACGTTCCCCCGCAACATCCGCATCGAAGTGGATGCCGCCGCGGATCTCTGGCCGGTGCTGGCCGACGCCACGCAGCTTCACCAGGTGCTGCTCAATCTCTGCGTCAACGCGCGCGATGCGATGCCCGAGGGCGGCACCCTTCGCCTCGAGGGCCGCAACGAAGCACTGCCCGCCGGCGATCCGCGCCTGCAGCCGCCCGCCCGCCCGGGCAACTACATCGCTCTGCGGGTGGTCGACTCCGGCGAGGGCATGACGCCCGATGTGATGCTGCGCATTTTCGATCCGTTCTTCACGACGAAGGGCGTAGGCAAGGGGACGGGGCTCGGCCTCTCCACCGCGCTCGGCATCGTGAAAAGCCACCAGGGCTTCATCGCGGTCGAGAGCGAGCGCGGACACGGGAGCCGCTTCACGGTGTTCCTGCCCTCGGGGGCCGATATCGTGCCGGCGGTGACCCAGCCGGTGGAGGAGACGCCCCGGGGCAAAGGCGAGCAGGTGCTCGTCGTCGACGACGAGAAACCCGTCCTCAATACCATCCGGCTCACGCTCGAGGCCGGAGGTTACCGCGTGCTGACGGCGCAAGATGGCGAGGAGGCGGTCCGGCAGTTCGCCCAGAACCGCGAGTCCATCAAGCTCGTGCTGACCGACATGATGATGCCCGGCACGGACGGGGCGGCGATCATCGCGGCGATCCGCACCTACGATCCGGAAGTCCCCATCATCCCGATGAGCGGACTCGATCACGAGAGCTGGCGTCCCCGGCTGCTCTCGCTCCGCGTGCAGGAATTTCTCCCGAAACCGTGCGAGTCGACCGAGCTGCTGCGCGCCGTCCGGCAGGGCCTGCGAAGCGCGCGGAGCTGAACGATGCCCGCCGCCGTGGCGCGCCAGCTTCTTCTTGCAGCCGAAATCGGCGTTTAGCCTTCGCGGGCCGGGGCGGGCTTGCCATTCCGGGTGTCCCGCGCAATCTTTCGCGTCGCGCACAGGGCAGGGCGGATTCCGGAATCCGCGCCGGTTGTCAGGCTGCCGACACCATGCATACGAACCCCCATACCCGGCCATCGCCGCCGGCCCGGATCGCCGGGTCGCTCGTCTCCCGCAGCGAGCCCCGGGGCGCCGCGGGAAACCGGGACGGGGAGGCGCGGCCATGATCGGCTGGCTGGCCCAATTCTGGCAGGGCAGCCTGCGCCGCCAGCTGATCATCGCCATGGCCGGCGTGCACGCGCTGCTGATGTCGGTTTTCGTGTGGAATCACACCGAGCGGGAGCGGGCGCTGCTGCTCACCCTGCAGGCGGACCAGGCGCGGGCGATGGCGCAGGCGCTCGCGACCTCGTCGGCCGGCTGGCTGGCGGCGCGTGATGTCGCGGGGCTGCAGGAGATCGTGGAAGCGCAGCGGCGTTATCCGGAATTGGTTTTCGTGATGATGCTCGACCGGCAGGGCGGCATCCTGGCGCACACCGACCGGAGCCGCCTCGGGCAGTACGTGCGCGATCTGCCGGAGGATGCGCGCTACACCGTGCTCAGCCGCACGCCGGAACTGGTGGATGCGGCGGAGCCGTCCCTGCTCGGCGGCCAACCGGTCGGTTGGGTGCGCGTGGGTCTCGGGCAACGGGTCGCCCGCAGCCAGCTGGGGAAGATTGCGCGCGACGGGCTGGTCTACGCCCTGGCGGCCAGCGGCATTGGCGCGCTGATCGCCGGCCTGCTCGGCACGCGCCTCACGGCCAAGCTCTATGCCGTCCGCCGCGTGTCGGAGGCGGTCCGCCACGGCCGCCGCGGCGAACGCGTGCCCGACCTCGGCCGCGACGAGGCGGGGCAGTTCGGACGGGATTTCAACGAGATGCTGGACGTGTTGAGCGAGCGCGAGAGCCAGTTGCAGCGGGAGAGCACCGAGCGCAAGCGCTCCGAGGATGCCGTGCGCCTGCAGGGCGCCGCGCTCGAGGTGGCCGCCAACGCGATCGTCATCACGACGCGCGCGGGCGTGATCATCTGGGTGAACCCGGCGTTCACGGCCCTGACGGGTTACACACTGGCCGAGACGATGGGCAAGACCCCGGGACAGATCATCGGCTCGGGCCGGCACAGTCCGCAGTTTTTCAAGGAGATGTGGGCGGTGCTGCTGGCCGACCGCGTCTGGCACGGCGAGATCGTCAACCGCCGCAAGGACGGGGAGCTCTACACCGAGGAGATGATGATCACGCCGCTGAAGAGTGACGGACGCGAGATCAGCCATTTCATCGCCATCAAGCAGGACATCACCGCACGCAAGGCGGCCGAGGTGGCGTTGCGCGAGAGCGAGGAGCGTTTCCGGCAGGTGGTGGAGACGATCAACGAGGTTTTTTGGCTGACCGATGCCGCCAGCGGCAAGCTGCTCTATATCAGCCCCGGCTGCGACAAGGTCTGGGGCCGTTCCAGCGCCGAGTTCTACCTCGACGACACGCTGTGGGACAAAGCCATCCACCCCGACGATCTGGCGAAGGTGCGCGCCGCCCGTGAAACCCAGGCGCTTAGCGGCTACAACCTGGCGTATCGCATCAGCCGGCCCGACGGCGCCGAGCGCTGGGTCCGCTGCCAGACGTGGCCGGTGCGCACGGACGGAGGTCAGGCGGCCCGCATCGTCGGTGTTGCGCAGGATATCACGGAACAGAAGACCCTCGAGCAACAGTTCCTCCGGGCGCAGCGCATGGAGGCCATCGGCGCGCTGGCCAGCGGCATGGCGCACGATTTGAACAACATCCTTTCCCCGATGCTCATGGCCGCGGGGATCCTGCGCGACAAGCTGCCCACGCCCCACGACCGCAGCATCCTCGACATGGTGGCGCAAAACGCCCAGCGCGGCGCCGACATCATCCGCCAGCTGCTGACGTTCAGTCGGGGCGCAGGTGGTGCGCGCATCGGCGTCCAACCCACGCATCTGCTCAAGGAGATGGTGCGCGTCATGGAAGAGACGTTCCCGCGCAACATCGAGATCGAGCACAGCGAGCCGCGCGACACCTGGGTCGTCCTGGCCGATCCCACGCAGTTGCAGCAGGTCATCATGAACCTCTGCGTCAACGCGCGCGACGCCCTGCCCGAGGGCGGCAAACTGACACTGACGGCGCGCAACACCGAGCTGACCGCGGCCGACGCCGGGCTCGACCCGGCGGCCAAGCCGGGCCGTTACGTCGTCCTGACCGTCGCCGACACGGGCAGCGGCATCCCGCCGGAGATCCGCCACAAGATTTTCGATCCATTCTTCACCACGAAGCCGATCGGCAAGGGCACTGGGCTGGGCCTGGCCACCGTGGCCGGCATCGTGAAGGGCCACGACGGCTTCGTGACCGTCGAGAGCGAGGTGGGGAAGGGCACGGCTTTCATGGTTTACCTGCCCGCGCAGCCGACCGCGCCCCCGGCGCCGTCGACCGCTCCGGCCATCACGGGACCGTCCGGACACGGTGAACTCATCCTCGTCGTGGACGACGAGAAATCCATCTGCGAGACGCTGCGCCACGCCCTCGAGCTGAGCAACTATCGCGTGCTCACCGCCGGCAACGGCGCCGACGCGCTGCGGGCGTACGACGCGCATCCGGGGGAGGTTCGTCTCGTGTTCACCGATATCATGATGCCGGTGATGGGTGGCGTGGAGCTCATCACCGCGCTGCGCGAGAGGGATCCGAAGGTCCGCATCATCGCGGCCAGCGGGCTCGTGAAGGTCGAAAAGCTGGAAGAACTGTCCGCCCAAGGGGTGGACGTGATCATGACGAAGCCCTTTGATTTCGGAAAACTGCTCGAGACCATCCATCAGGTGCTCGCCCGGAAGGACAATTTGCATTTGCGGGAAACACCCGGCCCGCGCATCTAGAGGGCGCGTGAAAATCCATGTCCTGCCTTCCGGCCCGATCCAGACTGTCGGCTACCTGCTGACCGACGCCTCGCTGGGCGAGGCGGTGCTGGTGGACGCGCCCGGCGGCATCCTGGCCAAAATCCAGCCGGTGCTGGCGAAGGAGAATTGCCGGCTCACGGAGTTGTGGCTGACCCACGGGCATTGGGACCACATGCAGGACGCCGCCGAGGTGAAGCGCGTCACCGGCGCCCTCGTGCGGGCGCATGCGGCCGACCGCGAACTCATCGAGCATCCCGAGGCCCAGGAGAAATTCATGGGTGCGCGGCTCGGCATCGCGGGGGTGAAAGTCGACGCCTGGCTCGCGCCCGGCGAAAAACTGCCCGCGCTCGGCCGGGAGTTCGAGGTGCGCCACGTGCCAGGGCATTGTCCCGGCAATGTCCTCTTCTACCAAGCCGCGGCCAAGGTCGCGCTGGTGGGCGATGCGCTCTTCCACCGCGGTGTGGGCCGCTGGGATCTGCCCGACGGCAGCTACGAGCTGCTGGCCCGCTCCATCCGCGAGCAAATCTACACGCTGCCGGACGACACGGTGGTGCTGCCCGGCCACGGCCCGCGGACCACCGTGGGCGACGAGAAGGCCGAGAATCCCTACGTGGCGGCGGGCGCACGATGACGGAGCGGGATCACAGTTGGTTCATGCGGCGGGCGCTCGAGGTCGCGAAGCGCGGCTGGGGCGACACGCATCCAAATCCGCTGGTCGGCGCGGTCCTGGTCGAGGACGGCGAGATCGTGGCCGAAGGACACCACGCGAAGGCCGGCGAGCCGCACGCCGAGATCAACGCCCTGCGCGCGCTCGGACGGAAGCCACGGAAAGGCGCGACGCTTTACGTGACGCTCGAGCCGTGCTGCACGCACGGGCGCACACCGCCCTGCACCGACGCCATCGTCGACGAGGGCATCGAGCAGGTCGTCATCGGCGCCACCGATCCGAACCCCGCGCACGCCGGCAAGGGTTTCGAGGTGTTGCGCGCGGGTGGCGTGGAGGTCGTCAGCGGCGTGCTGGCGGACGAGTGCGCCGACCTGAACCTGATTTTCAACCACTGGATCACGACGGGGCACTCGCTCTTCGCCGCCAAGTCCGGCGTGACGCTCGATGGCAAGGTCGCGACCCGCACGGGCGACTCCAAGTGGATCACCGGCGAGAAGGCGCGGGCCAACGGGCACCTGTGGCGGCGGTATTTTCCGGCGATCGCGGTCGGGGCCGGCACGGTCCGGGCCGACAATCCCCGGCTCACGGCGCGGGTGGGCGAGACGGAGTGGTGCCCGGTGCGGTTCGTCTTCGACGGTCTGTTGCGCACCGTCCTCGATAAGTCGATGCCGGGCGTCTACACTGACGAGTTCCGCGACCGCACGATCGTGGTGACGACGCCGCACGGCGGGCTGGGCTATGTGCGGAAACTGAACTCGCTCGGCGTGCGGACATGGGTGCTGAACTCGCAGTCGCCCAAGGTGAATTTCCAGGACTTCCGCCAGCGCTGCGTGCAGGAGGGCATCACGGGCGTGTTCTTCGAAGGCGGGGCGCAGTTGCTCAGCGAGCTGCTGCAGGCGCGCGAACTCGATTATCTCTTCACTTACCACGCCCCCGTGCTCTTCGGCGACGACAAGGGCAAAAGCATCTTCCGCGGCCTGCGCACGGAGACACTCGGCCAGGCCATCCGCCTGATGCAGGTGCGGCACGAGGTGCATGGCGACGACTCGTTGATGCGGGGCTTCGTGAAGTATCCCGAGAAAATGGCGGTGGACGAGGCGACGTTCAGCCGGCGCACGCTCTTGGAATGAAACGGCAGATCCACCTGGCTACGGGAAACCTGCACAAGGTGCAGGAAATGCAGCGGCTCGCCGACGCGTCCGCGCTCGCGCTGCGGATCGTGGCGGCGGCCCCCATGCCCGAGGTGGTCGAGGACACGGGGACTTTCGTCGGCAACGCGCGCAAGAAGGTCGCGGCGCTGCAAGCCATGCTGCCGGCGGGCGCGTGGGTGCTGGCGGACGACAGCGGCGTATGCGTCGACGAGCTCGGGGGCGCGCCCGGCGTGGAGTCGGCTTACTTCGCCGGTCCGCAGCACGACGGCGCGGCCAATCTGGCCAAGCTGGTGGAGGTGATGCGCGGCGTGCCCGCCGCGCGCCGGGCCGCCCATTTCAAATGCGTGCTTGTGCTGCGCGGGCCGGACCGCCTCGAACTCGCCTTCGAGGGACGCTGTGAAGGCGTGCTCGCCCATGAGCCCGCCGGCGGCAACGGCTTCGGCTATGATCCGATCTTCGTGCCCGACGGATACGACCGGACCTACGCCCAGCTCAGCGAGAAGGAGAAAAACGCCATCAGCCATCGCGGCCGGGCGTGGATGAAACTCGCGGAGTGGCTCAAAAAAAGCGGCCGGCCCTGAATCGGACCGGCCGGAGGGAATTTTCCCAAGGCGCTTAGTGCGGGAGCGCCTCGATGGCCGACTTGGTCGTGGCGTAGCTGGCCGGACTGAGTTCCAGATAGCGCATACGGTGGGCGCCGATGACGACGGGTTCGAGCGGTACGTCGTGGTTGGCATCGCGGAGTGCCTGGTGAAGGCCCCATTTGCGGACGGCGCCTTGGTAGGCGCGGATGCTCCACGGTTCGATGCCCACCTGGCTTTCGTAGAGCGCGACCATGGAGCCGCGGATGGCCAGCGTGGTGCCGGGCCAGTATTCCAGGAGGCGCGGGAAGTTGTGCACGCCGCCGCTCGTCTGTGTGGCGGTGGTGCGCACGATGCCGGTCAGCAGGCAGGAGGAAATTTCCGTGGCGGTCGGGTTGAACTTGGTCGTCACCGCGGTGCCGCTACCGACATGGGCCGTCGCGTCGCTGAGGTTGGGCAGGGTCGCCGGCTTGACGCTCGTGTTGATGCCATCCACCGGGTTGGAGTTGCTGGGGTTGATCGTGGCCCAGGCGGTGCTGTAGCCGGAAGGAGCATAATACCGATTGGCGCTGAGCGAATCGCACCAGCCCGATGACTGGAAGTAACTGGCGCCGCTTTTGGTGTAGACGGGCTGGGAGAGAATGGTGATGGCATCGCCCATCACTGCAGCGAGCATCTCTCTGCTGGAATCGGGATAGCGTGCGCTGTAGCCACCGTAGGTTGCGGTATCCGTCTCGAGGGTGTTGACGGTGCCGTCGGCATTGAAATGGCCGACGACGTAGACGGTATCATTGGTCGCGAGCGTGAAGCCGGTGCGTTGCGGATAGATGCTGCCGTCCAGGGAAATGACCGGCCCGCGGCCGTTCCAGAGCCGGACGCCGGAGTCGGCCCGGGTGGGCGCGCCCGTAACGATGTTGGTGTGGTCTTCCGCATCGACGGAGTGGATGTAGATGCTGATGCCATCGCTCCACGGGCAGGGATTGCTGGTGTCGACGAGATCGGTGACGCTGAGGGCAAACGCGCCAAAAGGATTGGTCAGGATGTTTCCGTCCGCGCTGTTGGCGGGGGCCTCGTAGATGCGGAACGGGTCGGAGTTGTAGCTGCCGGCCACCAAAGGATCATAGACCGGAAACTTGGAGAAGTCGGTGCTTCCGCCGTAGTTGATGCCGAGCTTGTATTGGGCGGTCGTGGCGGCCGCGTTCAGGATCGAATGGGTCCAATCGACGCTGGGGTCTCCGGGGTAATAAATCGCACTGCTCGTCGTCAGTCCTTGGATGGTGCGCTCCACCGCCAGGCGGAAGCGGATCAGATCGAAGTCGATTTTGGCGACGGGTCGAATGATGTACTGGTTGGAGGGCCGGCTCCAGGGATGCCCGGTGTTGTTGGTGGCGCGGCGCGTATCGTAGAAAAAGGCATCGGGGATGGGATTATAGGTGGCGACAGCGGGTTGCGCGCCAGGGTAGCCGGTCGTCGCGCCGACGGCGGCGAAGGCGACCGGTGCAGCGATGACGGCGTCGTAGGTTTTGCCGCTCGCCGGAATGCGCAGGACCTGGTTGGAGCCGACAGCGGTCTTGTCGGTATAGCGGTTGGGGAGGTCGTTCGAGTACATCTTGTCGTCGCTGGTATCGAGGGGGGTGCCGTTGTTGTCGTAGCCGTAACTCGGCTGACCCGGCAGCACGACTTCCGTGATCCGGCGCGTGCCCGTGCTGTCGATGTAACTCAGAAAGCAGCGATAGGAGCGCGCCAGCATCGTGATGCCCGAGCCGCTGGGCAGCTTGCCGGTGCGGACCTGGTCGTCGGGGTTCACGACGATGTACAGACCGGCGTTCCGGGAAATTTTCGTGAGCATCAAGTCGGCGTTGTCACCCGCGAAAGGTTCGTCGATCAACTCGCGGCCGCCCTTGGGATTCGTGGTCTCGTTGTAACTTCCGACAGCCGGCAGCTCGAGCTTGGAGACACCGTGCACGCTGGTGAGGAGATTGCCGCCGTAAGTGGTGGTGGCGAAGGATTCGAATTTGCTCAACGCCGTGGCCGTGGGGGTGGAGGCACTCGTGCCGCTGGAGGCGGTGTAGAAATGATCGCGCCAGACGCTGCCGCTGTAGATGTTGGTGGAAGTGCCGCTCGGATTGGTGAAGAGGAGCTTGCCGGTGCCGCCGGGGCCCTTGTCCTCGGCGTCGTTGTTCATCCACGTGCTGCCCTTGTAGGCCGTATTGGCGTAGAAGCCGCCGGCCGCCGTCACGCGGTCCGAGAACTTGAGCGTGGTGGTCGCCCCGGTCTGCATGCGGGCAATTAGGTTCCCGTTGGTGTGCACCGGGCCGGTGATGGTCATGTCCGGGCCAGGGCCGTATTCCATGTCCATGTTATAGAATACGCCGAACTGAAACAGTGGGGTCAGGTCGACCGCCAGATCCTGCTCCACATAGCTCGTGACTTCGCCGACCGCCTTGTTGCGCATGGTCGACTTGGCGATGATCTGCACCGTAGCGGTGTTGACCTGCAGGCCCTTGTTGGGGTCGTTCGGATTGGTGGCGGGGTCGATGAATTTCAGGCCGGTGCTGGAGGTGAGTCCCGCCTTCACCTCGACGTCGCTCGCTTCAGAGTTTTCGGTTTTCAGTACATCGCCGGGCGGCAGGTAGATTTGGTTGGTGCCGGTGTCGAAGGCGATCTTGGACGGGCTACGCAGCCGGCGTAGCTTGGTGGTCAGCTGCTCCGAGGTGTAGATCGCGACGTTTTCCGCCATGTTGCGCGAGCGCAGGAGCAGCCGGTTGCGCTCATTGGAGCGTCTCTCGGTCACGGTGTAGGTCAGCAGGCTGCCGGTGAGCAGCAACATAATGGCGACGAACATGACCACGGTGATCAGGGCCGAGCCTTGCTGGGTGCGGTATTGCTTCCGGCGGACGTTGAGCGATTTCATGGCGGTTATCTCCGGGGAGAAATGGTGTAATTGAAGCTGCTGCTCGAAAGCAGGTTGTTCACGGTGTTGCCGTTGATGATCTCGGCGTTGATGGATACGCTTTCGTTTTCGGCCGACATCGAGGGTGCCTTGCTGCTGAAAACCGGGTAGCGGTCGCCGGAGCCGTCGTTTTTGGGACGCCCTAGGGAGCGGGCGGCGAGTTCCTTGGAGCCGGCGAAGTTGGGGCTCGTGCTCAAATTGATGGCGTCGAGGATTTCATCGAGGGTCTGGGTCGTGCCGCTCGCGCCATAATCCTTGTCCTCGTAGCAACGGATGGCGCCTTCCTTGTTGGGATCGGTGGTGGTCCGATAGTAGATGCTCACCTGCCGGATGTTTGAGCCTTCATCCAGGCTGGTGCGGGTCACCAGCACCAGACAGTCGCCGTGATACAGGTCGATGCCGTACGAATCGGTGACGGCAGTGGTCTGGTCGGCGATGCTGTCCACGTTCCCGTCCAGCGTCGCGTAGGAAGGATAGATGTAGAATTCCGAGGCGTCCAGGGTGCTCTTGGCCACCTGGGCCATGAAGTAACGGAGCGTGGTATTGGTAATCAGGCGCTGGTTGTCCTTGTACATCATGCGCAGGCCGAAAAGAAACGTGCTCATGGTCATGCCCATGACCAACGTGACGATGGCGAGGCTGATCAGCACCTCGACCAAGGTGAAGCCGGCCCGGCAGGAGTGGTGGTTGCGTGTAGATTTCATTTGTCGAAGCGGCTCCTCAGGAAGACTTCACGGTTGCGAATGACGCGTTCTTTGCCCCCATCCAGATAACTGTAGGTGTAGACGACGGTGACCTGCTTGACCTCGGCGACGTCCTTGGTGTTGTCGGGAATCTCATCGATCCAGATCCAGAGGTTCAGCGAAAGGTCCTGGGAGGTGGTGCCGGTGACGGTGGAGAGCGGCAGACTGCCGAGGAGATTGTCGATGGCCCCGATGTCGGCGGCGGTGACAGTGGTGGCCGGAGTCGTGGTCGGCGCCTTGGGAGTGCCGGGTGCCGGCGTATAGACGACACGCAGCCACTTGGTCACATCCTGGTTGATGCGGATGCGCATGTAGGGCGGCAGGTCCTTGACGTCCGTGGGGGCGTTGTCGTCGACGGCGGTGCTGGGCAACAGGTCGGTGTACGAGAGTCCCTTGATCTGCTCGATGATGCCGTACATGAGGCTCGAAGCCGCGGCGTGCAGCACGCTGCTTTCCGTCACCCGTCGGGACTGCAGAAACGTGCCGATGAATCCCAGCATGACCGTCGCCATGAGGGTGAGGGCAACCATGACTTCGACCAGCGTCAGGGCCTTGGTCCTTCGCTGAGGTGCGAGCAACGAACGGTCAGCCTTGTCTCGAGGGCAACCGCACGGCGGTGCTATGGGGGTGGGTATCATGTTTAGGGTATTTATACCCTAAACGCAGATCCACCGTTATAGCCTAACGACTCAGCATTAGACTCTATCAGGAATAGAGGCTCTAGCCTCTATTGCTCGGCGACGTGGAAGCGCTCTCCGCCGGCTTGCACATAGAGCGCCGCTGCTTGTGCCCGCCGGGCGACGCCGATCTTGTCAAACACGGTGGCGAGATAATTTTTGACGGTCTTCTCGGTCAGATTGAGCCGTTCGCCGATTTCCTTGTTGGTGAGACCTTCGGAGAGCAAGGCAAGTACGCGCCGCTCCTGGCCGGACAAGACGGCGAGCCGGTCCTGCGGTCGCGGCTCCAGCTTCTTCTTCACGAGATTGAGCACCTGATTGGTGAGCGTGGGATCGAGCACCGATTGGCCGGCGGCGACGCGCGCGATGGCGTTGGCCAGCGAGGCGCCGTCGTTTTCCTTGAGCAAGTAGCCCTGCGCTCCGGCGGCGATCGCCTCGTTCACGTTACCCTCGTCGGTGGACGAGGTGAGGATGATGATTCTGGTGGCGGGGTGCCGCTGCAGGATTTCCCGGCAGGCTTTCAGGCCGGATTTATCGGGGAGCCGCAAGTCGAGCAGGATCACGTCGGGCCTGGTCTCATCCACCACCTTCATCCCTTCGGTGGCACTGCCCGCTTCGCCGATGATACTCAACTCGGGGCGATCCTCGAGGGCGGCGCGCAGGCCCAGCCGGATGAGCGGGCTGTCGTCGATCAGCAGCACGCGGATGATGCGCGGTTTGGGCGGAGCATGCATCAGGCGGAGGCAACTGGCAGCAGCAACAAAACGCGAGTTCCTTTTCCCGGGACGGACTCGACACGCAACGAGCCGCCGAGTGCGGCGGCCCGGGCTTCCATGTTGGCGAGGCCATGTCCTTCGCGCGACGTCGCGCCCGACGGAGTAAAACCGCTTCCGTCATCCTGCACCGCGAGAATCACGGTGGTGTCGCCGCGCTCGGCGCGGACCGTCAGGCGCTTGGCGCCGCCGTGGCGGACGGCGTTGCTGATGGCCTCCCGCAGGATGCTGACGACTCCGATGGCTTGCTCCGGCGGGATGTGCGCGAGGGTCTCGTTTTCCAACTGCCTTACGACCTCGATGTCACGGTTGGCGGTCATCACATCGAGCATCTGCTCCAGCGCGTCGGCGAAGGTCTCGCGGGCGATCTCGTCGGGCTCGAGCTGGCTCAGGTACGAGCGGACTTGCTGGTTCAGACGCCGCATCTCCGTCTGGCAAAGTTCGAGCCGCTGGGCCAATTCCGGTTCGGCGTTCATCCGTTTGCGGACGCTGTCGAGCGTGAGGCTCACGGCGTAGAGCGTCTGGCAGATGTTGTCGTGCAATTCGCGGCCGAGCTGCGCGCGCTCTTCCTGCGATTGGTTCAGCATCGTGCGGCTGACCTGCAGGTCCTGCTCGGCCCGTTGCCGCGCGCCGGACTCGCGCTGCAACTCCTCGCCGCGCTCGGTCGAGACACGCGCAAAATGGGTCAGCTCGGACATCTCGCTGCGCGCCTTTTGCCAGGGGACGTTGGTGCCGCCCTCGCTGGTTCCGCGGCGCGGCAGGACCAGCAGCAGCGGTACCATGACGAGCAACAGGGCCAGCAGCACCGTGGCGGCCACGACGCGGCGATGCAGCGCCAGGATGCGGCCTGCCGCCGGGGGAGTGAACTCCAGCCGAACCAAAACCCCGGCATGGCCCGGCAGCGTGGCTTCGACGGCCAGTTGACCGGGGATGGTCACCGTAGGTACGCCGGTGAGAGTGATCCGGCCGCCGAGCAGTATTCCGAGCTGCCGTTTGAAATCCTCATCCCACTTTTCGGGGGGCCGGGCCATCATGGCGACCGCCTCCGCCAGCTGAGCGCGCTTGGCGGTCAGGGAGTCGCTTTGCAGGCGGTCAGTCTCACGCTGCAGCCACCATTGCAGGCCCAGCGCCACACAGAGGAAAACCGCCAGCAAAAGCAGGGCGAGACTGAGAGCGCGGGAGAGGGGACTCATGGAGATTGGACTTGGCGAGCTAAGCGGCTTTCGGGGTCCGCGTCAAAATCTTCGACAAACGCCGGGGGAACACTACGTTTTTCGCTCTTTTATGAAGTCATTCTATCTCACGACGGCCATCGACTACGTCAACGGCTCGCCGCACCTCGGACATGCTTACGAGAAGGTGCTGGCGGACGTTATTGCACGCAGCCGCCGGATGATGGGGGATGATGTCTATTTTCTCACGGGCACCGATGAGCACGGCCAGAAGATCCAGCAGAGCGCCCGCGCCAAGGGCGTGCCGACCCAGCAGTTCGTCGACGACGTCGCGGCCGAGTTCGTGGCGCTGACGAAGCTCCTCAACCTCTCCAACAACGACTTCATCCGCACCACCGAGCCGCGCCACAAACAGGTCGTGCGCGACATCCTCCAGCAGCTCTTCGGCAAGGGCGAAATCTACCGCGCCGAATACCAAGGCTTCTACTCGACCCGCCAGGAGCAGTTCCTCCAGGAGAAGGACCGTCTGCCCGACGGCCGCTGGCCGGAGATTTTCGGCGAAGTCACCGAAATCACCGAGGCCAACTATTTCTTCAAGCTGCGCAGCTACCAGCAGTGGCTGATCGACTACGTGACGGCACACGAGGACTTCGTTTTCCCGGCGCACCGCCGCAAGTCGCTGCTCGAGTTCCTCAGCGAGCCGCTCAACGACCTCTGCATCTCGCGCCCGAAGGAGCGCCTTGAGTGGGGCATACCGCTGCCGTTCGACGAGAACTACGTGACCTACGTCTGGTTCGACGCGCTGCTCAACTACTACTCGGCCGTCATCGAGAAGGGCCGTTGGCCCGCCGACTACAACATCATCGGCAAGGACATCCTCATCCCCGCGCACGGCATCTACTGGCCGATCATGCTCCACGCCTGCGGCCTGCCGCCGCCGAAGACGCTGCTCGTCCACGGCTGGTGGTCGATCAACGGCGACAAGATGTCCAAGAGCACCGGCAACTTCATCGACCCGGTCGCCTTCTGCCAGGATTGGAAAGTCGACTCGTTGCGCTACTTTCTCATCCGTGAGATGACGGTCGGCGCCGACAGCGACTTCTCGATGGAGCAGTTCCTCGTGCGCTACAACAGCGAGCTCGCCAACAACCTCGGCAACCTTGTCAACCGCACCATCAACATGACGACGCGCTTCGCCGGCGGCGTTGTGCCCGCGGCCGGTCCCGCCGAGGACGCCGAGCGCGAGCTGCAACAGCTTTGGACGCAGACGCGCGACGAGGTCTTCCGCCTCAACGCCGGTCTGCAATTTCACCTCGGGCTCGAACGCACCATGGCCTTCGTCACGGCGACCAACGCCTACATCGAGAAACGTGCGCCGTGGAAACTCGCCAAGGACACCAGTCCAGCAGGACAGGCGTTGCTCCACACGTCGCTCGCCACGATGGCCGAGGCGCTGCGCCTCGCGGTCACGCTGCTCTGGCCGGTCATGCCGACGGTCGCCGACAAGGTGCGCGGCGGGCTCGCCCAAGCGCCACTCGCGCGTTGGGACGGCGAACTGGAGTGGGGCATCCGCCTCGCCGGCGCCAAGCTCCAGCCGGTCGAGATCCTCTTCCCCAAGCCGGCCACGGAAAAAAAAGGGTAGGGCGGACCGGCCCGGTCCGCCGCGAGCAACCATGGATTTTTCACTTCGCTCAGAATGCCCGCTAAAGAACTTTCGGTGAAAGCGTGTCATCCTGAGCACAGCGAAGGATCCACGGGCGTTATCTGAATCTCGATGCTTCACCTCCCGATCAGCCCGACCGACACCCCGACGCCCGAAGCGCTGCGCGCCTTCCTCGCGCAATGCGCGGACGCCGCCCGGGCCGCGGGCCGGCCGCAGTTGGTCAGCATCAGCGTGGCGGTCGACAGCCTCGATCCGCTCGCCGTGCTGGAGTCGATTTTCGAGCCGGGTGAGCTGCACTTCTACATCGAGCGGCCGACACAAGGCTTCGCCGTCGCCGGAGCCGAAGCGGTGTTGCAGTTCCAGTCCGCCGGCCCGCGCCGCTTCGCCGAGGCCAAGGCGTTCATCGCCCAGACCCTCGCCCACACGATCGCGGTCGGGCCCGTGACGGAGAATTTCGCCGGGCCGCACTTCTTCCTCGCCGCCGGATTCGCCGACGACGCCGCGCCGGACGCGGCTTTCCCGGCACTGCGGCTGTTCGTGCCGCGCTGGCAGGTCTCGCGCATGGGCGACGGTTCCGTCGCCGTGGCGAACCTCCCCATCACGGCGGATGCGCCGGTCGATCTCATCACGGCCAAGGTCTGGAAGGCGCACGCCAAGTTCCGTTCCTTCGACTACACTGCCGCGCAGCGACGCGACCGCCCGTCCGCGCCCAAACGCATCGAGGAACTCGGCGGTTCGGGCGGCTACCAGCGCGCGGTAACGCAGGCCCTGACTGAAATCGCCCGCGGCGACTACGAGAAAATCGTGCTCGCCCGTGCGCAACGCCTGACGACCGCCGAGGAGTTCCATCCGCTCGGCGTGCTCAACCATCTGCGCCAGCGTTATCCGAGTTGCTACGCGTTCTCCGTCGCCAACGGCCGCGGCCAGAGCTTCATCGGCGCCAGCCCGGAGCGGCTCGTGCGTGTGGCCGGCGGCCGCATGCACACCGAGGCGCTGGCCGGTTCCGCGCCACGGGGTCGCACCGCGAGCGAGGATGCGGCCTTTGCCCGCGCTCTGCAACAGAGCGACAAGGACCAGCGCGAGCATCGTTTGGTGCTCGATTCGCTGGCGCGCCGCGTGGCCGATCTCGGCCTCAAACTCGAGTACGCGAGCCAGCCGCGCCTGCTCGCCCTGGCCAATGTCCAGCATCTCCATACGCCCGTGAGCGCGACGCTGCCGGAGGGCGTGCACATCCTCGACGTGCTCGAGCGCCTGCACCCCACGCCCGCGGTCGGCGGCACGCCGCGCGAGCCGGCAGTGGCGGCGATCCGGAGATTGGAGGGTTTCTCGCGCGGACTCTACGCCGGTCCGATCGGTTGGGTGGATCACCGCGGTGGGGGCGAGTTCTGCGTCGGCCTGCGCTCGGCGTTGATCGACGGACGCACCGCGACAGCCTATGCTGGCGCGGGCATCGTGGCCGGATCCGACCCGGAGAACGAATTTGCCGAGACAGAGCTGAAGTTCAAAGCTCTCGTCGAAGCCCTCACCGAAACATGAGCCCCAATCGCTTCCTTGCCAGTGCCTGTCATTCTGAGCGCAGCGAAGAATCCAGAGTGGCGCGTGCCGCGGTTGTGCTGTTGGATTCTTCGCTGCGCTCAGAATGACACGCTCAAGCACTTCATGCCGACCTCACCCATACTCGACTACCGCAACGTGAACAGCCTGTGGGGCGGCGTGCTGGTGGAAACCTTGGCGCGGCTTGGCCTGCGTCACGCGGTCATTTCACCCGGCTCGCGGTCGACGCCACTGACGATGGCGTTCGCGCGCCATGCGGAGATCGAGTCGATTCCTGTGCTTGACGAGCGCTCGGCGGCGTTCTTCGCCCTCGGCCTGGCCAAGCGCACGCACCGGCCGGTCGTGTTGCTGTGCACGAGCGGCACCGCGGGCGCGAATTACTTCCCGACCGTCATCGAGGCGCAGGAGAGCGGAGTGCCGCTGCTCGTCATCACGGCCGACCGGCCGCCGGAGATGCGCGAGTGCGCCTCCGGCCAGACCATCGACCAGCAGAAACTTTTTGGCAGCCACGTGAACCATTACCATGAGTTCGCGGTGCCCGCGGCGACAGTGCCGATGCTGCGTTACCTGCGGCAGACCGTCGCTCAGGCGTGGGAGCGCGCCCTGTGGCCGGCGGCCGGCCCGGTGCACCTCAACGCGCCGTTCCGCGATCCGCTGCCGCCCATCCCGGACGGCGTGACGGAGAAATTGCGCGGGAAATTCGACGAGCAGGAATTCTTCGCGCTGCTGCCGGGCATCGCCGAGCGCAAATTTGCCGGCTCCCGGCAGACGTTCGCGGCCGGACTCGATCTGCAAGGCGTGCGCGGCCTCATCGTCTCCGGGCCGGCGCAGCCCGCCGATTCCGCGGCCTACGCCGGGTGCGTGGCCGGCATCGCGCGGGCGCTGCGCTGGCCGGTGCTCGCCGATGCGTTGACGCCGCTGCGCAATCACGCGGCCGGGCGGCCGGAGTTCATCACCACCTACGACACGTTCCTGCGCGCGAAGCCGCTGGCCGACAGCCTCGCACCGGACGTGGTGCTGTGTCTGGGCGGCTGGCCGACCAGCAAGGTGCTGCGCGAGTGGCTGATCCGGTGCGACGCGCCGACCTTCCTGATCGCCCCGGACGCGCGGAATCACGATGCGCTGCACGGTCGCACGCAGCACCTGCGCACGTCTGTGGAGGAGTTTGCCCGCGATCTTGGCCAGGCGCCCGTCCGCACCAGTGCCTGGGTCAGCACTTGGACAACACTCGACGCGCGCACGAACGCCGGGCTCGATCGTGAGCTACGCCGGCAGCGTGGTCTCTTCGAGGGACAGGCGGCGCGGCTGTTGCCGTCGCTGCTGCCCGCCGGTACGCCGGTGTTCGCGGCGAGCAGCATGCCGGTGCGCGATCTCGAATATTTCTGGCCGGCGAACGACCGGCGGCACGAGATGTATTTCAACCGCGGGGCCAACGGCATCGACGGCACGCTCTCGACTGCGCTCGGCATGGCGCACGGCGGATGTCCGGCGGTCCTGTTGACGGGCGACCTGGCGTTGCTGCATGACACGAATGGGTTTCTGCCAACGGGAGCGCTGCGCGGCAGCCTGACGATTGTGCTGATCAACAACCACGGTGGCGGGATTTTCGGGCACCTGCCCGTGGCGCGGTTTCCGGAGACGTTTGAGCGGTTCTTTGCCACGCCGCAGGACGTGGACTTTGGCCGGTTGTGTTCGGCCTACGGCGTGGCGCACACGCGGGTGAAGAGTTGGACGCAGTTGGGCCGGTTGCTGAAGAGGCTGCCGGCGCGCGGCGTGCGTGTGCTCGAGGTGCGCACGGACCGGACGCGGGACGCGGCGTTCCGCCCGGTGCTGTTCGCGCGCGTGGCGCAGCGGGTCGGCGGCTAGGGCCGGTTCAGAGCTGGATGGGCAGGCCGACCTCGATGATCTGCATCGGCGGCAGGCGATAGTAGTCGCGGACCGGCCGGGCGTTGCGACTGAGCAGCGCGTAGAAACGCTTTTCCCAGTTCATCATCTTGGAATCGCCGCCGGTGATGATCATCTCGCGGTTGAAGTAGTAGGTGGCCTCGTTCGGCTTGAGCGGCACGCCGGCGGCGCGGATCTGCTCGATCAGCACGGAAACGTCGGGGGACTCCATGTACCCGTAGCGTGCAATGGTGCGCCAGACGCCGTGACCGATTTCGCGGACTTCGAGCCGCTCGTCGGCGGTGACATAAGGCACCTCCTCGGTCACGATGCTGAGCAGGATCACGGTTTCGTGCAGGACCTTGTTGGCCTTGACGTGGTGGAGCAGGACAAGCGGGGTGCCGCTCGGGTTGCCCGCCATGAACACACCGGTGCCGCGCACGCGGATGATGCGTCCGCTGCAGGCGATGTCGCTCAGTTCGGCCTCGGTGATCTCGTTCGCGTAGACGCGGCGGAAAATCTCGGTTTTGCCGACCTTCCAGGTATGCATGATGGCGAGGATGCCGATCGCGATGAAGATGGGAAACCAGCCACCGTCGGCGAATTTGTGGAGATTCGAGGCGAACAAGGGCACATCCACCAGCAGGAACAGTCCGCAGAGCAACAGGGCCGAGCCGAGCCCCCATTGCCAGCGCTGGCGCAGCACGGCAAAAAAGGCGAAGGTGGTGACCACCATCGTGCCGGTCACCGCGATGCCGTAGGCCGCGGCCAACCGCTCGCTGGAGCCGAAGGTCAGCACCACGTAAATCGAGCCGAAGGCCAGCAGGCCGTTGACGAGGGGAAGGTATATCTGGCCGGAGAGATCGGGATTGGTATAGTTGATCTTCAGCCGGGGAAAGTAGCCGAGCTGGATGGCTTGGCGTGTCAGCGAGTAGGTGCCGGTGATCATGGCTTGGCTGGCGATGACGGCCGCGACGATGGACAACAGCGTGAGCGCGAGACGCGGGGCGCCCTCGGGCACGAGGGCGAAAAAGGTGTGCGTCGTGTCGGTGGGATGGGCGAGTGCGCGCGCGCCCTGGCCGAAGTAATTCAGGACGAGCGCCGGAAATGCGCAGAAATACCATGCCCGCGCGATGTGCCGGCGCCCAAAATGCCCCATGTCGGCGTAAAGCGCCTCCGCGCCGGTGATAGCCAGCACCACCGAGCCGAGCAGACCCGCCGCCTGGGCGGGATGGTCGATCAACAGCCCGAGTCCGAGCAGGGGATTCAAGGCCGCGAATATCGCGGGTGTGTCCACGATGTGCCAGATGCCGAGTCCGCCGATGGTCACGAACCACAGCAACATTGCCGGGCCAAAGATGCCGCCGATGGCCTTGGTGCCCTTGGATTGGAAGGCGAACAGACCCGCCAGAATGAGGGCGGAGAGCAGCGGGACGTGGCGGGCAAAGTCGGGTTTGAAGGTGTTCAAACCCTCCACGGCGCCGAGCACAGAGATGGCGGGAGTGATGATGCCGTCGCCATAGAGCAGGGCCGCGCCGAAAAGGATGAGCAGCGTCAGGGTTCCGATTTTTCCCCGGGTGCGATCTCCGTGGCTCAGGGCCAACAGGGCGAAAATGCCGCCCTCGCCGCGGTTATCCGCCCGCGTGACGAAGATCAGGTATTTGCCGATCACCACGAGCACCATGGCCCAAAACACCAACGAGAGCGCACCCAGCACACCGGTGGCCCGTTCCACGGGGGGCAGGTAATTGAGGCACTCGCGCAGGGCGTAGAGCGGGCTGGTGCCGATGTCGCCAAACACGACGCCCAGCGCGCCCAGGGTGAGACCGGCGCTGGCTGCGGCTGTTTTCCCACCTATCGCGTTGGCTTGCATGAAAAGGTGCTATGTTGGGGAAGCTGTCCGGGCATCCAAGCAGTTTTGCGCAGTCGGATAGAAACCGCTTGACCCTTGCGTGAAACTTCGCGGCGGGTCGCAAAAACGGTTGCGGCTCAGGTCTTTTCACGCGACTGTCCCGCATGCTTCCCGCTTGGAAAACCGCTAAAACCTACGAGGACATCCTCTACCAGAAGGCCGACGGCATCGCGAAGATCACGTTGAACCGGCCGGAGAAGCGCAACGCCTTCCGTCCGCAGACGGTGGTCGAGCTGCATGAGGCACTGTTGGACGCGCGGGAAGACCAGTCCATCGGCGTGGTACTGCTGACCGGCGCCGGTCCGGCCAAGGACGGCAAGTATGCCTTTTGCGCCGGCGGCGACCAGAGCGTGCGCGGCCACGGCGGCTACATCGACGCCCAGGGCGTGCCGCGCCTCAACATTCTCGAGGTGCAGAAACTCATCCGCTCGATGCCCAAGGTCGTCATCGCGCTCGTCGCCGGCTACGCCATCGGCGGCGGACATGTGCTCCACGTGATGTGTGATCTCACCATCGCGGCCGACAACGGCATCTTCGGCCAGGTCGGCCCCAAGATGGGTAGCTTCGACGGTGGCTTCGGCTCCAGCTACCTCGCCCGCCTGGTCGGGCAGAAAAAGGCGCGCGAAATCTGGTTCCTCTGCCGCCAATACAACGCCCAGGAAGCGCTCGCGATGGGCCTCGTCAATCAGGTCGTCTCCGTCGCCCGGCTCGAGGCCGAGGGCGTCGCGTGGGCGAAGGACATTCTCCAGCGCAGCCCGCTCGCCATCCGCTGCCTCAAGGCCGCTTTCAACGCCGAGCTCGACGGCCAGGCCGGCATCCAGGAACTCGCCGGCAACGCCACCATGCTCTACTACATGACCGAGGAGGCGAAGGAGTTCATGACGGCGCAGCGCGAGAAGCGGAAGCCTAACGTCCGGAAATATCCCTGGCTGCCGTAAGGATCGCTTTCCCCAATGGCTATCAAGGTCAGCCAGATCACGACGCGGAAGGAGTTTTGCGAATTCGAACGACAGAGCTCCCTATTGGAGCTCAAGACGGCCGAGCCCGAGAAAGGGTGGGATTTCTATCTGTTCCGAGGGGTTAAAAAATCGTGCTATCAACTGGTGCCGTCGCTCGTCCGCTATGTCAGGGATACGAAGTTCACTATCCGTGCGCGTGAACACGCTGGGCTTGCCCGGGGCGACCAATGGGAAAGTCAGATTGCTGATGTAGAAAGAGCACTGCTTGATCGTCTCCTTGCGGAAGAGAAAGCGCTGGCGGATTTCGAAAAGCAATATCGCTGGTTTAATCCGCCAAACCCGAAGACTGATACGTTCTGGTATCTATCGTTGATGCAACATCACGGTTGCCCAACAAGGCTCGTAGACTTCACCGCGGATTTTTGGACGGCCATATTTTTTGCGGTTCATGATGCCGAGACAGGTGCGTCACCGGCGGTCTATCGCCTGAAATGCACAAACGAAAATGAGAAAGATTCGGGTGGAAATAAATTACCAAGGGACTGTAACGGCGACCCCCATCGGAACGCGAATGGCGTGGATATGAACCAATTGTTGGGTCGAATCATCGGATATGGGGGATTCGCGCACGAAAAAATCAACTTGGATACTGATCAAAACTGGAAGAGTCGCAGTGCTCCGGCTCAACACTTCGGCTGGGATCGACCAGCCATGAAGACTGCCCGGCTTGCACAGCAAAGGGGCTTTTTCGTCTACAACCTCGATGTCAGGCGAACACTTCACGAAGAGCTGGATGCTCGAGACAACGTGGAGTTGGTTGAATTCGTTTTCGGCTCGGACATTGTCAGCCACCTCAAGAAGCGGCTTGAGGAAAAACGATACAGCGAGTCATCTGTCTACCTCGATTTGGATAAGCGATTTGAGGAATGGTTGACTGGCGTATTACAGAGTTAGCCGTTACGAAGGCCCGTCCACCGCCCAGACCACGAGCCAGCCGCTATCCTTGTCGACGTAGACCATCGTGGAGGCTTTGGCGTCGGCGACTTCCACGAAGTCGGCCCGGGCAGTGTCGGCGAGCGGCGCAACGAATTCAGCGTGCCTCGGCTCCGTGCGCAGACCGAAGTAGGCGAAGGCGAGGGCTGCCGCGGCGGCGAGAGGCGCGCCGAACCAGATGACCGGCGCGAGCCGGCGCCGCTTGGCGGACGATCCGGCCGTTGCGGGCAGCTTGCCCTGCAGCACCCGCCATTCCTGTCCGGCGTCGGGTACGCGTACGCCGGAGACATCCGCGCGCAGGGCCGCAGCCGCTTCCGCCAAATCCGCGCGCAGTTGCCGGCAAGCCGGACAAGCCGCGACATGCCGCGCGAGCTCGGCGTGCTGCGTGGTGGTCAGCACGCCGTCGCGTTCGGCAAGGAGCAGAGCTTCGGTTTCGCGGCAGTTCATGGATGGGACGGTTCGAAAGGAGGAGGGGTTTTAGGCCCCGACTGATTGGCGGGCGAGTGTCTCTTGTCGCGGCGTAAAGCCGCTCCCACCTTGGCGGATCGTTCTCACTTTTTGTCAGCGGCGATGGCCGTAACCGTAGCCGACTTCGCGATCATAGTCGCCGTACTGGTCGTAATCGAGATGGTTGTGCCGGTTGAAGGATACCCAGACGCGGTCGGTGCGGAATTCGTAGTGGCCTTCGACGTAGCGGCGGTAGCAGTTCCCATGGCGGCCGCGCTCTTCAATCCAGCAGCCGGACACCCAGACGCGCACGGTCACGTTCTTCCAGTAACCCTCGGGCCGGTCATCGCACCGGTCGCCGCGGCCATTGACGATGACCGTGGTGGTGCGGCGCGGGTAGGAGTCGTGGTGGCTGTCGTTGATGGCCGTGCCGACAATGAGTCCGCCGAGGAAGCCGCCGACAGCAGCCCACTCCTTGTCGCTGGCGAAGGCAGACTTCGGGGTGAGCGAAAGGGCGGTGGCGGCCGTGAGCACTAAAGCGGTGAGTTTGGTATTCATGGGTTCTCAAAGGTTGGTTTCATGCCTTGGGACGAACCTCGCCGTTCGTTTATTCAAAAAAATCTGCGGCGAAACGATGCCCGCCCAAATCGTTGCCTTGGAGCGCGGTGGAGGGCGTCACCGGCCGACGAGGATGACCGCATAAACCTCGCCCTTATGGCCCGTGGAGGGGCCGCCCAGCACCGCGGGCACGCCGGGACGGAGCACGAGACCGGTGTTCATCAGCGTGCGGCCGCCAGCCACCCAGCGCACCCGCACGTGAATGCCCTTGCCGTCGGCGCGCTCGGTCTCGAGTTCGAGCTGGTGGCCGTTTCCGAGCGCCAGTTGCCCGCGCTCGGCTGCCGCGAGCGAGACCGAGTCCTCGCCGAGAAACTGGAAGCTCTCGAAACGCAGGATGCGGCGCAGCGTGGGCTCGTAGGCCGCGAGCCGGCCGTCGGTCGCGCCGCGCTCGTTGGAGGCGGAGATCAGGATGCCCTGGATGTTCGCGCGGTCGGCGGCGCGGGCGACGGAAAGGAATCCGCAGAGCGAAGTCAGGAACAGGATCAGACGGATGGTCTTCATGGTTTGGTCTCCTTGAGTTTTTGGGCCAGCAGGCGGCGGGCGTGATAAAGGCGGGACATGACTGTTCCGGTCGGCAACGAGGTGGCTTGGGCGATCTCCTCGTAAGAAAGTCCCTCCACCTCCCGCAACGCAAGCACGGCGCGCTGCTTCGGCGGCAGCGCGTCCAGTGCGCGCTTGAGCAGTTCGGCGCGCTCCGCCTTTCCGGCATCGTCGCGCGCATCGGTCTCTGCCGCCGGCTCGGGCACACCGTCGTGGTCGTCTGGTCCGGTGGCAAAGGGCAGAAAGCGGTCGAACCAGCGCCGGCGCTTGCGCAGATGATCGAGCGCCTTGCGCGTGGCGATGGGATGCAGCCAGGTCGTGAACTTCGCCTCACCGCGATAGCGCGGCAGCTCGCGCCAGACGGTCAGCCAGACTTCCTGGCAGATGTCGCGCGCGTCGTGCTCGTGGCGGACGATGGCGTACACCAGCCGGAAAATCCGCTCGTAATGCGTGCGCATCAGGAGACCAAAAGCCGCCTCGTCACCCGCCTGTGCCCGCCGCCACAAGGCGGGGTCGAGCTCAGGAACGGTTTGGGGTGCGTCGGGCACGGCGAGGGGACAGGGTCTGGCTCACGCAGGTTCCGTGCTGACCAGCGCGTCGAGCGGCAGATCGACGTGAATCAGACTGCGGTTGCGCGCGCCGGTGAAGAAAGAATCGAGGCAGAAACCGTAGGACTCGCCCAACGCGATGTGCGGTGCGGAGTTCTCGTCGAGCAGGGGATGCCGGAAGCTGCGGCCCGATCGCTGCCAAGCCGCGCGGGTTGCGCCAGAGCGGGGCAGCAGCGCCACTTCACCCAGTCGGGCTGCGCCGTCGTCCGTTTCCAGCAGACGCTGCAGCAAATCTGCGCCGGATTTCGCGGCTGCCTGGACGACGCGGCCGCGGCGAAACTCGAGTTCAATGTCGTCGATAAGCGCGCCGCCGCAGCTGACGGGTTGCGCCACGCGCACCAAGCCTTCCGCCGAGTCCTTGTCGGGCGCAGTGAAAATCTCCTCGGTGGGCAGGTTCTGCACGAACGGCACACCCGCCTTGGTGCGGTGCGCGGCGGTGCACCAGACATGGCGCTTCGGCAATCGGACGGTCAGATCGGTACCCGGACCAGTGTAGCGGAGTGTGGCGGCACGCTGGGCGTTGCGTCGGTCGGCGTCACTCGCGAGTGCGCCCAGATGACGGTGCCAGGCCTCCACCGGGTCAGGCTGGTCGCAACGGCAGGCGCTGAAGAGCGTCTGCCAAAGTGCATCAAGCCGCCGTTCCGAAGGTTGCTCGGCGAACACCGCCTGTGCCCAGTCGGGCGAGGGAGCGGGCGCGATGGTCCACTGGCTCTCGCCGCGCATCAGGCGTTGCACGACGGGGCCGAAATGCTGCCAAACGAGGTGCTGGAGTTCGTTCACGCGCGCCGCCTCGATGCCATCGAGCAGGCGGGGCTGGCTGCCGACCAGGAAAAGAAATGCGCCGCCACGGGCGAGGTGTTGCTGCATTTGCCGCGCATTGCCGGCGACAAGGGAGGTGAAGCCGCGCCAGTCATTCTTCTCTGCGTATTGCCGCAGCCGGCCGCCGTCGCCCCAGATGACCTCGACGGCCGGGCAGCCGGCTTCGGTCGCGGCGGCCCGCACGGCGTCGACGATCACCTCGGCGCTACGCGCGACGCCCTGCAATTCGTATGGCTCAGCGATCAGCAGGCGCTGGCCGCGCTGGAGATTCAACCCGACCCGGACGATCACCCCGGCAAAGGCGCGCAGTTGGGCGGGGAAAGCGGGCAGCATCAGGGTGATCGTGTCAGCCGCTCTGCACCTCGAGCAGCACGGCGTCGTTCAGGTAGTTGTTGAGATAGCTGTAGGTCACCGTGCCGTAGCCGCCCTGGCCCCAGTCCACGCCCCAGGAATTCTTAAAGATAAACACGGCGTCCTCGAGCCGGCCGGTGACGGAGCGGTATCCGACGAGCGTGACGGCGTGGCCGGAGCCGGTCATGGGTTTCTGGGCGTTAAGATAGCCGGTGCGCAGCGAGCGGTAGTTGGGCCATGCCATCCCGACGGCCACGGGCACGCCCGAGTTGAGCGCCTGGACGACATTGTTGATCCGCGTGGCGTTGTCGCGTCCGGGCAGTTGGTGCACAAACACCCGCTGGTGATTGCGGGCTTCCTCGACGACGAGCGCGGGCGGCTCCTCGATGGCGTCGATCTTCCGACCAAAGGTGTTGGGCATGCTCGACTGCAGCGGAATGCCGTAGGCGCGCAACGCGGCGACGACCTCGGAGAGCGCGAAGCCCTCGTCGACGTCGTCCTTGCCGACGGAGTCGTCGGGCGTGACACCCGGGGCCGGCAGGCGCTGCACGGTCTTGCGCACCGCCCAGGTGAGGTATTCTTCCGAAAATTTCTCCGCGTGGCCGGCCAGCTCGGCGTTCTGGAACTCCAGTGCACTGACGATGGAGAAAATCGCGCAACTGGGACGGCGTCCCTGGTTTTTCACGCTGAGCTCGAGCGCGAAGAATTTGGGCCGCAGATCGATCTCGGTCTGCACGGCGGCGGGCTGGCCGAACGAGCGGAGCAGAACGTCGAATTTGCTTTCCTTCTTCGGCGCGGCTGGCGGGCGTGGCTTGCCCGCCGGAGCGGAGCTGGCGGGTTGGGCGGCGACTTTGGGAGCTGCTTCGATCGCGGCGTTGTAGTGGAAGCGTGCCTGCCATTCCGGCGACAGATCCCGCAGGCGAATGGAGGTCATGCCCTCCGCGTGGGTGATAACGACGGTGCGGGCGTTCACCGAGCGCACCAGCACCTGCCGATAAGTGGTCGAGCCAACCGTGAGCAGATCGAGCCGGGTGCCCGGCTTGATGTCGTCGAAGGCACGGAGCGGCGGAAGACCGCCGAGGAGGACGGCTCCGAGCAGCAACCGGGCAAGTGGGCGGGGCAGGCGCATGGAACGCAGCGGAAACTAGGCGCGGGAATGCACCCAAGGCAATCCGCCAAAAATCAGCGGTTGGTAATTCTGCCCGGGCAGAAAAAAGCCAGCGGACGCGAACGTCCGCTGGCTGGAAATGAGGCGCGGGCAGCGAGCCTTACTTATTGCCGAGGCTCTTGCGCAGATCGTCGAGCTGGTTGGCCGAGCCGAGCAGCACGTTGCGCGAGGCGATGAACTTCGCGTATTCCTCGATGAAGATCTTACCCGGCGGGCGGAAGTCGAACTCGGCGGGCTTGTCGCGGAAGAACTCGCGGTGCACGCGGGTCCAGACGAGGCGGCCATCGGTGTCGATATTGATCTTGGTGACGCCGAGCTTGGCGGCGGGCAGGTATTCGTTCACGTCGACGCCCATCGAGCCGGCGATCGTGCCGCCGGCGGCGTTGATGCGGGCGACCTCGTCCTGGGGGACGGAGGAGCTGCCGTGCATGACGAGCGGGTAGTTCGGCAGGAGATTCTTGATCTTCTGGAGGACGTCGAAGTGGAGGGACTGCTTGCCCTTGAACTTGAAGGCGCCGTGCGAGGTGCCGATGGCGCAGGCGAGGGAGTCGCAGCCGGTCTGCTGGACGAAGGCCGCGGCCTCGGCCGGGTCGGTGAGGCACGCGTGGCCTTCCTCGACCTTGATGTCCTCCTCGACGCCGCCCAGCTTGCCGAGCTCGGCCTCGACGGAGATGCCTTTCTTGTGGGCGGCGTCGACGACGCGCTTGGAGATGGCGACGTTCTCGGCGAACGACTCATGGGACGCGTCGATCATCACGGAGCTGTAGAAGCCGGAGTTGATGCAGTCGTAGCAGGTCTCCTCGTCGCCGTGGTCGAGGTGGACGGCGAAGATGGCCTCGGGGAAGATCTCGTCGGCCGAGCGGATGATGGCCTCGAGCATCTTCTTGTCGGTGTATTTCCGGGCGCCCTTGGAAATCTGGATGATGAAAGGCGCTTTCGAGCTGATGCAGCCCTTGAACAGGCCCATGGCCTGCTCGGCGTTGTTGATGTTGTAGGCGCCGACGGCGTATTTGCCATAGGCGTGTTTGAACAGTTGGGCGGTGGTGACGATCATTGTCGGTGGGGGAAAGTGAGAAACCGAGATTTAGCGCCCCTCGAAAAGCAGTCACAAGCCTATTCCCGGGCGTTCCGTGTCAAAAGCCGCCGCACCGGACGCGCAGTTTCCGCCAAACCATGCCGAGACGCCGGCACGCCAGCGCGCGAAGTTTCCGCCAGACGGGTCTCAGCGCGGCGGGAATTCGAACTCCGCCTTGTCCTTCTTCTGCGAGAGCACGAGGTAGGCGTCGAACTTGTTGCCGCGCTTTGAGACGAAACCCTGAATGAGCGCCGACTTGCCCTCGTCGAGCAGCTGCTTGACCTCGTCGACGGTGATTTCGCGTTCGCAGAGCTTCTTCGAGAGTTTGAAAACCTGGCGGTTGTCCTGCGCCGGCTTGCGCACATAGTAGGCGTCGCCGACCTCGACGAGTTCGCCGCCGTCGTGGGCCTTGCTCGGGACGATGGCCTTGGCCTTGGAAAGATCGACCTTGGCGCGGGCTTTGCGCTCGATCGGCTTGCCGTCCTTGTCGAGCTTCGGCGCGCGCGGCGGAAACTCCCAGGAGAACCGCTCGCCCTCCTTCTTGAGAAACGCGTCGAACGGCCGGCCTTTCTTGGAGATGAAACCCTTGATGAGCTCGGTCTTTCCCTTCGCCACGAGGTCGGTGACCATCTCATGCGTGATGGGTTTCTGGCACATGATGCGGCCCATGCGGAAGGTCTGCTTCCAGCTGCCGGGCGCGGCCGGGTCGGGCTCGCGGACGATGAAGCTGCTGCCATTCTCGCAGAGTTGCGCGCCGGTCTCGGGGCTGGTCCAGAACGGGGTGAGCGTGGCGAGGTCGGCCTTGTCCCCGAAATCGAACTCGGTCTTCCACTTCTTGACCGGGCCGTCCTTCTTCTCCTCCTCGACGAGCACGAGCTTGAGCAGGGCGGAGAAACGGTTGCGTGTCTTCGCGGAGATGAAGCCGTCGAGCGGGCCGACCTTGCCGGTGGTGACGAGCTCCTTGATCTCGGGCTCCTCCATGCGGCGGCCGCCGATGATCTTGTAGACCATGAACTCGCCGTCCTGCGACTTGTAGCCGCGCAACGTCTCGCGCAGCGGCTTGCCGTCGGTGGGCGAGGGAATGTCGGTCACGCGGGCGACGGAGTCGTCTTCCTCGAAGCCCTTCACGCGCTCGACGATGCCTTTCGTCTCCTTGACGATCTCGGCCATGAATTCGTCGCGCGGGAACTTGCCGTGCTCCATCTGGCGGAGCTTGTATTCCCAGCCGCCGGTCATGGCGGGACTGGTGATATCCTCGGCCTTCACGGCGGTGAGGAATTGCATCACCTGCTCGGCCTTGGCGCTCGGCACCAGCTCGCGCTGGTTGCGGTCGATGTATTTCTGGTAAATGAGGCCGTCGATCGTGTCGGCGCGGGTGGCGGGCGTGCCGAGCCCGCGCTCCTTCATGGCCTCGGCCAACTCCTCGTCGTCGACGAGCTTGCCGGCGGTTTCCATGGCGGAGAGCAGTGTCGCCTCGGTGTAGCGGGGCGGCGGCTTGGTGGTCTCCTCGTGCAGCTCGGGCGCGACGGTCTTGGCCTTGCCACCGTCGCCGGGGGTGAGGGCGGGCAACGCCTTGGAGTCGGGCGAATCCTCGTCGACGGTGTTCTTGCCGTAGACCTCCAGCCAGCCGGGCGCGGTGAGCACCTTGCCCTCGGTCTTGAAATTGTGGCCGGCGACCACGCTGAGGCGCGTCGTCACATCGAATTCCGCGGCGGGGAAGAACGCGGCGACGAAGCGGCGCGCGATCATGTCGAAGAGCTTGGCCTCGGCCTCGTCGAGGTTCTTCGCCTCGTGCTGGGTCGGGATGATGGCGAAGTGATCGCTGACCTGCGCGTTGTTGAAGATGCGCTTGTTGAACTGCACCCAGCCCTGGTCGAGCGCCTTCTGGGCGTGCGGCGCGAGCGAACCGTGGAGGTTGCCCAAGGTCTGGCGGACGAGCGGCAGATAATCCTCGGGCAGCGCCCGCGAGTCGGTGCGCGGGTAGGTGATCATCTTGTGCTTCTCGTAGAGCGCCTGCGCGAGCTGCAGGGTGCGCTTGGCGGAGAAGCCGTAGCGGCCGTTCGCCTCGCGCTGGAGGGTCGTCAGGTCGTAGAGGCGCGGCGAGATCTGCGTGCTGGCCTTCTTCTCCTCCGAGACGGAGGCGACGGGCTGGCTGGCGCAGGCGGCCACGACGGCCTCGGCGAGCGCCTTGTCCCAGATGCGGTCGATGCGGTCGTGCTCGTCATCGCCCTTCTTGAAGTTGGCCCGCTGGTAGGTGCCCTCGTAGGTGCCTTTCGCGATTTCGAACTTGGCGGTGACCCGCCAGTAGCCGCGCGGCTTGAAATTCCGGATCTCCAGCTCGCGGGCGTAGACGATGGCGAGGGTGGGGGTCTGCACGCGGCCGACGGAGGCCACGTTGCCGGCGCGCGAGCCGAACATGCGCTTGGTGATCGCGCGGGTGCCGTTGATGCCGATCAGCCAGTCGCTCTCGCTGCGGCAGCGGGCGGCGTCGGCCAGGCCCTGCATCTCGGCGTCGTCGCGCAGGTGCTTGAACGCCTCGCGGATGCCCTCGTTGGTCATGGACGAGAGCCAGAGGCGCTTCACCGGATGCTTGTTCTTGGCGAGCAGCGCGAGGTTCTTGAAGATGAGCTCGCCCTCGCGGCCGGCGTCGCAGGCGTTGATAACTTCCTTGAGGTCCTTCCGGGCGATGAGCTTCTTGAGCTGGTTGAAACGCTCCTTGGAATCCGCGATGGGCTTCAGTTCGAATTTTTCCGGGATGATCGGCAGCGTCTCCAGCCGCCAGAAGCCGTATTTCTTTTTGTCGATATCCTCCGGCATCTGCAGTTCCACGACGTGGCCGACCGCCGACGAGATGACGTATTCGTCGTTCTCGTAGTGGTCGCCGTGCTTGGGAACTTTGCCGAGGGCGCGGGCGATGTCGGCCGCCACGGAGGGCTTCTCGGCGATGATGAGGGACTTCATGTGCGGGCGAGCCGTTAGGCCCCGCCGCCGGTAATTTCAAGCAATACTTTTCCCTGAAGTCGCGTGTGCGCGCACGCGCGTGTAGTTATTTCGCTCCCAAACCGGCCAGCACGACGTCCAGCGCGCGGAGCAGGTCGGCGATGGTCGCGTCAGTCTCGTCGCCCATGTTGGAGATGCGGAAGGTCGTGCCCTTGAGCTTCCCGTAGCCGCCGTCGATCACGAAGCCGTGTTTCTCCTTCAGCGCCTTGTTCACCGCCACGAGGTCGACGCCGAGGGTGTTGGCGAAGCAGTTGAGCGTGACGGAGCCGTAGCCCTCGCGCGGGAAGAGGCGGAAGCCCCGGGCGTAGCCCCAGTCGCGCACGGTGCGGTTCAGCCGCGCCTGCCGGGCGAAGCGCGCGGCCAGGCCCTCGGCGGCGATGTCCTCAAGCTTCGACTGCAGCGCGTAGATGAGCGGGATGACCGGCGTGCTGGGCGTCATGCCGCCCTCGTGGTTTTTCTGGAACTCGACGAGGTCGAAATAATAGCCGCGGGCCGGCGCCGTGGCGGCGCGGGCCAGCGCGCGGGGCGAGACGGACACGAGCGTCAGGCCGGGCGGCAGGGCGAGCGCCTTCTGCGAGCCGGTCAGCACGATGTCGAGGCCGAGCGCGTCCTTGTCGATCGGCACGGCGCTGAGCGAGCTGACGGTGTCGACGATGCCGATGACCTCGGGAAACTCGCGCAGCACGGCGGCGAGCGCGGGCAGGTCGCTCATGCAACCGCAGGAGGTCTCGTTGTGGATGATCGTCACGGCGTCGTAGCCGCCCTTGGCCAGCTCGGCGCGCAGCGCGGCGGGGTCGACCGGCTGGCCCCACTCGAACTGCAGCGGCGCGGCCTCGAGTCCGCAGCGGCGGGCGACATCGAGCCACTTGTCGGAGAAGGCGCCGTTCATGCAGCAGAGGACTTTTTTCCGCACGACATTGCGGAGCGAGCCTTCCATCACGCCCCAGGCGCTGCTGGTCGCGAGGTAGACCGGGTCGCGCGTGCCGAACAGCGCCTGCAGGCCGGGCTGCATGTCCCGGTACAGCGCGATGAAGTCGCTGCTGCGGTGCCCGATCATCGGGCGCGCCATGGCGCGGAGCGTTTTTTCGGAGACGGCGACGGGACCGGGAATGAAGAGCTTGTAGGACATGGCGGCGAAGCCGGTATTGCATGTTGCAACGGCGGCATCTAGCAAGGATTCACCAATCGTCGCCTCGCGCCGTCAAAGCCAATTACTGTCATGCCCAACCGCTGGATTCGCCAAAAGATCAACGAATTCGAGCTGTTCGCCATCGACGTCATCCTCGGCAAGCGCGAGGGCGTGGGCGCCACGGTCTTCGGCGGCTTCCTGCAGCTGTGTTCCTACCTCTTCAACGGCATTGTGCAGCTCCGGCTCTGGCTCTACCGCAAGCGCATCTTCCATGACCATCCGCTCGGCTGCCTTGTCGTCGTCGTGGGCAATCTCACCGTCGGCGGCACGGGCAAGACGCCCGTCGTGGAAAAGTTCGCCCGCGCCCTGCACGAGCGCGGCCGCAAGGTCGCCATCCTCTCCCGCGGCTACAAGAGCAAGGCGCCGCCGCTCTGGAAGAAATGGTGGTACGCGTTCACCCACACCGAGCCCGAGCCGCCGCGCGTCGTGAGCGACGGCGAGCGCGTGCTGCTCGATTCCGAGGTGGCCGGCGACGAGCCGTTCATGCTGGCGAAGAATCTTCCGGGCGTCGTCGTGCTGGTCGACAAGGACCGCGTGAAGGCCGGCGCATACGCCATCAAGCGCTTCGGCTGCGACACGCTCGTGCTCGACGACGGCTTCCAATACCTGCCGCTCAAGGGCCGGCTCAACCTGCTGCTCGTCGACAAGACCAATCCGTTCGGCAACGGCTTCGTGCTGCCGCGCGGCATCCTGCGCGAGCCGGTGAAGCACCTGAAGCGCGCCTCCTACGTCTTCCTCACCAAGTCCAACGGCCGGCGCGACGAGGAACTGGAGGAGGTCATCAAGCGCTACAACCCGCACGCCGAGATCATCGAGTGCGCGCACCGGCCGCAGTTCCTCCAGCGCGTCGGCAACGGCGAGCGCCGCCCGCTCGCGGACCTGAAGGGCCGGCGCGTCGGCGCGTTCAGCGGCATCGCGACGCCGGAGAGTTTCGAGCGTTTCCTGCGCGAGGGCGGGGCGCAGCTCGTGCACGTCGAGCGCTTCCTCGACCACTACCGCTTCACCCCCGAGGATCTCACCGAGGTCTACGCCGGCGCGCAGCGGGACGGAGCGGAGTTCATCGTCACGACGGAGAAGGACGCCGTGCGCATCACGGATGCCGCGGCCTGCCCGCTGCCGCTCTATTACCTGCGGCTGGAGATCGAGATTCTGCGCGGCGCCGACGACTTCCGCGATGCCGTGGGCAAGATCTGTTTTCCGCGCGGCCGCCCGGCCAACGAGGAACCGGAGGTCGCGCCCGCCGCGGCCGGCTGAGTCCGCGACGGTGGGGCGGGTCGCTTTGAGGTTGAATGCCGCCGGAGGGGTCGCGAAGGTTTGGGCATGAGTGACCCCCGTTTTGCCCAGCTGGCCGAAGTTCTGACCGGTTTTTCCACCCACCTGAAGAAGGGCGAGCGCGTGCTGATCGATGCGTTCGACATTCCCGATGCGTTCGTCATCGAGCTGGTGCGCGCCGCCCGGCGGCAGGGGGCGCTGCCGTATGTGAACATCCAGCGGGCGCGCAGCACGCGCGAGTTGCTGCAGGGCGCCGAGGCCGCCCAATACGAGACCAGCGCCGCGGTGGAGCTGCAGCGCATGCAGAAGATGCAGGCCTACATCGCCGTGCGCGGCTCGGACAACATCTTCGAGACCTCCGACGTGCCGTCCGCCCGCGTGCAGCTGGTGGCCAAGATCATGAAGCCCGTGCTCGACCACCGCGTGAACAAGACCAAGTGGGTCGTGCTTCGCTGGCCGTCGCCCGCCATGGCCCAGCAGGCGAACATGAGCACCGAGGCGTTCGAGGATTTTTTCTTCCGCGTCTGCACCTTCGACTACCACCGCTACGGCCCGGGCATGAAGGCGCTCGAGACGCTCATGAACAAGACCGACCGCGTCCACCTCAAGGGCCCGGGCACCGACCTGCGGTTCTCGATCAAGGGCATCGGAGCCGAGGCCTGCGGCGGCGCCCACAACATCCCCGACGGCGAGGTGTTCTCCTGCCCGGTGAAGGACAGCGTCGAAGGCACGATCACCTACAACGCGCCGACCGTCTACCTCGGCACCGCGTTC
Source organism: Opitutia bacterium (assembly GCA_016187925.1). Lineage (GTDB taxonomy): Bacteria > Verrucomicrobiota > Verrucomicrobiia > Opitutales > Opitutaceae > Didemnitutus. The sequence goes on along the minus strand of JACPIS010000041.1, from coordinate 21,366 downwards.
GATCACATCAAGCTCACTTTCCGCCAGGGCCGCATCGTCGAGGCGACGAGCAACAACACGAAACGCCTGAACGAGATTCTCGATACCGACCCGGGCGCGCGCTACGTCGGCGAGTTCGCCCTCGGCTTCAACCCGCACATCAAGGAGCCGATGCGCGACATCCTGTTCGACGAGAAGATCGCCGGCTCATTCCACTTCACGCCGGGCCAGGCCTACGAGCGCGCCGGCAACGGCAACAAGTCGTCCGTCCACTGGGACATGGTCAGCATCCAGCGCCCCGAATACGGCGGCGGCGAAATCTGGTTCGACGACAAACTCATCCGCAAGGACGGTCTGTTCGTCCCGAAGGCGCTGCAGAAGCTCAATCCATCCGAATTGCTGAAGAAAGGGTAGGGCGAATCCTCCGGATGAGCCGCGGCTCGTCGGGGACGACTCGCCCTAGCAGAATACATGCATACCGATCCTTCGTTCCTCCGCTTTGTCCAAGCTCTCCCGAAGACGGAGACGCACCTGCATTTCGAGGGCGCGCTGCCGCTCGAGCTGCTGCGCCAGGTCCGGCCGGAGTTCACCCAGCCGCCGGCGTCGTGGGCGCGGGATTTCAAGTTCCGCGACTTCGGGCATTTCGAGCAGGAACTGCTCGACATGGCGTTCTCTTGGTTCACCTCGCCCGAGCGCTACCACGAGGCGGGCAAGGTGATCTTCGCGCGCCATCTCGCGCAGAACGTCAAGTACGTCGAGACCAGCTTCGCCTCCGGCGTGATCGAGTTTCTCGGCCTCGACGGTCGCGAAGTGCTCGCGGCCATCCGTGAGGCGGTGCCCGCGGGCCTTGAGGTCCGTGTTTTCCTCGGCATCCATCACAACGGCGCGGGCCCGAAGATGAAACCCGTGCTGGAGGACGCGCTGACGTGGACGGATCTCACGGGCATCGACCTGCACGGCACGGAGAGTTTTCCGCTGGAGCCGTGGTCGGCCGACTACTGGGCCGCCGCGCGCCGCGCCGGCAAATACACCAAGGCGCACGCCGGCGAGTTCATGGGCGCGGACTTCGTGCGGCGCATCCTGGACGAACTCCAACCGCACCGCATCGAACACGGTGTTCGCGCCGTGGAGGACCCGACCGTCGTGACCGAGCTGGTCCGGCGCGGCATCGCTCTCGATGTCTGCCCGATTAGTAACCACAAGCTCATGCCCGGCATCACGCTGAGCGCGCATCCCATCCGCGACCTTTTCGACGCGGGCGTGAAGGTGACGATCAGCACCGACGATCCCGTTTCCTTTGGCAACACGCTGAACGACGAGTACGTCGCGCTCGCCGAGCAGCGGGAGTTCTCCCGGCGGGAGCTCATCCAACTGGCCCGTCATGGCTTCGAGGTCGCCGATCTCGTGCCGGAGCAGAAGCAGGCCTGGCTCGACCAGCTCGACGCCATTCGCAACGACTCATGACCTCCTACGTCGTTCCGCCGGGCAGTCGCCGCGAACGAGCCGACAAGGTGCTCGCGGCGGCGTTTCCCGAGCACAGCCGGGCCGCCTTTCAGCGCGCGCTCGAGGCCGGGCTCGTGCAGGTGGACGGCAAGGTGATCGCGCAGGCCGACGACGTGCGTGCCGGTCAGACGATCGAGTTTTCGCTGCCGGAGGCCAAGCCGGCCGAGCTCAAGCCGGTGGACATCCCGCTCGATGTGATTTTCGAGGACAAGCACCTCATCGTGCTCAACAAACCGTCCGGCATGGTCGTGCACCCGGGTGTCGGTACGGGCGAAGACACGCTCGTGCACGCGCTGCTGGCGCATTGCGCCGGCGAACTGAGCGGCATCGGCGGCGTCGAACGTCCGGGCATCGTGCACCGCATCGACAAGGAGACGACGGGCCTGATCGTCGTGGCGAAGAACGACACCGCGCACCGCGCGCTGGCCGACCAGTTCGCGGAGCGCGCGTTGCAGAAGGAATACGTCGCGCTCGTCTCCGGCGTGCCGAAGGCCGAGAGCGGGACGATCGACCGCGGCATCGCCCGGCATCCCGTGCACCGGCACCGCATGACGACGGGCGAGGGCGGCCGCCCGGCGCGCACGGACTGGGCGGTGTTGGAGAAATTTGGCACGAGCGCCTCGTTGGTTCGCTGCCGGATTCACACCGGCCGCACGCATCAGATCCGGGTCCACCTGAAATCCATCGGCCATCCGCTGCTCGGCGACGCCACCTACGGTTGGAAACAGGCCCCCGATTCGCCCAAGCCGCCGCGCGTGATGCTGCATGCCGAGCATCTCGTCTTCAGTCATCCGGTGAATGGCAAGACGATGGACCTGCGTGCCCCGCTGCCGGAAGATTTCCGGCAGCTGATGGCAGAATTGCGCAAAAAATAAGGGGCACCTTAGCGGCGCCCCTCATGGGATCATTTCTTCGGCGGCGCTTGCCTGAGCAACGTGGCGATGCGGTCGAGCCGGTCGCTGTAGGTGTTGAGGGCGCCGGCGGTGACGCCGATGTATTGCTCGGCTTCGGCCCAGCGGCGGTCTTCGAGCGCTTCGCGTACGCCGGGGAGCGTCTTCACCCCGTAGCCGGTCAGCAGGCCGGGAGCGTAGATGGTGTGCTTGAACCATTCGCGGCCGGGCAGGCCGGGGGCGTGGCCGAAGGCCGCCTCCATGCCTTGCAGCAGGCTGTCGAGCTCGAGGCGTTGGGAAGACTCCATGTGCGCCAACTCAACCGGAGCGCTGGCGAGCAGGGCGTCGACGGAGCTGGCGCTTTGGGTCAGCCGCGTGACGGCGTTATCGAGTGGTGCGAAGTTCAGGAACGGCACGGCGCTGTCGCGGGCAGGAGGGACATAGGTCTGCGTCGGATCGGCCGCGAGCACGTAGGCGTTTTGCTCGAGGAGCTTGTTCTTCTGCTCGGTCGCGCTGCGGAGAGCATCGAGCAGCTTGTGCACTTCGGTCGTGTAGCGGCCGATGGTTGCGGCGGTGTCCTTGAACTGTAGCGGGAGTACGTCGGCGTCGGCCGTGCGCAGCATGGCGCGACCGATGACCTGCGCGAGCGCCACGCCGTAATGATAGCCGGGATCGCCGAAGCGGTCGTAGTGGTCGAAGGAATCGTAGATCGAGTGGTAGACGCCGTCCTGCTGCTCTTCGCCGCTGAAATCGAGGTTCAGGGTCGCTAGCGTCAGGTGTTGGAGAAACGGCGTGAAGTCCGAGCCGGAGCCGAGGGCCGCGATGGGCACGGAACCGGCGGCGGCGAGCTGCGCCAGTTCCTTGTCGTCCTCGCTCGCGCCGGGTTTGGCGGCGTCGACCTGGAGGCGGGCGCGGAGCCGCGCGAGCACGCTCACGCCGGTCTGCGGGTCGCGCACGCTGCCGGCGACTTGGTTGACGAGTTCCTGAAAGGCGTGGCTGCCGGACGGATTGAGGAAGCCGCGGGTGTTGGTGTCGGAATTGATGTAGAGCACGGCCTTGCGCTGCAGTTCTTCGGCATGGGCCTCGGCCCATTCGGTCGAGCCGAGCAGGCCCGGCTCCTCGCCGTCCCAGCTGCAGTAGACGAGCGTGCGCTTGGGTTTCCAGCCCTGCTTCGCGAGCGCGCCGATGGCCTTCGCCTCGGCCATCATGGCGATGTGGCCGGAGAGCGGATCCCAGGCGCCGAAGACCCAGCCGTCGCGATGATTGCCGCGCAACACCCACTCGTCGGGGTGCTCGCTGCCGGACAGGAACGCGATGACGTTGTAGATGGGCTTGAGACTCCAGTCGGAGCTGATCGCGAGGCGAACTTTGGCCGGACCGGGCCCGAAGTGATAGGTGAGGGGCAACGCGCCGCGCCAGCCCGGGGGCACTACTGTGCCGTCGAGCGCGGCCAGCAGAGGTTGCGCGTCGCCGTAGGAAATGGGCAGAACGGGGATTTTCAGGATGGTCTTGGCATCCTCGATCTTGAGGCGCTTGGCGTCCGCCGTGGCGCCGATGCCGGGGGTGAGCGGGTCGCCGGGATAGAGCGGCATGTCGGCCACGGAGCCGCGCTGCACACCGTCGGCGGGACGCTGGCCGCCCTTGGGATAGACGTCGCCGAGGCCGTAGCCATCGTCCTTCGGGTCGGAGTAAATCAGGCAGCCCACGGCGCCGTGCTCGTAGGCGAGCTTGGGTTTGAGGCCGCGCCAGCCGCCGCCGTAGCGGGCGATGACGATGCGACCCTTCACGCTGATGCCGTGGCGCTCGAGTTCCTTGTAGTCGTCGGGCATGCCTTGGTTGACGTAAACCAGCTCGGCGGTCACGTCGCCATCCGCGCCATAGGCGTTGTAGGGTGGGAGGGCGTCCTTGGTGTTGGCGGAGGTGCGGTCGCCGGCGATGGCCGGCTCGTGCAGCTTCGCGGTGAACCTCGTGGGTGCGACCAGCTCCAGCGTCACGCTTTTCGGCGTGGGGTAGAGCACTTGGAACACCTCGAGGCGCGCGTCCCAACCCCATTCCTTGAACTTGGCGAGGGTGAACTCGGCGTTGGCCTTGTCGTGTGGCGTGCCGACGTGGTTGGGTTCGGCGGCCATCTGCTCCAGCCAGCCGCGCAAGTCGGCGGGATTCAGCTGGGCGTCGTAGGTGGCTTCGAGCTTCAGCTGGGCGGCGGAGTTGTCGGGAGTGAAACCGAGCAGCGGGCCGGTGGATGGCTCGGCGCGGGCGACGAGGCAAAGCGCCGCCGCACCGGCGAACGCGAGGAGACGTTGGGCGTGGTTCATGGGGTAAGCAACGGAAGCAAATCCAAATCACTCGTTCAGCAACTCTGCGGCGAGACCGTAGCGCAGGTTGTAGAAAGAGTGATGCAGCGCCGTCAGCCGTGCAGTTTCTGCGACGGCGAGGAGGGTGGTCAGGGCGGCCGGGAAGACATCGGCGCGCGCGGGCGGCAATCCGGGCACCGTCCGGCGCACCTCGAGCGGCATCGGAGCGAGGAAATCGAGCAGCTCGCGGAGCTGCGCCACCGTGACGAGCGCAGGCATGCCCTCGGCCTTCCGGCCGACGCGCGCGCCGTAGATCGCGCGGATGGTTGTGACGGTGCCGCCGGTCCCGACCCCGACGGCCGCCGGCAGGGCAAAGGCGAATCCGCTCGCGGCGAGCACGGCGCGGGTGTGCTCGGCGATCGCCTCGCGCGCAGCGGTCGGAAACGGGGCGGTGGCGTCGGGTACGAATTTTTCGGTCAAGCGCACGCAACCGAGCTGCAGGCTGGCCGCCTGCACGACGCGCCGCTCGCGAAAGGCGAGGCACTCCAGGCTGCCGCCGCCCAGATCGAAGACGTAGAAATTGCGCAGCGCGCCGAGCGCGGGATCGCAGGTGAGGCCACGGCCGATGCCGTTGGCCTCCTCTTCGCCGGTCAGGATGCGGATGGCGTGGCCTGTCTCGCGCTGCACCAGCGCGCGAAACTCCGCGCCGTTGGCCGCGTCGCGCACGGCGCTGGTGGCGACGAGCAGCGTGCGGACGGGCGAGAAGACCGCGACGCTCGCGAGCAATTCCTTGATGGCGGCGAGGCCGCGAGCGATGCCTTCGTCGCTGAGGCGGGGCGTTGCCGCACTGATGCCCGCGCTGATCCGGGCGTCGAGGCTCCGTTGATGCAAAGTGGTGAGCTGTCCGGCCGCGTCACGCGTCGCCACGAGCACCTTGATCGAGTTGCTGCCGATATCGAGGATGGCGACGGCAGGCGAACTCACGGCGTGAAGTCCTTCGGGGCGATGAGGACGACGAACTCGCCTTTGAGGCTGCTCTTGGCGAGGCGGGCCTGCACGTCGGCGGCGAGGCCGACGAGGAAGGTCTCGTGGAGCTTCGTCACTTCCTTGGCGATGCAGATGACACGGTCGGGGCCGAGCACGTTGACGATCTCCTCGGCGAACTTGTCGATGCGGTGGCAGCTTTCGTAGAGGGCGACGGTATAGTCGAAGTCGTGATATTTCTGCAGGAAGGCGACGCGCGCGCTGGATTTGGCGGGTAGAAAGCCGACAAACAGAAAACCATTGGTCGGCAGGCCGGCGGCGGAGAGCACCGCGGTGATGGCGCTGGGACCCGGCACGGGGACAACCGGCAGGCCGCGGCGGCGGCAGGCGCGTACCAGGCGAAAACCGGGATCGCTCAACGCCGGCGTGCCCGCATCGCTGACGACGGCGAGCGATTTGCCGAGCGAGACGAGTTCGGCGAGTTGCTCGGCAGCCTCGGTCTCGTTGTGCTCGTGGTAGGCGACGAGCTCCTTGTGCAGCCCGAGGCGGTGAAGCAGGGTGCCGGTCGTGCGGGTGTCTTCGCAGGCGATGACATCCACGGCGCCGAGGATGGCGCGGGCCCGGTCGGTCAGGTCGGCGAGGTTGCCGATGGGCGTGGCCACGACATAGAGGTGGCCGGGCTGGGGAACGAGCGAGGGGTTATCCGCGGGCGCCGACATAGATCGCGGGGGTGTCGCGCCGGGGAACGGTTTATTTGCCCATGCCGGGGATGCGGCCTTCCCAGTCGGCGGGACGGCTCCACGGGATCGAGGAATCCTGCGGAGGATTGCTGCAGGAGGAGAGGCCAAGCAGGGCCACCGTGGCGAGCGCGAGGGCGAAAAGGGTTTTGCGGAGGGAGGGCATGTTTATCTGGCTAATACGAGGAAATCGCCGGTCTGCAACTGCCGTTTCGATGCCGGGGGCGGGCTGGGCGGCCGGGTTCGTCATAAGAACACCGGCCGCGGCGATGGTTCCCCAAGGCAGGGCTGAGGTCCGCTCAGGCGCGGGCGGTATAAGTCGACTCGAACCACGGTTTGCGCGCGGTCTTGGCGACGCCATTGGACGCGTTGGCCGCCAGGTGCTCGAGGATCTTGAGCACGTGCTCGGTCCGGTCGGGCGCGCCGATTTTGGCGGCGAGCTGCTCGGCGGTGAACGCCGCACCGGGCGCGGCCTTGAGGGCGGCGGCGACCTTGAGCTTGAGGGCGATGACGCCGGTGGCCGCCTTTTTGCCCGCCTCGACGCCGGGTTGGTGGTAGGCGTTGATGCCGACGAGGGAGGCGTAGAGGCCGACGGCGCGCTCGTAGAGGGCGATGAGCTGGCCGACGACGTGCGGCGAAACCTCGGACACGGTGATGGTCACCGAATGGCGGTTTTTTTCCGTGAGCGCGTCGCGCGTGCCGAGCAGGAAGCCCTGCAGGTAATCGCCGCTGGTCACGCCGGGCTCGACTTCGAGGCTCTGGTCGGCGTTGCGGTCGCCCAACACTTCTAGGAACGTGACGAAGAAGTTGTTCACGCCCTCGCGCAGCTGCTGGACGTAAGCGTGCTGGTCGGTCGAACCTTTGTTGCCATAGACGGCGATGCCCTGGTTGACGACGTGGCCCTTGAGGTCGAACTCCTTGCCGAGCGACTCCATCACGAGCTGCTGCAGGTAGCGCGAGAAGAGCAGCAGGCGGTCCTTGTAGGGCAGCACGACCATGTCCCGCGAACCGCGGCCGTCGGTCGCCCAATACCATGCGAGCGCCAGCAGCGCGGCGGGGTTGTCGCGGAGCGAGGCCTTGCGTGTGACGGCGTCCATCGCGGCGGCGCCTGCGAGCATCTTGTCGATCTTGATGCCCTGCAGCGCGGCGGGCAACAGGCCCACGGCGCACAGCTCCGAGGTGCGGCCGCCGACCCAATCCCACATCGGGAAGCGCGCGAGCCAGCCTTCCTTTTGCGCGACCTGGTCGAGCTTCGAACCTTCGCCGGTCACGGCGACGAAATGCTTCGGGTAATCGAGCCCGGCGGCCTTGAACGCGGCGGCGGCCTCGAGCATGCCGTTGCGGGTCTCGACGGTGCCGCCCGATTTGGAAATGACGATGACGAGCGTCTGCTTCAATTTGCTGCCCAAGCCGGCCAGCACGTAGTCCATGCCATCCGGGTCGGTGTTGTCGAAGAAGTGGATGCCCATCCGGTCGCGCCGGCCGCCGGGGCGGCCGAGGGCGTGGCTGACGAATTGCGGCCCGAGCGCCGAGCCACCGATGCCGATGACGAGCACGTCCTTGAACTTGCCGCCACCCGGCGCGGTGATCCCGCCCCGGTGCACCTTGGCGGTGAATTCCTTGATGGCGGCCAGCGTCGAGGTGATGGCGTCGGAGAGCTCCTTCGTCGGCGCCAGCTCCGGCGTCCGCAGCCAGTAGTGGCCGACCATGCGGTTCTCGTCGGGATTGGCGATGGCGCCCTTCTCGAGTTCGGCCATGGCCGCGAAGGCCTGTGCCAGGCGCGGCTCCATGCTGCCGAGGAAATCCTCGGGGAAGGGAAGCCGGCTGTAATCGAGCGTGAAGCCGAGCTTCGGGTGATGGTAGGTGTGGGTCTTGAAGCGCTCCCAGGTCATAAGACTGCCATTGCTAACGCGGTGCCGGGCGCGGCGCTAGCCCGAAAAATCCCCTGTGTTTTTCGGGATTGCGCGGGTGGAGGTGGAACGCATCACTGGAGACGCATGGCCTTTGACCTCAAGAGTGTTTTGAAAGTGATGCTGTTCGCCTCGAGCGGCCCCCTGTCCGTGAAGGATATCCAGACAGCGGTGGCCCGGTTCCATGAGCAGGCGGAAGGCCTGCCTCTGACCGGCGAATCCGAAACACCGGCTGGGGCCGCCGAGGGCGGGGAAGGGGCCGAGGCGCCGCCCGCCGCCGAGCCCGCTGAAGCGGCGTTGCCCGAGCCGGTGGCGAACGACGAGCTTTACCTCGACGTGCCGTCGCTCATCACCACCGCGCAAATCCGTGAGGCGATGGATGCGCTCACGCTCGAGCTCCAGGCCGCCGGCAGCGAGGTGCTGTTGATCGAAGGGCACACCGGCTGGCGCCTGGTGACGCATCCGCGCTTCGCCCGCTGGGTGCGCCTGCTGCGCAACGAGCCGCCGCCGGTCAAGTTGAGCGCATCCGCGCTCGAGACGCTCGCTGTCATCGCCTACCGGCAGCCGGTCACCCGCGCCGACATCGAGCAGATCCGTGGCGTGTCGGCCGAGGCCGGCATCGCGAAGCTGCTGGAGCGCGACCTGATTTACGTCGTCGGCCGCGCCGACCTGCCCGGCCGCCCGACGCAGTTCGGCACGACGGACGCCTTCCTCGAGTTTGTCGGCATCAAGTCGCTCGACGAACTGCCGGCCTCCGACGTGCTGTCGCCGCGCCAGCTCGACGCCTGGCTTCAGTCGGCCAACCAGCCGCGCGCCGCCGAGGACTCCGATATGGGTCTCGACGAGACCGAGGAGACGCAGATGTCGCTCGAGCAGGCCGCCACCAAGACGGAGACGGCCGGGGCCCCGCCTGCCGAATGAGCAAGCTGCAGCAGTGGCGCAACAAGATCGACGGTCTCGACCGTCGCCTCGTGGCGCTGCTGAATCAGCGGCTGGCCACCGTGAGCGAGATCGCCCGCTGGAAGGCCGAAAACAAGATCGCCGCCTACTCGCCGAGCCGCACGGCGGAGATTATGCACAACATCGCCGCCGCCAACCGCGGCCCGCACAGCGTCGCGCAATTGCGCCGGATTTACCGGCAAGTGATCGCCGCTTCGGTTGACTTGCAGAAGAAGACGCGCCCCTTGAAGCGCAAATGACCAAGCCCATCCGTATCGGCGTCATCGGCGCAGGCGGCAACACACGCGCCAAGCATATCCCCGGGTTCCAGGCCATTCCCGGGGTCGAGATCGCGGCGGTGTGCAACCGCTCCCGCGAGTCCGGCGAGAAGGCCGCCCGGGAGTTCGGCATCAGGCGGGTGGCGACCGACTGGCGCGAGGTGGTCGGTGCACCGGACGTGGACGCGATTTGCATCGGCACCTGGCCTTATCTGCACGCGGAGCTCGGCATCGCGACGTTGCGGGCCGGCAAGCATGTGCTTACCGAGGCCCGGATGGCGCGCGATCTGGCCGAAGCGCAGGCCATGCTCGCCGAGGCGGAGAAACATCCGCAACTGGTCGCGCAGATCGTGCCGGCGCCGATGTCGTTGCCGTTCGACGCGACCGTTGCAGAGTTGCTGGCTGCCGGGACGCTCGGCGAAGTGCGGGAGGTCCACGCCACCTGCACGCATGGCGGACTGGCGGATGCCGCCGTGCCGTTCAGCTGGCGGCAGGACACCGAACTCAGCGGCAAGAACACGCTCTACCTCGGCATCTATTACGAAATGGTGCTTCGCTGGCTGCAGCGGGAACCCGAGTCGGTCGTGGCCGACGCGGCCGTCTTCACCCCGCAACGCCGGGACGAGGCCGGCAAGCTGCGAGCGGTCGGCATTCCCGAAAGCGTGACCGTGCTCGGCCGCTACGCGGATGGTGCCCGGCTCGTGCTGCATTGCAGTGGCGTCGAGACGAGCGCGCCGCGCAGCGAGCTGCGCCTGAACGGCACCAAGGCCGGACTGCGGCTCGATCTGGGCAAGGGTGAGCTTCGGCTGCAACCGCGCGGTGGCGCCGAGCAGCGGGTGGAGATAGCGCCGGCCAAGCGCGGTGACTGGCGGGTGGAGGCGGACTTCATCGACAGCATCCGTGACGGACGCCCGGTGCGCCTGACGGACTTCGCCACCGGCGTGAAGTACATGCGCTTCACCGATGCGGTGTGGGAGTCGTGGACCCACGGCGGCCAACGCGTGGCGTTGTGACGGCTCAGTGCCGGTTGCGCGAGTAGAGGTAGAGCGCCAGCACGGCCAGGCCGACGAGCGCAAAGGCGGCGGCGAAATAGAGAAAGCAGCCGCGGCGGACATCCTGTTTCACGTTGCCGGTCTTCTCACTGTATTGCGCCAGGAGGGCGTCGACGTCGCGATCCGGCGCTGATGCGACCGGGCGCGGAGTCGGTGGCAGCGGAAGTGGCGAGAGCGGCGAGGGCGGGGTGGCGGGGCCAGTTGGCGCCGGCCGACCCTGCTCGGTGGCGATCTCGCGGTCCAGCCATGCCAGGTGTTCCTGCAGGAGGGCGCGCTGGCGTTGGAGTTCTTGGAGCCGCTCGGACATGGACGGACGCTAGCGGAGCATGAAGGGACGAAAACAAAAAAGCGCAGTCGGGTGACTGCGCTTTGGAAGTGAAGACCGGAGGTCGCTCAGACGACGCTGACCTTGCGGTGCGCCTTGTCGAACTGGACGGTGCCGTCGCGGAGGGCGAAGAGCGTCCAATCGCGGCCGATGCCGACGCCTTGGCCGGCGTGGTGCTTCGAGCCGCGCTGGCGAACGATGATGCCGCCGGCGATGATCTTCTGGCCGCCGAAGACCTTCACGCCCAGACGCTGGGAGTGGCTGTCGCGGCCGTTGCTGGATGTTCCCTGACCTTTCTTGTGTGCCATGGCAGTGGTTCCTTAGGCTTTGATGGATTCGATCTTGATGACGGAAAGCTCCTGGCGATGGCCGCGCTTGCGCTCCATGCCCTTGCGCTTCTTCTTCTTGAAAACGATGACCTTCTTGCCGCGCTTGTTCTCAAGGACCTTGGCCTTGACCGTCGCGCCCACGAGGAAGGGGGTGCCGACCTTGAAGGATTCGCCCTCGCCAGCGGCCAGGACTTCGTTGATTTCGACCGTGGAACCGGCCTCCGTCTTGGGATAGCGGTCCACGATGAGGATGTCGCCCTCGCTGACCGAGAACTGTTTCCCCTGCGTTTTGATAGTGGCTTTCATAAATTCAAAGGGGCGAAATAAGGGGAGCGGGGTATTGGGAAGCAAGGATTTATTTTCGTTCTGAGTGAACTCATTGCGGAAATTCTTTTCAAGCCCGGTATCAGCGGCTTGCCGCGCCCGCCGCCAATCGCCAAACCAGCCGCCATGGGCCGCGTAATCCCACCGCACGAATTCCACGGACGCAACACCGTCGCGCTGGCGAGATCGCTGCTGGGCAAGGTGTTAGTGCGCACCACGGCGGCCGGCCGGGTGGCGCGGGTGATTTGCGAAGTCGAGGCCTACGACAGCGAGCGCGATCTGGCCTGCCACGCGAGCAAGGGGCGCACGAAGCGCACCGAGGTGATGTATCGGGCGGGCGGCGTCTGGTATGTCTACCTCTGCTACGGCGTGCACGAGATGCTGAATCTCGTCACCGGTCCGGCGGATCGCCCCGCGGCCATCCTGATTCGCGGCGTCGCAGGCATCATCGGTCCGGGCCGGCTGACCAAGCGGCTGGAAATCGATCGCACGCTGAATGCCGTCGCGGCGCACCCGCAACACGGCCTGCATCTCGAGGACCACGGCATCGTCGTGCCGCGCAAGTTTATCGAAGCCGGTCCGCGCGTGGGCGTGGGCTATGCCGGGCCTATCTGGGCGGCGAAGCCTTGGCGGTTCCGCTTTGATCCGGCGCGGTTGCCACGCTGATCTGTTCCGGCTCGGGCGGGGCTTCGTATTTGCTGAGCAGGAGCGTCGCCGCGCCGAACTTCAGCTTGAGCTGCATCTTCACCGGCAGGCGCGACCCGTCCTGCGCGATCCAGACCTTGATCTCGCCCCCGCGCTTGAAGACGCCCTTCGGATCCTTCTCCATGCGCGGCACGAGCACGAGCGTCTTGTATTTGCCGAGCGGGGTGCGGACGGTTTCGTAAGCCTCGGCGTGGATGGCGAGCGGATAGAAATCGCGGCCGAACTGCACGACGACATCGCGCTTCTGACCGGGTTCGAGGTTCCAGTCGCGGGTCTGCACGAGCGCACTGATCAAGTCGATGGGATCGCCGCCCTCCGGCAGCGTCAGCTCGGCGCTCCGCTCCGTCCGCACGCGGTCGGTGAAGCGCGCCGTGCGCGTCGCGTAGTCGACGACGAACTCCGTGTCGGTGGCGCGCTTCGGATCGGCGCCGCTCTCCTTGACCGACTGCAGGCGGCTGGTCGGTCGGTCGAGCACGACCTCGGCCTTGTTGTCGAATTCGTAGAGGCCGCGCACGATGCCGTTGGAGCGGGTGTCGGTGGTGATGCGGACGAGGTCGCGTCCGTCGGTCTTGTCGTCGTGGGCGGAGATGATGATGTCGCCCGCGTGGGAGAAGATGGCGAAGCTGACCCGGTAGGTGAAGCTCTCGCCGTCGCGGAACGCAGTGAACGGCGCGGCCTGGACGACGGCCGCCATCAGGAGGAAAAGGAGAGGAGTGAGGCGAGGCACGGGGATGCGGACAGCATGCAGGAGCGTTTGTGCGGCGGCTACAAGGAAAGTTCCAGCTGGTTGCCCTGGCCGATGGCCCATGCCTCGACGCCGCGATTGCGCAGCGTGGCGGCGAACTCCTTGGCGAAACCGTGCAACGTGTAGACGACCTTCGGCTGCACGCGCTCCACGAAGGCCAGCAGGTCGGGAAAATCGGCGTGGTCGGACAGCGGGAAGACCGCATCGCAGCCGTAGCGGTATTTGGTGGCGGAATCCAGCGCCCAGCCGGTGACGGCGGCCGTGCGCTTCGGGTTGATCCAGGCGAGGAGCGGCGCCTGCGGCGGCGTGATGACCACATGGCCGGCATGGCGCATCGGCTCGAATTCGGTGTGGGCCGGCAGCGCGTGGCCAAGACTCTCGTAGACGCGGGAAATCGCGTAGGCCTGCGGGTGCAGCATCAGCGGCAGGCCGGCCCGCCCGAGGATTTGCATCAGTTCCTGTGTCTTGCCGAGACTGTAGGCGTAGAGCACCGGCGTGGCGCCGGCGGCCAGGGTCTCCCGGCAGAAGTTCACGAGATCGGCCACGACCTGCTCCGTCGGCGGCATCGCGTATTTCGGCAGGCCAAACGTCGTCTCCATGATGAGCACGTCGGCGCGGGGCGTCGCGCAGGGCTCGGCGGCGAGGCCGGGCCGGAGCTTGAAATCGCCCGTGTAGAGCAGAGAGCCATGCTCGGTGTGGGCAAGAAATTGCGCCGAGCCGAGGATGTGGCCGGCGGGATGCAGTTCCACCTCGCAGCCAAACTCCAGTGCGTGCCGCCGGCCATAGGGCAGGGTGGTCATCTGACGTCGGCCGCCGAGCCGGGCCTGCATCAACTTCGCCGTGGCCGGCGTGCACAGCACCTCGCGGTGGCGCGCGATGTGGTCGGAGTGGGCGTGGGAGACGAACGCCCGCGGCGTGGCGTGCTGGGCGTCGAGCCACCAGCCGAGTTGGGGCAGCCACACGCCCTTCTTGTATCGCACTTCCCAAGCCATGAGCGGGTGACCGTAGGCAGGGAGGTCGGGGCGTCAAACGCCGGCCGTGGCGAAATATTTCCGGCGCACGTAGCGCCACGCCGTCACGAAGAAGGCCGTCAGCGGCACGGCGAGCATCAGACCGAGGATGCCGCCCAGCGCCTGCCCCCAGAAAAACACGGCGAAGATGATCGCGACGGGATGCAGCCCCGTTTGCCGGCCCATGATGCGCGGGGTCAGCAGCCAGCCTTCAATGGCTTGCACGCCGACGAAAACCGCGAGACACACCCCGACCAGCCACAGGCCGCCGTCGGGCTGAAACAGCGCCAGCGGCAGCGCCACACTCAGGCCGAGAATGGTGCCGAGATAGGGCACGATGTTCAACAGGCCGATGATCAGGCCCAGCGCCAGGCCGAACCGCAGGCCGGCCACGGAAAAGCCGATCGCCAGCAGCGTGCCCATGATCAAGCCGATGAGCAGCTGGCCGCGGAAAAAGGCCACGAGGATGCCGAGAAATTCCCGCACGAGGAACACCACGTCGTTGCGCTGGGCCTCCTTCAGGAACGGCAGGTGCGCCGGCAGGCCTTTGGTGGGCTCTTCATCGGTGAGCAGGAAGAAAAACAGATAGATCGGCACGACTGCCACCGACGCCACGAAACCGAAGAGGCCGAACAGTCCGGCGCCGGCCTGCTTGAGCGAGGGTGTGATTTGGGCAAGCAGGTCCTGCGCCTGCAGCATCAGGCTGTTCGCCGCCGCTTTCACCGCGGGATTGTCGAGGTAGCGGCGCACCACGGCGAGCCATTCGGGGAAATGCTGCTCGCCCCACGCCAGGGTATTCTGCCAGAGCGTGGGCAAGTAGGCGAAGAAGTCCACGATCTGCGCCACGAGCGCCGGCACGAAGGTGGCCAGCAATCCGGCGGCGAGGACAAGAAACAGGCCGTAGAGCGCGAGCACCGCAACGGGGCGGCGCAGTTTGAGCCGGCGCTCGAAGAGCGCGACCAGCGGCCGCAGGATGAGCGCGAGGATGCCGGCGACCGCCAGCGGCCAGATGACGCCGGAAAACTGGCTCACGAAGCGTCCAGTCACCAGCAAAGCGAGATAGATCACGGCAACGACACCCACGATGGCGGCGGTACTGAGCGCGAAGCCGGCCAGCCGGCGTTGCGTGGGAGAGAGCAGCGGAGTATCGTCCACGGGCATGCGGAGAGAAAAGGCGCAGCCCGCGTCGCTGGCCAGAGCAAACATTCGCTCTGGAAACAGGCCTTCACGGTGGAGCGACGCGCCCGGACGGGGCGTCCGGGCGCCGCAGGGCCATCTTCTCCTTGACGGTCTAGGGGAGATGTGTTTCTCTCCTAGAACATCTAGGAGACTCTTCCATGGCCAAAGACGAAAAACAGGAACTGCTGCAGGGGACGCTCGACATGCTCATCCTGAAATCCATCCAGCTCGAGCCGATGCACGGCTTCGGCATCTCGATCCGCATCGCGCAGATGTCCAAGGAAGTCCTGCTCGTGGAGCAGGGCTCGCTCTACCCGGCGCTC
Organism: Opitutia bacterium; assembly: GCA_016187925.1. Classification (GTDB taxonomy): domain Bacteria; phylum Verrucomicrobiota; class Verrucomicrobiia; order Opitutales; family Opitutaceae; genus Didemnitutus. Next base: position 5,860 of record JACPIS010000041.1, on the reverse strand, counting down.
TACCGCCTGGAGGAACAGGGCTGGATCAAATCGGAGTGGGGCGTCTCCGAGAACAACCGGAAGGCGAAGTTCTATTCGCTGACCACCGCCGGCCGGAAGCAGCTGGCCGAAGAGACGGAGAACTGGGAGCGCGTCTCCGCCGCCATCAATCTCGTGCTGCGGACAAGCTGAGAAGAAATTTCCCCTCGGGAAACCTATGAAACTCTGGGCGAAGCTGAAATCGTCGTTCCACCGGAAGGCCATGGAAACCGACATGGCCGAGGAGATGCGGGCGCATATCGAAATGCAGGCCGAGCGCAATCGCGCCGCCGGCATGAGCACCGACGAGGCGCGCTACGCGGCGTTGCGGCAGTTCGGCAACGTCGCGAGCCTGCAGGAACGGGGGCGCGACGCACGCGGCTGGCGCTGGCTCGACGAATTGCGGCAGGACGCCCGGTCGGCGGTGCGGCAGATCGCGAAAGTGCCTGGCTTCTCGCTCGTCGTGGTGCTGACCCTCGCGTTCGGCGTCGCGGTGAACGCGGTGCTGTTCGGCATGGTCGAGATGCTTTTCCTCCGCCCCTCCTTGCTGCCGGGCGCGGAACGTCTGGTGGTCGTCTTGCAGCGCAGTGAGATGCTCAAGATGCCGCACGGGCTCTCCTTTCCCGACTATCGTGACTACCGGGAGCGCCTTCGCAGCGTCGATGCGCTCGTCGCGTCGATGCCGAACCCCGCAAATTTAAGTGCGGATGGCGCGGCTCCCCAACGGACTTGGGTCGAGGTGGTCTCACCCAATGCATTTACGGCCCTCGATGTGGTCGCTGCGCGCGGACGGACGCTGCTGCCGTCGGATGGTGAGGCTCACGGTGGCGCCGCGGTAACGGTGCTGTCCCACGATTGCTGGCAAAAGCAGTTTGGCGGCGACACGAACATCGTCGGGCGCTCGATCCGGCTCAACGGGAGCCCGTTTACGGTGGTGGGAGTGGCACCGGAGAAGTTCCACGGTTTTCATTCGATGCTGGCGATGAGCGCTTGGGTGCCGGCGGGGGCGCTGGACGCGCTCCGTCCCGGAGCGAAGGGCATGCTGGACTGGCGCGGGGCGCCAGGCTGGCGCGTGACCGGTCGGCTGAAGCCCGGGGCAACACTTGACGCATTGCGCGCCGAGGCCGCCGTAGTGCTGGAGCAACTGACGAAGGAATACCCGAACGACCACCGGAGCTACCGCTCGACCGTCGTGCTGGAGAGCCGCGCGCGGCCTGATCCGAGCGTGGCGGAGTTTCTGCCGGTGTTCATGGCGCTGTTCGTCGGCCTCGTGCTGCTCGTGCTGCTCACGGCGTGCGCGAATGTGGCGAATCTGATGATCGCGCGCGCGGCGACCCGGCAGCGCGAGCTGACGGTGCGTGCCGCGCTCGGGGCCACACGCGGGCGGTTGATCCGGCAACTGCTGGTGGAGAGTCTCATGCTCGCGGCCATCGCGGGCGTCGTCGGCTGGCTCGTCGCGGGAGTCATGGGCGGACTGATGCAGCGGTTCTCGCCGCAGGGCGACATGCCGGTCGCCGTCGACACGACGGCGAGTTGGCAAAGCTACACGTTTGTCGCCCTGGTGTCGCTGCTGGCGGGGCTCGCGAGCGGGTTGCTGCCGGCGTTGCGTTCATCGCGCATCGATCTGGCCAGTCAACTCAAGCGCGGCACGGACGAGGCAATGACAGGCGGGCGCCATCGTTTGCGCAATATGCTCGTGATCGGCCAGGTGATGATGTCCTTGATCGTGCTGATTTGCGCCGGCTTGTTCCTGCAGAGTTTGCGGCGCGTGCAGGGCGTGGATCTGGGTTTTCGGCCGGAACGGCTGCTGATGATGTCGTACGACGCGGCGTTACAGGGCTACTCGGATGACCGCATCCGGCTGTTCAATCACGATCTGCTGACGCGGATACGTGCGGTGCCGGGCATCGAGGCGGCGGGGCTGACGACGCACATGCCGTTCGACAACCAGATCAACGCGCGCGAGACCCGCCCCGAAAACCCGCCGCCGCAACTCAAGGACGGAGTCGCGCCGGCAAAAATTTCGTTGGTGTCACCTGGCTTCATCGAGGCGATCGGCATCCGCTTGCGGCGCGGCCGAACCCTCAGCGACACAGATCAAGCGAGCACGCCACGCGTGGCTGTGATCAACGTGGCGATGGCCGACCTGTGCTGGCCGGACCAAGAGGCGATCGGGAAGCGGTTTCAGCCCTGGAAAGACGGCCCGTGGATCGAAGTCGTGGGCATCGCAGAGAATTCTAAATACATGATGCTGTCGGAGCCCTCGACGCCGGCTTACTTCGCGTCGTTGGCGCAAGAAACCGTGTCGCCCGTGACGCTGGTGATGCGGACCGCGGGGGAGCCCACGGCGGAAGCGAGTCGGGTGCGCGCGGAGCTGCTCGCCCTCGACCCGCATCTACCGATCTACGACGTGCGGACAATGGAGGAGCTGATGGCGACCAGCGTATTCGCCCTGCTGCCGCTGCGCATGGGCATGTCGGCGGCCGTGGCGCAGGGTGCGATCACGCTGCTGCTTTCGGTAATGGGCTTGTATGCGGTGGTGGCGTTCGGCGTCGCGCAACGTTCACGGGAGATCGGCATCCGGATGGCGCTCGGCGCCGATCACGGCCGTATGGTGGCTTTTGTCGTCCGCGAGGGCATGCGGCTCGCCGTGCTGGGGGTGGCCGGCGGAGTGGTGTTCGCCGCGCTGCTGGGCTTTGGGTTGTCCAAGGTTCTCTACGGACTCAGCACGGTCGGGCCGCTGATTTTCGGTGCAGCCGTGCTGCTTATGCTCGTGGTCACGGCCCTGGCCTGCTGGCTGCCCGCGCGACGGGCGGCGCGGGTCGATCCGGTGGTGGCGCTGCGGGCGGAGTAAGCGTATCCCGCCATGAAATTATTCCGTAAACTGCGCACCTGGTTTCGTCGGAAAAAGCACGATGCCGAGATGGCCGAAGAGATGCGGCTGCACCTGGAAATGCAAGCCGAGCGCAACCGCGCCGCGGGCATGAATGTTGACGACGCACGCTACGCGGCGCTGCGGCAGTTCGGCAACGTCGCCAGCCTGCAAGAACATGTGCGGGAGCACCGCGCCGGGCGTATCGGCCTGTGGCTGGAGCAAGCCGGACAGGATAGCCGATATGCCGTTCGGTCGCTGGGCAAAAGCCCTGGGTTTACGGTGATCGCCGTGCTTTCCCTTGCCCTGGGTATTGGCGCCAATACCGCGCTGTTCAGCCTGATCGACGAAGTCTTGTTGCGCTCACTTCCTGTCAGGAGTCCTGATGAGCTGGTGCTCTTTCGCTGGCTCTCGAACAGTCCTCCTTTTGAGGGGATTACCGGTAGCACGGCGACAGACCTGGGCACGAGTTTGATCACAGATACGGCATTCTCGCTGCCGATTTACGAGCAGTTGCGCGCTCAGGCTTTGTCGATAAGTGAACTCTTTGCCTTCGCGGAGGCTCCGGACCTTACGGTTATGACGGATAAGCAGGCTGAGCGTGGCCGTGGCCAGCTTGTCACTGGAAACTACTTTTCAGCACTCGGGGTTTCGGCGGCGCGAGGACGCATGCTCGCTCCTCAAGACGATCATGCCACTGCCACGCCGGCAGCTGTGATCAGTTATCGTTTCTGGCAGCAAAATTTCGGAGGTGACGAGGGTGTGATCGGAAAAACTCTCAGGGTGAATCAACTTCCCGTTACAATTGTCGGCGTCATACCGCGCGATTTCATCGGCACATTGGAAGCGGGAGAAGCCCCGGACGTGACGTTGCCCCTGAGCTGCGAGCCACTGCTGCAAGGAGTATGGGCTTTTACGAGTCGGCCGCACGTCTGGTGGCTGCATATCATGGGTCGGCTTAGGGCGGGGGCAGAAGTCGAGCAAGCCCGAGCGCAGCTCGAACCAGTTTTTCTGCGGGCCCTCGAGGAAGAGCGGAAACAGACCGCAACCAAGCAGTCCGGTCAGACTGTTCAACCACGAGATATACTCAGGCTCGAAAAGGCCAGGCAGGGATTGACGGATGCACGTCGAACTTACCGTCGGCCTTTGGCCATGCTCATGGGGATGGCGATGCTCGTGCTTTCACTCGCCTGCTTTAACGTGGCGAATCTCCTCCTTGCCCGGTCGGCCGCCCGTCGGCGCGAAATCGTCCTGCGTTTTTCTCTGGGCGCGACACGTGGCCGGATTGTCCGCCAGTTGATGACTGAGAGTGGATTGCTGGCGCTGGTGGGAGGCGCGGTTGGTCTGCTGGTTGCGTGGTGGGGTCGCAACGGGCTGGTGCGGCTGTGGCCGGTGGGCGACAGCGCTTCCCTCGTCTTCGACCAGAGGATTCTGGCCTTCACTCTGGTGGTCTCACTTGTCACAGGCCTGACCTTTGGTCTGGTGCCTGCATGGCAGATGACCCGAGCGGATTTGAATTCCGAGCTGAAGGGAGGCGGGGCGGGATGCCCGCGCTCAATCCTTTGCGGCAGTCTGACGGTCGCCCAAATCTCCTTGGCGATGTTTTTGCTGATCGGTGCGGGATTATTCGTCACCACACTACGGAACCTGCGCGAAATCGATGCCGGGTTCGACCGGAGCAATCTGGTGCTCTTTGAGCTCAACGCCAAGAGCACCGGGCGCAAAGATTCGGAGGCCTCCGCCCTGTTCGAACGGATTCGTGAATGCCTCGCGGCCCTGCCGGGAGTGCAATCCGTGGCTTTTTCCAATTACGGACTGCTCACCGGGCAGGAACCGGTTGGCGGATTCTCGATGGATGGCTCCGACCTTCACTCGGAACAGAAACGCAGCGCGAGTGAGAACAGTGTCAGTCCGAATTTCAGGCAAACCGTGGGGATTCCCCTGCTGCTCGGGCGTGATCTTGACGACCGTGACAATGGAAACGGTCCGTTGGTCGTGCTCGTCAACGAAGCTTTCGCGAAGGCCTGCGATACCGGCGAATCCGTGATTGGGCGCCACTTGACTCTCCAAGAAAGCACGGCCTACCGGACGAGGGATCGGACGGTCGAGGTGGTTGGTGTGGTCGGTGATGCGCACTATGCCGATCTGCGGGGAAAGATCAGGCCGGCCATATTTGTTCCTTATGCGCAGGCTCCCCTGACTTTAGGCCGGGCGTCCTTCAGTCTGCGCATGTCGGGCAGTCCCGACGGGTTGGAGAAGATGATCCGTGGTATCGTGCATGAAATCGAGCCCACGCTTCCCGTGGATGATTTGCGCACGCAGGAGGGGCAGATTGATCGTCTCTTTGCGCGGGAGCGCTTTTTTGCGCTGCTGGCGGGCTTGTTCGGGGCGGTTGCGCTGGCTCTTACCTGTGTCGGTCTTTACGGGCTGCTTGCGCAAGAAGTCACTTCCCGCACGCGCGAAATCGGAATCCGGATGGCTATTGGAGCTCAAGCGGACGGTGTTGCTCGGCTGATGATGAAAAGGGGGCTTGGGTTGGCGTTGCCGGGCTGCCTCATCGGCATTGTCGGGTCGCTGGCGTCCACTCGTTTGATTGGGCAATTTCTTTATGGGATCGCCCCGACTGATCTGTCGACGTTTCTGGGAGCAACGATTATGCTTTTGGCTGTCGCAGGTTTGGCCTGCTGGTTGCCCGCGCGGCGGGCGGCGCGGGTCGATCCGGTGGTGGCGTTGCGGAGTGAGTAGGCGGCAAGCGGGCGGCTTAGGGACTGTTAACACTACGCTAGCGCCAACCAGATGAGAGCGAAGGTGACGAAAGAGCGGAAAATCACATCGAGTTTGTCGTAGCGGGTGAAGATGCGGCGGAAGCCCTTGAGTCGGCGGAAGAGTCGTTCGACGTGATTGCGCTCCCGATAGATCACCTTGTTCAGCTTCCAAGGCTTGAGCCGCTGAGGGTTGGGCGGAACCACC
>JACPIS010000040.1 GCA_016187925.1 Opitutia bacterium | reverse complement strand
GCCGCTGCAATTGCACGAAGATCATCGGGAGCGAAGGCATCCCGCTTGCGACCCCCGGCCCGCGCGAAGTTCCCGCGTTGCCGAATTAAAGTTACCCGCCACTCAGGGGTTTTGAAAGAGCCTCACGTATTACGTGACAAGGCGCGGGGGGCGTGACGCAGCTTCGGGTTGCGTTTGGCGGGGGCGGGATAAATTGGAGCCATGCCCGAGTTGCCCGCATCCGAATCCGCTCCGAGTGATAACCAGACGCCAAACGGCGCGGTGGTGACGCTCGACTTCGTCCGCCACCGCAACGTCCTGCTGGTGCGCGGCGACCTGAGCCCGGTGTTCGTGGATTACTACCTCCACCTCGCGGACCACGGCCTGAAGCACGCGCCGGCGCACGACTATCTGCTCAGGCAGGCGCTCGCGGCCTTCACGCTGCACTGCGCCTCGCGGCCGCAGCGCGAGCACCTCGCCTGGACCATCGGCCTGCAGGAGCCGCGGCTGAACCTCTTCCTCGCGGGCGACAACGAGGATTGCTACGTCGTCGGCCGGCTCTTCACCGAGAACGTCCGCGAGCAGCCGCACAACGTCTTCTACAGCGACCTGATGCCGCGGCGCGGCGCCGAGAAGCGCCGGAGCGTCGTGAACTTCGAGGGGGCGGACATCTTCCACGCCGCCGAGACCTACTACGCCGCGAGCGAGCAGCGCACCGCGCGCTACTTCGACCTCGGCGACGACCATTTCGCCCTGCTCATCTCGCATCCCGACTGCGACGAGGCCTGGCTCAAGGCCGTCGATGGGGCGGCCGTGAAGCAACTCGGCGGGAAGGAGACTTTGGCGCGCATCGAACGCCGGCTCTACCAATGGCGTTGCGGCTGCACGCAGCAGAAAATCCTGACGGCCCTCGCGCCGGCCGCGCATGCGGACATGGGGGAACTTTTCGGCGAAGGCGAATCGATCCACGTGCAATGCCCGCGTTGCGCGGCGGGGCACGTCATCACCCGCGAGGCGATGGAGGCCGTGCTGGCGCACCTGAGGCCCGGCGGCGCGAGCGGCATCGTGTGAGCGCGCCGGAACTCGGCTTGCGCCCGGGACCGCGGCCGCCACGGTGTTGGCCATGAGCATCTGGGAAATCACCGGCACCGTGCTGGGCGTCATCGGCGTATGGCTGATGATCCGCCAGAACATCTGGGGCTGGCCCGTGGGGCTCGTGCAAGTGGCGGTCTACGCGTGGGTGTTTTTCGGCGCCAAGCTCTACTCGGACGCCCTGCTGCAGATCGCGTTTTTCCTGATCCAGGCCTACGGCTGGGCGCACTGGCTGCGCGGCCAGCACACGGCCGCGCACAGCGACCTGCCCGTCACGCGGCTGCCGGCCGGCGTGCTCGCGGCGTGGGTCGCGGCCGGCGCGGTGGTCGCGGCGGGGTGGGGCGCGTTCATGCACCACACGACCGATGCGGCGCTGCCGTATTGGGACGCGTTCATCCTCGTGTTCAGCCTCGTCGCGCAGTGGTGGCAGGCGCGCAAGCACCTCGAAAACTGGCCCGCGTGGGTCGTGGTCAACACCGTCGCCATCGGCGTCTACTGGGCCAAGGACCTGCGGCTCACCAGCGGGCTCTATTTCATCTTCTGGCTCATGGCCGTCTGGGGCTGGCGCGCGTGGCGGAATTCAATGCAGGTAGGGGCGCTTGCCCCCAAGCGCCCAGAGGAGGGCTGTTGAGGGCAACGGCCCCTACCACAATCATGTCGAACGGAATCATGCGCATCGCCGTCTTCGGCCCCGAGTCGACCGGCAAGACCTGGCTCGCGGGGAGGCTCGCGGCGCATTTCGCCGCGCCGCTCGTGGCCGAGTATGCCCGCGAGCATTGCGACGCCCAGGGCGGCGTGCTCGGCCTCGAGGACATGCTGCCCATCGCGCGGGAGCAGTGGCGCCGCGAAGACGCCGCCGCCGCCCGCGCCGCCGCCGGAAGTAATCCGTTGGAGGACAAATTCCCGGTTGGGCGCCCGCCACTGGTCATCTGCGACACGGACGCGCTGACGACGATGCTCTGGAGCGATCTGCTGTACGGCACGACGCCCGATCCGCTCCGGCGCGGGGCGGCGCAGCGCTGCCGGGGCTACGCGCTCTACCTGCTGTGCGACACGGACGTGGCGTTCGCACCCGACCCGCAGCGCTGTTTTCCCGACCCCGCGGACCGCGAGAAATGCCGGCGCATCTGGCACGGCGCGCTCGAACGCCGGCAGCTGGCCTACACGTGGATCCGCGGCGACTGGCCCGCGCGCGAGCGCGCCGCCATCGCGGCGGTGAACGGATTGCTCAAACGTTGACGCTCACCCGGCGCGCAACGCCGGCATGGCGTCGATCCGGCCGGCACGGCGGCGGCCCAGGTGCCGGGAGCTTGGCAGAGGCTGCATGGCGGCGACCCTGGCGGCACATTCGGAGCCGGCGCGGTGTGGCGGACGCGACAGTCTTGTGCGCGACCTGGCCGGCCATGCCGTAGGGTGGCGGCGGCAACGTCGCTCGAGCGAAAGATGAGGCGGACATGCGGGAGAGGCGTCAGAAGTTCACGGTCACGCCGAGCGAGCCGTAGCCGCCGGGCGTGCCGCTGGATTTCAGCACGAGGTTGCGGTCAGTATATTCAAAGCGGCGGACGCCCACGACGCCGATGGAGAGGTTGAGTTGGATCGCCTGGGTGAGGTTCCAGTTGGCCTGGAAACCTGCGCGACCCTCGACGTGTTCCAGTTTGGTTTCCGTGAGCGGGCGGCCGTAGGGGTAGGTCGCGGCGCCGCGTTGGCGGACGTAGTAGGTGTTCCAACCACCCTCGGCGGCGAGGCCGAGCTCGAGCGCTTCGGAAACTTGCCAAAACACGCCGGTGCGCGGGAGCCCGAGCGAGAGGCGCCAGTGCTCCGTAAAGCCCCAGTCGAGGCCGGCGACCGGTAGGAGTTGCTGCGAGCCGCTGGCGAGGCTGTCGCCCGCCGCACCGAAGGCGAATTGCAGGCGCTCGCTCACGTGCCACACCGCGAGGGCGGAGCCGGTCACGCCGAAGCCGTCGCTTACGAGTGCGGTGGTGCCGGCGGTGCGGCAGCTGGGACGCGCCTGGATCATCAGCGTCCACTCGGGGCTGAATCGATGCTGCCAGGTGAGATCGAGGCCCACATCCTGGAGCTCATCGGGCAGCGGCGCAGACCAGAAGCCCTGCGCGTCCACGCCGGTCTGTGGTGCGACGGAGCCGGTCCAGTGTGTGCGAGTGCGGCGTAGTTCCGTGCTGCGCGCGGAGACGGTGAAGGAGATTTGGTCGGCCTCCGTCTGCCAGAGATCGGTCCCGAAGGAGGCTTCGCTTTCCTGGGTGCGGACCGCAGGAAGGGTTTGGCCAAAGGACTCAAGGTCGCCGGCCTCGGAGCAGCTGAGAGAGCCGCGCAGACTGGCAGCGTGGGCGCAGGTGAGGACGGAAAGTGCGGTGGCGAAGAGCGCGACGATGCGAAACGAAACTGAAGGCGAGAGAGGAATACTGCGACGCGCACGCTGCGGATCGAGCAACCGGAGGCAATCGGGCCACAGCCACCGGGCCGCGCGCAGGGTCGGCGGCAGATGAGCAGAGCGATTGGGCGAGAGCGGCGCCGACGTGGCCGCGCGCGAACGCGGAGAGGCCGCGTGAATGGCCGGGGTCGGTCGCGGCGAGACGCGCAGTGATGAGGACGAGGGTTGTAGGCAGGTGCTATTGGTCATGGGAAAAGGAATGGCGCGTGCCTGCGCCGAGCAGGCGCGACACGACGCTGGCGCGGGTCAGAGCGCGAGCGACTCGCCGTCCGACAGCAGCGGGATCACCAAGCGGGCATAGTGGTCCGGGGCTTCGAGCTCGGGGAAGTGCCCGCAGTCGGCGAAGCGCAGGATCTCCGCCGCGGGCGCGATGTCGCGCAGAGAGTCGGGATCGGTGTGGCGGTGCGAGCGGTCCCGCGCGCCCCAGATCATGGTGCAGGGCGTGGTGATGTCGTGGAGCGTGCGCACGGGTTCGCGGGCGAGGCCTTGGGTGATGCCGGCGAGGCACCAGCAAGCGCCTTGGGCAAAGGCGTGACGGGCGAGGGCGCGATATGGTTCGCGTGGTGCGGTGTGCGGGAGGGCGCTGTCATACCAGCCGTGGGCGGATTGCTCGCGGGTGAACCAGATCGCGGCTTGTCCGAGGATGGGAACCGTCAGCGGCCAAGGAATGACGCGGTTCTTCCAGGCGTGCATGGCGGCGACCGAGGGTGTCTGCGCGAGCACCAGCCGAGTGACGCGTTGCGGGGCGAGTTGGGCGGTGCGCAGGGCGTAGAAGCCGTTGGCGCAACTGAAGGCCAGCGCGGCCTTGGGGATGCTGAGCGCGTCGAGCACGGCGAGCACGACACGAGCGCCGTGGTCGAGGGAATGCGTGTAGGCGGACGAGGGTAGCGAGTGGCCGAAGCCGGGGAAGTCGAAGCAGACGACGCGCAGGTGCGGGGCGAGCAAGGCGATGAGCATGGCGTAATGCTCGATGACGTTCGGCCCGTCGGGTGCGAGCACGAGGCACGGGCCGGCCGTGCCCGAGTCGAAGACGCGCACATCGCCAGCGAAGGTGCGCACGCGGCGGGTGGGCAGCGGGCCATCGTGGGCCGGTCCGCGGAGCGCGGCGGAAAGCCGCGTGAGCAGGCAATCGAACTGCGAGCTGATCATCGCGCAGGGGGCGTCGCCTCGCCGGACGAGCGATGCAGACCAAGCGCGACGGCGTTGCCAACCAGCGCGGCGCCGTAGCCGAGCACGGCGATGTTCATGCCGAGCAGGCGGAGTTCGCCCCGGCCCTCGACGATCATCGAGCCGCCATAGGTGTCGCGGAGCGCGTAGGCGGTGAGGAAGGAGAGCATGACGGCCGCGTTGAGCGCCGTGGCGGTGCGGAGGTCGTGATGACGCCAGAGGCGCCACGCGGCGAAGAGACCGAGGCTGGTGTTGGTGAGCAGCTGCCAGACTTCGTGGATGCGCGTGTGCGGCACCCACGCGGGGTTGAAGACGTGCGAGGCGTTCACCTCGAGCACCGGCACGGCGACGGCGTAGAAGGCGATGCCGACGGAGACGAGCAGACGGACGGAGAGGCGCATGACGGGTGGAGCGAGACGCGGGCGCTCACTCGGCGCGGAGCGCATCGATGGCGTTGATGCGGCTGGCGCGACGTGAGGGGATCCAGCACGCGACGAGGGCGACGGTGACGAGGATGAGCGTGGTCGCGGCGAGGATCAGCGGGCTGTTGGCGTGGACGCCGCGGAACGCCGAGGAGAGCGCCGTCGTGACCGCGTAGGCGCCGAGCAGCCCGAGGACCGAGCCGAGCAGAGCTTGGCGCACGCCGGAGCCGAGCACGAGGCGCGTGATGTCGCGCGCCTGCGCGCCGAGCGCGAGGCGGATGGCGAACTCGCTCGCGCGCTGTGCGGTGGTGCGGGTGATGACGCCGTAGATGCCGAGCGAGGCAAGGCCGAGTCCGAGCGCTCCGAAAGCCGTGAGCATGTCGCGCAGAAAGCGCATCTGGTAGAACGTGCGCGCGATGGACGCGTCGGCCGTGGTCAAGCGCGTGATCGGCAAATCGGCGTCGAGCGCCGCCATGGTGGTGCGAATAGAATCGACGAGCGCGGCCGGGGCAACGCCGTCGGCGCGCACGGCGAGTTCGACGGTGCGGGTCGGTTCCCGCGCGAGCGCGGGATAGACGCGCAGCGTCACGGTGTTGGGCTCGGGGTCGGCGCTTTGGATGTCGGCGACGATGCCGACGATCTCGCCCCACGCCGGCGCTTTGCCATCGGCGACCGCGATGCGGCGACCGATGGCGTCGCTCTCGCCGAAGAGGGCGCGCGCGGTGGATTGGCTGACGAGATAAACGCGCGGCGAACTGGCGGTATCGCGCGAGTCGAAAGTGCGGCCGGCGACGAGACGCGTGCCGTAGGTGGCGAGATACTGCGGGCTGATGGCGTTGAACATCGCAGCGGGCTCCTGACCGGGCGCGGGGAGCGGCTGGCCCTCGACGACGAGCTTGCGCACGTCGAACCAGTCGAGAAACGGCGTGGCGGCGGAGAGGCTGACGGACTCGGCGCCCGGTAACGCGGCGAGGCGCTCCAAGGCGAGACGATGAAAGGCGGCGAGCTTGGCGTCGTCGCCGTAGTGGCCGACGGGGAGCAGCATGGAGCCGGTGGCGAGTGGCGCGGACTCCCAGCCGACGCGCCGATTCTGCGCCTCGTCCACGCCAACGATAAACTGGGCGGCGCCGGCCAGGAGAACCATCGCGAGCGTGAATTGCGCGACGATGAGGAACTGCCGGAACCGCTGGTGGCCGCGCCCGCCGGTGGTGCCGCGCCCGCCGCTCTTGAGGGTTTCGTTGAGGTCGAGGCGCAGCGCGAACAGGGCCGGGCCGACCGAAAACACGAGGGCGGTGAAGAGCGAGGCGGCGAAGGCCCAGCCCATGACGTTCCAGTCCACCGTGAAGATGACCTGCTCGCCGTTGTCGCCGGTCGAGCGTTGGGCGGCCCAGTCGCGGAACCAGTGCGCGAGGGCGATGGCCACACCGCCGCCGGAGAGCGAGAGGAGCAGCGCCTCGGCGAGGAGCGGGCGCAGCAATTGCAGGCGCGAGGCGCCGAGCGCGGCGCGGACGGCGAACTCGCGGGCGCGGGCCATGGTGCGGGCAAGGAGGAAGTTGGCGAGGTTCGAGCAGGCGATGAGCAGCACAGCGGCGGAGAGGCAGATGAGCATCGGGAGCACGATCAGGCCGCTGGAGCCCGCGGCATCCTTTTGCAGGGCGACGGCGTGCCACGAGCTGCCGCGATTGGCTTCGGGGAATTCGCGTGCGAGCCGGTCGCCGAAATTGGCGATGAAGCCGGCGGACTCGGCCGCGGTGGTGGTGGCGGCGCGCCGGCCCAGCACGCGCAGGCGCGTGTTCTGGCGATCGGCGGCTTCGGCGGGCGTGAGGGCGAGTGGGCGGAAGAAATCCACGACGCCGAGGTAGCGCCAGTCGTTGAAGGATTCGGACAGCACGCCGATGATCTCGTGTGGCTCGCCATCGATGCGCACGGTGCGGCCGATGATGTCGGGGCGGGAGAGGAAGCGGCCGCGCCAGGTGCGCTGGCTGAGGATGACGACGCGGTCATGGCCGGGCTGGCCTTCCTCGGGGCGGAAGGCGCGGCCGAGTTGCGGGGTGACGCCCAGCACGGCGAACAGATCGGCGGAAGCGCGGGCGGCGTAGCCCAATTCAGCCGGGCGGCCGGGCTCGGAGAGGCTGGCGCTGCCGGGCGTGTAGGCGATCACGGCGCGGTAGGGCGACTGCGCCTCGCGCAGCGCGCGGAAATCGGCCGCCGAGAGATTGCCTTCGGGGTTTTGCGCGGTGCTGCGGTAGATGCGTTCCAGCTGGTCGACGCGCTCGTAGGGCAGCGGCTTGAGGATGATGCCGTTGACGAGGCTGAACATCGAGGTGTTGGCGCCGATGCCGAGGCCGAGGGTAACGATGGCGAGCAGACTGAAGCCCGGCGCGCGGCGGAGCTGGCGCGCGGCGAAGGCGAGGTCCTTGCCGAAACGCTCGAGCGCGCCCCAGCCGTGGGCTTCGCGCGCCTGCTCCTGGATGCTGGCGAGATTGCCGAAACGGCGCTGGGCAGCGAGCTGCGCCTCATCGGCAGGCAGACCGTCGGCGGCGAGCTCCGCGCTGCGCTGCTCGAGGTGGAATTTCATTTCCTCGGCCATCTCGGCCTCGAGGTCACGGCGGCGGAACAGGGTGCGGAGGCGGCGGAGCGGATTCATGGGAGCAAATGGCGGAAGGGTGGTGGCTCAGGTCGATTGCATCACCAGCTCGATGATCGCGCTCATTCGGGTCCACAGTTCCTGCTCCTTCTCGAGCTGCTTCCGGCCGGCGCGGGTGAGGCTGTAATATTTCGCGCGGCGGTTGTTCTCAGTCATCCGCCACTCAGCCTCGATCCAGCCCTTGGCTTCCATGCGATAGAGGGACGGGTAGAGGGATCCTTCGTCGACCTGCAGCGCGCTCTGCGAGAGCTGCTCGAGCTTGCTGGTGATGCCCCAGCCGTGCAGTTCGCCGCGGCTGAGCACACGCAGGATTAGCATGTCGAGCGTGCCGGGAAAGAGTTCGTTTTTGTCGGCCATGAGCGCTTACCTAGATAACCTAAGGCAGACTTGGCAAGCCTTTCCTTAGATTATCCAAGGCAAGCCCGGCGGAACCCCACGGGCGCGAAAAAGCCGCCATCCGCGCCGGCGGGGCCTGCCTAGCAACAGGCCCCGGTCGACGCGATGGCGGCTCAAGTTGCCGAAAGGCTCAGACGTATTTCGGGTAGTGCGGGTCGAACATCACCGATTGCACGTGCGCCTTCAGGTCGGCGGGGCGGAGGGCGGGGGTGAGCTGGCGCTTGAACGCCACCTCGGCCACGTGGACGGCGATCTCGGTCGAGACCTCGCGGATGCGTTTCAGATCGGGATAGATGCGCCCGAGCATCAGATCGCCCTCGGTCACCAGGCTGGCGAGCGTCTTGGCCGCGACGTAGAACATCTCGTCGGTGACGCGCGTCGATTCGCTGGCGATGACGCCGAGGCCGACGCCGGGGAAGATGTAGCTGTTGTTGCCCTGGCCGGAGACGTGCGTGATGCCGTTGAGCGTGACGGGCGGAAACGGGCTGCCGCTCGCGAAGATCGCGTGGCCGTCGGTCCACGTGTAGGCCTGCTCGGCGGTGCACTCGGCCTTCGAGGTCGGGTTGGACAGCGCAAAGATGACCGGGCGCGGGTTGAGGCGGCCCATGGCGCGCACGACCGGCTCGGTGAACGATTGGGCCGTGCCGGAGACGCCGATGAGGGCGGTGGGCTTGAGCTCCTCGATGGCGGCGAGCAGCGTGTCGACCGGGGAGTGTTCGTGCGCGAAGCGGAGTTTGTGCTCCGCGAGATCGGTGCGGCTCTTCACGACGAGGCTCTTCGAGTCGAAGAACCAGCATTGCCGGCGCGCGTCGGCCTCGGGCACGCCGCTGAGCTTGAGCGCCTCGACGATGAGTTCGCCGATGCCGATGCCGGCCTCGCCGGCGCCGAGGAAGAGGATGCGCTGCTTCGCCAGCGGGATGCCGGTGAGGCGCTCCGACGAGAGCAGGCCGGAGAGCGTGACGCCCGCGGTGCCCTGGATGTCGTCGTTGAACGTGCAGACGCGGTCGCGGTACTTGGCGAGCAGGCGGAAGGCGTTGCAGTTGCCGAAATCCTCGAACTGCAGGCACGCGCGCGGGAAGATCTCCTGCACGGCGTTGACGAACTCCTCGACGAGCTCGTCGTAGGCGGGACCGCGCAGGCGCGGCTCGGCGAGGCCGAGGTAGAGCGGGTCGGCGAGCAGCGTCGGGTTGTTGGTGCCGACGTCGAACATGATGGGCAGGCACTGCGCGGGCGGGATGCCGGCGCACGCGGTGTAGAGCGAGAGCTTGCCGACGGGGATGCCCATGCCGTTGGCGCCGAGGTCGCCGAGGCCGAGGATGCGCTCGCCGTCGGTCACGACGATTATGCGCACGTCCGACTGCGGCCAGTTCTGCAGGATCTCCTTCACGCGGCCGCGGTCCTTGCTCGTGACGTAGAGGCCGCGCGGGCGGCGGAAGATGTGCCCGTATTTCTGGCAGGCGAGGCCGACGGTCGGCGTGTAGATGATCGGCATCATCTCCTCGAGGTTGCCCATGACGAGGCGGTAGAACAGCGCCTCGTTCCGCTCCTGGAGCGAGATGAGGTAGATGTATTTCTCGAGGTCGCTCGTCTTGCGGCGGAAATTCTCCAGCACGCGCTCCAGCTGCTGGTCCTGGGTCGCCACGCGGGGCGGGAGCAGGCCGCGCAGCCCGAGGGCGTCGCGCTCGGCCTCGGCAAACGCCGTGCCCTTGTTGAGCAATGGGTCGTGCAGCAGCTCGATGCCGCGTTTCCCGTGCAAATGCTGGGTCGTATTCATGGCTAGGTTTTTCGGTTGGGCCGGAAACAGGTCCGGATGATGCCGGAGTGTAGCGCGCCGGCGCGGCGGCCCGAAGCGCTAAGGCCGTCCGCGCGGCGATAATCATGCGCCGACTGCGCGGTCAGGCGGCAGGCTAATATGCGGCGCATGCGAAGGATTTCGCAAAAAATGAGTGGCAGCGGGCTCACACCAAGCTACCAGTGGCCGGCGTGAACGAATCCTACACCGCGCGTTTCGGCGGACTCGCGCGCCTCTACGGCGCCGCCGCGCTGCCGCGCCTGCACGCCGCGCACGTCCGTGTGGTGGGCGTGGGCGGGGTCGGCTCCTGGGTGGTGGAGTCGCTGGCCCGCTCGGGCCTCGGTGCGCTGACGCTCGTCGACCTCGACGACGTGTGCGTGACCAACACGAACCGCCAGTCGCACGCGCACGACGGCAACATCGGCCGCCCGAAGGTCGCGGCGCTCGCCGAACGCATCCGCGCCATCAACCCGGACTGCCGCGTCACCGCGGTCACGGAATTTTTCACCGCCAAGACGGCCGGGCAGCTGCTCGCGACGCCGAGCGACTGGACGGTCGACGCCATCGACCGCATGTCGACCAAGGCGCTGCTCATCGCCGAGTGCATGCAGCGCGGCCGGCGCGTGCTCACCGTCGGCGGCGCCGGCGGCAAGCGCGATGCCACGCGCATCCGCGTGGGCGACCTCGGCGAGTCGCAGGGCGACGAGCTGCTGCGGCAGGTGCGCAAGAAGCTGCGCCGCGACCACGGCTTCGCGCACGGCGAGGGCAACATTTACGGCGTGCCCTGCGTCTTCTCGGGCGAGAAGCCGGTCTACCCGTGGGCCGACGGCACGTGCTCGACCGAGCCCGAGCAGGGCGCGAGCCTCAACCTCGACTGCGCGACCGGTTTCGGCACGGCGTCGTTCATCACCGGCGCCTTCGGTTTCGCCGCCGCCGGAGAGGTCGTGCGGCGGATCGCGACGGACGCGAGCTGAAGACGCGCGGAGTCCGCGTGCCTTCGGGTCGGCGCGAAAAACCGGACTCAGGCCGGCTGCGCGGATGCGGGACCGAGCAGCGCGCGGATCACGTCGGCCGCGCTGTAGCTGTCCGAGTCCGACTTGAAGAAGCGCGCGAGTTGCGTGAGTTCGTCGCCGGTGGTGATGATGGGCAGCTCGGGCAGGCCGCGGCGGAATTGCGCGAGGCCCACGGTGGCCGCGAGGCCGTTGCACAGGCATTTGCGGCCGGCGGCGTCGGCGGCCACGCCGCCCTTGCGGACGAAGTCGGCCTCGGGCTCGGCGGCGCAGCGGTAGCCGACGGAGCCGTCGGCGCGCCGGAAGAGCGTGCGCAGGTAGCCGAGGTCGCAGATGCGCTGGCGCGAGACGTAGGCGGCGGCATCGGAGAGCGTGCCCTTGAGCTGGGCAACCTTGAAGGGAAAACCCGTGGGCGAAGCGAGCGGATCGGTGAAGACCCGCGCCGAGCCGCTGCGGATGAGCTCGCGCAGGCGGCGCTTCAGATCGGGGATGATGCCGGACTCCTCGCACAGCGCGAAGGCCGTGCCCACCTGCACGCCGGCCGCACCGGTCGCGAGGGCCTCGGAGAGCTTCTCCGGTCGGGAAAACGCGCCCGCGAGCCAGAAGGGCAGGCCGAGTTCGCGGATTTTCGGCAGGTCGGGCAGATCGCGCGGGCCGTACACGGGTTCGCCGGCCGGCGAGAGCTGGAGCGGGCCGCGCGGCGGCGCGTTGTGGCCGCCGGCCACCGCGCCTTCGACCACGAAGCCGTCGACGCGGCCGTTGGACTTGCGCGCGAGCGTGGCGGCGAGCGTGGCGGAGGAGATGATGGCGAGGAACTGCGGCCGCGCGAGCGCGGGCAGGTTCGCCGGGAAAAGACTGCGCGGATCGAAGCGCAGCAGCGTCGGCGCCTCAGGCGTGTCGCCCTCGACATCGATCTTCAGCTCGGCGGCTTCGCCGCGGGCGAGCGCGTCGAGCGCGCCGGGGATGGAGCGCGGGATGCCGGCGCCCATCAGCACGGTGTCGACGCCGGCGAGCATGGCGCCGTAGAGCGAGGGCAGGGTGGGCAGCTGGATTTTTTCGAGGAGATTGAGGCCGATGCGGCCGGCGTGGCCCTCCTTGGCGAGCCAGACCTCGGCGAAATTGGCGAGGACGGCCAGTTCGGTGAACGCCGTGCTCGGTTCGAGGCTCGGCATCGGCACGGCCTTGAACGCAACGCCGGGCGGCAGGCCGCCGGGCACGTAGTAATCGCGCCAGACGCGCTCGGCCACGGCGGGCAGCGGAAAATGATCGAAGGCGCGGCGGAGATGGCCGCCCGGATCGCCCTGCTGCAGCACGCGGGCCTGGACGACGGGCAGCAAGGTGCCCGAGACCACGCCGAGTTGTCCGGTGACGGCCACGGCCCGCGCCAAGCGCCAACCGGAGACCGCGACCCCCATGCCGCCCTGAATGATGACTGGATTTGACATAGATATTCCACGCCCGGCGCCGGCTGCGTGGGGTCGGACGGATGTGGGGTGTCCATCCCGAGGCAAACGGCGGCGGATGAAAAGGCCCGAAGCTGCGCATTCCTTGCTCAGGCGAGGAACAGCCGCGCAAAATTCCGCTCCACCTGCGCCGCGAGCGCTTCGAGCGTCACGCCGCGCAACTCCGCCAACGCCTCGTAGGCGACGACGATGTTCGCAGGGTGATTGATCACCGAACCGTCCGGCGAACGGCCGAGCGGGTAGCGGTTGAGCTCGGGCGGCGGGGCGTAGGCCGGGGCGTCGGTCTCGACGAGCAGACGGTCGGCCGGCACGGCCTTGAAACTCTCGCGCACCCCGGCACGGCGCGGGTTGAGCGCCTCGACATTGAAGGAGAAATAGCCGCCGAGGTCGGCGAAGGTTTTGATCATCTCCACCGGACCGCCGTAGCCGTGCAGCAGGAAACCGCGCGCGGGCCGCGGCGTGGCGCGCAGGACATCGAGTGCCGCGCCGAAGGCCTGCGTGCAGTGGATGGACGCGGCGCGGTTGAACTCCGCGGCGAGCGCCAGCTGCGCGGCGAAGACTTCAGCCTGCTCGGCCAGCGGCGCGACGCGCAGGCCGGCGATACGCGGGTCGTCGGGCCGTACGCCGTCGACGATCCAGCGGTCGAGGCCGATCTCGCCGACGTGAGCGCGCGGGTCGGCGGCGAGCGTGGCGCGGAGTTTGGCGAGCCAGCCGTCCGTCCGGTCGCCGCAGTCCCACGGATGGATGCCGTAGCTCGGGATGATCCAAGGGTATTGCCGGGCGAGTTCGGCGACGGCCGGCCACTCGTCGGCGTTGGTGCCGTTTATGACAGCTTGCCGGAGGCCGAGGCGGCGCAGCTCGAGGTCAATGGCGGCGCGGTGCGGCGCAAGGGCGTCGAATTGAAAGTGGTTATGTGCGTCGTAGAGCGGAGGCACGGCGGAGGAGCGTAGTCAGGTTCCGGCGGGAAAACAGCAGAAACCCTGTCGCGGCGCAGCAGACGCGCTAAAGCCGGGGGCGAAAGTGGCCGTTATGGATGGCAACCAAGGAAGGAGACACGTCCATGACGGACAATACACTCATCGATTTACCCGAGATCCGGCTGCCGCGCGACATGGCGTGGCGGATCAAATTCGTCGAAGCCGTCGAGCAGCACGCGCGCCGGCTGGGCATCACCGGCCACTTCGAGGCCCCGCGCTTCTTCGGTTACTATTTCACCGGCACGCATCCCGTCATCGTGGCCGGACACTGGACCGTCATGCTCGACGAGGTGCCGCTGATGCGCCGCCTGCGCCAGACCATCGACCAGCTGACCGACCACCGCTTCAGCATCGCCAGCCAGAGCGAGGGCGCCGAACCGGAGTTCATGCTCGTGCACGACCGGCACGACGGCTCCTGCTGGCTGTGGGATTATCTCCACGGCCGCCGCTTCCTCGAATCCAGCGATCCCGTGGCGACGTGGGGCCGCGGCGCGGAGAGCGACGAAGACTTGCTCGACGACAGTCCGGGCGACAGCGGCCCGAAACTCTTGGGGCCTTAACCGGCCATGCAGTCCGTGATTGCGGTGACGACGCCCGGCTCAGCCGGGCCCTGACGCGGCTTGTGCAGCGGCGAACGCGCGGATCTTCGCGCCCACGCTGCGCAAGCCGTTCAGGCGGGTCGGCGACAGCATGCGGGGCAGCCCGAGTTGCTCGATCAATTGCTCCGGTTCGGTCGCGACGATGTCCGCCGGCGTGGCGTCGCTGTAGAAATCGCCCAGCAGCACGAGCAGGCCGCGCACGAGCGGCGAGTCGGCGTCGGTGCGGAAATGGCAGCGTCCGTCGCGCCGCTCGCCCGCCACCCACGCCTGTGAGATGCAGCCCGTCACGCGGTTGGCCTCGGTGCGCTCCGCCTCGCCCAGCGGCGGTCGGGCGCGCGCGCGGTCGACGATGAACGCGAGGCGCTCCTGCGGATCGTCGATCAGGAGGAGGTCGTCGACGGTTTGCTGCTGTTTCTCGGCCAGGGTCACGCCGCCAAGCTGCGGAGCGCGGGCGCGGCTTGCAAGCCGCGGGGCGGTTGCTTCACTCGCCGCGTGAATCCCTTTGCGCTCCGGTGGCTCTGGCTCGGCCTCAAGGGCAACAGCGTGACCTTCGCGGCGCTGTTCGCCTCGTTCCTGCTCGGCTGGTCGCTGTCGCACTGGGTCAACGTCCTGCTCGCGCGGCTGGGCGTGCACTGGCTGTTCGCGCTGATCCTCCCGGTGCTGCTCTTCGGCTGGCTGGCGAAACGCGAGGAGCGGTTCATCCCCGATGAGCAGAAACGCAAGCTCTGGGCCCGCGGCCTGATCGCCGGCGCGCTCGCGGTGGCGCTGCTGATCGCCTGGCTGCGGAAACCCTGACCCCCTGCATGAAACGCCTGCTCGATCCGTTGTACCGGGCCTGTGACCACCGCCGGGCGGGTCCGGTGCTGCTCGCGGTCGTGGCGGCAGTCTACACGCTCGCGTATCTGGGGCACGACCTGTTCTCCGGCGCGGCGGCGCCCGAGGCGCGCACGGGCTGGTGGAGCTGGGCGGATCAGTTCGATTATTACAAGACGGCGGCCGCCCTCGCGCGCGGGCATCTGACGCCGGACACGCTGCACTATCCGCCCGGCTACGCGGCGCTCGGCACGCTCGGCGGGCTGGTGTGGCCGGCGCAGCCGTTTTTCCTGCCCGACCTCGCGCTGGTGCTGGCGGCGGCGTGGGCGTGGTGGCGGCTCGCGCAGCGGGTGCTGCGCCGGTTCGAGGCCGTCGTGGCCGCGGTGCTGTTCGCCGGCACGCACTGGTTTCTGCTGGCCGACACCACGGTGGTGCCGTGGAACACGCTCGGCACGCAGGCGACGTTGCTCGGCGGGATGGCCGTCGTCGTGACCGTGCCCGGCCGTCGTGCCGTGGGCTGGCTGGCGGGCTTGGCCGTTGCGACCTATTGGATGCGGCCGATCGATGCGGCGGCGTTTGCACCGCTGCTCGTGTTCGCGGTGTGGCGGCTGCCCACGTGGCGGGAGCGCCTCGTCACCGGTGCCGCCGGACTCGCGGCGGTGGCCGGGGCG
The DNA here is from genome assembly GCA_016187925.1 of Opitutia bacterium. Classification (GTDB taxonomy): domain Bacteria; phylum Verrucomicrobiota; class Verrucomicrobiia; order Opitutales; family Opitutaceae; genus Didemnitutus. The sequence goes on along the minus strand of JACPIS010000040.1, from coordinate 121,517 downwards.
GTCGCGGCGCTCGGTGCGCTCAACCTGTCGGTGTTCGGCGAATGGCGCTCGCCGTATGAGCGAGAGGCGTGGCGGGCGATCGGTTTCTTTTCCTACCCGATGGGGTGGAAGTTTCTCTGGCTCTTCGTCGACGGCCGGCCGTTCTTCGGGGAGACGGCGCCGGCGCTGCTCTTCCGTTATCCGTGGCTCTACCTCGCCGTGCCGGGCGCGGTATATTGGGTGCGGCGCGAGGGTGCGGCGGCGGCCGTGGCGCTCGCAGCGCTGGCGCTGAACTGGATGCTCTATCTCAACTACAACGACCTGCTGCCGTCGGACATTTATCGGTTCACGCTGATTCACTACCTGACATGGGGCTTCTGGCTGCTGCTCCTGCTCGCCGCGGTGGCGGTGCGGCACGCGTGGCGCGACGGGTGGGGGCGCGCAGGATTCGCGGCCGGCGCGGCGCTACTGGTGTTCTGTTTCGGGCTGCGACTCGAGGAACGGTCCTTGCCGGCGCCGGCAAAGATGGAGGACGGCTGGCTTCTACCGCCGGGGCGTCCGGTGGCAGTGAAGTTTCCGGGCGCGGCTTCCGAAACCATCGGCGCGCTGCGGCTCGAGGGCCGTTCGCAGCAGGAATGCGCCGACTATCTCACGCCTTATGAGTCCAAGGAACTGCATGTGCTCCTCGGATCGCGGGCGCGCGGCACGAGGCTGACCTTGACCGATGGTCGCGCCCCGGCGGCGACGCCGCAGTTCAGCGAATACGTCTGGAACTGGCGCGCGGGCTCCGGCCGCTTGAAGTGGTTCGGCCGATAGCGCGCTTCAGGCCGCGGCTTGCAGCGGCGGCATGGGGCAGTCGAGCGTGTCGGCGACGGCGCGGAGCAGTTCGGCTTCGGCGGCGAGGATCACGCCGTCGTGGCTGACGACGTGCGCGGCGGCGAGCAGCGCGCGCTGCTTGATGGGGCCGGAGGCGGAGGCGAGTTTGTCGAGCGCGGCGTCGAGCAAATGAAAGTCCCACGATTCGCCGGACTGGAACGCGAGGTGGTTGGCGAGCAACGGCAGTTGCGCCGCGCCGGCGGCGAAGGCGGCGGACTGCACATCGGCGTCGTCGGACGAGGCGCTGGCGAGCACGGAGAGGATGAGCGCGATCTCCGCAGCGACGGCCTGAAAGGAAAAGATCTGCGGGTTGGCGTGCTGCTGCGGCTGGCGGGCGACGACCACGTGGCGGATGAGCGCCTTCTGGATCATGAACTCGAAGACGGAAACCTCGCCGTCCGTCATGATGAGCGTGTCGCAGGCGCGCGTGAAGGCGTCGAGCGCGGTCGCTGGCAGGTTGCGCAGCGCGGGCAGGGTGAGACTGACGAGCGGCAGGCGCGCCTCGGGCGGCAGCGCGGCCGTGGCGCCGAAAAGCTCGCGCGTGCGCTGGAGGGCGTCGGCCCCGGTGGTCGAGCCGAGCGCGGCGAACTGCCGGTCGCGGTGCGCCGGGTCGGCGTCGAGCAGCAGCGCGTAGACCAGCGCCGGGGCGTCGGTGGCCGAGCGGGCGGCGTCGCGCAGCTGCGGCGGCACGCGGGCGAGCAGTTGCTGGGCGTAGTCGACGTGGTTGGTCTCGAGATTGCCGATGAGCGCGACCGCCGCCGCGGGCGCGAGCGGTTGGAGCGGGAGCGGGGCGGGCCGGCGCGGCGCGAGGCCGGCGTCGGAGAAGGATTCACGGCGCACGTCGACAACCTCGGGCGGCTCGATGAACTTGCCGTCCCACTGGGCGTCGACCGCGCGGATGCGCTCCTCGAGCGGCGGGTGCGTGGCCCAGAGTCCGCCGAACATCGAGCGGAAACCCTGCGCGAAGAAAAAATGGCCGAGCTCGGCCGCGTGGCTGTTGTCGAGGCTGCTGCCGAGCGCGAGCCCGCCGATCTTCTTGAGCGCGCCGGTGAGGCCGAGGGGATTGCGCGTGAACTGGACGGCGGAGGCGTCGGCGAGGAACTCGCGCTGGCGCGACACGGCGGCCTGGATGAGCCGGCCGAAGAAATAGCCGATGTAGCCGATGAGCAGCAGCGCGAGACCGATGGCGATGATGACGGCGAGCCCGCCGCCCTTGTTCTTGCCCCCGCCGCCGACGCGCACGCGGCCGCGGCCGAGCGACTGGAGAATGCCGCGCCCGAGCAGGCCGATGACGAGGATGCCGAAGACGATGGCGGTGAGCTTCACGTTCAGCCGCATGTCGCCGTTGAGGATGTGGCTGAACTCGTGGCCGATGACGCCCTGCAGCTCGTCGCGCGTGAGTTTCTCCAGTGTGCCGCGCGTCACGCACACGGCGGCATCGGAGGTGGTGAGGCCGGCGGCGAAGGCGTTGAGCGCCGGCTCGTCGTCCATGATGTAGACGGCGGGCATCGGCACGCCCGACGCGATGGCCATCTCCTCGACGACGTTCAACAGACGCCGCTCATGGAGTTGCGTCGTGTGCGGATCGACGCGGCGCGCGCCGACCGACTCGGCCACGGCGGAGCCGCCCCCGCGGAACTGCGCCCACTTGAAGAGCGAGGCGAGGCCGACGATGGCAACCGTGCCCAGCGCGACGCCGGCGAAGACCTGCGGATTCCACCAGCTCTGCGCAGCGGGTGGCTCGTAGTAGTCATATTGCGCCTGGCGGCCGCGCCGCGCCGCCGCGCCGGTTTGGCCGAGCAAAAAGATGGCCGCGACATAGCCGGCCGCGATGGTGCCGAGGACCGCGAGGGCAAAAAGAAACACGAGCCGCTTGGTGCGGCGGCGGGCGCGGTCCTGAGCCTCGAAGAAATCCATGGGTTGACGGGTAGGGCGAGGCGTCCCCGCCGAGCCGTGGGCGCGGCTCATCCGGAGGATTCGCCCTACCGGCTCAGGTGAACTTCACCTGCGGGGCGGCGCGTTCGGCGGCGGTGTCGACTTGGAAGAGCTGGGCTTCGGCGAAGTTGAACAGGCCGGCGAGGAGGTTGGTCGGGAAGCGTTCGCGCGTCGTGTTGTAGGAGGTGACGGCGTCGTTGTAGGCCTGGCGGGCGAACGAGATCTTGTTCTCCGTGGAGGTGAGTTCCTCGGTGAGCTGCATCATGTTCTGGTTGGCCTTGAGGTCGGGATATTGCTCGGAGACGACCATCAAGCGGGAGAGCGCGCCGCCCAGGCCGGACTCGGCGGAGAGGAGGCTCTTCATCGCGCCGGCGTCGGCCGGGTTGGCGGCGGCGGCCTTCGAGGCGGCGTAGGCGGTGTTGCGCGCGGCGATGACGGCCTCGAGCGTCTCGCGCTCGTGCTTCATGTAGCCCTTGGCGGTCTCGACGAGGTTGGGGATGAGGTCGTAGCGGCGCTTGAGCTGGACGTCGATCTGGGCGAACGCGTTCTTGAAACGGTTGCGCAGGGTCACGAGGCCGTTGTAGCCGCCGATGGCCCACATCACGGGGACGAGGAGGATAACGAAGACGATGGCGAAGATAATGCCGAGAGTCATGGATGGATTGGGTTGAACGAACGGCCGCGATAATTGTCAGAACCCGCCGCATGCGCGAGCAGTTTTGCGTTACACGCCCGGGGCATCTTTCGACCCGCGAAGCTTCCCGCGGGTGGGGCGCGGCGCGATCCGGCGCGGTCGTGCGGCGGCGAGCGCGGAGCTTGCCAGCGGGCGGCGCGGATTGCAGCATCCGCTCGTCCATGAGAAATTTCGCGCGCGCCCTCGTGCTGCTCTCCCTTTTGCCGACCGTGCTGCCGGCGCAGACCCCGAGCCCGCTCGCGAGCGAGTCGGTCGCGGCGGCCGCCGTGCCGGGCGCGTGGATCGTGGCGGAAGGCCGGGCCAACAGCGCGCTGCAGGCGGGTTTCCCCGCGACGGCGGCGGCGGGTTATCGGGAGATGCTTGCTGCGCCGGGCCTGCCGACGGAGACGCGCCAGCGGGTGACGCTCGCGCTCGCCACCGCGCTGCTCGACGCCAGCGAGCTGGCGGAGGCGGAGAAGGCATTGTCGACCTACGATGGGCCGCGCAACGGTGCCTACCAGCTGCGCGCGGGCCTGCTCGCCGCGGTGCAGCGCCGCCTCCCGCCGGCGAAGGCCGCGCTCGCCACGATCAAGGTCGAGGAGCTGTCGGCGACGGACCGCGGCTGGTGGTTTTATCTGCAAGCCCTGCTGGCCGACGCCGACGGGAACAACGACCGCGCGAAAGAATACTACGAGCAGGCGAAGCAGACGGCGGTGTCGGCGCTCCAGCGCGCGCGCTTCGAGCTGGCCTACGAGTCGTCACGGTTGCGCGATGCGCCGCGGACGGAGCAGCGACTCGCGGTACTGCGTGGCAACATGGAGCAATTTGCCGGGCAGGATTTCGGTTACGACGTCGCGCGCAACTATGCCGCGGCCCTGAGCGTGGCCGGACGGAAGATCGAGGCGCTCGCCGTGTTGCAACGCCAACTGGCCGTGCTCGCGCCGGGCCAGCGCCGGATCGCCGACCAGATGCTGCTGCTCACCGGCTTGATCGCCGGCGAGCGCAGCCCGACCGGGCAGAACGCGCTGATCGAGCTCCTGAACAAGGCCCAGCAGCCCGAGACGCAGCGCACGGCGCTCTTCCTTCTCGCCCGCGGCGCCAAGGCGCCGGCGGAGCGCGAGCAACTGCGCTCCGAGCTGGGCAAGCTCATCGGCGCGCCGACGCTGCATCCGATCATCGAGGATCTGCTGCTGGTGCGCGCGCAGGCGGCGCTGGCCGACCAGCAATACAACGCGGCGGATGATGACGCGCGGCTGTTGCTCGAGCGTTATCCCGGTTCCCCGCTGAAATCCGCGGCGCTGGGCGTGCGCCTTTCCGTGGCGTGGGAGCTGAAGCGCTACCGCAGCGCGGCGGACTTCGCCACCCAGCTGCGCGCCACGGTGCCGGCGGGGCGCGACCGTGCCGAACTCGGCGTGCTGCTGGCCGAGGCGTTTTTCCGCTCGGGCGACTATCAGAACGCCGCCGATGCCTACGATGCGGCGCTGCGCGAGGCGCCGCAGGTGGTGCCGGCGGGCGTGTTGATCTTCCAGCGCGTGCTGGCGGACATCCGGGGCGGAGCGATCGAGGCCGCGGCCAAGCTGCTCGACGACACGGCGGGCAATGCGGCGTTCGACGCGGTGAACCGCTGGCAGGCAGAGTGGAATCTCGTGAAGGAGATGCAGGTGCGCGGCCTCGGCGCGGCGGCGCTCGCGCGCGTGGAAAAATTGCTCGCCCAAGGCGCGCAGGGCGTGCCGGCGGAGCTCCGCATCCGGTTGCTCTGGCTGCGCGCGAAACTGTCGTTCGACAACGGCCAGCCGGAGGCGGCGCTGAAACAGGTGGACGACCTGACGGCGGCGCTGCCCGGCGCGCAGCTCGACGCGGCTTTGCGCGGCGAGGTGGCGAGCACGGCGCAACTGCTCAAGGCGCAGGCGTTGCTGACCCTGCAGCGCGATGCCGAGGCGGGGGCTTTGCTCGACAAGCTCCGCGTCGACTTCAAGGCGTCGAAGGCGGCCGAGTACTCTTATATAGTGCAGGCCACGAATCTCTCCGAGCGCGGCGAGACGGTGAAGGCCCAGCAGCTGCTCATCAAGCTGGCCGACGACCACAAGGAGAGCGAGTTCGCGCCGCTGGCGCTCTACGAGGCGGCGCTCTGCGCCGAGCGCCGCGGACTCGACGACACGCTGCGCGAGGCGTACCGGCTGCTCGAGCGGCTGGTGCAGGATTATCCGCGCGACGAGCTGATGTTCTATGCGCGGTTGAAGCAGGGCGACCTGCTGCGGAAGCTGAACGACTTCGGCGCGGCGCGGCAGTTTTATGAAAACCTGATCAACAATTACGGCCAGCACCCCGACGTGCTGCTCGCGCAGCTGGCGCTGGCGGACAGCCTGTTCGCGCAGGGCGGCAACAGCGTGGTGAACTACGAGAGCGCATCCGCGATCTACGAGCGCCTGCGCGACCTGCCGCAGGCGCCGGTCGACCTGCGCGCGGAGGCCGGTTACAAGTGGGGCTACGCGCTCGCCAAGCGCGGGCAGGGCGCCAAGGCAGCGACGGTGTTCTGGTCGGTGGTCGATGCGTTCCTGCTCGAGGCGAAGCAGGCGGCGGCGCTCGGCGGCAAGGGCCGCTACTGGATCGCCCGCACGCTGCTCGAGCTCGGGCAGCTGCACGAGGACGCCGGACGGCTCGACGAGGCGCAGCGCGCCTACCAGCTGATCGTGGACTACAAGCTCAACGGTGCAGCGCAGGCGCAGGCCAAGCTCGCGCGCTTCCGGGCGACGGCGCCGGAAGGAGCAAAACCATGAACGCGCTTTCTGGTTTACCGCGGGTCGCCCCGGCGCATGATGCGCGCAAATTTCCATGAGCGTCTTCAGTTACAGTGTCTTTGCCCAGGGCGGCCCGGTGATGTGGCTGCTGATGTTCATCGGCCTGGTGGCGCTGGTGATTTTCATCGAGCGCGCGCTGTTCCTGCACCGCGGGCAGATCCGCTCGACGGAATTTCTCAACGGCATCACGAACCTGCTGCAGAAGCGGCGCCTGATGGAGGCGCTGACGCTGTGCGAGGAGACGCCCGGCCCGGTGGCGGCGGTCGTGAAGGCCGGCCTGCGGCACGCGACGGACGACGAGCAGGCGATGCGCTTCGCCATCCAGGAGGCCGCGCTCGTCGAGCTGCCGGTGCTCGAGCGGCGCATCAGCTCGCTCGCGGCCATCGCGCAGATCGCGCCGTTGCTCGGCCTGCTCGGCACGCTGCTCGGCATGATCAAGACCTTCTGGCTGTTCAACCAGGGCGGCAGCTACGCGACGCCCGGCGTGCTGTCGGGCGGCATGTGGGAGGCGTTGCTGACGGCGGCGGCGGGGCTGGTGATCGCCATCCCGGCGCATCTGGGACGGCACTTCCTGAACGGCCGCGTGCGTGCGCTCGTCCATGACATGGAGTGGGTGGGCAATGAGCTCATGCGCTACCTGCTGCGGGATTACCGCAACGGGGCGGCGGAGCCGACGGAGAAGAAATGATCACGCGTCCGCTCGACCTGCAGTCGAAGCTCAACCCGCCGCCGCGGGACCTCGATCTGTTTTTCTGGGTGAACGTCGGCGTCGTGGCGCTGTTCTTCGCGTTGCTCGGCTCGCGATTCGTGCTCGCGCCCGGCGTGCCGGTGCAGGTGGGCGGGACGTCCACGGCGCTCGAGCTGCCGCAGGCCAACTCCGCAGTGCAAGGGTCGGCGTCGGTCGTGGTCAGTTACCGGCGCGACAACATGGTGTTGTTCGAAGGCGGCATTTATGAACTGCGCGATCTGCGCAAGGCGATGGAGAGCTATGCGAAGAAGCACCCCGGCGCGACGATGCTCGTGCGCGTGGACAAGCAGGTTTCCGTGCAGGGACTGCTGGACCTGTTCGACATGGCGAGGAGCGCGGGCTTCGCGCAGGTGCTGCTGGCCGCCGAGCCGCACGCCAACGAAGAGTCGGCGCTGGTGACGCCGACGCGCTGACCGCGACACCCATGAATGTAGCCGGTGTCACGCTCAAGCGACGGGTTCTGGTCGGTGCCGGGCTCTTGGCCGTGGCGGCGGGATTCTGGTATATATGGACCGGATCGCATCCGCGCTCGCCCGGCACGGTGGCGCGCGGTCCCGAACCTTTTGTCAAATTGGCGGGAGCAGGGCAGGGGAGCGGTGACAAGGTGCTCGAAGAGCGGGCCGAGCTGCTCGACCCGACGCCGCTGTTCATCCCGACGGCGCGCAACTACGGGCAAGGTCCTTTGCCGGGCCGGGTGATGAAGCAACCCGGGCAGGTTTTCGGCAATTTCGAGGCGAAGCTGAATTTCGCACCGAGCGGCTTGGCTAATTACGGGTCGGGCTTGGAGACTCCGCCGGACAGCCTGCCCGAGATGCTGGCTTCGGGTAATGCCGCGCCGCTGGCTGGTTTCGGACAAGTGGACAACACGCCGGCCGCTTTGCCGGAGCGGGCGGGATTTATTGAAGTTAAAGCGCTCAAGGATGGAGATTTAAGACTCCGCGTACCATTGACCAACCTGAAGCTGGCAGCCGTGGATTTCAATCCGGCCGAGTTCCTGATTTTGGTGGGGAGTGCCGGGTTGATCGGCGAGCCGGTTTTGACTCTCGGCTCGGGGCGCGACGAGGTCGACTCGGCGGTGCGGGATTTCCTCGTGAAAACCTTCCGGCTGGGAGAGCGCTTGGCGCCCGGTCGCTATGTGGCTTCGGTGGGACCGTAGGTTTTTGGCGAAAAAAGGAAGAATCTAGTTGACGACGGATTTTGAGAGTCATTCCCTCGTCGTTCTCTTTGTTTTTTGCCTATGCCTTGGTCTGCCCAGATAGCTCAGTTGGCAGAGCACGTCCTTGGTAAGGACGAGGTCGCCGGTTCGAATCCGGTTCTGGGCTCCAGGCAACGTCGGCGACCCTACCGACGTTAATCAAGGTCAACAACTTCAACCACCCAACTAAAACTCCAACTCCACATGGCTAAAGGTACATTCGAACGCAAGAAGCCGCACGTCAACGTTGGCACTATCGGCCACGTCGACCACGGTAAGACCACCCTGACGACCTCCATCCTGGCTTGCCAGGCGCGCAAGGGTCTCGCCGAGGTCAAGTCCTACGCGGACATCGCAAAGGGCGGCACCGTCCGCGACGCTTCGAAGATCGTCACGATCTCCGTCGCCCACGTGGAATACGAGTCCGACAAGCGCCACTACGCGCACGTCGACTGCCCCGGCCACGCCGACTTCGTCAAGAACATGATCACCGGCGCCGCCCAGATGGACGGTGCGATCCTCGTCGTCTCGGCTGCTGACGGCCCGATGCCGCAGACCCGCGAGCACATCCTCTTGGCCCGCCAGGTCGGCGTGCCGAAGATCGTCGTCTTCCTGAACAAGGTCGACCTCATCGACGACAAGGACCTCCTCGACCTCGTCGAGGAAGAGATCCGCGACCTCCTCACCAAGTACCAGTTCGACGGCAAGAACGCCAAGATCATCCGTGGCTCCGCCACCGCCGCCCTCGAGGGCAAGCCGGAGGGCGAAGCCGCCATCCAGGCCCTCATGGAGGCCATCGACTCCGAGATTCCGGAGCCGCAGCGCGAGATGGACAAGCCCTTCCTGATGTCCGTCGAGGACGTCTTCTCGATCACCGGCCGCGGCACTGTTGCGACGGGCCGTATCGAGCGTGGCGTCGTCAAGCTCAACGAGACCGTTGAGATCGTCGGCCTCAAGGACACCGTCACCACGGTCGTCACCGGCATCGAGATGTTCCGCAAGCTGCTCGATCAGGGCCAGGCGGGCGACAACGTCGGCATCCTTCTCCGCGGTATCGACAAGGACGGCATCGAGCGCGGCCAGGTCATCGCCGCTCCGAAGTCCATCACGCCGCACAAGAAGGCCAAGGCCGAGATCTACGTCCTCTCGAAGGACGAGGGTGGCCGCCACACGCCGTTCTTCGACGGCTACCGTCCGCAGTTCTACTTCCGCACGACGGACGTGACCGGCGTCGCCCATCTCCCGAAGGGCGTCGAGATGGTCATGCCCGGCGACAACATCGCCATCGAGGTCGAGCTGATCGCGCCCATCGCCATGGAGAAACTCCAGAAGTTCGCCATCCGCGAGGGCGGCCGCACCATCGGTGCCGGTCGTATCACCGAGATCATCGAATAAGTTTCCAGAAACCTTCAGCACTACGCTGCCGGGGCTCCTTTGCGGGGTCCCGGCTGCGTCGTCTAAAAGAAATAACCACAGGGGTGTAGCTCAATTGGTAGAGTAGCGGTCTCCAAAACCGTTGGTTGGGGGTTCGATTCCCTCCGCCCCTGCCACTTCCGCAGATCCTCAAGTCAACATGGCCAATCCCTTCCGCACCGTCCGCATCTTCGCCAGCGAGCTCGTCGGCGAACTGCAAAAAGCCAGCTGGCCGACCCGCGGCGAGCTCAAGGATTCGACGATCGTCGTGATCGTCGCCTGCCTGCTGCTCGGCCTGTTCACCAGCATCAGCGACTGGTCGCTCTATCAGGTCGTGGACATGTTCACTTCCTGGGTCAGCTAACCGCGCCGCACGATGACCGCTGAAACCACCACGCCGACCGGCGCCCAATGGTTCGCCCTTCACACGCTCTCCGGCCAGGAGAACAAGGTGAAGAACTACCTGGAGAAGTTCAAGAAGGCCGAGGAGCTCGACGATCACATCTTCGAGGTGCTGCTCCCGACCGAGACCGTCTCCGAGGTCAAGGGCGGCAAGAAGTCGACCAAGGTCCGCAAGCTCTATCCGGGCTACGTGTTCATCAACATGCGGCTCTACGACGCGGAGGCGAAGGTCATCATCAAGCCCTTCTACTTCGTGAAGGATGCGGCCGGCGTCATCGGCTTCGTCGGCGGCGAGCATCCCGCTCCGCTCCGCCAGAGCGAGATCGACGAGATCAAGGCCCGCATCGAGGCCGCCTCCGGCAAGGAAGTGCCGAAGGTCTCCTTCGAAGTCGGCGAAGAGGTCAAGATCACCGACGGCGCCTTCGCCAACCTCACCGGCCGCGTCGACGAGATCGATCCCGCCCGCGGCAAGCTCAAGATTTCCGTTTCCATTTTCGGACGGTTTACGCCCGTCGAACTCGAATACTGGCAGGTCCAGCGCGCCTCTGAAAGCTGATCCAGCCGCCCACCACCAACCAGTCATCGCTAACTCACCATGGCCAAGAAGATTCAAGGTTACGTTCGTCTCCAGCTCCCTGCCGGCGCCGCCAATCCCGCGCCCCCGGTCGGTCCCGCCCTCGGCGCCCAAGGCGTCAACATCATGGGCTTCTGCAAGGAGTTCAACGCAAAGACCAAGGACCAGAACGGCATGATCATCCCCGTGGTGATCACCGTCTACTCGGACAAGTCCTTCACGTTCATCTGCAAGTCGCCGCCCGCCTCCGTCCTCCTGAAGAAGGCCGCCGGCGTCGCGTCCGGCTCCGCCAAGCCCAACCAGGACAAGGTCGGCAAGGTCTCCAAGAAGCAGATCCTCGAGATCATCAAGATCAAGAAGGCCGACCTTAACGCCAACAGCGACGAGGCCGCCATCCGCATGATCGCCGGCACCGCTCGCAACATGGGCATCGAGGTCACGGACTAAATTTCACCCAACCCCAACCACTCACCGCGGGAGTCCGGCGACGGACGTTCGCACCGCAAGGAGTAGCCAATGGAAAAACACAGCAAACGATACGAAAGCGCCGTCAAAGTCGCTGATCTCACCAAGGAGTATTCCCTCGCCGACGCGGTGGAAATCCTCGCGAAGTTCCCGAAAGCCAAGTTCGACGAGACCGTCGAGCTTTCCCTCCGCCTGGGCGTCGATCCCACGCAGGGCGACCAGATGGTCCGCGGCACCACGCCGCTGCCCAACGGTTCCGGCAAAAAGATCCGCGTGGTCGTCTTCACCGACGATGCCGCCAAGGCCCTCGCCGCGGGTGCCGATCATGCCGGCCTCGCCGACCTGATGGCCAAGATCAACGAGGGCTGGCTCGACTTCGACGTCGCTATCGCGACGACCGAGGCCATGAAGCAGGTCCGCACACTCGCCCGCATCCTCGGTCCCAAGGGCCTCATGCCCAACCCGAAGTCCGGCACCGTGACCGACGACATCGCCGCCGGCATCAAGGCCGTGAAGGCCGGCCGCGTGGAGTTCAAGATCGACAAGACCGCCAACATCGGCGTCGGCATCGGCAAGCGCTCGTTCACCCCCGCGCAGATCGCGGAGAACGCCACCGCCGTCCTCGAGGCCGTGACCAAGGCGAAGCCCGCCTCCTTCAAGGGGCACTACCTGCGCACGGTCGTCATCTCCTCCTCGATGAGCCCCGGCGTCAAACTCGCCGTCGCCGAATTCAACAAAGCCTAACCCGGAGCACCCGTTACCATGAGAGCCGAAAAGAAATTCCTGATCGACGAGGTCACCGGGCACCTGAAGAAGTCCGACTACGTCATCCTCACCAACTTCACCAAGCTGACCGTCGCCGACACCGCCGAGCTCCGCAAGCGCCTCTCCCCCGAGAAGGCCGAGTTCCATGTCGTGAAGAACAGCTCGTTCCGCGTCGCGGCCAAGGCCTTCGGCCTGCCCGAGGTGGGCGAGAAGACCCTCGTCGGCCAGACGGCCGTCGTCGTCGGCGGCAAGAATCCCGCCGGCGTCGCGAAGGTCCTCAAGAAGTTCATCGAGGAAAAGCAGAAGCTCGAGGTGAAGATCGGCGTGCTGGACAAGAAAGTCTTCAGCGCCGCCGACCTCTCCAAGCTCGCCGACCTCCCGTCGCTCGACGCCCTCCGCGCCCAGTTCCTGAGTCTCCTGACCTCGAACGCCGCCGCGTTCGTCCGCGTCGTCGACGCGAAGGTCAAGAAGGAGCAACCCGTCGCCTAAACCCTTTTCTGCCGGGCGCCGCGTTCCCCGCGGCGTCCGGCGGGAGCAACCATCCAACGGATTCCGCTAGGAGATACGTCTCTTAAACGCGCCGCCCCCAATCGCGGCCGCTAGCCCTCCAAGGAGAAATACCATGAGCAACATCACCAAAGACCAAGTCATCGAGTGGCTGTCCGCCCAGCCCGTTCTCGAACTCGCCGCCCTCGTCAAGGACCTCGAGGCCAAGTGGGGCGTTTCCGCCGCCGCGGCCGTCGTGGCCGCCGCTCCGGGCGCCGCCGCTCCGGGCGCCGCTGCCGCCGAGGAAAAGACCGAGTTCAACGTCGTCCTCACGGAGGCCGGTGCGAACAAGATCGGCGTCATCAAGGAAGTCCGCGCCATCACGGGCCTCGGCCTCAAGGAGGCCAAGGACCTCGTCGAGGGCGCGCCCAAGCCCGTCAAGGAAGGCGCCAACAAGGCCGAAGCCGAAGAGATCAAGAAGAAGCTCGAGGCCGCCGGTGCGAAGGTCGAGCTCAAGTAACCACTTGGCGCTCACTCTCACACATAGTTCCAATTCCCGGGGTCGGGCCGCGCTCAACTGCGGCCCGGCCTTCGGCTTTTCCATTGTTCTTTCCCGGCGCGACGAGGTCACCGCATCCGCGCGCCCCACTGCCGTCCCCCTTGCCGTCCCGGCGCGAATCTTGTCGCGTCGCGGCCTCGGCGCAGGCGGATGAGTCTGTCATTTTTCTTTATTCATTCAAACGGGAGATCCCATGGCTGACCGCACTCACCACCACGAACGCGAAAACTTTGGCAAACTTCGCGAAGTCATTCCTCCGCCCGACCTCATCGAGCTCCAGATCAGCTCGTATCTCGAGTTCCTCCAGAAGGACACCGCCGAGAAGCAGCGCAAGCCGGTCGGCCTCGAGGCCGTGTTCAAAGAGGTGTTCCCCATCACCTCGTACGACGAGCGCCTGACGCTCGAGTACGTCTCCTACACGATCGGCGAGCCGAAGAGCTCCGAGATCGAGTGCCTCCGCGAGGGCACCACCTACGCCGTCCCCCTCTACGTGAAGCTCCGCCTCCGCGAAGAGGACTTCATCAAGGACGAGGAGATCTTCATGGGCGACATCCCGATGGTGACCGAGCGCGGCTCCTTCATCATCAACGGCGCCGAGCGCGTCGTCGTCTCCCAGTTGCACCGTTCGCCCGGCATCTGCTTCGAGGTCGCCACGCACCCGAACGGCAAGCTGCTGCACTCCTTCCGCATCATCCCCGACCGCGGCACCTGGCTCGAGGTGCAGTTCGACAACAACGACCTGCTCTACGTCTATCTCGACCGCCGCCGCCGCCGCCGGAAATTCCTCATCACGACGCTGCTCCGCGCCATCGGCTTCAGCAACGACCTCGACATCCTGAACCTCTTCTACGAGCTCCAGGACCTCAAGGTCGCCAAGGCGCTCGACATGGAAAACGTCTCCACGCTCGTGCTCGTCGAGGACGTCATCGACGCCCAGAAGGGCGTCGTGCTCGCCCGCGCCTTCGAGCCGCTGACCAAGCAGATCGTCCGCACGTTCGAGAAGCACGACATCAAGTCGATGCGCGTCATCGACACGACGGCCGACGAGGGCGCCATCATCCGCGCGCTCAAGAAGGACCCGACCCGCAACGAGGAGGAGGCCCTCAAGGAAATCTACAAGAAGCTGCGCCCGGGCGAGCCGCCGACCACGGCGAACGCCAAGGCCCTGCTCAAGCGCCTGTTCTTCGATCCCAAGCGCTACGACCTCGGCCGCGTCGGCCGCTACAAGATCAACCAGAAGCTCGACCTGAAGACGGACCTCGAAGTCCGCATCCTCGAGTCGGCCGATGTCTGCGCCGCCACGAAGTATCTCGTCCGCCTCAAGAAGAGCGACGGCATCGTGGACGACATCGATCACCTCGGCTCCCGCCGCGTCCGCACCGTCGGCGAACTCCTCGCCAACCAGTGCCGCGTCGGCCTCAGCCGCACCGAGCGTCTCGTCCGCGAGCGCATGACCCTCTACGACCAGAGCGTCGACTCGATCACGCCGCAAAAGCTGATCAACCCGAAGGCCCTGACGACCGTGATCCGCGACTTCTTCGCGCGCAGCCAGCTGTCGCAGTTCATGGATCAGATCAACCCGCTCGCCGAGCTGACGCACAAGCGCCGCTTGTCCGCGCTCGGGCCCGGCGGTTTGAACCGCGAGCGAGCCGGCTTCGAGGTGCGCGACGTGCATCCCTCGCACTACGGCCGCATCTGCCCGATCGAGACGCCGGAAGGCCCGAACATCGGCCTCATCAACTCGCTCTCGACCTACGCCCGCGTCAACGAATTCGGCTTCATCGAGGCGCCTTACCGCGTCGTCGAGAAGGAAAAGGGCCGCGTCACCGACAAGGTCGTGTACCTCACCGCCGACCAGGAAGAAGGCAAGACCGTCGCCCAGGCCAACGCCGAGGTCGACGACAAGGGCTTCTTCATCGGCAAGGTCACCGCGCGTAACTCCGGCAACTTCATCGAAGTCTCCGCCCACGAGGTCGACCTGATGGACGTCTCGCCCAAGCAGGTCGTCTCCGTCGCCGCCGGTCTCATCCCGTTCCTCGAGCACGACGACGCCAACCGCGCGTTGATGGGCTCGAACATGCAACGCCAGGGCGTGCCGCTGCTCCAGACCGAGTCGCCGTACGTCGGCACCGGTCTCGAAGGCCGTCTCGCCAGCGATTCGAAGACCGTCGTGGTCGCCGAGGAGGCCGGTGTCGTCGCCTCCGTCGACGCGAAACACATCATCGTCACCAAGGACGGCGAGCTGCCACGCCACCCGAAGCACGACCCGAAGAACGGCGTCTATTACTACGAGCTGCGCAAATTCATGCGCTCGAATGCCGGCACCTGCTTCAACCAAAAGCCCATCGTCAAGAAGGGCCAGAAAGTGAAGAAGGGCCAGTGCATCGCCGACGGTCCGTCGACCGACCACGGCGAGCTCGCGCTCGGCCGCAACATCCTCGTGGCGTTCATGCCGTGGAACGGCTACAACTTCGAGGACGCCATCCTCATCTCGGAGAAGGTCCTCAAGGAGGACATCTTCACCTCCATCCATGTGCAGGAGTTCGAGGTCACCGCGCGTGACACGAAGCTCGGGCCCGAGGAAATCACCCGCGACATCCCGAACGTCGGCGAAGAGGCGCTCAAGAACCTCGACCATAACGGCGTCATCCGCATCGGCGCCGAGGTGAAGCCCGGCGACATCCTCGTCGGCAAGATCACCCCGAAGTCCGAGACCGAGCTCGCGCCCGAGGAGAAACTCCTCCGCGCCATCTTCGGTGAGAAGGCCGCGGACGTGAAGGACACCTCCCTCATCGTCCCGTCCGGCGTCAACGGCATCATCATGGACGTGAAGATCAACACTTCGCGCCTCGATGCCGAGGGCTCCAAGCTCTCGCCCTCCGACCGCCGCCGCCAGGTGAAGCAGATCCAGGAAGACTACAAGACCCAGATGGACAAGCTGCGCGAGCAGCTGACCGAGGCCTTGTCGAACATCCTCCTCGGCGAAAAAATCCCGCTCGACGTCATCAACGGCCAGTCCGGCGAAATCATCATCCCGGCCAACCGCAAGATCACCAAGACGCTCCTCCGCAAGCTCGCCGCCGTCGCGAAGCACATCGAGATCGATCCCTCCCCGGTCCGCATCAAGATCATGGAGATCATCGGCTCGTTCCAGTCGAAGTTCGACGAGCTCGAGGGCGACCGCGAGCGCAAGATCGCCTCGATCGAGACCGGCGACGCCGACGGCGCCGGCGTCATCAAGCAGGTCAAGGTTTACATCGCCACGAAGCAGAAGCTCGAGGTCGGTGACAAGATGGCCGGCCGCCACGGCAACAAGGGCGTGGTCGCCAAGATCGTGCCCGAGGAAGACATGCCGTTCCTCCCGGACGGCACGCCCGTGCAGATCTGCCTCAACCCCCTCGGCGTGCCTTCGCGCATGAACGTGGGCCAGGTGCTCGAGACGCACCTCGGCTGGGCCTGCTCGAAACTCGGCCTGAAGGTCGCGACGCCCGTCTTCGACGGCATCCCCGAGAAGAAGGTCCGCGAATACCTGAAGGAGGCCAAGCTGCCTTCCTCCGGCAAGAGCGCGCTCCATGACGGCCGTACCGGCGACAAGATCGACCAGGAAGTCGTCGTCGGCTACATCTACATGATGAAGCTGAACCACCTCGTGTCGCACAAGATCCACGCGCGCGCGGTCGGTCCTTACTCGCTCGTCACGCAGCAGCCGTTGGGCGGCAAAGCCCAGTACGGCGGCCAGCGCTTCGGCGAAATGGAAGTGTGGGCGCTCGAAGCCTACGGCGCGGCGCACACCCTCCAGGAAATCCTCACCGTCAAGTCCGACGACGTGAACGGCCGCACCAAGATCTACGAGTCGCTCGTCAAGGGCGACAACACGCTCGCGGCCGGCACGCCTGAATCCTTCAACGTCCTCGTGAAGGAAATGCAGGCCCTCGGCCTCGATATCAAACTCGGCAAGCGCACCACGCTGTCCGAAGCCCTCGGTGGCAACCGCTAACACTTAATTACTGGGAGCATCACGCAAAATGAGCACCGAACAAGCCCGCGAAGAAGTCCGTCAGGTCCTCGGTTCCGACGAGAACCCCTTCGACAGCGTTTCCATCACCGTCGCCGCGCCGGAGACCATCCGCGCCTGGTCGAAGGGTGAGGTCAAGAATCCCGAGACGATCAACTACCGCACGTTCAAGCCCGAACCGGGCGGTCTTTTCTGCCAGAAGATCTTCGGCCCCGTGCGCGACTACGAGTGCGCCTGCGGAAAATACAAGCGCATCAAGTACAAGGACGTCATCTGCGACCGCTGCGGCGTCGAAGTGACCATCGCCCGCGTCCGCCGCGAGCGCATGGGCCACATCGAGCTCGCCGTGCCGGTGGCGCACATCTGGTTCCTCAAGAGCATGCCGAGCCGCCTCGGCCTCCTGCTCGACATGACCGCCCGTTCGCTCGAGCGCGTCATCTACTACGAGAACTACATGGTGACCAACGCGGGCAAGACCCCGCTCGAGCTCAAGCAGCTCCTCACCGAGACGGAATACCAGCAGGCCGTCGACGAGTACGGCGCCGACGCCTTCACCGCCAAGATGGGCGCCGAGGCCGTCCGTGACGTCCTCATGCAGGTCGACATGGAAGCCACCGTCGCCGAGCTGCACGAGACGATGCGCGCCACGCGCTCGAAGCAGATCAAGAAGAAGCTCTCGAAACGCCTCAAGGTCATCGGCGGCTTCATCGCCTCCAAGTCCCGTCCCGAGTGGATGGTGCTCGAAGTGTTGCCCGTCATCCCGCCGGACCTGCGCCCGCTCGTCCCGCTCGAGGGCGGCCGCTTCGCGACCTCCGACCTCAACGACCTCTACCGCCGCGTCATCAACCGCAATAACCGTCTGCGGAACCTGATGCAGCTGAAGACGCCCGACGTCATCATCCACAACGAAAAACGCATGCTGCAGGAGGCCGTCGACGCGCTGTTCGACAACGGCCGCCCGACGCGCTCTTCGACAACGGCCGCCACGGCCGCCCCGTTACGGGCGCCGGCAACCGTGCGTTGAAGTCGCTCTCCGACATGCTCAAGGGCAAGCAGGGGCGCTTCCGCCAGAACTTGCTCGGCAAGCGCGTGGACTACTCGGGCCGTTCCGTCATCGTCATCGGCCCCGAGCTCAAGCTCAACCAGTGCGGCCTGCCGAAGAAGATGGCGCTCGTGCTCTTCGAGCCGTTCATCATCCGCCGCCTCAAGGAACTCGGCTTCGTGCACACCGTCCGCGGTGCCCGCAAGATGATCGAGAAGAAATCCCCCGAAGTCTGGGACATCCTCGAGGAAGTCACGAAGGGCCACCCGGTGCTGCTCAACCGCGCGCCGACGCTCCACCGCCTGTCCATCCAGGCGTTCGAGCCCGTGCTCATCGAAGGCTCCGCCATCCGCGTCCACCCGCTCGTCTGCACCGCCTACAACGCGGACTTCGACGGTGACCAGATGGCCGTGCACGTGCCGCTGTCCCTCGAGGCCATCATGGAGTGCAAGCTCCTCATGATGTCGACGAACAACATCTTCTCGCCCTCGAGCGGCAAGCCGATCCTCACGCCGTCGCAGGACATCGTCCTCGGCGCGTATTACCTCAGCATCGAGCCGCGCGTGAAGCCCGCCAAGGGCCAGCGCGTGCCGCTGATGGCCGGCTTGCAGGAAGTCCAGTACGCCAAGGCCGACGGCGCCCTCAAGGTGCACGATTGGATCGACATTCCGAATCCGGACTTCGGCAAGGACACCGTCTTCGGCAACAAGGAGCGCAAGGTCCTCCGCACGACGGTCGGCCGCGTGATCTTCAACCAGATCTGGCCCGTCGGTCTCGGCTTCATCAACTTCCCCGTGCCGAAGGGCAAGCTGGGCGACCTGATCCTGAACACCTACAAGGTCGCCGGCGCCCCCGTCACCGTCGAGACGCTCGACAAGCTCAAGGAGCTCGGTTTCACGACTGCGTTCAACGCCGGCATCTCGATCGGTATCGACGACATGATCATTCCGGAGAACAAAAAGGAGATCGTGCACGACGCCCGCAAGAAGGTCGACGAGGTCGAGTCCCAGTACAAGAAGGGCATCATCACCTCCGGCGAGCGCTACAACAAGATCATCGACATCTGGACCGGCGCCACCGACCGCATCGCGAAGTCCGTCTTCGCGAAGCTCGAGGGCAACGACGGCCGCCCCGAGGTCAACCCCGTCTACATCATGATGGATTCGGGCGCCCGCGGTAACAAGCAACAGGTCCGCCAGCTGTGCGGTCTCCGCGGCCTCATGGCCAAGCCGTCCGGCGAAATCATCGAGCGTCCGATTTTGTCCTCGTTCCGCGAGGGCCTCACGGTGCTCGAGTACTTCATCTCGACGCACGGCGCCCGTAAGGGTCTCGCCGACACCGCGCTCAAGACCGCCGATGCCGGTTACATGACCCGCAAGCTTTGCGACGTGGCCATGGACGTGGTCATCGCCGAGGAAGATTGCGGCTCCCGCGACGGCATCTGGAAGAAGGCCATCTTCGAGGGTGAAACCCTCCTGGTGTCTCTCGCCGAGCGCATCGTCGGCCGTTGCACGGCGGACGACATCAAGGATCCGCTCAATCCGACGAAGTACCTCGTGCACTCCGGCGACCTCATCACCGAGGAGCTGGCGCATCGCATCGAGGACTCCGGCATCGAGCGTGTGAAGGTCATGTCGCCGCTCACCTCCACGAGCGACCACGGCATCGACGGCAAGTCTTACGGCATCAATCCCGCGACCAACAAGGTCGCCAAGATCGGCGACTCCGTCGGCATCATCGCCGCCCAGTCGATCGGCGAGCCTGGCACGCAGCTCACCATGCGTACGTTCCACATCGGTGGCGTCGCTTCGGCCGGTTCCAAGAACCCCGAGATCAAGGTGCGCAACGCCGGCGTGCTCAAGTATCGCGGCCTCCGCCTCGTGCAGATGGAGGGTGTGGCCATCGTCCTCAACAAGACCGGCTCCATCCAGATCCTCGACGAGAACGACCGCGAACTCGAGGCCTACCCGATCGTGGTCGGCACCGTGTTGTCTGTCGCCGACGGCGCCAAGGTCGCCAAGGGCCAGACCATCGCCCAGTGGGATCCGTACAACATCCCGGTTCTCTCCGAGAAGGCGGGCACGCTCCACTTCAAGGACATGATCCCCGGAGTGACCGTGAAGCGCGAACTCGACGAAGCCACCGGCCGCCTCGCGACCGTCGTCATCGAGCACAAGGAAGACCTCAATCCGCAGATCGAGATCCGCGACGACCACAACAAGCCCGTGGCCGCCTACGCGATCCCGACCGGCGCGCAGATCGTCGTCAACGAAGGCGACATCATCCAGGCCGGCGCCCTGCTCGCCAAGACGCCGCGTCAGGCTTCCACGACCAAGGACATCACCGGTGGTCTCCCCCGCGTGGCCGAGCTCTTCGAAGCCCGCCGCCCGAAGGAAGCCGCCGAGATGGCCCGCATCGACGGTGTCGTCTCGTTCGAGGGTTCCATCCGCGGCAAGCGCAAGCTCGTCGTCCGCAACGAGGAGGCCGCCGCCGAGGAGGAACACCTGATCCCGCACGGCAAGCACATCATCGTGCAGCCGGGCGACGTCGTCCACAAGGGCCAGCACCTCACCGAAGGCTCCGCCGATCCGCACGAGATCCTCGAGATCCTCGGGCCGACCGCGCTCTACGAGTTCCTCATCGGCCAAGTGCAGGAAGTCTACCGTCTCCAGGGCGTGTCGATCAACGACAAGCACATCGAGGTCATCATCCGCCAGATGCTCCGCAAGGTTCGCATCACGGATCCGGGTGACAGCGACTTCTTCTGGGGCGAGCAGATCGACCGCACGAGCTTCCTCAAGGAGAACAAGCGACTCGATGCCGCCGGCGGCAAGCCCGCCGAGGCCGAGCCGATTCTCCTGGGTATCACGAAGGCTTCCCTCGAGACCGAGAGCTTCCTGGCCGCTGCTTCGTTCCAAGAGACGACCCGCGTCCTCACCGATGCCTCGACTCTCGGCAAGGTCGACGTGCTCACGGGCTTCAAGGAGAACATCATCATGGGTCACATGATCCCCGCGGGCACCGGCCTCCCGGCTTACAAGAAGCTGAAGGTCACGCTCCCGCTGGGTGGCGAGATCCCGATGGACGACGCTCCGCGCACTCCGGCCACCGCCGAGGCGAGCTAAGCCCGGGACGAATCACTTCAAAGCCGCAGCCGAAACGCTGCGGCTTTTTCTTTGGACAAATTACAATTTTCAGAGGGGAAATCGCAAAATTTGGCCTTGTTTTTTGCGACGGATTTGGGACCCTACAGGTCCTCCCGCCAAAAAGATGCCTGTAGAGCTCTGCTCCGGGTGTCTTACGCCCGGCCCTCACCGGCCGGGCGTTTTTTTTGCAGCCATGAGAATGCCGGGTCGGGTGATGGTACAGGCGTGAGGGGATCCATTCCGGGACGCGAGCAAGGCAGTGCAGGGGAGGGTAGAAGCGGGTTTTTCGAAGCCGGGCTGATATTGTGAATAACTTGGGTGATAATTTTTCATTTCACGCTTGAAGTGAGTCAAAGCGGCGTGGTTTGCTGACCCTCCATTTTCGTCAAAATACAGCGCTTCCAGCCAAACTGGGAGTGCACCTGACGCCACGGTTTTTGGGCGCTTCCGCTCTCAAAATCCGTGTTTTTCACATCAGCGCGAAAAAGTGCTTGCCGGACATTTTTCGTCCGGTAGGTTCCGCGCCTTTTCCTCTCTTTACATCCCTCAACTTCCATCAAATGCCCACCATCAACCAACTCGTGAGAAAAGGACGCCGCAAGGTCCGTGCGAAGTCCAAGGCCCCGGCTTTGCAGGGCAACCCCTTCCGCCGCGGCGTCTGCGTGCAGGTCATGACCCGCACGCCGAAGAAGCCGAACTCGGCCATCCGTAAGGTCGCCAAGGTCCGCCTCACGAACGGTACGGAAGTCATTTCCTACATCCCGGACGAGGGCCACAATCTCCAAGAGCACTCGATCGTGCTTGTGCGCGGCGGCCGTGTGAAGGATCTCCCCGGCGTCCGCTACCACATCGTCCGCGGCACGCTCGACGCCACCGGCGTCGAGAAACGCCGTCGCTCCCGTTCCAAGTACGGCGTCAAGCGCCCGAAGGCCGCCAAGTAATCCCCGTTCTTTCTTTTCACCATGTCTCGTCGTCGCAGAGCAACGCACCGTGCCACCACCCCTGATGCCCGCTACAACAGCGCGCTGGTGACGCACCTCATCAACGTCATCATGAAGAGCGGCAAGAAGACCATTGCCGAGCGCATCGTTTACGGCGCCTTCGAGCGCGTGAGCGAGAAGCTGCAGAAAGGCGACCCGGTCGACCTGCTGATGGGCGCCCTCGAGAACGCCCGCCCGAAGCTGGAGGTCAAGAGCCGCCGCGTCGGTGGCGCCACCTACCAGGTGCCGGTTGAAATTTCCTTCGAGCGCCAGGAGTCGCTCGCCCTCCGCTGGATCGTCGACGCCGCGACCGGCCGCAAGGGCATCGCCATGCGCGAGGCCCTCGCCGCCGAGATCATCGACGCCTACAACAACACGGGCAGCGTCGTGAAGAAGAAGGAAGACACGCACAAGATGGCCCAGGCCAACCGCGCCTTCGCCCACCTTCGCTGGTAAGGATCCACACGCATGTCCGTCGAATCTCCCCTCAAGATCACCGTCGTCACCGACAAGGCCAAGGTCGCTCCGGCCAACGCCAAGGACCGTCCGTTCCCGCTCGAGTGGACGCGCAACATCGGCATCGCCGCGCACATCGACGCCGGCAAGACCACGACGACCGAGCGCATTCTTTTCTACTCCGGCGCCGTCCACAAGATGGGCGAAGTCCACGAGGGCACCACGGTGACCGACTGGATGGAGCAGGAGCGCGAGCGCGGCATCACGATCACCGCCGCCGCCATTTCCTGCGCCTGGAACGCCTCCTTCGGCCCGTGGAAGGGCATCAAGCAGCGCATTAACATCATCGACACCCCCGGGCATGTCGACTTCACCGCCGAGGTGGAGCGCTCCATGCGCGTGCTCGACGGCGCCGTCGCCGTGTTCTGCGCGGTGGCCGGCGTGCAGCCGCAGTCCGAGACCGTCTGGCGCCAAGCCAACAAGTACGGCGTGCCACGCGTCGCGTTCGTCAACAAGATGGACCGCACCGGCGCCAACTTCTTCCGCGCCGTCGACGAGATGCGCGAGAAGCTCAAGGCCAACGCCCATCCGCTCTACATTCCGATCGGCCAGGAGGAAAACTTCAACGGCCTGATCGACCTCGTGCAGAACGTCGCTTACATCTTCGACGACACGACGGACCAGCTCGGCATGAACCCGGTCACCTCCGCGATCCCGGCCGAGTACGCCAAGCAGGCGAAGGAATACCGCGAGAAGCTGATCGAGGCCGTTTCCGATTTCGACGACGTCATTGCCGAGAAATACCTCGGAGGCGAAGAGATCACCACCGAAGAGTTCATCCTCGCCGTCCGCAAGGCCACGGTGTCGATGAAGTTCACCGGCGTCATCCCGGGCTCCGCCTTCAAGAAGAAGGGCGTGCAGCGCCTCCTCGACTGCGTCGTCAACTACCTCCCGAGCCCGATCGATGTCCCCGCCATGAAGGGCCAGGACAGCGACGGCAAGGAAGTCCTGGCGGTCGTCGACGACAAGTCGAAGCTCGCCGGCCTCGCCTTCAAGCTCTGGACCGACCCGTTCGTCGGTAAGCTCGTTTTCTACCGCGTCTACACCGGCATCCTCAAGAAGGGCACGCCGCTCTACAATCCCCGCACCCGCCGCACCGAGCGCGTCTCGCGCCTCGTGCTGATGCGCGCCATGGACCGCGAGGAAATCGACATGGCCTACTCGGGCGACATCTGCGCGCTCGTCGGCGTCAAGGAGGTCATCACCGGCGACACGCTGTGCGATGAGGACTTCGACATCCGCCTCGAGCCGCCGTCCTTCCCCGAGCCCGTCATTGCGATGTCCATCGAGCCGAACTCGAAGGGCGACCAGGAAAAGCTCGGCGTCGCGCTCCAGCGCCTCGTGGCCGAGGATCCGACCCTCCGCGTCAAGACCGATCAGGACACCGGCCAGACCATTCTCGCCGGCATGGGCGAGCTGCACCTCGAGATCATCGTCGACCGCATGAAGCGCGAGTTCAAGGTCGAGGCGACCGTCGGCAAGCCGCAGATCGCGTACCGCGAGACCGTGACGGCCAAGGCGGAAGGCGAGGGCAAGTTCATCCGCCAGTCGGGCGGCAAGGGCCAGTACGGCCACGTCGTCGTCAAGATCGAGCCCAACGAAAAGGGCAAGGGCGTCGAGGTCGTCAACGAGATCGTGGGTGGCGTCATCCCGAAGGAATTCATCAAGCCCGCCACGGACGGTATCCTCGAGGGCGCCAACAACGGCGCCGTCGCCGGCTACCCGGTCGTGGACGTCATCGTCCGGATCATCGACGGCTCGTTCCACGAGGTCGACTCGTCCGAACTCGCGTTCAAGATGGCCGGCATCTTCGGCTTCAAGGAAGCCATGAAGGCCGCCAAGCCCATCCTCCTCGAGCCCATCATGGGCGTCGAGGTGACCACGCCGGAAGAGTATCAGGGCGATCTGATGGGCGACATCAACCGCCGCCGCGGCCAGATTCAGGGCATGGAGAACAAGAACGGCGCCTGCATCATCGCGGCCCACGTTCCGCTCGAGATGCTCTTCGGCTACGTCACGGACATCCGTTCCCTGTCGAAGGGCCGCGCCAGCGCCTCCATCACGCCGTCGCACTTCGCGCAGGTGCCGAACAACCTGCTCGCCAAGATCGTCGAGACCTCCTCCAAGGCCCCGGCTCGTACCTAACCCCCGTTCTTTATACCGCCATGAAAGGCCAACGCATTCGCATCAAACTCCAGGGCTTCGATTACCGTGTGATCGATCAGTCCGCCCTGGAAATCGTCGAAACCGCCAAGCGCTCCGGCGCGCGCGTCTCCGGTCCCATCCCGCTGCCCACCCGCATCGAGAAGGTCACCGTCAATCGCTCCCCGCACGTCGACAAGAAGTCGATGGAGCAGTTCGAGTCCCGCACGCACAAGCGCCTGATCGACATCCTCGAGCCCACGGCCCAGACGGTCGACGAGCTCAAGAAACTCAACCTGCCCTCGGGCGTCGACATCACGATCAACGTCTAACGACACAACTTTCAGACAGTCACTTTAGCAGCCACCGGTGGCTCCCTCGCCGGATTGCTAATGTAGGTCTAAACCAAACGGAAACCCTCCACCTACCACTTAGCCTATGATCACTACTCTATTAGGCAAAAAACTCGGAATGACGCAGGTCTACGACGCACAGAACGTGCTCGTGCCCGTCACCGTCGTGGAAGCCGGCCCCTGCCCGGTTGTCCAAGTCAAGACCGTCGCCACCGACGGTTATAACGCGGTGCAGCTTGGCTTCGGTTCGAAGAAGTCCAAGAACACCTCCAAGGCCGAGGCCAACCACGCCAAGAAGGCGGGTCTCGAGTCTAGCCCGCGCGAGCTGAGCGAAGTCCGCCTCGCCGAGGCCCCCACCGTGAAGGCCGGTGACGTCGTCACCGTCACTGCGTTCACCGAGGGCCAGATCGTCGACGTCATCGGCGTCAGCAAGGGCAAGGGCTTCCAGGGCGTCGTGAAACGCTTCCGTGTCGCCGGCGGTCCCGCCTCGCACGGTTCGATGTTCCACCGCCGCATCGGCTCCATCGGCATGCGCCAGACGCCCGGCCGCTCGTGGAAGAACCAGCGCATGCCCGGCCACATGGGCAGCGACAACCGCACCGTGCAGAATCTGCGCGTCGTGAAGGTCATCGCCGACAAGAACCTGCTGCTCGTCAAGGGCGCCATCCCCGGCGCCAACGGCGACACGGTGATCGTCCGCGCCGGCAAGAAGGCCAAGAAAGCCTAAGGAGACTGACCCATCATGAAGCTTAAAGTTTACAGCACCGACGCCACGAAGAGCACCGAGAAGGAGTTCAAGCTCCCGACCTTCGAAGGCGACAAGGGCCTCCAGGCCGTCAAGGAAGTCGTCGTCGCGCACCGCGCCAACGCCCGCCAGGGCACCCGCTCCACCAAGACCCGCGGCGAAGTCCGCGGCGGTGGCAAGAAGCCCTGGAATCAGAAGGGTTCCGGCCGCGCCCGCGCCGGCTCCAGCCGTTCGCCGCTCTGGAGCGGTGGCGGTGTCGTGTTCGGCCCGAAGCCCCGCGATTTCTCGAAGAAGATCAACGGCAAGGTGAAGGCCCTCGCTTTCTCCCGCGCCCTGTTCGACCGCGCCGTCGCCGGCGATGTCGATGTCATCGAGGCCTTCTCGCCCGCCCAGCCCAAGACCAAGCTCATGGGCCAGGTCGTCAGCCGCATCGCCCCCAAGGGCAAGGTGCTCCTCGTCGACGCTCCCTTCACCGCCGAGACCTCGCGCGCCGCGCGCAACCTCGACCGCGTGACCCTGCAGGAGGCCGCCAAGCTCAACACCCTCGATCTCGTCGCCTACAGCAAGATCGTCGTTTCCACCAAGGCCATCGAGCAGCTCATCGCTCGCGCCACCGGAGGTCAGTCATGATTAGCGCCGACAAAGTTCTCAAAAGCATGCGCCTGACGGAGAAGGCTTCGAAGCTCTCCTCCAACTACGGGCAGTACACCTTCGAGGTCTATCCCTCGGCCACCAAGCACACCGTGCGCGAGGCCGTCGAGCAGACCTTCAAGGTCACCGTGAAGCGCGTGAACATCCAAAACATCAAGGGCAAGCCGAAGCGTTCCCGCCGCGGCCTGCCCACCACCGCCTCCGACTCGAAGCGCGCCATCGTCACCCTCAAGCAGGGCGACAAGATCGAGCTCGTCTGAGGAACCACCCGCCATGGCTATCAAATCCTTCCGTCCCCTCACCGCCGCGCTGCGTTTCACCGAGCTGAACCGCCCCGAGGAAATTTCCACGAAACGCCCCGAGCGTTCCTTGGTCGAGTCCAAGAACAAGTCCGGTGGCCGCAACGTCTATGGCCGCATCACGTCGCGTCGCCGCGGCGGCGGCCACAAGAAGCTCTACCGCGTCATCGACTTCAAGCGCGCCAAGCTCGACATGCCCGCCAAGGTCCAGGCGATCGAATACGATCCCAACCGCAGCGCGTTGCTCGCGCTCCTCTCCTACGCCGACGGCACGAAGAGCTACATCATCGCCCCGAAGGGCCTCAAGGTCGGCGATTCGATCTACAGCGCACTGAAGACCGAGTCGAACGACTATCGCCCCGGCAACAGCTTCCCGCTGGCCGTCATCCCGCCCGCCACCAAGGTGCACGCCGTCGAGCTGCTGCCCGGCCGCGGTGCGCAGGTCGCCCGCTCCGCCGGCAGCTCCGTCGAGCTCGTCGCCGTCGAGAACGGCATGGCCCAGCTCAAGATGTCCTCCGGCGAGACCCGCCTCGTGAACGCGCACTGCCGCGCCACGATCGGCGAGGTCGGCAACGAGGACCACAGCAAGCGCAAGCTCGGCAAGGCCGGCCGCAACCGCTGGCTCGGCCGCCGCCCGCGCGTGCGCGGCGTCGCCATGAACCCGGTCGACCACCCGAACGGTGGCGGCCAGGGCAAGTCCAAGGGTGGTGGCGGCCGCCAGCACCTCGTGTCGCCGTGGGGCCAGCTCGCCAAGGGCTTCCCGACGCGCCGCCGCTCCAAGCCCTCCAACTCCCTCATTCTCACCCGCAAGAACGGCCGTCCGCCGCGCGGCAAGAAGTAATCTTTAACGACTCCCATCCATGGCCCGTTCCATCAAAAAAGGTTTCTTCGTCGACTACCACCTCCTGGAGAAGGTCCAGAAGGCCGCGAAGGTCAGTGGCGCCCGCAAGCCCATCCAGACCTGGAGCCGTCGCTCGACCATCACGCCCGACTTCGTCGGCCAGACGTTCAACGTTCATAACGGCAAGGCTTTCGTTCCCGTGTACGTCACGGAGAACATGGTCGGCCACAAGCTCGGCGAGTTCGCCCCCACGCGCATCTTCAAGGCGCACGGCGGCATGACGCGCAAGGAAATCTGAGGCCCGCGCCCAACCGGAATACCACAATGGAAATTCAAGCTCTCACCCGTTACGCGCGCATGTCGCCCAAGAAGGTGCGCGAAGTTGCCAACGAGATCCAGGGCCGCTCCGTGCCCGAGGCGCTCGACCTGGTCACGCTCATCCCGCGCAAGTCCGCGCGCCTCCTCGCCAAGACGCTCAAGAGCGCCGTGGCGAACGCCGAGAACAACCACAACCTTTCCGCCGACAAGCTGTTCGTGCACCGCGCCCTCGTCGAGAACGGCCCCGTGCTCAAGCGCTTCAAGGCCGGCGCCAAAGGTTCCGCCAAGCCCCGCGTCAAGCGCATGTCTCACCTCCGCATCGTCCTCTCGGACAGCCAAGCCTAACCCCTCTTCACCATGGGACAAAAAACCAACCCAACCGGTTTCCGCCTCGCCGTCCGCCGCAACTGGCAGTCTCGCTGGTTCGCCCGCAAGAAGGATTTCGCCAAGCTCCTCCACGAGGACCAGGTCATCCGTGACACGCTCATGGAGAAGCTCCGCCAGGCCTCCGTGCCGCGCATCTTCATCGAGCGCGCCGGCAACCGCGTCCGCGTGAAAATCTTCACCGCCCGCCCCGGCATCGTCATCGGCAAGAAGGGCCAGGAGGTCGAGAACATGAAGGTCCAGCTCGGCAAGCTCACGGGCAAGGAAGTCCTCCTCGACATCCAGGAGGTCAAGAAGCCCGAGATCGAGGCCCAGCTCGTGGCCGAGAACGTCGCGCTCCAGCTGGAGCGCCGCGTCGCCTTCCGCCGCGCCATCAAGAAGTCCGTGCAGATGGCCATGTCCCTCGGCATCGACGGCATCAAGATCCAGTGCTCCGGCCGCCTCGGTGGCGCCGACATCGCGCGCCGCGAGTGGCAGCGCCAGGGCCGCATCCCGCTCCACACTCTCCGCGAGAACATCGATTACGGATTCGCCGAAGCCCGCACCGTCTGGGGCAAGATCGGCGTCAAGTGCTGGATCTGCAAAAAGGACGAATCCAATTAACCTAACCGAGCACCGGGTCCCGCGCCCTCCGCTCTCCTAGCTCACTCAAGCCATGTCCACTCTCACACCCGCCCGCACCAAGTATCGCAAGTCGATGAAGGGCTCCCGTGCCGGCAACGCCAAGCGCGGCAATACGCTCGCCTTCGGTGAATTCGGCCTCCAGTCCCTCTCACGCGGTCCCATGACCGGCCAGCAGATCGAGGCCGCCCGCGTCACCATCGCCCGCCACCTCAAGCGCAAGGGCAAGCTCTGGATTCGCGTTTTCCCGCACAAGCCCGTCACCAAGAAGCCCGCCGAGGTGCG
The DNA here is from genome assembly GCA_016187925.1 of Opitutia bacterium. Classification (GTDB taxonomy): domain Bacteria; phylum Verrucomicrobiota; class Verrucomicrobiia; order Opitutales; family Opitutaceae; genus Didemnitutus. The sequence continues at coordinate 92,311 of JACPIS010000040.1, read as the reverse complement.
CATGGGCCAGGGCAAGGGTCCGGTCGAGTTCTACGTCGCCGTCATCAAGCCCGGCGCCGTCCTCTTCGAGCTCGCCGGCGTGCCCGCCACCATCGCCAAGGAGGCCTTCCGCCTCGCCGACGCCAAACTGCCCTTCCGCTGCCGCTTCATCGCGCGCGAAGGCGTGGCCGTCTAACCCCCCCCACAGGAGATCGCCCACATGACGACCAAGGAAATCCGCGACCTCGCTCCCGCCGAGATCACCACCAAGCTCCGCGCCACGCGCGAGCAGCTCCTCCAGCTCCGGCTCCGCAAGAACACCGGCCAGGTTGAGAAGACCCACGAGATCCGCGCCCTCCGCAAGGACATCGCGCGCCTCGAGACCATCCTCACCGAGAAGAAATCCAAGCAGACCGCCGCCTGAGGCGCCTAACCACTTCCGCCAATGTCCACTCACGAACGTCACAGCGCCCGCAAGACCGAGATCGGCTTCGTCAGCTCCAAGATGGGCGACAAGTCCGTCAAGGTCACCGTCCCCTATAAGACGCCGCACCCGCGCTACCACAAGGTCATCAACCGCAAGACCGTCCTCCACGTCCACGACGAGAAGAACGAAACCACGGTCGGCGACAAGGTCGAGGTCATGGAGACCCGCCCGATGAGCCGCCTCAAGCGCTGGCGCGTCATCAACGTCATCGAGCGCGCCGTCACCGCCGCCGCCGCCGTGTCCGAGAAGGACGTCGCCGAGACCGTGCCGACCAAGACCGCCAAGGTCGCGGCCGCCCCGAAAGCCTAACCCCGCACCGGAGATACCACCATGATCCAGATGCGTTCCATTCTCGACATCGCCGACAACACGGGCGCGCGCCGCGCGTCCATGATCGGCCGCATCGGGCAGAACACCCGCTATGCGCACGTCGGTGACATCATCACCGTCAACATCAAGGAGAGCAGCACCGACGCCACCGTGAAGAAGGGCGAGGTCCACAAGGCCGTCATCGTCCGCACGAAGGCCGCCCTGCGGCGCGCCGACGGCAGCTACCTCCGCTTCGATTCCAACGCGATCGTCATCATCGGCGACGACGGCAATCCGAAGGGCACCCGCATCTTCGGCCCGGTCGCCCGCGAGCTCCGCGCCAAGAACTACATGAAGATCATCTCGCTCGCTCCGGAGGTCCTCTAACATGGCCCAGAAATTTCACATCAAGAAGAACGACACCGTCGTCGTCATCGCCGGCTCCCACAAGGGCAAGTCCGGCAAGGTGCTCGAGGTCCTCGCGGCCAAGCAGCGCGCCATCGTCGAAGGCGTCGCCATGATCAAGAAGCACCTCAAGAAGTCCCAGGAAAATCCGCAGGGCAAGATCGCCGAGCGCGAAGGCTCGATCCACGTGTCGAACCTCATGCTCTCGTCGCGCTACGATTCCTCGAAGCGCGCCAAGAAAACCGCCGAGGCCAAGAGCTGACGCCACCTATTTTCACCGGCTTGGAAACCCGGTAATCTCCCATGAGCAAGAACGTCCCCCCTCTCAAAAAACACTACGCCGAGACCGTCGTCCCGGCGCTCACCGCCGCGCGCGGCTACAAGAACAAGCACCAGGTGCCGAAGCTTGAGAAGATCGTCCTCAACACGGGCATCTCCGCCGAGGCCGACAAGAACGTCATCGCCGACACGCAGCGCGACCTGACCGCCATCGCCGGCCAGAAGGCCGTGCTCGCGCGCTCCCGCAAGGCCATCGCGAACTTCAAGCTCAAGCAGGGCCAGTTCGTCGGCTGCCACGTCACGCTGCGCGGCGACGCCATGTGGCACTTCCTCATGCGCCTCCTCGCCGTGGCGCTGCCCACCATCCGCGACTTCCGCGGCGTGCCCAACAAGCTCGACGGCCAGGGCAACTACAACATCGGCGTCACCGATTTCACCATCTTCCCCGAGATCTCCGTCGAGAGCAACAAGCGCCACATGGGCCTCGACATCACCCTCGTCACCTCGGCCCAGTCCGACGACGAGGCCCGCGAGCTCCTGAAGCTCCTCGGCATGCCCTTCCGCCGCACCGAGACCGTCGCCACCAAGAACACCGCCGCCTAACCCGTTCCCGCGCCATGCCGAAAACCTCCGCCATCGAACGCAACAAGAAGCGCATCCGCCTCACCGACAAGTTCGCCGCCAAGCGCGCCGAGCTGAAGGCCATCCTCGCCAACCCGGCGACGAGCGACGACGATTTCCACGCTGCGCAGAAGAAGCTCCAGAAGCTCCCGCGCAACTCGTCGAAGATCCGCATCCGCAACCGCTGCTCCCTGAGCGGCCGCCCGCGCGGCTTCCACCGCAAGTTCGGCGTCTCCCGCATCACGCTCCGCGAGCTCGCGCTCGCCGGCAAGATCCCCGGCGTCACCAAGTCCTCCTGGTAACCACTTTGGCCCACGGGGGTCGGATATGACCCGCGCGGCCGCAATCAAAACGACATCCATCCATGACCGATCCGATCAGTGATTTCCTGACCCGCCTCCGCAATGCGTCGAAGGCCGGTCTCACCGAGTGCGTCGCCCCGCACTCCAACCTCCGCGAGAGTCTCGCCGGCATCCTCAAGAACGAGGGTTTCGTGCGCGAGGTCTCCACCGGCACCGACGAGCGCGGCCACAAGACCATCATCGTCGCGATGAAGTATGTGGACAACACCCCCGTCATCACCGGCCTCAAGCGCGCGTCCACTCCCGGCCGCCGCCTCTACTTCGGCTACAGCGATCTGCCCCGCGTCCTCAACGGCCTCGGCATCGCCATCGTCTCAACGTCCAAGGGCCTCATGAAGGACCAGGACGCCCGCCGCAACAAGCTCGGTGGCGAGCTCGTCTGCACCGTCTGGTAAGGAGCACCGCACCATGAGCAGAATTGGCAAACAACCCGTTCAGATCCCCGACAAGGTCAAGGTCGACATCAAGGGCACCACGGTGTCCGTCGACGGCCCCAAGGGCAAAGTTTCGAAGACCTTCGCGCCCGTCGTGAAGATCGAGAAGAAGGACAACACCGTCGTTGTCGCCCCCTCCGAGGAGACCCGTTTCTCCAAGGCCATGTACGGCACGGTCCGCTCCGTGATCGCCGGCATGGTCAAGGGCGCCTCCGTCGGCTACCTCAAGGAGCTCGAGATCCAGGGCGTCGGCTTCAAGGCCGCGCTCAAGGGCAAGCAGCTCGACCTCGCGCTGGGCTACTCCCACGCGATCCTCCACGACATCCCCGAGGGCATCAAGGTCACCGTCACCGACGGCACCAAGCTCAAGGTCGAGGGTGCCGACAAGCAGCTCGTCGGTCAGGTGACCGCCGAGATCCGCGCCTACTACCCGCCGGAGCCCTACAAGGGCAAGGGCGTGCGCATCGTGGGCGAGCACGCCGAGCGCGTCCGCCGCAAGGAAGGCAAGACCGTCGCCTAACGCCGCAACCTCAAGGCCGCATCACCATGTCCAATACCATTCGCAAAGCCCAGCTGCTCCAGAAGCGCAAGTGGCGCATCCGCAAGACCGTCACCGGCACCGCCGTGCGCCCGCGTCTCTCCGTCAAGTTCTCGGGCAAGCACATCTACGCCCAGGCCGTCGACGACGCCGCCGGCAAGACCCTCGTCTTCCTCTCGACCCTCGATCCCGAGGTCCGCAAGTCGAAGGTGAAGGGCAATGTCTCCGGCGCCAAGACGCTCGGAGTCGCCTTCGCCGCCAAGGCCAAGGCCGCCGGTCTGTCCTCCGTCGTGTTCGACCGCAACGGCCGGCCCTACCACGGCCGCGTCAAGACCTTCGCCGACGCCGCGCGCGAAGGCGGCCTCCAATTCTAATCTCCGCCCATGACAAACAATAACAGGTCATTCTCTTCCGGTCGCGGTCCCTCCGACAACGAGGCCGATTCCGGCATGATCGAGAAGGTCGTCTACATCAACCGCTGCGCCAAGGTCGTCAAGGGTGGCCGCCGTTTCTCGTTCTCCGCTCTCGCCGTCGTCGGCGACGGCAAGGGCAACGTCGGCATCGGCTACGGCAAGGCCAACGAGGTCCCCGACGCCATCCGCAAGTCCACCGAGCACGCCAAGAAGCACATGGTGCCCGTCAAGCTCAAGGGCGACACCATCCCGCACGAGGTCCTCGGCGAGTTCGACGGCGGCAAGGTGTTCCTCCGCCCGGCCACGCCCGGCACCGGCCTGATCGCCGGCGGCGGCGTCCGCGCCGTCCTCGAGGCCGCCGGCGTGCACAACGTGCTCACGAAGTCGATGGGTTCCAAGAACCACATCGCCGTCGTCCACGCCACGCTCAACGGCCTCCGCAAGCTCCGCATGGCCGTGGACATCAAGGCCGTCCGCAGCTGATCCCCTTCAACTGAAATCCGAGTCGGCCCGAGCAACGTCGAGGGCCGGCGACCCAAAATTAGGAAACAAGAAAATGCGTCTCCACTCTCTCAAGAACGTCAAAGGTGCCGTGCACCGTCGTAAGCGCGTCGGTTGCGGCGAAGGCGGCGGCCATGGCAAGACCTCCGGCAAGGGCGGCAAGGGCCAGACCGCCCGCTCGGGCGGCTCGATCCGCCCCGGCTTCGAAGGCGGCCAGATGCCCCTGTACCGCAAGCTCCCGCACCGCGGCTTCAACAACTACGAATACCGCACCAGCTACGGCGTGGTGAATGTCGGCGATCTCGCCAAGCTCGACGCCCAGGTCACCGAGGTGAACGCCGAGGTGCTGGCCAAGGCCGGCCTCGTCCGCGACGGCGCGCTCCTCAAGATCCTCGGCGACGGCGAGCTCAGCCGCGCGCTCAAGGTCACCGCCGCGAAGTTCTCCGGTTCCGCCAAGGCCAAGATCGAGAAGGCCGGCGGCTCCGCGATCGTCGCCTAAGACCGCAGGGTAGGGCAGGCCCACCTCCGGGCCCGCCGCCAACCATCACTCAGGCTCCACCCCTCTAATGTTCTCCGCCTTCACGAACTCGATGAAGATTCCCGAGCTCCGCTCGCGAATCCTCTACACGCTGTCGCTGCTGTTCATCGCGCGCGTCGGCGCGCACATCCCGCTGCCCGGCATCGACCCGCATCCGCTCCAGCTCTTTTTCACCGACCAGACGGCCGGTGGGGGCAGCGCCCTCGTGGGCCTCTACAACATGTTCACCGGCGGCGCACTCGTGAAGGGTGCCGTCTGCGCGCTGGGCATCATGCCGTACATCAGCGCCTCGATCATCTTCCAGCTGATGACCGCGGTCGTGCCGGCCTTCAGCCGGCTCCAGCAGGAGGGCGATGTCGGCCGCCAGAAGCTCACGCAGTACACCCGCTACCTGACGGTCATCATCTGCTTGATCCAGGGCGTGCTCCTCATCCTCGCGCTCGAGAATCCCGCGCGCCTCTTCGCCGGGTTCGACGTCAACCACTACGGCCAGATCGTCGTCGTCGGCAGGACCTGGTTCCTCATCCAGTCCACCATCTTCATGACCGCGGGCACGCTGCTGCTCATGTGGCTCGGCGAACAGATCACCCAGCGCGGCATCGGCAACGGTGTCTCCCTGCTCATCACCGTCGGCATCCTCGCCGACATCCCCGGCGCGGCGACTGCCACCTACCAGCTCTTTGCGGCACCGGTCGGCACCGCCAGCCTCGGTCTGCCGCAGGGTATCATCATGATCGCCCTGTTTCTCATCGTGACGACGGGCATCATCGCGGTCACGCAAGGCCAGCGAAAAATCCCGGTCCAGTACGCCAAGCGCGTGGTCGGCCAGAAGGTCATGGGTGGGCAGAGTTCATTCCTGCCGCTCAAGGTCAACTACTCGGGCGTCATGCCGGTCATCTTTGCCAGCGCCATCCTGCTCTTCCCGCAGCAGATTTTCTCCCAGCTCGGCGCCGCCCTCGACGTCAAATTCCTCGTCGAGTTTTCCAACAAGCTGCTCCGCGGCGACTGGGTCTACTACGCGGGCATGACGCTGCTCATCCTGTTCTTCAGCTATTTCTGGGTATCGGTCATGTTCAAGCCGATCCAGGTCGCCGATGATCTGAAGAAATACGGCGGCTACATCCCCGGCGTCCGCCCGGGCGAGCCGACGGCCAGCTTCCTCGACTTCGTCATGACCCGTCTCACGCTCGCGGGCGCTATCTTCCTGACGATCATCGCGGTCATTCCGGACGTGTTGCTCTTCAACTTCAAGGTTCCGGCACGCATCGCCTATTTCTTCGGCGGCACGGGCATGCTGATCACGGTCGGCGTCATCCTCGACACGATGCGCCAGATCGAGACCTTCCTGCTCCAGCGTCACTACGACGGCTTCCTCAAGAAAGGCCGCATCCGCGGGCGCAGCACCTCGGCGCAAATGGCGCTGGGCGAAGCGGCCTCGGACAAAACGGTGATGCAACTCGTTTCCGTGATGGTGGTTATCCTCCTGGTCGGTCTGACGGCTTGGGCGGTGCGCCACTACGCTCTTTAACTCTTTACTTCGGTGAAAAGGGCTGAACACTCCAGCGCCTTTTCCGCTTTCGGCTCGCCGAAAGCGAAGCTCGTTCTCCTTGGTCCGGACGGTCCGCATTTCGCGGATTTGAAGGCCCGAGCCCGTTCTTTCTCAATTGAGCACGTCTCTCCTGCGACTCTCGTGCAACAGGAGATTTCGCGTCGCACGCCGCACGGCCAACAGGCCGCCGTGGCGCTCTCGCATGCTGCCGGACGGCAGCATGCCGACCAGTTCATCCTCGCGGTTTTCCGCAAGTGGTTCTGGGCGCGCAAACCCGATGCGGGATTCCTTCTCGAAGGCTTCCCGGCTACGTTGCTCCAAGCCAAAGTGCTCGACGAATGGCTCGAGGCCCGCGGCGAAACCCTCACCGGTTGTTACGCCGCCGACCCGCTCTCGGCCGACCTCGTCGTCACTCACTACCGCACACAAGGGCTCCTCACCGGAGCCACACGCGCTGCCGCCTGATGGCCATCCCGATCAAAAACGCGGAGGCTATCCGCCGCATGCGTGAAGCCTGCGCCATCGCCGCCGAAATTCTGGCGAAGCTGAAGGAGCAGGCCCGGCCGGGTGTCACCACCTACGACTTGGATCAGATCGGACGCGACCTCATCGCTTCCTACGGCGCGCGCAGCGCGCCCTACGGTTACCGGCATGGTTCCGGGCGGCCTTTCCCCGCCTACACCTGTCTCTCCGTCAACGAAGAGGTCGTCCACGGCATCGGCTCACTGAAGCGCATCCTCCGCGACGGCGACATCATCGCTCTCGACGTGACCGTCGAATACAACGGCTACATCGGCGACAACGCGATCACGGTCCCCATCGGCCACATCGCCCCGCGCGTCGCCGAGCTGCTGAAGGTCACCGAGCGCGCCCTTTACATCGGCATCGAGCAGGCGCAGGTCGGCAACCGTATCGGCGACATCTCGCATGCGATCCAGGTCTACGTCGAAGCCCACGGCTTCGGCATCGTCCGCGAAATGGTCGGCCACGGCGTCGGCCAGTCGATGCACGAGGAGCCGCAGATCCCGAACTTCGGCCGCAAAGGCACGGGCGAGAAGATCAAGCCCGGCATGACCCTCGCCATCGAGCCCATGGTCAACCTCGGCGTCCATCAGGTCCGCACCCTCAGCGACGGCTGGACCATCGTCACCGCCGACGGCAAGCCCTCCGCCCACTTCGAACACACCGTGCTCACGACCGATTCCGGCCCCGAGATCCTCACGGTCCCGCGCGCCGCCTCCTGACTTTCCCTTTCACTCAACTTTCAACCACCAACTCTCAACTAAACCACAATATGCCTCGTCTCCTCGGCGTTGAACTCCCCGCCAAAAAGAAGATCGGATACTCCCTCCGGTACATCTACGGCATTGGCCCCGCCCGTGCCGACCTCATCATCGAGACCGCCGGTCTCGACGCGAACATGCGCGCTTCGGATCTCTCCGAAGAGCAGCTGAACAAGATCCTCCACATCATCACCGACAACAAGTGGGTGGTGGAGGGCGATCTCCGCCGCGAGATCGCCGGCAACCTCAAGCGCCTCCAGGCCATCAATTGCTACCGTGGCATCCGCCACCGCCGCGGCCTCCCGGTCCGCGGTCAGCGCACCTCCACCAACGCCCGCACCCGCAAGGGCCCGCGCAAGACCGTCGGCGTGTCCAAGGCCAAGGAAGCCTAATCCTAAAAACTGATCTCCATGTCCGAAGAGAAATCCACTCCCAAGAAGGAAAAGGCGCCCAAGAAGGACGTCGCTGCTGCTGCTCCCGCCGCCCCCGCGGCCGAGAAGCCCGCCAAGGCTCCGAAGGCCCCCAAGGCCGACAAGCCCGCCGAAGGCGCTGCCCCGGCAGCTCCCGCGGCTGACGCCAAGCCCGTCGAGCTCGTCGGCGGCGTCGCCAAGGCCCCCTCCGCCGAGGACCTCCTGAAGGAGGAGCTCGGTGCGATCAAGGTCCGCAAGGCCAAGGGTTCGAAGAACATCACCTCCGGCATCGCGAACGTCACCGCGTCCTTCAACAACACCATCGTCTCCATCACGGATGCGAAGGGCAACGTCATCTCCTGGTCCTCGGCCGGCAAGTGCAACTTCCGCGGCTCGCGCAAGTCCACCGCCTACGCCGCCCAGGTCGTGGCGCAGGACGCCGCCCGCAACGCCATGGCCCACGGCCTCAAGGAGGTCCAGATCCGCGTCAGCGGTCCCGGCCTCGGCCGCGACTCCGCCATCCGCGGTCTCCAGGCCATCGGCCTGGAGATTTCCTCCATCATCGACGTCACCCCGGTGCCGCACAACGGCTGCCGCCCGCGCAAGCGCCGTCGCGTCTAACCCTCCAACTTTAAACCCGTCCCACCATGGCCCGTTATACCGGTCCCACCACCCGCGTCAGCCGCCGCTTCGGCACCTACGTCCTCGGCTCCGCCAAGGTCCTCGAGCGCCGTAATTTCCCGCCCGGCCAGCACGGCCCCAAGTCGCGCCGCAAGATGTCGGAGTACGCCCTCGGCCTCGCCGAGAAGCAGAAGCTCCGCTTTATCTACGGCCTGCTCGAGCGCCAGTTCCGCCGCGTGTTCGCCACCGCCAAGAAGGAGCGCGGCGTCACCGGCGAGCGCTTCCTGCAGCTCCTCGAGACCCGCCTCGACAGCGTCATCTATCTGCTCGGCTTCGCCAAGTCCCGCGCGCAGGCCCGCCAGCTCGTCAACCACGGCCACGTGAAGGTCAACGGCCACAAGGTCGACATCCCGAGCTTCAACGTGCTCGCCGGCCACACCATCGAGATCAAAGCCAACAACAACTCCCGCCAGATCGCCACGCGCGCCCTGGAGGAGAACCGGGCCCGCGTCGTCCCCGGCTGGCTCACGCGCAACGACGAGGCCCTCTCGGCCGTCGTCAACCGCCTGCCCACCCGTGACGAGATGGACCCCTCGATCAACGAGCAGCTCATCGTCGAGTTTTATTCCCGTTTCTAAGCCAGTCTTGCCGGTCGCTTAACACTCAACACTCAACTCTCAACTAGAGACTATCCAAATGCCCAAGCGTCTCGGAAAATTCGAACTCCCCTCCAAGCTCACCAAGGTCGAGGAGGGTGCCACGTCCACCTACGCCAAGTTCATCGCCGAACCCTTCGAGGCCGGCTATGGCCACACCGTGGGCAACTCGCTCCGCCGCGTGCTCCTCTCGTCCATCGAGGGCAGCGCCATCAGCTCGATCAAGATCGACGGCGTGAACCACGAGTTCCAGTCCATCGACGGCGTCGTCGAGGATGTCACCGACATCGTCCTCAACCTGAAGAAGATTCTCATCGTCTCCGAAAAGCGCGAGCCGATGCGTCTCCACCTCAAGGTCAACAAGGAAGGCCCCGTCACCGCCGCCGACATCCAGCTCGATGCGGGCGTGAAGATCATCAACCCCGACCAGGTCATCTGCACCCTCGACCACAAGCGCGCCTTCGAGGCCGAGCTCGAGATCAAGACCGGCCGCGGCTACTTCCCCGGCGAGGAGAACAAGAAGGAAGACCAGGCCATCGGCGTCATCCCGATCGACTCGCTCTTCTCCCCGGTCCGCCTCGTGCGCTACGCCGTCGAGAACACCCGCGTCGGCCAGATCACCGATTACGACAAGCTCGTCCTCGAAGTCTGGACGGACGGCCGCATCACGCCGGACGACGCCCTCAAGCAGTCCGCCTCCATCCTCAAGCACCACCTCGACGTCTTCGACCGCGTCTCGCAGGAATCCTACGAGTTCGAGTCCCAGACCCAGGAGGTCTCCGAAGAGCAGAACAAGCTCCGCAAGCTCCTCAACATGTCGGTCAACGAGATCGAGCTGTCGGTCCGCGCCGCCAACTGCCTCAACAACGCCAACATCACCACCGTCGGCGAGCTGGCGATGAAGACCGAGCAGGAGATGCTCAAGTACCGCAACTTCGGCAAGAAGTCCCTCAACGAAATCAAGGAGAAGCTCGAGGCCCTCGGCCTGTCGCTCGGCATGAAGTTCGACGAGCGCCTCCTCGACACCAAGAAGGAAGCCTGAGGCGATTTACGAATCACGATTTAGGATTTACGGTTGCTCCGGCAATTTTCGATCCCAGGTCCGACCAATCGTAATTCGTAACTCATAAATCATAAATTTAACCTTGGTTCTCGCGCCGTCCGCTGCCGCCCAACGCTGCGAGCGGTTTTTCCAAGCAGAGCAAACTGACGCCAACTCAAAGTAATCGTCCGCTTACTCTGTTCCGGAAAACCAAATTGCCGATCGGGGACCACATCTAAAACCACCCAATGCGTCACAATAAACACCACGCCTCCCTCGGCGTCACCCGTGAGCACCGCTCCGCGATGCTCTCCAACATGGGTGCCTCCCTCATCAAGCACGGTCGCATCGAGACCACCCTCACGAAGGCCAAGGCCCTGCGCCCCTTCATCGAGAAGGTGATCACCAAGGCCAAGAAGGCCGCGGCCGCCGCTGAGAAGAAGGACGCCATCCACCTCCGCCGCATGGCCCTCAAGGACATCCGCGACGAAGGTGCCGTCACCCTCCTCTTCAACGAGAAGGTGAAGCAGTTCGAGAAGCGCTCGGGCGGCTACACCCGCATCTACAAGCTCGGCCCGCAGCGCATCGGCGACGCCGCCGAGATGGCGCTCATCGAGTTCGTCGGTGCCGAGGACCAGGGCTACAAGAAGTCCAAGGGCGCCAAGAAGGCGAAGAAGTCCGGGGGCAAGAAAGCCGCCGCGACCGAAGCCGCCGCCGAGGCCCCCAAGGCCGACGAGCCCAAGGCCTGAGCCTCGCGCTTAACTTCCGCAAAACTTCAACGCGCCGCACCGCCAGGTCGGCGCGTTTTTCTTTGGCGAGTGAGCGAACTTCGTCCGCGACAAACAAGGTCGCAGCCGGTCGCCAGCCTCAGTCTACGTCCGTCCGGAACGGCGAGGCGGGCAGGCCGGTGCGGTTGTAGAGATTGCCTTGGGCGAAGTTGGCCCATGCGTAGCGCACGGCCACGGGCCCCGTCACGCCCTCGGCGCTCACCTCGATCGTGTCGCCTACGATCATGGCTTGGGCGGGATGGAAAACCTGGTCGGCACCGGCGACGGTGAAGCCGTGCAGTTCGCCGCCGGGGGCGACGAGTCCGCCGCCGACATGCGTGAAGTGCAGCACGGCGCGGCCGGCCTTGAACTCGGCCGACGCGTAGACCGGGCCGGAGTATTCCAACTGCTCGCCGTAGGCCAGCGCGCGCGCCGCGAGCGCGAGGCGCTCGCCCACAGGCTGCTTGTTGGCGGGATGGATATCCGTCTCGTTGCCCACGTCGAGGGTCACGGCCATGGCGGTGTTGGGCGTGTTCTGCCACGCCAGCAGCTGCGCCTCACGGATGCCGGGCACCATGCCGTCGTGCGGCGCGATTTGCACGAAGAGGAACGGGAAGTCGCCTTCGCCCCAACCACGCCGCCAATCGGCGATGAGAGCCGGGAACAGCGTGCGATACTGCCGCGAGCGCCCGGAATTGGTCTCGCCCTGATACCAGATGACACCGCGGATGGCGTAGGGCTGCAACGGGGCGATCATGCCGTTGAAGAGCACGCCGGGGACATTGGCGTTCTGGAACATTTCCAGCGGGAGCGGGGGAAGCGACTCAAGCGTGGCCGCGGCCCGGTAGCGCCAGGCGCCGCTCAGGCTGATGGGGGCGTGCGTGGGGTCATCGGAGCGGGTGAGTCGCATCGCGTCGCCGTTGCCCCACAGGCCGCCGCCGCCACCGGTGTCGAGCACGCGCACAGCCACGACGTTGCGTCCGGGGTGGAGCAACACGGCGGGCACCGGGTAGACGCGCCGAGCCTGCCAATCGTGCGTGGCGCCGACCTGCTGGCCGTTCACCCAGGTCGTGTCGGCATCGTCGATGGCCCCGAGATGCAGATCGGCCGGATGGCCGGCCCAGTCGGCCGGCAGCTCGAACTCGCGACGGAACCAGACGAGGCCGTCGTAGTCGGGCAGGCCGGCCTTTTCCCATTCGGCGGGCAGCTGCATCGTGCCCCAGCCGGTCTCGTCGGCTTGGGGCGCGTTCCACGGCACGGCGGCCCGCTGGCCGGGGTCGCCCTGGGCGTACCAGTTGGCGCGGTTCTGCTCGAAGCGGGCGCGGGCCGCCGCGGGATCCTTGCGGGCCAGTTCCTGGTCGGCGCGCGCCGTGGCGTAATCCGGTTGCGCATCGAGGGCGGCACCGCTCATCCACGCCTCGGCGGGCGTGCCGCCCCAGGAACTGTGGATGAGGCCGACGGGCACGCCGCGCGCCTGATGGATGGCGCGGCCGAAATAGAAGCCGACCGCGGTGAATTCGGGCGCGGTGGCGGGCGAGCAGACGAGCCATTGCCCGTCGACGGCGGTCTCGGGGCCGAACGTGATCTTGTGCGCCACGCCGAAGTGGCGGATTTGCGGCAAGTCGGCCGCGGCGACCGCAAGCTCCCAGTTGACGAGCGGCAGCTGGCCTTCCTGCGGCCCGAGATGGCGTTCCATGTTCGACTGGCCGCTGCACACCCAGACTTCGCCGACGAGCACATCGGAAATGACCACGCGATTGCGTCCCGTGATCGTGAGCGTGTGCGGTCCACCGGCTTGGAGCGGGGCCAACCGCACGAGCCAGCGACCATCGTGGGCGGTGGTGCTCACGTGCTGGCCCGCGAACTCGACCGCCACCTGCTCGCCTTCGTCGGCCGTGCCCCAGACGGGCACAGGCAGGCCTTGTTGCAGCACCGCGTGATCGCAGAAGAGCGAGGCGGGAATGACGTCGGCCCCGAGCCGGGCCGAAGCGATCGTGAGAGCGAGACAACCCGCCGCAGCGAGTTGAAACCGGGAGAGAGGGGAAAGTCTCATACGCAAATGCCGAGGATGCGTTGCGCGCGCAAGGGCGCGAGGGAGAAGTGTGTCTTCATTTGCCCTTGGCGCGGCGCGGGCTCCGTCCGATGCTGCGGCATGGTCACGCCGCCTGATTTCACCCTCGATGTCGTTCTCTACGGCCTGCTGGTGCTGGGCGTATTCGGCTTCCTCTGGGTCTACTATGACCGCCGTGACCGGGCGCTCTACGATGCGGGCCGCCGGAAGATCAGCTTCCACTGCATCCGGTGCGACACGCTCTACACGGAGAAAGCCGGCACCGCCACCGCGCCTTGCCCCAAGTGCGGACACCAGAATACCCGGTTGAAATTCTGAAGGCCTGCCGGGGCGGATGTTCCCGCCGCCGCGCGCTCGAACAGATGGCAGGCCGCAGTCATCGCGGGTGTGCCTCTCTCCGCCGCATTTGTATCGATTAGCGTGCGTGAGTGGTTAGCCATTTCCCCATGCTGAAACGCCTGATTCCCACGCTTCTGATTCTCGCGCTTTGCACCGCCCTCCGGGCCGACGATGCGGTCGTGTCGCGCTTCCATGCGACACTCGACAACTATTACGAGGAATACCTCGCGCTGTTTCCCGTCGAGGCCGCCGTCAACGGCGACAACGACCACCGCTACGAGGCGGTCTGGCCGAACGACATCGGCGCCGAACACCGCGCCCAGGTCGCCGCCCTGTGCGAGAAATATCTGGGCACACTGGCGAAATATGACCGCGCCGCGCTCTCCACGACCGACCAGCTCAGCTACGACATGTTGCGGTGGAATCTCACGCTCCGCCGCGAGGGCTTGCGGCAGTCGTTGCACCTGCTGCCGGTCAACCAGTTCAACTGCCCGACGTTGGTCTTTGCCCAGATGGGCTCGGGGACCTCCGCCCACCCGTTCAACACCGCGCAGGATTTCCGCAACTTCCTCAGCCGCGCGCGCGGCTTCAGTGTGTGGGTCGACACCGCCATCGCCAACATGCAGGAGGGCGTGGCCAAGGGCGTCGTGCCACCGCGCATCCTCATGGAGCGCGTGCTGCCGCAGCTCGAACCGCTCATGGCCGACGATGAGGCGAAGAACATCTTCTTCGGTCCCCTGCAAAAACTCCCGGCCGATCTCAGCGCGGCGGACAAGGACAAGCTCGCCGCCGACTACCGCGCCGGCCTCCGCGGCATCGTGCTGCCCGCCTACGCCCGGTTGCACGCCTTCATCCGTGACGAATACCTGCCGCACTGCCGCGACACCGCGGGCGTCGGCGCGTTGCCCGGAGGCAAGGAGCTCTACGCCTATTGTGTCCGGTTGCAGACGACCACCGCGCTGACGCCGGAACAGATCCACGAGCTCGGCCTGCACGAGGTGGCCCGCATCCGCGGCGAGATGGAGAAGGTCCAGGCGCAGGTCGGCTTCAAGGGCACCCTGAACGATTTCCTGAAATTCGTCGCCACCGACCCGCAGTTCACGCCGTTCAAGAGCGAGGAGGAAGTGCTCAACGGCTACCGGGCCATCGAGGTGCGCGTCATGGCCAACATCCCGAAATTCTTCGGCCGTGTGCCGCGCACCAAGTTCGAGATCCGTGCCACCGAGGCGTTTCGCGCCGCGGCGGCCTCGGCGGAATACAGCGCCGGCGCCGCGGACGGCACCCGCCCGGGAATCTTTTATGTGCCCATCGTCGACGCCCGGAAGTTCACCACGCCGCGCATGGAGGATCTGTTCCTGCACGAGGCGATCCCCGGTCACCATTTCCAAATCTCCCTCGCGCTGGAGAACACCGGCCTGCCGCGTTTCCGCCGCTGCGACGCCAGCAACGCCTACGTCGAGGGCTGGGCGCTCTACACCGAGAGTCTCGGTCGTGAGCTCGGGGTCTACGCCGACCCCTACCAGTACCTCGGGATGCTGTTCGGCGACATGCACCGGGCCGTGCGGCTCGTGGTCGACACCGGCCTGCACGCCAAGGGCTGGACGCGCGAGCAGGCCCTGGCCTACGGGGCGGAGAACGAGGGCGGGACCCCGGACAAACAGCAGGCCGAGATCGAGCGTTACATGGCCTGGCCCGGCCAGGCGCTCGGCTACAAGATTGGCCAGCTCAAGATCCGCGAGCTCCGGACCCGGGGCGAGCAGCAGCTCGGCGCCCGGTTCGACCTCCGGGGCTTCCATGACGAGATACTGCGGGAAGGCGCCATGCCGCTCGCCGTGCTCGAGGCGCACATCCGGGCCTGGCTGGACCAGCCGGCCGGCCATTAGGACGCATTGGGGCGGAGGGCCGCAGGAAAAGGGATTGATTCGCGCGCGGCCCTTCCCCCATAACTTCGCATGGCACAGACAATCGCCGTCCTCGATTTTGGTTCCCAACTGACGCAGGTCATCGCCCGCCGCATCCGCGAGTCGCAGGTCTACTCGAAGATCTACCACTTCAGCACGCCGGCCGCCAAACTCCGCGAAGAAGGAGTCATTGGCATCATCCTCTCCGGCGGCCCGCAAAGCGTTTACGCGCGCCAGGCCCCGCATCCCGATCCGGAAATCTTCCAACTCGGCGTGCCCGTCCTCGGCATCTGCTACGGCGTGCAGCTCATGGGCCATTTCCTCGGCGGCAAGGTCGAGCACAGCAAGGCGCGCGAATACGGCCACGGCCACCTGACCATCAAGAAGCCCGGCAAGCTCTTCAAGGGCCTCCCGCGCAAGCTCCGCATCTGGAACTCCCATGGCGACAAGCTCGCCCAGCTCCCGCCGGGCTTCGTCGCCACCGGCGTGTCCGAGAACTCGCCCTATTCCGCGATCGAGGACGCCAAGCGCGGCTTCTACGGCATCCAGTTTCATCCCGAGGTTTTCCACACGGAGCGCGGCGTGGACATGATCCGCAACTTCCTCGTAGGCGTCTGCGGGGCGGAGCAGGACTGGACGACCAAGGACTTCATCGCCCACGCCGTGGCCGACATCCGCGCCAAGGTGGGCAAGGGCCGCGTGCTCCTCGGCCTCTCCGGCGGTGTCGATTCCTCCGTGGCCGCCGCGCTCCTCCACAAAGCCATCGGCAAGCAGCTCACCTGCGTGTTCGTGGACAACGGCCTGCTCCGCAAGGGCGAGCGCGACTACGTGCGCGAGCTTTACGGGAAGCATTTCCATATCGACCTGCGTGTCGTCGACGCTTCCGCGCTCTTCCTCAAGCGCCTCAAGGGCGTCACCGAGCCCGAGACCAAGCGCAAGATCATCGGCCGCACCTTCGTCGAGGTTTTCGAGAAGACGCTCAAGCAGATCGGCCACCACGCCGAGTTCCTGGGGCAGGGGACGCTTTACCCTGACGTCATCGAGTCCGTGTCGATCCAGGGCAACCCCGCCTCGCTCATCAAGACCCACCACAACGTCGGCGGCCTGCCCGCGCGCATGAAGCTCAAGCTCATCGAGCCGCTCCGCGAGCTGTTCAAGGACGAGGTGCGCCGGGTCGGCGCGGC
Source organism: Opitutia bacterium (assembly GCA_016187925.1). Classification (GTDB taxonomy): domain Bacteria; phylum Verrucomicrobiota; class Verrucomicrobiia; order Opitutales; family Opitutaceae; genus Didemnitutus. The sequence goes on along the minus strand of JACPIS010000040.1, from coordinate 75,622 downwards.
CCTCGGTCTGCCGCGCGAGGTCGTCTGGCGCCAGCCCTTCCCGGGCCCCGGCCTCGGTGTGCGCGTGATGGGCGACATCACCGCCGAGAAACTCGAGATCCTGCGCAATGCCGACGCCGTCCTGCAGGAGGAGATGATGCAGTCGGGCCTCTACTGGAAGGTCTGGCAGTCCTTCGCCGTCTTCCTGCCGGTGAAGACCGTCGGCGTGTTCGGCGACGAGCGCACCTACGACTACGTCATCGCCCTCCGCATCGTCGAAAGCACCGATGCCATGACGGCCGACTGGGCCCGGGTGCCCCACGACCTGCTGCAGAAGATCTCCAGCCGCATCACCAACGAGGTGCGGGGCGTCAGCCGGGTGGTGCTCGATATCAGCTCGAAGCCGCCGGCGACCATCGAGTGGGAGTGAGCAGTTCCCCCTTGCGCAGGACGGCACCGGCAACCAGTTTGGATGTCAGTCACCCCATGAAAGTTCGTCTAGTTTTCCGGCTGTTTGCTTTGTTCTCGGTCCTGACCCTGTCCGCCTTCGCCGACGCGCAGATTGACGCGTGGATTGCCAAGGCCCGGGCCGCCCTCGGCAGTGACAGCGCCCTCGATGCCGTCTGGTCGGTCCATTTCAAGGGTACGCTGGAGACCACCCAGCAGGTGCCCTCCAAGGCCGACCCCAAGGTCATGACCACCGTGCCCCTCCGGCTGGGCATCGACATCGTTTTCCAAAAACCCTACCGGCAGCGCATCGTGCTGCGTTCGGACAAGGTCGTCGAGACCACCGCACTCGACGGTTACGACGGCTGGATGCGCCGGGCCGACGCCAACAAGGAGGACCAGTGGCAGCTGACGCTGCTCGATCCCAACCAGATCAAGCGCCTCCGCGCCAACACTTGGGAGAACCTTTCGTTCTACCGCGGCATCGAGCGGTTGGGCGGCAACATCCAGTTGCGGGGCGAGGAGACGGTCGACGGCAAGCCCTGCGTGAAACTGCTCTTCAGCCACGCCGATAACATCACCTTTTTGCGCTATTTCGACAAGGACACCGGCCGCCTGGTCAAGACTGTCACGGAAACCGGCGGGGAGATTCGCGAGGAGGGCGAGACCATCATCGACGGCGTCCGCTACCCGAAGAAGCTCTTCAACAAGACCCCGACGGGCGACGTCACGACCATCACCTTCGATAGCATCAAGGTGAACGAGAACCTCCCGGCCAGCGAGTTCGCCGTGCCGACGTTGCTGCCGAAACCGTAAGCGCCGCGCCTCGGGCCGGCTCCAACCACGCTCCGGCCGCCGTTTCACTTTTTCTAAAAGCCACGGCTTGTGTGGCTTATTTGTCGGAACGGCTCGTGTTTGGCCCTAGCTTTGCTTTGCATCGGACCTGATTTCCGCCAGCTTACTTACACCCCGACATGCAATCGAAGACCGCTACGCTTAGAATCGACGACAAGGAGATCGCCCTGCCCGTGATGATCGGCACCGAAGGCGAAAAGGCCGTCGACGCCCGCAAGCTCCGCCAGGACACCGGCTATATTTTCTACGACCAGGGCTACGGCAACACCGGCTCGTGCGAGAGCGCCGTCACCTACCTCGACGGCGACAACGGCATCCTCCGCCACCGCGGCTATCCCATCGAGCAGTTGGCCGAGCACTCGGAGTTCGTCGAGACCGCCTACCTCGTCATCTACGGCGAGCTGCCCACGCAGGAGCAGCGCAAGAATTTCGGCAACCTCCTCCGCGAAAACGCGCACGTCGAGACGCAGATGCAGCGCCTCTTCGAAGGCTTCCCCAAGGACGCCCCGCCGATGGCCATCCTCTCCTCGCTGGTCGGCGCCCTCGCGGCCTATTACCCGCAGCTCGCCACGAACAATTTCGAGAAGGATCTCCAGCAGTTCGACCTCGCCGCCGCCATCGCCATCTCGAAGATCCGCACGCTCGGCGCGATGATCTACCGCCACACCCGCGGGCTGCCCTTCATGCACCCGAAGGACCTGCCGTTCTGCGACAATTTCCTGCACCTGATGTTCTCTGAGCCGTACCAGGAGTACGTCTCCATCCCCGAGGTCACGCAGGCGCTGAACCTCATCCTCCTGATGCACTCCGACCACGAGCAGAACTGCAGCACCTCCACGGTGCGCATGGTCGGCTCCAGCGGTGCGAACCTCTTCACCTCGCTCGCCGCCGGCGTCAACGCCCTCTCCGGCCCGCTCCACGGCGGCGCCAACGTCGCCGTCATGCAGATGCTCCAGTCGATCCACGACGAGGGCGACGACGGCACGCGCTTCATCGCCGCCGCCAAGTCCGGCTCGAAGGGCAACCGCCTCATGGGCTTCGGCCACGCGGTCTACAAGAACTTCGACCCGCGCGCCCGCGTCATCGGCAAGGCTTGCGGCGTCGTGCTCAACAAACTCGGCAAGTCCGACCCGTTGCTCGACATCGCCCAGAACCTCGAACAGGCCGCGCTGAAGGACGACTACTTCATCTCGCGCAAACTCTACCCGAACGTCGATTTCTATTCCGGCATCATCTTCCGCGCGCTCGGCATCCCCACGAACATGTTCACCGTCATGTTCGCCATCGGCCGCTCGCCGGGCTGGATCGCCAACTGGCGGGAAGTCGCCTCCAACGCCAAGGGCCGCATCTACCGCCCGCGCCAGATCTTCGTCGGCTCGCCCAAGCGCGACTACGTGCCGATGGCCAAGCGCAGCTGAGCCCGGGCAGTCGCAGAGAATCTTTTCCTCTGTAGGGCGGGGTCGCCGACCCCGCCTTTACTTTTGCCGGGAGGGCCCGCGTCCCCGCGGCGCGTCAGGAGACGCGCCCTCCATCGGTTTCCTAACGGCCGCGCGCCTCGTCAGACCCCGTCCATCTTCTCGCCCGCCGCTTCCGTCACCGGGGCGGCGGTTTTCTTGTCCGGGGGCTGGTGCATGATTTCATCGAACGTCAGCCCGGTCAGTTTCTCCAGCCCCTTCAGCAGCCGGAAGAGCGCGTAGAGCATCATCGCCATGCTGGGCAGCACGATCACCGGCCAGTTCCACAGGTGCATCTTGGCGAGCTCGGCGTTGAACGCCTCCGTGCCGGGCGGGCTCTTGATCAGGTAGCGGGCGAGGAAAAAGTTCAGCACGGCGCTGACGCCGAACGCCAGCGCGAGCAGGTAGCTCGACGAGCGCATGAGCTGCTGGAAATCCCCCTGCGCGCCGCGCGCGGTCAGCGCCGCGTCCACCTTCTCGATGTCGATCACCTGCGGGTTGTAGAGCATCTCATGCACGAGCGGCTCCTTGGCGCGCATCGAGGCGAGCACGGCCACGCCGATCAGGCCGGGGATCGCGGCGTCCTTCACCGCGAACCAGAAGCCATCGAGCTTCAGCAATCCGAAGCCGCCCGAGATCAGCACGCTGGCGAAGCCGATGATCGAGATGAAATTCATCCGCCGCCGCCGCGCGAAGTCGTGGACGCCGTAAGCGATGGGAAAGGCGAGGGCGACCAGCAAGCCCCACTTCGGTCCGAGCGCCTTGTCGCTGCTGCCCCACGTCAGGATCGCCGTCGGCAGCGCGACGTTGCAGATCAGGTTCAGCCACAGGTTCTCGGGTTTTGGCTTGGGCGCTGAAGGGGTCGGGGCGGTCATTTCGTTTTGCCAAGCAGAGGGGGCGCCCCTCTACTGTCAACCTCGACCGCATGATCCTCCTCGGCGTCAATATCGACCACTGCGCCACCGTGCGCCAGGCCCGCTACCGGCAGGCCGGCGCCACCGCGGGCGGCAACGTCGAGCCCGATCCCGTCGCCCTGGCGCTCCTTTGCGAGCGCGCCGGCGCGGACGGCATCACCATCCATCTCCGCGAGGACCGCCGCCACATCCAGGACCGCGACGTCGACCGGCTGTGCGAGGCCGCCACCACCCGGGTCAACCTCGAGATGGCGTGCACGCCGGAGATGACCGCGCTCGCGTTGCGCCTGAAGCCGCATTCCGTCTGCCTCGTGCCCGAGAGCCGCGAGGAGATCACCACCGAGGGCGGCCTCGACGTCGTGAAGCATCGCGACAAGGTCGCGCGCGTGACCGACGCCATGAACGCCGCCGGCATCCAGACCAGCCTCTTCATCGACGCCGACGAGCACCAGATCGCCCTCACCGCCAAGCTCCGCGCGCCGTGGGTCGAGCTGCACACCGGCGCCTACGCCAACGCCTACCACGGTCCGGCGCGCGCCGATGAGTTCAGGCGCCTCTCCGTCGGCGCCACGCAGGCGCACGCCCTCGGCCTCGTCGTCAACGCCGGCCACGGCATCAATTACATCAACATCGCCGAGGTCCGCACCATCCCGCACCTGCACGAGCTCAACATCGGCCACAGCATCATCAGCCGCGCCCTCTTCACCGGCATCGAGGAAGCCGTCCGCGAGATGAAGGCGCGAATGAATCCCTGAGCGCTAAGCCCACGAAACACACGAAAGGACACGAAAGTGCCTCCATTTCCCGCACCATGTCATCCTGAGCGAAGCGAAGGATCCACGCTTGAGCGCACCGCACCTGTCGTTGGATTCTGCGCTTCGCTCAGAATGACAACTTCCGGCCAATTCAGAATTTCGTGTCGTTTCGTGTGTTTCGTGGGCACTTTGGATCCCGCATGAATATCGTCCTTCCTCCCGGCGGCACCCTCATCGGCCTCGGCTGCGACCTGATTGAGACCGAGCGCATCCGCAAGGTGCTCGAGAAGCACGGCGAGCGCTTTCTCAAGCGTGTGTTCACCGACGAGGAGCGCGCCTACTGCGACAGCCTCGGCCACCCGCACAAGCACTACGCCGCGCGCTGGGCCGCCAAGGAGGCCGTGTCGAAGTGCTTCACCACCGGCATCGGCCCGCACCTCGACTGGACATCCATCTCCGTCTACCACGGCTCGCGCAAGGAGCCGCTCGTCCACCTCGACGCCAAAGCCACCGCGCTCCTGCACCAGGTCGGCGCCACGCACGTCTGGCTCAGCCTCTCGCACATCGACACCCACGCGATGGCCGTCGCGGCGCTGGTGAAACACCAGTAGCTGCCATGGCGGCCAACGGTAACAGCTTTCCTCTTTGGCTGACGTTGGGTTTCGCGATGGGTCTGAGCTTCGGTTGGGTGATGTTCAAATCCGACACGTCCAAAGCTCCGCCCGCCGCGGAACAGGTGAAGGTGCGGGAGAAACCGGCCGCCGCTTCCGACGCGCCCCGGGATGCGGGGACTTTGGCGGGCGCGGAGCAGACTTTCCAGCGCTGGGGCGGCTATGCGGTCTGGGAGGACGATGCCACCGAGATCGCCGTCTGGAACGCCCGCCGGAAGCGCTTCAGTGATTTCTACGAGGTACGTCGCGTGCACGGGCAATTCTATTTCCGCACGATCCAGAGATTGTCCCGGCCCTTCATCGATCACGGCGTCCGCGGCCGGTTGCCGATCGTGTTCACCGAACCGCAGGCGGACCACGACGCGTTTCACCGCCAGCATCCGGACTACGACCCGGCGAGCGAACCGATCGTCGACCTGCCGCCGCGCATGCCGGAGCCGTTTGCCCAGCCGGTATCCGAGCATGACCCAGAGTCGCCCAAGCCGATGGAGCAATCCTATGCGCCGTCCCCGCCGCCTCCGCCGTTGCCGAGATATCCCGCTCTGACGCCGGGCGCCGGCCTTTAATTCCTTTTCTCGTTGCGGGCCCCGGGTAGGCTGGGCGCATGCCGCCGCTTGCATCCCATCCCGTGCTCACCTGCGTCGAGGCGAAGGCGTGGGAGGCCGCGCTGCTCCAGGACGAGGCGGCGGAGTGGACGGCCATGCAGCGCGCGGGCGGCGCCATCGCCTGCGCCGTGCTCAGTGACAGCCGCGAGATCGGCGGCCTGCCGGACAACGCGCGACTGCTCGTGCTGGCTGGCAAGGGGCACAACGGCGGCGACGCCCTGCTGGCGGCGAAGACGCTGCTCGAAACCCGCCCGCTGGTCCGCGCCGATGTGCTGCTGTGCTTCGGCGAGCTGGCGCTCCGCCCGTTGGCGCGCCGCGCGCTGGATGAGTTGCTCAAGCTCGGCGGCACGCGCGTGCGCGAGGTGACTTTCCCGGGGTTGAAAAGCGAACTGGCGGGTTACGACGTCTGCCTCGACGGCGTGTTCGGCTTTCAGTTCCGTCCGCCGCTCGACGACGCCACCGCGGAAATCCTCGCCTGGGTGAACACGCATCCGCGCCTCCGCCTGCGCACAGCGGTCGACCTGCCCAGCGGACTCGGGGAGACCAACGCCGCCACGGTCTTCCGCGCGGATTTCACCTATGCGACCGGCATCGTGAAAGTGCCCGTGCTCGCGCCCGCCAACGCCGCCTTTGTCGGCCGCATCCGCTACCTCGACCTCGGCTTCTTCCAGGTAGGGCGAGTCGTCCCCGACGAGCCGCCAGCGCTGCAGCACGTCCTGCTCCCTTCGCTCCTCGCGCCGCTCGCCGCGCTCCGTCCGGCGCAGTCCGACAAGCGCGCCTTCGGTCATCTCTTCGTGGTCGGTGGCTCGCGCAGCTACCCGGGCGCGGTGCTGCTCACCGTGCAGGCTGCGCTGCGCAGCGGGGTGGGGCTGCTGACGGCCTTCGTGCCTGCGTCGTTGGTGCCCGAGTATGCCGCGCGCTTTCCCGAGGCGATGTGGGTCGCCTGGCCGGAGACGCCCAACGGCGGCCTTGCTGCGTCGGGCCTGAAACTATTGCTCGAAAAGCTGCCGCGCGCTTCCGCGTTGGCCATCGGCCCCGGGCTCGGCACCGAGTCGGAAACTCTCGCGACCGTGCAGGAGATCGTGCGCGCCGCCGCAGTGCCGCTGTTGCTCGATGCCGACGCGCTGCGGCCGGAGATTCTCGCTGCCGCCGCGGGCAAACGGCTCATCGCCACGCCGCACGCCGGCGAGTTGGCGCGGATCGCCGCGGAAACCGGCTGGCGCAAGGACGGCGTGCTGGTGGCCAAGGGTTATCCGACGCGGATCAGCGCGGGCGGGCAGACTTACTTCAGTCTCTTCGGCGGGCCGGTGCTGGCGCGCGGAGGCAGTGGCGACGTGCTGGCCGGCCTGATCGGCGGGCTGCTGGCGCAGGCGCCGGGCGATTTGCTGCTCGCCGCCGGTCGCGGCGTAGTGTGGCATGGGCTCGCTGCGGATTTGCTCGCCCGCGACAAGGGCCAGGTGGCCGTGCAGACGACGCAGTTGTTCGACACTCTGCAACCGGCATTGCATTCGGAGTAGGAGCGGCGGCTTTCCGCCGTGACCGATTCGAACGCGAAGTCGGGGCATAAAGCTCCTCTCCCAACATGGCCCACGACTCACTGACCGAGCGGCAGGCGTTCATGATTCTGAACGATCTGCCCAACATCGGCCCGATCACCCTCAACCGCCTGCTCACCGAGTTCGGCGGCGATCCGCTCAAAATCTTCACCGCCACCAAGCGCCAGCTCGAGGCGGTGCGCGGCGTCGGCCCCGAGACGAGCGCGTCGGTGCTCGCGTGGGAGCAGCACTTCAACCTCGCCCGCGAGGAGGAGCGGCTGGCGCAGGCCGGCGCGAGCTTCATCACGGCGCGCGACGCAGGCTATCCGCGGATGCTGAAGGAAATCCACGACCCGCCCATCGGGCTCTACCGGAAGGGCGATTATCTTTTCGAGCAGCCGTGCATCGCGCTCGTCGGCAGCCGGCGGACGACGCTCTACGGCCAGGCGACGGCGAAGAAACTCGGCGCCGAGCTGGCGCGGCTCGGCTTCTGCGTCGTCAGCGGGCTGGCGCGCGGCATCGACACCGCGGCGCACGAGGGCGCGCTGTCCGTCGGCGGCAAGACCGCGGCGGTGCTCGGCACGGGCATCGACATCATCTATCCCTCGGAAAATCTCGGCCTCTACCGCCGCATCGCCGAGAGCGGCGCGGTGCTCGCGGAATTTCCCTTCGGCCGCAAGGCCGACCGGCAGTCCTTCGCCATGCGCAACCGCATCGTCTCCGGCATGAGCGACGCGGTCGTGGTGATCGAGAGCGACGTCGACGGCGGCGCGATGATCACGGCGCGCTTCGCCGGCGAACAGGGGCGGCTCATCTTCGCCGTGCCCGGCCGCATCGACCAGCCGAGCAGCGCCGGTTGCCACCAGCTCATCCGCGACGGCGCGACGCTGCTGACAGGCGTCGACGACATCCTGAACGAACTCAGCTACCTCGGCGGCCTGCGTCCGTCGGCCATTCCGCAGCCGGAAGGGCAGCCCAGCGTGCTGGAACAGTTGCAAGGCAAGCTGACCCCGGTCGAGGCGAAACTGGTCGAGTGTTTCCGCGGCGGCGCGCTCTTGGGCATCGACGACCTCGCCGCCGCGAGCGACCTCAGCGCGCCCGAGGTTTCGGCCACCCTCATGTCGCTCGAGCTGAAAAAACTCGTCACCAAGCGCGCCGACGGGACGTTCGAAGCCCGCGTTTGACTCGGTCGGGAGGTTTATGACACTGGCCGGATGAAGCTCCGATTCGTTGCCCTGTTCTGCTGCGTGGTCGCCTGGATGGGCGCCGCGGAAACCACCCCGAAGCACGCCATCACCCACGAGGATGTCTGGCTGATGAAGCGCGTGGGCGCCCCCGTCGCCAGCCCCGACGGCAAGTGGGCCGTCTACGCCGTCACCGAGCCGGCCTACGACGCCAAGGAACAGTGGTCGGACCTCTGGCTCAAGTCGCTCACCGACGACACGCCCGCGCGGCGGCTGACCTACAGCAAGGGCGGCGAGGGCGGCGTGAGCTGGTCGCCCGACAGCCGGAAGCTCGTTTTCGGCGCCAAGCGCGAGGGCGACGACGCGGCGCAGCTCTACGTGCTCGACCTCTCCGGCGGCGAGGCCGAGCGGCTCACCACGCTCACACTCGGCGCGCGCCAGGCCAAGTGGAGCCCCGACGGCAAGCAGCTGCTGTTCGTCAGCGACGTGTTCCCTGGCGCCAGCGACGAGGAAGCCATCAAGAAAATCGCCAAGGAGCGCAAGGACCGCAAATACAACGCCCGCGCCTACGAGCAGTTCCCGCCGCGCTTCTGGATGGCGTGGCTCGACGACAAAAAGGCCCACCTCTTCGTGATGGACGCCCAGGCCGGCGCCAAGGCGCGCGACCTGCTCGCCGGTACCAAGCTCGCCGATTTGCCCGGCTTCGGCGGCGGCCAGAGCGACGACGGCCAAGCCATCGAAGCCGAGTGGACGCCCGACGGCAGCGGCGTGGTTTTCACCGTCTCGACCAACCGCGACGAGGCCGCCCGGGCGGCGGTCAATACGCAGCTCTATCTTGTCGGCACAGGCGGCGGCGAACCGCAGCGCCTCACCAACGACATGTCCAGCTACGGCGCGCTGCAGTTTTCGCCCGACGGCAAGACGCTCTTTTGCCTCACCGATCCCAACACGCCCGGCAAGGTCTACGACCTGACCCGCCTCGCGAGCTTCCCGTGGCCGTTCAACGCCGCCGGGCGCCAGGTGCTCACGGCCGGGCTCGACCGCGCGGTCTCGCGTTTCGCGCTGCCTGCGGGCGGCGACCGCGTCTACTTCACCTTCGAGCACGCAGGCATCGAGCAGCTGCACTCCGTCAGCTTCGCCGGCGGCGACGTGCGGGACGAAGCTTCACCCGCCACCGGCACCATTGGCGGCCTCAACGCCGGCGGCGCCGCGCTCGTCGGCACGTGGGACAGCGCCGTCAGCCCGGCGGAGATTTACTTGTTCAACGGCGCGCCGAAACGCCTGACGTCGATCAACGCCGCCAAGGCCGCGACGCTCGACCTGCTGCCGGTGGAGCATTTCGAGTTCAAGGCTTCCGACAGCCGCACGATCCACAACATGCTCGTGAAGCCCGCCGGCTTCGACCCGGCGAAAAAGTATCCGCTCTTCATGGTCATCCACGGCGGCGCGGCCAGCATGTGGCACGACACGTTCGTGCTCCGCTGGAATTACCACCTGCTAGCCGGCGCGGAATACGTGCTGCTGCTCACCGACTACAAGGGCTCGACCGGCTACGGCGAGGAGTTCGCCCGCTCGATCCAGTTCGACCCGCTCAAGGGCCCGGCCGACGAGCTCAACGAGGCGGCGGACGAGGCCGTGAAGCGCTATGCCTTCATCGACGGCTCGCGGATCGCCGCGGGCGGCGCCAGTTACGGCGGCCATCTCGCCAACTGGCTGCAAGCCACCACCACGCGCTACAAGTGCATCATCTCCCACGCCGGCGAAGCCGACCTGATCATGCAGTGGGGCACGAGCGACAGCATCTTCGGGCGCGAGGTCAACAGCGGCAGCCCGATCTGGGGCGACAGTCCGGTGTGGCGCGAGCAGAGCCCGGTCATGCAGGGCGGCAACCACGCGAAGGGCACCGGCTTCAAGTCGCCCATCCTTATCACCGTCGGCGAGCTCGACTACCGCGTGCCGGTGAACAACGCCTACATGTGGTTCACGCTCAACCAGCGACTCAACGTGCCCAGCAAGCTGCTCGTCTTCCCCGAGGCTGGTCACTGGATCCTCCGCGGCGAGGACAGCCGCTACTGGTACGGCGAGCTCCGCGGCTGGCTGGCGAAATACCTGAGGTGAATTGTAGGGCGGGGTCGCTGACCCCACCGAGGCTGCGCAGTCGGCAACACATTCAAGGCGGGGTCGGCGACCCCGCCCTACAGAATCGGAGAGCTCATCCGCTTCGTAGGGCTCGACCTTGTGTCGAGCCTCGCGTTCGCCACGGCCAAAGGCCTCACACAAGGTGAGGCTCTACAAGAGGTGTCGCAGGCGAGGCAGCACACGATTCGTTGGCGCGCGTTTCTCTTCGCCTGCAAGCAGGCTCCTGCACGGTTACCAAGCCGGAGTGTGATGCGAGGCGTCGGCCGCATACGATCCAAACCCCGAAGCCGCGTTCAGCCCGGCGGCCAGGCGAGGGGGCGTTTGCCGAGCAGGTGGACGTGCAGATACGGGACGGATTCGCCGCCGTCGCGGCCGTTGTTGATGACGAGCCGGTAGCCGCTCTCGGCGATGCCGAGCTTCCGGGCGAGGTCGGCGGCGGCGAGCAGCAGGTGGCCGAGCAGGGCGGCGTCGGAGGCCTTGGCCTCACCGACGCGGGCGATGGGCCGCCTCGGGATGACCAGCACGTGCACCGGCGCCTGCGGGTTAATGTCGTGGATCGCGATGCAGTGCTCGTCCTCGTGGGCGAGCTTGGCCGGAATCTCCCGGTCGATGATCTTTTGGAAGATGGTTTTGCTCATGGGAGGGTGGTCGCCACGAAATACACGAAACACACAAAAACGCGGAGCGGGGATTTCCCTTTCGTGTTTTTGGTGTGTTTCGTGGTGGTTAAAGGAACAGCACGTTCACGCTGGCGCCGCGGCGGGTGCGGGCGGCGGTGAGCTCGCGGAGGAGCGTCAGGGTGTCATCGTAGGCGCGGCGGCGACGCTCGGTCCAGCGGCGGTCGGGCGGGCAGTGGGCGGAGCGGAGATTGGTGACGAGCACGGTCGACTCGTCGAAGGGTGCGAGCTGCTTGAGGCCTTGCATCAGGCCGGCGCGGGCGAAGAGCGGATCGGCCCCGGCGGTGTCGGCGGCGGCGTCCCAATGGAAGAACCCGTGGCGCGGCTGCGTGGCGCAGAGCCGGCCGAAGAGCGTGGCGGCGGCGTTGACGAATGCCGGGTCGTTCGGCGTGCGCTCGTCGCGGGTGGTGTCGTCGAGGCTGGTCGTGATGGCCGCGTCGATCTGCTCGGCCAGGTAAAGAGCGTGGCCCGTGAGCGGGGCGAAGAGCGCGTTGAGGAAGTGCAGCCGGCGCAGTTTGGCGGAGCGCATCATTTCTTGGGCTTCTGTGTAACGCCGGAAGCGCCCGGGGCAAGGCTGGTGATTTCGTCGACGAACTCCGAGACGTCGCGGAATTCCTTGTAGACGCTGGCGAAGCGGACGTACGCGACCTGGTCCATCTTGCGCAGGCGCTGCATGACGTGCTCGCCGATGGCCTTGGTCGGCACCTGGCTGTCGTAGCGCGCCTCGACGGCGTCGATCACGTCTTCGACCAGCATGGAGATCTGCTCGCCGTCGATCGGGCGCTTGTGGCAGGCGGCGCGGACGGCGCCGACGAGCTTGTCGCGGAGGAACGGCTCCTGGCGGCCGTCGCGCTTCACGACGACAAGGCTGTCGCGGACGAACTCCTCGTTGGTGGTGAAGCGGTGGCCGCACTCGAGGCACTCGCGGCGGCGGCGGATGGAGTTGCCGTCGCGGGCGATGCGGGAATCGATCACCTTGTCCTCAATGGAGGTGCACTTGGGGCAACGCATGGGTCAATTGAGCGAGAGGAAGTTTTGGAGAATCCGCATGCCGCCTTCGGTGGCGATGGACTCGGGGTGGAATTGGACACCCCAGATCGGAAATTGTTTGTGCCGCAGGCCCATGATTTCGCCCTCGGCGGTCTCGGCGGTGATTTCGAGGCTGTCGGGCAGGCTGACGCGCTCGACGATCAGCGAGTGGTAGCGCGTGGCGGTGAAGGGCGAGGGGAGGCCGGCGAACACGTCGGTGCCGCGGTGCAGGATGGGCGACATCTTGCCATGCATGAGGCGCGGGGCGCGGATGACCTTGCCGCCGAAATACTGGCCCATGGCCTGGTGGCCGAGGCAGACGCCGAAGATGGGCTTCTTGCCGGCGAAGACCCGGAAGATGTCGAGGCTGATGCCCGCCTCGTTGGGCGTGCACGGGCCGGGCGAGATGAGCACGCGGTCGGGGTTGAGCTTCTCGGCCTCGGCCGGGGTCAGCTCGTCGTTGCGGAACACGCGCATGGCCACGCCCAGTTGCCCGAAGTATTGGACGAGGTTGAAGGTGAACGAGTCGTAATTGTCGATGACCAGCAGCACGAGGCTGCACTATCCTTAGGAAGGCAGCCGGGTCAAGTTCCGGGACTTGCCAGTGACACAATAGCGGTAAAGATGGCAGCCCCATCATGTTAAACGAGCCCGCGAGAGCCCAGGTCGCCTGGCGCAGTCCCCACGGCCGGCCGCTGCCGGCGCCGGGGGCGCGGACCTTGATCATGGGCATCCTCAACCTCACGCCCGACTCGTTCTCCGACGGCAACCAGCTGCCGACGCCGCAGGCGGTGGTCGACCGGGCCGCGCAGATGATCGCCGAGGGTGCCGACGTGCTCGACCTCGGCGGCGAGTCCACGCGGCCCGGCGCCGCGACCGTCTCGGCGACGGAGGAGCTCGATCGCGTGCTGCCCGCGCTCGCGGCGCTGCGGCGCGCCTGGCCCGCCGTGCCGGTCTCGATCGACACCTACAAGGCCGACGTCGCCACCGCCGCCATCCGCGCCGGCGCCGACATCGTCAACGATGTCTGGGGCCTCACGCACGGCTTGCCCGTGGCCGAACGCGCGCGCTGGCTCACCGTCGCGCGCGCTCGCGGCGCAGCCGAAGCGCCCCCGCTGGGCGTGACGCCGATGGCAGCGGCCGTGGCGGCGCTGCGCTGCCCGGTCATCGCCATGCACAACCGGCCGGCGCGCGACTACACGGATTTCTGGCCGGACTTCCTGCTCGATCTGCGGCTGAGCCTCGCACTCGCCGCGGCGGCGGGCATCCCGGCGCCCCAGCTCTGGCTCGATCCGGGTTTCGGTTTCGCCAAAGACGTGCCGCACAACCTCGCCGTTGTGCGCGACCTCGCGCGCGTCGTCGCGCTCGGCCATCCCGTGCTGCTCGGCACGTCGCGCAAATCCACGATCGGCAAGGTGCTCGGCACCGAGGTCGGCGACCGGCTCGACGGCACCGGCGCCACGATCGTTTGGGGCATCCAGCAGGGTTGCGCGATGGTGCGCGTGCATGACGTGGCGGCGATGCGTCGCTACGTGCGCCTGGCCGACGCGCTGAAACAGGGCCTCGATTTTTCCCCATGAACCAGCCCGACAAACTCGTCCTGACCGATCTGACCTTCAACGCCTGCCACGGCGTGTTGCCCGTCGAGAAACGCCGGCGGCAGGAGTTCCGCGTCAACGTGGAGCTCGAGGTCGACCTGCGGCGGGCGGGCCGCACCGACGACCTGGCGCACGCCATCGACTATTGCGCGGTGCAGTCCGTCGTGGGCGAGGTGGTCGAGGGCGCCCACCGCTACCTCATCGAGGCGCTGGCCGAGGACATCGCGCAGCGTCTGCTCGCGCGCTTCGCGCGGGCGCGGGCCGTGAGCGTCGAGGTGGTGAAACCCGAGCCGCCGGTCACGTTCAAGTTCGCCGGCGTGAGCGTGCGCATCCGGCGCACCCGCACGCGGCGCGGTCGCTGATCCCGATGCCGGAGCAGCCGCAGGCCATCGTCGGACTGGGCGCCAACCTCGGCGACCGCTGGGCGACGCTGCAGGCGGCGCTCGGATTTTTGCGCGAGACGCCGGGCGTCGCGGCGGTGGAGGCTTCGCCGGTTTTCGAAACGGACCCGGTCGGCGTGCTCGACCAGCCGTTGTTCCTCAATCTCGTGGCCGGCGTGACGACTTCGCGCGGTCCCGAAGCGCTGCTGCAACGGATGATGGAGATCGAGCTGAGGCTCGGCCGGCAACGGGCGGTGCGCTGGGGCCCGCGCACCATCGATCTCGATCTGCTGTGGTTTGCCGGCGAGACGCGGGTCGGCCCGGTGCTGGAGCTGCCGCACCCGCGGATGTTCGAGCGCGCGTTCGTCGTCGAGCCGCTGCGCGAGCTGCTGCGCGCGCCCAGTTTCCAAGGGCCAGCCTGGGCGGAGCTGCGCGCGCGGGTGGCGGCGCTGCCGCGCGGCGCGGGCGTGCGACCGTGGGCGCCGCCGCGGTAGAGGGTAGGGCGAGGCGTCCTCGCCGAGCCGTTATTCGAGACAGGACGGAAATCCGCCAGCGGAGCACGGCTCACCCGGAGGGTTCGCCCTACCTTGAATCCCTGCCCCTGAAACCGGTTGCATTTGCCCGGGGCGTTCGGGCAATTTGGCCGCATGCCCGAGGTTTTCCAGCTGCTCAAAACCGATACCGCCACAGCCGCCCGCCGCGGCCGGCTGCGGACGCTGCATGGCATGATCGAGACGCCGATCTTCATGCCGGTCGGCACCCAGGGCACAGTCAAGGCGCTCACGCCGGCGCACCTGCACGAGGTCGGCGCGCAGATCATCCTGGGCAACACCTATCACCTGAACCTGCGGCCCGGCTCGGAACTCGTGCGCGAGCTCGGCGGGCTGCACAAGTTCATGGGCTGGGACGGACCGATCCTGACCGACAGCGGCGGGTTCCAGGTTTTCAGCCTCGCGAAGCTGCGCGACATCCAGGACGACGGCATCGCGTTCCAGTCGCACATCGACGGGGCGAAACTTTTCCTCGGGCCTCGCGAGGTGATGACGATCCAGGCCAACCTCGGCTCGGACATCGCGATGGTCATCGACGAGTGTCCGCCGTGGCCGTGCACGCGCGAGGCGTGCCGCGCCGCGGTCGACCGCAGCTACCGCTGGGCGAAGCAGTGCCGGCAGATCGCCACGGACAACGGTTTCCTCGCGGGCGGGCATCACGTCTTCGCCATCGCGCAAGGCTCGACCTTCGACGAGCTGCGGCGCGAAGCGGCGGAGTCGCTGGCTGCGCTGGATTTTCCCGGTTACGCCGTCGGCGGCGTCAGCGTGGGCGAGCCCGAGCCGGAGATGCTCAAGCAGGTGGCGGCCACGACGCCGTTCCTGCCGGCGCACAAGCCGCGCTACACGATGGGCCTCGGCACACCGCCGCAGATACTGAAGATGATCGCGCTCGGCGTGGACATGTTCGACTGCGTGCATCCGACGCGCGTGGCGCGCAACGGTGCGGCGTTCACGCCCGACGGGCTCATCAACCTGCGCAACGAGCGCTACCGCGCCGATCCGCGCCCGGTGGTCGAGGGACAGGACAACTACACCTGCCGGAATTTCTCCCGCGCCTACCTGCGGCACCTCGTCATGGCCAACGAGATCCTGGCCAGCACGCTGCTCACGATCCACAACGTCCATTTCTACCTCGACCTCGTCGCGCAGGCCCGCGCCCACATCGAGGCCGGCGACTACGCCACATGGAGCCGCGCGTGGATCGAGCGCTACGAGGCGGGCGAGGCGGCGGGTTGAACCGGTACGCCCGGTTGCGATGCGGTCGGAGGGCTAATCCAGTTCCGTGGCAGCGGAGAGGTGCACCCCTTGCGTGACTTCATCGAGTTCGGACGCAGTGAGAAATTGACGGAGAAGACGTGTTGTGACCGAGTCGGTGGACATGTCACGGTCGCGTTTCCTCTTCATATGCCTTGCCGCGCTGGCCGGCTATGCGGCCTGGCTGGCGGCCCGGTTTTCGCCGGAACCGGGTGGGGCCGATGCCTCGGGATACCTGCACAGTGCACAGCTGCTCACCGAAGGCCGCCTCGTGACCGCACTGCACATCAAGCCGGAGCTCCGCGACCAATGGTCGCAGGATTTCCAGCCGCTCGGTTTCGAGGCGACCCGGCGCACCACGCGGCTCGTGCCGATTTATCCCGTTGGGCTGCCCTTGCACCTGGCGGGAGCATGTCTGCTGTTCGGCTGGCACTGGGGGCCCTACGTGGTAGGCGTGGGCGGAGCGCTCGCGACGCTGGTCATGTGCTATCTTTTGGCGCGCGAACTCGGCCTTTCGCGTCCCGTCGGCATGGCGATCGCCGGTTCGCTGGCGCCATGTGCGGTGTTCGTCTACAGCTCGATCCAGCCACTCAGTGACACGCTGGCAACGTTCTGGTGCTGCACGGCGGTCTGGACGGCGCTTCGGGCCCGGCGGGGTTCAATGGTGGCAGCGGCGGCGTGCGGCGTGGCGTTTTCAATCGCCGTTTTGGTCCGGCCTTCCAACGCCCTGTTGCTGCCTGCGCTGGCGCTCCTTTGGGGTGACTGGAAAAAGATCGGGCTGACGGCGCTGGCGGGGATACCGGTCGCGGTCGCCCTCGGGTTCTATCAAAATGCCCTTTACGGGAGCCCGTGGCGGTCTGGCTACGGCGAACTGTCGTTGCTCTTTTCCCCGGATTATTTTTGGCCAACGATGGGGCACTTTGCCGTCTGGGTGGGTCGCCTGCTGCCCATGGGGGTCTTTGGACTGGTGGCGTCCGTTTTCCTCGTACGGCGCGGCGTTCAGCGGCGAGAAGTGACGGCACTGCTGCTGTGGGTGGGTGCGTTTGTATTCTTCCACGCCTTTTACGTCTGGTCGCGGTTGGACTGGTCGTTTCTGCGGTTCCTCGCGCCGGCATTTCCAGCCATGCTGCTGCTTGCCGGCCTGGGGATGGAAGAGATGATCGCGCAGGTCAACCCGGCTCGCCAGCCCGGCACGACGGCCGTGGTTGTCGTCGTGGTGATCGCCGTCGCGGTTGCCGCGAACGCCTTGAATCGGACGCCGAATGCGCGGAAGCATGACCGCATGTATGTCGAAGCGAAGGAGTGGGCGCGGAGAGAACTGCCGCCGGACGCCTTGGTGGTGAGCATGCTGTTCAGCGGCATGATCTATTTTCAGACCGGTCACCCGGTCTTGCGGTGGGACATCGTCGCAGCCACGGAGGGTCCAAAGTATCTGGCTACGATGCACCGGGCCGGGCAGCCGGTCTATGCGGTGCTCGATCAGTCCGAGCTGGCTGATCCACGCATGAAAAAAATCCCCGGGAAATGGGAAAAGCTGGCCGATTTCGAGTCGGCGAGCGCGTGGAAAATCACGCCGGACGAAAATCGGTGAGTCGCTTGAAGCGATCGATCCGATCAACGATGGGGTCGAGCCGGCCGTCGCGGGCGAACTTGCGCTCGGCTTCCGCGCGGTTGATCTCGGTGAGGCTGCGGGGTTCGCCGTGGCGCCCGGCGCTAGCGGGGTTGTCGCCGGCGCGATCCGCGGAGGCCGGGCAACCCTGGTGCTTCTGCGGTAGTGGTCGAAGACGGGGTGGACGACGAGGTTCCTGGCCCGCACTCTGCTCACGCCCCACAACGTCCATTTCTACCCTGCCTCGTCGCGCAAGCCCGCGCCCACATCGAGGCCGGCGACTACGCCGCATGGAGCCGCGTGTGGATCGAGCGTTACGAGGCGGGCGAATCCGGTCGTTGAGCCGCGAGCAGGGGCGGGATGCTTGACTCGGCTAGCCGCGGAGGCGCGGCGGGCACCGCGGCGTCGCAGATCGCCTTGAACCGCCAGAGACCCAATCCCGCCAGCGCGAGACATCCGGCGGTCAACGACCAGGACAGGCGTGCGGCCGGATGCTCGTACGAGCCGACGCCCGGAGCGGCCATGACGTCAGACAGCACGGTGCCGGACCAAGCCACGCCGTTGAACGCGGCATGCCCGATGAGGCCCGGGCCGACCGAGCAGGTGCGCGCATACCACCAGCCGAACACCGCCCCGATGACGAGGCCGAGGATGAGCTGCGGGATATTGGCGTGCATAAGACCGAAGAGCAGGGCGGAAATGCCGATGGCGGCGAGCGGCCGGTGCCGCGCCAGCAGGCCGCGCAGGATCATGCGCCGAAAAAGATACTCCTCGGTGAAGGGTGCGATTACGACCAGCAGGAGGAATCCGCCGGCGGGGTAGGCCGCCAGTTTGAGGGGGTCGGACGGGATGGGCCCGACTCCGGGCAATCGCTGCAGGAGTTCGACAATCAGGGCGTCGGATTTCTGCATCACGACCGCAAGGCTGAGCGAGGTCAGCAACACGGCGGGCAGCAACGCGGGGATAAAGCTTCGGATGCTGAAGAAGCGGACCGGCGGCTCGCCCGAGACGCGCAGTCCCAGAGCCAGCACCAGGGCGAGCGCGCCGGTGTTTACCGCGCCCAACGTCCAGGGATTGAGCATGGCCTGGTTGGCGCGCGCGATCTCTCCCGTCGCCAGCGACGCGAAGCCGGTGAGCATCACCCAGCAGGAGACTTGTAAGGCGAGGGCGCCGACGACTAACAACACGGATTGTCCGAGATTTGGATACGAGGTCTGACCGGACTGCACCTGCATGGGTTTATGCCAGCCTGCGGATCGGGCTTCCGTAAGCCAGTGAAAATGGCGCGGCCGCCGCCGGAGCCTTTTCTCCATCCTACGCCAACTCCGCGGGTGGAGCGGCGCTTGATCTGCGCGTCACCTGCTGGAGGAAAAAAGCCCGCAAGGCGCAGGCCATGCGGGCTCGAAAGTGCGCTCTACGCGCGTCCGTGCTTAGAATTTCACGCGGAAACCGACCGAGTAGATCCAGCTGCTGTCGGCAGTGGCCTTCGGGTCGAGATACGAGACGTCGGCGTAGGCGCCGACGCCCGAACGGAACCACCAATTGGCGTCGACTCCGTAGAGGGACTGACCGTCGGTATTTTTCTTGAAGGAGTCGGTGTATTGCGCGTGCGGGGTGAAGGTGACCGGGCCGGCCGGGATTTCCACGCCGACGCCGAGGTTCCAGATGCCGGAGTCCTCGGAGACGGTGATATCGGCGGCGGAGGCCGAAAGCGCGCTGTAACCCACGCCGACGAGGGCGTAGGGCTTCACGCCGTGGGTCGTCGTGTAGAAGACGGAATCGGCGCTGAAGGTGTGGGCGTTGATGCGGGCCAGGCCGAGATCGTTCCACCAGGAGTAGCGGTAGCCGAGCTTGAGGTCGTAGTGCGCCGTGAGGGGCACGTTGACCGCCAGCTTGGCCGCATGGATGTTGCTGGAGACGTTTTCGATGTCCGTCAGGGCGTAGCCGACGTCCAGGTGGCTGGTGCCGAGGACGCCGGACGCGGTGCCGGAGCCCTGTTGTGCGAGTGCGACGGTCGCGCCGATGAGCGCAGCCGTTGCGAGCGTTAGTTTCTTACTCAGTTTCATTTATCGCTTGTTGTGTTTTTGGCCCGTGAAAGGAGCGCGAAGCTGTCTGGTAGACGTTGCCACGCAAGAGGAAACTGGTTTCTGGTTGCGGACCGGCGGCCGGCCCGTGACTCTTCCGCCTGACACACCAACCTCACTTTTCCCATGCGCATTCTCGTCACCGGCGGCGCCGGGTTTCTCGGCAGCCATCTCTGCGACAAGCTTCTGGCCCAGGGCCACGAGGTCATCTGCCTCGACAATCTTTTCACCGGCTCGAAGGCCAACATCGCGCACCTGCGGGACAATCCGAACTTCGAGTTCGTGCGGCACGACGTCATCGACCCGTTCAAATTCGAGATCGACCAGATCTACAACCTCGCGTGCCCCGCGTCGCCGCCGCACTACCAGTACAACCCCATCAAGACCATCAAGACGTCGGTCATGGGCGCGATCAACTGCCTCGGCCTCGCCAAGCGCACGCGCGCCCGCGTGTTCCAGGCCAGCACGTCCGAGGTCTACGGCGACCCGCAGGTCCACCCGCAGCCCGAGAGTTATTGGGGCAACGTCAACCCCATCGGCAAGCGCTCCTGCTACGACGAGGGCAAGCGCTGCGCCGAGACGCTGTTCTTCGACTACCACCGTGAGAACAAGGTCGATATCCGCGTCATCCGCATCTTCAACACCTACGGCCCGCGCATGCATCCGCACGACGGCCGCGTCGTCTCGAACTTCATCGTGCAGGCGCTCAAGGGCGAGGACCTCACCATCTACGGCGACGGCGCGCAGACGCGCTCGTTCTGCTACGTCGACGACCTGATCGAGGGCTTCGTGCGCTTCATGGCGCAGACGGAGACCGTCGGTCCGCTCAACCTTGGCAACCCGGGCGAGTTCACCATGCTCGAGCTCGCCGAGCAGGTGCTCAAGCTGACCAAGAGCAAATCCAAGATCGTGCGCAAGCCGCTCCCGGCCGACGACCCGAAGCAGCGCCAGCCCGACATCACGCTCGCCCGGAAGCACCTCAAGTGGGAGCCGAAGGTCCCGCTGGCCGAGGGCCTCAAGAAGACCATCGCCTACTTCAAGACGCAGGTCTGAAGTCAATTGGCCATGGCACTTTGACCATTGTCATCGCGAGGCGCGCGTAGCGCGCCGTGGCGATCCAACTGGATTGCTTCGTCGCTTCGCTCCTCGCAATGACAGCGCCCGGGGCGCCGTCAAGCGGCGCTCCTGCCTTATCGGCGCAAGTCCGGCTCAGGGCGTGGCGACGGCGGTGGGAGTTTCCAGCGGCCGGACGAGGACCTCGACGGTGAGGATGTGTTTGTCGGTGCCGCGGTAGGTGCCCTTGAGAGGGGAGACGTCGGCGTAATCGCGACCGACGGCGACCTTCACGTGGTGGCCGGCGGTGGCGCGGCCGTTGGTGGGATCGAGGCCGCACCACCCGGCGCCAGGCACATAGACCTCGGCCCAGGCGTGGCTGGCCTGGGAGCCTTTGAGCTGATCGAGAGGACCGTTGTAGAGGTATCCGCTGACGTAGCGGGCGGGGATTTGCAGGGCGCGGCAGTAGCCGATCAGGACGTGCGCGAAGTCCTGGCAGACGCCGTGGCGGGCCTTGAGGACTTCGCGCATGTGGGTGTGGACGTTGGTGGCGGCCGGGCGGTAGGAGAATTCGCGTTGGATGTGCCGGGTGAGCGCAAGGGCGGCCTGCCAGACATCCGTGGCGCCGGCGGCCGCGGTGGGCGCGAGGGCGGTGGTCTCGGGCGTGATCTCGACGTAGGTGCTGGGGGGAAGGAAGTCGTAGCAGCGGTCGAGCAGGAGGGCGTCGCCGATGCGGGCGAGCGGGGCGGGCCGGGCGTCGGGTGCGAGAGCGGGGGCGTCGCAAGTGAGGACGTGGGCCGTGGCCTCGACCACGAGCTCGGTGTGCGGGGCGGCGATCTCGAAGAGGTGGACGCAGTTTTGGTAGAAATCGAGATAGTGCGACTGCCGGGCCGCGGGCGTGATGTGGAGTTCGAAGTGGCGGCATTCCTGGCCATCGGCGGTGGCGGGGCGAAGGCGCGCCTCATTGAAACTCTCCCGCACGGCCGCCCCGTAGCGGTAGCGGGTGCGGTGGAAGGTCTGCAGTTTCATGCGGTCGGCGCGGCCGGGGACTGTTGCTGTTGCTCCTCCTGCTGGCGGAGCTCGTAGTCTTCGAGCGTCTGGAAAGGCTGGAAAATGTAGGCTTGGAAAAGGGCGTCGCCGATGGCGTTCAGCTTGGCCTGAAGTTCGTCAATGTAGGTGTGAAGACCGCTGGAGAAAACATCGGCCGGCGAACTGAAGCTGAGCTCGGCGAGGAGCCGGCCGGCGAGCTTTTCGGCGTCGTTGCTGAAGCGGTCGCCGGCGGTGCCGGAGATGCGGCGGAGTGAAGCGTCGAGCGCGCGGACACAGAAGCGCACGGAGCGGGGAAAATTGTCGGTCAGCAGGAGGAACTCGGCGACGTAGGCGGGCTGGACCTCGGCGCCGTGGAGGGCCTTGTAGGCGTCCCAGCCGCTGCAGGAACGGAGGACGGCGGACCAGCCGAGGGCGTCGTCCTGGCTGACTGCGCCGGGGGAGCCGCGCGCGGGGACGGAGGCATGACGGACGTCGAGGATGCGGGAGGTCTTGTCGGCGCGCTCGAGGTAGCAGCCCGCCTGCATGAAGTTCCAGCCCTCGTTGCGGACGACCGTGGCGGTGGCGAGGCCGTTCAGGACGAGGGAGCTGTTCTTGATCTCGAGAAAAAAGTCGTGGGGGCTGGCGCGCCAGGCGGCACGCGCGCGGGGCGAGTGGAGGAAGAGGTAGAGGCGGTTGAGTTCCTCCCAGAATTCGACGGTGAGCTGGTCGCGGACCATGCGGGCATTTTCGCGGGCCTGCCCGATGGAGGAGACGATGGAGTTGGGGTTCTCGGGCTGGAAGACGAGGAACTCGGTGACGGACTCGCCGGTGGCGCGGGGGTGGAGGGAAAGGAAGAGGTCGTCGTCGCCGCTGCTCTGGACGATGGGCATCCAGTGGCCGGCGAGCGTCTGGTCGTCGAGGCGGCGGATATCGAGCAGGAGCTGGAGGTTGACGTCCACCAGGCGCGCGGTGTTGTCGGCGCGCTCGATGTAGCGGCTCATCCAGTAGAGGGAATTGGCGACGCGGGAGAGCATGAAAGGGAGGGGACGCGGGTCGCGCTCAGTCGTTGCCGTAGAGGACCCAGGTCTCCTTGCTGCCGCCGCCCTGGGAGGAGTTGACGACGAGGGAGCCTTTGCGGAGGGCGACGCGGGTGAGGCCGCCGGGGATGACGACGGGTTTCTCGCCGAAGAGAATGAAGGGACGCAGGTCGATGTGCCGGCCGGCGAAGCCCTCGCTGTCGCACCAGGTGGGATGGCGCGAGAGGGAGATCATGGGTTGGGCGATGTAGTTGCGCGGCTCGGCCTCGATGCGCCGGCGGAACTCGTCGCGTTCGGCCTGGGTGGCGTGCGGGCCCATGAGCATGCCGTAGCCGCCGGCCTCGTTGGCGGCCTTGACGACGAGCTGGTCGAGGTGCTCGACGATGTATTGGCGATCGGCGGGCTCGCTGGCGAGGTAGGTGGGGACGTTCGGGAGGAGCGGTTCCTCGCCGAGATAGTATTTGATGATCCGCGGCACGAAGTAATAGATGACCTTGTCGTCGGCGACGCCGGTGCCGATGGAGTTGGCGAGGGAGACGCTGCCGGCCCGGCAGGCGTTGACGAGGCCGGGGACACCGAGGGCGGAGTCGCGGCGGAATACGGTGGGATCCAGGAAGTCGTCGTCGATGCGCCGGTAGATGACGTGGACGGGACGCAGGCCCTTGGTCGTGCGCATATAGACGTGCTGGTCGCGCACGACGAGGTCGCGGCCCTCGACGATCTCGATGCCCATCTGGCGGGCGAGGTAGGTGTGTTCGAAATATGCGGAGTTGTAGGCGCCGGGCGTGAGCAGCACGACGGTGGGCTCGGCGACACCGACAGGAGCGACGTGGCGGAGAAGTTTGAGCAGCTCGTTCGGGTAATGGTCGACGGGGCGCACGCCGCAGGCCTCGTAGATATCCGGCAGGGTGCGCTTGAGCGCGCGGCGGTTTTCGAGGACGTAGCTGACGCCGGAGGGGCAGCGGGCGTTGTCCTCGAGCACGAGATACTGGCCTTGGTCGTCGCGGATGATGTCGGTCCCGCAGATGTGGATGTAGATGTCGCGCGGCACGCGGAAGTTCACGAACTCCCGCCGGAAATGTTTTGCCGAGAGCACGTAGTGGGCGGGGATGGTGCCGTCGCGGAGGATGCGCTGCTCGTGATAGATGTCGTGCAGGAAGAGATTGAGCGCGGTGATGCGCTGGATGAGGCCGGCTTCGAGGTGCTCCCATTCGGCGGCCGGAATGATGCGGGGCACGAGATCGAAGGGGAAAACCCGCTCCGTGCCTTGCGCGTCGCCGTAGACATTGAACGTGATGCCTTGCCGCAGAAACGCCAGGTCGATGGCCCGGCGCTTCGCGGCGAAATCATCGGAGCTGATGTGGCCAAACTGGGCGGTGAAACGCTGGTAATGCAGCCTGACCCGGCCGTCGGCGCCGAGCATCTCGTCGAAGAAACCGTCCTGGGCGTAGGGCGCAAAGGGAGTGGGGGCGGAACCGTGGGGCAGTTCCTGGGGGGCGCGCGAGGTAACCATGCAACCCTGGCTGAGCAGGCTTCATGCAAGCTGAGCAAAAATTTTCTCCGCCTTCCCAAGTTCGCTCTCGCCCAGCGGATTGGGCCAGCGCGTGTTCCCCGGAAGCGATGACTCGACGCCCGATCGAGCCGCACGCGAATCGATTCAGAGGTAGCTCAGCCACGCGTCGCGCCGCCGGCGTTTGAGTTCGGCGAACCAGCGGCACGCGGGATAGACCGCGACGACGACGAGCAGCCAAGCGATATACACGCCGACCAATCCGACGCCGGCTCCGGCGGGGGGATTTTGCGCGCCGCTCGCCAGATCAGGCCGACCCCATTGAAACCAGTGCAGCAGGGCGGCGAGCGCATGCACCAGCGGGAAATGGAGCAGGTAATAGAAAAGCGGCACGCGGCCGAAGATCAGCGCCGGCCGCAACGCTGCCGGGGTGCGCCCCTCCAGCCAGCCGAGCAGAAGGATGGCCGGCCCGAGCGTCATCAGCAGGAAAGAGAGAGAGGGCGGATACTTGGCGGTGTTGAGGAAGGAGAGCAGCGTGAAGCCTGCGCGCGGCTGCGCTGACCATGGGCGCGGGTCGCCATAGATGTTGCCGAGCCTGAGCAGGACGAACGCGGCGGTCAGTCCGAGACCGAGACGGAACAGCCATTTTTTCCGGACAGCCGGTTCGAGGCGGAAAATCGCACCGAACACATAACCGCACGCCATGACGCCAAGCCACGGGACGAGCGGGTAGGCGACGAACAGTAGGAAGCCGGACGAGACCTTGACGATCCCTTGCACATGCAGCACCTGCCACAGCCACGCCCATGCGCCCCAGCTCTGCGGGGTCACGTGGTCGAAGGCATTGTGTCCGACAATGAGCGTCAGGCCGAACGCGGCGATGGCCCACAGCGGCAGATGGATCAGTGCGGCCAGCACGATCATCGACCAGCCCAGCGACCAGAGCACCAGCGCGATGTTGAAGTGCAGGCCGATCGAGAAGGTCAGGACAAAGTAACCGTAAGTCAGCTCGAGGAGGATCAGCCAGATCCCGCGCGTGACGAGAAACCACGACAGTTCGCGTTTCGTTTTTCCGCGCATGGCCGCGAGGAATACGCCGGTGCCGGCGAGGAACGAGAAGACCGGCGCGCAGAAATGCGTGATCCAGCGCGTGAAGAAAATCGCCGGCGTGGTGCGCGCGAGGTCGCCCGGGTCGATGCCGTGGATCGCGCCGAAGTGGAAAAAATCCCGCGTGTGGTCGAGCGCCATCACCACCATGACGAGTCCGCGCAGCAGGTCGACGGAGTCCAGGCGCGATGAGGCGGGGCTGGGGACGCTGGCGGGCGAAGCTGCAGTCATGGGGCGTGGGGACTGGCGTTTTGCGATAAACAAACCCGGCCAAGGGGCAAGCAGGCGTCGGCCAAGGAGGCTAGCGTCGCGACATTCCGTCCGGCGGGCGGGACGCGTCCGCCGACGCCGGCGAAGATGGGCAACCGGCCTAAATCCTCGCCCCAGTGGGATTTCCACGGACCTTTCCACGGGACCATTTGTCAGTTGCCTAGCCGCCGCACGCGGCTAATCGTTTCCGCCTTTCATGCTAAGTTTCCTCTTCCAGAAATTCGCCGGCCGCCACCACCGCAAGTATGTCGAGAAATGCCGGCCCATCGTCGCCCGCATCAACGAGATTGAGCAATCCTACCAGGCGCTCACCGACGAGCAGCTCCGCGCCAAGACCGACGAGTTCCGCGCCCGCCTGAAACAGGGCGAGACCCTCGATCAGATCCTGCCCGAGGCCTTCGCGGCCGTGAAGAACGGCGCCCGCCGCCTCGTCGGCCGCCCGGTCATCGTGTGCGACCACGAGCTGACCTGGGACATGGTGCATTTCGACGTCCAGCTCATCGGCGGCATCTGCCTGCACGAGGGCCGCATCTCCGAGATGGCCACCGGCGAGGGCAAGACCCTCGTCGCCACGCTGCCGCTCTACCTCAACGCCCTCGTCGGCAAGAATTCCCAGCTCGTCACGGTCAACGACTACCTCGCCCGCCGCGACTCCGAGTGGATGGGCCACCTCTACAACTTCCTCGGCCTCACCGTCGGCTGCATCCAGCAACAAATGCCCTCCGACCTGCGCCGCGAGATGTACGGCCGCGACATCACCTACGGCACCGCCTCCGAGTTCGGCTTCGACTACCTGCGCGACAACGGCATGGCCACGCGCAAGGAGGATCAGGTCCAGCGCGACCACTGGTATTGCATCGTGGACGAGATCGACTCGATCCTCGTGGACGAGGCGCGCACGCCGCTGATCATCTCCGGCCCGGCGCCCATCGAGCGCGAGCAGCCCTTCACACGCCTCCGCCCGCCGGTCGAGCGCCTCGTCGACGCCCAGCTCCGCCAGATCAACCGCCTCGTCAAGCAGGCCGCCGATCTGCTCGAGAAGAAGGACCTCGCGCCCGACGACCGTCAGGCCGCCGCGCTGAAGATGCTCCAGGTCAAGCTGGGCATGCCGAAGAACAAGCAGCTCATGCGCCTCATGGAGAACCCGGAGTGGCGCAAGCTCCTCGACAAAACCGACGTCGAGATGCACTCGGACTTCAACAAGGAGGAGGTTTACCGCCTCAAGGAAGAGCTCTTCTTCTCGATCGACGAGAAGAACCACCAGGCCGACCTCACCGAGAACGGCCGCAAGCTGCTCCGCCCGGACGATCCGGACGCGTTCATGCTGCCCGACCTCGCCACCGAGTTCATCGAGATCGAGAAGCGCGCCGACGCTCCCGAACAGAAGGAGCAGGCCAAGCTCGCCGCCCAGCAGCGCTTCGAGGTCGTCTCCGAAGACATCCACGCCATCTCGCAGCTTCTCCGCGCCTACGCGCTCTACGAACGCGACGTCGAATACGTCATCCAGGACGGCAAGGTGCTCATCGTCGACGAGAACACCGGCCGCGTCATGCCCGGCCGCCGCTGGTCCGACGGCCTGCACCAGGCGGTCGAGGCCAAGGAAGGCGTCACCATCGAGCGCGAGACGCGCACCTACGCCACGGTCACGATCCAGAATTACTTCCGCATGTACGAGAAGCTCGCAGGCATGACCGGCACCGCCGAGACCGAGGCCACCGAGTTCCACGAGATCTACAAGCTCGCCGTCACGCAGATCCCGACGAACAAGCCCTGCATCCGCGTCGACCGGAACGACTCCATCTTCAAGACCCGTCGCGACAAATACAACGCGGTCATCAAGGAGGTTCAGGCGGCCCACGAGCGCGGCCAGCCCGTGCTGCTCGGCACCGTCACCGTCGAACAGTCCGAGGTGCTCAGCCGCATGCTCAAGCGCGCAGGCGTCATCCACACCGTCCTCAACGCCAAGTTCCACCAGCAGGAGGCCGAGATCGTCTCCCGCGCCGGCCAGCGCGGCGCCGTCACCATCGCCACCAACATGGCGGGCCGCGGCACCGACATCAAACTGGGCGAAGGCGTGCGCGAACTCGGCGGCCTCTTCGTCATCGGCACCGAGCGCCACGAGT
Source organism: Opitutia bacterium (assembly GCA_016187925.1). Taxonomy (GTDB): domain Bacteria; phylum Verrucomicrobiota; class Verrucomicrobiia; order Opitutales; family Opitutaceae; genus Didemnitutus. The sequence goes on along the minus strand of JACPIS010000040.1, from coordinate 47,773 downwards.
CCCGTCGCATCGACCGCCAGTTGCGCGGCCGCTGCTCCCGTCAGGGCGACCCGGGCGGCACCAAGTTCTTCCTCTCGCTCGAAGACGACCTGATGCGCCTCTTCCTGCAGGGCAACCTCGCCTCGAAGATCATGGAGGGTTCCATGCAGGAGGGTGAGGAGCTCGAGCACCCGTGGCTCAACCGCTCCATCGAGTCCGCGCAGAAGAAGGTCGAGCAGCAGAATTTCTCCATCCGCAAGCGCCTCCTGCAATACGACGACGTGCTCAACAAGCAGCGCGAGGTCATCTACGGCATCCGCAACGGCGCCCTGCATTCCGAGCGCGCCAAGGACATCATCTTCGAAATGATCGAGGAGGAGCTGGCCCTCCGCCTCGAGACCGCCGGCTTCGGCGAAAAGGGCGGCACGTCCGCCACCAGCCTCGAGAGCCTCGTCGGCTGGCTGAACTCGCATTTTCCCATCAGCGCCAAGGTCGAGGAACTGACCGGCGACACCGAGGCCCTGCTCAAGACCCTCGGCGAGCGCGTCAAGTCGGCCTACGGCCTGAAGGAATCCGTCGAGGACCCGCAGGCGCTGGGCGGCCTCGAGCGCTACATCGTCATCAACGCCATCGACCACCACTGGCAGGAGCACCTCACCGAGATGGAGGAGCTCCGCCGCTCCATCGGCCTGCGCTCCTACGGCCAGAAGGATCCGCTCTCCGAATACAAGGGCGAGGCCTACCGCTTCTTCGAGGAGCTGATGAACAACGTCCGCCTCCAGATCTGCACGAGCCTCTTCCGCTCGGCGACGAACCGCGATGCGTTCGAGAATCTCTTCGCCATCCTCGCCCGTTCCGCCCGCCTGCAGGGCCCCGACGCTGCGCCTACCGCGCTCGCCGCGGCCACGCAGACCGCGGAGCCCGCCGGCGAGCAGGGTGGAGCGGCCGTCGCCACGGCCGAGCCGGAGATCAAGCTGCCCGCCGTCACCATCCGCCGCGAGACGCCGAAGGTCGGCCGCAACGACCCGTGCCCCTGCGGCTCGGGCAAGAAATACAAGAACTGCCACGGCGCCTGACGCGCTCCGCTGCCGCCATGGCCGCCCCTTCACCGACCGCCCACGCGCTGCCGCCCGGCTCCAAACGCGTCGCCTCCCTCTGCCTCGTACGCGCGGACGACCGTTACCTGTTGCTCCGCCGCATCAAGGAGCCGCACGTCGGTCTCTGGGTGCCGATGGGTGGCAAGGTCGATCCGTTCGAGAACCCGCGCGACGCCGCCATCCGCGAGATCCGCGAGGAATCCGGTCTCCAGCTCGAGGCGGTCGAGTTCTGTGGCACAATGGTCGAGACGTCTCCGCTTGCCTACAACTGGTGCACCTTCATCTATGTCGGCGACACTCCCTGGGTGCCTGCGCCGGCCAGCAACGAAGGCACCCTCGGCTGGTTCTCCGCCGCCGAACTCGGGACCGTGCCTACGCATGACACCGACCGCCTCATCTACCGCTGCGTGCTGGCCGGCCGGAAGTTCGCCCTCAACGTCGCCTACGACAGCGCATTCGCGATCACATTGATGACTGACGAACTCACGGGCGAGAAATGGGCTGGCTAGCACCGGCCCCGAAACCACGCTTGCCGCCATGATCCGCATAATCGGTTTCGATGCCGACGACACGCTCTGGCACAACGAGAACATCTTCGACCGCGCCCAGGAGCGCTACCGGCAGCTGCTTGCCCGCTACCATGCGCCCGCCGAGGTGGACCGCGCGCTCTTCGCCACCGAGATGCGCAACCTCCGCCTCTACGGCTACGGCGTGAAAGGCTTCATGCTCAGCGCGGTCGAGACCGCCATCGAGCTGACCAAGGGCACGATCAGTGCGCAGGAGATCCGCGAAATCCTCGCCAACGGCCAGGACATGCTGGCGCACCCCGTCGACCTGCTGCCGGGCGTCCCCGAGATTGTGCCCGCGCTCGCGCGCGACTTCCGGCTGATGATCATCACCAAGGGCGACCTGCGCGACCAGGAGCGCAAGATCTCCGAGTCGGGCCTCGCCGCGCACTTCCACGCCGTCGAGATCCTGAGCGAGAAAGACGGTGCCGCCTACCAGCGCGTGTTGCGCCGCCACGGCGTCGCGCCGGAGGAGTTCGTCATGGTCGGCAACTCGCTCAAGTCCGACATCCTGCCGGTGCTCGAGCTCGGCGGCGCGGGCGTGCACATCCCGTATCACATCACCTGGCAGCACGAGCACGTCGAGGAGGCGCCGCAAAACCAGCCGCGCTTCCGGCGCGTCGACCGCCTCGGCGATCTGCCGCCGTTGCTCGCGGAGCTCTGAAGCATGAGGAGTGTTTCCAACTCGGAAGAGGCGACTGAGCGGGAGGGGCTTTATGCCCCGACCGCGATGCGTCGATCCATTCCCGTCGGGGCGTAAAGCCCCTCCCACAGCGGCCATGCCTGAATCTTCAGATACCTTCGACTCCTACGCTCCTGCGTCCACGTTCGGGATGCGGCATCCGGGGCTGGGCTGGGCGCTGGGGGTGTTCGTAGCGACGGCGGTGTTGGGTTATGTGATTTTCCCGCCGGTCAACGCCGGTGAGCTGACGTTTGCGTTTGCCGTGCCGGCTTTGCTCTGGGCCTACCGTAAGCCGGCGTTCCGCCTCTACGCGTGGTCCGTGCTGGGCGCGCAGGTGGTGGCGTGGACGGCTCTGCTCGGCTGGCTGCATCATGTCACCTGGCCGGGGCTGTTCCTGCTCGGGCCGTTCATGGGCCTGCTGACCGGGGTGTGGTTTCTCGCTGCGTGGTGGGCGTTGCCGCGCCTGCATGGCCATCAGGTTGTGATGCGGCTGATCGGCCTGCTGGCGCTGGCGGCGTTGTGGGTCGTGCTCGAGTGGTTCCGCGGCTGGATTTTCGGCGGCTTCCCGTGGCTGCCGCTGGCGGCGAGCCAGTGGCAGCGGCCGTTCATGCTGCAGGTCGCGGCCTACGGCGGCGCGTGGGTGGTGTCGTTCGTGCTCATCGCCTTCAACCTCGGCGCGGCGGCCTACGCGCATCGCATTTTCTTCGAGGGCGCGACCGGCCTGCGCAAGCGCAGCCCGGAGTTCACGCTCGGCCTCCTCGTGCTCATGGCGTCGACGTTTCCGTTTCTCAGCGATTTCTTCGGCCAGCAGCGGCAGAAGCTCGTGCGCGCCGCGCTCGTGCAACCCTACATCCCGCAGGGCGAAAAGTGGGACGCGACCAAGGCGCGCGACGTTTTGCGCACCATCGAACAGGTCACGTTCGATGCCAACGACCGCGGCGCCCCCGAGGCGATCTTCTGGCCCGAGGCGGTGACGCCGTGGGCGCTGAACCGCGATCCCAACGTCGCCGAGTGGCTCACCTCCGTGGCGAAGCGCACGGGCAAGCCGCTGTTGCTCGGCTCGGTGTTCACGGAGCCGGGCGATGGAACCGGGCTGCTCTGGTACAACGGGGCGTTCGTCGTCGATCCCGTGGCGGGTGTGCGCCAGCCCGGCTACGCCAAGCGCAAGCTCGTGCAGTTCGGCGAATACATCCCGCTGCGCCCCGTGTTCGGCTGGCTCGAGAAAGTGGTGCCCATCGGCGGGGACTTCCAACGCGGCGGCTCCGCCCGGCCGCTGTCGCTGCCGGTCGGTCGCGGCACCGTGCCCGTGGGCCTGCTGATCTGCTACGAGGACATTTTCCCGGCGCTGGCACGCGAAAGCACGCGCGAGGGCGCCGAGGTGCTGGCCGTCGTGACGAACAACGGCTGGTTCGGCGAGGGCGGGGCGGCCTACCAGCACGCGGCCCATTCGGTGCTGCGCGCGGTGGAGAACCGCCGGCCGCTCATCCGCGTCGGCAACGGCGGCTGGAGCGGCTGGATCGATGAGTACGGCAACATCCGCGCGAACCTGCGCGACGAGAACGGCAGCGTGTATTTCCGCGGCGCGGAGACGGTGACCGTCACGCGCGACCTGCGCTGGCAGGGGCGGCTGAGTTTCTACACCGAGAAGGGCGACTGGTTCCTGCTCGGCTGCGCCGTGCTGGCCACGCTCGGCTATTACCTCGTCGTCACGCTGCGCCCGCCCCGTCCGCCCGCCGACGGCGAGCCGGCGTTCTGAGCGCACTCAGGCGAGCTGCGTGCCTTCGAGGTAGGGCTGGCCGGTGGCGAGACGGTCGAGGTTCTCGATCGTGACGCGGGCGATCTCGGTCAGGGCTTCGCGGGTAAGGAAGGCCTGATGCGAGGTGATGAGCACGTTGGGGAACGTGAGCAGCCGGCTCAGGGTGTCGTCCTGCAGCATGCCGCCGGAGTGGTCCTCGAAGAAGATGCCTTCCTCCTCCTCGTAGACGTCGAGCGCGACGCCGCCGACCTGGCCTGATTTCAGGGCGTGAATGAGTGCGGCGGTGTCGATCAGTTTGCCGCGGGAGGTGTTCACGAGATAGACGCCGCGCTTCATCTGGCCGAGAGTGGTGGCGTTGATGAGGCGTTGTGTTTGCGGGGTGAGCGGCGTGTGCAGGGAGAGGACATCGCTCTCGGCGAAGAGCCGGTCGAGCGGGGCGTAGGTGACGCTGTGGGCGGCGGCCCAGGCGGTGTCGGGCTGCACGTCGTAGGCCAGCACGCGCATGCCGAAGCCGCGCAAGATCTCCGCCGTGAGGCGGCCGATGCGGCCGGTGCCGACGATGCCGGCGGCCTTGCCGTGCAGGTCGAAGCCGACGAGGCCGTTGAGGGAGAAGTTCAGCTCGCGCACGCGGCTGTGCGCGCGGTGGATCCGGCGGTTCAGCGTGAGCAGCAACGCCACCGTGTGCTCGGCCACGGCGTGCGGCGAGTAGGCCGGCACGCGGGTGACGGCGATGCCGAGCTCCTTGGCCGCGGCGAGGTCGACGTTGTTGAAGCCTGCGCAGCGCAGCGCCACGAGTTTCACGCCGGCGGCGCGCAGTTGCGCGAGCACGGGCCGGTCGAGCCGGTCGTTGACGAACACGCAGACCGCGTCGACCTCCCGGGCGGTGGCGACCGTGTTGGGCCCGAGCCGGTGCTCGAGGAAATGGAATTTCCGTCCGTCCAGACCGGCGGGCTCAAAGTGCTCGCGGTCGTAGGGCTTGGTATCGAAGAAGGCGACGCGGAGGCTCACGCGTCAACTGAAGTGAAAATGCCGGATGGCGGCAACCGCCTTCCGCAGCTCGGGGCGGAAGTCCGGATGCGCGATGCTGATGAGCGCCTCGGCGCGCTCGCGCAGCGTCATGCCCTGCAGGTTGACGGCGCCGTACTCGGTGACGACCCAGTGCACGTGGCCGCGGGTGGTGACGACGCCGGCGCCGGGTTTCAGCTCGGGCACGATGCGGGTGAGCTTGCCGCTCTTGGCCGTGGAGGGCAGGGCGATGATGGGCTTGCCGCCGGGCGAGAGCGCCGCGCCGCGGATGAAGTCCATCTGGCCGCCGATGCCGGAGTAGATGTTGTGGCCCATCGAGTCGGCGCAGACCTGGCCGGTCAGGTCGATCTCGATGGCAGAGTTGATGGCGACGACCTTCGGGTTCTTGCGGATCGTGGCGGTGTCGTTGGTCTTCTCCGAGCCGAAGAAGGAGACGAAGGGATTGTCGTGGACGAAGTCGAAGGTCTTCCGCGTGCCGACGCAGAAGGCGGTGATGATGCGCTTCGGGTAGACGGCCTTGAAGCGGTTGGTGACGACGCCGGCCTCGACGAGCGGCACGAGCCGGTCGGAGAACATCTCGGTGTGGATGCCGAGGTCGTGCTTGTTGTTCAGGCGGGTCAGCACGGCGTCGGGGATGGCGCCGATGCCCATCTGCAGCGTCGAGCCGTCCTCGACGAGGCCGGCGATGATCTCGCCGATCTGCGCCTCGGTGGCGTTCTCGGGATCGGGCGCGTGCTGGTGCAGGGGGCGGTCGGTGGCGATGAAGGCGTTGATGCGGCTGAACGGCACGAAGGCCTCGCCGTGCGTGCGCGGCATCTGCTCGTTGATCTCGGCGATGACGATGCGGGCGTTGTCGAAGGCCGCGCGGGCGCAGTCGACCGAGGTGCCGAGCGTGCACCAGCCGTGCTCGTCGGGCGGCGAGAGCTGGAGGATGGCGACATCGAGCGGCAGGCGCCGCGTGTTGAAAAGATAAGGGATGTCCGAGAGGAACACCGGCATGAAGTCTGCGCGGCCCTCGGCGATAACCGGGCGGGCGGCCGCGCCGGTGAAGAGCGAGATGGAGCGGATGCGCCCCTCGCACTCCGGCGCGAGGAACGGCATCGGCCCCTCGGTGTGCAGATGGTAGAGGCGCAGGCCCTCGAGGTCGCGCCGGGCGGCGAGCGCCTCGACGAGCGGGGAGGGCGTGGCCGCGCCGCCGTGCAGGAAGGCGCGGGAGCCATGGGGGATGAGCGCGACCGCGTCGGCGGCGGAGACGGCGCGTTGCTTCAGTTGAGACCAGTCGTGGTGGTTCATTCGGCTTTCATTAAAGCAGGCTCCGGCGGCGGATTCTGCTCAAAAAATAAAGAAGGCTGCGCACTTTTTGCGCTGCGTCTGTGTCAGCCGCTTGCGGATAAGCGTGGCTGTTGGCAGGGATTTCCGCCGGCACTAGCCGTACGCTCGATAGGGCTTGCCGGTGGGTTTTGCTGAAGTCGGCCGCGCCGGGGTATCCCAAGGAACTTCGGGCCGAGGGCGTGACCGGCGTCGTCAATATCTCGTTCACAGTCGATGCACACGAACTCGTCAAGGAACCGACGGTCGAGAACGCGACCAACGAGGCGTTCATCAGCCCGGCGCTGAAGGCCGTCGCCCAGTGGAAATTCAAGCCCGGCAAGATCGACGGCCAGCCGGCCGAGATGAAACTTAGCCTGCCGATCTACTTCAGCCTCGAAGGCTGAGCGCACCGCGCCTCACGGGGCGCCGGCCAGCGCTTCCTTGAAATGGCGGCGGCACATCGCGACGTAGCGGTCGTTGCCGCCGATCTCCACCTGCGCGCCTTCCCGCACCGCGCGGCCGTCCGGTCCGACGCGGAGGTTCATCGTGGCCTTGCGGCCGCAGTGGCAGATGGTTTTCAGCTCGATGAGATTGTCCGCCAGCGCGAGCAGCGCCGCGCTGCCGGGGAAAAGCTGCGCCTGGAAATCCGTGCGCAGGCCGTAACACAGCACGGGGATGCGCAGCTGATCGGCGATGTCGGTGCATTGCTCGACCTGCCCGCGCGTGAGGAACTGCGCCTCGTCGATGAGCACGCACGCGACCGGCTGGGCGGCGTGCGCGGCCTTCACGTGCGCGAAGATGTCCTCGTCAGCCTGCAACGCCATCGCCTCGGCCTCGAGTCCGATGCGCGACTTCACGCGGCCCGCGCCCGCGCGCGTGTCGATGGCCGGGGTGAACAGCAGCGTGCGCATGCCGCGTTCGTGGTAGTTGTAGCTCGACTGGAGCAGCACCGTGGATTTGCCGGCGTTCATCGCCGAGTAGTAGAAATAGACCTTCGACATGCGCGCGCAGGCTAGGCCCGCGGCCGGGTCGGGGTCGAAGCGAAAAAGTGCGCCGCTCCAGGACGCTATTTCGCCGGAGTGAAAAGCACGCAGGTTGGCACCGGAATGCCGACCGCTTCACCGGCCGGACTCAACCGGCCGGTGGCGGCGTCGACGCGGAAGGACGCGAGATTGTTGCTGTCGCGCCCGGCGCAGACGAGCCAGGCGCCGTCGGGCGACAACGCGAAATGCCGCGGGTGCTTGCCGCCGCAAGGGGCGACTTCCACCAGGCTGAGCGTGCCGTCGCGCTCGTTGCGGGCGAAGACCGCGAGGCTGTCATGGCCGCGGTTCGAGCCGTAGACGAAGCGGTCGCCGGGATGGATCTGGATTTCGGCGCAGATGTTGTAGGCCGTGAAGCCGGCCGGCAGCGTGCTGAGCGTCTGCTTCAGCGCGAGCGCGCCCGTGGCCGCGTCGCGGGCGAAGACGCTGACCGAGGAGCTCAGTTCGTTGATGACGTAGAGAAACCGGCCGTCCGCGGAAAACTTGCTGTGCCGCGGGCCGGCGCCGGCGGGAGCGGCGAATTCGCCGGCGGGAGTCAGCGTGGCCGTGGCGGGATCGAGCCGGAAACAGAAGATGCGGTCGAGCCCGAGATCGCAGACGTAGGCGAAGTGGTTGTCGGGTGAGAACGTGACCGAGTGCGGGTGCGGTTTTTCCTGACGCTGGGCGTTGGGACCGAGCTTGCCGCTGAGCGGAATAAACGCGGCGCGCGCTCCCAGCCGGCCGTCGGAGCCGATGGGGAAAGCCAGGACCTGGCCGCCGTGATAACTGGCGGCAACGAGCATGCGTCCCGTGGCATCGACCGCCAGATGCGTGGCCGCGAGGCCGCCGGTCGGAGACGAGTTCAGTGGCGCGAGCGAGCCGGACGCAGAATCGAGGGCATAGGCGAACATCGCGCCGATGGCGTTGCCGTCGGGGGAACGGCCAGATTCGCCGGCGCTGTAGATGAACCGGCCGGATGGATGGGCCGCGAGGAAACCCGGGTTGGCAACGGCGGCGGCGAGCCGGGCGGTCGAGCACTCGCCGGTGGCGGAGTCGAATTTGACGGCATAGATGCCTTGATTCGGGCCGCCGGGGCCGGAGCTGGTGCCGATGAGAAGGGTCGACTGCATGGCGTGGGACAAAGGAGAGATGAAAGCGAAGCAGCAGAGAAGGGAAAGGATTCTCACGGGAAAGGAAAGTCTCACGCTTCGGCCGCGCCGTGCTCGGGCAGCCAGTGCGCCCACACGGCGGCGATCAGCGCGAGCGAGCCCGACGCCAGCAACGCGACGCGGAAATCCCCCACCGGCGCCAGCCAGCCGAAGATGAGCGAGGCCGCCGCCGCGGCGAGCCGTCCGATGTTGTAGCAAAAGCCCGCGCCGGTCGTGCGCAGCAGTGTCGGGAAAAGCGGCGGCAGATACATCGTGAACAATCCGAACACGCCCGAGCACGTGCCGGCCAGCGGAATCCAGAGCCACGCCAGCTCGCCGAAGCCGCGCGGCACGGCGAACGCGCCCGTCATCGCGCCGCACAGGCCGGCGAGCATGACCATGATGGCGCGACGGTGGCCGATGAGCTTGGCCAGCCCGCCCGCGGCGAAGTTGCCGAGCAAGGCGGCGAAATTGACCACGAAAAACGCCAGCGAGACGCGCTGCGTGATCTCGGCGGCAGCCACGCCGTCGGCCGCGAGCAGCTTGCGCAGGTGCTGCGGATGCCAGAAGACGAAGAGCCACCATGCCGACAGGCCGAACGCGCACACGGCGGTCGTGCGCCATGTCGTCGATGCGACGGCGCCGCGGAACAGGTCGCGCACGCCGGGCTTCACGGTCGCGTGCGCTTCGGCGTCGGCCCACGCCTCGGGCTCCGGCACCTGCCGGCGGATCCAGAACACGAGCAGCGCGGGCAGCACGCCGACGAGGAAGACGTAGCGTTCGGGCGGCGGGTGGGGCAGCAGCGCGAGCAGGCCGACGATGGCCGCTGCGAGCAGGATGCCGAGGTTGACGCCGCTCTGGAGCACGGCGGCCAGCCACGGCCGCCACGCGCGCGGCCAGGTCTCCGCGAGCAGCGAGGCGCCCACCGCCCATTCGCCGCCGATGCCGAGCGCGGCGAGGAAGCGGAACAGCATCAGCTGCCACCACGTCTGCGCCAGCGCGCACAGGCCGGTGCACAGCGCATACGTGAGCACGGTGAGCGCGAGCGCGTGGCTGCGGCCGATGCGGTCGCCCAGCCGGCCGAAAAACGCGCCGCCCAGCGCCCAGCCGGTGAGGAAAGCCGCCTGGATGTAGGCGCTCTTCTCCTTCACCGCCGGATCGGCCGCGCTGACCGCGCCGAGCAGGCCGATGACGAGCGGCGTGGCGACGAGCGTGTAGAGATGCAGTTCGAGTCCGTCGAACAGCCAGCCGAGCCACGCCGCGATACCGGATTTCCACTGCGGCGCAGTGATGTCGCGAAGACGTGGGGTGGCGGCGTCGCTCATGCAGGAGTCGCGCGAGGGCAACACGCCCACCGGAGCGGCTCAAGGCAAATGCCCGGCAATGACACGTTCCGGTGTGCCACCGCCGCGGGGCGGGTCAGGGGCGAGCGGTCGCCGCGCGCTCCCGGACGGTGCGCTCGGCGAACTCCGCCGCCGCGTCGCGGCCGCGCCAGCGGTTGATCCGGGCGGCGAGCAGCATGGCGAGGATGGAGCCGAGCGTAGCCAGGGCGGTGTCGCGCTGCGCATCCCACACATCGCCCTGCGTGCCGAGGTAGGCCATGCCGAGATCGCCGCCGAAGACGACCGCCGCGGCCCACTCGATCAGTTCGTAGGCGGTCGAGGTGAACGTCAGCAGCACGACCGGCAGGGCGTAGCTCCAGAAGCCGCGGGCGCGCACCGGTTGGAGGATCTGCTCGCGCATCGGGTGCGTGATCAGGAAGCCGTAGATGAAATGCAGGAAGCGGTCGTAGTGGTTGCGCTGCCAGCCCAGCAGCTCGTTCAGCGTCACGCCGAAAAGACCGCGCCACCAGTCGTTGTAGGGCACCTCGGAATAGGTCCAGTGCGCGCCGACCTCGTGCAGGCAGAAATAGGCGAACACCACGACGTAGCTGGCGTTGGACAGCGGGCAGCCGCGCGCCGTGGCCGCGAGGTAGACGAGGCCCAGCGCCACGCAAATGTTCTCCAGCCACCAGTCCTGCGGGTAATGCATCCCCCACGCCGACAAGCCGATGACCACCGCCAAGGCCGCGCTCAGGACGGCCAACAGGCGCGCGCGGGGCATCGCGGAGAGCATGCCGTCATCATCCGTGACTCGCTCGTCGAGTCGACTTTTTTCACCCCGGCGCGGGTAACCTTGGGCAAGAAACGCGCGGTATCCGTCCTCGCGGTCTGGCGTGAATGCGATTCAATAGGATTCGCCCGGGTAACAGGCCCCGGGCGTATTGTGAACACGGCGCCGACCAGTGTGCTGCCATCCGCCCGTCCCGTCCGGGAAGGAGTGCGGGGTGGTGTGGCCCGGCCGGGCGCCCGGGGCGGGATGATTTTACCGGACCAGGAGGGAACATGATCACTTATCAGAACCGAATTCATGCGGGGCGGCTGCTGGCGGACAAGCTCGGGAAATACGCCGGGCAGCCCGAGCTGCTCGTGCTGGCGCTGCCACGCGGCGGCGTACCGGTGGCGGCGGAGATCGCACGGGCGTTGCACGCCACGCTCGACGTGCTGGTGGTGCGCAAGCTCGGCGCGCCCTACAACGAGGAACTGGCAATGGGCGCCATCGCGGCCAACGGCGTCTGCGTGCTCAACCGCAACGTCATCGACAACTGGAACATTTCGGAGGAAGCCGTCGACGAGGCGGTCGAGCGTGAGACACGCGAACTGGAGCGGCGCGAGAAGCTCTACCGCCCCGGCCGGCCGCCGCTCGATGTGAAGCACCAGACCGTGATCCTGGTCGACGACGGCATCGCGACCGGCGCGACGATGCGCGCGGCCATCGGCCTGCTGAAGCAGATGCACGCGCAGCGCGTCGTGGTGGCCGTGCCGGTCGCCTCGCGCGAGAGCTACTTCGAGTTGCGCGGACTGGCCCACGAATTCGTGGCGCTGGCCACGCCGCCGGACTTCGCGGCGGTCGGGCAGTTCTACGAGAACTTCGGGCAGACAACCGACGACGAGGTGCGCGCGCTGCTGGACGAGAACGCCCTGGCGCATCCGCTCAAAGCCTGACGGGGAGGGTGGCCGGATCTCCGCTCACTCGTTGCGGAGGGCGACCAGCGGATCGACGCGCGAGGCGCGCCGCGCGGGCAATTTCGCGGCAGGGCCTGGGGCGTTTTGGGCAAGAAGTGCATAGTGTTGGCCTTTGCCACCGCCATTCGCCCGGATAACCTGTCCCTGTCGGACAGATCTTCCGTGTCATGAATACATGTGCTGCGGGGCAATCCAGGACTTTGTTTGCACCTCCGGAGCGATTGGCTCCGGACGAGATCCTCCGGCAGTCGACCGCGCTGGGCGACCTGGCCGGTCTGGCCGACCTGCTCGATTGCATGCCGGATTTCGTGATGATCGTGAACGAGCAGCGGCAGATAGTTTTCGGCAACAAACCGCTGCGGGAATTCGCCCGGCATCGCCCGGGCGGCACCATGCTGGGCCTGCGTCCCGGTGAGTTTCTCGACTGCCGCCAGGCCGGGCTGGCGCCGTCGGGCTGCGGCACGGGCGAGGCCTGCCGTACCTGCGGTGCGGTCAACGCCATCCTGAGCGGCTTGGCCGGCCGCAGTGTGATGTACGAGTGCCGCATCGCCACGCCCGCCGTCGAGGCCTACGACCTGCGCATCTGGGCCAGCCCGTTCCGCTGGCAGACGGGCCACTACGCGCTCGTGATCGCGGCCGACATCAGCGACGAGAAGCGCCGGCAGGTGCTCGAGCAGATATTTTTCCACGACATCCTCAACACCGCCGGCAGCATCCACGGCTTGTCCGAGCTGATTCGCGCGAATCCCGCGGAGGCGACGGAGTTCAAGGACGATCTCTACCAGACCGCCGAGGCGCTCGTGGACGAGATCCGCAGCCAGCGCATGTTGCTGGCGGCCGAGCGCAACGAACTGCCCGTCACCCTGGTGCCCGCGAGTGCTCGGCAAGTGCTGGACTCGGTCGCGCAAGCCTATCATCGTCACCCCGTGGCAAAGGGTAAGAGCATCGCGATCTCACCCGGTCTCACCGACTTCATCCTTGAGACGGACGTGGCGTTGCTGCACCGCGTGCTGGGCAACCTGCTGAAAAACGCCTTGGAGGCCGTCCGGCCCGGCGCGACCGTGGAACTCGGCGCGGAAGAGCGGCCGGATGGTCATCAGTTTTGGTGTCACAACGACGGCGTCATCCCGCGCGAGATCCTGCTGCAGCTTTTCCAGCGCAGTTTTTCCACGAAGGGACCGGGGCGCGGCATCGGGACGTACAGCATCCGCCTGCTCACCGAACGCTACCTGGGCGGACGGGTATCCGTGACCTCCTCGCCCGAGGCCGGCACGTGCTTCACGCTTAGTTTCCCCAAGAGAGGATCGGCACCCGACGGCCCCCCGCCTTCCGCCGCGGGCCCGGGTGAACACCCCGCCGTTTCGGCCCCGACTCCATGAATGCTCCTCCCAAGCCCGTGGAGTTTCTGCTGGTCGACGATGAGGCCTACTTCCAGCGTTTCGTCGGCCAGGTGCTCAGCCGCTCGATCAACTGCCTGGTGGTGGGCGCCCGCAACGGCCGGGAGGCCATCCAGCGGTGTCAGACCAGTCAGCCCGACTTGATCCTCCTCGACATCAACATGCCGGTGATGAGCGGCGTCGAGGCGCTGCCGCCCATCCGCGCGCTTCTGCCCGGCACCCCGATCGTCATGCTGACCTCGGTGGCCGAGGAGGAGGTGGTCGAGAAATGTGTCCGGCTGGGAGCATCGTATTTTATCCGGAAGGATATCCGCAGCGACCTGCTGAAGACGGAACTGCAGGAGATGCTGCGCATGTTCTTCCCCGTCCAACTCGCCGCCCATGAACAACCCCAATCCCAGTCCCGGCCCGCCTAGCTCCCCCTCGCTGGTGAACTACATGGTGCGCCACGATCTCGTGACCATGCTCGCCGAGGCGCGCCGGGATTACGACCAGACGGGCACCGGTTCCTCCCGCCATCTGGAGCAGAAGGACATCGCCGCGCGATTCCGCCATCTGCGCGGGACGCCAACCCCGCCGCCACCCACTTCCCATGAGCCAGCTTGAAGATTTCCTCGCCACTGTGCGGGAGAACGCACCGGCCCTGAAGTCGTTGATCGACTCCCGCGCGCAGGCGTTCGCCAGCGAGCCGGAGCGGTTGCTGCCGGACCTGCAGGAGCGCGGCGTGCTGCCGAAGGCGCGCCTTTGCCAGCTCTGGGCCGACTCACTCGGGGTCGCCTATGTCAACCCCATGAGCGTGGCGATCCCCACGGACCCGTTCGAGCAGTTGCAGGAGGACATCGCGCGCAAGACACACGCCATCGTGCTGAATTCGATCGGGCAGGCGGCGACGGTGGCGATGGCCGATCCGCGGAATGCCCGTCAGGTGGAGTCCCTGGCCAAGATCCTCGGCAAGGAGATCAGCCCGGTGTACGCGCCCGCCGAGGAGATCGAGACCGTCATCAGCATGTATCTCGGCGCCGAAGGCAACATGGCGGCCAGCCTGGAGAGTCTCTGCAGCGAGGTTCCGGGCATGACCGATTTGCGCGAAATCAAGTCCGCCGGCGATGTCCAGGATCTCGTCGCCAACCGCGCCGTGATCCAGCTGCTGAACAGCATCATCCTGACCGCCTTCAAACGGCGCGCCTCGGATATTCACCTGGAGGCGCGGGCCGAGGACTGCCGGGTGCGGATGCGCATCGACGGCGACATGCAGACGGTGATGCTGCTGCCCATCCCCGTGCACGTCGCCCTGGTGGTGCGGATCAAGCTGCTCTGCGCCCTGGACCTGACGCAGAGCCGGTTGCCGCAGGACGGCGCGTTCGAACTCAAGTTCGGGGCGCTCAACACTTCCTTCCGCGTCTCCACCCTGCCCAGCCTGTACGGGGAAAAGGCGGTGCTGCGGGTGCTCGGCGCGCCCCAAAACCGGTCCTTGCTGCGCCTGGACACCCTGGGATTTCCCCGCACGATCCTGGAAGCCGTCAGGCGCGTGATCTCCCGGCCCAACGGCATCCTGATCGTCTGCGGACCGACCGGCTGCGGAAAGACGACCACGTTGTACGGCTGCTTGAACGAGCTGAACCGGCCGGACGTCAACATCACCACGATCGAGGATCCGGTCGAGTACCGCCTGCAGGACATCACGCAACACCAGGTCAACAACACCACCGGCCTGACCTTCGCCACGGTCCTCCGCAGCATCATGCGGCAGGATCCGGACATCATCCTCATCGGCGAAATCCGCGACCTGGAGACCGCGCTCATCGCCACCGAAGCGGCCCTGACGGGACATTTCGTGCTCACGAGCCTGCACACCAACAACGCCCTGCAGGCGGTCACGCGCCTGGTGGAAATCGGCGTCGATCCCTATCTCGTGGCCCCGACGACCATGGGAGTGCTCTCCCAGCGTCTCGTCCGTCGCATCTGCGCGTCGTGCAAGGAGGAGTATGTCCCGACGGAGATCGAGCTGGCCGAGCACTTCATCAATCCCGGCGCGGTGCCCGTCAAACTGTATCGGGGCAAAGGTTGCCCGAAATGCTTCGGCACCGGCTACAGCGGCCGCGTGGGCATCTACGAGTTCGTGGAAGTCTCGGAGAACATGCGGCAGCTGATCACCGAGAAGAAAGGCGTGGACCTGCTCTTCGAGGAGGCCCGGCGGGTCGGCCACCGGTCCCTGCGCTACGACGGCCTGAAGAAAGCCCTGGTCGGTTGGACCACCCTCGAGGAAGTGGTGCGCAATACGCTTCCGGACATCAGTTTTCACCCGGTGGAAAATTGAGCGGGCGAAACGCGATGAAAACCCTGCGGCCATTCTCCCGAGGGTTTTGCCCGCCAGACCGGGCGGGTCGCGGGTTCGCTCTGGTCGAAATCGGGTTCGTCCTGCTCATCGCCGTGCTGGGCCTCGCCGTGCTTTTCACCGTGGCCGGACGAATCCGGCAGCGGAGGGACTGCGACCGCTTCATCCACGACGTGCGGCTCTTTTCCGCGGCGCTGGAAGACTTCCGGCTAAAGCATCAGGCCTGGCCGCCCACGTGCGGTCCGGATGATCCGCTGCCTCCCGAACTGGCCGCGGCGTTGAAGGACACCCGTTGGGCCGGCCCGGCGCCTTTCGGCGGGCGTTACGGATGGGTGGCGCCCGATCCGCGTGCGGCGCCGACCGACGCGGCCGCGGGCCGAAGAAACCCAGGAGTCATCGTCCTGACGGCTTTCCACCCCGGGGCTCCGTTGACCCTGGGCCCGGCCGATCTGCGTTACATCGATTCCCAGTTGGATGACGGCAATCCGGCGAGCGGCAGATTTCGCACGGGCTTCAACGGTTGGCCGGTCTACCAGGTCGAATCACGCGAACGCTGAATGTCCACGTACCACACCATCCTGGTCAATTTCACGGCGGACGTCCGTTCCGTCGCCGGCAAGCCCGAACACATGGAGTCGCGCGAGCTCACGGACGCGGAGGTGCGGCAGTTGCTGGAGGCGTTTTGCGGCATCGACCCGGTGGAGAACGAGGCCCTTGAACCGGAAATCCGGATCCAGGTCAGGCACGACAATTATCTCCTGCGCACCGGGCAGAAAAAACTGATCTTCTATGATGCCAGGCATCGCGACCTGCCTGCGCTCGTGCTCACGGTGGAGGAGACGATGAAGGAACTCGACGGGTCGGCGGAGGCGGCGCGGAGCGCTTCCACCCTCCGCCACGCGCTCCGGACCGGAGCGGCGACCGCCGCCCCATTTCCCGCGGCCCGCGCGCCGGAGACAAAGGCCAGCCGTCCGCGCCTGCTCGCGTTCGGGGCGATCACCCTTGCGTTGCTCACCGCGCTGGTGGCGTTGCGGTGGGGCAACCGCCCGGCCGCACTGCCCGCGCAATACCGGCCGGTCGGCGACGCCGAAGCCGTCTCCCTGCGGGCCGGGCTCGTCGGCGTGTACATGACCGGCAACGAGCCGGGCGACCATGGCATCGTCGTCAGCCTCGCGGGCGAATTGAAATTATTCGAGTTGAACGCCCTGACTCCGCCCCGGGTGGTGTATGCCGCCGTCGAGGCGGGGCGCATCGGCTCGCAACCGGCCTTGGCCACGGATCAGCCGGGTGGCGTGATCACGGTCGTCGATCGCGATACCCTGAGCTACTGCGGCGAGACCTACCGGCGCATTCCCTAGCGCTCCATGTCCCCGGCGCTTCCATCGCCCCCCGTTTTTTCTCCGCTCCGCCGCGGCTTCACTGTCGTGGAGGTGGCGATGGCCGTGGCGGTGCTGGCCCTGGCGCTCACCACCGCGATCACAGCCATGCAGCAGGCCTTCCTGGCGGTCGACACGGCGCGCAACCTGGAGATCGCGGGCAACATCCTGCAGAGCGAGATGGAGAAGGAGCGCCTCATGACCTGGGCCGAGGTCGGCGATGCCGCCTATCAGCCGGTGATCGCCCCGAGCTTCGCGCGCAATCCCGCGGTGGCCGGTCGCTTCACGCTTTCCCGCGCGCTGGCCCAGCGCTCGGGCCAGATGCTGCAAATCACCCTGACCGTCCGCTGGCGGAGTTACGACGGCCGCACTCTCTCCCGGAGTTACACCACCTATTACACCCAGGCCGGGCTCTATGACTACCTCTACAACAATCCCTGACACCCGACGCGCGGCGCGCGGTTTCAGCCTGGTCGAGGTGATGGTCGCGGCCGCCTTGTCCGGAATCGTGCTCGCCGGGGCGTTGACGACCAACCTGCAGCTGATGCGGAGCGGGGTCCGCCTCACGCAATACGCCGAGATGAGCACCCAGATTCGCCGCGGCCTGGAACAACTGGACGTGGACCTGCGCAGCGCGGGCGACATCAAGTGGAACAACGCGAGCGACATCACCCTCACCATCCCGACGACCGGCGGATCGACCCGGCAGGTGACCTACGCCTGGACCGCCGCCACCGGCAGCCTGTTTCTGGTGCCCGGCGCCGACAGCACCGTCACGGCCGGCCGGGTGCACCTCGTGAAGGGTATCTCCGCTTTTCCGGATGGTTCCGCGGGCGTGGTTTTCGCCCGGTTCGACCGCGATGGCGCCGTCGCGACCACGGACAACGCCACCAAGCTCGTGCAGGTGAGCCTGCACGTAGCCCGTCAGGCGCGGACCGCCGCCACCTCCACCGATACCGCCGTGTCGGCCACCTTCATCCTCCGCAACAAGCCGGTCTCCTGATGAACCCTCCCGGACAGGACCTGCAAGCCGCCCGCCGTCCCGGCGCCGCGCGCGGCAGCGTCCTGCTCACGGCCATGCTGCTGGCGATCGCGCTCGCCGTCGTGCTCGGGAGCTATCTTTCGCTCGGGCGCACGGCGTTGAAGGTGGCGCAGCGTTCCTACTTTGCCAACGACGCCGCCAACCTCGCGGAGGCGGGCATCGAGGAGGCGCTCTACCGCTTCAACCTGATGGGTGCGGGGACCGCCGCCGCCACGGCCTGGTCGGGCTGGACCCTCGCCGGCGCCAACGCCCAGTTCACGCTGCCGGCCTTCAACCGCGACCAGAACGCCGTCGGGATCGTCAAGGTCTACGTGGCCGGCTACGATGGCAATGCCGCCGCGCCCACCGTCATCGCCCAAGCGACTCTGACCACGTTCGACGGCTCGCCGCCCATCAGCAAAACGATGCAGGTCACCCTGAAGAAAAACACGCCCGTTTACGGGATCGTGACGCTGGGGTCGCTGACGTTCAACAGCACGGCCAGCGCCGACAGTTTCAACTCCAACCCCACCCAAAGCCCCACCGGGCCCTGGGCCGCGTACTCCAGCGCCAATGCCAGCTCACAAACTTCCGTGGCGGTGCTCAGTGGCAGCATTTACGTCGCCTCGGGCAAAATCTACGGCGATCTCAAACTCGGTCCCGGGGTCTCTGCGCCGCCGACTTCGGATTACACCGGCACTCTCACGACCGGCTTCACGGCGTCGTATCCTTTGCCGGCTTATCCCACGGCGGCCAGTGTCAGCCAGAGCTACAACCTGGGTTCGTCCATCCCGTCCACCCTGCCGGTTGTCGGGCATCTTCCCGCGTCCGACGGCCGGTACTACTACTTCTGCAACAGTGCCACGATTGGCGCGGTGACAATTTCCGCCGGGAAAAACGTTACGATCGTCGGCACCAGCACCGGCATGAGCGGCGGCATGGTGATCCAGAATCTCGGCAGCTGCATCGTCTACCTCAGCAAGCCCGTCACGGTCGCCTCCGGCAGATCGATCAACAACACCAACTGGGCGGGAGCGCTGCTGATCTACACTTCAACCACCAGCTCCTGCACCTTCGCCAACAACAGCCGGTTTACCGGCCGCCTCTATGCGCCCAATTCCAGACTGACCGCCACCGGCACCAGCAACAGTGCGTCCCTGACCGGCTGGGTGGTGGTGAAATCAATCTCGGCGGCGGGCTCCGTAGGTTTTCACTTTGACCGGGCGCTGTTGCCGTCGGGGTCCGGCAACGTCTGGCGAATCACCTCCTGGCTGGAACTGCAAAGCGCCGCGGACCGGGCCGCTGTCGCGGGGCGCACGGGCAATTTCCTGCATTAAGAGTCCCTCCGAAAAACAGGGCGTGCGGCGATGCGTTTGGGTAGGGCGAGGCGTCCCCGCCGAGCCGCGGCTCACCGGATGGCGGCAAGTGCGTCAGCCTTGGCGGTTCGCCCAGCCCATCGGCAAGCGCTATCCGGATAGGTTCCAAGGCGCGTCACCGCGCCGTCGCTCAGACTTTGATCGGCTGGACGCGCTCGCCGTCCTTCACCCGGTCGCCGGGGTAGAGGATGACCTCGTCGTTTTCCTTCAGGCCGCCGATGACCTGCGTCTCGACACCGCTCGTGCGGCCGGCTCGCACGGGCACGAGCACGGCGTGGCCGCCGCGCACGACGTAGGCGGCCCACTCGTCACCGCGGCGGAAAAGCGCCGAGGCGGGCACCTTGAGCACGCGTTCGCCCGCCCACCCGACCACGCGCGCCTCGACGCGGAAATTGTCGCCCAGCGAGCGGCGCTGCTCGACCGGCGTGAGGATGTCGGCCACGACGTTGACGCGCTGCTCCTCGACCCCGAGGGCGGAGATCTTGGTGAAAGCCGCGGGTTCGATGAGCCGCACCCGGCCCGCGAGCGGCGTGGCGCCGCCCCATTGCTCGAATTCGACCGCCGCGCCCGGTGAGATGGCAGCGCCGTCGCGGGAGAGCATTTCAATCACCACCTCGAGGTCGGTGGGATCGCCGAGCTCGACCAGCGGCGTGCCCTGGATGACGGCGCGGGAACTTTCCTGGTAAACGTGCAGCACGCGGCCGCCGACATGGGCCTTCACCTCGACGGGAGCGGGCGGGACCGCGGCGGGAGATTCGGCGAGCTCGGCCTCGGCCTGCCGGAGGGCGCCCTCGGCGGCGGCGACCTCGCGGGCCGCGGCGGTCTCGCGCATCTGCGCACTCTCAAGGTCCTGCGGCGACACGGTCTTCAGGGCGAACATCTGCTCGATGCGGCGCAGTTCGCTCCTGGCCAGCTCGTGGGTCGTGCGGCTTTTTTCCAGCAGGGTGGTGGCGGAGTCGCGGCGGGCCCCGGCGAGCGCGCGGTTGCGGGCGTCGAGCGGCGAGGACGGCAACGGGTCGATGACGGCGACGACCGTCTCGCCCGCGATCACTTCCGCGCCGGGCTTGTAGGGGATGCGGCGGAGCTGGCCCGAGACGGGGGCGGAGACGACGTAGCGCTGCCGGATGCGCGTCTTGCCCTCCTCGCTGACGGTGGCGCGCAACGGTCCGAGCATGGCGCGGGCGGTCTCGACCCGCGCCGGCTGCGGGCGCAGGCCGAGGGCCAGCAGCACGGCGAGCACGGCAGCGCCGGCGTAGGGCAGCCAGCGGCGGGGGCGACGACCGGCGGAGGGAGAAGAGGCGGGAGCGTTCATGAAAGGATTATTCGGGGGCCTTCAGGGCGCCGATGAGGTCGAGCTGCTTCAGCTTGCGCAAGACCACGACTGCCGACAAGGCCGACGCGAGGGACACGACGAGCACGGCGAACGTGTAGGTGTAGGAGGTGAAGACGAGCGGCAGGCGCACGGTCTCGGTGTTGACCGAGTGGACGATGAGGGTGGCGAAGCCCGTGCCGAGCACGAGACCGAGCGGCAGGGCGACGGCCGCCAAGAGGGTCAGCTCGATCACGAGCACGGCGCCGACCTCGCGCTGCGTGAGACCGATGACGCGCAGCGTGGCCAGCTCGCGCGCCCGCTCGGCCAGCGAGATGCGGGCGTTGTTGTAGATGACGCCGAAGGCGACGATGACGGCAAACGTCAGGTAGATCGTCTGGATCATGCCCATGCTCTGCGCGGTGGTGGCGCGGAAACTCTCCCGCATGGAATCCTTGATCGCCACCGTGCCGACGTGCGGGATGCCCTTGAGCGCGCGCAGGAAGTCCGCCCGGCGCGCCGCGTCGAGCGAGATGCTGGCGCCGGTGACGACATCGCCCTCGCCAAGGAAGCGGTTGAGCGCGGCGCGCTCCATGTAGGCCGTGATGCCGGTGAAATCCTCCGCGAGGCCGACCAGCGGCACGGTGGCGACGGGGCGTTTCCCCTCGAGCGCCTCGAGCACCAGTTGGTCGCCGGGCCGGGCGCCGAGCACCTGCGCGAGCTTGGCGGAGAGGATGAGGCCTTCGGGCGGCGGGACGATTTCGCGGCCCGCGGCATCGATGGCGCGGCCATGCGCCGCGCCGGCGTCGAGGCTGCGCAAGCCGATCTGGCGGCCGGCGCCGTGGAAGCTGATGCGCACGGAGGCGGCGCGCTGCGGCTCGACGTGGATGACGCCGGGCAGGCGTTCGAGCTCGTGGATGATGCGGAACGCGGACGGCTCGACGAGGCTGAGGTTGAGGTCCTGCCGCTGCACGACGTCCCACTGGAAATCGAGCACGTCGGCGATGCCGGCCTTGAAGGTGTTGGGCAGGATGAGCAGCGCGGTGCCGAGGGCGAGGCCGGCGACGGTGAAGAGCGCCTGCACGGGGCGCCGCTCGATGTTGCGCACGGCGATGCGGAACGAGTGGGAAAACAGCCGGCCGGCGCCCGTGCGCTCGATGAGCGACCGGCGGTAGTGCGCGGGCGGCTCGGGGCGCATCGCCTCGGCGGGCGGCAGGTGCGCGGCCTTGCGCACGGCGCCGAACACGCCCGTCACCACGGCGCCGAGGCCCACGGTCAGTGCGATGGCCACGGCGCTCCGGTCGAGCGCGAACCGCAGGTCGGGAAACCGGAAGAACAGCTCGTACATTTTCACCAGCTTCACGCCGAGCACGATGCCGCCCGTCGCGCCGGCGAGCGTACCGCCCACGACCATGACGGCGGCGAACTTCAGGTAATGGACCACGATCTGGCGGTTGGAAAAGCCGAACGCCTTGAGGATGGCGATCTGCTCGCGTTGCAGGGCGAGCAGGCGCGTGAGCACGGCATTGGTCATGAACGCCGCCACGGTGAGAAAGATCGTCGGGAAACCGACGGACAGGATCTGCAGCACGCGGATCTCGTCGGAGACGCGGATGTGCGACGGATGATCCTTGCGGTCGTAGGCGCCCAGGCCGCCGTAGGGGCGCAGCAGTACGTCGAGCGCGGCGATGACCGGCGCCGGTTCGGCACCCGGAGCGAGGACGAGCGACACGTGGTTGAACGCGCCGTAGAGGCTGAACGCCGTGGCGGCCTCCTTGTACGGCATCCAGAAGATGCCGTAGGTGCGGTTGTCCGGCAGCGCGGCGCCGGGGCGCGACTCGAAGATGTATTCCGGCGACAGCACGATGCCCGCGATGCGGAACGTCTGGCGCCGGCCGTAGAGCAGCATCGTGAGCGTGTCGCCGGGGTTGAGCTGGTTGGCGTTGGCGAAAGCCTCGCCCACGAGCACCTCGCCGCGCGAGCCGGGTGCGAGCCAGCGGCCGCGGCGCAGGAACAGGCGGTTCAGTTCCGGTTCGCCGTAATCGGGCAGCGAGCGCACCATGCCGCTCGCCGGCTCGTCGAGTCCGGGCAGATCGAGCGTGACCGGCGCGGCGATGTCGGTCTGCACGCCCGCCACGCCGGGCAGCGCGGCGATGCGGGCGGCGAGATGGTTGGGGGCGCGCTTGAGCGGGGCGAACACCTCGGCGAAGCGGTTGGCCTGGTAGTAGGCGGCGCGCGTGCCGTCGAGCGAGGCGATGAGGCTGCGCGCCATGATGAGCATCGCGAGGCCGCAGGCCATGACCAGCGAGACCGCGGCGGCCTGGCCCTTGAGGCGGCGGAGGTCGCGGAGCAGCTTGCGGTCGAGGTGGGAAATCACGGCGGGAAAACCTCCATAGCCAAAGGTCCAAACGCCAAGGTCCGCGACGGGCTGGCGCGGCCGGGGAGGCGATGCGGGCTTTGGATCCTGGGGTTTTTCATTTTGGGATTTGCGCGCTTCGCACGCGTCACCAGCGCAACGTCGACGGCGCGGCGCGGCGCGCGTTGCGGTGCTCCGATTGCACACGGCCGTCGGATAAGTGGATGACGCGGTCGGCCATCTCGGCCATAACGGCGTTGTGGGTGATGATGACGGTGAGGGTGCCGAGCTCGCGGTTGGCGCGCTCGAGTGCATCGAGGACGACGATGCCGGTCTTCACGTCGAGCGCGCCGGTGGGTTCGTCGCACAGGAGCACCTCGGGGCGCTTGGCGATGGCGCGCGCGATGGCGACACGCTGTTGCTCGCCGCCGGAGAGCTGCGCCGGAAAATGGTCGAGGCGGGCGCCGAGCCCCACCAGCTCCAGCGCGGCCTCGGGGGCGAGCGGATGGCTGGCGATCTCGGTGATGAGGCCGACGTTCTCGCGTGCGGTGAGGCTCGGGATGAGGTTGTAGAACTGGAAGATGAAGCCGACGGACTCGCGCCGGTAGTGCGTGAGCTGTTCCTCGGTGGCGTGGGTGAGGTCGGTGTCGCGGTAACGGAGTTCGCCGGCGGTCGGGATGTCGAGGCCGCCGAGCTGGTTGAGCAAGGTGGTCTTGCCGCTGCCGGAGGGGCCGAGGAGCACGACGAGTTCGCCCGCGGAGAGATCGAGATCGACGCCCGCCAACGCGCGGACCTGCGTGGCGCCTTCGCCGTAGACCTTGGTGAGGCCGCGGACGGTGAAGACGCGGTCGGCGTGGGCGGGCGGGGCACCGGTGGGAGCGGAAGCGGCGGAGTTCACGATATTTCCTCGGGAAAGGCCAAGCTACCGTGCCCCGTGGGCGGCGCAATCCAAAGCCCGCCGGGTCTGCGGTTGTGAAGCGGACTGATGCCGATGGGCAGCGGAGCTTTTGGCCGCGGGAAAATCCCCCAGATTTGAAAATATCCGCGACAATCCGCGCGCGCGCTGCCACGCTGCCGCGCTTATGAATCGGACCGACCGGCTCGTCGCGATGGTGCTGCACCTGCAGGGGCGGCGGGTCGTGCGCGCCGAGGAGCTGGCGGCGCACTTCGAGGTGAACATCCGCACGATCTACCGCGACATCGCCGCGCTCGGCGAGGCGGGCGTGCCGATCGCCGGCGAAGCGGGCGTGGGCTACTCGCTGCTCAAGGGCTACCAGCTGCCGCCCGTCATGTTCACGGCGGAGGAGGCCTCGTCGCTGTTCGTCGGTGGCGAGCTGGTGAAACAATTCACCGACGCCTCGCTGCACGCCCCGATGGCCTCGGCGCTCGACAAGCTCCGCGCCGTGCTGCCGCGCGACCGGCAGGACCACGTGGCGCGGCTGGTGGAGAACACGATCGTCTACGGCCGCCAGGGCGGCGCCGATCCGGAGGCCGCCGACCAGCGCTGGTTGATGCCGGTGCAACAGGGCGTCGTGCTGCGGCGCGTGCTGCGCCTGACCTACCGCGGCCGCGGCCAGGAGGCGGAGACACAGCGCGACGTCGAGCCGCTCGGCGTGGTGTTCTACGGCGGGCGCTGGTATCTGGTGGCGTGGTGCCGGCTGCGGAAGGATTACCGGCACTTCCGCGTCGACCGCATCCGCCGGCTCGAACTGGCGCCGATGGTGTTCGCCCCGCGGCCGGAATTCTCCCTGGCGGAACACATGCGCGCATTCACCCGCCGGGAGGAGACGCTGCCCGTGCGCGTCTGGTTCCGGCGCTGCGTGCTGGAGCGGGCGCGCCGCGAGAGTTATGCGACCTTGATCGAGGAGTCGGCGCGGGACGACGGCGGCGTGTACTCGCTCTACGCCTGGTCGCTCGAATGGATGGCGCAGTGGCTGCTCTCCTTCGGCGAACACGCCGAGGCGCTGGGGCCGGCGAAGCTGCGCGAGTTGGTGGCGTCGGCGGCGGAGCAGACCGCGCGGCGCTACGCAAAAAAAGATCGCCGGCTCGCACTGCCGGCCGGGGTGGACTGAGGCGCGGAAGGGCCGGCCCACGGCCCGGCCAACTCTCCTGACATAATGCTGTCAGTGCCGGGTGATAGAGTCGCGGGCATGAGCACGACCCCCGCTTCTCCTGTGCGTATCTCAAGCATCGCCTTCGCCGGTTATCCGGTCACCAACGTCGCCCGCGCCCGCGCCTTCTACGAGGGCGTGCTCGGGCTGAAACCCTCCCTCGTCTTCGGTGAAACCGACGGCCAGGCGTGGATCGAATACGACATCGGCGCCGGCACACTGGCGATCGCCAGCGTCGGCACGGACAAGTGGAAACCGTCCAGCAACGGCCCGATGGTCGCCCTCGACGTGGAGGATTTCGACGCGACTGTCGCGCACCTGCGGGCCCACAACGTGACCTTCGTGGGCGACCTCCACGATTTCCCCTCCTGCCGGATGGCCAGCGTGCGGGATCCGGATGGCAACGCCATCACCATCCACTTTCGCAAGTCTGCCTGACGTTTGGCGCCTTTTGTCGAAAAAGTCGCGCAACCTGTCTCAAACCCGCCCACTCATTCGTCTTATTAACATGCATGTCCGCACCGTTAATCTGATCGTGGGCGCGCCGCGCGACACCGTGTTCAACTTCCTGGCCGACGTCGAAAACCTGCCCAAGTGGGCTCACGCCTACTGCGAGCGGGTCTACCTGCAACGCGGCCGCTGGTGGGCGCTTACCTCGCAGGGCGAGCTGATGGTCGCCACCGAGGTCGATCCCGCGACAGGCGTCATCGACGTGCTGGCCGGCGTGTCGGCCGACGGCATGGGCCTGCTGCCGATCCGCGTGCTCGCGCTGCCGGCGGAGCGGACGCTGGTCAGCCTCACGCTCGTGCAGCCGCCGGAAATGAGCGACGAGCGCTACGAGCGGCGCTACCTGGACCTGGTCGACGAGACCCGCGGCCTGGTGCAGCGCTTCGGCGGAGACCGGCCGCACACCGGCGCGGTCGAAACCGATCTCGCCGGCCACGGGGCCAACTGAACACCGCGCCGCCATGATCGCTTTGATGAAAACCTTCTCCGACAGTTCGCCGGTGCCGGCTGTGTCCGTGGCGGAGGTCGCCAGCCGCCTCCGCACGGGCGGAGTGCGGGTGTACGATTGCAACCCGCCCCAGGAGTGGACGCGCGGGCATATCCCCGGCGCGACCAACCTCGACCCGGCTTGCTTCCGCTCGGCCGAGCTGCCGGCGGCGGCGGACGCGATGGTGGTGTTCTATGGCACGGACGAATCGTGCAGCGCCGCGGCCTTCGCCGCGCAGCGCGCCCGTTCCCTGGGCTACACCAACGTCCATCTCATGTCCGCGGGCCTCGCCGGTTGGGAAGACGAAGGCTGGCCGGTCGAACACGTCCGCCCGAAACGCGTGGCTGTCCGCTCCTGAATTTTATGCGCAAACTCGTCTATTACGTGGCGTCCAGTCTCGACGGTTACATCGCCCGCCGCGACGGCTCCGTCGACTGGCTGCCGACCCCCAGCGCCAAGGAGGACTACGGCTACGCGAAGTTCCTCGAACGGATCGACGCGCTCATCATCGGCCGCAAGACCTACGAGCAGATGCTCACCTTCGGCGCGTGGCCCTACGGCGAGCGGAAATGCTACGTGCTCAGCCGCCGCTGGGCCGGCCAGCGCGACGTGCAGGCCGAGTTCGTCGGTGGCAACATTGCTACGCTGCTGCGCCGCATCAAACGCCAGCCCGGCCGCGACATCTGGCTGATGGGCGGCGGCGAGAGCGCGCACGCGTTTTTCGAAGCGGGACTGGTCGACGAGATCGTTCTCACCGTCATCCCGACACTGCTGGGCGAGGGCCTGTCGCTTTTTCTGCCGCAACGCGCCGGCGCCCGGCTGGTGTTGCGCGAGAGCCAGGCGTTTGCCGACGGCTTGGTGCAGCTCCGCTACGACGTGCAGACTAGCTCGTCCGCAACTCTGCGAGCAAACCCGCGAGATCGAGCGGTCGCGTGACCATGGCCAGTCCGCCCCCGGGCGTGCGCGGCCACTCGGCCTCGGGCCGGTCGCGGTAGAGTTCGACACCGTTTTGATCGGGATCGCGCAGATAGAGCGCCTCGCTGACGCCGTGGTCGGAAGCGCCATCGAGCGGAATGCCTGCCGCGACGAGCCGGCGCAACGCATCCGCCAACGCCCGGCGCGTCGGGTAGAGGATGGCGGTGTGGTAGAGTCCGGTCGTGCCCGGCGGCGGCGGCGGGCCGCCGTGCGATTCCCAGGTATTGAGGCCGAGGTGATGATGATAGCCGCCGGCGGAAATGAACGCCGCCTGCGTGCCGTAGCGCTGCATGAGCTGGAAACCCAGCACGCCACAGTAGAAGTCGAGCGCGCGCGGCAGATCGGCGACCTTCAGGTGGACGTGGCCGATGCGGACACCGGCGTCGATGGGCGGAAGGGAAGAGGCGGACATGCCCGCATCCTAGGCAGGAAAAGAAATGCGGCAACGAAATAGTTGCATGCGCAATTAACTAGGCGCTGACCCGGAATGTGCCGGGGATCGCGGTCAACCCATCGCCCGCAGCGTCAGACCGAAGATCTCGTCCGGTGTGCCGTCGGCCGGGATGGCGGTGAGCAGGTTGCGCGCGCGATAGTAGTCGAGCAGGGGCGCCGTGCTCTTTTCGTAGACGGCCTGCCGGATTTTCACCGCCTCGGGGCGGTCGTCTTCGCGCTGGACCAGCGTCGTATCGCAATGGTTGCAGACGCCCGGATGAGCCGGCGGGCAGGAGTCGAGATGATAGACGGCTTTGCAGACCGCGCAGATGCGGCGGCCTTCGACCCGGGCAAAGAGTTTTTCGTGCGGCAGGTCGTAGTAGACCACGCCGTCGAGCGAGAGGCCCTGTTCGGCCAGCATGGTGTCGAGCGCTTCCGCCTGCGGGACCGTGCGCGGGAAACCATCCAGCAGGAAGCCGCCGCGGCAGCGCAGGCAGGGCGAGCGCTCGCGCAGGAGCGCCAGCACGGTCTCGTCCGAGACGAGCCCGCCGTGGCACATCTGGGTGAAGGCCTCCGCCATCACGGGACTTTTCTGGTGCTGCGGATGGGTGCGCGCCTCGCGGAAAATGTCGCCGGTCGAAAGGTGGCAGGCGCCATAGGCGGCGCCGAGCAGGGCGGCCTGCGTGCCTTTGCCGCAGCCGGGCGCACCCAGCAGCACGAGCCGCCGCACGCGCGGAACGTAGGAAGGTTCCACCTGGCATGGATTATCCGGGCCGTACAACCAGGCCGAGCGATCGCGCTGCAGGTTCATGGCGTGGGGGGAGTGGGCCGCCAGTGTGCCACAACCCCCGCCGGCCCGCTGGGCCGCCGTTGGCCAAAGCTGCGCGCCGGTTGCCCGGCGGTTACTCGTTCCGCAACGCTTCGACCGGGTTGATGCGGGCGGCCCGCAGGGCGGGCACGAGGCACGCCGTCAGGCCGACCAGCGCGAGCAACACGACGCCGGTGGCCAGCACGCCGGGATCGAGTGCGGTGACGCCGGTCAGGAGCGACTTGAGCAGCCGGCTGGTGGCGGCCGTCAAGCCGAGGCCGACGATGAGCCCGGTGCCGACGGCGATGCCGCCGTAGCGCATCATCCAGCGGAGAATGTCGCCGGTGCCGGCGCCAAGCGCCATGCGCACGCCGATCTCCTGCGTGCGCTGCGTGACGGTGTAGCTCATGACGCCGAGGATGCCGAGGGCGGCGAGCACGACGGCGGTCGCCGCGAAGGCGCCCGTCAGGATGAGCGTGATGCGGCGCGGCGCGGTCTGCCGGGCGATCTGCTGTTCAAGCGTGAGCGGGTTATCGAGGGCGAGGTCGCCGTCGATCTTGTGCGTCGCGGCGGTGACGGCGCGCGCGAGCGCGGCGGAGTCGCCCTCGAACTGGAGCACGGCGGCCAGCCGGGCGCGCGGCTGTTGTGTGAGAGGGAAGTAGGCCAGCGGTTGCGGCATGCTCTCGAAGCCGCGCGGGCGGATGTCGGCCACCACGCCGACGATGGCCGCAGTGGCCAGACCGTGGTTGCCCGAACCGGAGGCATTCGGGAGGTTGACCTGGGCGCCGAGCGTGAAGCCCTGCGGATAAAATTGTTTCAGGAAGGTTTCATTGACGATCGCGACCGGCGCGACGTCGGCGCTGTCCTGACCGGCAAAGAAGCGTCCCTGCCGCAGCGCGATGCCGGCGGCGCGGAAGAAATCCGGCGTGGCGCTCGCCACCGCCATGGTGGGTGGAGCGGAGCTGACGGAGGCGTTGGCGTTGCCTGACGAACCCTGCACGGTCGAGGCGATGACAACCTGGGTGTAGGGGGAGAGCGGCGGCAGGTCGGTGAGGGCGGCGACCTTCACGCCCGGCAGCGTCTGCAGGGCCGCGAGCCAGCGGTCGGCGAAGTCGCGTTGCTGGGCCGGTGTGCCGTAGCGGCGTGGGAGGGAAAGATTCGCCGTGAGCACGTTGCCCGTGCGGAAACCGAGTTCGGTCGAGTAGAGCTTGTAGATGCTCTTCACGAGCAGGCCGGTGTTGACCGCCAGCACGAGCGCCAGTGCGACCTCGAGGGCGACGAGCCCCTGCCGCCAGCGGTGGCCGGTGGCCATGCCGGTGTGGCCGCCATCCTTGAGCGGGTCGAGCAGGTCGACGCGGCTGCCCTGCCACGCGGGGGCGAGACCAAAGCCGATGCCAGCCGCCACGGCCAGCAGCACGGCGAAACCCAGCACGGGGCCGCTGACGCCGACGGGGTTGATGCGCGGCAGAGTGTCGCTCAGCCAGAATTGCAGACCCTGGGTGCCCCACCAGGCGAGCAGCACGCCGAGCAATCCGCCGGCGAGGGCGAGCAGGATATTTTCCAACAGCAGCTCGGCGGCGAGCCGGCCGGGCGAAGCGCCGAGCGCGGCGCGGATGGCCGCCTCGCGCTTGCGGCCCGCGGCGCGGGCGAGCTGGAGGTTGGCGATATTGGCGCAGGCGATGAGCAGCACGAACGCGACCGCGCCGAGCAGCAGCCAGAGCGTCGTGCGCGATTGCCGGGCGAGATGCTCCTGCAGCGGGGTCAGCTGGGTGTTTCCGCCGCTGAACGGCAGACTCAGTCGCGACGGGGCGCTGTTCGGCTGACCGGCGGCGAAACTGGAGGCGTAGCCGTCCCAAAAGCGCTCCGAGATGCCGTCGAGTTCGTGTTGTGCGCTCTCGTGTGAGGCGCCGGGCAAGAGCCGGCCGAAGGCCCGCACCATCGCGATGCTCAGCTGGCCGGGCCGGTCGAGACCGCTGAGGGTGAGTGTCCGCCAGAATTGCACCGGGTCCACGAACTCGAACGACGGTGGCAGCACGCCGACGACGGTGTGCGGGATGTCGTCGATCTTCACGACTTGACCGAGAACCCCGTCATCGCCGTGAAAGCGCGACTGCCATGCGGAGTAGCCGATCACCGCCACGGGAGTGGCACCTGCTTTGTAGTCGTTCTCCTGAAGCAGCCGTCCACGCCAGGCGCCGACACCGAGCAGGGGAAAGAAGCCCGGCGTGACCCGCGCGGAGTGCACGCGCACGGCGCCATCGCCATTCGCCAACTGGAGCGCGCTGACGGTGTTCGCGTAACCGACCAGCGCGCGGAAGGATTTGGGCTGGCCGTCGATCCATGCGCGGAGGTCCTTGTCGCTCACGAGCGCGCCTCCGCCCAACATCGTCGCTGCGTTGCCCTCGCGCGGCAGCTTGCGGATGAGGACGAGTTCGCCGGGCTGCGGGTAGGGCAGGGGCTTGAGCAGCACGGCGTGGACGACGCCGAAGATGGCGGTGTTGGCGCCGATGCCGAGGGCGAGCAGCAGGATGACGAGGCCGCTGAACACCGGATGGGCGCGCAGCTGGCGGAGGGCGGATTTCAGGGGTTCCATGGGCAGGGGCGCGAGGGACGGCGTTCCCTGAAGCGCCGCCGCAGGCCGGGTTTGTCTGGGCGGAAAAAGAAAAAGCCGGGATGCGGCGGACGCATCCCGGCGGGGAAACAGGCGATGTTCAGCGCAGCTTCGCGAACGAGGACTGGAGCAGGTCGAGGGCGCCGGCGCCCTTGGTCTTTTCGCGGGCCTTCTTGACGAGGTCGGCCTCGAGCTGGTTCTTCGTCGGGCGGTGCACCTCGTAGAAGACGCCGAAGTAGCCGGGCCACGGTTCGATCGCCAGGCGGTAGGCGTTGGCCTCGTCGGCCGGGTCGTGCCGGGCGGCGTCCTCGGGGGAGCCGTCGTTCTTCTTGAGCTCGATGGTGCGGAACTGGCCGCCCTTGCGGTTGTTCGCGGCGTCGAAGGCGCCCTCGTTGAACTCGACGCACTCGGAGAGGATCTCGACGACGGAGAAGCCGTCGTGCTGCGCGGCGCGGAGCATCATCTCGGTCATGTGGTTGACCTGGGTGGCGTGGCTGCGGGCGACGAAGGTCGCGCCGGCGTTGAGGAGCGTGCGGATGGGGTTGACCGGCTGGTCGATGGCGCCCCACGGGTCGGTCTTGGACTTGAAGCCGATCGGCGAGGTGGGCGAGGTCTGCTTCTTGGTCAGGCCGTAGACGGAGTTGTCCATGATGACGTAGGTCATCCTGGTGTTCTTGCGCGCGGCGTGGAAGAGGTGGTTGCCGCCGATGGAGAACCCGTCGCCGTCGCCGCCGAAGACGAAGACGTGCAGGTCCTCGCGGCCGAGGCTGATGGCCGCGGCGAACGGCAGCGAGCGGCCGTGGATGTAGTGGCCGCCGTAGCTGTTCACGAAGTACGGGAAGCGCGACGAGCAGCCGATGCCGGCAAACGTCACGATGCTTTCCTGCGGGTAGTTGAGTTTCTCGAGGACCTTGTAGAACGAGGCCAGCACGGCGAAGTCGCCGCAGCCGGGGCACCACGTCGGGTGGTCGGAGACGAGGGTTTTCTTGGCGAGGGCGGGACGGCCGGGGCCGCCCATGGCGGGCACCTCGACGGGGGCGGTGACAATGTTTTCAGAACTCATGGCGTGGTGGGGTTCAGGCGGAGAGGTGTTTCTGGATGCCGGCGACGACCTCGCGGACCTTGTAGGTGAGGCCGTCGGTCTTGCAGACGCTCTTGATGGCGGGGTTGGCGAACGCGCCGCGGAGGACCGTGGCGAGCTGGCCGTAGCCGTAGAGGCCCTCGTCGTTGATCTCGACGACGACGATGCGGCGGTAGTTGGCGAAGATCTGCTCGAGCCCCGGAGGCAGCGGGCTGATGTGGCGCAGGTGCAGGTGGCCGACGGACGGCCCTTGGTCGGTCTTGCGCAGCTGGTTCACCGCCTCGCGGATCGGGCCGTAGGTGGAGCCCCAACCGACGACGAGCACGTCGCCCTTCTGGTCGCCGTAAACCTCGGGGACGGACAGCGTGGTGGCGACGCGCTTGATCTTGTCGCGGCGGCGGGCGTTCATCTTCGCGTGCACGACGGGGCTGCCGGACGGGTGGCCGAACTCGTCGTGCTCGAGGCCGGAGACGGTCGGGTATTTGCCGCCGAGCATGCGCGAGCCGGGCGTGGCGTGGCGCGTCTGGGCGTCGAGCGGGTAGGGCTTGTAGTCGGCGGGCTTCGGGGAGAGGTCGAGCTTGGGCTCGCGGACGAGCGCCTTGAGGTCGGGTTCCTCGAACGCCTCGATGCGGGTGGCGAGCGCCTGGTCGGTGAGGATGATGACGGGCGTGCTGAACTCCTTGGCGATGCGCGCGGCTTCGAGGGCGATGTAGAAACAGTCCTCGACGTTCTGCGGGGCGAGCACGACGCGCGGGCTGTCGCCGTGGCTGCCGTAGAGGCCTTGGAGCAGGTCGCTCTGCTCGACGCTGGTCGGCATGCCGGTGGAGGGGCCGCCGCGCTGGACGTTGATGCAGATGAGCGGGAGCTCGGCCATGCCGGCCCAGCCGAGCGCCTCCTGCTTGAGCGAGATGCCCGGGCCGGAGCTGCCGGTGACGGAGAGATGGCCGGCGAACGCGAAGCCGATCGCGTGCGACACGGCGGCGATCTCGTCCTCCGCCTGGATGAAGAGGCCGCCGTATTTCGTCAGCTCCGTGCGGAGCAGCTCCATGATGGAGGACCACGGCGTGATGGGATACGCGGCGCCGTAGCGGACGCCGGCGGCGAGCAGGCCGTAGACCATCGCGGTGTTGCCATCCATCGTGACGGCCGGGCGCGAGGGCGTCGCGCTCGGCGGAGTGGAGGCGGCGCGGGCGAAGCGGTAGAGATGGCCGAGCAGGTTCTCGACCGGGTGGGCGTAGCCGGCGTCGAAGGCCAGCATGGCGTTGCGCACGGCCTCGTCGCCGCGGCCGCCGATGCGCTCCTTGATCAGCGCCTGGAGCTTCGGCTGGTCGAGGTCGAAGATGCGGGCGATGAGCCCGAGCACGAACATGTTTTTGCCCTTGTCCTTGCCGGTGCCGCCGACGGCCTCGACGGTCGCGGAGGTGATGGCGATGGGCACGAAGGTGAAGCGGCGGTCGTCGAGGTTGGGCTTCACGTTGTCCGAGTCGTAGATCAGCACGCCGCCGGGGCGGAGCGCGCCGATGTGCGACTCGTAGCTGTGCTGGTAGAAGGCCACGAGGAAGTCGGCCTGATCGCCGGCGGAGAGGATTTCGCCGGAGCCCATGCGGACCTGGAAGATCGACGGGCCGCCGGAGATGGTGGCCGGGATGGTCATGTAGGTCATGACCTCCTGGTCGCTGCGGCCCGCGAGGCGGGCGAGGAAGCCGCCGATGGACTGGATGCCGTCCTGGGAATTGCCGGCGAGGCGGATGACGACGTCGGGGATGGTGGTAGTCGGAGCCGAAGCCGGCGCTGCGCCTGGTCGGCCTCCGGGCGTGGAGGGATTTGGGCTAACCATTCGCTTATCATGCTCATTAACCCCCGCCGAGTCATGCCAAGACTTGGCCAAGATTGTGCATTATTTGCTGGGATTATGCCGGTCCGGATTCCGCCCGGCCAGCACCTGCGCTACTGCAAACCGCAGATTCGCCGCGTGATAAGAAACCCAGCCGCACTGCCGCAAAATCTGCAAAGGGCAGTGTCCTAATTTGAAAGCTAACTCTTCAACTTTGTGGTTGCGCTCTCGTGCTCGGCTGACCTTTGCGGGCAAAGTGGTAACCGTTTTAGGCCGTCCCATCGATCCCTATGGTGCGTTCTACACTAATTGCGCTGTTATTTTGCGGTGTCTTTTTGTTAGAAGACCACAACGCCAAGAGACTTGGAACTCGTATTGATGGGATGACCCAAGAGATAGCCCGGCTGAGATCGTCACTTGCTGTCCAGCAATCATTTCTTTCGGAATTTCGTCAAAATCCCGCCGTAGCGGCGCGAGCACATCCGGAACAATTATTTTTAACTCCTGTGCCGTTTCGGTCCCAGAATTCACAATTTCAAAAACTGACATGGGTGTTCCCAACCGAAGAAATATTTCAATCTGAGCCGCTTTCTCTCCGATATACGTCGAAAATAACCCAATTAGGGCTCCCACAAAAGTTAAAACTGAACTTAGACTAGCACGGTCTAAGCACGAATAGACGACCGCGCCCGCAACGAGGAAAAGGGTCAAAACCCGTATTGCTGTTCGGCTCATCCAGATGAAAGCATGACGGTTGATTCTGCTAGGGGAAGACCGATTACCGTTTATTCCGATATCGCTCCTTCTCCTTCTGTTTTCTTTCCTCTTCCGCCCAATGCTTCTTCCAATCGGTTGGTTTGTAATTGCTGGAACCAGACCCGAAATCCAGCATCCCGCACAGCTTCAAGATAAGGAGAATGAAAACAACGGTGCCCACCGGGATGCCAAAGCCGGAGTCCATTTCGTAGAAAGTTCTGGCTGCTATCATTACGGGTATCATCGACTGCGATTGATGCGGTCGTTCACTAGTTCCTTTTCCTTCATCTTGGTCTTGTATTCCTCGGCCAACGCTCGGCTCTTTCCTCTGTCTCCGTTGACATAGGCTTGGCGTGTTTCAATTCGCAGTCGATTGGTCTCCACTCTCAACGTCTCTCTTCGAGCGAACTCCACCTCTCTATCAGCCCGCTTTCTCGCGTCGTTTTCCGCATCCCTCTCTCTATTCGCTTTTCGCGCGGCATCCTTCGCCAGAGTTTCCTTAACAAAATCGGGTACATAAGCATTAGCAGGTTGTTGCTGTTGTGGTTGAGAAGCTGACGCCATGGCCAAACGCGATTGCATCGCCGCGTTTGCCCGCGCCGCTCCATCTCTAGATTCTTTTTCCTTTTGGAGATCTCGCATCGAAACGGAAGTGACCACTCCCTGTGTCAGCCATATCTCAGTATCGTCCCAGCGATAGATGGCCTTTGAACCTGAAACCATTTTCGAGTTTGGCTGCCCCTTCGTGGCAATCAACTCAGCTTCAGACTTTCCAATTAGGTCCGCGTGGGCCGACACGAGAACCCCTAATAGGAGAGCTAAGAGTAGACGCCGCGCCATTTTCATACCCAATCGCTTTACGGCATGTTGTGCCGTTCCGTCAATCTTCCCTTTGAGGGCGCGGAAATCTTTGGCCGTATCGAGGAAAACTATGGAGCTATTAGACATTGATGTTGTTAGGAGAGGACACTCCATGGTGGCAATTTGCCCGTTATGCCGCAAAGAACGGGAGGCCACCATTTACGATACCAGTAAGAGAAAAGAAGGCCGCGAGGAGGCGGTTCAATCTGCGACCGGACTGGCGAGGAGAAGAGTTTTGAATCATGCGATGGAAGAGCATCCTGATGAGATGAAGTGATACACCAAAACCGAGGGTGTTTACCGGGGCAGATTGAAATCATTTCCCCATATTGCCCGACTTGGGGCGAAGGTGCAAAACATGGTGCGGGGAAGAGGTATCCAAATTAGGACACCACTCCGCAAAGGTTACCATTGCGCCGCGGGGGCCGGGGCCTACGTTCGGCCGTTTCCCATGGCGCTCTTCAGTCTGCTCGATGTCTCCCTTGCCTTCGGTGGCCCCGCCGTGCTCGACCACGTGAACTTTCAGGTCGATGCGGGCGAGCGCGTCTGCCTGCTCGGGCGCAACGGCGCGGGCAAGTCCACGCTGATGAAGGTCATCACGGGCGACATGAAGCCGGACACCGGCCAGGTCTTCCGCCAGCCGGGCGCGCACTTCGCGCGGCTCGTGCAGGAAATCCCGCACGATCTGACCGGCAGCGTGCACGACATCGTCTCGGCCGGCCTGCGCTCGGCCAGCGCGCACGAGGAGGACTGGGAGCGTGAGATCCGGCTCGAGGACCTGATCAACCACGTCGGGCTCGATTCGCACGCCGAGTTCGCCTCGCTCTCCGGCGGCCTCAAGCGCCGCGTGCTGCTCGCCCGCGCGCTCGCCGGCCAGCCGGACCTGCTGCTGCTCGACGAGCCGACCAACCATCTCGATCTCGCCTCGATCCTCTGGCTCGAGGAGTTCCTGCTCGCCGAGAAGGTCGGCCTGTTCTTCGTCACGCACGACCGCGCCTTCCTCAAGAAACTCGCCACACGCATCGTCGAGCTCGATCGCGGCGTCATCACGAACTGGGACTGCGCCTACGACACCTTCCTCATCCGCCGCCAAGAGCGGCTCGAGGCCGAGGAGCGCCAGCGCGAGGCCGCCGACAAGAAGCTCGCGCAGGAAGAGGAGTGGGCCCGCCGCAAGCCCTCCGCCCAGCGCAAGCGCGCCGGCGCCCGCCTCCACCAGCTCGCGGCCCTCCGCGCCGAGCGCCGCGCCCGCCGCGAGAAGGCCGGCAACGTCAACCTCCGCATGAACGAGGCCCTGCCCAGCGGAGTGAAGGTCATCGACGTCGAGCACCTCTCCTTCGCCTATCCGGACGGCCGCGTGCTCGTGCGCGACCTCAGCACGACCATCATCCGCGGCGACAAGATCGGTCTCATCGGTCCCAACGGCGCGGGCAAGACCACGCTCATCAAGCTCCTGCTCGGCCAGCTCCAGCCCACCTCCGGCACCGTCGCCCACGGCACCAACCTCGAGGTCGTCTACTTCGACCAGTTTCGCTCCGCCATCGACGACAGCAAGACCGTCGCCGACAACGTCGCCGACGGCAACACGCACGTCACCATCGACGGCCGCACGAAGCACGTCATCAGCTACCTCCAGGATTTCCTCTTCGAGCCCGAGCGCGCCCGCACGCCCGCGCGCGTGCTCTCCGGCGGCGAGCGCAACCGCCTGCTGCTCGCCCGGCTCTTCCTCAAGCCCGCCAACGTGCTCGTGCTCGACGAGCCGACCAACGATCTCGACGTCGAGACGCTCGACCTGCTCGAGGACCTGCTCGTCGAGTTCCCCGGCACCGTGCTGCTCGTCAGCCACGACCGCGAGTTCCTCGACGAGGTCGTCACCAGCTCCCTCGTGTTCGAGGGCGATGGCGTCCTGGGTGACTACGTCGGCGGCTACTCCGATTGGCAGAAGGAAAAGATGAAGCAGGCCACGGCGGGCAAGGCGTCCCGGCCCGGGGCGCCGGCTACGCCCGCCAAACCGCGGGCGACCGGGCCGGTCGCCGCCGCCGCCAAGTCCCGCAAGCTCTCCAACAAGGAGCGCGCCGAACTCGAGACGCTGCCCGCGCGCATCGAGGCGTTGGAGAAGGAACAGACCGAGCTCACCGCGAAACTGGGTGACTCCACCTTCTACAAGAGCGCCGGCGCGAAGTTCGCCGAGGTGAAGGCCCGCCTCGACACGATCGAGCAGGAACACGCCACCGCTTTCGCCCGCTGGGAAGAGCTCGAGGCGCTGCGTTAATCCGTCTTCAGCTGGATGTCCGCCACGAGTCGGTGGCCGGCGCAGTCGAAGTGGAAGATGTGGCGCGTGGCGGCCTTGATCGAGGCGACGGCGAGATTGTCGCCGCGCACGATGGTCGGAAGCGTGAGCTTGCAGGGGAAGCCGACGTCGCAGAGCGAGTTCTTGAAGCCGCCGACGGTCATGTTGGTGATCTCGCCGACGACGTCCTTCACCACCTCGTCGCCGCTCATCTCGACCTCGCCGGGGCTCATGCCGAGGATGCGGCCGGCGGCGTGGCTGGCGAAATCATCGGGGATGCACAGGTAGACGATGCCGTTGGCCTCGCCGACGAAACCGACGCTGCCGAAGACATGCAGCCGGGTCTTGAAGTCCGAGCGCGTGGCGTCGGAGGTGGTCTCCACGAGGGCGGCTTCGTGCCGCATCATGGTCTGGCAGACGTTTTGGACGGCGCGGACGATGGAGTCCTGGATCAGGGTATCGGAGATAGTCGACGGGGCAGCCATGCGTAGTGATGGAGGTAACCGCTACCGTATCGGCCTGCGCAGGGTCGGCTTGAGGTAAAACCTGCGCCCGCCTCTGTTTCTCCCGGGAGAACGGGCTCGCCAGCGTTGGGAGAAGCCGATTTTCCGGAGTCATGCGCAAATTTATCGCAGCAGCACTGGTGGCGGCTTGGCTGACTTGGCTCCCGGCCGTCCGTGCCGAAGTGACGGCCACGCGAGGTGAACGTGTCGTCATCACGCCGGCTCAGACTGCGGTGCCCGGCGCCGCCGGCGAGGCGGTCACCGGCGTCTGGCTGCGATCGACCGGCGCGTGGGACGGGCGTGCGGTGCTGCTGCTGCATGGCATGGCCGACGACATGGATGGCGCCGGCAACCTGACGCAACGGCTCGCCGAGGCGCTGGCTGATCGCGGCATCGCGAGCCTGCGCATCAACTTCCGCGGCGAGGGTGACAAGCGGCGGACAAACATCGAGTCGACCCTGCCGTTGCGGCTGGAGGACACGGAGGCGGCCTATGCCTTTCTGCTGCGCCAGCCCGGCATCGTGGCGGAGCGCATCGGTGTGCAGGGCTGGAGCCTCGGCGGCACGACGGCGATCGAGTCCGGCGCGCGGCACCCGGCGTGGTTCCGCTCGATGGCGTTGTGGTCGAGCCCCGGCGGCGACCAGTTCGCCT
The DNA here is from genome assembly GCA_016187925.1 of Opitutia bacterium. GTDB lineage: Bacteria > Verrucomicrobiota > Verrucomicrobiia > Opitutales > Opitutaceae > Didemnitutus. The sequence continues at coordinate 9,050 of JACPIS010000040.1, read as the reverse complement.
ATTTTGCCGGAACGCCGGCCGGCATCGCCGCGTTGCGCGACGGGGTGGGCGAGGAGGATGTGCCCGACTGGAAGAAGATCGTCACCCGGCGCGCGTTTTACGAGAGCTTCCGCGGCGTCGACCTCGACCGCTCGCTCGCGAAATACCCCGGCGCCTTCCTGAGCGTGCGCGGTTCGGCCGACTTCCTGCCGCAGCACGAGGCGGAGTTTCTGCGCATCGCCGCCGGCCGGCTGGTCGCGGCGAAACCGGAGACGAAGATCGGGCCGGCCGAGGCGGTGCTCATCGGCGGCGCCGACCACATCTTCAATGTCTTCCAGCCCGAGCTCGGCCTCGCCGCCCGCGCGGTGGACGTGACGGTCGTCTGGTTCGAGCGGACGCTGTAGACAGACGGGGGCCGTCCGGGCGGGAGAGAGCGAACAGAAAGAATTTGCGGCTGCCGCCTATATGTGCATATACACACATCATGCTCGCTCCCGCGCAACTCCGCCATTTCGGCGACTGTGCCTGCTTCAATGTCCGGTGGTTCAACCGCGTGCTCACGCAGCATTTCACCAAGGCGATGCGGACTTCAGGGTTGCAGCCGACCCAACTGCCGCTGCTCGCCCGGCTGGCCGCCGGATCGGCGTCGCTCGCGGAGCTGACCGACTGGCTGGCGATGGATCGCACCACGTTGCTGCGCAATCTCCGGCCGCTCGAGCGGCGCGGCTGGGTGCGGGATCAGGCCGGCAGGCGGGGCCGCGCCCGACAACTGGAGCTGGCGCCGTCGGGTCACCGTTTGCTGGCCGAGGTTCAGCCGGCCTGGCAGCGGGCCCAGGCGCAGATCGAGGCCGCGTTCGGCGCGGGGGAGTGGGGCCGCTTCATGGCAAAAATGGAGGAAGTGGCTACGCGCCTCGAAAAATCCGGACCGGGTTCCCCATGAGCCCGGTCGAGACGCTCTCTCCCGTTTTGCACCTCGGTGCGGCCGAACTGCGCCAACTGGCGCTCGCTGCCGGAGCGGACGACACCGGCTGCGTCCGCCTCGATCACCCGGGCCTCGACGACCAGCGTGCCGACATTCTCGGCTTCTATCCGCGGACGCGGAGCCTGTTGAGCATCGTCTGCCGCATGAACCGCGAGCCGATCCGCACCCCCGCGCGCTCGGTGGCGAATTCCGAGTTCCACCGGACAGGCGAGTGGGTCAACGAGGTGGCGCACCGGATAGTCGCGGCCTTGGAGCGGCGCGGCATCCGCGCCATCAACCCGCCGATGGGTTTCCCGATGGAGGCCGACCGGTGGCCGGACAAGATGTGGGTGATCTCGCACAAGCCCGTGGCCGTCGCGGCCGGCCTCGGCCGCATGGGCATCCACCGCAACGTCATTCACCCGAAGTTCGGCAACTTCATCCTGCTGGCCACCGTGCTGCTCGAGGCGGACGTGGACGAGTCGGCGAAGCCGCTCGACTTCAGCCCGTGCCTCAACTGCATGCTCTGCGTCGCCGCCTGTCCGGTGGGCGCGGTGAAGCCGGACGGTGGCTTCGATTTCTCCGCGTGCTACCACCACAATTACCGCGAGTTCATGGGCGGCTTCGGCGACTGGGTGGAGCAGGTGGCCGAGAGCCGCAACCGCGCCGATTACCGGCGCCGCGTCACGCCCGCCGAGACGGTCTCGATGTGGCAGAGTCTCGGCTTCGGCCCCAACTACAAGGCCGCCTATTGCCTGGCCGTGTGCCCCGCGGGCGAGGATGTGATCGCCGCCTATCGCACCGACAAGGGGCGGCACGTGCGCGAGGTCGTGAAGCCGCTGCAGGAGAAGACCGAGCCGGTCTACGTCATCCGCGGCTCCGACGCCGAGGCGCACGTGAAGAAGCGTTACCCGCACAAGCAGGTGCGGCCGATCCGCAACAATCTCTATGCCGCCTCCGCCCGCAGCCTGCTGCGCGGCATGCGGCTGACTTTCCAGTCCGGGCCCGCGGCCGGACTCGACGCGACCTTTCACTTCATCCTGCAGGAGGAGGGCAAGCTCGTGCCCGTCGAAGCCACGGTCGGCATCCGGCAGCAGAAGATCACGGTGCGCGAAGGGTTGCACGAGAAGGCCGACGTCACCGTCCGCGCCGACGCGGAGACGTGGCTGCGCTTCGTGCGCGGCGACACCGGCATCGTTGGCGCGCTGCTGCGCCGCAAGGTCCGCGTCAGCGGCCCGATCCGCCTGCTTCAGGCCTTTGGGCGGTGTTTTCCGAAGTAACGCGGGGCATGCTTGCGGCCAAAAAAAGACCCGCCGTTTCCGGCGGGTCTGAGAATGGGTCGGATGATTACTTCTTCGAATCTGCGATGGCCGCTTGCGCCGCCGCCAACCGCGCGACCGGGACGCGGAACGGGGGCGCGAGACGTAGTTGAGGCCGAGTTTGTGGCGGGCGTGTAGTGCGGTCCTTCTGCACCGCTTGTGCGCCTCCGCTTGCGCGAAGGCAGAGAGGGCAGAGGCCGTTTCAGCCAGGGCGATGATGCACCGCGAGGGGAATTGCGCTAGCTTCAGCCGGGGGCTATTTCAGCCGGATGGTTATCTCCGAGGTTTGGGGGGTGAAGTGAAACTGGGTTTTCTCGAAAGTGGGCAGGCCCGTGAGCAGGCCGAAATTCCAATGGTTCGAGTAGCCCAGCGGCTCGGCGGGGAAATGCAGCCAATTGTGATCCAGCACGCCGTTGTCGTTCAGATCGTGAAACGCAAACGCCACGTATTCCCCGTAGGGCAGATCCGGGAGAGATACTTCCGCAGCCCCGGCATGCGCCGCGGCGACGACCCGCAAATGCGGTTTGCCGAACAGGCTGTCCCCCGGACGAAACAGATTCACGACGAGTTTTCCGCGGGTATCGCGGATACCCTGCACCTGCACGGTGAGCGTTCCGGCAGAGTCCGGCTGGGCTGCCCGGCCGGACGGACCGGCCAGTATCAGGGTGGCAAGGGCCAGGGCGAGCGCAAGGAGCGGGCGATGATATTTCTTCATGGGCGGGTCAGTTGAAATCGAGGGCGGTTCGCACGGTGATCCGAGCGGCGGCGCGAGCCGGCAGTCCGGCGGCCGCACCGATGAGCAGGACGAGACCGCCGAGGCAGATGATCAGGCCGCCCTCCGAAAAACTTAGCGGCAAGGGAATTTGAAAAGCCGTCCGTCCGACGATCCACCCGAGCAGGGATGATATACCGAGCGACAGAGGAACCGCGACGGCCAGCCCGAGCGATCCCATTGCCACGGCCTCCAGCATAACCAGCCGGGCGATGTCGCCCGGTGTGGCGCCCACGGCGCGCAACACCCCGAACTCGCGGGTGCGTTCGATCACGCCCATGCTCAACATTGCGCTGAGTCCGAGACCGGCCACCGTGCCCATCACCAGCGCCGCGGCCAGCAATGTGCGGATTAGAACCAGAATATGCGCGCCCATCGCCGTGCGCAATTCCGCCAGCGGGAAGCTGAGCGAGACGGTGATCCTGCGGCTTTCCAGCGCTTGCTCAATCCGCCGGATGGCCGCCGGTTTGTCGGAGGCGAACGAAGGCGAAAGAGCGATACGCAGCAGGTTGGCCCGCCCGGCGGTGCCGGCGCCGGTCAATTCTTCGCGCGGCACATACGCGGCGGCGGCCGAACCCACTTCTTCAACGAAGCCAACCACAGTCCACTCGCGGATGTCACCCTCGGCGTTCAGGCTCACGCGATCGCCCACCCGCACGCCCCGGCGGGCGCTGCGCGCCGCATGGTTGAGCACAACACTGTCGGTATCTCCCGGACGCAGCCAGCGGCCGGCGAGCCGGGGGAACGCCACCATTCTGCTCGCAGGCGGCACACCGTAGAGCGTGAAGGCGCCGTGCCCGCCGTCAGGGTAGGTGCTGGTCACGGGCACCTCGCCCGGAGTGTGAAACGCCGTCGGTTGCGAAAGCCAGGCTTCCGCGCGGCCGACGGCGTCAACGTCCTGCATGGCCGCCTGCAACACGTCAGTCGGCGCCATCGAGCGCAATTGTACGGACACGTCGTAGCTCCTTTCGGTGTAGACGCGGCCGATGATTTCCGCCCACGCCGTCTGAAGGTTGAATGCGCTCATGAGTATGGCGCAGCTGGCGCCCAGCAGCGCGAGAGTCAGCATGAAGCGCGCGCGGCGGCGCGATGCGTTTCGCCAGGCAAGGGTCCATTGCGGCAGGAATAAGGCCCAACGGGATGCAGGCCGGGCGCGGCGAGGGTTGGCGGATGCCTCCGGCGCGCCATGGTCGGCCAAGCCGGCGCGCACCGGGAGATTGACCGCGCGACAGATCGGCCAGCCGGCGGCGAGCAAAGGCAGCGCAATGCCGGCTCCGACCTGCGCCAGCAACACCGGCAGCGGCACGGTGTGCGAGACGATGGTAAAGTTGATCAGCGTGGCGATCTGCAGTGCGAAGGGGCGGGCGACCGCGAGGCCGGCCGGTACGGCGACGAGCACGGCGATACCGCCGATGGCAGCGGCTAGGGCGCCGTAGATGACGGCGATCTGGCCGCGGCTGCCGCCTATCGCCTTCAGCATGGCGATCTGACGGATCTGTTTTGCAAGCAGGGCCGTCATGGTCGTGGCCATCAGTACCGCGCTCAACAGCAGAGCCATCGCACCGAATCCGACGAACGACAGAAGTACCGCCTCCATCGGCCCCTGGTGGGGATGACGTCGCGGAGGAGGGATCCGCATCTCATGGACGTGATGTCCGCGGGCTTCCAGCCAGACGGCGATGTCGCGGCACAGCGCGATGATTTCGGAGCGGGTCGCGTGCTCGTCGGATAACCGCAGCCGCAGCTCGTCGAAGCCCCCGCTTTCCCCCATCAGACGGAGGGTCTGCTCGGTCGTATACGCGTAGATCGTGCGCTCCTGTTCCGATGGAGCCAGCCCGGCGTCGTGCACCAGGCCGGCGATGCGCATCTCCTGCGGTGTTCCGTGGGGAGAGCGGACGGTGAGGCTCCCGTCCATTTTTACACCCATCAGCCGCACGGCCGTGCGCTCCAGGAGCAGAGTGCCCGGCGGAGGCGGCCAAGCCGCTCCGTCTTGCGGGATAAACGTGTTGAGCCGCATGTGGTCGAAATCATCCACGACGAACAGCCGGAGCGGACGCCAATCCGCTCCGTCGCGCGCGCGGGCGTTCACAGCCCGCCGGCGCTCGGCGGCGGCGATGCCGGGGAAGCGACGGACTTCGTCCGCCGTTGCGGCATCGACCGAGTCCACCTCGATGGTCGCGGCGGCCGGCATGGTCTCACGATAATTGCGCGTCACCTCGCGCGTCAGCACGGCATACACGTCGAGCATGGCGCCGAGGCCGGCAATGCTGAGTGCGAGAGCGGTGAGCGTCAGGACCAGCCGGCCACGCTCGGCCCGCACGTCCCCGGCCAGTTTGCGCCAGAGCGGGCTCATACGGAGGTGCCTCCGGCGATAAGCTGCCTGGTTCCGGCTTCGTCCGACACGATGCGGCCGTCTGCGAGCGTCACGACCCGGTCGGCCAGGCGCCCGATGTCACGCTCGTGTGTGACGACGACCACGGTTTTGCCCGCGTCGGCGAGTTGGCGCAGCAGTTCCAACACACTTTCGGCCGTGCGGGAATCCAGGTTGCCTGTCGGCTCGTCTGCGACGAGGAGCGGGGGATCATTGGCGAGCGCCCGGGCGATGGCGCAGCGCTGCTGCTGTCCGCCGGAGAGAGCGGTCGGCAGCTTGTGTGCCTGGTCGGCGATGCCCATCCGGTCCAGCAACCCGTGTGCACGCGCCTCCCGCTGCTGAACCGGCTCGCGTCCGAGCAGAGCCATCGGTAGCAGCACATTTTCCCGTACGGTCAGCGCCGGCAGCAGTTGGAAAAACTGAAAGACGATCCCGACGGACGCACGGCGCCAGCGGGCACCGGCCGTCTCGTCGAGTGCATGCACCGCCACGCCGGCGACCTCGATTTCTCCGTCGCTGGGCCGATCCACCGCCGTGAGGAGATTGAGCAGGGTCGATTTGCCGCTGCCGGATTTGCCGACGATCGCCACCAGTCCGCCGGTCGGCAGGGCCAGGTCGACCCCGCGCAACGCCAGCTCGCCGCCGGTCGCGGTGTCGTAGCGTTTCGTCACCGCGTGAAAGCGGACCAGCGCCTCGCCGCCGGCCGGGAGTGGAGTTGCAGCGGATGGAGCCGCGGGTGCAGGGAAGCATGGTTGCAAATGGACAGATTGTTTCATAACGGACACAGTGTTCGAAAAAATCCCCGGACTCGGTCAATGAACTCAGGACGGTGTAATGTCCGTTACCGGACAAACCCCGGCCTCATGGCCGAAAACCTCCCGACCCACTGCGATATCCCCCTCCCATGTCAGCCAAGACCGCCGTTTCCGACCGCCGCGTGGTGCGCACCCGGCAGACTCTCCGCGACGCACTGATCGGGCTGATTCTCGAAAAAGGCTACGATGCGATCACGGTGCACGACATCGTGCAGCGGGCCAACATCGCGCGCTCGACGTTCTATGCCCACCACGGAAGCAAGGAGAGCGTGCTGCTCGACGGAGTGGGCGCACTCCGCGATTTCCTCGCCCAGGCCCAGCGCGATCAGCGGAGCGCGGCCGCGCCGCTGGCGTTCATCCGGGCATTCTTCGAGCATGCCGACGGGCACCGCGATCTTTACCGGGCGTTGATGGGCGACGGAGGCGGCGCCGTCGTGAACCGGGCTCTCCGGCAAATGTTCGTCCGCCTGATCCGGCCGGTGCTTGTCGAAGCGGCGGGCGCCAGGAAAAGACCGATCGCCCTGCCGGTGGAGGCGGTGACCGGCTTCGCAACCGAAGGATTGATGGCCGTCGTGACCTGGTGGCTTGAAGCCAAGCCGCGGTTGCCGCCGGCGGAGGGCGAGCGGATCTATCTTCAATTGATCGAGCCTGCGCTGGCGAAAAACGGGTTCGCGCCGCCTCCAGCGGGGGTGTGAAGCCACGCGTAACCGTGCCGGGCACGATTGGCGGACGTCAGCCAATTTCGTGAGAGTCGGGGAGGAGGCGAAAGCTTGCGGGATTCACCCGGCGCGGCACTTGAACTGTCCGTTCAGTCGCCCAGCCGTGACGCTGTCGATATGGCGGCAGGGGGCAAAGAACCCCCCCGCGGTGAGGCCGGGGATCGAGAGGGAGAGGCGCGAGCCAGCTCGCGACCGATGGAGTTACTTCTTGGCTTAGGCGATGGCGACTTGGGCGGCGGCGACCAGCCTACGCCCGCAGGACTTCGGCGCGGCAAAGATGGAAAAAGAAAAAGCCCCGACGTCATGTCGGGGCTTCGGGGGATTTTCTGGCGATTACTTCTTCGCTTCAGCAATCGCGGCTTGCGCCGCGGCGAGGCGCGCGACCGGGACGCGGAACGGGGAGCACGAGACGTAGCTGAGGCCGAGCTTGTGGCAGAACTTCACCGAGTCCGGCTCGCCGCCGTGCTCGCCGCAGATGCCGAGCTTGATGTCGGGGCGCGTGGCGCGGCCCTTCTGCACGGCGATCTGCATGAGCTGGCCGACGCCCGTCTGGTCGATCGTGGCGAAGGGGTTCTTCTTCACGATCTCGAGCTCCGCGTAGTGCGGGAGGAACGAGCCGGAGTCGTCGCGCGACATGCCGAGGGCGGTCTGCGTGAGGTCGTTGGTGCCGAAGCTGAAGAACTCGGCGGACTGCGCGATCTCGTCGGCGGTGAGCGCACCGCGCGGGACCTCGATCATGGTGCCGACCATGTAGCTGAGCTTCACCTTCTGCTCGGCCTGCACGTCCTTGGCGACGGCGTGGACGACCTCGAGCTGGAGGTCGAGCTCACGCTTGAAGCCGACGAGCGGGATCATGATCTCAGGGCGGACCTTGATGCCTTCCTTCTGGACGAGCGCGGCCGCCTCGAAGACAGCGCGGGCCTGCATGGCGGAGATCTCGGGATAGCCGATGCCGAGACGGCAGCCGCGGAAGCCGAGCATGGGGTTGAACTCGTGGAGCTGGTGCACGCGCGCCGCGATCTTCTCGGCGGGGATGCCCATCTTCTTGGCGAGCTCGGCCTGCTGCTCCGGCGTGTTCGGGAGGAACTCGTGGAGGGGCGGGTCGAGGAAGCGGATGGTGGCCGGGAAGCCCTTGAGCTCGCGGAAAATGCCGGCGAAGTCGTCGCGCTGGTAGGGGAGGAGCAGGGCGAGGGCGGCTTTGCGGTCCTCGAGCGTCTCGGCGAGGATCATCTCGCGCATGGCGTCGATGCGGTCGCCCTCGAAGAACATGTGCTCGGTGCGGGTGAGGCCGATGCCGGTGGCGCCGAAGGCGACGGCGTTGCGGGTCTGCGCCGGGGAGTCGGCGTTGGTGCGGACCTGGAGGCGGGTGGCTTGGGCGCACCATTTCATGAGCTGCTGGAAGCTCTTGAACTTCTCGGTCTGCTGGGCGGCCTTGTCGCCGTCGATGAGGCCGGCGATGATCTCGGACGGGGCGGTCTTGATGGCGCCGGCGTAGACCTTGCCGGCGGTGCCGTCGATGGAGAGCCAGTCGCCCTCCTTGAAGGTCTGGCCGGAGACCGTGACGGTCTTGGCGTGGTAGTCGACCTCGAGGGCGGCGGCGCCGCAGACGCAGACCTTGCCCATCTGGCGGGCGACGAGGGCGGCGTGCGAGGACACACCGCCGCGGGCGGTGAGGATGCCCTCGGCGGCGATCATGCCGCGGAGATCCTCGGGGGAGGTCTCGATGCGGACGAGGAGGACCTTCTGGCCCTTGTCGGCGGCGGTGACGGCGCGGTCGGCGTTGAAGTAGATCTGGCCGGAGGCGGCGCCGGGGCCGGCGGGCAGGCCGGTGGCGATGACGGCGGCCTTCTTGGCCTCGGTGGTGTCGAACACCGGTGCGAGCAGCTGGTCGAGCTGGTCGGCGGGGTTGCGCATGACGGCGGTCTGCCAGTCGATGAGCTTCTCCTTGAACATGTCCATGGAGAACTTGAGCGCGGCCATGGCGGTGCGCTTGCCGTTGCGGGTCTGGAGCATGTAGACGACGCCGTCCTCGATGGTGAACTCGAAGTCCTGGACGTCCTTGAAGTGCTTCTCGAGGTTCTGGCGGATGCGCTCGAGCTCGTGGTAGGCGGCGG
>JACPIS010000039.1 GCA_016187925.1 Opitutia bacterium | reverse complement strand
CGGAAAAACACCGCCACTGGTGGCGCGTCCTCCTCCGCCAATTGAGCGACGCGGATCCCTGCTATGCAGTTGCCGCCCTCGCCGCCAGAGCCGGAAAAAATCAGATTATCTCGACCTCGACTGCATGAGTCCGGCTAAGGCCTTCCGGCCAGGAGTTGAATCGGCTCTGTGCTCAACTTGAGCAGATACGAGGAGCGACTTGTCGGTCTCACGCAGGAGTCGTCGGGCCGCCTCCATCCTCAGCTTGATCTGATACTGCAAGGGCGGAACTCCGGTTGCTCGCTTGAAGAGTCGGGTAAAGTGGAACTCGCTCAACTCGGCCTGCTCGGCAAGTCGCGCCAAGCTGAACTCGTCAGCCATGTTGTATGGTTGCTTGGAATGGTGGGCCCACTGGGATTCGAACCCAGAACCAAAGGATTATGCTTACCACTTCGGCTTTCGCCGCCGGCTAAGAGCCGTGCGTGGTCTGGACCATGCCTTAACCATACCGCCGTCGGCTTAGGTGGGTGATTATGGTCTCTACACCTTCCCAGTTGCCTGGGCTTGGCTCGGCGTTGGGTCGCTTGCCCATGCAAGCAGGCCGTTCACCGAAGTTACACCTTACGCACGCAGCGTTTCCCCTGCGCCGACCCGTGAAAGTCCTCTGCTCTAACCGTTGAGCTATAGGCCCGGAATCCAAAGAACGGCACGAGCGTGCTAGACCGGCCGGCTTTCTCAACTGCAATCAGCGTAAGACTACAGCGGTAAGGCTAGTTGCTCTCCGTCGTCTTCCAAGCCGAGTTCGCAACGAATCTGCCGCAGGGCTTCTATGGCCCAATCGCATCGCAACTTACTTGGGCGGTCTAAAAACGCGGCCAGAGTCTTATGATTTGGAACGATTCCCCGGCTATGTAGAAACTTCGCAGTCGTCCGTATCGCTGCACAGAATTGCTCTCGCTGGATGGCCGCCATCAGTCTTCGATTGTCGAGATACCTCCTGGCAATGGCTCGTGCCTCGTCAGAAAAATTCTGTCGCACCACCATAGCCCGCCGTCCGAGCTTCTCCTGGCAGATCGTTTCAAACGGGAGCATGGCGAACTTATTGTCCCTGAGAATCGAAGTCAGGTCATGCCCAAGCTTGGCTTTGTCGATTCTGCGTCGGCGGGAGACGGATGCGTGCCTTGTGCCGGCATCAATTGATTCGCGTAGCTTCCCGTCATGCTCTGCGGGAGGAGCACAAGAGAGAAACTGGCGAAGGGTAAGACCAAAGACCCAACACAAATTCATCGTGGTTCTCAGACGCGGAATCGATTTATCCCCCAGCCATTTACAGATAGCCGGTTGCGACACTCCCAGCATTCTTGCGGACGCCGCACTCGCGCCGAGATCAAACCAATCAAACCAGAACCTTAAAGTGTCGGTGTATGCAAAATCGGACTTCAGAGTATCACCCTCTTGCAGCTCGATAAACTCGCCGAGTTGCTGGGCGATCCAAATTTCATAGTCGATATTCTTTATCTGGTTCGAAACGGGATCCGTTGTATTTGAGGAGGGCTTTCCGTCTTCCAGAACAGCCCTGCATCGATGACATCTTCCTATCCAACTGCTGCCCGTGAGCACAGCCATAGGCTCACGACATTTGGGGCAGATCGACATCAATGCCTTCTTGGCTTTGGGACAAACTCTAACGGCATCCAGGGCCCATAACAGCGGGTAGTATTTCGTTTCACTATCACGCAGAAAAATGGCTCCCCACGCCAAATTCTGCCGCAACAACCCGTTGATCGTGGTAAACTGAGAAAATGCAATCGTAGTCAAAGTCCGCAAACTGCTCAGCTTTGTTAGACTCTCGGTTCGATCAACCAGCGCTTGAGCGATGGAGCCGCTGCCGTTGAGTGACTGCCCAATCGATTGACCGAATGCCTGTTGACTGCAGCGAAGCACTGGCGCCGCGTCTTTGTTCCCAAACTTCTGTTCCAACAGAGCTGCCGGGCTGGTGTCATTTTCCCGGGCGGTTCGAATAAATAAGCTAGCCAGCGATTCTCGGTATGGCCCATTTGGGTCCTCCGGCTTGACGCGCAAGAGTTTGGTGCCTGCAAAGTTCACGCAGCCTTATTCCGATCGGGAGACAGTGTGCCCAGCCCTGTCTGGTCGTTATGCGGCGTACGGGTAAAAGGCTTGGACGCCTTGGGTGCTTCACCAGCCGTGGCTCCTGGACTCGAATCTTCGAGTGCAAGAAACCCCAACTCCTTCAGATATTCCTCATCGCACAGTGACCGAGAACTAAAATATTTCTCTCCGGCTTTGGCATCCTTGATCAATTCCAGGCGATCGCTGGAGGCCAGAATGGTCTGCTCCAATATGCCTTTGGTGATCTTCCGCCCTGGCGCCCCCGTGCTCTTGGTGAAAGCGCGAAACAGCCAATCCCTCAAGACGCCAACACAACCGACCGAACCTTGATACAGGTAGGGCACCTCTTCCAAGAGTTCAAAATCGCATGCATTCTGGAGGTCGCGCGCAAATTCAGCGACGACTTTAGCGAAGCCCTCCAGACTCCCAGCAGGATCGTTCGCATCGTAGATATAGCGTGGGAAATGAACGACTTCTCGGCGACGAATGAGAGCACTACTCAGATCCATCAAACTCGTCAGTTCATAGGTCCCAAAGAGGACATGCAGGGTCTGGGTTTCATCAGCAATATACTTGATGTGCTCAAGCTGATTCACGAGTGACTGCGATGAGGCCACGCGGAGCAGATGCTGGGCTTCGTCGAAGATTAGGGCCTTCGGTCGCCGATGCTGAATCGTTCGTTGCAACCTGCGGAAAAGTCGATCGTTCGAAAGCCGCTGGGCCGCTTCGGGCGACAGGGGCTTTAGGATTTGCTGAGCCTTTTCAGCATCAGGTGGAGGGGCCATTAGCCGGCTATCTGCGAACGGATGGTGCAAAGACCGGAGCATCTGTAGGTAGGTGTCTTTCCAGGAAAACGCTGTCGGGCCAGGGGCTTTAACTGCGCACCCGCCATAAGGCACGATCTCCGGATCGATTGCGATTTCTCCGGCTGCAAGTGTTTCGAGCGCTCGACAAAACTCCTCGCGCAATGTTGTTTTCCCGGCACCGGTGGGGCCCGAAACGAGTACGATTTTGGTGCTCGTTTTCATGCGGACCAGCTCGAGCAGCCGTTCAAGACTCGAGGCAAAGTGGGGATGTTGAAGCGTTGTGGTAAAGCAACGTGGTGTCTCCGAGACATTCGATGTAGTCATGGTGGGTGACAATTAGGCAGCTTTGCGCAGGTGTTTGAAATCCAACTTGGGCATGACGGGTTTCTTGTCACCGTTGTTGCTCTCGGAGGACGAACCCTTGCCGGTTGCGTGCTGCTGCGCACGATCCCGCCTCAACTGCAGCTGCACTTTCTCGTCGGCGCGCATTTCATTGGCCATTTCAGCCAGCCGCTTGCCGTGAGTATTCTCACGGCGCTTCGCATGGGTGTTTTTGTGACGGCGCCGCACGACACACATCATTCGACGCGTCTTCTCTGTAACATTGCGAAGTTCGGGCGCACGACGGGCGGTGCATTCTTCCCACTTTCCGTCAATCGCAACCATGCAAGTGTAGAGATCGAAAGGGTCGTAGCGAACGAGCACCTCAGTTTTTTCAACCCCTGGTCGCTTCATGGCATCGTGCCAGTAGTAGTAGCCCTCAACATACACACCGCGTCCAGGCTGAACGACGCGCGTGCCACCATCCACCTCAGGCATGAATGCAATTTGGGCCTGTTCAGGTGAAAGCATGAAGCGGCCTGCCCGATCAGGGGCTCGCCTGAGATCACGCTCAAAAGCCGCCCTGGGCGTCATGCCCAGGCTCGACGAAGGCGCATCCCAAAGCAGCGTGAAAAGGTAGTATTCGAGGCGATCATAGAGTGTCCTAAAGGTCCAAACCGCCTTTTTCTTTGGGTCCATATCGGCGTCCATATTTTTGGCGTCCTGGGTGGCCTTAGTGTTCCCTTCGAGATTGTGAATCACCTCTCGATCCATCGTGTTGAAGACCGATTCGATTTCACTGGCGAAGCGCGGATCATATGGCTTCCGATTGATCTTTGTTGTATCGAGCGTCCCGAGAAGGCCGTCGTATGTGCAGTTGTTGAAGGCCTTGCCATTATCAACGATCTCGAATTTTGACGCTTCATTGAAGCGCTCCATCTGATCTCGATAGGCCATGGAAGCCGAACGGTTGCTCTCGGGTTCGAAAAGCATGGCCCAGCCGACCGGCACAGCCCCGTAGTGCGGAAGAACTCGCAAAGTAATCGTGGGCTTACCCAGCGGCTCGCCGGTTTCATCATCAACAACCTCAATATCCAAGGTTTTGCCGTCCATCTGAGTGACCTTGAAAGGGAAATCCCCCGGTGTAATCCAGTTGGGCTCACCCAAATCAGAATTCCCAAACTTGTAGCCGGATTTGTCGCCTTCGCGGCTGCTCGTCGCCTCCTTGAGGTTTTTCATCTTGGAGACGTGCTCCCGAAAGGCCCCGATTGACGGAATGTGGACACCGCGCGCCTGCCGTCGCCTACGCAACTCCCGCCAGACGTAGCGTAGCGATCGTCCGACTTGCTGAAAATAAAGCTCCTTCGCAATGGCTGTCATTTCATCCCTCATCTCGGATGGCAGAACATCGCGTGGCCGGCCGTCTCGCGGCTGGTTTAGCAGCAGCCAATAGGGATTGCCGTATTTAGATTCAGACTTCCTCGCGAGGTTCGCCCAGCGTATGACGGTGCGTTCAGAAACAGGCTCCAATCCGAAGTCCTCCGCTCGGGCATCAGAATGGTCCTTTCGAAAATCAAGAAACCGCTTCCGGTTTATTGCCATGGTTTGATTTCCCGGCGTGAGGACTTTCAGGTGCCGTTTCAGATCGGCATGCAAAGCTCCCAGAGAGACGGATTCTTCGTCCCAAAGGTGGATTTCCCCACCACGCATCAAAGATTGGAGCAACGCCCTAGGCATACAAAGCGGGTGCCCGTCCTTCTGAATGATATAGACTGATTCCGGTGACGCGTTGCACACGGAGTAGTCCCCGCCATTCCATCGCAGCCGCGAGCCCTGCTTAAGTACCACTGGCGCGCTGGAACGCGCTTTGGTTTGGAAAAAAAGCATGCGATGCACTTCAGCATGATACGCGATGGAAAAGACTATCGTCGTGCGATCATCAACAAGCAGACACTCATCAAGAAGAACGTGGAGGTCGTCACGTAGAATGGCATAATAGACATCGTTTTTGGTGAAGTCTGCACCCGCCTTCTCGAGCAATTCTGACAGAGCGACACCTTTGTCGTTTTTCGGAAAGCACCTGAGGATGCAGTCAAGGGCCCGCGGCGAGGAGTATTCGTCCTGCCGCGCCTCTTCAAGGAGCGTGTAATTACGCAAGAGTGTCGATGGCAGTTCAGCGGTGGTAACAACTCGAAACCTGATGCCATATTCTTTCAGGGCCTCTTCGATCTCAGGGCCCGTCCAGTTACCTTCTGCGTCTCGACAATAGCGGCCAGGGAATTCTAGGCTGAGTTTAACGGCCTCGGCCTCAGTCTTGCACTCCACCAATTCAACATGGGTTCCGTAAACGACCAGGAAATCAAACGTGAGCCATAGAGTCCTTTTGATTCCATCGCGACAGGTGCAGAGAATCGGCCGATGCAGGGGTTGTGGCCAATACCCCAAGCAGGGGATTTTGATCTCAAGCATCTGGACGTAGGCGGCCTCAACCGTCAGGCTCTCTACCGGAACAGTGTGTCCCATCTTCCGTGACGCAAAATCCACAATCAGGTTGGCGCCGCTCGCATTGCTCGGATTTCGGCTAGGAGGGCTGGTGGCTACGCCTATCGTGTATTCGAGGCCCTTGGTCGTAAGGCCGTGAGACGCTGCGGTGATGATTGAGGTCCAGTTAGTCATGTTTTATGGGATTTCGGTAGCAATAGAAGTGAACTCACGCGCCACTTGAGGCACAAAGAACGGAGCGGCGGTCTGACTTTCGGCAAAACACGCACTGCCTCCACAGCCTAGGCTGACGGTCAATAGGCTGTGGTTGCCTGAGCTAAAAAGTGTGGCTCCCACAGAAGCGAGTTGCGCAATAGTCCGTTGATCGTCGCGAACGGCGTGAATGAAATTCTCATGCAACTGCTGAAGGACGAATAATACGTCACTCCTCCATACCGCAAAGGCTGCCTCGATTGCCTCGCTCTCTACGGCACCCGTGTGTCCCGTCTTTCGCGCAGCAATATCGACCAACATATTTCGTCCCGTGACATTGGAAGGCTCGCGGCTAGGAGGATTCTGAATCACGCGCATAACGTACCTCTTGCCTGGTCCGGTGAGTCCCAATTTGGCCCAATGTGATTCGACAAAATTCAATGGTTTCATGCCCGATGAAACAATAGTTGCATTCAAGGTTTCACAATATGCAACTATAATTTCACTCCTAGAATCGCAAAACACGGCCGATTTATCTCTTGGAACTCCCTAATTGTTTAATTGTAATCAACTATTGTTTCATGGTTTCGACTACACAGACTTTCGGACAACGGGTCGCCTTTTGCAGCGAACGCGTAGGGAACGCAGCTGAATTGGGGCGCCGCATCGGCGTCAGTCACACAGCGATCGGAAAATACCAGAATGAAGAGTCGGAACCGTCCGTTTTTACTGTGGTTCGCATGGCTGCTGCAGCCGAAGTTTCGTTGGAATGGCTTGCCACGGGCCAGGGTTCCGCGATCGGGCCGTCCGTCGATCCGCGTGTTGCTCACTCTTTGTCTGGCTTCGGCAGCCGTCTCAAGTTGGCTTGGTCGCGGTTGAAACGCCGAATCGGACTGCTGAATGTCGAAATGCCCCTCAAGGAGACGCGCATTCAAGAGCTAATCGAAGGAGCTAAACCCGAATTGGAAGACGTTATTGCACTATCCTATGCGGAGTTACTGCCACTAAATTTTATTCTCCATGGCGCAGGCCCACCCGGCGCAGGAGCTTACGCCGAGAGGAAGCAGTTATCTCGGGAATATTCCTACGCGGATTTTCTCGAAAAACTGCGTGCCATCGACGGTGCAAGGCGGCTAGATACATGGGGCAAAGCGATTCTCCCAGGCGTATCCAAAACCGATGAAGGGGGATGGCGGATGACGATCTTTGAGGCGTTCGCGCGGCTATACGAAACCCTTCGGCCAGGAGAATACGTCTTACATCAAATTTCCGACGATTCGATGCCCGAAATCTTCAAGGTCGGAGACTTGGTACTGGCAATCGCAGAAGACTCACCGTCGAAGCCCGGGTTTTATATACTAGAATCGGGTCCAGCGGGTCCACTAGGGGACAACGAAGAATCACGGTTTGTTGCCCGCCTATCGCCCGCAAAAAATGGTTTCCACGTTAGCTTCGATAAACCGAATGCACCGAACTACATGCTGGATCCGGAGAAGGAGAAGATAGTGGCGCGGGTCGTAAAGTTGATCAGAACAGTGAGTATCTGAGTCTCCGTAGCTACGATCGACAAATCTCCAGACCCCCTATGCGATGGAGTATACCGTAACACGACTGATGTCCGTCCAAGCACCAAGAACGGCCGTTTTGGCGTGGACTCTTTTCTGACGGGGTGTGGCCGACAATTTGGGGCAACGGAATTTCAAGATCCGAAAATTCAGAATCGAAATCCAGCCAGGTAACGCCGCCCTTTTCCTCATCGCCGCCCCTCGCATGCCCCGGCCGTAAAATCGCGAACGAGTGGAACGGAAGTCGCTGTAGCACGACCTGACAATGTCCGTCCAGTGCCTCAACGGCAGTGTCCCGTTGGAGATCAGAATGCCAAAACCTGCCTGTGATGCCAGCATGGCTAATGAGGAATCCATTGACCTCTTGAAATAGGCGGCATGCCCGCCAGAACTCCCAATCCAGTTTTTTGGAAATGCGCTTCGCCTTGTTGTTGGTGTAGCCCGAACATTTGTAATTCAGGGCCTTGGGATTTCGATGCAGGTCACACCAACGCTTGGCCTCCATGTAATGGACATCGTGGTTTCCAAGAAGGATAGTGAGTCGATCCAGCCAGGCCGCTCTCAACTCGAGCAGTAAATCGCACATGTCTTCCACTCCCGCGACCTGTCCTTCTCGAAACGTATCGAAGTAATCTCCGCCAAGAAGCAAATGGCTGACTCGATGCTGCTCTCTCTGCAAAATGCCGCGTATCCACGCTGTATCCTGGTGAGGATCGAATATCAGCAGGCATGCGTCTGTGGAAATTCGGCAATTTGGATGCATGGTGTGGGAGTGCTCAACCTCCAGAGCATTGCCCCCCTGTGAATATGTAAACTGTGGCCGTTGCGATCTAAGAGCATCGGCTGATACCACACAGATCCTTATGCCCGATCAAAACACACCTCTCCCTCTCGGCGCCACAGACATCGTTGCCGCCGCACCTCGATCAGTGTATAGCACGGCGCTCCATGATGCCGTATCGATTGAAATGTGATTCGGGCATGCCCCATTTCGATCGTAGCCGGGGTTGAAACACCAAGTGTGTCCTATGCGGCACGCCCACCGCCTCGGGTCATGCTGGTGACCAGACAACACGATGCCTGGCCCATTCCCAGCCCGGCAGATTTCACCCAGTATTTCGTCTCCGGCCTCACTACCGTCAATGCCTGCCGAGACTAAAGAGTGGGCAGGCGGAGCGTGAAACAGCCAGATTTCATTGCCTGCAGCCGACGAAACCTGAGCATTCCAGCCTACACACCGTAAGTTTTGTCCGAACAGCTCGAATTGATCTCCATCGATCCAAACTCCCGGACGGCGAACCTCCCTTAGCCATTTCGCTTGGAATAAGCGGGAGTCCACAGGCGGGCCGCCACTGAAGGAATCGTGGTTTCCCGAACAAAGGGCCAACGGGGTCGTGATCCGCCGTAGCGTGGCGTTGATCATGCTTAACTGGTCACCAAGCTGGTGGTAGTTGAATAGGTCGAGGTGGTCGCCAGTGAGGCAGACCAGGTCGTAGTTCGCAGCCTCATCAACCAGCCAATCGAACCACCTTTTGTTTCCGTGAAAATCCGAACAGTGCAGGATACGCATGGTCAGTATACCCCGTAGTCGATTCGTCTCAGAAGATTCGCCACATCCTCTCGGCCCTTCACGGTGCGCATGACGTGAAGCGGCACTTTGCCACCTAGTCCGACCGCCGGTTCGCTGAGCCATAGCGCCAGGTCAGACGCCGATCCGAAGCACGAAATCCCCGCAAGAAATACCTCCTTGTCGATTCGAGCAATGTGCCTGCGGCAACGCTCAAGCCTGCGGATTTCAGCCAGCAGACCTGCATCTAGGCGTCGCCGTTGCTGTGGTGTTAACGTGATCATGAGAAAGCGACCTTGGCGTTCGTCACGGCCCTCTGTTTGTGGAGCCGAACGGGCTTTATGGCGTGTAGTTAATCAGGATCCGGCCGATTTGTCGCTGGGGGATTGAGCCGCGAAATTCGGAGGGGCCTATCCGGCAGGATCGTCCCGCAGCTTGTTGCTTAGGGTGTTCATCATTCCTAACTCCCGCATATTAATTCGCCGCCCCATTAACTGACGTCGCGTCATTCTTGGCCACGTCACGCGATGAAAAACTGATGCCCCAGGCCAATCAAGGCCCCGCCGGGTGGCAGTAAAAACTTTTACCCGGCGTTTCGCCGACTTGGGGCGGGCAACAAATCGGAGCTTGGCTAAAGGACCCCGTTAATTGACGAGATGAAACCATTGCTGGGCTCGACAGCCGCTTGTAGAGTGACAGGCAGATTTTCAGCGGATTGCCAGGGAACATGGAGGGTCCTTAGCGGATGAATGGACGGAATCGGCTCACTGGCCCTCGACAAGGGACTCGGCCTGCCCCTCGCGGCGCTCGCTTTTGTGGCGGGCCTTCTTCTCGCGGCGGGCGCGAATCCAGGGCGGCTCGGGGGCCTCGCCGGCCATGATGCAGCCCTGCGGCTGAATTTCACCGACGAGCGTGGCGAGGCCGAAGCGCGCGATCTGCGCCTTCACCTTCGTGGCGTCCTTGTAGCCCAGGGGCGACTCAGACAGGTCAGCGCCGCCGCTGAACCAGCGGATGTCGAGGCCGGGGGGCTACCTCGCCGAGGATTTGCTGCACGCGGGCCGGGTCAATGAGACCGTCGGCGTCCTTATAGGGACGCAGCATAGCGGTGCGCGAGAGATTGCGGCCGGCGCCGTGCGGACAGAACGACAGGAACTGGTCATTGTCGGAACCGAGCACCATCAGGATTTCACGCGCCATGTTGAGCGGGATGAGGCCCAACAGCGGGCGGCCCTCACGGTCGCGCCAAGCGGGCGTGGCGCCCTTGCCATGGAAGTAGCGGTCACCGCGCTTCCATACGAAGTTGTGCTCGTTGCCAACCTGCACGAGGGCACGCTGACCCAGACGGCGCAGGAGCGCCTCGTGGATCGTAGCGTGGTTCTCGCGGGTCCAACGGCTGATGTATTGCAGGGCGTCCCAATAAGCCAGGCCCTCGGGCGAATCACCCGGCAACCAGCAGGCGGCGTCGGGGATGTCCTTGGCGTTCTCATCGCACCACTTACGCGCAGCGACTTGGCCGCGCTTGTAGAGGTCGGCGCCGAGGCCACGCGAGCCATGGTGGGTCACGAGAACGTTGAACTTGCCATCGCGACGGGTGATCCAGTCGGACAGCTCCGTGTAGCCCGCGGCCTCAAGGGCGGCGCGCTGCGGCTCGGTGAACTGGACACGGCCGATGTAGGCGAAGTGGTTGCCGTCGCCCTGGGTGCCCATGAAATCGCGGGCACGGCTCTGCAGTCCGGTGAGGAACGGGTTGTCCCAAACCGGCTCCTCGAGCACGGGCGACGACCACTGGTGGCCACGTGGGCGGCCACCTGGGCCGAAGTGCGTCACCTTCTGGAGGTGGTCCATCATCTCGCCGACCGGGTGATTGGCAGGGAAGAACGACGCGAACATCGAGCAGCAAATATCGGCCGAATGCGCGCCAGGAATGATGGCATTGGCCACCTCGATGGCGCCGCCAACCGGGATGGTCGCGGTGCCGCCGCCCGACGGGCAGGCGTCCGGCATAATCACGCCGCGCTGCACCACCGGCACGTGGAGCAGTTCCGTCATGCGCTGGCGCGCAGAGGCAACGTTGGCGGCCTCCTCCGGGGTTTCGGCCTCAATGGCTTCGGCCAGCGGAGCCGGCTCGTAGCGCGGAAGGATCACGGCAAGTTGCTTGGGGAATTCCTGTTCGAGTTGCGCGAGCACGCCGGCGCGGACCAGGCCCGACGACTCGAGGTCGCGGGCACGGCGCAGGGCCGGACCGAGGCGGCGGCCTTCGTGCCAGCCGGCGGCGATCAGATCGCGGGCTTTGATTTCCATGTTCATAAACAAATAAAGTGTGGTCGGGACACCGGCCTGAGACGACGACAGACGGAAACAGGCGGCAAAGGTTTTATCCTTTAGAGGTGATTAATGCTTTTTGAGACGTTGAACGATGACGGTTAACAATCAGGTCGGTATCGTTGGTAAAGCAGCCGGTTAAGAGCTGCCTCGAGGGCACCCGGAGGTGCCTGATGCCTGTTGTCGGTCCGTCGCCGCTCAAGCCGGGCCCGAAAGGGTTGTTAGGCGGTGAGAGGGATGCGGGTGGTCGCGTTGAACTCGTCGATCTCGTCCTGAAGACGTTCGATCTCGGTCTGGTAAGCCACCGTCAGGCGATCCACCTCTTCGCGGGTGATCACGGCGATAAACACCGTGCGGACGGCTTCGTCACGGCTGAGGAATCCTACGCGCTCCACCTCCTCACCCTCCTTGGTGTTGAGGGCTTTGATGAAGGTGATCAGGCCGCGGAGTTCGGCCTGGAGATTGAGCTTACCATAGATGCCGTGATTGGCATCGGTCACGCCGGCATTCGCCGCAGCAATGGCGCCCTTGAAGTGGGCCAGTTCGCGGGAACGGGCTACGGATTCATCGAAGGAAATCCGCACGTCGGCGCGAGCCGGCTGGGACTCCTTGCGGGAGTTCTCACGCTGCACGATTTCGCGCAGGCGGGCGACTTCACCGGCAAGGCGGTTCTTGTGCTTGAGGGCTTGGGAAAGATTGATGGTCTTCATGTGTGTTTGGATTGGTTATGGGCAGATGATAGTGGAAATCGGTGCGGCGAGGTAGCGCGATTGATGCAGAAACCATGACTATCCAGTCAGGTTTACTCGGAGAGCACGATTTGATCGGCGAAGGCGGACGAGGCGCGTTGTTCGCTGGCGGAGGCGGTATGATCGCGCCAGCGGGAACGCCGGTCGTGAAGCTTGTTCAATCGCTCCCGCCCGAGATTCAGGGTGAAAAAGCATTCAATCTCGGCAATGCGGCTGCGGACCTCGGGCAGGTCCACCCGTTGATGGGTGATCATGAGCGGCCCGACGATTTCCTCGAGCCACCAGGTGCGCATCAGGCGGAAGCCCCGGATGCACTCACGGTAGCGACGGCCGGTCCATGGATAGATGTTCTCCAGCTCCCACTGACCGTAGGCGAACAACCGTTGATGGCTGATCGGCCAAGGGCGGCGAACCCATTCGCCCACGGCAATGATACGAGGGCGCAGCACCAGTTGGCCGCCGTTCTTGTGCATGAAGTCACGATGGCGGGAAGTCACCCGCTGGTTAACGACCGGCAGTACGGCTTGAAACACCGTCCCTTCGGGGTGATGCAGGGCATCCTTGCGCAATTGGTACGTCTTCATCCACCCCCGCTGGTACGGATGTTCCAGAGGGATGATCGGCGCACGCCACTGTGCTTGGTGCAAACGGTTCAGCTCCCGCTCCAGTCGGAGCAGGTGCTTGTCGCGCATCAGATATTTATCGTGGATAGGCATGGGTGAACAGGGACGGCCGGGAGGCGAGTCCGGGTTTGCTCCGAACCATCCGACACGGCCGTGCCCGGCGGATGAGACGGGTGAGCTTGAGCGGGACGGCGGCGGGACGGACGGTGAGTGGATGAGGCATCGAGGGAATATGGTTTTGGAATGAGGCGGCAGGATCAGGATTGGGCGAGCACGGCCTGCCAAAGCGACAGGACGACGAGATCGTTACGGAGCTTCTTCTCGGCGGCTTCGCGTACCTGACGGGCGCGCTCGCGCGAGACTCCGAGTTCGGCCGCGATGTCGTCCAGCGTCGCGTCCTCCAGATAGTAACGCCGGAGCGCCAGCGCCTGATTGGCCGGCAGGCGATCAAGGGCAGCCCGAAGGTTGGCCTGCATGTCCGACTGCTCGACGAACTCCACCGGCGACGGACTCTCGGTGTCGGGCAGCGTCGTCCACTCGACATCCTGCAGTTCAGCCTCGGCAGCCAGGACAGCCATTGCCGAATGAACGACCGCGGCTGGCAGCCCAGCTTCGGTGGCGAGTTCTGCGCCGGTTGGTGCGCGGTCAAGCCGCGCCGTCAGGGCCGCTTGGGCCCGGGCGACGGCGTTGGCCTCGTCACGGCGGTTGCGCGGAAGAGCGTCCATCCGGCGAAGTTCATCCAGCATGGCACCGCGCACCCGCACATAGCAGTAGGCGCGAACCTCGTTGGACGGACCGGTGGTTTGCGCCACCAGGGTGATCAGCGCCAGCTTGCCCACCGAAGCCAGATCATCGCGACCGACATGCGCGGGCAGGCGGCGGGAGACCGTAGCCAGCGCGATCTCCACGATGTCGAGGAGGTCGGCGAGAACGATTGGACTGGAATTGACGCAGGTCATGGGAGGGCAGCAGCGCGCAGAAGGAGGTCGGACAGGATGTGAACCGAGTCTGGCGACTCCCTCACCTGCGTGCTGCAATCAGTGCATGAGGAAGTGGCGCCAGTCGGGGTGTTTGGGTTCGCGGATCGTCGCGGCGACCGGCAGAACGGCCGGAGCCGTGGGACGGCGTAGTAGACGAAGACCGGCCTCGTGCGGGAGTCGGTTGGCTTTGAGGGAATTGATCTCCCGCTTGGCCCACACGAGGTTCTCGAACGAGTCACGCCCACCGCGATCCCGGGGAATAACGTGATCGAGGTTGCCGCCGTTCTTGCCGACGTGCTCGCCAGTGTATTGGCAGACTCCCCCATCCCGGGCGAAGATCGCCGTGCGGCTGACGCGCGGAACGCGCATCGGCATACGGTCGAACTGCGTCGAGATGATGACAGTCGGCACCCGGATATGGAGCTTCGGCGTAGAAACGACGAAATCGAACTCACGGACGGGCAGCTTGATCCACTCTTCCCAGGGGACCGGGTTGAGGTAGAGCGGCCGGTCGAAGTTCCAGGAGTCGTCCTCCAGCTTCGGGTAGGCGATGTCGAGACCCATGGCAGGCGGAAGGCCGGCCGAGCCGCCATTGAGCGCGATGAGCGCCTGCTTGACGGTGCGATGGCCAATAACCTGCCACGCCCGGTTGAGCGACAGGACGATGGGTTTCTCGAGGAGATCGGTATTCATGGGAGAGAGGAGTTGAAAATGAGAGGGCTCACGCCGGGCCTGGTCTCAGCCAACGGTGGTGTGTGTTCTTTTTTGCGAAGGAGTGGGACGGCCACGAAGGCCGGTGCTCCTGACTAAAACTGGATCTCCGCGCCGGGCTTGCGCCGGCCTGTGCGGTTTACGGGACCGCTGCATCGCTGCCTATGCTTGCAGAGAATGAAATGGCTGCCGGGGCACGACTCGCACGTGCATCTACGGTTTCAGAGACCGTCGTCCTGCTATTAGACGACCCGGCAATGGCGGAGGGTTGAGGTCCCGCCCCTCAGCGACAGAATCGCCGCTCGCGTTAGCACCGCGGCCTCCGGCTCCCGGAGTTAACCCTCCCAAAATGGTTGGCCCGGACGGTAACGCTCCGTCGTCACTCGCTTATCGGGCGAGCGCTCTGCTTTTGAGCTACGAGCCAATAGTGGCGGAGAGCGGAGGACTTGCGCCTCAACCGGCGAACCGGTCCGTCTGCTTTCGAGGCAGCGCCCGCGCCTTGGCGGGTTCACTCTCAAAAAATGGCGGAGAGCAGTGGTCCTGCCCCACAAGCCTTGCGGCTCGAATCGGCTTCTAACCGATCACCGCGCTTCGCGGCTTTACTCTCCAAAATGTGGCGGAGGCGAGAGGTCACGCTCCTCAGCGGCCACCGGCCGCCCAATCCGCTTCAAACGGGTGCTAGCGCCTTGGCCAGTTTCGCCTCCGAAAGTCCCCGCGGCAGGATTTGCACCTGCGTCGGTCCGCTTAGAAGGCGGAGGCCTGAGCTACTCGGCCACGCGGAGAAAAATTGACCTCGCGACGGGATTGGCTCGCGCTCGCGCGCTCGGGGCTTCGCCCCATGCCTACGGGCACGCCGGTCGGCCTGCTGGCCTCCCTCACCCGCTGGGGTCGCAAGAATGGTGGGTCCGGTCGGATTCTCACCGACACTGTTCCGCGTTCGAAGCGCGGTTGACTATATATTGCCGACGGACCCGGAAAATGGTCCCTTCACGAGGACTTGCACCTCGATTTCGAGCTCCGCACGCTCGCGTCCTAGCTTTTGGACGATGAAGGGAAAATACCCGGAAATTGATTGGAGCCTGCCGCCGGAGTCGCACCGGCCTGTCCGGTTTACAAGGCCGGCACGTCGCTCGCTACGTCTGACAGGCATGGTTGCCGCGCCGGGTAACGCTCCCGGGCCTGGCGCTCATCTAGCGCGATTCCGTGTATAAGGCGGACGGTTCACTTTGAACTACGCGGCAACAAATGGTCGCTCCGACGGGATTTGCACCCGCGTTGCCCGCTTGAGAGACGGGTCTCCTACTGGCTAGAGGACGAAGCGCTGACGGAGCACGATCCTGTGATCGTGCGGAGATGGGCAGCCCGCAGGGCTGGCGCGAGGCGCCGAGCGTCAGCGAGCCAAATGGTCGACGGGACAGGATTCGCACCTGCACGGGCTTTCGCCCACGAGTTTCTGAGACTCGCGTGTATTCGTTCCACCACCCGTCGATAAATTGGTGCGGCCGGGGCGACTTGCACGCCCACGCGCCGTGAGGCGCGGCGGTTTTTGAAACCGCCCGGTCTACTGTTCCACGCACGGCCGCATGTTTGGTCGCGGCGGCCGGGGTTGCACCGGCACGGACCGGAAGGTCCAACGGGGTTTAAGCCCGCCGTGTCTGCTGTTCCAACCACGCCGCGATAAAAGTGGTGCGGGCGGAGGGAGTTGCACCCTCACGGGCTTGCGCCCGACGGCTTCTCGGGCCGGCGCGTCTGCTAGTTCCGCCACGTCCGCACAAAATGGATCCGGCACGGAGAGTTGCGCTCCGCTCTTCCCAATACCACTGGGATACGTCGCTACCTACGCTTTGCCGGAATAAAACTGGTCGAGGCGGAAGGACTTGCACCTCCGCAGCCCGTGAGGGCGGCGCGTTTACAGCGCGCTGCAATTGCTGCTCTGCCACGCCTCGAAAATGGGGGCTCAGGCGGGATTCGCACCCGCGACCTTCTCCTTATGAGGGAGCTGCGCTGACTGCTGCGCCACTGAGCCAAATGGTGGGCCGCCCCGGTAACGCTCCGGGTTCTGCCGGGTAAGAACCGGCGGCATCACTGTTAATGCTTGCGACCCATGAAAGTGGTGGAGCCTGCGGGAGTCGCACCCGCCTGAATTTCTCCCTGCCAGGGAGACGACCACGCTAGGCAGTCCCAGGCCCCGTTTGGCTGCGGCAGGAGGACTCGCACCTCCATTCACGGGTTCAAAACCCGTTGTCCTGCTGTTAGACGACACCGCAATAAATGGTCGTCGGCCCGGGAGTCGCACCCGGCCCTCCTGCATGTCGGGCAGGCATAGTCACTGGCTTACTCGCCGACGAAATTGGCTGTCAGGGCAGGACTCGCACCTGCATCTTACCGATTAACAATCGGCCGCTCGACTATTGAGCTACCTGACAATGGTGGGCGGGCACGGATTCGCACCGTGATCTCCTCTGTGTAGGAGAGGGGTCCTGACTGTTGGACGACCCGCCCAAAATGGCGCTCGTGATCGGACTCGCACCGACTGACTTCCCTTCGACAGAGGGCTGATTCGACTCCTTCATCTCCACGAGCAAAAGTGGTCAGGTGGATGGGATTTGCACCCATTTCCCCGGCGTCACAGACCGGTGCCCCGCTAACTGGGCCACACACCTGACAAAAATGGTCGGAGCGACAGGAGTTGCACCTGCGATCTCTCGGTCCCAAGCCGAGCGCGTTAGCTACTACGCTACGCTCCGATGAAAGTGGGAGCAGGATTCCGAGTTGCACGGAAAGAACCGGCTTATGAGACCGGAGGCGGAACTGTCCGCTTCCTGCTATGAAATGGTGGAGGCTCGCGGTTTCGCGCCGCGCTCTCGTGGTCTTCGGCCACGCGCCATCACTAGATCGGCCTAACCTCCGTTAAATTGGCAGGCCCTGAGGGACTCGCACCCTCCCGGTCGGATTTGGAGACCAACCCGTCCGCTTGGACATCTAGGGCCTGTGGTGCCCGGGGCCGGTATCGCGCCGGCTCCGTCTGCTTGGAAGGCAGTCGTGCATCTATCAACACCTCCCGGGCAAAATTGGTGGAGCTGGACGGTTACGCTCCGTCTCATCCGCGTTGCGGGCGCGGCATGCTGCTATTATCATCACAGCCCCAATTGAAAATGGACGCGCGTGCCGGATTTGCACCGACGTGGGACAGTTTTGCGGACTGCCGGATGACTCCTCTCCCAACGCGCGAAAGCCACCGCCAGCAGTTCCAGGTCGCTCGGCGCAGGAAGATTTCTCCTGCGACCGCCCTCGATGACTGACTGGTGGCAAAATGGTGGAGCCGGCGGGAGTTGCACCCGCACTCTACGGATTAAAAGTCCGCTGTGCTGACTGTTGACACCACAGCTCCATGGTGCGCGCGCCGGGAATCGCACCCGGGACTGCGGACTGGCAGACCGCCGCGTTGCTCCTACGCCACGCGCGCAAATTAGCCCCTGCCGGCTCGGGCTGCCGGCAAGCTCCAGTAAAGATCCGATGGGGCAGAAACGAACTCCGGTTTCGGATCAACAACCGGCGTTTCCTATAGGAAATGGCCGCCTCGACGGGATTCGCACCCGCATCACCGGCTTGAAAGACCGGCATCCTCTCATCTTAGACGACAAGGCGGAAAAATTGAAGCGTGCGGCCGGCCTGGCCGTTTAACGCCCATCGAGGGCGCACCGCACGCTTTGAGCAGAACCGCGTAAGAGCGGTCCTGCGTTTCGCAAAAAAGAACACACACCGTCGCCCCTCTCGTGCCGACGATGTCGGCATGGTTTGGGCGCCCGCGGGATTTGATGCGGACGTTGGCTGATTGACTGGGCTCAGCGTTGAAGCCGCTTACGGTATATGGAAATTGAGAATGTCTCGATTCCCGGAAGCGGCCGTTCACGCATGAAAAAACCCACTTCCGGGCGGAAGTGGGCGGCAAGAGGCTACAGCTATTCGGTAGCGTCAGGTCATTCCACTTCCTGGACTTTGCGGTTCGGGTTGAAAACTACCCGAATTGGTAAGTGACCGTGCGGTCACTCGGGCACACATGGTCGCATACGACCAATGCCTCTCCGTTCTACGGAGGGCCGGTGCTAGTATGGATAATGTGGGTTTCATGGCAGGTGGGAGACGTTAAGGTGTTCTACAGGTTACAACGGAAGATCGGCGGGGAAAATCAAGGGGGTTGTTATGTTTTTCCTGGATTTCTTTCGGTCGGTCTATGGTTGATTCCCCAGATCATACCAGAGCAGCGCAGACTTGCCATAGCTGATCACGCATAATATGTGACTGGTTAGTCATGTATGATAACCTCTTCTCCGAGCGAGGACTCTCGTTTGATCGCTTACGTGTGCTAGTCGAAGTTCACGATGCCGGTGGAATTGCCAAAGCCGCACCAGGGGACCCGGTCCGGCAGAGTCAATACAGCCGTCAGCTCCGCGAGCTGTCTGAATTCTTCGGCACCGAGGTTGCCCGTCGCCAGGGTCGTCAGCTCAAGTTGACGGCACAAGGTATTGAGCTGGCCGAGCTGGTCAGAGCTCAACTCCACTCCCTGCAAGACTTCAGGGCGACGTGCCGTTCAGAAACTGTCGACTACACCATCGCCGCCGGCGACAGCCTGATCCATTGGCTCGTGATTCCGCGGCTTGGCACTATCCTGCGGAAGGCGCCCGCCGTTCGCTTCGCGACCTGCAATCTGCGCACGAATGAGATCGTCCAGCAGTTGAAGGAAGGGCGGGTGGATTTCGGCGTGATCCGCAAGGATGCCCTGATGGCTCCACTCAAGTCGGCAGCGCTCGGGGTGCTGAGTTTCACGGCGGTCGTGCCTAAGACCCTCGTTGCAACGCGCAGCCATCCCACCCTTCGCGATCTCTTCAGCCTGCTGCCGTTTGCCGCTCACACCAGCGATGGCCAGTTCACCCAGAAGCTGCGCGACGTGGCGAAAGCGCTGAAGACCGATCTCCGTCCAACGCTTGTCTGCCAATCGTTTCCTCAGGCCCTGGCCGCGGTCCAGTCGGGTGGGTTCGGTGCGGTGCTCCCCGCCCTTGCCCTCAAGGATCTCGAACCCGGCACCTTCGTGGAGTTCCCAGCCGACGCCCTGACCGGCCTGAGCCGCAGTCTGGTCCTTGCGTGGAATTCACGGCTCCCGAACATTCGACCCAGCGCGAAAAAAGTGATCGAGCACCTTCAGACCGAATTGAGCTTCTAATTCACAGATGACGAGACGCACATCTGGACGCTACCGTTTTCTCCTTAGGTATGTGCCACGAAATCCCTTTCTTATGGGATCGGAAACAAAAGAGGGAATGCGCCGGCGCTGACTTATTTGCTTTTTAGCAAATGGATTTGCTAAAAAGCAAATACCGGAACTTTCCAGATGCCTTTGGGTGCCTGTGGCCGTGACACTTACCACCGGAGCAATCATACAGATCATGTCACGAGCCCTCTATTCGGGCAAGCACATGGTCGGGATGGCTATCAAGAAATCGTTACGGTCGATCGGAAGTCATAACCTGCAAAGGCCGTAGGTAACCCAGCAAAAACGAGCAGCCTGTCCGTACGCGCGTGATGGGCGGGCTCAAGAAACTCCATGTGAGATCCTGTGCAGCGCTTTGCGAATCTCCCTTCTGCCCTCTTCGGTCTCAGCGACTTCAATCGGACGCTTTCCGCCTAAGGATGGCACTGGTTCACACATCCACTGGATGAGGTAGGTGTCCGACTCCAACGCATCGATTCCTGCCCGATACAACGACTCATCGATATTCGGCAGTTTTTTCAGGTATCCGATGCGGCAGATTATATCTAGCAGCAGTGCATTCTGGAGCAATTCGAGCCTGCGCGTGTTTCGGGGGGCTTCGAAGGAATGATGCAGTGCCAGTTCCTCCGCCGACAATTTCAACGGCCGGCGCATCACTTTTTTGGTCGTGTGGCGCTTTAAATAATTTGTTCGTCGTTTGGTCTGCTCACGGGATTGCCGCTTCATCCGCCTATCGCGACTAATCTCCACCGTCTGCGCAATTCTGCAGATTGTAGAACGGTACGAGATGTCGTAGTTTCCGATGCGCTGATAAGTCGTGTCTCAGTTTTCATCGCCGCTCCGGATTCGATGGTCATGAAAAGTGCGACACGACATACTTTAAAACCGGAATCTGCGACATCTTGTGGTGTCCAACCCCCTACAAAATGTCCGTTTTAACACGGAAACGCGACAACTTGTGGTGCCCAAACAGCGTCAGCAAAGCTTCACTTTACCACGCGGTAGCGTGGGAAGCCCGGTGGCCCTGCTCAACTGCAATTGTAGGCCTGCATCCGCCGCGATCCGGGCGCCGGTCTTTCCGTCCTGTTACCAACGGTGCTCAGGTTAAACTCGCCAAGCCACTACTCCGCCGTAGAGTGCGCGCACCCTTTTATGGCCGCCTCTCACGCACCCGCCGCGCCGCGGAAATGGTATCAGTTCTCCCTCACCCAGCAGATCATGATCGGCCTCGTCGCCGGCACCCTTGTCGGCTGGTGGATGAGCACGCTGCCCGTCGAGGCGCGCACGGGTTGGGACAAGTGGATGGCGCTCTTCCGCGACATCTTCCTCCACCTGATCAAGGCCATGATCGCGCCGCTGGTGTTCGCCAGTATCGTGCAGGGCATCGCCGGCACGGGCGACCTCAAGCGCGTGGGCCGCATGGGCGCGAAGTCGCTGCTGTACTTTGAAATCGTCACCACCTTCGCGCTGGCGATCGGCCTGCTGATGGTGAATGTGTTCCAGCCCGGCGCGGGCGTGCACCTCGTCAGCGGCAGCGCGGGCACGCTCGGCGCGGCGGCGAGCACGAAGCCGCTCACGCTCATCGAGACGATCCTCCACACCTTCCCCGTCAGTGTGATCGACGCGATGGCGCGGGGCGACGTGCTCCAGATCGTGTGCTTCTCGGTGATTTTTGCGATGGCGGTCATCGCCGCGGGCGAGGCGGGCAAGCCGATCCTGCAGTGGTGCGAGGCGCTCACGCACGTGATGTTCAAGTTCGCCGGCATCATCATGAAGCTCGCGCCGCTCGGCGTGGGCGCGGCGATGGCGGTGACGGTCGGCCACCAGGGCCTCGACGTGCTGCTGAGCCTGGGCAAGCTCGTGCTCACGCTCTACGGCGCGCTGGTGGTGTTCGTGGTGTTGGTGCTCGGCACGGTCATCTGGATCACCAAGGTGCCGCTGAAGCCGTTCGTCCGCGCGGTGCGCGAGCCGTTCACGCTGGCGTTCGCCACGGCCAACAGCGAGGCGGCCCTGCCCAAGGCGTTTGAAAACATGGAGCGCGTGGGCGTGCCGCGCGGCACCGTGGGCTTCGTGCTGCCGGCCGGCTACACGTTCAATCTCGACGGCTCCACGCTGCACCTTGCGGTCGCCTCGGTGTTCGTCGCGCAGGCAGCGGAGACGACCAGTGGCATCCATTTCGGAATCGCCCAGCAGTTGATGATGATGATCACGCTCATGATCACCTCGAAGGGCGTGGCGGCGGTGCCGCGCGCCTCGCTCGTCATCCTCATCGCCGCGCTGCAATCCTTCGGCCTCCCGCTCGAGGGCGCCGCGATGATCCTCGGCGTCGATGCGCTGATGGACATGGCGCGCACGTCGGTGAACGTGCTGGGCAACTGCCTCGCATCCGTTGTGGTCGCGCGCTGGGAAGGCGAGTTCGACGATAAGAAGGCGCAGGTTTTCGGCACGCCGGACGAGGTGCGCAACTGAGACGCACCCGGCTGGCCCGCAGGCGTTTGCGCGGATAATTTACGCTGGTTTGCCCGGGGCGTCAGGGTAAAGTAGTTGCCGGCCGTGCCGCTCCACCTAGCGTCCGCCGCCCGTCCCATGATGAGCGAAGTTTCCACCGAGTTGCTGGTCATCACCCTGCTGGTGATCCTGAACGGCCTGTTCGCCATGGCCGAGATCGCGCTCGTGTCCGCCCGCAAATCCAAGCTCAAGCAGCTGGCCGACGGCGGCTCGGAACGCGCCCGGCTCGCACACGAGCTGGCGGAGAACCCCACGCGGTTCCTCTCCACGGTGCAGTTCGGCGTGACGCTGAGCGGCGTGTTCACCGGCGCCTACGGCGGCGCGGCGGTCGCCCGGCACCTGAACCACTGGCTGCTGTTCCGCTACCCGCAATACGCCGACTACACCAAGCTCGTCAGCTTCGCCGCCGTCGTGCTCGGCATCACCTTCGTCACCATCGTCGTCGGCGAACTCGTGCCAAAGCGCCTCGCGCTGGCCCATCCCGAGCGCTGGGCCCTCGCCCTCGCCCGTCCGATGCTGGTGCTCTCGCGGCTGGCCGCGCCGTTCGTCTGGATCCTGAGCACGTGCACCGAGGGGCTGGCGCGGCTCTTCGGGGCCGGCTCGAACAAGCCTACGCCCGTTTCCGAGGAGGAGGTCGCCAGCCTCATCGAGCAGGGCCTGACCGCCGGCGTCTTCCACAAGGCCGAGAAGGAGATGGTCCGCAGCGTCATGGCGCTCGACCAGTGCTCCGTCACCGCGCTCATGACCCCGCGCCCGAAGATGGTCTGGCTCAATGTCGACGATCCCGACGAGGTCAACTGGCGCAAGATCGTCGCGAGCGGCCACTCGCATTTCCCCGTCTACCACCAGCACCGCGACAACGTGCTCGGCATGGTCAGCATCAAGGCCCTGTGGGCCAACGCCGCCTTCAGCCTGCCCACGACACTGCGCAACCTCATCACGCCGCCGCAGATCATGCCCGAGACCGCCACGGCGATCCAGGTGCTCGAGACCTTCAAGAAATCCGGCAAGCACGTCGCGCTCGTCGCCGACGAGTTCGGCAGCATCCAGGGCATGGTCACGCTCATCGACATCCTCGAGGCCATCGTCGGCGACCTGCCCGACCAGATGCGCCGCGCGCAACCCGAGGCCAAGCGCCGCGAGGACGGCTCGTGGCTCGTCGACGCCACCATGGCCGCCGGCGAGATCAAGACCCTGCTCAGCCTCAAGGCGCTGCCCGGCGAGGAGGAGGCCGACTACCAGACGCTCGGCGGCTTCATCGTCACGCACTTCGGCCGCATCCCGGCCGCCGGCGATTATTTCGACTGGTCCGGCTGGCGCTTCGAGGTGATGGACATGGACCGCCAGCGCGTGGACAAGGTGCTCATCGCCCGCCTGCCCGCGGCTCCCGCCACGGAGGAACAGGTCTCGGCCTGAGCTGCGCCGTTTGGCGGAGCGAGTTGACCCCGGCGGACTTTCTGCGGAGTCTCGCGGCCAACCGCCGTTTCACCCCGCCTGTTTTCGCCGCATGTCCTCCCTCGTCTTCGCCGCCCTGACCCTCGCGCTCTGGCTGGGCGCCGCCTGGGAAGTGATGCGCGGCAACCGCCGGATGAAATCCCTCGCGCGGCTGACTCCGCCCGAGTCGGCGCGCTGGCCGCGCGTCTCCGTGGTCTTCGCCGCGCGCAACGAGGGCCGCACCGTCGGCGCCGCCGTGCCCACGATGCTCGCGCTCGACTATCCCGACCTCGAACTCATCGCGGTCGACGACCGCTCCGAGGACGACACGGGCGCCGTGCTCGACCGGCTCGCCGCCGCCGATCCGCGCCTGCGCGTCGACCACATCCGCGAACTGCCGCCGGGCTGGATCGGCAAGAACCACGCCCTGCACCACGGCGCTGCGCAGTCCACGGGCGAATGGATCCTGTTCACCGACGCCGATATTCATTTCCGGGCCGACGCGCTGCGGCGCGCCGTCGCCCACGCCCGCGCACAGCAACTCGACCATCTCTCCGCCGTGCCACAACTACATGAGCGCGGCGCGCTGCTCGGCATCTGCGTCGGCGCGTTCAGCCTGCTCTTCGCCCTGTTCGTCCGCCCGTGGTGCATCCCCGATCCACGCAGCCGCTGCCACGGCGGGGTCGGCGCCTTCAACCTCGTGCGCGCCTCGACCTACCGGAAGCTCGGCGGCCACGAGCCGTTGCGCCTGCGCCCCGACGACGATCTGAAGCTGGGCAAGCTCATGAAGTCGGGCGGATTCAGCGAGATGGTGCTCGGAGCGGGCGTCATCACCGTCGAGTGGTACGCCTCCGTCGGCGGGCTGGTCCGCGGCCTCACGAAAAACGCCTTCGCCGGCGCGGACTACCGCGCGGGGCTGGTGCTGCTCGCCGTGCTGCTGCACACCGTGTTTTTCCTCGGCCCGGTGGCTGCGCTGTTTTTCACCCACGGCCTCGCGTGGCAGCTGGACTGCGCCGCCGTGCTCGTGATGCTGCTCGTCGCGGCCGACAACCAGCGCTTCGACGGCGGCCGCCCGTGGCACGGGCTCTTCTTCCCTGTCGGGCTCGTGGTGTTCGACTACATCCTGCTGCGCTCGATGTCCGTGACGATCATGCAGCGCGGCATCACATGGCGCGGCACGCACTACCCGCTGCGGGAGCTGAAGGCCAACCGGCTGTGAGCCGGTGCGCTCAGTGCAGCATCTGCGGGGTGACTGCCAGAACGAAGGGATCCGCGCCGTTGTTCCAGACGATGAGGATGCCGTTGGCATCGTCCACGATCACGAGTTCGGTGGCGGCGCAGGTGTAGGCCTTCCCGGCAAAGGTGTATTGCTCGCCCGGCTTCATCGAGCGCAGGGTCTTGGAGCCGGCGAACGGCTGGACCTGCAGGTCGATGAAGGCCTGCACCGATTCCCGGGTGAGGCGCGCGTACCGCACGGGTTTCAGCCCCTCGGCGATCACGAGGCCCTTGTCGTTGAACGTCGCCGTGAAAACCAACTGCTTCTCGTCGTCGGTGTCGAAGAACCATGTCGCCGACTCCTTCTTCAGCTGCGTCTGCGGTTTTCCATAGCGCTCCTTGAGCTTCTCCAAGGTCTCGCCCAGCCGCGCCTCGGCGGATGTGGCGGCCAGGCAGGCCAGCGCAACAAGGACGAGCGCGCGGTTCATACGCCGGAACCTGTAAGCAGATTGCGCAGCGCCGCGAGGTATTTTTCCTGCGTGTGGGCGATGACCTCGGCCGGCAGGCGCGGGCCGGGCGGTTTCTGGTCCCACTTGAGCGAGAGCAGGTGGTCGCGCACGAACTGTTTGTCGTAGCTCGGCGGCGAGCAGTCCGGCCGGTATTCGGCCGCCGGCCAGTAACGCGAGGAGTCGGGCGTCAGCACCTCGTCGATGAGGAACAGCTTCCCGGCCGCGTCGGTGCCAAACTCGAATTTCGTGTCGGCGAGGATCATGCCCGCCTGCCGCGCGCGGTCGTGGCCGAACGCGTAGAGCGCGAGGCTCGTCGCCTTGACCTGCGTGTAGAGTTCCGTGCCGACGATGGCCGCGCCCTGCGCGTCGTCGATCGGCGCGTCGTGCTGGCCCTTGGGCGCCTTGGTGGTGGGCGTGAAAATGGGCGCGGGCAACCGGTCGGCCTGCCGCAACCCGGCGGGCAGCCGGATGCCGCAGACCTCGCCGGTCTTTTGATAGGAATTCCAGCCACTGCCGATGAGGTAGCCGCGCGCGACGCACTCGATGGCGAGCGGCTTGAGCTTCCGCACGATCATGCTGCGCAGCCGCAGGTCGCGGCTGCCGATGCCGCGCCGGGCGAACTCGCGTTCCTGGTCGGGCAGCAGGTGGTTCTGGATGAGGTGCTCGGTCTGGCGAAACCACCACAGGCTCATCTGCGTGAGGATGGCGCCCTTGCCCGGGATGCCGTCGGGCAGGATGACGTCGAAGGCCGAGAGCCGGTCCGTCGCCACGAGCAGCAGCGCGTCACCGAGGTCGAAGATCTCCCGCACCTTGCCCGAGGCGATCTTCGGGAACGGCAGCCCCTCGATGGTGGTGACCGCGGTCTTCGGCAGCGCGGCGGCGATTTCGGCGAAATTCATCCCGCCAGAGGAACGCGCCGCCGCCCGCGCGTCAAAAACAGAAACGCGCAGCGGGCGGGAAACCACCTTGCCTCCGCCCTCACCGCCGGGGCGCCGCCAGCGCAACGAGGGACCGCGCCGCCGGCCCCACCCGGGATTTGTCCACCTGGGCCAGCCGCACCTGCCCGAGTAGATCCTCCGTCTGCTCCTCCACTGCCACCATCACCTGCACCGCCAGCCCGGAGGGCGACGCCATGCCGTAGATCGTGCGGGTGTCGACCGTGGAGAGAAATCCTTCCGCAGTGCCCGGCGCGCGCACGAGGCGCTTGAGGGAAACCGTGACGAGGTAAATGTACTGCCGTGCGGAGGCGCGGTAGCCGTCGACCTTCACGTCGATGACGCCGCGGTCCCAGCGGAGATCCTCGCTCCCCAGCGGCAAAGCGGACCGCGAAATGGTCTGCGCCAGCCGCTGCTGGATGCGCCCGTCGTCCACGCCGCCCAGCACGTAGAGCAGCTTCCCATCCACCGCGGCGGAGCCCACGGCGACATCGGCCAGCCCGCTGAGTCTCGGGTCGGTGGCTCCGGACACTGCAACCACCAGCAGAAGGAAAAGGGTGAGGTAGCGCATGCCCGCATAAACGGCCCGCCCATCCGCCACCTAAGCGTCCTGCCGCCCGGCGGCCGGTTTTGATAATTCCGTTACGGTTCGCGCAGGGGATTCACACCGCGAGACAAGGGATTAACCCCCACGCATTGCTCCGGTGTGGGTCGCCTTGGCCCGGCCGACTCTTTCGCGCGAAAACGTTTTTCCCGCACGAAGATCACCGGAGCAAGCCCTGGGGCGTTGAATCAAGCCAGCGCCATCTCAACTTGCCCGCCTCTTGCTTTCATAGTTGCAGGAGCCTGCTTGCAGGCTCCTACACCGCAACCAAACCGGAGCCAGCTCCGGGGCATCGGACCCACTGTGAATGCACGCGCCTCCGCCGACCGCGCCTCTGCGCTCGTCCTCGTCGAGAGGGAGCGCGCCGGTCGGGTGAGCGGCGGCCGCGCCGCGTGCTGCGGTGGAGCTTTTGAGGTGGCTACCACCGGGGCGGCGCGTAGAGTTTTTTTGTGCCCCATCTGGAAGTAGAGATCACCGACATCCCCCCGCTCAGCCCCGGCGAGACCTCGCTGCTGAACCTTCACTCGGTCCTCAACGTGCTCAACGTGCTGCACGGAGAACTCGTCGTGCTCGGGCTGACTCTCGCCAACGACGCGGAACTGCTGCGGCCCGCACTCACCCTGTGCGAGCACATCCAGGCCGATCTGGTTGATCCGGCCGCGAGCCTGCGCCACGCGGCGGAGTTGCCGGAGACCATCGCGGCGATCGACCGGATGATCACGCATGTGCTGACCTGCAACCCGAGCAAAGCCCACACCCCCGAGGTGCAGGACTCGCTCGCGAACATCCGCTCGGTCTTTGACATCTTTCTGGTGCGCGCCCGGGAAATTCTGGCCCGGGCACAGGCTCCCGGCCGTTGGGTGGATGTGCCCATCGACGAGTTGCGCGCGGAATTTCGCGCCGTGTTCGCCGCCATCGAGAAGAACAGCCACGGTCGCTACCGCATCATCTACAACCTCGCCCGGCAGGAACCGGCGGATTATTATGTCGATTTTGTCATCGAGAGCCAGGATCAGCGCACCATCGCGCTGCCGCCCGTCTTCAAGGACGTGATGCGCGATCTCATGGCCAACGCCCGCAAGTACACGCCGCTCGGCGGCACGATCAGCGCCGGCCTCTACGAGACGGCGGACCAATTGAAATTCACCGTGCAGGATACGGGGCGCGGCATCCCGCCCGGCGAGCTGCAGACCGTCGTGCACTACGGCAAGCGTGGCAGCAACGTGGGTGAGGTGCGTACGATGGGCGGCGGCTTCGGTCTCACCAAGGCCTTCCTCGTGACGAAGCAGTTCGGCGGGCGGTTTTGGATCCGCTCGGAGCTGGGCGCCGGCACGCGCATCCGCATCGAGATCCCGCGCCCGGCGCGGACGCCGGCCGGGGTTGCCCCGTAAGCGCGGACTTCAGCCCTGAAGCCGCGGCGCCCTTGCCGCGGCCGAAAGCCGTTTCGTTCGCGCGCGGGCTTCCGCGCACCCGACGCCGCGCTCAGCGCAGCGAGGGGTTTTGGTACTTCGAGCCGAGCGCGAGCGGCAGCAGGATGCGCTTCGCCACCGGCACGCCGTCCTTCTGCGCGGGCGTGAAACGCCATTGCGCGACGACCGGCACGAGCAGGTTGGCGAGTTCGGCGTCGGGCGACTCCAGCGCGATGTCGCGCGGCTGGCCGGTCGCATCGACCGTGAGCGTGACATTCACGACGGCGCCGATGTAGCGCGCCGGCAGGTCCGTGGGATTCACCACCTTGGCCGGCAGCGGCACGTCCGTCCGCACGACCTTGTAGTGGTCGACGTAGCGATCGAGGTTCGTGGCGGCGAAGGTCGGGGCGGCGAGGAGCCCGCCGAGCAAGGCGGCTCCGACGATGAGCTTGATGGATTTCATGGGAGAGATTCCGCGTTGGCCGCGGAGGTTTCGTGGTTGGACTTGGATTGGTTTGTGGCTCCGGAAATTTTCCGGGGCTGGCGGGGAAAACACTCCGGTGCCGCCCGAGTTACATGAAACTTCATTTTCTTACGTCACCGTGCGCGCACCACGCGCCGATTGTCCCGCTTCCGGGAAAAATCGCGCGCCGGGCGGCGGCTGGGCGTCACGGGATTTTCACCAAACTTTGCGGTTCCGGCCCGCAGCGCGCGCGGCTATTCTGCCGTCATCATGAAACGCCTCCCACTGATTCTGCTGGCCCTCACCGCTTCGCTGCTGGCCGAGGAAGTCACCCTGAAGCAGCCGGCCCTGCTCAAGGCGGACCGCAACATCGTTTCACTCAAGGCGGGCACCGTGGTCGAGCTCGTCGCGCGCGACGGCACCCAGGTCGTCATCAAGTATCACAACCTCACTGGCAAAATCCCGGCGAGCAAACTGGAGGAGACCGCCGCCGCGTCCGCTCCCGCCGCTCCGGTTTCGGCCGCCAAGCCGGCCGAGGAAAAACCGCGCGAGAGCAAGCCGGTGGAAACCAAGCCCGCCAATCCACCGCAGACCACTTACGGCAAGGCCGTGCAGAAGGCCAAGGACAACGCCGCCGCGCATGAGAAGAACACCGTCAAACCCGCTGACGAGGTCTTGAAGGATCATTGAGTCGGCCCGCGCGCGTCGCGCCGGTCGCTGACCCATCCCTGGAGCCGCGGCGCTTCCGCCGCGGCCAAGAGGCGGTTCGTTTGCGACGGCCCGGACCGCGGGGATCGATCTGGTGGCGAGCCGCGACTGCCGCGCTTGGCTGGAGGGCTCAGCTCCCGCTGAGCCGCGATCAGGCTGCCATGGATCGTGCGGTCGGCTCCTTGCGCCCGATTCAACACGCCAACGAAGCGAATTATCTTACCTCGCCGCGACGCCCTCGCTGCGGCCAATATTGCGGGAGGGGCTTTCTTATCCGCCGCCGCCTCGGCGAAGGCGGAACGCCCCGACGTTCTATCCCCGCGCGCGGCTTGCCTCGGCGCGGAAGGCGCGCCAAATCGAAGCATGCCCGCCTGCCGTTTTCTCGCGCTCTGGTTCGTTCGGCTGCTCGCGCTCCCGGGCGTCGCTATTTTTGGCGCTTCCAGCGAAGTGCTGCCCGGACTGACCTTCGGGGATCTGCCGCCGCGCGAGGTGCGCGTCTATCTGCCGCCGGGCGGCGTGACGCCGTCCACGCCCGTCCTCATCGCCCTCGACGGACAGATGATGAAGGAATGGCGGTTGGAGGAAACGCTCGCGGCCCTCGCCGCCAAAGGTGCGGTGGTGCCCCCGCTCGTCGTCGCGATCACCGCGGGCGACGGCCGGCTCGACGAATACGGCCTCGCGGGACTGCCCGACTACGCGGGCCGCGGCGGCAAGGCGGCGGAGTTCCAGCGCTTCGTCATCGCGAGCGTACTGCCCGCAGTGCGCGCCCGCTACGGCGTGACGGCCGACCCGGCGCGCACGGGCGTCTTCGGCGCGTCGCTCGGCGGGCTCGCGGCGTTCGACCTCGCGTGGCGCCACCCCGACGTCTTCGGTTTCGCCGGGATTTTTTCCGGCTCGTTCTGGTGGCGGGGCGACAACTCCTCGCCGGCCGCGCAACAGACCTCGCGCCTCGCCCACCGGCGCGTGCGCGAAACACCGGTGCCGCCACCTGTGCGCCTGTGGTTCGCGATCGGCACCGCGGAAGAAAAGGACGACCGCGACGGCAACGGCGTGATCGATGCCGTGCAGGACACCACCGAGCTGGTCGACGCGCTCGTGCTGCGCGGCTTCCGGCGCGGAGCCAACCTGCATTACACCGAGATTCCCGGCGGCAAACACCACGAGACCACCTGGGCGCAAGCCCTGCCCGGCTTCCTCGACTGGGCGCTGCCGGCGACCCGCTAGACGTGAAAATCCGCGCACAACTCCGTTAACGTGAAGCGGCCCGTGGCCGCGAGACTGACGAATCGTCGCTGCTGTTCCATGGCGGTTACTTGGTCCCAGGCCAGAGCCTGAAAGTGTAACCCATGTCCCCGGACAGTGTGTTACCGATGCCCTCGATTCATACCCGGCCCCGAATACCATCGACGCCCCGGCGCCGATCAACTTGCCTAGCCGCCGTGCGATCCGGCCTCTTCATGCGCAGTGCCGTCGTGTTTCTTGCTGCCCTCGGGCTCGCGGTGCCGTATTCCCACGGGCAGGATCATTCGGGGGCCGACAGTTCCAAGCATGACGATGACGGACCCAAGAAGCACTACCTCACTTTCCAGATCGGTTACCGCGGGAGCGCCACCAAGTCTTCGCAGGATGCCTACAGCCACAGCGAAACCAGCCTGGAAGTGAATGATCTATTTAGCGGCCGGATCGAAGTCCGGCCCACCGAAGCGTACGATATTCCGACCGGCCAGTCGGAAGCAGCCCAGCTGAAGCAGATGGAGGCCATGCAGGCCGCCGTGCTGGCCGGCGATGCTGAAAAATTGACCAAGGCCACGCCGCCACTGTTGGTCACGTGGTTTCCGCGGGGCGATCAGGTGGAAATCACCGGCCGGATTTCCGAGACGATGACGTCGAGTGAATCCGGGACGGCGCATGGGGAGACCCGGGCGAGCAGCGGCCACGGGACCGAGGCCTACAAGGGTCAGAAAGTGTTCGGGGGGAATCTCGTCAACGCCTTCGTCAAAATCCGCCCGGAGGAAAAACTTTACGACCTTCAGTTCACGCTGATGCCCGACATGGCCACGACAATGGAGGCCGTCCACCAGACCCTGGTCCGTGATCATACGGAAGAGGGTCACGACATCCATTCAGAGTCCGAGGCCAACGTGCCTCTGGATATGGGACCGGGCCAGATGAATCTCGGCTACAGCAATTATCAGATCGTCGCCGAAGTGAAAGGCCAGCCCCTGGCGGGCGAGGCGAACGAACTGATCGGCACCACCCGGATCCCGGTCCCGAAACCGGCGGGCTGGGATGGTTCGTGGGACCTCGCCCTCGAAGTCTCCTGGCAGATCGATATTTCCCTGCCTCCGGTTGAATTGGTCATCACTGTCCCCGGTTACGATGAGTGGCGGCCGGAGGGGAATATCAAAAAGCCGGCCGAGCCCGGCAACAACCTCACGGCGCGCGCCACGCTCAAGCCGAAGGCGGGACAGGGAACGTTCATTCCCCGGGTGAAGAGCATCCGCTTCGAGCTCCTCGACGCTTCGCGCGAACCCGGCGTGTGCCTGAACTGGCCGCTCAACGCCAAGGACACGGACTACGATCTGCGCCTGGCCGCGGTGGCGGGCGGCACCCTGAGCAATTCGGACCAAAAACTGGAAGTCACCGATCCGACTCGGAACGACGAGGGGCAGCCTTACGCCGACGTGAGGATCGACAGCTACGACTTCGGCGGCCGGGCCTCGCTCCGCGCCGTGTGCCGGCTGAATGACGGCCGCGAGATCGAGGGCGTGATGAAAGACATCGGCGAGACCCCGCGTCTGCCGAAGATGAAGAGTCCGGGCTGGATCGCCAACAGCTGGCGCAAGGCGCACGACGTCGAGAAACTCGCCGACGACGATGACAACGAGAAGGTCGAGGGCCAGAAGGACAACGGCGACGGCTACACGCTCTACGAGGAATACCGCGGCTGGGTGGAACATGGGAACCACCTCGAGGGCGATCCGAAGCAGAAGGACTTTTTCGTGTTGAACATGATTGGTTTCGACGGCCGGCCCGGCATCGCGCTGTTCGAGACGCTTTCGAAACTGCGGGTGCATTCGAAACTGCGCCGCTGGGAGATGTCGCAGGACGCGCGTCTGATGAACGGCAACCACCGCGACGCTCCGCACCTGGTGGACCAGCACGGGGTATGGGTGAAGACGTTCACCCGCGCCGCGCTGGGAGACAATGGCGCCGACACACCCATGACGAAGGCCGGCGTCGCGGGACGCCCCGGCATCACCAAAGGCGTCGGCATCCTCTCCCGGGGTAATCCAGAGAGTATCTTCAACCAGCCTTTCAACCTGCCGGCCCAGGACACGATCTTCGCCTATGATCGCGCCATCGCGCACGAATTACTGCACTCGGTGGGCGTCGAGCATCATGGGCCGGACGACACCACCGGTTACTCCGTGTCATTCATCCCGCCCAATGTACCCGATAACAAGATAGGGCGTCCTCACTTTCGATCTGGCGATGGCACCGTGGTCAATCTCTGGGAAGAGAACGGGCATGATATAGCGACGAAGACGTATCCCCTGTATGTGCAGGCGCGGCAATGGCTGGTGGCTTCGGGCCTGCGCGAGGTGATTGAGAGCCTCTATGGCCGTGCCTTTCATGATAAGCCGGCCGGCTCGCCGGCGTTTAAGGCGTTCGTTGACGAGTACATTGATCAACTGACGAGGGCGACCTTCGGCATGCGGGGCATGCTCGGCCAAGAGCACGGGGTTCACTCCGGCGACCAGGAATGCGTGATGCGGTACTACTTCGCCAAATTCTACGAGGCGAGGAATACGAAGGAGAAGACGTTGTATCTGGTGACGCCCGGCACGGAGCGCATCGGCATGGAAATCTGCCACTCCGGCACGGGCACGGGGAACAATGCGCCCCATCCACCCAGCCTGCCGCAATCCCGCTATGGCAACGCGGCGGCCGACGCGGGCGACTGCTTTAGTCAGATCTGTCCCAACGACGCGATTCCGCCGCGCAAGGTGAAATGATGAAACTTCCCCTCCAGCTTTTCCATCCGGTGGTGATCCTGTGCCTGCTGACGTCGTTGCTTCGGGCCGCATCCGATGCGACGGCCCCGGAAATTTCACTTTCCCTGCGCGGCTTGGTGGACGACTCATTGGAGCAAGGCGAGCCGCTCCGCGTCGCGGTGCGGCTGGAATCCCCGAATGCAGGCACCGGCACCGTCGAACTCGCGCCGGCCACTGGCACCTGGGTGGACGCGGTCGTGGTTGAGCTGTCAGTCGCCGGAAGCAATGCGGTCATCGCCCGGGCCAGTCCGGTTGGCACCCCCGCGTCTCCGCGGGCGATCCTGGACCGCAGCCGCGTTGCGGGCGGTCTGTGGCTTTTCGCCGAAAGTTCGACCCGTGGCATTGCCGCGGGAGACTACGTCGTGCGCGCCCGCCTCTCGCTCAAGGGAAACCCGGGATGGTCGGGTGCCGTGGTCTCGGAGGAGATGCCCTTGCGCATCATCGCCCTTTCCTCCGCGCCGGAGCGGGTGAGTGCGCGCACGCTGGCGCGGGCCCAGATCGCCTTTTCGGCCGGCGCCTTCGAAGAGGCGGCACGCCTGCTGGATGGGGTGCTCGCGAAAACCCCCGACGACTTCGAGTTGCTCTGCCTGCGTGCCGCTGTGGCATTAAACGGCGACAATCCGCTGGCCGCGATGATTTGTGTCAACCGGGCCGCGGGCATGCTTTCGCCCAAAGCTCCGGGCCCGCCGCCGCTGATGCTGGTTGAGACGCAGGCGCACGTCTACCAAGCCCGCGGGCAGGAATCGCCGCCGTCAGCCAATCCACCGGGGTGGACCTGGCCGCCCTCCAGCGTGTTGCTGCTGCCGGGGAACGAAGCTTTGAAGTTCGGCGATTTGCCGACGATCACCGTTCCGGGGCCGAACGCGCCTACTCCTGCGGCAACTCCGGCCCGCTCCGCTGCACGGCCGAACGGAACCGTCGTTCCGGCCGCCGAACTCAT
This sequence comes from Opitutia bacterium, assembly GCA_016187925.1. Classification (GTDB taxonomy): domain Bacteria; phylum Verrucomicrobiota; class Verrucomicrobiia; order Opitutales; family Opitutaceae; genus Didemnitutus. The sequence goes on along the minus strand of JACPIS010000039.1, from coordinate 163,525 downwards.
CGATGCCAAAATCATCGCCGATCCGGCCGGCCTGTGGGCCACGAAAGCCATCGCGGGGACGCAATACGGCAGGACGCAGTACTCGGCTCAGCAGGCAACTGGTGCTCCGAACATTTTCACGGCGGGCAACAGCCCCGATGCGTGGTGTTCCGAAAACAAGGACCGCGGCACGGACTGGCTTGAAGTGACCTTTGCCCAGCCGACGCACGCCACCGAGATACGTGTGCGGCAAAACGACGCGGCGGGCGCGATTACGAAGATCGAAGCCATTGAGCCCGATGGCACCTCGCACGTCTGGTGGGAAGGCGTTGATGCCTTCAAGACTCCTGCCGTGCGGGAGATCGTCTGGTTTGCCGTCCGCGTACCGCAGACGGGTTATCTCGTGGCGAAGGTTAGGATCACACTGAACCTTGCCGCCGGTCCCGGTTGGAAAGAGATCGATGCGGTGCAGTTGGTGGGCTCCGGTCAATGAGGCGGGCCCGGCGGGCGGAAAATAGATCCCGCAGAATGACCGCCAGAAAACGACCCAACCCCAGTCCGCGCACCGCGCCACCGACTACGCCCCTATGCGCATCGCCTTCACCGCAACAAGGTGGAAGAGCGACTCGGCTTCACGCAGTTGAACATCGCTCAGCGACGTGACTGCCGCACGCTGACCACTGGCCGTCTGGATGGCCTTGATCTCCAAGGCGGCCTTCTCGGCCGCCGCTTCTTCACGCGTCGGGAAATTTTTCCGGACGCGAATTCCGTAAAGGTAGCCCGTGACTCGCCACGGGACGGTTCCGGTTCGATTCTCGAACCGGCTGACGTTGAACTTGGTTTGCTCCATGCATCGGTTGCCATGTCAACTGGCAACCGAGCTTCGGCAGAAAATGAACTCCTTGTCTCCAAGGAGTTAAGATGGCGTCCCCACGGGGATTCGAACCCCGGTTCTCACCGTGAAAGGGTGGTGTCCTGACCGGGCTAGACGATGGGGACCCAGCACGGAGTCGGGCAAGCTACGGCGCCCCTCCGGGCGTGCAAGGATTTTCTCCGGCGGCCACCCGGGCCGGCGCAACCTGCTGATGGCCGCGCGCCGACGCCGGCGCAGAAGCGTCTAGCAAGGATGTCCGAAGGATCTCCGAAAGCAGTACGAAGGCATCCCTTGGAGCAAGTTCCGGGGTGTTTGATCAAACCGCCAGCATCTGGAGCCAGCCGATCTCGGGCCGGTCTTGTGCCCCCGGAGGCGAGGGCGCCCCGGCTCCATTTCAAACCAAGCCGAGGCGGAATAAGCCCCAATCCCGCAGCCGGCCAACCGCTCATCTTCGCTAACCGGCGCTGATGAAGTTGCCGCAGGATAAATCCATGAAACCTCGCTGGGCGGGTGCAGGGACCAAACGAAGAGCCTCCGCTTCCCTTGGCCGATTAGCGTGCATTAGGGTGCGTCTTCAAACCCCACCCATCAACTCAACCTGTCATTCTGAACGAAGTGAAGAATCCATACTTTCGCTCGCGATATGGCCTTCAATGCCGTGGATCCTTCGCTTAGCTCAGGATGACAAACCGGTTTTGAATACACGCCCTGGCGTCAATCAGCGGTTGGTTGTCCGGAGTTTTTCGGATGACTCGTCGGCTCAGGCGCCGCCGAGGATGGCCTCGATGCGGCCGAGCTCCTCCGCGGAGAGCGGGGGTTGCGCGAGGCCGGCATAGGTGTCGTCGAGCTGTGCGACCTTGCTGGCGCCGATGAGCACGGAGGTGATCTCCGGGCGGCGGCGCAGCCAGAGCATGGCGAGCTGGGCGAGCGTGGCGCCGCGCTGCCGGGCGACGCCGTCGAGCGCACGGACCTTGGCGAGCGTGGCGTCGGTGACGCCCTCGGGCCGGAGGAAGCCGGTGGGCCGGCCGGCGCGCGAATCGGCCGGGATGCCCTGCAGATAGCGGTTGGTCAGCAGGCCCTGCGCGAGCGGCGAGAACGGAATGCAACCGACGCCGAGTTCGGCGAGCGCGGGGAGCAGCGCGGGCTCCACCCAGCGGTTGAGCATGTTGTAGATCGGCTGGTGGATGAGCAGCGGCACGCCGAGGCTGCGCAGGATCGCGGCGGCGGCGCGGGTCTGGTCGGCGTCGTAGCTGGAGAGGCCGGCGTAGAGTGCGCGGCCGGAGCGCACGGCGTCGGCCAGCGCGGCCATCGTCTCCTCGAGCGGCGTGTCGGGGTCGAAGCGGTGCGAATAAAAAATGTCGACGTAATCGAGGCCCAGGCGGCGGAGGCTCTGGTCGAGCGAGGCGAGCAGGTATTTGCGCGAGCCCCATTCGCCGTAGGGGCCGGGCCACATCTGGTAACCGGCCTTGGTGGAGATGATGAGCTCGTCGCGGTGCGCGGCGAAGTCGTCGCGCAGCAGGCGGCCGAAGTTCTCCTCGGCCGAGCCGGGGGGCGGGCCGTAGTTGTTGGCGAGGTCGAAATGGGTGATGCCGAGATCGAACGCGCGGCGCAGCAGGGCGCGCTGGTTCTCGAGCGGGTCGACGCCGCCGAAGTTATGCCAGAGACCGAGCGAGAGGTGCGGGAGCTTCAGGCCGCTCCGGCCGCAGCGGGCATACGACATCCGGGAGTAACGCGTGGGATCGGGGAGGTAACCGCTCATGGCCGCGACGATGGGCGGAGCGCACCGCGGGGAAAAGCCCAAAGCCGCCGCGCCCGGCACGAACCCGCTAGTTTTTGATAGCTTCTGACGCCTTCCTCCATAGGTTCCGGCAACCCCTCCCCCTTCTGCTTATGCAGCAAAGCCAATCCCCCCGCTGGCTGCGCGCGCTTGCCTGGTCCGGCCTCGCCGGGCTGGGCGCCGTCTCGATCGGCGTCCTCGCCTGGTCGCGCGGCGAACCGGTCAACGCCCTCTGGATGGTCGTGGCCGCCGCCTGCGTGTTCGCCCTCTCCTACCGCTTCCACTCCGCGTGGCTGATGGCCAAGGTCCTGACGCTCGACGAACTCCGCGCCACGCCGGCCGTGGTGCACGAGGACGGCAAGGATTTCGTGAAGACCAACCGCTGGGTCGTCTTCGGCCACCATTTCGCGGCCATCGCGGGGCCGGGTCCGCTGGTCGGCCCGGTGCTCGCCGCGCAATTCGGCTACCTGCCCGGCATGCTCTGGATGCTCATCGGTGCGACGCTCGGCGGGGCCGTGCACGACTCGGTGATCCTGTTCTGCTCGACACGCCGCGGCGGAAAATCGCTCGGCCAGATGGTGCGCGAGGAGGTGGGGCCGTTCGCGGGCGGCGTGACGCTGGTGAGCATCATCGCCATCATGATCATCCTGCTGGCGGTGCTTGCGCTCGTCGTCGTCAAGGCGCTCGCCGAGAGCCCGTGGGGCCTGTTCACCATCGCGGCGACGATGCCCATCGCGCTCGCGATGGGGCTGGGCCTGCGCTCCGTCGGCCACAAGCCGCGCGGGCTGGCGGTGGTCAGCGTGCTCGGCGTGCTTGGATTGCTCGCGGCGGTGTGGGGCGGGCAATTCCTCCACGGCTCCGCCCTCGAGGGTTGGCTCACGCTCAAGGGCACGACGCTCGCGTGGTGGCTGATGGGTTACGGTTTCGCGGCCTCGGTGCTGCCGGTGTGGCTGCTGCTCGCGCCGCGCGACTATCTCAGCACGTTCATGAAGATCGGTACGGTCGCCGCGCTCGGCGGCGCCGTCATCGTGCTCGCGCCGCACCTGAAGATGCCGGCGCTGACGAAGTTCATCGACGGCACCGGGCCGGTGTTCGCCGGGCCGGTGTTTCCCTTCTGCTTCATCACGATCGCCTGCGCGGCGGTGTCGGGCTTCCACTCGCTCATCTCCAGCGGCACGACGCCGAAGCTGCTCACGCGCGAGACGGACATCCGCGTGGTCGGCTACGGTGCGATGGTGACGGAGATGTGCGTCGGCATCATGGCGCTCATCGCCGCGTGCGCGATGGAGCCGGGCCAGTATTTCGCGATCAACATGGCCGGCACCGCCGAGGCCGTGACCGCCAAGGTGAGCGCACTGGGCTTCCCGGTCTCGACCGCCGACATGGCGACGCTCGCCGCCGACGTGGGCGAGAAGACGATGGTCGGCCGCACCGGCGGCGCGCCGACGTTCGCCGTCGGCATGGCGCACATGTTCGCCGGGGTGATCGGCAGCCCTTCGACCGGCTCAGGGCCTGGCGGCAAGACCGCCCTCGCCCTCTGGTATCACTTCGCGATCATGTTCGAGGCGCTGTTCATCCTCACAACGCTCGACGCCGGCACGCGCGTCGGGCGGTTCCTCGTGCAGGACCTGCTCGCCGGTGTCTGGAAACCGCTCGGCGATACGCGCTCCTCCGCGGCGGGCACGCTGGCCACGGCGCTGTTCGTCGGCGCGTGGGGCTGGTTCCTCTATCAGGGCGTGGTCGATCCGCTCGGCGGCATCAACTCGCTCTGGCCGATCTTCGGCATCGCCAACCAGCTGCTCGCGGTGCTCGCACTGGCGCTCGGCACCACCGTGCTCATCAAGATGGGCCGCACGCGCTATCTATGGGCGACGCTCATCCCGCTCGCGTGGCTGCTGGCCGTGACGATGACGGCCGGATGGATGAAGATATTCAGCGCGGCGCCGCTCGGCTTCCTCGCCATCGCGCGCGGGCTCGAGGCCAGGATCGCCGCCGGCGGCACGCCGCAGGAACTCGCCGCGTGGCAGGCCCTGCTCTTCAACAACCGCGTGGACGCGCTCGTCACCGGTGCCTTTCTCGTGCTCGTAGCCATCGTGACCGTCGCCAACGCGCACGCGTGGTGGCAGCTGCTCACCGGCCGGCGGCCCGCGGATCTGCGCGAGGCGCCTTACGTGTCCGTGCCGGAGGCGGCGAAGGCCTCGGCCTGAGAGCCGGGGCCGGCTCTGGCCAACGAGGTGGAGGGCTCAGCTCCTGCTGAGCCGCGGCGGAGCGGGACGCCTCGCCCTACCACCGCGCTATCCGCGTCGGTTCGCGGCGCGTTGAGGTCAACGCGCTGCACTGCTCGGACGCTGGTCGGCGGTCGCAGACCGCCGCTACAGCCGGAGCCGCGGCTCCTCGTAACATTGAAACACATTCGCACGAATGGATCGCCACGGCGCGCTGCGCGCACCTCGCGATGACAAGTGAGAGGAGCGTCGCTGGACGCCACCGGGCGCGGTCAAGCCGCGCCCCTACGCATTCGGGTTCGCAGCAACATGGAGGGCTCAGCTCCTGCTGAGCCGCTCTGTCCTACCGCGCTATCCGCGTTTGTTCGCAGCGCGTTGAGGTCAACGCGCTCCACCGCTCGGGACGTTGGTCGGCAGTCGCAGACCGCCGCTACAGATGGAGCCGCGGCGGAGCGGGCCGCTCCGCCCTACCTCAGCGGTTGCGGCTCGGCGGGGACGCCTCGCTCTACCTTTGGGGCGCAAAAAAAGAGCCGGTCGCGTGACCGGCTCTGCGTTTTGTCATCGCGGGGCCTGCAGAAGCGGGCCGGGGCGATCCCGTGGGCGTTGCTCGCTCAGGCCTCGTAGCCGGGGAGCTGCTTGTCGACGCTGTCCTTGGCGAGGCGGATGTAGGCGGGCAGGCCGTTGTCGAACGGCACCGCGACCTCACCCTGGATGAGCGGAGTGGCGTAGCGGTAGAACTGGAAGTTCAGGCTGACGCCGTCCTCGTTGATCCACTCGCGCGGGAGCTTCTTCACGTTGCCGGCCAGCTCGGCCAGCGCGGTGAGGCCCGTCTCGCAGGTGTAGTGGTCGCCGTCGCCGCGGACGAGCGTGACCATCTTGTCGGACTCGCCGTTGACGGCGGCCTTGACGGCGGCCTGGCCGGCGAGGAACGCCTCGTCACCGTCCGTCTTCGAGGAAAGGTGGGCGGCGGCGCGCTGAGCGACACCGAGGCGGGCCACGCGAACCTTCGCGCCGGCCTGCGACTCGACGAGATCCTTGAGGAATTCGCCCACGCCGCCGAACTGGGCGGCGCCGGAAGCGTCGCCGGCCTCGACGGCCACGTAATTGCCGTCCTTATCGACGAGGCCTTCGCCCACGACGACGACGCAGTGTTTCTCCTTCTTCAGCACGCGGCGGACGTCTTCGACGAACTTCTCGTTCGAGAAGGCGACCTCGGGCACGTAGACGAGATGGGGCGGATCGTTCGGATGATCGCGGCGCTTGGCCAGCGAGGCGCCGGCGGCGAGCCAGCCGGTGTTGCGGCCCATGACCTCGATGATGGTGACGAGGTCGTTGGCGCCGGCGGCGTCGGCGTCGACGGCCAGCTCCTTCACCGTGGTGGCGATGAACTTCACCGCGCTGCCGTAACCCGGGCAGTGGTCGGTGGCGGGCAGGTCGTTGTCGATCGTCTTCGGGATGCCGATGACGCGCAGCTCGTAGGCCTGGGCCTTGGCGAGCTCGGCGATCTTGGCGGCCGTCTCCTGCGCGTCGCCGTCACCGATGTGGAAATAATAGCGGATGTTGTGCGCCTTGAAGACCTCGAGCGCGCGCTCGAAGTCCTGCTGCTTCTTCAGCTTCGTGCGGCAGCTGCCGAGGGCGGCGCCGGGCGTGAAGCGGAGGCCGCGGATGGCCTGCTGCGACTCGGCCGCGAGGTCGACGAGGTCTTCATTCAGGATGCCGAGCACGCCGTTGAGCGCGCCGTAGACTTCCTCGATGCAACCGTGATTGAGGGCCTCGGACACAATGCCGGCGACGCTGGCGTTGTTCACGGCGGACGGACCGCCGCTTTGGCCGATGAGACAGTTACCTACGAGTTCTTCTGCCATGGTTTGTGTGGTTAAAGTTGCTAAAGAATGAAAGGGAATGGTCAAAAAAGGCCGGTGCCGGAGGACTGGCAAACCAAATCTCCCCGCGCGCGGAAAAATTCATGGCGCGGCGGACGCCGCATCGCCCGCGAATTGCGCGGGTGCCGCGCGAATCCGCGGACCGGGCGAAAAAATATTTTCGCCGGAATCAGCGAGCTTACAGCAGCTTGCCCGGGCGATAGTCGGCCGCGCCCTTGTGCTTTTTCGCCAGCGCCTGCGCCGTGGCCGCGAATTCGTCCACCTGATGCGGGGCGGCGCCGACGAAGCGTTCGCTCTCGTGGAGGACTTGCTGCAGTTTCTTTTTGCCGAGGCCGACGCGCTTGTCGCCGGCGAGCCGGCCGAGCAGGTCGGCGTCGCCGCCGGTGCGCAACGCCTTGGCGGCGGCGAGCGCGTGCTCCTTGATGGCCTCGTGCGCGGTCTCGCGGCCCGCGCCGTTCTTCACAGCCTCCATCAAAATCGTGGTCGTGGCGAGGAACGGCAGGTTGCGCTCGTTCTCGGCCGCGATGGTGGCAGGGAAAACCTCCATCTGCCGCAGCACGGTGAGATAGGTCTCGAGCAGGCCGTCGATCGCGTAGCACGCATCGGGCAGCGCCACGCGGCGCACGACCGAGCACGACACGTCGCCTTCGTTCCATTGGTGGCCGGCAAGGCTGGCCGTCATCGTCACGTAGCCGGCGAGGATCGTGGAGAAGCCGCAGATGCGCTCGCAATTCCGCGCGTTGACCTTGTGCGGCATCGCGGACGAGCCGACCTGGCCCTCCTGGAAACCCTCGGTGAGCAGGCCCGCGCCGGCCATGAGCCGGAGCGTGGTGGCGCAACTCGCCGCCGCCGCACCGACCTGGTGCAGCGCGCTGACGGCGTCGAAATCGAGCGAGCGCGGGTAAACTTGGCCGACCGCGCCGAGCGGGCGCTTGAAACCGAGATGCTTGACGATGCGCGCCTCGAGCTGGTCGACCTTGTCCGTGTCGCCGCCGAGGAGCGTGAGCTGGTCGAGCTGCGTGCCGACGGCGCCCTTGAGGCCGCGCACCGGGTAGCGGGCGAGCAGCTCGTCGATCCGCGCGTGGGCGATGAGCAGCTCCTGGCCGAACATCGCGAGGCGCTTGCCGAGCGTCGTGGGCTGCGCAGGCACGTTGTGCGTGCGGCCGGTGATCATCAGGTCGCGGAATTCCGCGGCGCGCTTCGCCAGCAGCGCGAGGGCGGCGGCGGCCTTGAAACGCACGAGCTGGAGCGAGCGGGCGACCTGGAGCTGTTCGACGTTCTCCGTCAGGTCGCGGCTGGTGAGGCCGAGGTGGATGAACTGGCGTTTGGCCAGGTCGGAAAATTCCTCGATGCGCGCCTTCACGTCGTGGAGCGTGGTGCGCTCGCGCTCCTTGATGGCGGCGAGGTTCACCTGGTCGCGCACGCGCTCGTAGTCCTTGATCGCCTCGGCGGGGATGGCGACGCCGAGGTCGCGCTGCGCCTTCATGACGGCGATCCAGAAATCGCGCTCGAGCAGGATGCGGCCCTCGGCCGACCAGATGTCCTTCATCGCCGGCGAGGCATAGCGCTCGGCGAGCACGTTGGGGATCGGGTCGGAGGAAGAGGAGGCGTCGGTCGGCATCACGGCGCGGAACCGTTAAGGCAGGGCGCGGGCCTTGCCAACGGAAAACCGCGTCAGCGCCGGTCGAGCAGGGCCAGCCGCACGCCCAGCGCGAGGAAGAGTCCACCCGTGGCGCGGTTGAGCCACGCGGAGATGTCGTAGCGCGACTTCAGCCAGTCGCCGAGCCGGCTGGCGGCCAGTGCGTAGGCGAGGTCGACGAGCACGCCGTTGACGTTGAAAATCAGGCCGAGCAGCAGGAGCTGGATGGTCAGCGAGCCGCGCGCCGGGTCGGCGAACTGCGGCAGGAACGCCAGGAAGAACAGCGCGACCTTGGGATTGAGCACGTTGGTAATCATGCCTTGGAGGAAAACCCGGCGCAGCGACTGCGGCGCGAGCTGCCGCACTTCCAACGCGCTGGATTTGCCGAACAGCGCCCGCGCGCCGAGCCAGACGAGGTAGGCCGCGCCGGCATAGCGCACGACATCGTAGGCCAGCGGCAGCGCCATGAGCAGCGCCGACAATCCGCACGCCGCCGCCGTCGTGTGCACGAGGCAGCCGGTCGTGATGCCCAGCACCGAGGCCACGCCCGCCGCCCGTCCCTGGCTCAGGCTGCGGCCGACGATGTAGAGCACGTCCGGCCCGGGCGTGATGTTCAGGAGCAGGCCGGCGAGGATGAAAAGCCAGAGGCTGTGCGGATCGAGCATGCGGGCAAACAAGCCCGTTTTCCCCGACTGGCAAGCGCGCTGCGGATTTTCCCCGCGCTCAAGCGCATTGAGGTCAATGCGCTCCACCCTTGCGGACAAGTCCGCTGCGCCCGGCGCGAGGAAAATGGGCGGCAAAAAACCCGCCCCCGTGCACCGCGGGGCGGGTTTTTTCGCCGCCCGCTCAGAGGAACGAGCAGATGTATTCGCAGACGCCGCCCGCCACCTCGATGGCGAAGCCGGAGTTGCCGGGCACGTCGAAGTGCTGGCCGGCGGCGTAGTCGTTCGCAGCCGGGGCGCCGTCGAGCGTCACGCGGCATGAGCCGGCGACAATCTCCATGCGCTCCGGGGCGCCGGTTTTGAAGTGGAACGAGCCGGGGTAGATGAGGCCGATTGTTTTCTTCGAACCATCCGGGAAGAGCACCGTGTGGCTGGCGACCTTGCCGTCGAAATACAGGTTGGCCTTGGTCAGCACGGTGACGCCGGAGAACTGGGAGGGCAGAACGCTCATAGCAATGGGGGCGCGCCCACCGTGCAGGCCTCACCCCGCCGGGCAAGACCGCGGCGTGTCCATGCCCGTCATAAACGACCCGATGGCGGAGGCGCCGTGTCTCCCCCTCCCCTCGGAAATTGCCGCCACGGGCGGGAGGACACCGGCTTTGCTTTCCCGGCGTTACACGCGGGAAACTATTGTCCGTGGCCGCAGCCGGTTTCATCAGGGCATCATGCCCGATTCGCCATCTCCTTCCCTTCACGGCATCCGCATGCGCGTGATCACCACTGCGGCCAACGGCGTGGTTGGCCCCGACACGATCTTTGTTTTTCAGCAGCAGGATTCCCTCGTGACCTCCTCTTACGCCGGCGGCCGGATCGCCGCCGGTTTTCTCGCCGGCCGGCGGGAGGCCGACCGGCTGTCTTTTCGTTACGTGCAAGCCACCACGGACGGCATCGTGCAAAGCGGCTCCTCCCTCGCCACCCTCACCCGTTCCCCCGAGGGACGCTGGCGGCTGGAAGAACGTTTCCAGTGGGAGTCACAGGCCGGCGAAGGCATCAACATCTTCGAGGAAATCTGAGCCATGCACATCAGCCGCGAATCTCCCGCCCAGACCGAGCGCCGCCTGCGCCGCGTCATCGCCGCCGCCGAGGTGGTTTTTCTGCCGGGCGACTACGCCTTCACGGAATTTCCGGCGGCGCAATTCCCCGCGCACCTGGCCGACCGGGCGCTGGCGTTGGTGCGCGACGACACCGTCTGGTGCGCGCTGCACCCGGCGACCGGCGGCGAGGCGGAGCGTTTCGCGGTCTTCCGGTTTCATTTTCCGGCACAGATGGACAACAGCGGTTTCGTCGGCTGGCTCGCCTCGCATCTGAAAAACCGCCTCGGCACGGGTGTCATGGTCGTGTGCGGACAAAATTCCGCGCACGGCGGCATTTTCGACTACTGGGGCGTTCCCGTCGCGCTGCGCATCGAGGTGGAGCGGGAGATCGCCCTGTTGCGCGGCGCGTCGGTCTGACGCCTCGCGGTATTTCGCAGCCACTCAGGCCGTCAGGCAGCGGACGGCGAGGTCGCGCAGCACCGTCTCCTGCTCGCTGGAGCGCGCGATGATCTCCTCGAAGGCGCGGATGAATTCCTGCTGGTTGTCGATCAGCCGGCGGAGCGACGGCAATTTGGCCGAACTCACGAGCTTGCCGACATACCACTGGTTCTGAGTGAAGAAATTGAACGAGCTCTTCTCGGCGTCGCCGCCGAAATGCTTCGCGTAGGCCGCCTGCGCGCGGGCGAACGCCGCCTTGTCGAAGCCGTAGGGGCCGGGCGCGCGCAGGTCGCCGGCGTCGATGAGCACGCGCGCCTGCAGCAGGATGCGGTTGCGGTTCTGCAGCGCCGAGATGATCGGCCGCGCGTCGCCGCCCGCGAAGAAATGTTTCTGCAACGCGCGCAGCGTGCCCGGGAGGTCGCCGGCGAAGAACCGGTCGGCCGCCTCGAAGAAATCGCCCTCGGCCGTGTTCGCCGTCAGCTCGGCGACGTGGGCCTCCTCGATCACCGCAGGATCGCCCGCGTAGGTGGCGAGCTTGCGCACCTCCTCGGTGAGCAGCCGGGTGTTGGCGCCGACTTTCTGGAGCAGCAGCTCGACGGCGCCCTCGCCGAACGTCACGCCGCACGCGCGCGCCTCGCCGAGCACGACGCCCGCGAGCGCCTCGGCGGCGTTGTCGCCATCGCCGCCGGCCAGTGTGAAATCGGAGTGGGCCTCGCACCATTTCGGAAAACTGCGGCGGCGGTCGACCGGCGCGGCCGTGATGACCACGGACACCTCGTCCGCGTTCACTTTGGCCAGCAGCTCCTGCAGCGCTTCGACCTGCCGGAGCGTGCCCTCGGCGCGGCCGGTCACGGAGTCGGCGAGGAAATTCACGTCCTTGAACCACACCACGCGCTTGCCGCCGAACATCGGCACGGTGAGCACGACCTCGCGGAAGCGGTTCACGGCGGTCTCGACCTCGTCGACGTTGTTGGCGAAGCCGCTCACGATCTCGCGCGCCATGTCGTCCGCGCCCGCCTCGGCCGCCAGCGCCGCGAAACGCTCCTGGCCGATCCGGTTGACGAGGAAGTCATCCGGACCGCAGACGAAGGCGAAGGCTTTGGTGGCGGCGGGCATCGGGTTGGGATTTGCCCACGAAACACCCGAAAGCGCACGAAAAAAGTGCCGCGAGGTGGTGGCCGGCTTCAGCCCGACGCCGCTAAGCCTTCGTTGCTGCGAAATGTAGGGCGGGATCGCCTGATCCCGCCGCAAGCACCGCACGCTTCGCGCACCAAGGCGGGGTCAGCGACCCCGCCCTACATTCCCCGTCTCAATTCGCCAGCGGGGCGGCGGCTTTCTGCGATTCCTTCACGACTTCGCGGCGGAGCCAGTCGATGGCGGCGGTCACGGCGCGTTCCTTCACGGCGCAGCGCGGGCCGGGATAGGTCAGTTTCTTCGTCCAGTCGCCGCCGGGCGCATGCAGGCCGATGTAGATCGTGCCGACGGGATTCTCGCCCGCGCCGCCGGTCGGCCCGGCAAAGCCGGTGATGGACAGGCCGTAGTCGGCGCCGAGCTGCTCGGCGACGCCCGAGGCCATCGCCACCGCGCACTCGGGGCTGACGGCGCCGTGCTGCGAGAGCAGGCACTCGGGACAGTCGAGGAAAAGCATCTTGGACTCGTTGCTGTAGCTGACGACGCCGCCCTGAAAGAACTTCGAGGCGCCGCAGGTGTCGGTGAACGAGTTGGCCAGCAGGCCGCCGGTGCAGGCCTCGGCCACGGCGAGCGTGCGGCCCTGCTCGCGCAGGCGGTCGGCCACGACCTTGACCATGTTGGCGTGCCCGAAGCACACGAAGTCCTCGCCGAGCAGCGTGGCGCACTCCTGCGCGACGTTCTGCAGCACGTCCATCTCGTAACGGCCGTCGGGCGAGCTGATGCGGCAATCGACCTGGCCGAGGTGCGCGCAGTACGCGATGCCGAGGTCCGGGTAGCGGTCGAAGATCGGCTGGAAGCGCGTCTCGAGCAGCGACTCGCCGACGCCGGCCGTGCGGATCTGCACGTAGGCCTCGCCGGTGGTAAGCAGCCCGCGCGCGGCCAGCCGCGGCAGCACCTGCTCGGTGAACATCGGGCGCAGCTCGTTGGGCGGACCGGGCAGCATGACGAGCACCCTGCCATCCTGCTCGACCCAGAGGCCGGGCGCCGTGCCGTTGGCGTTGGGCAACACCTCGCCGCGCTCGAACTTGAAAGCCTGTTTCCGGTTGTTGGCCGTCGGCACCATCTTCCGGCCGAACTTGGCGAAACGGTCCGCGATCGCCTGCTCGATGGCGGGATCGAACACCAGCTTTTGCCCCAGCACCTGCGCCACAGCCTCGCGGGTGTTGTCGTCGCAGGTCGGGCCGAGCCCGCCGGTGGTGATGATGATGTCGGCCTTGCCCCAGCTCTCGCGGAACTGCGCGGCGATGACCTCGGCCTTGTCGTCGATGGTCACGTTGCGCGCCAGCTGCACGCCGCGGCGGCCCAGCTCGGAGCCGATCCACGTCAGGTGGCTGTTCGCCGTCAGGCCCAGCAGCAACTCGTCGCCGAGCGTGAGGAGCTCGTAGCGCGGAGAAGATTTGCCGGCGTGGTTGCGCGCGGATTCATTGGGTGCAGTGTGTGCCATACTGTGACCGACGCCGCACCGTAGCCCGATTTTCCGAAAATGCCAGCCCCCGCACGCCTTCTTTGTGGACCACCGCCCCCATTCTGTCGTTGCGAGGAGCCGGGCGACGAAGCAATCCAGCTGACCGGTGCGCGATGCCCAACCCCCAGCGCCTCCTCGTGGCTACCCACTCTCCAGACCTGAAGGAAAAAGTCCGCACCCTGCCGGAAGGCCCGGGCGTTTACCTGATGAAGGACCGGCTGGGCCGCATCATCTACGTCGGCAAGGCCAAGAGCCTGAAAAAACGTGTGTCATCCTACTTCCAGCCCGGCCGCGCCCGCGCGCTGCGCCACCAGCCGAAGATCCGCACGCTGATCGAGCTCATCACCGACTTCGACATCATCGAGGTGAAGTCCGAACCCGAGGCCCTGCTGCTCGAGGGCAAGCTGATCAAGCAGTGGCGCCCGAAATACAACACCGACTTCACCGACGACAAACGCTTCCTCCTCGTCCGCCTCAACGCCGAGGACGACATGCCGCGCTTCACGCTCACGCGCTTCCGCAAGGAGGACCGCTCGCGCTACTTCGGGCCCTTCGCCCACTCCGGGCTGCTGCGCCGCACGCTCGCCTCCATGCGCAAGCAGTTCGGCGTACTCCTCGGCGACACGCGGCCCACGAAGCTCCCCGACGGCCGCTACCGGCTCTACGACGACGTGCGCGCCGAGCTCTACGGCTGGCCCAACGAGGTCGCCGCCGCGGAATACCGCACGCGCGTCGACCAAGCCTGCGCCTTCCTCGACGGCAAGTCGCGCGAGTGGCTGGAGGCGCTGCGCACGGAGATGAAGGAGCGCGCCGCCCAGCAGGAGTTCGAGAAGGCCGCCGAGCTGCGCGATGTCGTGCTCGCCCTCGAACGCACGCTGGAGCGCACGCGTAAGTTCACCCGCGACCTGACCAAGCTCCGCCCGAACGACGAGGCGCTGCGCTCGCTGCAGGAGGCGCTCGGCCTCGAGGCGCCGCCGGCGCACATGGAGTGCTTCGACATCTCGCACATCAGCGGCACGTTCGTCGTCGCCTCGATGGTGCACTTCACCGACGGCCGGCCCGACAAGGACCACTACCGGCGCTTCTCGATCAAGAGCTTCATCGGCAACGACGACTTCCGCGCCATGGAGGAGGTCGTCGGCCGCCGCTACCGCCGGCTCATCGAGGAGCAGAAGCAGTTCCCCGATCTCGTCGTCATCGACGGCGGCCGCGGGCAGATCGCCGCCGCGCTCAAGGCCTTTCTCAAGCTCGAGTGCCCGCCGCCCGCGCTCATCGGCCTGGCGAAGAAGCACGAGACGATCATCTTCCCCGACGCGCGCGCGCCGCTCAACCTGCCGCTCGACCACCCCGGCCTCAACCTGCTCCAGCGCCTGCGCGACGAGGCCCACCGCTTCGCCAACACCTACAACGCCGACCTCCGCTCGCGGAAGATCAAGGAGAGCATTTTGGACGATTTCCCCGGCCTCGGCGAAAAGCGGAAGGCCACGCTGCTCGATCATTTCGGTTCCATCGACAAGCTCCGCGCCGCCACCGCCGAGCAGATCGCCGAAGTCCCCGGCTTCGGAAAAAAATTCGCGGCGGAGCTGCACGGTTTCTTGCAGCACCCTTGAGCGCCCTTTCCCCCGTTGACGGTTGAGGTGCGGCGGGTAACTTGCGCGCATGAGTCTGGCCGAGCTGAAGCACGAAGCCGAGCGCCTGAGTCCCGCCGAACGCCGTCACCTCGCGGCACATCTGGCGGCGTTGGAGCGCAAGTCCGATCCCGGCTTCAAACGCCACCTGGCCGACAAGATCAACGACAAGACCCCGGGCCGATGGGTTGTTCTCGAAGACGCCGAGAAGCGTCTCCGAAAATGACCGGCCCGGCATGCTAGTATTCATCGACGAATCTGGCGATCCCGGCATGCCGCCTGGCGGCAGCTGCTCCGCCTTCTTCACGGTCACGCTGATCGCGTTTGAGGATCACGACGAAGCCGCCGCGGTGGAGCAGCGGCTTGCGCTGCTGAAACGGGAGCTGCGCCTGCCCGACCGCTTTGAATTTCACTTCAGCAAACTGCGGACCGACTGGCGCGAGGCGTTTCTGCGCGCCGTCGCACCCTACGAGTGGTTCTATTTTTCGGTCGTCATCAACAAGGCCAAGCTGACCGGCAGGGGCTTCCAGTTTCCCGATCCTTTCTACAAATATACCTGCGGGCTCGTTTTTCAGAACGCCAAGCCCTACCTGAACGACTCAATTGTCGTGATCGATGGCAGCGGTGGCCGTGAGTTCCGCAACCAACTCAACACCTATCTGCGCAAACGCGTGAACGAAGCCGGCGACGGACCGAAGTTCATCCGCAAGGTCAAGGTGCAGGATTCCGACCGCAATCTGTTGCTCCAGCTGGCCGACATGGTCTGCGGCGCTGTTGCCCGCGGCTACACCCAACCGCAGGAGAACAACCGCTATCGCAGGCTCATCTCCCACCGCGAAATGCTCGTCCAATTCTGGCCCAAATAGGAAGCCCCCCGACCTATCCTTGCGGAAAGAGCACCATACGGAGCCGGTTTGGTCTGGGGGGCGATTCCGAAAGCACTATCGGCACGAACCCACGGAAAATCAAGTCCCGGTTCAGGGGCGGCCAACGGGATTTGAACCCCAGCCCACTGTCCGTCAAATCAGGGCAACCCTACACGCCGCCATTCTTGTTTCGTGCACACCATGCCTATCTACGACTCCCTTCCGGCCTTGCGTTTTTTGTGCCTCTTTGTGGCCGTTAAAAAGTCTCGGTGAACCATGCACCCGAGAAGCCTTTTCACGTCCGCAGCCGCGTGATCCACTCCAGTGTGCGGCGGGGGAGCGCCCATTTGAGGAAGAGGAAGAACTTGGCGTGGAGCGGGCCGTTGTAGCGCGGCGCGGGGTTACGGCTGGTGAGCGCGCGCTCGACGAGCAGGGCGATGTCGTCGGGCACGCCGGCCACCGAGCGCAGCTTCTGGTAGCCGAGCCGGAAGCCGGCCATGTATTTCGCGTAGGGCCCCGCGTTCTCGAGGACGGTGTCCGACGCCTTGTTGGCGGCGTCGACAAACTCGGTGAGGATGAAGCCCGGGCGGATGAGCGTCACGCGCACGCCAAAGGGTTTCAATTCGCCGCGCAGGCCGTCGGTCAGCGCCTCGAGCGCGTGCTTGGTGGAGTCGTAGATGCTGGAGAGCGGGCGCGCGATGCGGCCGGCCACCGAGCCGATGTTGACGATGGTGCCGCTGCCGCGCGCGCGCATGCCGGGCAGCACGAGCTGCGTCAGCGCGACGAGCGAGAAGACGTTCGTCTCGAAATTTTTCCGGATGAGCTCGACCGGCACCAGCTCGACGGGGCCGCGCGTGCCGTAGCCGGCGTTGTTCACCAGCGCGTCGATGCGGCCGAATTTTTCCTGCGCCGCCGCGACGAGCTGCTGGCGGTCGGCCTCGCTCGTGACGTCGCCCGCCACGGCGAGGACGCTCGCGCCGCTCGGGTCGAGCTCGCGCGCGAGCGCCTCGAGCCGGTCGGGCCGCCGGGCGGCGAGGACGAGCCGCGCGCCGCCGCGCGCGAGGCGGCGGGCCGTCGCCTCGCCGATGCCCGACGATGCACCCGTGATGATGACAACCTGGCCGGCCAACGAACTCATGCGCGAATTCTTAGGGGCTATTTGCGGAATGAACAGAAATTAGGTTCGGACCGGCGGGATATTTTGTCTACGCTCGCCTAAGTTCCGCCGTACCGGAACGTCTAACCGGACATCCCAGTCCAACCCCGTCATGAAAATCATCCGCCTGTTCCTGTCCCTGAGCGCGTTGCTCGCCGTGCTTCGCCTCGGCGCCGCGCCCGTCACTTCCACGATTTCCGCCGTCACGGTCTACACCGACCGCGCCGTTGTCACCCGCACCGCCACCGCCGAGCTCGGCACCGGCGTGACCGAACTGGTCTTCGCCAACCTGCCCGAGTCGCTCAACGAGCAGTCGCTGCAGGTCAGCGGCAAGGGCACCGCCGCGGCCACCATCCTCGACGTGAGCGCGAAGCAGACTTACGTCGACTTCACGCCCAACGCCCGCGTCAAGGAACTGGAGGACCAGCTCAAGGCGCTCGGCAAACAGATGCGCGGCCTCGACGACCGCAACGGCGTGCTCGAGGCACAGGCCACCATCCTCACCCGCATGGAACACGCGCTCTTCGCCCCGCCCGCCAAGGACGTGCCGCGGCCCGACCTCAACCAGTTCACCGCCTCGCTGACCTACCTCACCGAGCAGAAATCCAAGATCACCGCCGAGCGCGCCACGCTCGACGAGACGCGCGAGGAATTGCAGAACAAGATCAGCACCGTGCAGGCCCAGCTCAACGAGCTGCGCGGCGCCGGCGGCCGCGCCTTCAAGACCGTCACCGTCCGCGTCAGCGCCGCCCAGGCCGGCAATCTCGACGTGGCCCTCTCCTACGCCGTCCCCGGCGCCAGCTGGGCGCCCAGCTACGACGCCCGCGTGCTCAGCACCGAGCACGCCGTGTCGCTCGGTTACTTCGGGCTCGTGCGCCAGAGCACCGGCGAGGATTGGAAGGACGTCGTCCTCACGCTCTCGACCGCCCGCCCCTCGCTCGGCGGGGCGGCGCCCACGCTAACGGCGTGGAATCTGGACGTGTTCGTGCCGCGACCGATTCCGGTCGCCTACGAGCGCGAGGTGATAGCCAAAAGCGCCCGCATGAACGCGCCGGCTGCCGCCGGCCAGATGAACATGCAGACTTTCACCACGGCCGATGCGGGTGCGGTGGAAGACAAGGTCGCCGAAGTCGCCCAAGCCACGCTCGAGGCCGGCGCCACCAGCGCGTCGTTCAAGATCGGCACCGCCGCCTCCGTGCCGAGCGACAATTCGCCGCAGAAGGTGCCGATCACCACGGCCCGGCTCGCCGCCAACCCCGAATACCTCACGACGCCGAAGCGCCTCGCCTCGGCCTTCCTCACCGCGAAGGTCGTCAACAGCTCCGAGTTCCCTCTGCTCGCCGGCGCGATGAACGTGTTCCTCGACGGCACCTTCGTCGCTACCAGCCGCGTGCGCACGGTGATGTCGGGCGAGAAGTTCGACCTCGCGCTCGGCGCCGACGAGGGCATCAGCGTGAAGCACAAGCGCGTCCAGAAATTCTCCGAGGAGACCGGCCTGACCAATTCCGGCCGCCGCATCACCTACGAGTACCTGATCACGATCCAAAACAACAAGCGGACCGCCGAGCGCGTGATCGTGGTCGACCAGGTGCCGCTCTCGCGCAACGAGAAGATCGTCGTCAAGCAGCTCGCGCCCGACGCCAAGGAAGTGAAGCCCACCGACGAGGGCGCGCTCAAGTGGACGCTCGACCTCAAGCCCGGCGAGAAGCGCGAGCTCACCGTGAAGTTCGCCGTCGAGTACGACAAGGACGTGAACGTCACCGGCCTCGACTGAGCCGCCCCGCATCCCCTCCCTTCGCGAAGCCCGCCGGTCCGGCGGGCTTTTTTGTTTTGTGCCGTTGTAGGGCGGGGTCGCTGACCCCGCCGCAATGTGGCATGCGCTACTCAACCCAGCGACCCCACCCGACAACAATTCGCTTGTCGGACATATCTGATTCGAAAACCCTGCACCCGGGTTGGGCCACCCACTTCCATGCCCCAACCAGATCGCGAACACCTGCGCCGCCTGCGCGATGTGTGGATCAAATATCCTCTGTATTTTTTGACCGTCTGTACGCACCGGCGTCGCCCGATTCTGGTCGGCGCGCCAATTGCCGGAGTCCTGACCAGCTCTTGGCGCGACTCTATGAACGTGCATGGTTGGGTGATTGGGCGCTATGTCATCATGCCGGATCACGTGCACTTCTTTGCCGCTCCGGAACCCGACGCTAAATCGCTCAGCGCCTTCATGCGCGATTGGAAGAAGTGGACTGCCCGGCAGATCATTACTACCCGGCAGGTCGCGCCGCCCGTTTGGCAGCCGGAGTTTTTCGACCACGTCCTGCGTTCCCCAAAGAGCTATTCAGAAAAATGGGACTATGTGCGCCAGAACCCGGTGCGCGCCGGATTCGTCGACGACGCCGATACCTGGCCGTATTCCGGCGAGTGCGAGAAGCTGGGTTTCTAGCCAAGAAATTTTCCTCCAAGGCCCCCCGACGAAAATTTTCTCCCACGCTTCACGCTGGCTTTTGTAGGGCGGGGTCGCTGACCCCGCCGCGAATGTGACATACGCTACGCAACATACGGCGGGGTCCGGCGACCCCGCCCTACAACGCGGAACGCCCGTTCCGTGAATCTGCCGATTCGCCGGCTACCTCTGCTCCCGGCCGAGCATCCACTCCAGCACGTCGCCGATGCGCGCGGCCCAGGCGGCTTCGTTGTGCTGGCCGCCGGGAATCTCGCGGTACTCGAGGTCGCCGCCCTGCGCCCAGCCGCGGCCGACGAGGTTGTCGCGGAACAGCTGCACGACCTCCCAGCCCGGCTCAGCCGTGCCCATGTCGAGCCAGAGCCGCACGTCGGACTTTTTCGGGAGCCGGGCGAAATCCTGCAGCACGACGCGGTTGTCCCACCACAGCGAGGGCGACAGCGCGGCGACGCGGCCGAACACGCGCGGATGCCACAACGCGAAGTAGAGCGACACGAGCCCGCCCATCGACGAGCCGACGACGGAGGTGTGCCGCGGGCCGGTGAGCGTGAGGTAATGGGCGTCGATGAACGGGACCAGCTCCTGCGTGAAGAAGCGCGCGTAGCGCTTGGCGTCGCCCTGGCTCCGGCACTTCTCGCCGTCCCAGCCGGTGAACTCCGCGCGCGTGGGCGCGTACTCGTTCATGCGGTTGAAGCCGGTGTTGTAGACGCCAACCATGATCGGCGCGACGATGCGGCGCTCCCGGATGAGCTCGGCGGCGCGCTCGCCGGCGTGCCAGGCCTGGCCGAGGAACGCGGTGAGCGGATCGAAGATGTTCTGCCCGTCCTGAAAATAGACGACCGGGTGGCGGCGCCGGGCCAGGCCGTAGCCGGGCGGGAGCCACACGACGACGTCGCGGCAGTTGCGGAGCACGCGCGAGTGGAAGCGCCGGTGCAGGCGCAGCGGGGCGGCTTTCGGGTTGGCGGGACGGCGGGTCATGTGGCGGGCGGTGGTAGGGCGCAGCCGGGGCGAAGCCAAGCGGTTTTTCCAACCGTGACGGACGCGGCTTGCCCCGGAACCCGGGCCTTGTATGTCTTGGCGGCACACCGCCTGCTCCGGCCCGAGTCCTCCCCCGCATGAACGAGCAATACGTCCGCTGGTACACACCGCACCTGAGCAGGGATTTCGAGATGCTGGTCTTCGGACACGCGGGTTATCCGGTCGTCCTGTTTCCAACCTCGCTGGGGCGTTTTTCGCAGAACAAGGACTTCGGGCTCGTCGGCTCGGTCGCGCACCTCGTCGACGCCGGCCAGGTGAAGATCTACTGCCCCGACGGCATCGACGAGCAGAGCTGGTACAACAAGTCCGTCCACCCGGCCGACCGCGTGAAGACGCACATGGCCTACGAGAAAGTCATCCTGCACGACGTGGTCGCGCGCGCCCAGGCCGAGACCGGCCACGGCCGCGTGGCGATGGCCGGCGCGAGCTTCGGCGGCTACCACGCGGTGAACTTCGCCTTCCGCCATCCCGACCTCACCGGCTACTGCGTCAGCCTGAGCGGCTCGTTCGACGTGCGCTCGTTCCTCGACGGCTATTACGACGACAACGTCTACTTCAACAACCCGGTCGACTACGTGCCGAACCTCAACGACCCGTGGTTCCTCGGCCACCTGCGCCACATGGGCATCGTCCTCGGCACGGGCGACCGCGACACCTGCCGCGACCGCAACCTGCATTTCTCCGGCATGCTCAACGCCCGCGGCATCCCGCATTTCCTCGACGACCGCAAGTGGTGCGGCCACGACTGGAACTACTGGCGCGACATGTTCCCGCACTACCTCTCCCTCATCCATTCCTAATCCCGCTCCCCCATGAAAAAAATCGGCATTCTCCACGGCAAGGAACGCAGCTTCCCGCAGGCGCTCATCGAGCACATCAATGCCCTCAACGAGCCCGGCATCACGGCCGAGCCGGTGAACATCAACCGGGTCGCGCAGGGCGAGGCCACCGCCTACGCCGTCATCCTCGACCGCATCTCGCAGGACGTGCCGTTCTACCGCGCCTACCTGAAGAACGCCGCGCTCAACGGCACCGCCGTCGTCAACAACCCGTTCTGGTGGTCCGCCGACGAGAAGTTCTTCAACAACTGCCTCGCCACGAAGCTCGGCGTCGCCGTGCCCAACACCGTCATCCTCCCCTCGAAGGACCACCCGGCCGACTGCACCGCGGAGTCGTTCAGCAACCTCGCGTTCCCCCTCGATTGGGACGGCATCTTCGCCTACATCGGCTGGCCCGCGTACTTCAAGCCGCACTCCGGCGGCGGCTGGAAAAACGTCTACAAGGTCCGCAACCCCGACGAGTTCTTCAAGGCCTACGGCGAGACCGGCCAGCTCGTCATGCTCCTCCAGTCCGAGGTGCAGTTCGACGATTACTTCCGCTGCTACTGCATCGGCGGCACCGACGTCCGCATCATGCCCTACGAGCCGCGCAACCCGCACCACCTGCGCTATGTCGTCGACCGCCCCGCCCCGGCCCCCGCGCTGCTCGAGCGCGTGCGGCGCGACGTGCTCACGCTCAACCAGGCGCTCGGCTACGACTTCAACACCGTCGAGTTCGGCGTGAGCGGCGGCGTGCCCTACGCGATCGACTTCTGCAACCCCGCACCCGACGCCGACCGGAAATCTGTCGGCGAGGAAAACTTTGCGTGGGTCGTCGAGGCCGCCGCGCAGATGCTCGTCCGCCGCGCCAAGGAGCACAAACCCGGTCAGGACAACCTTACCTGGGGCAAATACGTGCAGGCCGGCGCCAGCGGCGCCGCCATCACCGCCCCCGCCCCGGCGAAGAAAAAATGAACCTCGTTTCCGCCTTGGAGGGCCCGCCTCCCGGCGGGCCGCGGCTCAGCCGGAGCTGAGCCCTCCAGCCCGCCCGCTCTTCCCACGCCCCTCAACCCCGCTCCCCACCATGTGCGCCGCCAAGAAAAAGCACCGCTTCACCCTCGGCATCGAGGAGGAGTTCCAGATCGTCGACCCCGTCTCGCGCGAGCTCAAGTCGCACATCGAGGAGATGCTCGAGGGCGGCAAGGTCATCCTCAAGGAGCGCGTGAAGCCCGAGCTGCACCAGTCGGTCGTCGAGGTCGGCACCGACATCTGCGAGGACGTGCAGTGCGCCCGCCGCAACGTCACCTCGCTCCGCACCGACCTCGCGCGATTGGCGATGAAGTCCAACCTCCGCATCGCCGCCGCCGGCACGCACCCGTTTTCCCACTGGATCGACCAGAAAATTTCCAAGGGCGATCGCTACCAGGTCGTCCTGCAGGACCTCCAGCAGATCGCCCGCGCCAACCTCATCTTCGGCCTCCACGTCCACGTGGGCATGCCCGACCGCGAGACGGCCATCCAGCTGATGAACACCGCGCGGTATTTCCTGCCGCACATCTTTGCGCTCTCGACCAACTCGCCGTTCTGGGTCGGCCGCGACACCGGCTTCAAGAGCTACCGCCTGCAGGTCTTCCAACGCTTCCCGCGCACCGGCATCCCAGACGCCTTCGACTCCGTCGGCGAGCACGACGAATACGTCAACCTCCTCATCAAGACCGGGTGCATCGACAACGCGAAGAAGATCTGGTGGGACATCCGCCTGCACCCGCTTTTCCACACGCTGGAGTTCCGCGTGTGCGACATCCCGATGCGCGTCGACGAGACCATCTGCCTCGCCGCCGTCATGCAGGCCGTCATCGCCAAGTTGTACCAGCTCTACCGGCAGAACATGGGTTACCGCATCTACCGCAGCCGCCTCCTCGCGGAAAACCGCTGGCGCGCCTCCCGCTACGGCATCAGCGGCAAGATGATCGATTTCGGCAAGCAGGAGGAGGTCGAGACCCGCGCGCTCATCGGCGAACTGCTCGAGTTCATCGACGACGTGGTGGATGACCTCGGCTCGCGCGAGGAGATCGACTACGTCCACCAGATCCTGCGCCAGGGCACCGGCGCCGACCGGCAGGTTGAGGTTTACCATCGCACCAAGGACCTCAAGGCCGTCGTCGACTATATCATCTCCGAAACCCATCACGGCCTTGAGCTGTAAGGGCCGATCGGACAATCAACCCATGCCCAGCCCCTGTCATTCTGAGCGCAGCGAAGAATCCATGCCCGCCGAACGTCGCGCCGAGGCCGAATCCGTGGACCCTTCGCTGCGCTCAGGGTGACAAGTAGCCCGCTGCCCGCCTCCCGCCTTTCCTCGATCACCTCCTCTCCTGATGCCCACCTCCGCCATGCCTCCTGCCACCTCGCTGCCCGCCACCTTCGATCCCGCCCTCGCGCGCGGCGCGGCCAACGCCATCCACGTCTGCCTGCGGCTGCAGTCGCACGAGCGCATGACCATCATCGCCGACCGGGCCTGCGCCGAGATCGCCGCCGCGCTCGTCGCCGAGGTCGAGAAGACCGGCGCGCCCTACCACGTTTTCCTCCTCGAGGACTACGGCCCGCGCCCGCACCGCGACATGCCGCGCGCCATCCTCGACGACCTCGCCCGCTCGCAGGTCAGCCTCTACGCCTGCATCACCCAGACCGGCGAGCTCCGCACCCGCATGCAGATGATGGATGTCATCAACCCGCACCGCATCCGCCACGGGCACATGGTCAACATCAACCAGCAGATCATGCTCGAAGGCATGTGCGCGGACTTCCTCGCCGTCGACGCGCTCTCGCAGAAGCTCATCGAGAAATGCCGCCGCGCGAAACGCGTCACCTGCCGGACCGCCGCCGGCACCGACTACGTCGCCGAACTTTCGCCGACGCTCAAGTGGGTCAAAACCTCCGGCCTCATCACGCCCGAAAAATGGGGCAACCTGCCCGGCGGCGAGATCTTCACCTCGCCCTTCAATTCGAACGGCCGCTTCGTCGTCGATGGTGTCGTCGGCGATTATCTCTGCCAGAAATACGGCGACATCGGGCGGACGCCGCTGACCATCGACATCAAGGACAACCGCATCGCCGGGCTGTCGTGCGCGAACAAGGAGCTGCTCGAGGAGTTCGACCGGTATTGCCACACGGACGAGAACTCGGACCGCATCGGCGAGTTCGCCATCGGCACCAACCTCGCCTGCACGCACATCATCGGCCACATCCTGCAGGACGAGAAGCTCCCCGGCATCCACATCGCCTTCGGCCACCCCTACTCCGAGCACACCGGCCAGCCCTGGAAGAGCACCACCCACATCGACTGCGTCGGCCGTTTTTTCGACATCTGGCTCGACGACGAACAGGTGATGGCGAAGGGGAAGTTCCTGATCTGAAGTTGTGCCGCGAGCGAACGCGTTTTTTTGACCACGGATTTCACGGATGAATACGGATAAGCTGATTCACCCTGAAATCCGTGGTCAAATAAAACGTCCACCCACCGCATGATCCCCGCCCTCCGCCAGCGCTACAATGCCGCGTTCACCGACGAACGCTATGCGGCGTTTCTGCGCGAGCTGAACCAAGCGATGTACTGGCCGGTGGATTTCCGCGTGGCGGAGTCGCCGCTGTTCCTCGACGAGGAGACGACCCGGGAGTTGGTGAAAGCTTCCGAGGACATCACGCGCCAGCTGGCGCAGCCCGAATTTCGCACGCACGCCCAGACGGCCATCCCGCGCGCCTTCGGGGGCGCGCGCCCGGAGCTTGTCGAAGGGCTTTCGTCCCTCGAGGTCCCGGCCGAGACGCCGTGGCCCCACTTCCTGTGCGTCGACTTCGCGCTCTGCCGCGACGACGCCGGCAAAATTAGGCCGCAGCTGATCGAGCTGCAGGGTTTCCCGACGGTCGCGTGCTGGCAGGTGCTGCTCACCAACTCCTACCGCAAGCACTTCCCGGGCATCCCGGCCGAGTTCACTCCTTACTTCGGCGGGCTCGACGAGGAAGGCTACCTCGCCGCGCTGCGCACCGCCCTGGTCGGCGACTGTCTGCCGGAGAACACGGTGCTGCTCGAGATCGCGCCCGGCGAGCAGAAGACGCGCATCGACTTCGCCTGCACGCACGCGCTGCTCGGCGTCCGTCCGATGTGCGTGACCAAGGTCGTGAAGCGCGGCCGGCAGCTGTTCTACTTCTCCGGCGGACGCGAGGTGCCGATCCACCGCATCTTCAACCGCGTGATCTTCGACGAGCTGCTGCGCAAGAATCCGCCGATGAAGTTCAACTTCGCCGACGACCTCGACGTGCAATGGGCCGGCCACCCCAATTGGTATTACCGCATCAGCAAGCACACGCTGCCGTTCCTCCGCAGCCCCTACGTGCCCGAGTGCCGCTTCGTGTCCGACTTTGCTGTGGGAGGGGGTTCATCCCCCGACAAAAACCTCCTGCTTCCCGCCGATCTGGAGAACTACGTGCTCAAGCCGCTCTACTCGTTCGCCGGGCTCGGCGTCGACATCGCGCCCACGCGCGACAAGATCGCCGCGCTGGAAAAACCCGCCGAGTGGCTGCTGCAGCGCAAGGTCGTCTACTCACCCGTGCTCGAGACGCCTGACGGCCCGGCCAAGGCCGAAGTGCGGCTCATCTTCGCCGGCGACGGCGACGGCATGCCACGGCTCGTCAACAACCTCGTGCGCCTCACCAAGGGCGCGATGCACGGCGTCGACTTCAACAAAGGCAAAACCTGGGTCGGCGCCAGCGCAGGCTTCCACCCGGCGGTGTGAGCCTCACGTCGCACGAGAACCGGACGCGAGGAAAGTGTCATCTATTATATGACATTCCCCTTGGCGGCGGAGCCGTCAGCTCCGCACTTCCTCACCGATTTCGCGGACCGCCTGAGGGGCTGATGGCTCCGCCTCCAAACTCGGTTTTGCCGCCGGCCGGAAACGCACGAGCAGGTTCAGGTGGTTGGTCTCCTTGCGCAGCTCGATGACGTAGTCGCGCGTCGCATAGCCGAAGAGCCACCACAGCGCGCCGAGCAGGGCGAGGCACCGCGTCGAGAGCAGCAGCGCGCCGCGCACCTCGAAGACCGCGAACAGCGCCGAGAGTGCGATGAGCCCGAGCCCCAGCGTCGATTCGAGGCAGATCCACGCACCCGCACGGGGCGCGTCGTCCGTCGCCGCGAGTTCCTTCCGGTAAAACGCCAGCAGCACCAAGTCGCGCACGAAACCCTGCAGCAGCAGCGCCAGGCCCGCGTAGCGCAGAAAATCCACCGGCTCGACCGCGACGGTCCGCACCGGGAAAAACCACGCCAGTCCGGCGCCCGCCAGCGCGCCCAGCCCGATGGTGAGTTCTAAACTCTGGTAGAAGGTGCGGCGGGTGGCGGCCATGGTTTCCGTAGTTACGCCGGTGCGAGCCGCCCGGATGCCCGCGCATTCCCGTCCGCGCGCAAAAAAAGCCGCGGCGCTGGATGCACCGCGGCGTGAGACTGGTTAAGCGACGACCGCGGCGCTCAGAAACGCCAGGCCAGACCGAGCTGATACTCCATGTCCTGATCGTCGTCGCGGTCGAGCGTCGCGGTGAGCGCGAGCTGGGCGGTCAGCGCGTAGTTTGCGCGCATACCATAATTCCAGCTGTGGCCGCGGAAGAGATCGACCCGGTCCGTGTAGCGGACATAGGGCGCGACGACGAAGCTCCCGTTCACCGCGAATTCCGCGCCGACCCCGGCGAACCACAGGAACGAGTCCTCGCGCCAGTCTGCGAGCTTGAACCACGTCCAACCCGCGCCCAGCTCGGCGTAAGGCGTCACCGTGCCGCGTCGCGTGAAAGCGCGCGCGCCGATCACCGCGTTGCGGTCCGTGTAGCGCTGGTGTCCGTAGAGCACGCTGTTGGTCGGCTGGGAGCGCAGATAATCGAGTTCGAGCCGGGCGTCGACGCCGGCCGCGACATCCTGATTGTAGGCGAGACGGTAACTGTGCACGTCGAGCGACGAGTCACCGAGATCGATGATCCCAAAACCGGCCGTGGCATAGCGCTGGCCGAGCAGACCGGCCGGGGCGGTGTTTTCGGCCGCGTGGAGCGCGGCGGTGGCGAAGCCGAGCGCGAGCGCCGCGGCCAGGAGGAGTTTCGTGAACTGATGTGATTGCTTCATAGTTGTGTTGGCGAAAACGGTTCCGGTCGGGCGGAGTTGGCGGCGAAGCGGAGCTGAACCCGCCCCTTCCCGTCCGCCCCACGCGACCGTTCCCGCAGGGCTGGCGAAAAGGAATTTCTCCCCGGCGCGGCGCAACGGCTTTCGTCTTCGCCTTTCGGCCCCCGCGCGGTTTGGACCCGCGCAAAAAAAGCCGCGGCGTCTGCACACGCCGCGGCTCGCAATTTACCGAACAGAATTTTTTGCGCTTAGAAGCGGTAGTTCACGCCGATGTTGTATTCCATGTTCCGCGAGTTGTCGCGGATCACGGCGGCGGTGAGGCCGATCTTCTCCGTCGCCCACCAGTTGGCGCGGACGCCGTAGTTCCACTCGTGGTCGACGCTGTCGGTCGTGGCGTCGATGTAGCGGATGAACGGCGTGACCGTGACGTCGGGCGTGACCTGGAATTCGGCGCCGACTCCCGCGAAGTAGGTGAAGGAGTCGTCACTGAAACCGAGCGGCGCGCGCAGCCAGGTCCAGCCGAGGCCGGCCTCGGCGTAGGGCTTGAACCCGCGGAACGAAGTGTAGAAACGTCCGCCGGCCACGAGCGTGTTTTGCTTGATGCGGCCGCCGGCGAACGAATCGGAGCGGAGGTAGTTGTACGAGAGCAGCGTATCGACGCCCTCGCGGACGTTCTGGTTGAGCTCGAAGTTGACGCCCTGGGCGTCGATCCCCGTGCCCTGCAGGTCCACGAAGCTGTAACCGAGGTTCACGTAGCTTTGGCCGAGGAGGCCGCGGCCTGTGACCGCCGGAGCGGAAGCCTCCGCGGGGCCTTCACCGGCGACCGCCGCAGTGGCGAAGCCGAGCGCAACCGCGCCGGCCAGAATGAGAGTCTTGAACGATGTAACGTTTTTCATGCGAGTTTGTCTTTTTTTGCTTGGTTGCCGGCGCGGGCTGTCGCGAGACAACGCGCGCCGACGGGCTCAATGAACACGGAGCGGCGCGCAAAGTTCCGGGGAAAAATTTCCGTATGAAACGGAACCCGGCGGCACACACCATGTCGGCCTGGGGGTTTTTCTTTTTTCGCACCTCTTGCGAAAGCCTCTCGCCCGGCTACGGTTGGCGTGCCATGAAATTACTCCACGCCCTTGTGAGCTTCTCCTCCCTCTTTTTTCTCTTCGCGAAAGCGAATGCCGAGCCGCTGAAGGTCGGCGACCGCGCGCCCGCCGTCGCCGGCGTCACCGACTCCGGAGCGAAGTTGAACCTCGCCGAGGTCTACCAGCAGCACGCCTATACGCTCGTCTACTTCTACCCGAAGGCCGATACGCCCGGCTGCACGAAGCAGGGCTGCTCGCTGCGCGACGGCTACGAGGCGCTGACGAAGCAAGGTGTCGCGGTCATCGGCGTGAGCCACGACGACGTCGCTGCGCAAAAGGCGTTCAAGGACAAGTATCACCTGCCGTTCACGCTCATCGCCGACACCGACAAGG
The DNA here is from genome assembly GCA_016187925.1 of Opitutia bacterium. Taxonomy (GTDB): domain Bacteria; phylum Verrucomicrobiota; class Verrucomicrobiia; order Opitutales; family Opitutaceae; genus Didemnitutus. Next base: position 134,705 of record JACPIS010000039.1, on the reverse strand, counting down.
CCGTGATCAACGCCTTCGGCGTGCCGGTCGTGAATGTGCCCCTGAAGGGCGAGTTCGCCTCGCGCTCCGCCTACCTCATCAAGGACGGCAAGATCGTCTACACCGACTACAAGGGCACGACCGACAAGCAGGCCGAGGCCATCCTCGCCGTGCTCGCGGAGCACAAGGGCTGAGCCCGGACACCACGCACGATTTTTGCAGGGCGGGGTCGCTGACCCCGCCTTTTTTGCGCATGCTCTTAATGGTGGAGCGAGGTGACCCAACGCGCGGATCGTGTCCGCCGCGCACCGAGCGCGTTGGGGTCAACGCGCTCCACCCCTCGCCACGCGGTCAGTTCACAGCTCGTCGTCGTTCGCCGGCGCGAGCACCTCGGCGCGCGGGTCGAGCCGGGCGCGCTCCACCCAGTCGCGGAACAGCGGCAGCCGGCCGAGCCATGCGGGCGCGAGTGGCGCGGCCACGAGGTCGATGACGCGCCATGCGCCGTCCTCGGTCACGACGACGTTGCGGTCATGCGTGTCGGCCACGAGCCACGGTTCGCCATCGAGAAACGCGAGCCGCGGGTGATCGCGATCGGCGCGCAGGAAGCGCGAGGGGATCGGAATGAGCCGCTCCGGGTCGAGGCCGGACATGTCGGTCTTCTCCGGCAGGAGGCGGCCGAAGGTCTGCTTGGCCACGACCACGCCCTCGGGCGTGATGCCCACGATCTCGGTGGGGATGCCGAACTGGTGCGTGAGCCGGAGTTTTTCGAAGAGCATGCGGTAGCTGCCCGGCACGGCGGTGGCCTGGAGCAGTTCGCCCTCGCCGCGGGCAAAGGCGAAGGTCGCCCCGACGTCGCCGCCCTCGCGGAAAAGGAAAAATTTGTAGACCGACTGGTCGGCGTCGATGAAGGCCAGCGCCTCCACCCCGCCGCCGATGCGGCGCAGCTGCGCGGTGTTGGCCTCGAACGGATCGTCGACATCCGAGTGGAAGCCGAAGGTCTCCAGCGGCACGACCGGCAGGTGCGTGCGGAACTCGCGGATGGCCTCGCCCAGCGCGGCCCATTCGCCGCCGGTGGCCTCGAGCAGGCTTACTTCGTCTTCTTGGACGAGGACGAGATCGCGGTCTTTATCTGCTCGGATACCGCATTCCGCTGCTTTTTGGCCCAGCCGATCGAGCGTCCGAAGTCGTTGCCGGTGACCGTCCAGAACAGCGGCCCATCCTTCCGCGCCGGGGAGGCGGGGGCCTTGGAGGAGGGTCGGTCGTCCGGTGAACGGGTCTTTTTGCTGCATGGCTCGGACATGCGCCCAAGGTCGCGGGCACCGCGCCTGAACGCAAAAGGAATTTATGCGCAGGCTGTTCACCGGCAGCGCCAAGGCGAGCCCGGAACCCCCGCCGGGCCGGAAAAGGTGCCGGCGGTTGTAACCTCCGCGGGCTTGCCCCCCGCCCCGGGCCCCGAAAACCTCTCGCTTGACACCCCCCGCCCGCTCCTCTGACTTTGGGCCTCTTTTTCCCTCTCAATTATGCAACCTACATTCCGCCCGCACCGCAAGAAACGCGCCCGCAAAATCGGTTACCGCGCCCGTAAATCCACCCGTGGCGGCCGCAAGGTCCTCGCCGCCCGCCGCCGCAAGGGCCGCAAGCGCCTGACGGTCGTCTGACGCGTCCCGCCGTTGCGTGTCCGCCCTGAAGCGCGCCCACCTATGCGCCTGACCGCCGGGCAACGCCTGCGGCGCAACGCCGACTTCCGCGCCGTGCGCGAGCAGGGCCGCCGCACCGACTGCGACGCCTTCCTGCTCACGTGGCGCGTCCGGCCCGCGACCGAGACCGGCCCGGCCAACCCGCGCGTCGGCGTCGTCGCCTCCCGGGCCGCCGTGGGCGGCGCCACCGAGCGCAACCGCGCCAAGCGCCGCCTCCGCGAGGTCTACCGCAAGCACCAGCAACTCGTGCCGCCCGGCCTCGACCTCGTGCTCACCGCCCGCGCCGCCGTGCTCCGGCTCGAATTCGTCGAAGTGGAACAAAAGTTCGTCGCGGCGTGCCGCAAGCTCGCCACCCCGCCGCCGCCCGTCCCCCATGTCTGATTTCCGCGCCACCCTCGTCTCCCTGCCCGCCCGCCTCGCGGAGGGCTTGGTCTGGATATACCAGAAGACGGTGTCGCCCGCGCTGGCCGTCGCCGCGCCGTCCTGCGGCTGCCGTTTCGCGCCCACCTGTTCGCACTATGCCCGCGAGGCTCTGCGCGAGCACGGCCTGCTGCTCGGCCTCGCCCTCACTTTCCGCCGCCTCGTCAAGTGTGCCCCGTGGCACCCGGGCGGCCTCGATCCTGTTCCTCCCGCCCGCCGCCGCCCGGTCTGCGCGCGCGTCACCCCCGCTTAAACCGCTCCCTTCATGGACAAGAAAAACACCGTCATCGGCGTGCTGCTGCTCGTGGCCGCCATGGCCAGCTTCTATTTCAGCGCCAAGTACGCGCCCCAGCCGCCCGCCAAGCCCGCCGTCGGCACCACGACGTCGAGCGGCAGCCCGCTCGCCAAGAACGAGGCGCCGCCCCCGGGCCCGGCCCGTTCGCCGGCCGATGCCACGCTCACCGCGCCCGCGCAGCCTGCCACGGCGCCCGCCGAGTACCAGACGCTCGCCAACGAGTTCATCGCGGTGCGCTTCACCAATGCCGGCGGCGCCATCGACCGCATCGAGCTGCTCAAGCACAAGGCCGGGCTCGGCCACAATGCCTCCTACACGTTGAACGCCGCGGCGGCCGCGCCGGCGTTGAGCTTTGCCGAGCTGCCCGGCCTCGACCAGAACGCGCGCTACGAACTCGTTTCGCAGGGCGCCGGTGAGATCGTCTATCGCGCGGTGCAGGCCGGCAAACTCGAGGTCACCCGCCGCTACACCCTGCTCGGCGGCGCCAACGGCGATCCCTACCAGATCCGCCACGAGACCACGTTCCGCAATCTCACCGACCAGCCGCTGCCCCTGCCGCGCACCGCGCTCAGCCTCGGCACCGTCGCCCCGCTCAACGCCCAGGACACCGGCATGTATCTCGACGCCGGTTACTACAACGGCGACAAGACGGAGTTCACCCGCCGCGACGAGCTCGCCGGCGGCGGCTTCTTCTCCTCCAGCGCACCGCTGCCCTTCCTCGAGAAGGTCGCGCCGGTCACGTGGGCCGCGGTGAAAAACCAGTTCTTCGCCGCCATCCTCTCGCCCGACCAGCCCGGCGTCGGCCTGCGCATCGAGCGCGTGAAGATCGATCCGCTCAAGCCGATCGAGGACCGCAGCGCCTACGGCGTCACCGGCCTGCTGCAGATCGACCTCAAGCCGATCCCGGCGAACGCCACCGCCACCTGGAGCGCCACCTACTACGCCGGCCCGAAGGAATACAGCCGCCTCTCCAAATCCGACCGGTTCCCGCACAGCGAGGACAAGGTGATGAATTTCGCCCCGTTCTTCTTCAACAAGATGTTTTTCTCCCAGTTCTTCGCGCCGCTGCTGCTGACGCTGATGAGCTGGGTGCACACCTGGATCCCGAACTGGGGCTGGGCCATCGTCGTGATGACCATCCTGCTGAAGGTCGCCACGCTGCCGTTCACGCTCGCCGCGTCGCGCTCCGCCAAGCGCATGCAGAAGCTCATGCCGCTCGTCACCGAGGTCCGCGAGAAATACAAGGACAACCCGGCCAAGATGCAGGAGGCCATGATGCGCGTCTACAAGGACAACAAGGTCAACCCGCTCGGCGGCTGCATCCCGATCCTCATCACGATGCCGCTCTTCATCGGTTTCTTTGCCGTGCTGCAGGGCGCCGCCGAGCTGCGCTTCGCGCCGTTCCTCTGGGCCGCCGACCTCTCCGCCGCCGACACCATCTACTCCTTCGGCGCGGTGCAGCTCCCGCTGCTGGGCCTGACCCACCTGAACATCAACATCCTCCCGCTGCTCATGGGCGCCACGATGGTCTATCAGATGAAGCTCACGCCCACGCCGAGCACCGACCCGACGCAGGCCGCGATGATGAAGATCATGCCCGTGATGTTCACGCTGTTCTGCTACAACTTCGCCTCGGCCCTCGCGCTCTACTCGACGATCAACGCGCTCTTCACCATCGGCCAGCAGATGGTCATCAACCGCCTGCCCGAGCCCGAGCTCGCCACCGCCGCCGTCGGCGCCGACGGCCTGAAGAACGTCACGCCGAAGAAGAAAAAGTAACGGACCGTGCGGCCGGGGCGGTTGCTCTCAACCGCCCTTCTCCGCTTCCCTCCCATGGCCAAGCACAACAAGTGGTCGAAGGTCAAACGGCTTAAGGCCGTCACCGACGCCCGCAAGGGCAAGGTCTTCTCGCGCATCGCGCGCGACATCACCCTCGCCGCCAAGTCCGGCGGCGGCAGCCCCGACAGCAACGCCCGTCTCCGCACCCTCCTGCTCAAGGCCCGCGCGGCCAACATGCCCGTCGATAATGTCGAGCGCGCCATCCAGAAGGGCACCGGCGAGCTGCCGGGCGTCGTCATCGAGGAAATCACCTACGAGGCCTACGGCCCCGGCGGCGTCGCCTTCGTCGTGAAGGTCACCACCGACAACAAGACCCGCGCCGCGAAGGACGTGCGCGCCATCTTCGCGCGCTTCGGCGGCAACCTCGCCCAGAGTGGCGCCGTCGCCTTCCAGTTCCTCCACGCCGGCCAGTTCCTCATCGGCACCGACCAGGTCGCCGAGGACCGCCTCATGGAAGTCGCCCTCGAGGCCGGCGCCGACGATGTCATCGCCGCGGACCAGTGCTTCGAGGTGCGCTGCGGCGTGCACGCCTTCGACAGGGTTGCCCAGGCGCTCGAGCAGGCCGGCATCAAGCCCGACTCTTCCGAGATCGCCTACATCCCCACCACCACCGTCCCGGTCACGAACCTCGACGCCGCCCAGGCCATCGTGCAACTGCAGGAAACCCTCGAGGAGAACGACGACGTGCAAGCCGTGTTCTCCAACGAGGAAATGGACGACGCCCTCTCCGACGCCGCCCACGCCGGCTGAATGCTTGTCACTTCCTAGTAAGGCTCGCGCCATAGACTGACGCCCGCGAAACGAAAGGTAGGGCGGAGCGGCCCGCTCCGCCGCGAGGGTGATATCTCGTTCCCGGCGCACCGGGCCGGCGACAAGTGCGTCAGCCTTGGTGGTGCGCTCTACCGGTCAGTCTGATCCGCGGGGCTCAATCAGCGCCAACCTTCGGGCGCGGGCCCAGCCGGTGGCTTTTCTTCCTTATCTCGCCGGGGCCAGCTGGCCGACCTGCCGGGCGAGGGATTTTTCCAGGCTGCCGCAGACCAGCTCGCAAAGCTTCGGAATGGTCGGATCGGCGATGCGGTAGAAGACCTGCAGGCCTTCCTTGCGGCGCGAAAGAATGTGCGCGGCCGTGAGCGTCTGCAGGTGCCGTGAGACGTTGGCCTGCGTGCCGCCCGTGGCCTCGACCAGCTCGGAGACGTTCCGCTCGCCCTCAAAGAGCGACTGGATGAGGCGGAGGCGCATCGGCTCGGCCAGCACGGAGAAACGGCGCGCCACCAGCTGGAGCGCCTCGTCGTTGAGCGGACGGTGTTTTGCCATGCTCGGTAGGAAACAGCCTCTTGACATCGCCGCAAGTATATGCGTATATGCGCATATAAAGTCAAGCCGAATGAAAACCGAATCCCTCATCCGCATCCTCGCCGGCTCCCTGGTGCTGCTCAGCGTGGCGCTCGGCCATTTCGTGAGCCCGTGGTGGCTGCTGCTGGCCTGCTTCGCCGCGCTCAACCTCATCCAGTCCGCTTTCACCGGCTTCTGCCCGCCCACCCTGCTGCTGACCAAGCTCGGCTGGGTCGACGAGACCGGCACCATCCACTGGGGCGGCCGGCACCCGAAGGCCGATTGATCCCATGGCCCTGCTCCTCCGTTACCTGCTTCCCATCGCCGCAGGCGCCGCGCTTGGCGCCTTGGTGGGCTATTTTGGGCAGTGCAGTTCCGGCACTTGCCCGCTAACTTCCACTTGGTGGCGCGGCGCGCTCTATGGCGCCTGCCTCGGCCTCATCTGGTCGCTGGGCCCGCGCTCCCACTCCTGAAGCCATGCGCACCCTCCGCTTCTTGACCGGCTGGTTTGCCGCCGGCCTCCTCCTGGCCGGCACCGCGCCCCTCTCCGCCGAGGTGTGGACCGCCGCGCAGGCGGTCGATACCGCCTTGAGCCACAGCCCGGACGCCGCTCTCGCCCGCGCGCGGGTCGAGGCCGCCGAAGCGCTCATCACGCAGGCCCGCGCCGCATGGTATCCCCAGCTCTCGCTCTCCGGCCGTTACACGGAGACGAACAGTCCGATGATGGCCTTCGGCTCCATCCTCAACCAGCGGGCGTTCAACTTCGGCCTCGATTTCAACCATCCGGGCCGGATCGACAATCTGAACGTCACCGGCACGGTCGCCTACAATCTCTACAGCGGTGGCCGCGCCAGCGCCGGCCGCACCGCGGCCGAAGCGGGCACGCGCGCCGCCGAGCAGGATCTGCGCGCCGCGCAGCACCAGCTCGCCGCCGAGGCGGTCAAGGCCCTGCTCAACCTCCGCAAGGCGCGCGAAGCCGTCGGCGCCGTCGAGGCCGGCGTGCGCGCCTACGAGGCCGCCGTGGCCAACGCCCGCCTGCGCTTCGCGGCCGGTCAGATGCTCAAGGCCGACCTGCTCAGCCTCGAGGTCCAGCTGGCCCAGACGCGCGAGACCCTCACCCTCACCCGCCACGGCGCCGCGCTCGCCGCGCAGGCGTTCCAATTTGTGCTCGGCCTCGAGCCCGTACCGGCCGAGTCCATCGAACTCGCGCCCGAGGATCCCGCGCTCGCCGCGCTCACCGCTCCGGAAGGCGGCGACTTCTCGGCGCGGCCCGAACTGGCCGGCGTGCACGAGCGCGTCCGCGCCGCCGAGGCGATGGTCGCCGCCGCGCGCGGCGCCCGCCGGCCGACCGTCAACGCCTTCGCGTCGTACCAATATGACCAGGGCTGGCAGCTCGACCGGCATGCCGACAGCTGGCTCGCCGGTCTCTCCGTCGACGTGAACGTCTTCGATGGCGGCCAGACCACCGGCAAGATCCGCCAGGCCGCCGCCGAACTGGCGCAAGCGAAGGAAATGCTGCGCAAGGTTCAGCTCGGCCTGGCGCTCGAGGTTCAACAGGCCCGGCTCGCCCACGCCAGCGCCCGCGAGCGCCTGGCCGTCAGCGCGCAAGTCGTCGCCCAGGCCGAGGAGAGCGCCGCGCTCAGCCGTGCCCGCTTCGAGAAAGGCGCGCTGCTCACCGCCGACCTCATCGGCGTCGAAAGCCGCCTGCTCGAGGCCCGCATGCGCCGCACCGTCGCCGAAGCCGACGAGCGCATCGCCCTCACCGAACTCCGCCGCGCGCTCGGCCTGCCGCCGCTCGGCCAACCCTGACCCTTTAACGACCATGAAATCCGCCCGCCTTCTCTCCCTGTTCGCCGCCGCGCTGCTGGCCGGTTGCGGCCGGCCCACCGCCGAGCAAGCCGCCGCCCCGGCATTGCCGCCCGCCCGCGTCCAGCTCGCCCGCGTCGCCGCCGAAGCGGTGCCCGCCCTCACCGAGGTCACCGGTACCGTTCGCCCCGCGCAGCGCGCCGCACTCGCCGCCAAAGTCATGGGCACCATCAGCGAGCTGCCTGTCGCCCTCGGTCAGCGCGTCCGCGCCGGCGACCTGTTGGTGAAAATTTCCGCCGCCGAGATCACCGCCCGCGTCACGCAGGCCCAGTCCCAGCTCAATCTCGCGGGCCGCGACCTCGCGCGCGAGCGCGACCTGCTCGCCAAGGGCGCCAGCACGGCCGAGATGGTGCGCGGTCTCGAGGACCGCTTCGCCCTGACCGAGGCCATGGTGCGCGAGGCCGAGACCATGCTCGGCTACACGGAGCTGCGCGCGCCCTTCGACGGCGTCGTGGCACGCAAGCATGTGCATGCCGGCGATCTCGCCGCGCCGGGCCAGCCGCTGCTCGAACTCGAGGGCACGGGTGATTTCCAAGTCGAGGCGGACATTCCCGATTCACTCGCCGCCGCGCTCGCGCCCGGGGCGGAGATGCAGGTCGATGTTGCCGGCACGACCTTCGCCGCACGGCTGGTGGAACTCTCTTCCTCGGCCGACGCCAACGCCCGCACCGTCACCGCGAAACTCGCGGTGCCCGCCGGTGCGCCGGCCCGCTCCGGACAGTTTGCCCGGGTGTTCGTGCCCGGCGCCCCGGTCAACACGCTGTTCGTGCCGGCTGGGGCCGTCACCGCTTCCGGCCAGATGGAGCGGGTATTCGTCGCCGGCGAGGGCAACCGCGCCGTGCTCCGCCTCGTGAAGACCGGCGCGACCCGCAACGAGCGCGTGGAGATCCTTTCCGGCCTCGCCGCGGGCGAGACCGTCGTCGTCAACCCGCCGGCCGGCCTGCGTGAAGGCCAGCCGCTCGAAGCCCGCCCATGAGCGCCTCCGCCCCCGCGCCTTCGTCCGTCCCCGGAACGACCCGCCCCGGCATCGCCGGCCGCATGGCGGCGCTGTTCATTGATTCGAAGCTGACGCCCATCGTCGTCGCCGCCTCGTTGCTGCTCGGGCTTTTCGCCGTGCTCATGCTGCCGCGCGAGGAGGAGCCGCAGATCAAGGTGCCGATGATCGACGTCATGGTCGCCATGCCCGGCGCCGAGGCGCGCGAGGTCGAGAACCGCGTCACCCGCCCGATGGAGCAGCTGCTCTGGGAGATCGCCGGCGTCGAGTATCTCTACTCCACCGCCAGCCCGGGTGCGAACCTCACCATCGTCCGTTTCAAGGTCGGCACCGACCTCGAGGCCGCGCTCGTCCGCCTCAACCAGAAGCTGCAGGCCAACTACGACCGCATCCCGCTCGGCGTCACCCCGCCGCTCATCAAGCCCCGCACGATCGACGACGTGCCGGTGGTCGCGCTGACCTTTCACAGCACGCGCTACGACCACGCCATGCTGCGGCGGGTCGCCGCGCAGGTCGAGGAAGTGGTGAAATCCATCCCGCAGGTCGCCGAGACCAACCTCATCGGCGGCAACCACCGGCAGGTGCGCGTGCTGCTCGACCCGGCGCGGCTCGCCTCGCGCAATCTCAGCCCAGCCTACCTCGTGCCGTTGCTGCAGCAGGCCAACACCCAGGCGCACACCGGCGCGCTGGCTTCCGCCAACCAGGAGTCGTTGCTCCAGACCGGCACGTTCTTCCGCGACGCGCGCGACGTCGGCAACGTGGTGGTCGGCGTGTTCGCCGGCCGGCCCGTTTACCTGCGCGAAGTCGCTGCGATCATCGACGGTCCCGAGGAACCCTCCAACTACGTGCTCTACGGCCGCGGCGGCACGGGCGACGAGGAGGCGGCCGTCACGCTCTCCCTCGCCAAGCGCCCCGGCGCCAACGCCGTGGACGTCGTCGCCGAGGTCATGCGCAAGGTCGATGCGTTGCAGGGCACGCTGATCCCCGCCGAGATCGGCGTGGCCGTCACGCGCGACTACGGCGCGACCGCCTCCGAGAAATCCAACGAGCTGCTCCTGCACATGGGCCTGGCGGTCTTCGGCGTGGCCGTCCTCATCCTGCTCTTCCTCGGCTGGCGCGAGTCGCTGGTCGTGCTGCTCGCCATCCCGGTCACGCTCGGCCTGACGCTGCTGGTTTTCTACCTCTACGGCTACACGCTGAACCGCATCACGCTCTTCGCGCTGATCTTCTCCATCGGCATCCTCGTGGACGACGCGATCGTCGTCGTGGAAAACATCGTCCGCCACATGGGCCTGCCCAGCTGCCGGCACAAGCCGCTGCTGCGCGTCGCGGTCGAGGCGGTCGACGAGGTGGGCAACCCGACCATCCTCGCGACATGGGCGGTCATCGCGGCCGTGCTGCCGATGGCCTTCGTCAGCGGCCTCATGGGCCCTTACATGCGGCCGATCCCGATCGGCTCGAGCGCGGCGATGCTCTTCTCGCTGTTGGTGGCGTTCGCCGTCACCCCGTGGGCGGCGTTGAAAATCCTCCGCGGCCACCGCCCGCACGCCGAGCACGCCGCCGAGTTCGTGGACGCCCCGGCCGACGAGGCCGAGGCCACGCCCGACACGGCGTTCACGCGCCTCTACAAACGGTTCATGCAACCGCTGCTCGACCACCGCGGCTGGCGCTGGGGCTTCCTCGCCGTCGTCGCCGCGCTGACCGTCGTCGCCCTGGGGCTCGTCGGCCTCGGCGCCGTGAAGGTCAAGATGCTGCCGTTCGACAACAAGTCCGAGTTCCAGGTCATCCTCAACCTGCCCGAGGGCGCGACGCTGGAGCAGACCGCGCGCGTCGCCCGCGAGATGGCCGCCGCGCTCCGCACCGAGCCCGAGGTGCGCGACTACCAGGTCTACGCCGGCACGGCGTCGCCCTTCAATTTCAACGGCCTCGTACGCCACTACTTCATGCGCCGCGGCAGCAACGTCGCCGACCTGCAGGTCAACCTCCTGCCCAAGCACGAGCGCAGCGCGCAGAGCCACGACATCGCCAAACGCATCCGCCCGCGCCTCGCCGCCATCGCCGCCCGCTACGACGCCGCGGTCGCCGTCGCCGAGGTGCCGCCCGGCCCGCCCGTGCTGCAGACGCTCGTCGCCGAGATCTACGGCCCGACCGAGGAGGCCCGGCTCAAGCTCGCCGCGCGCGTGCGGGAGATTTTCCACTCCACCGCCGGCGTCGTGGACACCGATTGGTATGTCGAGGAAAAGCAGCCCAAGACCATCCTGCGGGTCGACAAGGCCAAGGCGGCCTTGCACGGCATCACCGAGGCCGCCATCGCGCGCACGGTCCAGATGGGGGTGCAGGGATATCCGGTCACCCTCCTGCACGCCCCGGCCGAGCGCGAAGACGTGAACGTGGTGCTCGAGCTGCCGCGCGCGCTGCGGGCCCGGCCCGACGATCTGCTGGCCCTGCCCGTCCGCTCGGAGATGAATCCGGCCGCGCCGCTCGTGCCGTTGCGCGAGCTCGTGACGGTCGAGACCACCCGCGGCGAGCGGAACATCTACCACAAGAACCTCCAGAACGTCACCTACGTCACGGCCGACGTCGCAGGCGTGGTCGAGAGTCCGGTCTATGCGATTTTCCAGATGAACCGCGAACTGGCGAAACTGGACGGCCGCGAGTTCGGCGGCACGCGTCCGGAGGTGAAGATCCACAACTCCACCATGCCGTTCGACGATCGCGAGCCGGCGATGAAGTGGGACGGCGAGTGGCAGGTTACACTCGAGGTGTTCCGCGACCTCGGCCTGGCCTTCGGCGCCGTGCTGATCCTGATCTACATGCTCATGGTCGGCTGGTTCAAAAATTACTCCACGCCGCTCATCGTGATGACCGTCATCCCGTTCTCGCTCGTCGGCATCCTGCCGGCGCACGCGGCCATGGGGGCGTTCTTCACCGCCACGTCCATGATCGGCTTCATGGCGGGCGCCGGCATCGTGGTGCGCAATTCCATCATCCTGGTCGACTTCATCGAGTTGCGCCTCGGCCACGGCCGCTCGCTGCGCGACGCCTGCGTCGAGTCCGGCGCCGTGCGCTTCCGCCCGATGATGCTCACGGCCCTGGCCGTCGTGGTCGGCGGACTGGTCATCCTGGCCGATCCGATCTTCCAAGGGCTCGCCATTTCGCTGCTTTTCGGCGCCATCGCTTCCCTTATCATCAGTCCGCTGGCCGTACCGCTCATCTATTACATGACGCATGCCGGCCGCCCGCGGCCCACCCCCGGGCCCGAGCGCTGCGAAACCACCCCCTGATCCCACGCCCATGAACTGGTTGCTGCTTCTCCCCGCCGGCATCGCCGCGTTCTTCATCATCCGTTTGCTGCGGCTCGCGCGTCCCGGCATCTCCCTCGAGGCCGCCATGACCGCGCTCAAAGACGGCAAGGCCGTGCTCGTCGACATCCGCGAGCCCGCCGAGTGGGCCGGCGGCGTGGCCAAGACCGCCGCCCTCGTGCCCTTCAGCGACCTGCACGGCCCGCGGGAGCAATGGAGCGCGTTCCTCGAAAAGCACCGCGGCAAGCAGCTCCTGCTCTATTGCGCATCCGGCAGCCGCTCCGGCCTCGCTGCGTCGCTCCTGCGCAAGGAAGGCCGCGATGCCATCAACGTCGGCACGCTGCGCGACTGGAACCGCGCGGGCTGGCCCATCTGCACGCCCCGCGGCCTGCGCTGAATCCGGCTCCCTTTAACCCCACTCGCCATGCCCCCGCTATCCATCCTTCTGCTGATCGTCGCTCTTTTCATCACCTGCGTCTGGTTGCTACGCCGCGGGCTGCCGCGCCTCATGCTGCCCGAGCAGCGCAGCGCCTACGGCCTCGAAGAGACCGTGAAACGCCTGACCGACTCCGCCCTCGCCGCCGGCTGGGTCGTGCAAAGCGTCGTCGAGCTGGAGAAATCCATCGCGAAGAACGGCGGCGGCACGGTGCGCCCCGTGCGCCTGGTGAACATCTGCCAGGCGAAGCACGCCGCCCGCATCATGAACGACGACACCGCGCGCCGCGTCTCCGTGCTCATGCCCTGCACGATCTCCGTCTATGAAAAGAGCGACGGCTCGGTCTGGGTCGGTGCCATGAATCCCGGCCTCATCGCGCCGCTCTTCGGCGGCGTGGTCGCCGCCGTCATGGGCGGCCCCGTGGCGCGCGAGCAGGAGTCGTTCCTCGCCGCCGTCCGGCAAAAGTAGTCCGTCGCGCCCTGTTTCCCTCATCACCCCAAAAAAGGAAATCCCATGAAAGCCAATATTGGAACCCTCGACCGTGTCGTCCGCCTCGTTCTCGGTCTGTTCGTGCTCGCGCTCGGTTATTATTTTCAAAGCTGGTGGGGCCTGATCGGCCTGCTGCCGGTGCTGACCGCCGTGTTTCGCTTCTGTCCGGCCTACCTGCCGTTCGGACTGAACACGTGCGCGACGAAGGATCAGGGCCAGCCGCCCGCTGCCTAGCGTCCCGGGCCGGCGAAGGCCGGCAGCCCCTGCGCCCGGGAGCTGCGGCACGATGCCGGATGACGCCGCCGTCGCCGTGGTGTATACTCCCGGCATGAAAGCGCGCCTTACCCCTCTTGCCGCGGTTATCGCCGGCGGTGTTTTCACCGCCCTCGCCAGCGCCGCCGAGGCGCCGGCCGCTCCATCGATGAAATTCTCCTGGGTGGAAAATCCCGACGCCACGCAGGTCGGCATCCGCACGCTCGGGGAACGGACCATCGACCGGATCGGCAGCGCGCTGATCATGGAGGTGGAACGCGTGCTCACGACCCAGGGCCTCGATACCGCCGTCGAGGAGCTGCATCTCAAGAATCTCAAACTGCCGCGCCCCGTCGACGGCAAGCCCCGCGTCGTCGCCATGAAGCGTACGAGCCTGCGCATCCGCAATCCCGACAACGCACCCGACGCGGCGGATATGGCCGCACTTAAACTCGTCGCCGAATCGCTGGGGGGCGATGAGCCGCCGCCCAAGGTGTTGTTTCAGAAAGTCGAGACGCCCGACGCCCCGGTGGAGTGGCGCGTCTACCGCCCCATCGCCGTCACCGAGCACTGCCTGCTCTGCCACGGCAAGGGCGACTCCCTGCAGCCCTCCGTGCAAAGCGCCGTGGCGCGCCATTTCCCGGAGGACCAGGCCGTCAACTACTCCGCCTACGACTGGCGCGGACTTATCCGGGTTTCGATTACCGAGCCGATGTCCAGGGCCAACTGAGCCGGCGCGGCTTCTGTCCGCTTGCCCGGCCCGGGGCGCGGGTTTATCTGCTGTTTTCATGAAACGCCTGCTGCCGGTCCTGCTCTCGTGCCTCGTCGCCTCCTCCGCCCTCGCCACCGAGGTCGCGAAAATCACGCCGAAGGCGGCGGACGAACTCCTCCGCACCGGCAAGGCCGTGCTCGTCGACGTGCGCGAGCCCGCCGAATGGGCCGAGACCGGCGTGGCGGAAAAGGCCGTGCTGCTCGCGAAGAGCGACTTCGAGGGCGCGCAGAAGGACTGGAAGCCCTTCCTCGAAAAGGCCGGCGCCAAAACCATCGTCCTTTACTGCCGCTCCGGCCGGCGCTCGGGCGCGGTGGCCGCCGCCCTGGCGGAAAAGGGCTACACCGTGCTCAACGCGGGCGGGTTCAAGGACTGGGAGGCCGCCGGCCTGCCCGTGCGGCTGGTTTCCGACCCCGCGGAGAAGAAATGAGCGACCGGCTTCGGTGAGCCGGCGACCGGCCGGCTAAAGCTTCCGGTTTTTGTGCCGTTAGGCACTCAGGCACGTCTTGTGACCACGACGCGGGCGGCGCCGTGTCACCTCCTCCCAACATGCCCAACGAAATCTTCGATCAAGTGACGGTCGCCATCGGCGCCCATCGCCAATGGAAACAGCGCCTGCAGTCGGTCATCGACACGGGCCAAAGCACCCTGTCCGCCGCGGATGTCTGCGCGGACAACCACTGCGACTTCGGCCGCTGGCTCTACAGCCTGCCGCCCGCCGGCCGCAACTCCGCCCACTGGCGCGACGTGCAAAAGCTGCACGCCTGCTTTCATCAGGAAGCGGGCAATGTGCTCGACCTGGCGCTCCGCGGCGACAAGGCGGGCGCGCAGAAGCGCATGGCCTTCGGCGGCAGTTTCGCCGCGGCCTCCGCCAATCTCACCGGCGCGATGATGAAATGGAAGGCGGCCGCCACGGCCGCCGCCTGATTTTCCCCGCCAGCCGCACCCCGGCCCCCCGCGCCAACCGGCCCCGGGCGCGCTTGTGATTTGCACCGGACAGAAAGACGGCTCCAGTAGCCGGCTTCGTCTTTCTCTCATGTCCACCCCTCGCCGATTTCTCTTCCTGGTTTCCAGCTCGCGGCCCCACGGCAACACCGAGCAGCTCGCCCGCCGCGCCGCCACCCAATTGCCCGCGGCGGTTGCCCAAGAGTGGATCAACCTCGCCGATGTCCCGCTACCGGTCTTCGCCGATCTCCGGCACGCCACGGCCGAGGCGTGGGCGCCGCACGTCGAGGGCAACGCGCGCCGCCTGCTCGAAGCCACGCTCGCCGCGACCGATCTCGTGATGGTGACGCCGGTCTACTGGTATTCGCTGCCTGCCGCGGCGAAGCTTTATCTCGACCATTGGTCCGCGTGGCTGCGCGCGCCCGGCTGGGACTTCAAGCCCCGGATGAAAGAGCGGACGCTGTGGGGCATCAGCGTGAGCAGCGATACCGATCCGCGTTTTGCCGAGCCGCTCAGCCAGACGCTCCGCTTCACCGCCGATTACATGCAGATGTGCTGGGGCGGCTTTTTGCTCGGATACGGCAACCGGCCCGGCGAGGTGTTGCAACACGCCCCCTCGCTCGCCGCCGCCGACCGCTTCTTCGCCGCCGCGCGCTGAACCGGAGCCGCCGGCGCGACAAGCAACCTACTAGGTTACTTTGGTTCGGTGGCGCCGGGCGCTCGGGCGGGTTCACCGGCTCCGCCGAGGTGCAGGATTTTCGCCCCGGCCGGTAATAGCGGCCCGGCGCCGGGGTTGGTAGTGGGTGAAAGGAAACCAACCATGAAATCCAAACTCACCCTCCTGTCCGTCCTCATCAGCGCGAGCCTCCTGGCGAGCACTTCTCTCTACGCCGGCGGTAACGGCCGCGGGCCCGGCGCCAGCACCCCCGGCCGCTCCGGCCAGACCGTGACGCCGCGAGGCAACCCGAAGTCCACCGGCACGCCGCTGAAGGATGGCTCGGGCAAAACCACCGCGCCGGGCAAGGGCGCCAAGGACGGCACGGGCACCCGCGCCAACTGCCCGAACAAGTGACGGACCGTCGCCCGCGCGCCTTTCAAGCCGGCCGGCAGGCCGGCTTTTGCTTTTTTTCGCTCCGTGGCTCGCAGCAGTTTTCTGCTCCGCGGGCCGGCCTTTCCTGGTCCGGCCGGCCCGGTTATTTTCCGGGGGCACGGGCGCGCAGGTATTCGTCGAGCACCTGCCGGCGGTAGGCCAAGCGCTCCGCCGCGGGCAGGCTCTGCAACCGGACCTGGATTTCCGCACGGCGCTCCGGTGTCGCCTGTTGCATCATCTCGCGCCATTGCCGCTGCCGCTCGGGGTCGGTCCAACCCCAGCCCTGGCGCAGGTGCTGGCGCTGCTCGTCGGACAGGCTGCGATAACGGACGATCTCCTGGCGCAGCGCCGTGCGCTCCGCGGGGCTGAGTGCCCGCAACCGGGCGATCACCTGTTGCAGCTGGTCGAGTTCGGCGTCGGTCAGGTTGAGGAACTGCTCGACGGCGGCTAACTCATGCACTTCCGGCGGCGCCGCGCGCAGGATCGGCTGGCCGGCGAAGAGCAGGGCGACGGCCGCGAGGCCGGATGAACAGAAGGCGCGGGTTTTCATGGCTGGGTTCCTCCGTGGTTGGACTCGACCGGCAAGTTCAGCAGCGCGTTGCGGTTCTCGGCGTCGAGCAACGGCACCGCCGCGGCGAGGGACTCGTCCCATTCGAACAGCTCCGCCAGCCCGGGCGGAATGCCCTCACCGACGGCCGGCGCCGCTGGCCGGTGCAGCAGCAAAGCCCAGGTGGCCGCGAGGCCGGCGGTCACGCCGAGCCAGGGCAGCACGCGCCAACCGCCCCACCGGGTCGCGGGCGGCGGGGCCTCGCGCAGCTCGCGCTGCAGGTCGCGCCAGCGGGCCTCGAAGGCCGGCGAGGTTTCCTTGAACCGGCTGGCGAGCAGCCGGTCCAGTTCCGGTTCATCCGGCGGGCGGCGGGTCGGTTTCATGACAAGGCCTCCATTTCGGTTTTCAAAAGCTGGCGGCCGCGGTGCACGAGCACCCGCAGCGCGTTCTCGGTCAGACGCAGGGCGGCGGCGGCGGCCGGGTAGTCGAGCTGCTGCTGTTTCACCAGCAGCAGCGGCGTGCGGTATTTTTCGGGCAGGCGCTCGAGGGCACGCTGGAAAACCTCCTCCAGCTCGGCCAGCCGGCGGGCGGAGTCGCCTTCGCCCCCGGCCAGGTAGTCGAACGCCGCGGGGGCGGCCGGCTGGGCCGGCTTGCGCCGGCGCCGGCGCAGTTCGTTCAGCAGGAGGTTATGTGCGATGTGGAACAGGTAGGTGGAGAACCGTGCCGCCGGCTCGTAACGGGCAGCGGAGCGGTGCAGCCGTACGAAGACCTCCAGGGTCAGGTCCTCGGCGTCGGCCCGCGAGCCCAGCGAGCGGTAGAAGAAGCCGAGCAACGGCCGCTTCCATTTGTCGAAAAGCTCCTGCAGCGCCGCTTCGTCGCCCCCGGCGAGCCGTTGCACCCGCCGGGCATCCGCCTCCGCCGGTTCGCCCGCCTCGGCCGCCTCGGCCGCCAGCGTGTCCGCCAGCGCCTGCCAGATGGCAGGTTCCTCGGACAGTGCGGGAAAAATGACGGCGTATTCCACCATGGGATCAAACCCCTCCGACGTGCGAATATTACAGCCCACCGCCGTTGGCCACCGGAATCTCGCCGCCGACCGTTTCTTCGCCGCCGCGCGCAGACGCTCCCGGCGGAAAGTGTCATCTATTATATGACACTTCCGCTGGCGCGCCGGAGGGCTCAGCCGGGCCAATTGCGCAGGCGGTGCGCCTGGATGAGGCACACGCAGTCCTCGCCGTCTTCGGTGTGCAGCCAGTGCAGGTCGAGCTCGGGAAACGCCCGGTCCATCGCCGCGCGCAGGCCGCCGACCTCGAGCACCACGATGCCGTGTGGCTGCAGGCGTTCGCGCGCCTGGCGGAGGAGCTTGCGGATGATGTCGAGTCCGTCGCGCCCGCCGTCGAGCGCCATGGCGGGCTCCTTCTTGAATTCCTCGGGCAATGCGCGCAGCTCGCGCGTCGGCACATAGGGCGGATTGGAGAGGATGAGGTCGTATTTCGCCGGCGGCACGGCGTCGAAGACGTCGGAGCGCCAGAGCTTCACGCGCGGCTGCACGCGGTGGTGCGCGACGTTGAAGCGGGCGACCGACAGCGCGCCGGGCGACAGTTCGATGGCATCGACCTTGGCCGCAGGAAACTGGTGCGCGAGCAGGATGGCGAGGCAGCCGGAGCCGGTGCAGACGTCGACGACGCGCTTCACGGGCTTCTTCGGCGGCAGCCAGTGCGGGATCTGCTCCGGCAGCAACTCGAGGAAATACGAGCGCGGGATGATGACGCGCTCGTCGACGTAGAACTGGTGTTCACCAAGCCACGCCTCACGCGTGAGGTAGGCCGCGGGCACGTGCTCCTCCAGCCGGCGGCGGAAAATCTCCTGCACGCGCGCCACCTCGTCGTCCGTGAGCTTGCGGCGCAGCACGGCCGGTTTGCTGTCGAGCGGCAGTCCGAGCGTGTGCAGCAGCAGGTAGAGCGCCTCGTCGTGCGCGGTGACGGCCACCTGTCCGAGCGCGACCTTGTGCCGGGCATAGGCGCGCTCCGCCCGGTGGAGCCAGTCGCCTAACGTGCGGGGCTTGGCCGGCATGGAGGGAGGAACCGGCTCAGCCGCCGGCGAGCAGTTGATAGAGCATGACGATGGGCGAGGCGACCAATCCCATGGTGGTCACGATCACCCAGCGGACCGGCGGCAGCCAGAGCGCGAGGAGCAGGATGAAAAAACTCCACTGCGAGATGCGCAGGTAGGTCTCGTCGCTCATCTGGATGGCGTGGCGCAGCACCTGGCCGCCGTCGAGCGGCGGGAGCGGGATGAGGTTGAAGACCGCGAGCGTGACGTTGAGCCCGATGATGAGCATGAACAGCTCGGTGGTGCGCGGATCGGTCTTGTAGAGCAGGCCGCCGATGACGGCGGCGAGCACCGCGAGGCCGAGATTGGACATCGGGCCGGCGAGCGTGACGAGCGTGTCGTCGCGCCGCCAGTTCTTGAAGTTGGAGGGATTCACCAGCACCGGCTTGCCCCAGCCGAACAGGAATCCGCCGCTGAGCACGAAGATGCAGACGAGCGGGAAAATGACCGTGCCGAAGAGGTCCATGTGCGCCAGCGGATTGAGCGTCACGCGGCCCTGCAGGCGCGGCGTGTGATCGCCCAGCTTGTCGGCCACGAAGGCGTGGGCCCACTCGTGGATGCAGAGACTGCACACGAGCACGATGAAGTAGAGGAGGCCGGTACGGAGCGTGGAAAGGTCTAAATCCATGGTCGGTTCACTTCTTCTCGCCGGTCGGCGCGAGCTGGTCGAGCAAAGTTTGTTTTTCCTGGGTCAACTGCAGGTCGGTGACGCCATCAAGCTGGGCGCGGGCCTCGTCGCGCCGGTCGAGGCGGAGCAGCGCCTCGGCGCGGCGGAGGTGGAGGAGCTGCTTCATGGCGGGGGTCGTGGCGCGCGCCTCCAGTTTGTCGAGGACGGGCAGAACTTCTTCGTAGCGCGGCGGCTCGGTCTCGAAATAGGCCTTGGCGTGGCGGTAGGCGAGCGAGAGGTCGGCCGGGGACAGGTCCGCCGCGCGCTGGAAGGACTCGAGCATGGTCTTGTCGAGCGCGGCGCGGGTGAAATTGCCGCTGAGGAGGAAGTCGTCGCGCGCATCGTGCAGCATCGTGCCGAGCTGGTAGTGGTAGAGCGGCTCCTTCGGCTCGAGGTCGATGGCGGCCATGATCCACGGCAGCGCCTCGAGGGGTTTGCCATCCTCGTAGAGGTGCTTGGCCAGCTGGTTTTTCACGAGCGCGATGCTGGCATCGAGTTTGTTGGCCTGCAGGAGCATCGCGACGGCTTGCTTGGTCATGCCGACGCGCCCGAGGAAAACACCGTAGGCGGCGAAGCCCGCCGCGTAGGTCGGGGTTTTCTGGATGAGCACGTCGTAGCTGCTCGCGAGTGCCTGCGCCTCAGCCTGGAAGCGCGCGCCGTCGAAGTTGTCGCCCTCCTGCGCGGCCTTCGCGAAGAGATCGTTCTGCCGCGTGATGATGTCGCGCAGGGTTTTCTCCGCCAGCGTCTCGCTGTGGTGCTCCTCCTCGTCCTCGTGGTCCTTGTGGGGCGGCTGGGCGGGTTCGGTGGCGAGCGCGGGCGTCAGCAGGCTGGCGCCGAGGGCGAAACGGAAAAGGGGAGGTATTTTCACTCGGCGGTGGGACACGGGGCGGGTGGATTCGTTCGGTTATTGCGGGGATTTTCCCGGTCGGCGGCGACCTTTTAATCAGCCCGGCAAAGCGCTCTCGCCAAGCGCACCGGGGCGACCCACCCTGCGCGTCATGCGCCGGCTTTGCCGTCTCCCGCTTCTCTTCGCCGCCCTGGCCGCAGCGCCGCTGGTCCCGCTGGCCGCCGAGGAATCGGCGGAGACCAAGGTGAGCGCCGATTTCGCCTATGCCACGTCCTACGTTTTCCGCGGCCTGCGGCTGAGCAGCCGGACTTTACAACCCGCCGTCACCATCGAGCACGGCCGCTGGTCGGGCGGTGTCTGGACCGACTTGCCGACGACCAAGGGCGAACAGCATGAGTTCGATCCGTGGCTGTTCTACTCGTGGGAGGAGGACGGCACGGCTTGGGAAGCGGGCGCGCAATACTACTATTACCCCGAGGCGCGCGGCACCGACCTGCGTTATTCCTATGAATTCTCCCTCGGTGGCTCGCGCGAGGTGCCGTGGCTCGCCGCGCTGCCGCTCACGGCGGGCGCCACCGTCTATTACGACCCCCGGCTGGAAACGCTCAGCCTCGAAGGCACGCTGGCGCACACGATTTCGCTCGGGACCGAACGCCGGCCGGTCGACCTGACGTGGAGCGTGTTTGCCGGCCACGTCGATGCCCGGAACATCGACCCCGACGATCCCGGCCCGAAGTGGCGCGACGCCTACCGCTACTACGGCGCGAAGGCCGAGCTGAGCATCACACTCGCCCCGCGCGCCACGCTCAAGCTCACCGGCCAGTGGGACGACGCGGTCAATGCCGACCCCGATCAGGGCGGCACACGCAACCTGTCCGGTGTCTTCGCCTTCAACTGGGCGTGGTGAACGCGGCAGCCGGGCGCGGATTTTCCCCCGCACTGCCGGCGCGCCTTCGGTTTTCCGACTGGCGCCCGCCTCCAGGCGGATAACTTGTCCGCATGACGCCGCATCCGCCGACTTCCGCCTCCGCCATCGCGGGCCGCGGCGCCTCCATCAACCCGCCCAACCGTTTCGAGCCCCTCCTCGTCGAGCCGGATGCGGACTTCGCGGAATTCGACGAGCACGGCGTGCCGATCGAGCGGCCGCGGCCTCAGACCAATTTCTACGAAGACGCGACCGAGACGGTGCTCACCTACACCGACAGTCCGGACCTCGGCCGGCACTGGGGTCTCAACCCCTACCGCGGCTGCGAACACGGCTGCGCCTACTGCTTTGCGCGGCCTTACCACGAATACCTCGGCTGGAGCAGCGGGCTGGATTTCGAGACGAAGATCCTGGTCAAGCTCCGTGCGCCGGAACTGCTGCGCCGCGAACTCTCCGCGCCCAAATGGCGGCCCGAATCTATCGGCCTCAGCGGCGTGACCGACTGCTACCAGCCCGCCGAGCGGCGCTTCAAGCTGACGCGCGCCTGCCTCGAGGTCTGCGCGGAGTTCCGCCAGCCGGTCGGCGTCATCACGAAGAATTTCCTCGTCACACGCGACCGCGACGTGCTTGCGCGCCTCGCCGAGCACCGGGCGGTGGCCGTGCATGTGTCGGTCACTTCGCTCGACGCCAGCCTCGCGACCAAGCTCGAGCCGCGCGCCTCCCTCCCTGAGCACCGGCTGCGCGCCATCCGGATGCTGGCCGACGCGGGCATTCCCGTCGGCGTGTTCGTCTCACCCGTGATCCCCGGGCTGAATGACCACGAGCTGCCGGCCATCCTCGACGCCGTGGCGCAAGCCGGGGCAAAGACCGCCAGCTACATCGTGCTGCGCTTGCCGCACTCCGTGAAGGATGTGTTTCTCGCCTGGCTGGACACGCACGCGCCGACGAAGAAGGCCCGCGTGATCGACCGCATCCGCGAGATCCGCGGCGGCAAGCTTTACGATGCCACCTTCGGCGTCCGGATGCGCGGCCAGGGAATTTTTGCCGAGCAGATCCGGCAGATGTTCACCGTGGCCGCGCGGCGCGCCGGGCTGGGCCAGCAGTGGATCGAGTTGTCGGGCGCGGCCTTTCGCCGGCCCGGCCGTGGCGACCTCAACCGCGGCGACGGCACCCAGCTAGAGCTGCTATAGGCAACTGGTCGTGCGGTAGGGCGAGTCGTCCCGACGAGCCGCTCCTGAGAACGTTTCATGCAGCGTGGAAGCCTCAAATGCGTTTCTCCCATCGGCGAAACTTTCGCTGAGCCGGCTCCGAAACCCAGTGGCAGGGACGCCCGCCCTGAGCTTGTCGAATAGGATTCGTCGGAGCATTCCTTGGAAGATTCATCCCTAGATGGATCCATTCGTGGTCAACCTCCTTTCCGTGACGGCGTATGTTCCTTCTTTACCCGCTTGAAACAGCGAAGACCCTCAATAATTTACCCGCCCGGTGCAGTCTTGTTTGCTTTGGCTGCTTTCTCCGCCACCAAAATATCGGCCCCATCGCCCCCCTCTTATCGGGTATTATCCGAATCATGGCGCGCTCTGTACACCTCCTGGTGGTCCTTCTTTGCCTCGCAAGTGGCTTTCCCGCTGTTAGCGGTTCGTCGACCGACGAGTCCGCACCCAATCCTCCGGGCCAGCTGGTGGATGTAGGGGGATATCGCCTGCATCTCCATGTCCTCGGCGAAGGCAGCCCCACCGTCGTGCTATTGCCAGGCGCGGGGGATTTTTCGTTCGACTGGGTGCTCGTTCAGTCCGAGGTGGCCAAAACGGTGCGCACGGTCAGCTACGACCGGGCGGGATCGGCCTGGAGCGATCCCGGCCCGACGCCTCGCAGCATGAAACAGGAAGCGCACGAGCTGCGCCTGGCGTTGGCCAACTCGGGCCTCCGGCCGCCCTATGTGCTTGTGGGCCATTCCGTCGGCGGACTTGTCGCCCGTGTTTACGCCAGGAACTACCCGACGGAAGTCGCCGGCGTGGTGCTGGTCGACGCCACGCACGAGAACACCGTCCTGTCCATCAACGGCAAACTGGCGCGGGTGCGCGAACTCGCCCAAGAGCGCGCCGTCCCGGACGTGCAAACCTTGCGGACCAGCCCGCCGAAGCCGCCGACGAAGGAAGACCTGGAGCAGGTCGATTTCAACCGGCAGATGTTTGGCCCGCCCAAGATCGAGTCTCCGTTCTCGCAACTCCCCGCGGAGTTGCAGCGCGTTCGCCTCTGGTTCTTGAATCATCCAAAATTATCCGCCGCCGCGGACGACTACTGGTCGGAGGAACTGCGCGACTTGCATCGATCGCGCCAAAGCCATCCGCGGGAGCTCGGCGACCGGCCGCTCATTTCCATCGCCGGAGCGAAGGAGTGGGACGCTCAGGGAACCGATGAGGAACAGCGCCGGGTGCGCGCGGAGAAAAAAACCCAGAAGGAAGATCTCGCCGCCCTGTCGAGCCGGGGCCGATTTATCGCCGTTCCCCAAGCCGGCCATCATCTGCAACTGGACGCGCCGACCGCGGTCATCGCCGCCATCCGGGATGTCGTCACCGCGGTGAAAGCCGGCAGCAAGTGAACATGCCCCGCCCGCTTGCTCCTCATCTTACCGCGGCAAGTGTGTTATACCAACCGCCTGGGGGTTTGATTTTCGTGCGGCCGCACCGGTATAGACGGACCGTGAAGGCGGCTGCACTTCGCACCGCCAGACTGTTCGCCATATTCTTTGCGGCGCGCCCAGCGGTCGCGTGCTACCGCGTCCGATTTCGGACGGTTGGCTTATTGTTTTTCCGCTGGCCCGGCGGGAAACAACTGGCGTTGTTTTAGCGCGCTTTTTCGCGGGTGGCGCGGAGTTCGCCGGTTTTGTCCGCGGGAATCTCGCGGTAGGCGCGCATCTCGTAGAGATGGTTGGCCGCCTGGTAATAGCTGATGGCCTCGTCGCGCAGCGCGGGGTTGAGCGGGCGCTCGGCGAGCGCGAAGGTCTGCCAGTTGTAGAGGAACTGGGCCTGCTGGCGGATCGGCTTGAGCACGACGAAATCATCGCCCTTGAGCAGGCCGAGCTTCTGGTAGTTGCCGAGCAGGGCGTGCGTGTCCTCCGGGCGGACCTTGCGGACATCGTGGCCGAAAAAGCGCGAGGGGTAGGTCCAGCGCAGCAGCCCGAGCAGCGTGGGCGCGTAGTCGACCTGGCTGGTGAGCACGCGGATGTGCCCGGGCGCGATGTGGCCGCCGGGCGAGTAGATGATGAGCGGGATGTGGTAATTCTGGATGGGCAGCTCGGTCTTGCCCGCGCTCGAGGCGCAGTGGTCGGCGACGATGACGAACACGGTGTTCTTGAACCACGGCTTCGCCGCCGCGTCGCGGATGAGTTTGCCGATGGCGTAGTCGGTGTACTTCACGGCGCCGGCGCGGCCGGAGGTCTTGGACGGCAGGTCGATGCGGCCTTCGGGGAACGTGAACGGCCGGTGGTTCGACGTCGTCATGACGAAATAGTGGAACGGCTTGCCGGCGGCGTGCGCGGCGTCGGCCTCGCGCAGGGTCCAGCGGAAGAGGTCCTCGTCGCAGGCGCCCCAGACGTTGGCGAAGGTGACGTCGCCCTTCGCCACGACGTTGCGGTCGATGACGCGGTAGCCGTTGTTTCCGAAAAAATAGTTCATGTTGTCGAAGTAGCCGAAGCCGCCGTAGATGAACGCGGTGTCGTAGCCCTTCGTGCGGAAGACGGAGCCGAGGGTGAAAAGATGCTCGTTGTAGGGGCGTTTCACGAGCGAACGGCCGGGCGTCGGCGGCACGGCGAGCGTGAGCGCCTCCATGCCGCGGTCGGTGCGCGTGCCGGTGGCGTAGAAATTGTCGAACACGAGGCTCTGCGCCGCGATCTCGGCGAGGTGGGGCGTGAGGTTCGACGCGCGGTTGAAGATGCTGAGGAAATCCGCACTGAGGCTCTCGACCGTGATCTGGATGACGTTGGGCCGGAGCTCGGGGCCGTCGTTCTGCACGAGGCGGAGCGTGTCCTCCTCGCCGGGGCGCAGGAGCGTGGAGCCGTCGAGCACGAGGTTCTGCTGCACGCGCTGGAACGCGGCGGCCATCGGCATCGTCGGGTAGAAATCGTCGAAATCGAGCCGGTTGGCCTTGAACGCCTCGAAGAGCGACCAGACGCCGTTTTTCCCGATCTCGCGGTTGAAGTTGTTTTTGAAATCCGGGAGCCACTCGCCCGACAGCAGGCCGCCGAAGAGCAGCGCGCCGGCGAACCACCACGCGCCCGCCGCGTAGCGCGCCTTGGCGGGCGCCGCCGGGGCCGTGAGCCAGCGCGCCGGCCACGTCGTGCGCCACATGAGCCAGTGGATCAACAGCGCGACCGCAAACACGCCGCTGAGGATCGCGGGCAGGTTGTAGGACTCCTGGATGTTGCCCGCCACTTCCTTCGTGTAGACGAGGTAGTCGACCGCGATGAAGTTGAACCGGACCCCGAACTCGTCCCAGAACGTCCACTCCGACACCAGGCCGAAGAGCAACGCATAGATGATCGCGAAGCCGGTGAAGAGCGACAGCCACTGCGCCCAGCGCCACGTGAAGAACCGCGCCGGCAGCAGCGTCAGCACGACCGTCAGCGGCAGCGAGGCGAACGCCGCCGCGCCGAGATCGAACACGACACCCCAGCCGAACGCGGCCAGCAGGCTGGGATTCCACGTCACCTCGTGCGCCGCCTTGAGCAGCAGCGCCACGCGCGTGACGAACGAGAGCGCGACGAAGATCGCGAAAAACAAAATCAACCCGCCGTGGCGGCGCGGCAATTGGCGGTGGAACCAGGCGAAACGGGTGGGCGGCGTGTGCAAGACTTCAGCGTTAAACTCCCGCGCCTAACGGTTCAATGCAGCTTTCGCCCTTTGCCGCGCCCATTGCCGCACCCCCAGCGCGCCGGCCACCACCAGCCCGGCCGCGATGATGAACCCGCGCGGCACGGTGTTCAGGTCGCGCGCCAGGCCGATGCCGAGCGCGGTGCCGCCCCAGCCGGCGACCGAGTAGACCAGCGCCGCGAGCGCCGGCCGCCCGTGCCGCGCCGGGTAGAAGACCAGCGCCGTCGAATAAATGGAGACTGCCGCCGGATAGAGCAGCGCCGTCTTGCCGAAGGCCGCGTAGTCGCGGTCGATCAGCAGGCAGCTCGTGAGCAGCATCACCGTGGCCGCCAGCACGGTGCGCCCCACGGCCCGCTGGTTGAGCGCGTAGCCGGCCAGCACACCGGCCAGCAGGTGCACGAGGGCGTTGGCGTAGAGCCGGCCGCTGCCCGACCAAGCCTCCGCCTTCAGCGCCGGCGTGTGCTGGATGACGTAGAAGGCCGCCGAGTCCACTCCCACCAGCACGAGAAAAATCAGCACCCAGGCCGTTACCCCGATCGGTTGATAGTCCACCCCGGCGGGAATCTGCGGCGGTGCCCGCAAATCCAATCCCTGCACCGCCACGACCCCGGCGCAGGCCGCCACGATGGCCATGAGCGCCTGGCCGGTCGGACCCGCCTCGAACACCGCGGGCACATTGCTGAAAGCATACGCCAGCCCGGTGCCCACGCCGAGGCAAGTGCCCAGCCAGGCCCCGCCCACTGCCCGGCGGAGCGTGGCCGCCAGCGCCACCGTCAGACCGCCGGTGCCCAGCCCCGTCAGCAGCGCCACGACGAACAACCCCGCCGGCGCGCGGACCTTGAGCGTCAGGCCCGCGGCCGCCGCGCAAACCAGCAACGAGCCCATGAGCAGCGGCTGGCTTTGTTTTTCCTGATAGCGCCACGCCATGAGCGCGCTGCCCGCGATGCCGCCGCAACCCATCACGGCCAGAATCGCGCGCAGCAGCCCGTCGCCTTCGCCGACCGCCGCCGTCACGGCCTTCAGAAAACCGAACTGTGCGAAGACCAAAAAATACGCGTAGGTCGCCGCCACCGCCAGCGTGGCCGAGGCCAGGACCAGCCCGGCGGGCTGGAATTCCTCGCGCCAGTCTGCGTTATGACGAATTGGATCTGCGGTCGGTGAACTCATGACCCGGTCGTTGCCGACGAGGGATTTAGGGTAAACCAACCGGCGGGCCGGGACGCAACCGGTTAAAGAAAATTCTTGCGGGCTCCCGGTCACTGCGGCTTCGCTGGAGCCCGATTCATTCCATGATTCGCACCCATCATCATCACGCCACCTAGCCTTCCCGCGCGGGAAGGCCTGGATGTGCCTTCTCGTGGTGATGAACGATCAAGTTTCTTAACCCCGGCTGGCACTCCCGCCGGGGTTTTTCGTTTCCCGGTCCCGCGCTCCCGCCACCCGGCCACCGCTCCCGGTTTCGCTCCACTCAACTCTCCTCCCGCTCTCAACTTTCCCACTCCTCCCATGCCTCCCACCACTCCGCCTCAAGACCGCCTCCGCCTCGCCATCCAGAAGAGCGGCCGGCTCTCCACTGATTCCCTCGGCCTGCTCGCCCGCTGCGGCATCAAGGTCAAGGCCCCCAAGGAAAAACTGCTCCTGCACTCGGAGAACTTCCCCATCGACATCCTTTTCGTCCGCGACGACGACATCCCGCAGCTCGTCATGGACGGCGTCTGCGACCTGGGCATCGTCGGCACCAACGTCCTCGAGGAGTCCGCCCTCGAACGCCGCTCCGCCGGCAACGGCCACGCCTACACCGTCGAGCGCGAACTCGATTTCGGCGGCTGCCGCCTCGCCCTCGCCCTCCCCGAGGAGCGCGCCTACAATGGCCCGCAGGACCTCCAGGGCCTGCGCATCGCCACCACCTACCCGCAGCTGACCCGCCGCTATTTCGCCGCGCAGGGCCTGCAGGCCGACATCGTCTACCTCAGCGGCTCCGTCGAAGTCGCCCCGCGCCTCGGCCTCGCCGACGCCATCTGCGACCTCGTCGCCACCGGCTCCACCCTCGAGGCCAATCGCCTCCGCGCCGTCGAGACCATCTTCAAGAGCACCGCGGTCCTCATCCGCGGCGACCGCCCGCTCAACCCCGTCAAGACCCACGCCCTTGAGATCCTGCTGCGCCGCACCGACGGCGTGCAGCTCGCCGCCGAGGCCAAGTACATCATGCTCCACGCGCCCAAGGCCGCGCTGGCCGAGATCAAGAAACTCCTCCCGGGCTCCGAGAACCCCACCCTCCTGCCGCTCGCCGGCGACGACTCCAAGGTCGCTCTCCATGCCGTCTGCCAGGAAGCCGTCTTCTGGGAGACGATGGAGTCCCTCAAGAAGGCCGGCGCGAGCAGCATCCTTGTCCTCCCCATCGAAAAGATGATGCTGTGAGCAAATCCGTCTATCCTGTCATTCTGAACGAAGTGAAGAATCCAGTAGTGCGTTCGCCCGCAGCCACCGGCTTGGATCCTTCGCTCCGCCCAGGATGACACGCTGACATGAAATCCCTCGTCTGGAAAAAAC
Source organism: Opitutia bacterium (assembly GCA_016187925.1). Lineage (GTDB taxonomy): Bacteria > Verrucomicrobiota > Verrucomicrobiia > Opitutales > Opitutaceae > Didemnitutus. The sequence continues at coordinate 106,484 of JACPIS010000039.1, read as the reverse complement.
TCTCCGCCCGCCAGCGCGCCGCCGCCCTGCAACGCCCGGCCCAGGCCGCGCGCCCGCAGGTCGCCGCCGCCGTCGCGCGCATCATCGCCGACGTCCGGCGCCACGGCGACACCGCCCTCCGCCGCCTGACGGCGAAGTTCGACGGCGCCCGCCTGTCGTCCCTCCGGGTGGGCGCGGCGGAGTTCGCCGCCGCGGAGAAGTCCCTCTCGGCCGCCGACCGCGCCGCGCTGCGCACCGCCTGCCGCAACCTGCGCCGCTTCCACGCCGCGCAGCAGCCGGCCGCGGTGCGCGTAGCGACGATGCCGGGCGTGGTGTGCGAAAAGGTCGTGCGCCCCGTCGGCCGCGTCGGCCTCTACGTGCCGGGCGGCAGCGCCCCGCTGTTCTCGACCGCGCTCATGCTTGGCGTGCCGTCGCAGCTCGCCGGCAATCCCGTCCGCGTGCTCTGCACCCCGCCGGGGCGCGACGGTCGCGTCAGCCCGTGGATCCTCCAGGCCGCGCGGCTGTGCGGCATCACCGAGGTGTTCAAGCTCGGCGGCGCGCAGGCCATCGCCGCGCTCGCCTACGGCACCGCCAGCGTGCCGAAGTGCGACAAGCTCTTCGGCCCGGGCAACGCGTTCGTCACCGAGGCCAAGCTTCAGGTCTCGCGCGACGCCGCCGGCGCCGCCATCGACCTGCCGGCCGGCCCGTCCGAGGTGATGGTCATCGCCGACAACTCCGCCGAGCCCGCGTTCGTCGCCGCCGACCTGCTCTCGCAGGCCGAGCACGGCCCGGACTCGCAGGTCGTGCTGGTCGCTTTCTCCGAAAAATTTGCGGCCCGCGTGCGCACCGCGCTCGCGCGCCAGCTCGCCGCGCTGCCCCGCGCCGCCGTGGCGCAGCGCGCGCTGGCCGCCAGCCGCGTCCTCCTCGCCGCCTCGACCGACGAGGCCGCGGCCATCGCCAACGCCTACGCGCCAGAGCACCTCATCCTGCAGGTGAAATCGCCGCGCGCGCTGCTGCCGTTGATCACGACCTCCGGCTCGGTGTTCCTCGGCGCGTGGACACCCGAGTCGCTCGGCGACTACGCCAGCGGCACCAACCACGTGCTGCCCACCTACGGCTGGGCGCGCGCCTGCAGCGGCCTCGGCCTGACTGATTTCCAGCGCACCATGACGGTGCAGGAGGCCTCGCCGCGCGGCTTGCGCCGGCTCGGCCCCGTGGTCGAACGCCTCGCGCTCGCCGAGAACCTCGCCGCCCACCAGCGCGCCGTCCGCGTGCGGCTCGATGCCTTGAAAAAATGACGCCACTATCGTCATCCCCGACGCTCCTTCGCGCGCCAGCGCGGGTAGGGCGAACCCTCCGGGTGAGCCGTCCTGCGTCGCGGCTCGGCGGGAACGCCTCGCCCTACCCTCTTTCAATCCGTTCATGAACCCCGTCGACTCCGTCCTTTCGCTCGTCCGGCCCGAGATCCTCGCGCTCACGCCTTACAGCTCGGCCCGCAAGGAGGCCGTGGCGGACGGCGCCCGCCCTGAGCCCAGTCGAAGGGTCTGGCTCGATGCCAACGAGAGCCCAAAGACGCCGGCCGCGTCTTTGCCCTCTGAAGCCTCGGCGAAGGATGGCCGGTTGAATCTCAACCGCTATCCCGAGCCGCAGCCCGCCGAACTCGTGGCGTTGCTCGCGGCGCTCTACGGCGTCGCACCTGCGCAGGTGCTCGTGACCCGCGGCTCCGATGAGGGCATCGACCTGCTGCTGCGCGCGTTTTGCCGCGCCGGACAGGACGCCATCCTCGCCACGCCGCCGACCTACGGCATGTATGCCGTCGCCGCCGGCATCCAGGGCGCACGGCTCGTCACCGTGCCGCTGGTGCGCGAGCGCGACTTCGCACTCGATGCCGACGCCGTGCTCGCCGCCGTCCGGGCCGAGCCGGCCGTGAAACTCGTTTTCCTCTGCTCGCCGAACAACCCGACTGGCCGGCTGCTCGAACGCTCCGCCGTGTTGCGCATCGTGCGCGAACTCGCCGGCCGCGCCGTCGTCGTGGTCGACGAGGCCTACGTCGACTTCTCCGGCGCGCCGAGCCTCGCCGCCGAGATCACCGCCCATCCGAACCTCGTCGTGCTGCGCACGCTGTCCAAGGCCTACGGCCTCGCCGGCGCCCGCGTGGGCACGACACTCGCCCACCCGGCCGTCATCGGCGTGCTGCAGAAAATCATCGCCCCCTATCCGATCCCGACGCCGGTGTTGCAGGCCGCGCTGGCGGCACTCACGCCCGACGCCCAGGCCGCCGCGCGCGAGTCGATCCGCACGCTCGTGGCCGAGCGCACCCGGCTGGCGGCCGCGCTGGCCGCTTTGCCCGCCGTGAAGAAAATCTGGCCGAGCGACGCCAACTTCCTGCTCGTGGCCGTGTCCGACTCCGCGCGCGTCATGGCGGCCGGTCGCGCCGCCGGGGTGATCTGGCGCGACCGCACCAAAGACGTGCCCAACACCATCCGCATCACCGTCGGCACCGCCGCAGAGAACAACGCCACCCTGGAGGTTCTTTCCCGTGTCTAACCCCGTCTTGCTTTGTCCGGTTGTGGGAGGGGCTTTACGCCCCGACTCGGCGACCCGCACATTCAACGTCGGGGCCTAAAGCCCCTCCCACATTCCTTCCGGCCAGCCATGAAAAAAATCCTCTTCCTCGACCGTGACGGCACGCTCATCCACGAGCCGGCCGATTTCCAGATCGACCGCCTCGACAAGTTCGAGCTCGAGCCCGACACCATCCCGGTGCTGCTCCGCCTGCGGGATGCCGGCTACACCTTCGTCATGGTCACCAACCAGGACGGCCTCGGCACGCCGAGTTTCCGCGAGGAGGAGTTCCGCCCATTGCAGAATCTCCTCATCGGTGTGCTGCGCTCGCAGGGCCTCACCTTCGAGGCCGTGCGCGTCTGCCCCCACACCGCGGCCGACCGCTGTGACTGCCGCAAGCCCAAGCCGGGCCTCGTGCTCGACTACCTGCGCGCCACCGACTGGGACCGCACGCAATCGCTCGTCATCGGCGACCGCGAGACCGACCAGCAGCTCGCCGAGAATCTCGGCATCCGCAGCCTGCGCTACCACCGCGAGGCGCTCGGCTGGACCGAGATCGCCCGCCTGCTCGTCGACGCCCCGCGCCGCGCCACCGTCAGCCGCCAGACCAAGGAGACGAAGATTTCCGTGTCGGTCGACCTCGACACCCCCGCGCCCGCGCGGCTCGCCACCGGCCTCGGTTTCTTCGACCACATGCTCGACCAGATCGCGCGCAACGCCGGCATCGGCCTGAGCATCCAGTGCCAGGGTGACCTCGCGATCGACGAGCACCACACCGTCGAGGACGTCGGCCTCGCCCTCGGCCAGGCGCTCAAGCAGGCGCTGGGCGACAAGCGCGGCGTCGGCCGCTACGGCTTCGTCATGCCGATGGACGAGTCGCTCGCGCAGGTCGCCCTCGACCTGAGCGGGCGGCCGTGGTTCGTCTTCGAGGGGAAATTTCCCCGCGAGAATGTCGGCGAACTGCCGAGCGAGCTCGTGCCGCACTTCTTCCAGTCGCTCAGCACGACGCTCGGCGCGACCCTGCACATGACGGTGAAGGGCGAGAACACTCACCACATGATCGAGGTTCTTTTCAAGAGCTTCGGCCGCGCGCTGCGCCCTGCCCTCGCCCGCGGCGAGAGCCGCGACGTGCCCAGCACGAAGGGTGTCCTGTAATCCCGCCTGCGGCGGGAAAATTCCAAAAATCCCAAACTTCCAAATGCCTAAGAATCACCGCTCACCTTCAGATGACCTCGCTCGCGAACCTTGGAGTTTGGCATTTGGGTTTTGGAATTTATTCCCATGCTAGCCATCGTCGACAGTGGCGGCGCCAACATCGCCTCGGTGCGCTTCGCGCTCGCGCGGCTCGGTGTGCAAAGCGAGCTCACCGCCGATCCGGCCGTCATCCGCGCGGCGGAGCGCGTCATCCTGCCGGGCGTCGGCTCGGCGCAGGAGGGCATGAAGCGCCTGCACGCCAAGGGCCTCGTCGAGTGTGTGCGCGGCCTGACGCAGCCCGTGCTCGGCATCTGCCTTGGCATGCAGCTGCTGTTCGATTCATCCGCCGAGGGCGACACCGCCTCGCTCGGCCTCATCCCGGGGCGCGTCGCACTGCTGCCCGAGTCGCCCGGCATCACCGTGCCGCACATGGGCTGGAACACGCTCACCGTCCGCCGCGCGACACCGTTGCTCGCCGGCATCGCGCCGGAGGCGCGGTTTTATTTCGTGCACAGCTACGCCGGGCCGGTGAACGATTTCACCCTCGCCAGCTGCGAGCACGGCACGGCCTTTGCCGCCGTCGTGCAGCGCGGCAATTTCTCCGGGGTGCAATTCCACCCCGAACGCTCCGGCTCCGCCGGCGCGCAGCTGTTGAAGAATTTTTTGGAGATGCCGGTATGAGCGTTTTTGTTTTCCTGTCATTGCGAGGCGCGCCGCGACGACGCAACTCATCTGGGGTGTGTCTTCAAACCTCACCCATCAACTCAACCCGTCGTTCTGAACGAAGTGAAGAATCCATCCTTTCGCTCGCGATCTGGCCTTCGATGCCGTGGATCCTTCGCTCCGCTCAGGATGACAAACCGGGTTTGAATACACGCCCTGGCTGGATCGCCACGCCCGGTTTCGCCGGGCTCGCGATGACAGAAGGGAAGGACTCATGATCATTTATCCCGCCATCGACCTGCGCGGCGGCCGCGTGGTGCGGCTGACCGAGGGCCGTTTCGACCAGGAGAAGAGCTACGGCGACGATCCGCTCGCCGTGGCGCGAGGCTTCGCCGCCGCCGGCGCGACTTGGCTGCACGTCGTCGATCTCGACGGCGCGAAGGACCCCGCCAAGCGCCAGACGCCACTCGTGGAAAAGCTCGCCCGCGAGAGCGGCCTGCGCGTTCAGACGGGCGGCGGCATCCGCGACGCGGCGCAAGTGGCGGCGTTGCTCGCCGCCGGCGCGCAGCGCGTGATCGTCGGCAGCCTCGCCGTGAAACAGCCGGAACTCGTGCGCGGTTGGCTGCAGCAATTCGGCCCGGAACGCCTCATCCTCTCGCCCGACGTGCGGCTCGATGCCGACGGCACGCCGCGCATCGCCGCGGTCGGCTGGCAGGAGAGCACGGGCGTCGCGCTGGACGGTTTTCTCCGGGACTTCCTCGCCGCCGGCCTGGTGCACGTGCTCTGCACGGACATCAGCCGCGACGGCAAGCTCACCGGGCCGAACGCCGCGCTCTACGCGCAACTCGCCGCGCAGTTCCCCGCGCTGCAGATCCAGGCCTCGGGCGGCGTATCGTCGCTCGACGACTTGCGCGCGCTGCAGACCACCGGCGCCGCCGGCGCGATCGTCGGCCGTGCGCTGTACGAAAACAAATTCACGTTGAAGGAGGCGCTGTCGTGCTGACCGCTTACATCCCTGGAGGGCCCAGATCCCGCTGGGCCGCGGCTCAGCAGGAGCTGAGCCCTCCATTTTTGCACCAAACCCTTGGCGTTTGGAATTTTCTCCCATGCTAGCCCGCCGCATCATTCCCTGCCTCGACGTACGCGACGGCCGCGTCGTCAAGGGCGTGCAGTTCCGCCAGCACGAGGATGTAGGCGACATCCTCGAGCTCGCGCAGCGCTACCGCGACGAGGGCGCCGACGAACTCGTGTTCTACGACATCACCGCCAGCAGCGACGGCCGCACGGTCTCGGCCGACTGGGTCACGCGCGTGGCGCAGGTCATCGACATCCCTTTCTGCGTGGCGGGCGGCATCCGTTCGCTCGACGACGCGCGCCGGCTGCTGCACAGCGGCGCCGACAAGGTCTCGCTCAACTCGCCCGCGTTGGAGAATCCCGCACTGCTCGGCGAGCTCGCTGCGGAGTTCGGCGCGCAATGCGTGGTCGTCGGCATCGACAGCCGCGCGGAGGACGGCGACTACTTCGTGAAGCAATACACCGGCGACCCGGACAAGACGCGCGCCACGCGCTGGCGCACGGTCGACTGGGCCCGCGAGGCGCAGCGGCTCGGCGCCGGCGAGATCGTGCTCAACTGCATGAACCAGGACGGCGTGCGGCAGGGCTACGACCTCGCGCAACTGCAGCTCGTGCGCGCCGTGCTCACCATCCCGCTCATCGCCTCGGGCGGCGCGGGCGCCCCGGAGCATTTCCGCGACGTGTTCCGCGAGACCGGCGTCGACGGCGCGCTCGCCGCATCGGTATTCCACAAGGGCACCATCGCCATCCCGGCCCTCAAGGCCTACCTCGCCCGCGAGGGCGTCGTCGTCCGCACCTGATTTATGAACCCGAATGCCCAACCGATCCTTTGGAAGGCCCAGCTCTCCGTTCGACACGCTCAAGACCCCGAGCCGGTCGAGGGGCCGCTGGGCCGCGGCTCGGCGGGAGCCGAGCCCTCCATCGACCTGCGGTCGTTCGTTCCCCCTGTAATCAACCCTCTCTCATGAAACTCCCGAAGATCGACTGGAAGAAAACCGGCGGCCTCGTGCCCGCCATCGTACAGGACGCCGCCACCCAACAGGTGCTCATGCTCGGCTACATGAACGCCGACGCGTTGCGGCGCACGCTGCGCACGAAGAAGGTCACGTTCTTCAGCCGCACGAAGAACCGGCTCTGGACCAAGGGTGAGTCGTCGAAGAATTTCCTGCGCGTCGTCGCCCTTGAGGCCGATTGCGACCACGACACGCTGCTCATCCGGGCGCGGCCCGACGGTCCGACCTGTCACCGCGGCACCGTGAGCTGCTTCGGCGACGGCGGCGCGAGCGGCACGGGTTTTCTCGCGCACCTCGACCAGGTCGTGGCTGCGCGGCTCAAGGGCGGTGACACCTCCAGCTACACGGTGCGCCTAGCCAAGGAGGGCGTCGCGCGCGTCGCCCAGAAGGTCGGCGAGGAGGGCGTCGAGACGGCGCTGGCCGCGCTGAGCGCCAAGCCCGCCGAATTCGCCGGCGAGGCGGCCGATCTGCTCTATCACCTCATCGTGCTGCTGCGCGTGAAGAAGCTCACGCTCGCCGACGCCGTGGCCGTCTTGGAAAAACGCCACGCGCCGAAGAAGTGACGGAGGCCCCGGCGCTGGGTTTAGTCGCGGCGGGATCAGGCGATCCCGCCCTACAATTAAGGGCCCGGCTCAGTTGCCGGGCAGCGGCTCGGGCGGGGTCGCGATGAACTTGAAGCGGATCTTCACTTCGGGGTCGACCTTCGCGAGGCCCAGCTTGCGGATGATCTTCAGGCCCCAGTTCGTGTAGTTCACCACCGTCTCGCCGGTGATGGTGTACGTGTCGTCGGCGCGAAGGACATTGACGGGAAACTCGACGAGTTGCGTCTGGCCGTGGAAGGTGAGCTTGCCGGTGACCTGGCCCTGGCCGTCGGGCGCGAGGGCGAGGATGCCCAGTTCGAAGCGTCCTTCGGGGGTGCCGCCGCCGAGCCACTTGATCATGTCGGCATCGCGCCCTTTGTCGCCGGTCTTGAGGTCGGTGAACTTGAAGGCGAGCGTCGCGCCCTTGATCTTGCCGGCGTCGTCGACCATCAGCCGCGCGTCGTAGGTGTCGAGGCGTCCGCTGAAGTCGCGGAGGGTGGACTTGCCGTCCACGTCCACGAAGGAGCGGGTCTTGTCGACCTTGAGCGTGCGGTCGGCCGCGAGGGCGGCCAGCGGGAGAACGAGGGCGAACAGGAGCAGGCGGGAAAATTTCATGGCGGGAATGTGGGCGGAGTTCACTGGGACCGCAAATCCGCATTGAGGTGCCCCGGGGGTTCCCGCATGATGTGTTCCACCCCACCCCCATGAGCGCCCGCAAGACCGCCGACCAGTGGTTCGCCGAATATGGCGAGAGCCACCAGAACGACACCAACGAGCTGATCCACTGGATCTGCGTGCCCACCATCTTTTGCTGCGTGCTCGGCCTGATCTGGTCGATCCCGGTGCCGGAGGCGCTGGAGGATGCCGCCCCGTGGTTCACCTGGACCCTGCCGGCCGCGTTCGCGGTCCTGCTGTTCTATCTGCGGTTGTCCGTGCCGCTGGCGGTGGGCGTGTTTTTCTTCATCAGCGTGTGCTACGTGCTCATCGAGTGGCACGCCATCGCCTGCCCGTTTCCCGTGTGGAAGAGCAGCCTGATCCTTTTCGTGCTGGCGTGGATCGGCCAGTTCATCGGCCACAAGATCGAGGGCAAGAAGCCGTCGTTCTTCCACGACATCGTCTTCCTGCTTATCGGCCCGGCGTGGCTGCTCCACTTCATCTACAAGAAGGCGGGCGTGAAATACTGAGTCCGGACGGGTCACCACGAAACACCCCAAACACACGAAAACCGGCACCGGCAGAATGCGGTCGCCAGCCCCGGGGCCCTTTCGTGTCGTTCGTGTGTTTCGTGGTTAGCCCCAAAAATCCAAGGAAATTTTGCGCAGGCTGCCGTGGTAGGGCTGACCGCCGAGGCTGGCGCACTCGTCGCCGGTCCGGTCCGCCGAGATCGTGCTACCACCCATGCGGCGGAGCGGGTCGTTCCGCCCTACCCTTCGTGGCGCGAGTGTAAGTGTAATCTGCGAGGCCCAATAGGCCGCGTTCAGCCCCGGCCGCCGCGCAGGACGACGACGTTGGCGAGGTCGTTCTTCTCGAATTCGTCCCAGTAACGCTCCTCGAGTTTCTTGAGCTGCTCTTCGTTCGACGGCGGCGCATCCACGCCGGGCGTCTCCAGCGCGCGCTTGGCCTGCGCACCGGCGAGGTCGCGGTCCGCGAGGCGGTTGACCAGCTCGTGCCAAAAGACGTCGTTCTGAAACTCGCTCTGGATCTCCCGCATGCGGTCGTCCTCGGCGAGCTTGGGCGCGGGTTGGAGCGTGCCGTCGTCGCGTTCCTCCACGAGGTCGGCGCAGCCCATCTCGGTCGCCAGCTCCATCAGGCGCTGGTCGAGGGCGAAGTAGCGCTTGGCCGCGGCGGTCTCCTCGCCCTGGTAGGCGGTGACGGCCCACATGCCGAGGTGGACGAGTTCGAGGAGCTGGCGGTATTCCTTCGCGGTGAACGAGGCTTTCATGGGGATGCCCACCGTTGCCCGCCCCGCCCCGCCCGCAAGCGCGAAGTGCGCCATGACCAAGCCCGGCATTGACCGCGCCGGGGCGGGGGCCTTCACTCGTCGGCTGCTGACGGTTCACCGTCCCTCCGTCCTTTTCCTCCCATGTCCACTCCCGCCGAATCCTCCAACCTCATGGAAGCCCTCGTGTCGCTCGCGAAGCGCCGCGGCTTCATCTACCAGTCGTCCGAGATCTACGGCGGCCTGAACGGATTCTTCGACTACGGCCCGCTCGGCGTGGAGCTGAAGCGCAACATCCGCGACGCCTGGTGGCGCGACATGGTGCACCGCCGCGACGACATCGTTGGCCTCGAGACCTCCATCATCATGCACCCGAAGGTCTGGGAAGCCTCCGGCCACGTCGCCGGCTTCACCGACCCGCTGGTCGACTGCAGTGAAACCAAACTTCGATATCGAGCGGATCAACTCTACTATTCGAAATTTTCTGATCATGATGGCAACACTCTCGGCTACCTCGTCGTTCAAGAGGCCGCGCATGATGAACTCCTCAAAGCACTCGATAAAAGAATCCAATACCTGATATTTAAAATTCTCGATCGAGAGCAAAGCGGCGGTGTCCATAGCGAGCTCAAAGAATTCACCGAGGTAAAGCCCGACGAATTGCCTTTGTGCCTTGGGCCCGACGCAAAGAAATTGGGAACCCTTACTCAACCGCGCGCTTTCAACATGATGTTCGAGACGAACGTCGGCGCGCTGAAGGATTCCTCGTCCGTCGCCTACCTCCGTCCCGAGACGGCGCAGGGCATGTTCGTCGACTTCCGCAACGTGATCGACACCACGCGTGTGAAGCTGCCCTTCGGCCTCGCGCAGATCGGCAAGTCCTTCCGCAACGAGATCACGCCGCGCAACTTCATCTTCCGCTCGCGCGAGTTCGAGCAGATGGAGATGGAATACTTCATCCACCCCGACGCCGACTGGCTCGCCTGCCACGAGGAGTGGCTGAAGTGGTGCCAGGACTGGCTCAAGTCCATCGGCCTGCCCGAGTCGCACCTCTCGCTGCACGAGCACCCGAAGGAGAAACTCGCGTTCTACTCGCGCCGCACGGTCGACATCATGTTCCGGTATCCGTTCGGCGTGCAGGAACTCTGGGGTATCGCCGCGCGCTCCGACTACGACCTGAAGCAGCACCAGCAGTTCTCCGGCGTGCCGCAGACGTATTTCGACGAAGCGACGAAGGCCAAGGTCGTGCCGCACGTCATCGAGCCCGCCGTGGGCGTCGACCGCATCTTCCTCGCCGTGCTCGCCGCCGGCTACGCCGTCGAGGACGTGAAGGACGAGAAGGGCAACGTCGAGCAACGCACCGTGCTCCGCCTCTCGCCGCGCATCGCGCCGGTCAAGGTCGCCGTGCTCCCGCTGCTCAAGAACAAGGAGCAGCTCACCACCCGCGCCAAGGCCCTCTACGCAAAACTCAAGCAGCGCTACGCCGTGCAATACGACGACGGCGGTGCCATCGGCAAACGCTACCGCCGCCAGGACGAGGCCGGCACCCCGTGGTGCGTCACGATCGACTTCGAGACCATCGAGAAGCCCGGCGACACCTTCACCCTCCGCGAACGCGACTCGATGCAGCAGCGTCGAATCACGGAGGCGGAGTTGTTCCAGCTTCTGGGCGAACAAGTCTACTGAAGCGCACTTGCCGGACCGTAGTCCCGCCCTTGCGGGACGAAGGCCGGTCACCGAAGCCTAACTCTTCGCCCTCTTCGCCGAGCAGGTCTATTGATCGCTCTTGTGGCGCGGACGCCTGCGCTACGCCGGAAAGGTGGAGCGCATTGACCCAATGCGCTCTGCACCCGCCCGCGGCTACACTCTAAGCACATTGAAATAAATGCGTTCCACCCGGCACGCATCCCCCTCTTTTCGTTGGACAAGCTCGCTTAACCAAGGGAATCCATAATTAAGAATGTCGACGTTCGCTTAATTAAGACTTCCATAATTAAGCCAATGGAGTTTTCTTTAAACATGGATCGCGGTCCCTCTGGCATCCTGCTCCCCATCTCCTTCGTCGGTGAGAAGTGCTCCGCCTTCATTCCGTATCCATTGCCACCCGCCCCGCCGGTGCAGTCGAACATGCTTCTCAAGGAGCGCGCCACTGTTGCTCTTGGCAAGCTCGCGGGCGTCACTAGCCTGCTACCCGATCCGCAGCTCTTTTTGTATTCTTACGTTCGCAAGGAAGCCGTGCTGTCCTCCCAAATCGAAGGCACGCAATCGTCCCTTTCCGAGCTGTTGCTTTTTGAGAACGACGCCGTCGCTGGCGTGCCGATGGACGACGTGGTCGAAGTCTCGAACTACGTCGCGGCGATGGAGCACGGCCTCGCCCGTCTGCGCGAAGGCTTTCCCCTGTCACTCCGTTTGCTGAAGGAAATCCACGGTGTCCTGCTGCAGAAAGGCCGCGGCAGCGAAAAGCAACCGGGCGAGTTTCGCACGTCGCAGAATTGGATCGGCGGCTCGCGCCCCGGCAACGCGCTGTACGTCCCGCCTCCGCCCACTCACGTCCTCGAGTGCATGGGCGATCTCGAGAAATTCCTTCACAACGAATCACTGCCCACGCTCATCCGCGCCGGACTCGCTCACGCGCAGTTTGAGACCATCCACCCCTTTCTCGACGGCAATGGCCGCATCGGGCGCCTGCTTGTCACCCTTCTCCTCTGCCACGACAAAAAACTCCCCGAGCCGCTGCTCTATCTCAGCCTCTACCTGAAGAAGCACCGCACGGCCTACTACGACCTCCTCCAGCGTGTCCGCACCCACGGCGACTGGGAAGCGTGGATCGATTTCTTCCTCGCCGGAGTGGAGGAGACGGCCAACCAAGCCGGCGAGACCGCCTCCCGCCTCCTCCGCCGCTTCCAAGCCGATCGCGACCGGCTGCACGCGCTCGGCCGCAAAGGCATGTCGGCGCTGAAACTCCACGCTGTTCTCCAGCACAAGCCGGTCATCACGGTGCCGCGTCTCGTAGCTCACCACGGTTTTAGCGCGCCGACCGCGAACTCCGCCCTGCGCTTGATGATCGATCAGGGCATCGTGCGCGAAATCACCGGCTACGCCCGCAATCGCGTCTTCGCCTATGCCGAGTATCTCCGCGCCCTGAATGAAGGCGCAGAGTCACCGTGAACATCGCCGAACTTATCGCCCACCTCGCCGAGCGGGTCTACTGAGCGAATACTGCTGAGGTAGGGCGGGACCGCTGGGACCGCCGCGCCGCGGCCCACCGGGACGACAACGAGTGCGTCAGCCTTGGCGGTTCCCTCTACCCATCGGCAGGCGATATCCAGATGGGCTCTTAACTATGGTCTGGGCCCGCCCTCGCCGGCCCCGTCAGTCCACGCCCCGCTCTAAGCGGGCACGTAGCTCTGTGATGAGTTCGTCCGTGTCCCGCGCGAGATCGACCAGCTCGACGACAATCGGACCGAGCTGCGCCGGTGCGATGAGTTTTTCTTCCTGACACGACTCGGTCGCCCGTAACGCATCGTCGAGGTAGCCGCGCGCGCGCTTGAGGCGAACGATTACACTGGCGCATAATTCCAGCTCAGGTGGCCAGTCTCGGCCATTCAGCGCGCCGGCTAGTTTGGCTCCCGCGCAACTCGTTGCGTTCACCAATTCGGCCACCGGGTGCTCCGGGCCGGCGTTTTTGCGCAGCCATCCTTCGGTTTCAGCCTGCTGATGCAACTGTAGCGTGAATTCAAAGGCGCGTTCAGCCAGCGGATGCTGCCCGTCGCGTTGCTCTTCTAATGCCGGATCCGGATTTTGCTCCGCCTCCGCCGCGGCGCGGTTCATTTCCTCCATCCATTCGGCGTTCCGTGCACGTTGCTCAGGTGAAGGCTCGGGCTCCCCCCGCTCCCGACGCAGGCGCGCGATTTCCTCCTCTGTGATGCGCGCAAGGTCGGCAGCGGCACCTTCGCGTTCCATGCGCGCCTGGACGCGATCTACCAACAGATCGCTCCGCGCCTGCTGGTCTTCGGCTTCCCCCTCGGTCTGCGGCTTTTCATCCCATTCCGGAGGTTCATCGTCCTTTTCTTCGTGGTCCGCTGCGTTCGCCGCTTCGCCGAGACGATCCATGAAGCCCGTCAGCGCTGCACCGTTGGACTTGCGTTGCTCGATCTCCTCCTCCGCCGTCATTTCCCAGGCCGGTTCGCCGACGACCGTCAGCCCAAACGTCGCACTTTCGATCACAATGCGGCCGTTGCGCTCGTTGAACCACTCAAGATAAAGCGAATTACCCCAGTGCCACGGGAACTGCTTTTTCGCTGCGTAGTAGTCGCCGATTTCGTTGATCGGGATGTCCGGCACCTTCACTTTGCGCGACGCCGTGATATCTCCCGCAACACCCGTCTGCCGCGGGACAAAACCCTCCGCGAGTCCCGGTTGCGGGTGCAGATTCACGAACTCCAGTCGCCGTCCTGCCAGATCGCGCCAGCAATTACCCTGTAAATCCAGCTCCACCGGTTCGGCGCGGTCCACGAGCCAAATACGCCCGATCACGCGCCCGCGCGTGCGGTTGTCGATCTCGCCGCGAATCACTTGCTCGTCGATACGCCAAGCCATGCTCGTTAGTGTGGAAACTCGCGTCCGCCTGGCGAGTGTTCATTGCAAACCCCATCACCTCAGCCCTCGCCGCGCAGTAGAGCAGGAAGACGATGAATTGCGCGGTGAAGACGCGCAGCCGCAGCACGAACGGGGAGACCGTCGCGCAGGACGACGCGGGGGCCGCGCGGCCGGGCGTATGCCGGGCGGAGGCGAGTGCGACTCGCTGCAGCAGCGCCGCATCATCGGGGCGGAGCTGTTCCATGTCCTCGAAGAGCAGGTCTACTGCCCTCGCGTCAGTCTCACTCCTTCACTTCGAGCCGGATGGCGGCGAGGGCGAGGTGCATGTCACCCATGAAGGCGAGCATGGCGCCGATGAGGCAGACCAGCGCCGCGCAGAAGATGCCGGCAATGATCCAGCCGAGCTCCAGCCGAAACCACGCCGCCACGAAAAGCATCAGCATCAGCACCGCCGCGAGCAGCACGGTCACCGCCCCGAGCGTGATCGACACGCGCAGGATGCCGGCGCGCTGCATCAGGATCGCGATCTGCGTGCGGAGGCGCCCCGCGTCCGCCGCGCCGGGTTGCTCGGCCAGCTGATGGTCGAGGAGCCGCGCTCGGTCGATCGTCCGGCCAAACCGGTTCGTCAGAGTCAGCAGCAGCAGTCCGACGCCCGAGATCAGGATGACCGGGCCGATGGACAGCTGCAGGATCGGAATGAGTTCGGCGAGCGATGGCATTTTCATACCCGGCAAAGCTAACACGGCGCGCGGTGCGTTCCTATGCATATCTTGGCGACGTTTGGGCGGCGAAACCGCGCGGTGTGACATACGGCCGCCCGGCCGCGAGCCGCCGCTTGCGGGCGGCGCCCGGGCGGCCACACTCGGCGGCATGGATGCCTACGCCCGCGCCCGCGAACTGATCGACGCCGCCCACGCCGCCGACCCGAAACGCGGCGCCGACGGCCGGTCCGCCGAGCTCGTCTACGCCGACCGCATGGAGGCGTGGGCCGCGCGCGCCGCCGCCGAGCCCACGCCGCTGCTCCGGCTCGCCGCGCGGTGCCAGCATCTCGAACGCTGGAGCGTGCCGCGCACGACGTTCCCCGACGGCAAGGCCGGCTACCTCAAGTGGCGCCAGTCGCTCTACGTCAAGCAGGCCGCCCGCGCGAAGGAGCTGCTGCTGCTGGCCGGCGTGCCCGCCGCCGAAGCCGACGAGGCTTACACGTGGGTCTCGAAAACCGCGCTCAAGACCAACCCCGGCACGCAGGCGCTGGAGGACGCGGCCTGCCTCGTGTTTTTGGAAAACGAGATTTCGGATTTCGCGGCGCAGCACACCGACTACCCGCGCGAGAAGTTCGTCGATATCCTGCGCAAGACGTGGAAAAAGATGAGCCCGCGCGGCCAGCAGCTCGCGCTCGGGCTCGCACTGCCGCCCGCCATCGCCGGCCTCGTGCGCGAAGCACTGGGTGAGGCGGCGAAGTAAGGCCCAGCACGTTCGCATCGTAACCTTTTCGTTTCTTCCGGCGGGCTTTGCCCGCTTGTCACCCGGCGGCGCGTCCGCTTGCATGGCGGGGTTGTCCTCTTCTGCCACCAATCGCCCCCTGCTCCGCCGGGCCTGGCTGCTGCCGGTGGCGGTGCTGGTGCTGGCGTTCCATGTCTCGCCGTTCGATGCGGCGCTGGACCGGGCGTTGCTCGACGCGGCCAGCCGGCATCCGCTGCGCCCGCCGCCGATGCCGAGCAACTCCGCGCTCGTGCTCGTGGACCAGCAGACGATGGACGTGCTCGGACGCGAACCCTACGCGATGCGCTGGCCGTTCCCGCGCGCCGCGTTCGCCGCACTCATCGCCGCGCTCGACCGGGCCGGGGCGGAGCGGATCGTGGTGGATTTCACTTTCTTCGACCAATCAGAGTCGGCTGAACAGGACCTGCTGCTCGCCGCCACGGCCGCCGCCGCGCGGCAGACGGTGCTAGGGCGCACGCAAAAACAGGAGCCAGTCTTCTGGGACGCCGCCTTCCGGCAGGCGCATGCGGAGTTTTTTCGGCAAACGCGGAGCGGCGGAGTGGAGTTTCATCCCGACAGCGACGGCGTGGCGCGCTCCTACCCGGTACGCGGCTCGCTGGCGGCCGCGGCTTTTCCGGCGCCGCCGGCTGACGACGGCGGATTGTTGCGCTGGCACGGCGGTTTGAAACAAATC
The DNA here is from genome assembly GCA_016187925.1 of Opitutia bacterium. GTDB lineage: Bacteria > Verrucomicrobiota > Verrucomicrobiia > Opitutales > Opitutaceae > Didemnitutus. The sequence continues at coordinate 90,704 of JACPIS010000039.1, read as the reverse complement.
GCGGCGCGAGGCGTGCCGTTGGTGCCCGCGGGGCATTTCATCATCGCCGGTCTGCCCATCGTGGACCGTCTGAGCCAGGTGACGCCGGACTTTTCACCGGAGGGTTTCGCCCGGGCGCTGGCCGCCGAGCCGCGCTTGACGGGCGCGGTGTTCGATCTCGTGCGCGGGCGGACGGTGTTCGTCGGCACGAACGTCAGCGGCACGTTCGACGTGAAGCCGATGCCGGTGGGCGAACTCGAACCCGGCGTGCTGCTGCACTGGACGGCGTGGACCAACCTCGTCGCCGGCGGCTTCATCACGCCGCTGCCGCGAAGCGCTTCGCTGGCGCTGGCGGCGCTCGCCGCCGCGGGTTTGCTCGTGCTGGCCGGCCGTCGACCGGGCATCACGGCGCCTGTCTGGAGCGTGGTTGGATTTTGCGCACTGCTGCTGCCGGTGTCCTACGCGGGACTGTCGGCCGGCTGGTTCCTCGCGCCGGCGACGCCGGTCGCCGCGGCGGTGCTGACGTTGCTCGGCGTGGTGGCGGAGAATTTCTGGGCGGAGCAGCGACGCAAGCGCGAGATCCAGGCGATGTTCGGTGCCTACGTCGATCCGGCGGTGGTCGCCCGGCTGGTGCGCGAGCCCGGCTCGATCCGGCTCGGCGGCGAGCGGCGCGTGGCCACGGTGTTTTTCTCCGACTTGGTGGGGTTCACTGATCTGTCCGAAAAATTGCGCGACGAACCCGAGCGGATGGTCGAGATCGTCAACGCCTACCTCGACGAGACGAGCGAGTGTCTGCACCGGCATGGCGCCTATGTGGACAAGTACATCGGCGATGCCGTCATGGCGGTCTTCGGCGCGCCGCAGGCGCAGGCCGACCACGCCGCGGCCGCCTGCGCCGCGGCACTGGAGGCCGTGCGCGCCCTCGACGGCATCAACGCGCGCTACGCGTCGGTCGGCGTGAAGCTCGAGGTGCGCATCGGGCTCAACACCGGCGAGATGATCGTGGGCAACCTCGGTTCGGCGCGGAAACGGAATTACACCGTCATGGGCGACGCCGTGAATCTCGCCTCGCGGCTGGAGGGCGCGAACAAGGAATTCGGCACCAGCATCCTGCTCGGCGAGGAGACCGCCCGGCTGGTGCAGGGCAAGTTCGCCACGCGGCCGCTCACGCGCCTGCGCGTGAAGGGCAAGCAGACCGCCGTCGAGGTGCACGAGCTGGTCGGCGCGCCCGGCGCCCTGACGCCGGCGCAGCGGGACTTTCTCGCCGCCTACCGCGCCGGCTACGCGCATTTCACGGCGCGGCGTTTCGCCGAGGCGGAAGACGCGTTTGCCCGCGCCCGGACATTTTCGCCGGAGGACGAGGTGACAATTGCGCTGCAATCGCAGGCGGAAACGTTCAAGCTGCTTCCACCCGGCGCAGACTGGGAGCCGGTGCTGACCCTGAAGACCAAATGAAAAACCCTACACCTGTTCCCCGCTGGTGGCTGCCGGCCGGTCTGCTCGCCGCCGCGGCCGTCACGCTCGAGGCCGGTCTGCTCGCCGGCGGCTTCGCCTACACCAAACGCGTCGAAACCACGCTGCTGGCCGAGCCGCGGCCGCTCGCCGCTTCCGTCGGCAAGCTCGGCTACGGCCGCAAGGTGAAGATCGACGACACCCAGGGCGCCTGGCTGCACGTGAGCGACGAACAGGCCGCCGGCTGGGTGTTCGCCGGCAATCTGGCGGAGGCCAAGCCCGCCGAGGGCAAGGGGGCCGATGCGCTCGGCCTCAAGGCCAGCGAGACCAGCGCCACCGCGGCCGCGCGCCCGCTGACGCCCGACGCCGAGGCCTACGCCCAGCGCCGCAACCTGACCAACGCCCGCGACGACCTGGCCTGGCTGCTGGCCGAGGCGCAGAAGGTCACGCCCGACGACGTGGAGCAGTTTTTGCAGGCGCAGAAGAAGGGGGAATACCGATGAAAATCCACCGCTCTCCGCTTCTGTTCCTCGCGCTGGCCGCCGCCCCGTGGCTGCACGCGCAATTCGATTTCGGCAAACTCACCAAGGCCCTCGATACCGCCAAGGACGCCGGCAAGATGTTCAAGGGCGTGGCGGGCATCGGTCCCGCCGAGGAGCGCATCATCGGCGACTCCGTGGCGCTCGAGGTCGTGGGCAAATACGGCGGCCTCGTGCGCGACGAGGAAACCGTGCACCGCGTGAACCTGCTCGGCCGCGCTCTCGCCCGCTACTCCGACCGGCCCGAGCTGACGTGGCGCTTCGGCGTGCTGGATTCGGACACGGTCAACGCCTTCTCCGCGCCCGACGGCTACGTGTTCATCACGCGCGGGCTCTACGAACTCTGCCCCGACGACGACCGGCTGGCCGCGGTGCTCGGGCACGAGATCGCCCACATCACAGGCAAGCACGCGCTGCACATCGTCGAGCGCAGCGAGTTCCTGTCGGGCCTCGGCAGCCAGGTTTCGCAGCGCAGCAGCGACATGCGGAAGGCCGACGCGCAGTTGAAGCAGTTCGACCTCGGCGTCACCAAGATCACGCAGACGCTGTTCGAGAAGGGCTTCGACCCGCAGACCGAATACGCCGCCGACCGCACCGGCCACGATCTCGCGACCGTGACCGGCTATGCCCCGGGCAGCCTGCGCGCCGTGCTCGAGACCCTGCGGGAGCGCGGCGGTGACCCGAAGACGGTTTTCTCCAGCCACCCGCCGCTCGCCGAGCGCATCAAGCGCCTGCCGGCCGAGGCCCCCGCGTCCGCCGCGGAAGATTCCGCTGCGACGAAGAATTAGTCCGATCGCTCATTTTTCCTTCATGCTCAAAAAAGTCCTCCTTGGTCTGTTCGTACTCCTCCTGGTCGCACAGCTGGTGCGTCCGGCGCGCAATTCCGGCGCGATTGATGGCCCCGCCTTCATCGGCCGCCAGCACCCGGTGCCGGCCGAGGTGGAGGCGGTGCTCGCGAAGGCGTGTTACGACTGCCACTCGAACCAAACGCGCTATCCGTGGTATGCCGAGGTGCAGCCGGTCGGCTGGTGGCTGGCGTGGCATGTGAACGACGGGAAGAAGCACCTCAATTTCTCCGAGTTCGGCAGCTACGCTGCCAAGCGGCAGGCGAAGAAACTCAAGGAGGTCGCCGAGGAGGTGGCGGATAACGGGATGCCCCTGCCTTCCTACACCTGGACGCATCGCGACGCCGTGCTGACCGACGCCGAGAAGAAGCTGCTGACGGACTGGGTCCGCGGTGCCGGCGGGCACAACTGAGCGGCAGGGCGCCGCAGACGTTTCAATCCTTCTCGCATTCCGCCGCGCCCGCGGTTTCGGCCACGGATTCGAGCGAAGCGGCGATCTTGGCGAGCGAGCGTTCGATGTCGCGCGCCTCGGCCTCGGTCAGCTGGCTGGCGAAATACTTCGCGATGCCCGCCCGGTAGACCGGCCAGATCTTGCGGAGGGTTTCCACGCCCTTGGCGGTCAATTGCGCGTGGTAGACGCGGCCGTCGCTCGGACAGGATTTGCGCTCGATCAGTTTTTCCTTCTCCAGCTTGTCGACCAGCCGCGTCAGCCCGCTGCGGCTGAGCAGGGCGCTGCGGGCCAGCTCGCACATGCGCAGGTGGTGGTCGGGCGACAGGTAGAGCTCGTAGAGCACATCATACCAGCTGAGCGAGGGCAGTCCGGCGGCGGAAAGGTCGGCCTCGATGGCGGCAAAAACGCGCCAGAACGAGGTGTAATACTTCCGCCAGGCATCGAGGTGTCCGGCGGGCAAGGAGGTCTTCATGCCGCCAAGGTAGAGATTTTTGTTGCATCCGCAACTAAAAGCGCAATCTTAGTTGTGTATGCAACTATCAAGCCTTCTCTCCCTTCTCGTCGCCACGGGCGACTCTTTCGCACCGGTCTTCCTGCGGCTGGCGCTCGGACTCATGATGTTCCCCCACGGGGCGCAGAAACTGCTCGGCTGGTTCGGCGGCTACGGCTTCTCGGGCTCGATGGGCTATTTCACCGGCACGGTCGGCACCCCCTGGGTGATCGGCGCGCTGGTGATCCTCGGCGAGTTCTTCGGCAGCCTCATGCTGATTGCCGGCATCGGCACGCGCTTCGCGGCGGCCAGCCTGGCGGTCATCCTGCTCGGTGCCGCGTGGCAGCTGCGGGCCAACGGGTTTTTCATGAACTGGTTTGGCAACCAGAAGGGCGAGGGCCTCGAGTTTTTCCTCCTCGCCGTCGGCCTCGCCGTGGCGCTGGTGATCCTCGGCGGCGGCCGGTGGTCGGTCGACGCGGCCCTGGCACGCAACTGATTCCCTTCGTCGCACTTTCTTTTCCCGACCGGCCGCGCGGCCGGTCTTTTTTTGCCTGCTCCGGCCTCCGCCAACGGGGGCTGTGCCGGGCTTTCGCGCCGCGCGGTTTGGACAAACCGCGGGGCTTGGAGCATGGTGCCACCCCCTACCCGCCCATGAACAAAATCAACCTGGCCGAAAAATTCACCCAGTTCTCCGCCCATTGGAGCCCCAAGATCATCGCCGAGCTCAACGGCCAGCACGTGAAGCTGGGCCGGATCAAGGGTGAGTTCGTCTGGCATCGGCACGAGCACGAGGACGAGCTTTTCCTCGTCGTGAAGGGCAGCTTCCGGATGGAATTCCGCGACCGCCACGTCGACCTGCACGAAGGCGAGCTGCTCGTGGTGCCGCGCGGCGTCGAGCACCGCCCGGTGGCCGAGAACGAGTGCTGCATCATGATGTTCGAGCCGGCCTCGACTCTGAACACCGGCAACGCCGGCGGGCCGCGCACCGTCGCCAAGCCGGACTGGATCTGAGCGCGAGCCGGCAGGCTACTCGGCCCGCAGCAAAACAAGGGGGTCGACCTTGGCGGCGCGACGCGCGGGCATCAGCCCGCCTGCGAAGGCCGCCAGCAGCCCGGTCAGCGCCGCGGCGGCAATCGCCCGCCAGTCCGCCGTCAGCCCGGCCATCATCCAGGAACCAAGCACGTGCGGCAGCAAGGCCGCCAACCCGATCCCGGCCGCCGAACCCGTCAACCCCAGCGCCAGCGCGTCGCGCACGATGTCCCGCGACACCCGCGCCGGCTCCGCCCCGATCGCCAGCCGCACCGCGATTTCGCGCGAGCGGCTCGCCACCAGGTAGCCGAGCGCACCTAGCACGCCGACCACCGCGAGCAACGTGGCGAGCGCGCCAAACCCCGCCGTCAGGCGCACGGTGGCGAGGTCGTTGCTGACCCAGCGCTGCGCCCGCTCCTCGAGCGTCGCCCAGCGCGTGAACAAAAGGCCGGGCTCCGCGGCCGAAATCTGCTTCTGCAGCGCCACCCGCGCCGCGGCGCCGTCGCCGACCACGCGCACCACCAGGCACGCGGGACGCGACTGCCATTGCGACAGCACCGTGTAGATGATCGCCGGCGGCTCCTCGCGCACACCGTTCACGCGCGCATCGGCGACGAGGCCGACGATCTCGCGGTCGCCGTCGGTGGCGTTCTGGTCGAAGCCGAAACGCCGGCCGATCGGGTCGGCGTTGCCGAACACCTCGCGTGCCAGCCGTTCGCTGATGACCGCCACCGGCGGATGGTCGCGGCCGTCCGTGGGCGCGATCGTCCGGCCGCGCACGAGGCGCATGCCCATCGCGTCGAAATACCCGCCGTCCACGCTCTCGTGCTGGACGTTGCCCGTCGGCTGGTTCACGCCCTCGCCGCGGAAGAACGTGCCGCTGCGCGAGCGGCTGCCGCTGAGCACGCCGCTGGCCGCAAAGCCCACCGCACGCACCGGCGGCAGTTCGCGCGCCGCCGCGCGGAGGTGCTCGAGCACCGCTTCCTGCCGCTCCAACGGAATGTGCGCGGCATCGAGATCGAAGAAGGCCTGCACGACGCTTGTCCGGGCGTAGCCCGGGTGGGCCGACAGCACGCGCCGGAGGTCCAGTGCGAGCGCGCCGGCGATCGAGATCAGCATCACCGAGAGCGCGAGCTGCGCGACGATAAGGGCGCGCCCGAGCCTGAGCGAGCCGCCGGCGCCGAGCACGCGTTGTTGCAGGACGCTCTGCGGTGACAGACGCGCGCTGAGCCACGCGGGAGCGGCGCCGATCGCGAGACCGAGCAGCACCGTGAACGCCGCCAGCGCGCCCAGGAGTTGCCAGTCGACGCCCGGGAGACTGCTCACGGCCTGCGGCACCAGCCAGGCGGCGAGCACCGGCGTCAGCCACAGGCTCAGCAACACGCCGCCGGCCGCGCCGAGCAGCGCCAGCAGCACGCCCTCCAACAGTGCCGCGCGCGCGAGCCGCCACGGGCCCGCGCCGAGCGCGAGCCTCACGCCCATTTCCCGTCCGCGCGAGAGCACGCGCAGCAGGAGCAGCGTCGCGGAATTGGCGGCGGTCACAAGCACGACCGACGCGACGAGCAGCGTGAGCGTCAGGCCGACGCGGCGGAAGTCGTCGCGGGTGGAAGAATAGCCCTGCGGGCTCGGCACGAGGCGCGGCACGCGGGCACGGAAATCCTGCGCGAGCTTCGGCTCGGTGACGATGCGCAGCGCGGCCTCGAGCTGCGGGCGCCACGCGGCCTCAATCGCACCCGGTGCGCCGGTGGCGGCGGCGGGCAGGCGCACGAGTGCGGAGAGCCACGCGACATTGTCGGCCCGGCGCCACACCTCGAGCGGGATCGGGCCGTCGGAAATCGTCCACGCCGACGGGCGGCAGCGCAGCGGCGCGTGCAGGCCGAGCGGCAGCCAGAGTTCCGCCGTCTCGCCGAGGGAGGGGCCGTTGAACGACTCCGGCGCCACGCCGACGATCATCACGCTCTGGCCGTTGAGATCGAGCATGCGACCGACGACGTCGGCCGCACCCCCGAGTTTTTTCTGCCAGAAGGCGTGCGAGGCCACCGCGACGGCCTGCGGCGCACCGGGCGCGTCGTCCGCCGCGGCGAGCAGCCGCCCGCGCGACGCGGCGACGCCGAGCGCCGGAAAGAAGTCGCCCGAGACGAACTGCAAGCTCGTCGGCTGCGCCGGTGCGCCGGCAAGGCGCAGCGCGGCGCGGGCGGTGGAAGAGTAACCGGCGACGCGTCCGGCGAGCGGACCTTCGCGGTTGAGGCGGTCGATCGTCGGGCCGCTCAGCTCGAACGGTTCGCCGTGCGGTGCGGTGACGAGGTGCAGTTCCTCGGGTCGCGACACCGGCAGCGGTTCGAGCAACACGCCGCGCACGAGCGAGAACACCGCAGCCGTGGCGCCGCTGCCGAGCATCAGCACGGCAACGAGGCTGAGGGCGAACGCCGGCCGGCGGCTGAGGCTGCGCCTGGCGACGCGCAGATCGTGCACCCACGCCTCGAGCGTCGGCCAACCGAGCGCGTCTTCCGATTCCTCGCGCGTCGCGAGCACGTTGCCGAAGGCGAGGTGCGCCTGGCGGCGCGCTTCGATGCGGTCGAGTCCGCGGCGGACATTTTCTTCCGTGAGCTGCTCGATGTGGTGGCGCATTTCCTCCTCGAGGCGCGCGACGCGGCCGCGGCGGCCGAGGAGGTGCTTGAGTTTGGTCCAGAGTTTCACGGCGTGGCGGGGTTGCAAAATTACGACTCCGCCGCGAGTACGGCGTCGACGAGCGCGGTGACGCGCTGCCAGTTGGCGACCTCTTCCTTCAATTGCTTCCGGCCGGCGGCGGTCAGCGAGTAGAAGCGGGCGCGGCGGTTGTTGTCGCTCACACCCCACTCCGAGCCAATCCAGCCCTGCTCCTCAAGGCGCACGAGCGCCGGGTAGATCGTGCCTTGGTTGAGCAGCACCGAGCCGCCCGAGACCTGCTCGATGCGCCGAGCGATGCCGAAGCCGTGCTGCGGCCCCAGTGTGGCGAGGGTCTTCAGGACGAGCAGATCCAGCGTGCCCTGGAGCAGGTCGGTGCGGTCGGTATCGTTCATGTGGACTTCCAACAGATGTTCCTGTTGAAAGTCAACATGTGGGTTGTCCGGCTCAGATCACGGCGGTTTCGAGGGCCAGGGCGCGCGGGAAGAGAATGTTGTTCTCCTTGTGCACGTGCGTGTGCAGGTCGGCCTCGAATTCGGCGAGGCCGGCCAGCAGGGCGCGGTGGGTGTTGCAGGCGCTGGCGTCGGGCTGGAAGCCGTTGGTTAGCTCGCGCAGCCGGGCGGTGGCTTTCCCCACGAAGTCGTGCTCGCTCTCCATCTGGCGGATGGGGTTCGCGATCGAGCCGCAGGGCAAGCCGCCCGGGGTGCCGGCTTCGAGCTGCCGCACCAGCGGGAAAAGGATGCGCTCCTCCTTCTGCATGTGGCTGAACATCTCGTCGGCGATCTGCCGCACGGTTTCGCCGGCCTCGGCCAGACGCGGGTCGCGTTCGCCGTGCTTGCGCGCGACGCGCCCGGCCAGCTCGACGAGGCGCGGCAGCTCGGCCTTCAGGTAGGCGTGGTGCGTCTGCTCGATATGGTCGGCCAGCTGCGCGAGCGACAGGCCGGCAGGGTCGATCTCCGGGCGGCTGGTTGCTGTGCCCGCGGCGCCGAGGAGGGTGGCGAAGGTCGCCGCATCCAGGCCGCGCGCGGTGCAGGCTTGGGCGAGGGTTTTCTTTCCGCCGCAACAATAGTCGATGCCCACGCGCTCAAAGACGCGCGCGAGCGTGGGATGGGCGGCGACGATGTCGCCGACGCGGGTTTCGGGCGTGAACGAGGATTCGGTGGCGGAGTTCATGGGCGTGGGGATTGCCGTCACCCTAACCGGTGGGCGCCGTCGGCGCCTTGAGCCAGGTCAAGGAACGCCGGGTTTCGGCAGTTGCCCGCGGCGTGGCACCGATTAGCCTTTTGCGAGTCCCATCCTGCTGTGAAAACCCGATTCTCCTCCGTCCTGATTCCCTTGTGCGCGGCCGGTCTGCTGGCCGGCTGCGTCTCCCACCCCGCTGAGCAAAGCGGCACCAATCCTGCGAACCCGGGCGTGACCGTCGGTCATGCCGTGGGCAGCGCGGTTGGCGCCGTAGCCGGCACCGTCGCGGGCACCGTGGCCGCCGGCGCCGAGGGCGCGGCTGATTCCGCGCAGGCGCCGTTCAAGAACGAGCATCGCATCGTCCGTCGTTGGCGGACCGAGACCACCGCCGATGGCCGCACCATCCAGGTGCCGTACGAAGTCGAGGTCGACGAGAACGGCCGCGAAATCCCGCCGAAGAAATAGGCCTCCGAAAAACGCTGGAGCCGCGGTTGCCCATGGATGTTCGCGCAAATCGGCGGCCGCGGGCGGGCGGACCGGCCCGGTCCGCCGAGATCGTGATGCCACCTGCGCGGCGGAGCGGGTCGCTCCGCCCCACCCTTTGGTGCGCGGGCGTCACTGTAATCTGCGCGGCTTAATAAGCCGCGCGCTTCGGGCGGAGGTTAAAAAGCAAACGGCGCACCGCTTTGGTGCGCCGTGATTTTGGGCGAAGCCTTTGCGTCGCTTACCAGCCGACCGTCTTGCGCTTGGTCTGCTTGGCGATCTGGCGCTCGTCTTCCCAGACCGTCAGGCCGGTCTTCACCTGCACGAGCGACATCTGGAAAGCGTAGGTGTCCTGCGAGACGCCCTTCGTGCGGTCGGTCTGCTGGATGAGCTTCGCGTAAAGGGTGTAGTCGGGCACGAGCTTCTTTTCCTTCACGCCGCTCTGCTCCTGATCGAGGGCCTTGGCTTCCTCGGCCACGGTCGCGCGCTCGCCGAGGCCGAAGGTGTTCGTGACGGCGACCTTGCCGGTCTGCGTGAGCGCGACGCGGATTTTTTTGATGAGCAAGTCGGTATCGACCTGGATCTGCGTGTTGTTGAGCACGCGGTCGATCGCGAGCACGGCGGGCTGGTGCGGCGTCTTTTCCAGCGCGCCGGAGGTGATGAGCGAGCCGGTGAGCTGATCGGCGGCGTTGGCCCAGTCCTGCGGGTTGATGGCCGAGGTGTTGAGCGACTCGGGGCCCTTGGCGTCGACGGTGCGCGTCTCGGAGGCGCAGCCGGCGAACAAGAGCGCCGTGAGCGCGGTGGTGGCGGCAAAAATCTTGGCGGGGATCGGTTTCATGGCGTTAAAAAATCACTCGCGGAGCTTGAGCTTGAAGTCGACGGCGCGGGGGTTGACCGAGACGGTGGTGATGGTGCCGGTCTCGCGGCCCTGCAGCTGGATGGATTTCCACGTCTCGTTGGGCGTGTCGACCGCCATGCCGTCCTGATCGAACCACTCAAACTTGTAGTTCAGGGTGCGGGCGTTGTTCTTCAGGTTTTCGACCGTCGCCTGGATTTTCAGGAGGTTGCCGGAAACCGGAGCCTGGTTGAGGGCGACGACGCGGAAGGTGCCCGCGAGGGTGTTGTCGGTGATGATGCGCTTGTCGGCGACGTAGTTGGGCGTGCCGCGCGCGTCGGCGTTCTCGTAGGTGTTGACGTTGGTGGCGCAGCCCGCGAGCAAGGCGGCCAGGCCGGCAGCCAGCCAGAGGCCGCGCCGGCGTCGGTTTTTGGTGGTGGAAGTCTTCATTTGAGCACGAATTGGGACACGAGCAGCGGGGCTCCGCTCGCACTGGATTTCACATAGACGACGTTAATCGCGCCGGGTTCCAACGCGATAGTCTTTTCCGCGCCGGTGGTGCGCAGGGTCAGCTCGCGGCTGCCCGGCGTGGCCAGGCGGGCGTAGTGGAACTCCTTGGGCAGGGCCGTCCAGGTGCGCGTGTCGGCGATGCTGGTGGCGACGTTGGCCACGGTGAGGAAAATGGAGCCCAGCGCCTGTCCCAGCTCGTTGGTGTTGTGGTTGAGGCGGCCCTGCAACGCGTCCTGCACGATGGCCTTGGCGGCGGTGCCGAGGAGGGTCTTGGTCACGACCGCCGGCCACTCGTTCTTGAAATCGTTTGCGACCACGCTGTCCATGCTGGCCACCAATGCGGTCGGGTGTTCGCGCTGGTCGGCCCGGATGGCCAGCACCGGGGCGAAATCCCCGTCGAACTCCAACCGCGGGAACGCCGCGCTGATGTACGGCAGCCGGTTCGACACGAGGAAGGTGGGAATATCGATCCTCTCCTCCACGCGCCGCGGAGCCGCGCCGGTCTCGAAGATGACGTAGGTCAGGCCGCGGCCGGGCTCGCCGCGCGCCGCCGCGACCAGGTCGTCGCGCAGGTAGGGATTGTCGGGCGCGAGGGCGGCCGCGCGCTCGAGGGACTTGCGGCCGCGCTCCCAGTCGGAGCCGTTTTCGCCGAGGTGCGTGAAAAACAGGCCGTCGAGAAACACCGCAAAGGGGTTCACGTAATCGCCGTAGGGGCGGAGCGCGCCGGTCGAGCGCTCGAGCAGCGCCTGCAGCGCCGCGCCGGTCCGTGCGTCGGCGTGCGCTTTCTCGACGTCGTAAGCGATGGCGTTGCCCTGCTCGTCCGCCAGGCCGCCGGTGCGCGCGCGGGCCGCCTCGTCCTGCGCGGCGGCGATGCGCTGGGCGTTTTCCTCCACAGCGTCGCGCTGCCGTTGCAGGGCGCGGTTGAGCTCGACGCGCGCGCGGTCGCGGTCGCCGAGTGCGAGGTAATCGAGCGCCTTGTAGGTGTTCAGCATCACCTTGTCGTAGGAGCGGCCGCGATAGGGTAGATTGGCCTGGTTGGTCAGCAGCGCGCTGGTCTCGGCGCCGAGTTTCATCCGCGCCTCTCTCTCCCAATGGCTGATCCGGTCGTCGGCCTGGTCGAAGGCCGCCAGCGAACGCCGGTAATAGCCTGCGCGCACGCCGGTCGGTTCGGCCGCGGGCGCCATGACGGCCGGCCCGGCCAGCGCCGCCGCGCGCAGGGTGGCGCCTTGCTCCAGCCGGTAGACGACCTCGTCCTTCGTGCCGGCGCTGCGGTTCGCCTGCCGGTCGATTTCGTCCACCGCAGCCGGCAGATCTCCGCCCCGGAGGGATTCGGCGAAACCGCGCGTCTGCTCGCTGTAAGTCTGGCAGCCCGTCAAAACCAGCAGGCCGGCCGCGGCCGCCGTCCATGCACCGCGTTGCCGGACGGAAACCGGGCGGCCGGCAGGGCGGAAGGGGGTGGCGGGAGTTGAATTCATCGAAGCGCGGAGCGGATGGACCGGGGATTTCGCCCGCGGTTCATTCCGGGACGCATTCTCCGGTTTTGAAGCCGTTGCCGTCCGCGGCGCAATCCTGATTCCGCCATCCGGGTCCGATCACTTGGCCACGATGACCGGGAAACCGTGCCGCCGCAGGGCGCGATGCAGCTCGCGGATGTGGGCGTGATCGCGCGTCTCGACCGTGCAAACGGCGTTGACGGCGGAGACGTCGGGGCCGCTGAAGGCGCGGTCGTGCTCGATGTCCTTGATGCTTGCGCCGCTGTCGGCGATGACGCGCGTGAGCTCGGCGAGACCGCCCGGGCGGTCGCTGATGATGGCGGTGAAGCGCGTGATGCGGCCGTCGCGCACGAGGCCCTTCTCGATGATGCGGCTGAGGATGGCAGGGTCGATGTTGCCGCCGCAGGTGACGAGCACGACGCGCTTGCCCTTCAGCTCCGGCAGCAGGCCGGCCATCATCGCGGCGAGTGGCGTGACCGCGGCGCCTTCGACGACCGTTTTTTCCATCTCAACCATGCGGAGGATGGCGAGCGCGATCCAATCCTCGCCGACCCGCACCACCCGGTCGACACGCGGACGGATGAGGGAAAAGGCGTTTTCCCCGACGGTGAGCGTGGCGAGACCGTCGGCCAGGGTCGGCCGGCGCGGCATCAGGACGGGCCGGCCGGCCTTGAGCGCGGCGGTGAGGTTGCCCGTGGCGGTGCTCTCGACGCCAATGACCTTCACGCGCGGACGGACGGATTTCACCGCGAGGGACAGACCCGCCAGCAAGCCGCCGCCGCCCACGGGGCACACGATGGCGTCGGCCTTGGGCACCTGCTCGAGGATCTCCAGGCCGATGGTGCCCTGGCCGGCGATGATGTCGGGCGCATCGAAACCATGGATGTAGGCCAGGCCTTCGCCGGCCACGAGCGTGTCCGCGTGGGCGCGGGCCTCGGTGAAATCGCGCCCCTGGATCAGCACGCGCGCACCGAGCCGCTTGCAGGTGCTCACCTTGATGAGCGGCGCGTAGTCGGGCATGACGACGGTCACGGGCACGCCGAGGAGCTTGCCGTGGTAGGCGAGCGCGGCGGCGTGGTTGCCGGCCGAGGCGGCCACGACTCCGCGCCGTTTCTGCGCCGGGGTGAGCCTCAGCAGCGCGTTGCGCGCGCCGCGCTCCTTGAACGAGCCGGTGCGCTGCAGGTTGTCGAGTTTGCAGTAGATGTGCGCGCCGGTGATCTCGGAGAGCGGGATGGATTCCGGGCAGGGTGAAACAGTGACGCCTCCGGCGATGCGCCGGCGCGCGGCGCGGATGTCAGCAAGGGTAACGGGCATGGGGTGATCGTTTGCGCCGGTTGTAGCGCCCGTCCCGCCCCGCGCAACACCGATGCGGCCGCCGCGGCGGTGATTAACGTTGCTGACAGCAGGGGGAAAGTTAGAGACGGTTTTCGCGAGGCATAACCCTGCTTCCACCCGCGACCTCCGCCATGTATCAAGTCACTTTTTCCGAGCAGAGCATGCGCGAGCTGAACAAGCTCGACAAGCTGGCCCAGCTCGAGGCCATCGAACCCATCAGCAAGGTGCGGCCGGCCGATCTCGCGCACCCGCGCGAGCCGCTCGGCAAGTTCCACCGCGCCGGCAAGGATTTCTACCGGCTGCGCGCCGGGGAGTTCCGGTTCTACTTCACCGTCGAGGACGACAAGCTCCACACGCACTACATCCTGCACAAGGATTCGCTGGAGGACGCCGTCTTCCGCCTGAAGCTGCCGGTGTCCGAGCAGCAGCTCTTCGAGCAGAACAACAAGTTCTGGAAATACCTCGAAGGCCTGACCAAGTAACGCTGCCTCCCCCCCGGCCATGTCCGATCTCGAGCAACGCGACAATCCCTACAACGTCACCACGGCGAGCCGCATTTACTTCCTGCCGAACCTGATGACGGCCGGCAACCTGTTCTGCGGCTTCATCGCGGTCATCAAGTGCATCCAAGCGCGCCTCATCACCGATGCCGGCGAGTACGCCCAGCTGCACTCGGGTTTGTCGCCCACCGCGCTCTACACGCAGGCGGTGTGGTGCATCCTGGCGGCGGTCATCTTCGACTCGCTCGACGGCCGGCTGGCGCGCATGGGCGGGCGCACTTCGCTCTTCGGCGCGGAGTTCGACTCGCTGGCGGACGTCGTGTCCTTCGGCGTCGCCCCGGCGCTCATGGTGTTCTTCCTGATCCTCGCGCCGCAGGGCGATTACCAGTGGTTCCGCGAGCTGGGCTGGTTCATCGCCTTCGTCTACCTGCTGTGCGGCGCCGTGCGGCTGGCGCGCTTCAACGTCATCACGAACCCGCTGCTCCACCGCGCGGAGGCGGAGTCGAGCAAGGATTTCGTCGGCCTGCCCATCCCCGCGGCGGCCGGCACGGTCGCCACGCTGGTGCTGCTGCTGCTGAACATGGCCGCCAACGCCCGCGAATTGCGCCAGTGGGCCCTCGGCCTGCCGTTCCTCCTGCTGCTCGTCTCGATGCTCATGGTCAGCACCATCCGCTACCCGAGCTTCAAGCAGGTGAACTGGGAGACCAAGACGCGCTTCCGGACCTTTGTGATCGTGTTCGTCGTGATTGCGGCGCTCTGGCGGCTCCAGGAGGTCGCCTTCTTCTTCATTTTCCTCGGTTACATCGCCTACGGCCTCTTCGCCCACTACCAGCGCGGCGTCCGCCACGCCCAGATGCGCGCCCTGCGTCGCAAGGTTGTGAAGATGCGACAGGAAAACGGGCCGGAAACTTCCGAATAACTTTTTCCTGTGAACAACCCGCGGCTTATTCGTCGTTATTCAGGTTTTGCTCGCAGCGGTTTGGCCCCCGCCGTTCGCTCGGAAAAACGCCGGTTGCACTGATATTCGCAGACCATAATAATACGGATACTTCCTTATTGAATCCTTAGTATCTATCTCTTGTCTGGGAAAAACACCGAAACGACACCCCGCCCGATGAAATTTAAGATCAATCGCGACCACTTCAGCAACGGCCTGGCCCAGGTCCTCAATGTCGTGGGCTCCAAGGCGGCCATGCCCATCCTGAGCAACGTGCTGATCGAGGCGGAAAAGGACCAGATCTCCCTTTCGACGACCAACCTCGATCTCGGCATCCGTTGCAAGATCAAGGCGGAGGTCAAGGAGGGCGGCAGTGTCACCCTGCCCGTCAAGCGCCTCGCCACCATCGTGCGCGAGCTGCCCAACGTCGACGTCACGGTCGACGCCGGCGCCAACCACCAGGTCAAGATCGCGTCGGGCGGCTCGCATTTCAAAATCATGGGCATCGGCGCCGAGGAGTTCCCTAAGCTGCCCGACACCGGCGACGACAAGAGCCACTCGCTCGAGCAGGGCGAACTGGCCACGATGCTGGGCAATGTCGCGTATGCGCAGTCGACCGACGAGACCCGCTACATCCTCAACGGCGTCTATTTCAACTTCAAGGACGGCAAGCTCTCGCTCGTCGCCACCGACGGCCGCCGCCTTGCGCTCGTCTCGAAGGAAATGAACGTCCCCGCGGCCGGCGCCGGCGCCATCATCCTCCCCGCCAAGACCGTGGCCGAGCTGCTCCGCCTCCTCGGCAAGGGCGACAAGCTCAAGATCGCCTTCAACGACCGCCGCGCGTCGTTCCAGATCGAGACGAACAAGGACAGCAACTCCGGCCTGAGCGACAGCATCTACCTGTTCTCGAAGGTCGTGGAGGGCAACTATCCGAATTACCAGCAGGTCATCCCGAAGGAGACGCACCAACGCATCAAGCTCGAGCGCGAGCTGTTCCTGCAATGCGTGCACCGCGCCGCGCTCGTCACCTCCGAGAAATCCAACTCGGTGAAGGTGAAGCTCGGCGCCAACCTCCTCGAGATCACCGCTTCCTCGCCGGATTTCGGCGAGTCCCATGAATCGATGGCCATCTCGTACAGCGGCCCCGAGCTGCAGGTGGCGTTCAACCCGCAATTCATCATGGACCCGCTCCGGGCCCTCACGAAGGACGAGGTGTTCTTCGAGGTGAAGGACGAGGTCAGCCCCGGCGTCTTCAAGACGCTGGAGAGCTTCGTGTGTGTCATCATGCCGGTGCGGCTGAGCTGAGCCGCGTCATCCCCGCGCGGTGCACCGCGCCCCCCCTCCCGTCATGTCGGAAACACTCTCGCTGTTTCTCGCCCCCGCGGCGACGCTCCTGCTCATCCTGTTCTACGTGAACCTGCGGGTGGCTTCGCCGCTGCTGGCCATCCCGATCCGCTGGCTCCGCTGGATGCTCTTCGCCCTGTTTTTCGCGGAGACGAGCGACCGCTTCGACTGGATCGACCGGCCGTTCTGGGTGGTGGCGGCGGGGGCGTTCCTGGTGTGGTTCCTCGCCGAGTCCGGCTACAACTGGCTGCGCGTATCGGCGATCAGCCTCAGCCCGCTGCCGCTGTTTCCGAAATTCGCCGTCAACACCAGCGGCGACGAGTGGCCCACGCACCGGCGGCTGCTCCGGGTGCGCGACTGGCTGCGCGACCACCGCTACACGACCGTGCAGGCGCTCAAGGCCGAGGTCGGCGGCGGCATCTGGCTGCGCGTCTCGGTCTATCAGAGCCCCGACCGCACCGTGCGCCTGCAGGTGGCGTTCCTGCCGCAGGACAGCGGCGCCATCACCGTCTGCTACAGCCTCGCCTCCGAGACGCAAAGCGGCCGGCGCTACGTGACGGATAACTTCTTCCTGCCGTTCGGCGGCTTCTATCCGGAAAACTGGTTCGTCGAGCGCAGCCCGTGGCGGCGCGCGCTGCCGCGCTTGGTCGACTATCACCTCCGCCGCATGCGCCGCGCCGGCGAGACGGCCGTGCCGTGGGAAGGCGACCCGCTCGACGACCTCAACCGCCACCAGCAGCTCATGGAGCAGCTCAACACCGAGCTTGGTTTCCTGCTGCCGCACACGGAGCGCGAGGAGCACGGCAAGATCACCCCCGAGGGGCGTTTCCGCATCTGGAAAGAAGCCTGGTTGCTCGACTACCTCGGCATCTCCGCCCGCTACATCTGAGCGGCGCTGGCCGCCGCCGAATGGCGAAACAGTGGTTAAAGTCCCGGGTCTGGCCAGAATCAGCTCGTCTCCGGGGCGTTTCCGCTTAACCCGTTCCCTATGCTCCTGCCCATCGCCGCCACGACCTCCGCTGTCGATTCGATGAAGCAGATCCCGCCGGCCACCTGGCTGAAACTCGGGATCGGCATCGCGGCGTTCATCATCGTCATCGTCGTCCTGCGCAAGATCGCCCGCATGAACAAAATCGTGCTGGGCGTGATCGTTTTCGTGGTCGTGACCGTCGTGTTCTTCTCCTGGGTCTACAACCGCAACGAGCCCAAGTGGATGACGCCCATCGTCCAGCGCATCGCCCCGTTCTTCCCGAGCGCCGGCTCTTATTCGCAGAAGCAGCAGTCGAACCCGAAGCCCTGATACAAGCGGGTTAGGACATAATTACGATTGGTCTTTGCCGGAGCGCCGCCTAGCGTGCCGGCTCCTATGGCAAAACCGCTTTCCGACATCGGCCTCGTGGGGCTCGCCGTGATGGGCCAGAACCTCGCGCTCAACATCGCCGACCACGGCTTCCAGATTTCCGTCTACAACCGCACGGTCGAGAAGACCGAGAAGTTCGTCGCCGACCACCCCGCCACGCCCGGCGGCCTCGTCGGCGCGAAGAGCCTGGAGGAATTCGTCCGCTCCCTCTCCCGCCCGCGCAAGATCGTCATCCTCGTCCAGGCCGGCAAGGCCACCGACGCCGTCATCGACGGCCTCGTGCCGCTGCTCGAGCAAAACGACATCATCATCGACGGTGGCAACGCGCTCTGGACCGACACCATCCGCCGCGAAAAGGCCCTGCGCGAAAAGGGCCTGCGCTTCATCGGCTCCGGCGTCTCCGGTGGCGAGGAAGGCGCGCGCTTCGGCCCGTCGCTCATGCCCGGCGGCGATCCGGCGGCGTTCAAGGAATTGCAGCCCATCTGGGAGGCCGTCGCCGCCAAGGTCGACGCGAAGACCGGCAAGCCCATCCCCGGCGCCAAGCCCGGCCAGCCCGTCACCGGCGGCGTGCCCTGCACCGCCTACATCGGCGAGAACGGCGCGGGCCACTACGTGAAGATGGTCCACAACGGCATCGAGTATGGCGACATGCAGATGATCTGCGAGGCCTACGCCCTCATGTCCGGCCTGCTCGGCCTCAAGCCCGCCGAGATGGGTGACATCTTCTCTGAATGGAACAAGGGCGCGCTCGACAGCTTCCTCATCGAGATCACCGCCGACATTTTGAAACAGAAGGATCCGCAGACGAAGCGGAAGGCCTTCGTCGACGTCGTCCTCGACACCGCCGGCCAGAAAGGCACCGGCAAGTGGACCTCGACCAACGCGCTCGACATGGGCGTCGCCGCCCCGACGATCGCCGAGTCCGTGTTCGCCCGCTGCATCTCCGCCATCAAGGACGAGCGCGTCGCCGCCGCGAAGATCCTCAAGGGCCCGGGCAAGAAATACCGCGGCTCGAAGAAGGCGCTCGTGCAGGCCATCCACGACGCGCTCTACTGCTCCAAGATATGCTCCTACGCCCAAGGCTTCCAGCTCATGCGCACCGCGCAGAAGGAATACAACTGGACGCTCCACTTCGGCGAGATCGCCCAGATCTGGCGGGGCGGCTGCATCATCCGCGCCGCGTTCCTCCAGAAGATCACCGAGGCCTACGCCCGGAAGCCCGACCTCGCGAACCTGCTCCTCGACCCGTATTTCAACAAGACCGTGCAGAAGGCGCAGGCCAACTGGCGCAAGGTCGTCGCCCTCGCCGCCGAGTGCGGCGTGCCCGCGCCGACGTTCGCGTCCGCCCTCGCCTACTACGACAGCTACCGCTCGGCCCGCCTGCCCGCCAACCTGCTCCAGGCGCAGCGCGACTACTTCGGCGCCCACACCTACGAGCGCACCGACGCCCCGCGCGGCAAGTTCTTCCACGTCGACTGGCCCGAGGCCACCCGCCCGCAGCTGAAGGTGTAAGCTTCCCCTGTTGCCACCCGCAACGAACCGGCGCGGTCCAATTGGGACGCGCTTTTTTGCGCCGGTGTCTTGGGAAGAACGACCGGGTGATTGCAGGCGAAGCAGCCGGCGGACAAAAACAGGCATGCTGCATCAGGAACTGCTGCTCCGCCTTTGCCGGGCCCGGGATTCACTGCGCGATTTGGAGGAATGCCCCAAGTCGATTCCGGCGGTGGCCCGCGAGGCGGGCGTCTCGCTGTATCACTTCATCCGCCTCTACAAGTCGGTGTTCGGTGAGACGCCGCACCAATGCCAGTCGGGCACGCAGATCGAGAAGGCCAAGCAGCTCCTGATCTTGTCCGACTATTCCGTCACGGCGGTCTGCATGGCAGTGGGTTTTTCCAGCGTCGGCAGCTTCAGCTCCCTCTTCAAGCGACGCGTGGGTGTCTCGCCGGCGGCGTTTCAACGGCGCCATGGGACGAAAGGCCAACGCTCGCCGCGACTGCCCGCGGAGCTGATTCCCGGCTGCTTCACCCTGATGGGGCGGATTTCCCGTTAACTCCGCAATTTCGAAGAAGCACCCGCCACCCGCATCTGCTAGCCTTGGTCTGCATCCGCCCCCACTCCCCGCATGAAAATCAAACTGAACAGCATCTTCGTCAACCAGCAGGACAAGGCCCTCGACTTCTACACCCGCGTGCTCGGCTTCAAGAAGAGCAAGGACATCCCTATGGGTGAATTCCGCTGGCTCACGCTCGTGTCGCCGGACGGCCATCCCGACGTCGAGCTCGTGCTCGAGCCCAATGCCAACCCGGCCGCGAAGGTGTTTCAGGAAGCGATCTTCCAGCAAGGCATCCCCCTCACCGCCTTCGAGGTGGACGACATCGCCGCGGAGGCCAAGCGCCTGAAAGCACAGGGCGTGAAGTTCACGATGGAGCCCACGGCCGCCGGACCGGTGAAGCTGGCGATCTTTGCCGATACCTGCGGCAACCTGATCCAAATCTACCAAGTCGGCTGAGCCGGGCGCGCGATCCTGCGGAGGGCCGACTTATGGCCTGCGTGCGGGAAACTTCATAGGGTGATCGGGCGGCGCAACGCCCTTGCCGGCCGCCCCGGGACGGGCAGTTTCGCGGCACCACGCCATGCCCGAGGCACTTGCCATCCTCCTGGTCACCTTCACGTCCATCCTCATTTTCGGGCTGACGTGGCTGCAGGTGCGCAACGCCCCGCGCCGGCCCGCCCAGGAAATCGAGCGGCTGCAAAAGCACGTTGCCTGGTTGGAGGAACGCCAGCAGCACGCGGCCGAAAAGCACTGGGACGAACAGATGAAGGGGCGCATCGCCACACAGCTGGACGAGGCCCGCCGGCAATTGGCGGATTGGCGCCAGCGGCATCCGGCCGGGAAATAACCGCGTTCAGGTCAGCTCGGGCAGAAGCAGGCCGGCCCACAGCGTCTCCCGGAATTCCCGGCGAAAAAAGCCGAAGTGCCCGATGCGCGCCACGCCCGCTTCCTCCGGGGCCAGCCGGCGCATCCGGCGCGGAGCGTTGGTGTAGAAGGAGTGCATCGATTCGATGTTCCGCGCCGACATCATCTCATCGTCGGTGAAAGAGAGCGACGTGATCGGCGTGCGCACCGCCGCGTATTGCGCGCGGACGTCCGCGCCCTCCGCGCCGGCGGCATAGTCCGGATGCAGGCACCAGCGCCGCCACTGGGCCATCACGCCTTTCGGCAGGTCGCCGACCTTGCGCAGCTTTTTGCCGGGAAAATATCCGGCGAGCGGCAGGACCACCGGCACGACGACGAACCACAGCCACCACACCATGCGCCGCAAGGCCGGGGAGTTTTCCCGCCAGTAACCGCTGCCGGTCGCGACGGTCACCATCTTCCGGATGCGTTCGCGGCCGGGGACGAACGGGAAGATCTGGCCGCCGAGACTGTGGCCGATCCAATAGAGCGGCACCTCCGGCGCCTGGCGGCCGAGCTCCGCCACCATCGCGCCGCAATCGAACCGGGCCCAGGTCATGATGTCCGCCGCGAATCCCCGCAGACTGCCCCGGCGGGAGAGCCCGATGCCGCGGTAGTCGAAAGTCGCGACCAGATAGCCTTGCGCGGCCAGCCAGTTGGCCAAGGGCGCATAGTAGGCTTGGGCGCAACCCATCGCCGGCACCACCAGCACGGCGCCGCGCGGCGGATCGGCGGGGAGATAAAACCGGGCGGCAAGCGCGTGCCCATCCTCGGCTAAGATGTGTTGCTGGATTATTTTGCTCATGCTTCGGGCGTGACCGGTCGACGAACAGGCGGAACATGAGGGAGCGGCTTGCGGGATGACAACCCCGGAACCGTGACCATGCCGCCCCGTGTGCGGCTTTGACGCCGCGCCGGTCCGGTGTAGTTTGTCCTTTTCCGATGGAAGCCACCGCCCTTGCCACCCTTCCCCCTGCCGAACTCGAAACCGAGGCCGAGCGCCTCTTCCGTGCGCTCCTGCACGTGGACTGCGAGCCGGGCCGCCAGTGGAACATCGACACCTGCCGCCGCATCGCGCCGCTGACCCTCGAGATCAACCGCCTCAAGCGCGAGCAGGACGCCGTCATCCTCACGCACTCCTACGTCGAGCCGGAGATCATCTACGGCGTGGGCGACTTCAAGGGCGACTCCTACTTCCTCAGCCTCAAGGCGCGCGACGTGCAGGCGAAGAAGATCGTGTTCGCCGGCGTCGTGTTCATGGCCGAGACGGCGAAAATCCTCAGCCCGCACGCCACCGTCGTCGTGCCCGACCGCGGCTCCGGCTGCTCGCTGGCGGATTCGCTCACCGGCGAACAACTCCGCCGGCTCAAGGCCGCGTATCCCGACGCCGCGGTGGTCTGCTACATCAACAGCACCGCCGACGTGAAGGCCGAGTCGGACGTCTGCGTCACTTCGGGCAACGTCTACGACATCGTCGCGCAGCTGCCGCAGCGGCGCATCCTCTTCGTGCCCGACCGGCTGATGGGCGATAACCTCCGCAACGAACTCAAGCGCCGCGGCGTGGACAAGGAGATTATCACCTCCGACGGCACCTGCATCGTGCACGATGTCTTCGACGCCGCCTCCGTCGCCGAGGCGCGCGTCCGCTTTCCCGGGCTGAAGGTCGTCGCCCATCCCGAATGTACGCCGGAGGTCGCGGCGGCGGCGGATTTCGTGGGCAGCACCGGCGCGATGATGAAATACGTGAAGACCACGACCGCGCCCTATTTCCTCATGCTCACCGAGTGCGGGCTCGTCGGCCGCCTGCAGGTCGAGGCGCCCGAGAAACATTTCATCGGCGGCTGCCGGCTCTGTCCCTACATGAAGCTCAACTCGCTTGAGAAAGTGCGCGACGCCCTGCGCGCCCCGCGCCCGGAGCAGATCGTCACGCTCGACGAGGACATCCGCCGCCGCGCCGCCCGCTGCATCGAACGGATGTTCGAACTCGCCCCGAAGGACTGACCCCGCGCTCCGAGAACATGTCACTTAATGGGTGACATGTTCGGCACCACCCGATTCCCATGCTCACACCCCGTACCGACCACTTGATCGATCTCGCCCTGGAGGAAGACGCCGGCCTTGGCGACGTCACGAGCCGCGCGATTTTCCCGCCGAGGCACCGCAGCCGCGCCATCATCGACGCCAAGCAGGACCTCGTTATCTGCGGCCTCGATGTCGCCGCGCTCGTCTTCACGCGCGTCGACCCGGCGATCAAGGTCTCGCCGCTCGCCCGCGATGGCGACCGCGTGAAAAAGGGCGCGGCCGTCCTGCGCCTCGAAGGCCCCACGGCGGCGTTGCTCACGGCCGAGCGCACCGCGTTGAATTTCCTCCAGCGCCTCAGCGGCGTCGCGACGCAGGCACGCCGTTACGCCGACGCCGTCGCGGGCACCGGCGTACGCATCGTCGACACACGCAAGACCACGCCCGGCTGGCGCGCCCTTGAGAAATACGCCGTGCGCACCGGCGGTTGCTGCAATCACCGCAGCTCGCTCGGCGAGCATGTGCTCATCAAGGACAACCACATCGCCGCCGCCGGCTCCCTGACCAAGGCCGTGCGGCTCTGCCGCGCCGCCGCGCCGCATCTGGCCAAGATCGAGGTCGAGGCCAAGACCACCGCCGAGGTGAAGGAGGCCTGCCGCGCCGGGGCCGATGTCATCCTGCTCGACAACATGACGCCCGCGCAGGTGCGCGCCGCGGTAAAGCTCATCGCCGGCCGCGCGACGGTCGAGGTGTCCGGCGGCGTGAAGTTCGAGACGCTGCGCGACTACGCGGTGCCCGGCGTCGACGTCATCAGCATCGGCGCGCTCACCCACTCCGCGATCGCCGCCGACCTCAGCCTGGATCTCCAGCCGGCGCGCAAAAAGTAACGCCGCCCCGGATCGATCCCGCCCGCGATGAAGACCATCCAGACTGACTGCCTCGTCATCGGTGCCGGGCTCGCGGGCTCGGCCTACGCCTTGCACGCCGCCGCGGCGGGATTGAAGGTCGAACTCCTTTCGCTCGGCGAACCACTCGAGGCCAACAGCGACCGCGCGCAGGGCGGCATCATCTACGACACCTCGCCCGATCCGCAGCAACTCGCGCGCGACATCCTCGAGGCCAGCGCCGGCGTGGCCAATCCCGCGGCCGTCGACCAGCTCGTGCGCGAAGGCCCTGCCGTGGTGAAGGAGCTGTTGCTCGACACGCTGCACGTGGATTTCGACCGCGAGCCGTCGGGCGGGCTCGATTTGACCCGCGAGGGCGGGCACAGCTCCCGCCGCATCATCCACCACAAGGACACGACCGGCCACGCGATCCTCGAAACCGTCGCCCGCCGCGTCGATGCCACGCCCGGCATCACGCGCCGGCGCAGCTGCGCGGCCATCGACCTGCTCACGCTTTCGCACAACGCCGAGGATCCGCGCGACCGCTACGAGCCGCTGACCTGCTTCGGTTGCTACGCGCTCGACACGGCGTCCGGCGAGGTGGCCGCCTTCGTGGCGAAAAAAACGATCCTCGCGACCGGCGGCCTGGGAGGGATTTTCCTGCACACGACCAACCAGCCCGGCAGCGTCGGCCACGGCGTGGCGATGGCCTACCGCGTCGGCGCGCGGCTCATCGACCTCGAATACGTGCAGTTCCACCCGACGGTGTTTTTCAAGAAGGGCGCGCAGCCCTTCCTCATCACCGAGGCGTTGCGCGGCGAAGGCGCCGTGCTGGTCGACGCGGCCGGCCGCCGCTTCATGGACGGCGCGCACCCGCGCGGCTCGCTCGCACCGCGCGACGTGGTGGCCCGCGCCATCCGGCAGCACCTCGCGCACACCGGCGACTTCTGCGTCTATCTCGACCTGTCGGCGCTGAAGCCGGAGTTCATCCGCGAACGTTTCCCGGGCATTTATGAACGATGCCTGGCCGAGGGCGTGGACATCACGCGCGAGCGCATCCCGGTGGTGCCCGCGGCGCATTTCTCCTGCGGCGGCGTACACGCCGATCTGCGCGGCCGGACGAACGTCCGCCATCTCAACGCCATCGGTGAGACCGCCTGCACCGGTCTGCATGGCGCCAACCGCCTCGCCAGCACCTCCCTGCTCGAGTGCGTCGTCAGCGCCAGGGCCACCGCGCAGGCCGACATCGCCGAGCTGCGCGCCAACCATTTCCGGCTGCCGGTGCCGCGCGAGTGGCGCAGCCCGGACAAGTCGCCCGATCCGCTGCTCGTGCGCCAGGATCTCGAGCAGATCCAGCAGACGATGTGGAACTACGCCGGCATCATCCGCTCGCCGCGGCGGCTGGCCCGCGCCCGCCGCATCCTGCTCGAGCTGCGCGAGGACATCCAAGCCTTCTACCGCGACTGCCGGCCGACGCGCGACCTCATCGAGCTGCGCAACGCCGTGCAGACCGCCCTCCTCGTCGTGTATGCCGCCGCGCTGAACCCCGTGAGCAAGGGCTGCCACTACGTGGTCGAAGAAAGTTGAATAAAACCCACCGGATGTTCGTCTCACCGGCATGAACCGCGTGATGCTCCTCCTCGCCCTCGGCGCGACGGTTCTGCCGCCGGCCCGCGCGAATCACGAGGCCGGCGAATACTGCCCCGACGGCCCGCATGTCATCCTCTATGAGAAGTCCGATTTCCGCGGCGGCGCCATCGTGCTGCATCCCGGCGAGTCGCTCGACAACCTCGAACACGTGAACTTCGACAACGGCCGGCGCGCCAACGACCGTGTCTCGTCCATCCGCGTCGAGCGAGGCGCGGAGGCCCGGCTCTTCCTCGACGCCCGTTACCGCGGCGACGTCCTGCGGGTGACGCGCGATGTGCGCAACCTCGCCGATCTCGGCCTGCTCGACCGTCCGCTTTCGTGGAACGACCAGATATCCTCCGTGCGCGTCGAGGGCCGCCGTCCGGAGCACGGGCCTGAGCGCGGCCCGGGCGACGGCGGCCGGCCGGGTTGGAGCGGCGGCGACCCCACCAAGATCGTGCGGCGCGCCTATCAGGACATTTTGCAGCGCGCGCCGGACGAGTCCGGGCTGCGCTCCTTCCGCAGCCGCATGATCGACCAGGGCTGGACCGAGCAGATGGTGCGCGACGCGCTCCGCCGCAGCGAAGAATACCGCGGCCCGGTGGTGAACGCCATGATCGCTCGCGCCTACCGCGACCTGCTCGGCCGCGAGCCCGACGCGCGCGGCCTCGACCACTACCGGAATCAGATCATCGACAAGGGCATGTCGGAGGAAGACATGAGGAACGACATCCGCCGCGGCGCCGAATACCGCAACCGTCCGCGCACGCAGGAGCCGCCCAAGGATCGTCCGTCCGACGGGCACACCGGGCACCAGCGCTGAAGAGACCGGCGCCCGCCTCAACCGCCGGTCGGACTCGCCGGTCGCGGTTGGTTGCGAAACGCCCCGAAAACACGGCCGAGGCCGTCCTTCCGATAAGCTTCGGCGGCCTCGGGGCCGATCAGCGCCTCGAGCTTTTGGTTGGCCGCATCGGATTGGGTGCGCAGCTCCTGGATCCGCGCCGCATTCGGCGGACCACCCCCGCCCGCGGGCGGCAGCATGACCCGCTGCAACTCGGCTTGCAGCTGGTAAACCTGATAGCTCACCGCGGGGGTGATGGCGGGATACTTGGCGGCGAAACGCGCGACATTGGCGTAGGCGAAATCCGCGGCCTCGGCATATTTGTAGAACCGGTCCTCGCCCAGCACCGTGCGGATCTGCTCGCTTGCGGCCAGCGTCGCGGCCTGGCGCTGGGCGTAGGCGGCGGGCGAGGAGATCGCCTGCTGGGGGTTGGCGTCATCGAAGGATTTTTGCAGGCGGTACACGGCGGCATACTCGCTCTCGTTGAGATCTACTTTGCCCAGGTAATTTATCAGCCGGGAGGCGGTCTGGGAGTTGCGCATCTCGTATTGCTCCAGCTCGGCCGGGCTCAGCACCGCGGCGAGATCGGCGGCCTTTTCTTTTTCGAGCGTGGCCATCTGCTGCATGAGATTGTTGAGGCCCGGCGCGCCGTTCTCGCGCTGCGCATTCAGCTTCGTGCGGACATCGTTGTAGTCGTGCTCGATCTTCACGACCGCATCGACCTGCTCGTCGTTGAGCGTGCCGTAGCGGCGCTCGCGGGTGGGGGCGTCGAGCACGGCGGAGGGGCGCGCGTCCGGGCCCAGCAGCGCATCGGTCTCCTTTTGCTTCTCCCGGTTGAGCGCCTGCTGGGCGTCGAGCAACTCGGGATTGGAGAAGCCGCGTTTCCAGTACGGCAGGGAGGCATCGGGTTGCAGCGCGGCGTAGCGTTCGGCCAGCAACTGGTTAACGACGGCGCGCACGACCGCACCCGGAAAACCCGCCGAACGAAGGTCCGCGACGAGCGCGTGGATCTCGTGATCGGAGCGGGGCGAGCGCCACTTCGCCCCGGGGGCGGGCGCGGCGGCCCTGGCCGGCGTGTCCGCGGCGACCGCGTGGGGCGTCCCTGATTCTGTCCGGCGGGTGGCGGAGGCCGGTGGGACGACGGATGGAGCGGCCGGTTGGACCAGGGTGGGTGAAAAGGCGAGATAGGCGAGGACGGCATTGCCCGCCAGCGACAGCGCCAGCAGCGCAATCAAGGGTAGTTTCATGGCGAAGGGAAGGAGGCGGCCCGCGGCCAAAACGGATACGCGGTAGCGAAAACGAGGCAAGCCTGTTGCCGCGGGCGCGGATCAGCGCAGCACCAGCAGCCGCGTTTCCCCGAAGTCCAGCGTGTCGAAGGCGTCCGCCGCCACACCGTGCGTCTTTCGCGCCGCCGCGAGCGCTTGCAGCGGTGCGTCGATGCCTTCGTTGGTGAGCTGGAAGGTGCCGAAGTGCATGCCGAGCGAGCGGCGCGCCCCGAGGGCCAGGTGCGCGCGGACGGCTTCGTCGGGATTCATATGCACGGGCGTCATGAACCAGCGCGGCTCGTAGGCGCCGATGGGCAGCAGGGCGAGATCGGGCGCGCCGTACCGGCGGTTGAGCTCGGCAAAATGCGGCGCCCAGCCGGAATCACCGCAGAAGAACACCGCGCCATGCGGCGTGTGCAGTGCGAATCCGTTCCAGAGCGTGCGGCAACGGTCCCACGGCGCGCGGGCGGCGAAGTGCTGCGCGGGTGTGCCGGTGACGCGCAGCCCGGGAGCAGCGTCGGCGGCTTGCCACCAGTCGAGTTCGACGACGTTCGTCACGCCGCGCGCCTCCAGCCAGGGCTTGTTGCCCAACGAAGTCACGAATCGCGGCCGGCGCTCACGCGCGAGCCACCGCAACGTGGCGAGGTCGAGGTGGTCGTAGTGGTTGTGGCTGAAGAGCACGACGTCCACCGGCGGCAGCTCTTCCAACTTCAGGGCCGGCGGGCGGACGCGGCGCGGCCCGAGCCGACCGAACGGACCGGCGTAGGTCGCGAAGACGGGATCGGTCAGCACGGTCAGCCCCGCGAATTGCAGCAGGAAGGTCGAGTGGCCGATGAACGTGACCGCCACCTGTCCCGGCGGCACGCGGGCGGGCAGTTGCGGGCGGCGCGGCGGCGGGAGCTGCTTCGGCCAGGCGGTGCCGTGTCCGAGCACGGTCTGCTGATACCACCAGCGCGGCAGTTGCCAGAACGAGCGGGCCTGGGGCTGACCGGGTGGATTGAAAAACCGCCGGCCGTCGCAGTGGTCGGAAACCTGAAATCGCGATGCGCGCTGCATGTGACTCGCGCCCTCGGGTTCAACGCATTCCGAAGCGAGCGAGCGATGCGCCCGCCTCGTCGATGAACGGCAGCTCGTCGCGCAGCTCCAGCGTGATACCGAGTTGCGCCGCGAGCGGGGTCAGTGTGGAAATCCACTCGGGACGCCGGATGGCGATGACGCCGGGACGCCGTTGCGCTGTGCCCAGCGCCTTGCTCCAGGCCGCGACCACCAGGTCGGTCCAAGGGCACTGAGGACCGGTCATTTCCGCCGCGTAGATGTAGCCGCTCTCGCCGTCGGCCATCAGGGCCATGCGCGGGAAATACGGGCGGCCGCCATCCGAGACCGGAGCGGGCAGATGAAAGACGTCGAACTCCACCGCGGCGCGGGTATTTTGCGGTCGTGCCCGGATGGCCGCCCAGGTCGGCGGTACCGGTGGGATAGCGGGTGCTACAAGTGGTCCGGTTTCCCACGTGCGCCACGCCACCTGCTGGGGGGTCAGGTTGCCGGCCAGCGCCACTTCGAGATCGACCGTGGGCAGGAGGGAGGGATCAGCGTCATTCGGCGCGAAGAAATCCGGATCACGCCGCGCCAGTTCCGCGCAGGCGAGCGCGGCCCGGGTGCCGCGCGCCAGTGCGCGCGCCTCGGTGGCGTCGAGGAACCAGGGATACCAGCCGGGGACGTGGCTGCGAAAGCTCGGCCAGGCCTGCCGTTCGCGCGGGCGCGGCGCGTGGCCGAGTGCGGCGAGTGTCGCCAGGTCCTCGGGTGCCAGGGCCTTTTTCGCACCCCAGTCGAGCAGCAACGCATCCTGCACGAACATGGCAGCCTGCGGATCGTCTTCGAGGGTTTCCGCCGTCTCGAGCAGGAAGCGCAACCCGTTCTCCCCGCGATAGAGCGCGAGCCCGTATACCTGCCCAGCCGCGCCGAGCACCGAAGGGAACCAAGCCCGCTTCTGCTCGTCGACGAGGGCGAACACATCCATGTCATCCAACCACTCCCACGGCCGGGCGGCGCGGAGCGCAAGCGCGGCATCAAGCAACTCGCGCCACGTTGCGAGCGGCACATCCGGAGGAGAAGGGCGGTGCGAGGCGGGCATGGGCGGCGGTTTCAGCCGACGGGGCCCAGCTTGGCGCGGGCCTGGTGCCAGAAGTCGAGCAGCGCGCGGAAATCCTGCTCCTTCGTGCCGCTGTGGATCACGTAGTCGTAGCGGTTGCGCTCGGCCATCTCGAGCTCGGCGCTCTGCAACCGGCGCTCCAATTCCTCGGCGCTCACCGGACCGCGGCCCTCGAGGCGCTCGCGCAGCACGTCCATCGAGTCGGGCGCGACGAAGATGGTCACGAGCTTCTCCTTCAGCAGCGGCAGCGTCTCGGCGGCGGCGCGGAGGCTGCGCACGCCCTGCACGTCGACGTTGGCGACGAGGCTCGCCACCGGGAGGCGGCCGAGCACGGCGGACTTCAGGGTGCCGTAGCGGTATTTGCGGTGCACCCAGGCCCATTCGAGGAACTCGCCGGCGGCGAGCTTCTGGTCGAACTGCGCCTCGCCCAGGAAATGGTAGTCACGACCGTCGACCTCGTTGGGCCGCGGCGGACGCGTGGTGGCGGTGATGACGCGCTCGAAGCCCGGCACCTCGCGGACGAGCCGGTCGCAGAGCGTGCTCTTGCCGACGCCCGCCGGGCCGGCCAGCAGGAGGAACATCGTTTTCTGCACGGCCGGCGGCACCATGGCTCAGTAAGTGAAGGCCGAGGCGGTGGTGGCGAGGCCGTAGGCGAGTACGATGGCCCCCAGCAGGCGCGCGCGGGCGGGACGCTGGAAGAGCCACTCGAAGAAATCGCGCATCCGGTACGGCGCGGCGGCGAGGTAAAGCGCGAGGGCCAGCCCGATGTAGACCGCCGTCACCATCAGCAGGCGCTGCGGATGCGTCCACTCCATGTAGGCGGCGTAGAGCAGCGGCTCGGCGACCATCAGCATGAGGATGCACAGGCCGCGCACGGCGAGGAAGTCCGGCGCGTAAGCCAGCGACAGCATGGCGAGCGCGGCGAAACCGACCATGACCGGCCACGGGTTGCTGAAAAAAATCAGGTCGGCCTCGCCCAGCCGGGAGATGCGCCAAAGGAACCACATCGCGCCCAGTCCGAAGAACAGCCACGCCCCGCGTGAGGAGCGCGGCAGCGCCTTGGCGGTCGAGCCCACCCGCGGGTCGTTCCACAAAAACAGCGCGCCCACGAGGGCGAGGGCGAGGCCGGGCAGAAGGGTGGCGAGGAAAAGGGACATCAATGGTTGAAGGTTGAAAGTTGAGGGATGAAAGAGACGGAAATGGCGGACAAGGGCGCGGAGCGTTTGTGAGCTTTCAACTTTCAACCTTCAACACCCAACTCCCGCGAGCGCCAGCGAGCCGTAGAGCACCGCCGTGCTGGCGCGCGTGATCTTCACCGGCACCAGCTCGCCGATCAGCCGCTCGGCGGCGTCGAAATGCACGATGCGGTTGCCGCGGGTGCGGCCCATGAAGCCGCGGCCCTTTTTGTCCGGACCCTCGACCAGCACCTCCTGCGTGGTGCCGAGCAGCGTGGCGTTGCGGCGGGCGGAGTTGGCCTCGAGGATGCGCAACAGGATCTGGTTGCGCTCCTCCTTCACGGTCTCGGGCACCTGGTCCGCGAGGCCGGCGGCGGGCGTGCCGGAGCGGATCGAGTACTTGAAAACGTAGGCCATGTCGTAGTTGCAGGCTTCGAACAATTCGCGCGTCTGCGCGAAGTCCTCCTCCGTCTCGCCGGGGAAACCGACGATGATGTCGGTCGAGAAATACATGTCGGGCCGCACGCGGCGCAGGTCGTCGACGATCTGCCGGTAGCGCTCGCGCGTGTAAGGCCGGTTCATCGCGCGGAGGATGCGGTCGCTGCCGGACTGCATGGGCAGGTGCACGTATTCGCAGAGTTTCTCCAGCCGGCCGTAGGCCTGGATGAGGTCGTCCTTGAAGCCGCGCGGGTGCGGCGAAGTGAAGCGGATGCGCCGGAGGCCGGGGATGGCGTTCACGCGCTCGAGCAGCTGCACAAAGGGCGTGACGCCGGCCGTGTGCACGTAGTCGCGCCGGCCGTAGCTGGTGACGATCTGGCCGAGCAGGGTGATCTCGCGCACGCCGCGGTCGGCCAGCTCCTCGCACTCGCGCACGATCTCGTCCATCGGCCGCGAGCGCTCGTCGCCGCGCGTCTTCGGCACGATGCAGAACGCGCAATCCATGTTGCAGCCCTGCTGGATGGAGACGAAGGCCGTGACTTGTTTCTCCTCCAGCACATGGTCGCGGATGGTGTTCTGCGAGCCGGCCTCCTCGGCGATGTCGACGATGGTGCTGCCGATGGGCGCGCCCGCCTCCTGCGCCGCGCGCAGGTTGTCGAGGTAGTCCGGCACCTGGTGGAATTTCTGTGTGCCGACGATCAGGTCGACGTCGGGCAGCGCGTCGAGCAGGGCCGCGCCGCGGTTCTGCGCCATGCAGCCAAGGATGCCGAGAACGAAGCGTGGGTTGCGTTTCTTGCGGGCGGCCACGTTGGCCGCCTTGCCGATGGCCTTCTGCTCCGCCATGTCGCGCACGCTGCAGGTGTTGAGCAGCATCACGTCGCAGGCGCTCTCGTCCTGCACGATGCGGTAGCCGCGCGCGCGCAGCAGGGCCGCGACGGCCTCGCTGTCGCGCTCGTTCATCTGGCAACCATAGGTCTTGATGAAGACGCGATTCATGGAGCGGCCGCCTTGCCGCGCCGAAGCGTCGCGGCGTTTGCCGGGTCGCGCAGGCGGGAGGTTTTGATGAAAACGCGGTTCATGAGCAGGACGGGTCTAACTACCCGCCCACCCCGACCGGTCAACGCGGGAAACGGCGGCCCGCCACCACAGGCTTGCCGCCGCCCGGCCGCGCGGGGCAGTCTCGGGAGCGCATGACCTTCCGGCGCCGCCTCATCTGCCCCTTCCTGTTCCTGTGGCTGGGTTTGCGCCTGGTCGGCGCCCCGGCAGGCGCCGAGGCTTTGCTTATCGTGACGGGCGACCAACATTCGTCCTACGAGCGCACAGCCCAGTTCGTCGCGCTCGTCGACCGCCTCAAGGCCGAGCACCCCGCCCTGCCCATGGCCGTGCTGCTCGATGGCGACACCCAGGAATACGGCAACATCGTCGCCCGCCGCACGGGCGGCGCGATCGATTTCGCGGTGCTCGCCGCCCTCGTTCGGCGCGTTCCGACCATCCTCAATCTCGGCAACCACGAACCGGAATTCTACGACTTCGACGACACCGTGCACCGCGTGCGGTCCACGGGCGTCACGGTCGTGAGCAACATCGTCAACCGCGCCACCAACGAACCCTTTGCCCCCGCCACGATCCGGCTGAAGCTCGGACGCGAGGAGGCGGTGATCGTCGGCGTCACGACCGACAAGCTCGCGACGTACCGCGTGGCCGTCCGCCCGTCGCTCGACCTCGCCAACCCGGTGGTCTGGGCGAAAAAGAATTTTTCGGGGCTGCTCGCCGTCGCTCCGCTCAAGATCGTGCTGAGCCACGCCGGCCTGGCCGCTGACCGCGAGATGCTGGCGCTCGTGCCCGACGGCACGCTCTTCGCCGGCGCGCACGACCACCTGCGCTTCGTGCAGCCGTTCGGCCGCACCGTCTATTTCCATTCCGGCTCGTGGAACGAATACGTCTCGCTCGCCTGGCTCTGCCGCGACGAGTCAGGCGCGCCGCGCTGGGTGGTCGAGCAGCAGCGCGTGCCGGCCGACGGCCCCGCCGATCCCGAGCTGACGGCGCTGATCCGCGATACCCTCGCGAAAAATCTGACGCCCGAGGACACCGCGCCGGTCGGGCGCACAGCCGCCGCGCTGTCGACGGCGGAGGCGGGGCGCTTTGCCGCCGCGGCGCTGCGCCAGGGTGCCGGGGTCGACGCGGCGTTCATCGGCAACACGACCTTCGGCGCCGGCCTGCCTGCGGGCGAGGTCACGCACGTGCAGTTCGACGCCTGCGTGCGGTTTGACGGCGCGATCTTCGTCGCCGAGGTCGACGGCGCGCGCCTGAACCGGTTGCTCGCCGCGGCCAACCAAGGCCCGGACACGTCCTTTGCGCAACGTCAGGGCGAGTCCAATTTCGCCGCCGGCCCGGCGCAGATCGATCCCGCCCGCCGCTACCGCATCGCCACGACGGACTGGGGCGCGCGCAACACCGACCGCTACTTCGGCGCGCCCGCGCTCACTTGGCAGGAGCAGTCCGGCCCCAAGCTGAAGGCGCGCGTGCTCGCGGCCCTGAAAGCCCAACCCGAGTAAATCGGCTGGCCTGCACGCGCCGTGGCGCGTGGCTTCAAGATTGTCATTTCGACCCGAACCCGGATCGTGGTGACTTCATGAAACGACCCTTTCTTTCGCACATGAAGGCCCTGATGGTGCCGGTAGTACTGGTAATGAGCATCACCGGTTGCAGCGGATATTTCGGACCGAGTAAAACCGAGCGATCCAGCAGCGTGGTGGGTTTTCTTTATCCCGACCAAACCCAGCCGCTCATCACACCGGCCGTACCGGTGTTGAGGTTGCCCCTGAAAGTTGGTTTGGCTTTTGTGCCGGGACGCCAGGGCAACGGCACAGATTTTTCCGAAGCGCTCAAAAGTGAGCTGCTCAAGAAAGTGGCCGCGGAGTTCAAAGCCTATCCGTTTGTCGAATCCATCGAAGTGATTCCCACCAGTTATCTCCGTCCTGGTGGCGGCTTTGAAAATCTCGACCAGGTGCGCGGATTGCTGGGCGTGGATGTAATGGTCCTGCTGGCTTACGACCAACTGCAGTTCACGGATGAGAACAAACTTTCGCTGGCCTATTGGACTATCGTCGGCGCCTATCTTTTCCACGGAAACAAGAACGACACGCACACGCTGCTGGAGGCTGTGGTCTATGACATCCCGAGCCGCAAGCTTCTGTTCCGCGCGCCCGGGGCCAATCTCACGCAGGCCAACACAACCTTGGTCGGTCTGAATGACCGGTTGCGCGAAGACAGCGCCAAGGGGTTCGAGACCGCGGCGGTGGATCTGACTAAAAACCTGAAAGCCGAACTCGAGGCATTCCGCGAGCGGGTGAAAAAAGCGCCTGAGGAAGTGAGGATCGAGCATAAGCCAGGCTACAGCGGTGGCGGATCGCTCGGCGCGTGGTTCGCCGGGGTCTTGGCGCTGCTTGCCCTGGCTCGTTGGCGGGCCGTTCGGCGGTGAGCGAACCGGCCCAGGGTCGGCCTTGGGTTACCGCAGCGCTGGCGGTGGCGACGGTGCTCGTCGCCGCGTCGCCGGCCATGCAGACCGGGTTGATGCTCGACCGTCCGCTGATTTCGGTTGGACAGGTCTGGCGCCTTTGGACGGGACACCTCGTGCACCATGGGGCGAGCCACGGGCTTTGGAACCTGGTGGTGTTTATTCCCGTCGGATGCTGGCTCGAACGAATCAGACCGACCCTGGCGCGACTGTATCTGCTCATCGCCTCCGCCCTGATCTCAGCCGGCCTGTTGGCATTCGATCCGCAACTCTCGCGTTACGCCGGCCTGTCCGGACTGGCAACAGGGTTGCTGCTCCTGCTGGCGTGCGACCGGCTGAAACAGATTAATCGTGAGCCCCGCTGGGTGTGGCTGGGCGTGTTGATTCTCGTGGCGGGGAAAATCGGTTTTGAATGGATGACCGACACCCCGATTTTCTCCCGGCTGAATGACGGGGTGAAAAATGTGCCTTTGGCGCACTTGTTCGGGGCGGTTTCTGCCGTCGGGTTCTTTTTACTGGCCCAGCTGAAAACTTTTGCCTCGGCCGACCGGCCGATTGCATAGTCTTGGCCGCATGGGACTCTTCGACCGCTTCAGCGCCAAAAAGCCCGGCCAGCCCGCGGGCGGGCCAACGCCGCAGGTTTCGCCGGTCCCGGAGAACAAGCCGGCCGCGGCGGGCGGCGTGCTGCCCCAGCTCGCGGCGGCGCGCGCGCGGCTCGAGGCGAAGGACCTGCCGGGCGCGCTCGCGATCTACGAGGAGGTGCTCGCTTCGGCCGGCGACCGGCCGGATGTGCTCGCGTCGCTCTCGGCCGACCTCGGCACGCACGGCCATGTGCGCGAGATCATCGAGCTGGTTGCCCCGCGCTACGACGCCGAGCGTCACGGCGCGTCGGCGGGGTTGAATCTCCTGCAAGCCTACCTCGCGGTGCGCAACGCCGAGGCGGCGCAGCACCTGCTCGACCTGTTGTTCGCGCTCGGCCGGCCCGAGCTCGAGGAGCGGCTCTACGGTTTCTCGCGCGCCATCGGTGAAATCATGGCCGCCGAGGAGAGCGCAGCGGATCACGTCCCGGCGGGCGAGGCGCAGATCGCCCTCGTCAGCATCAGCAAACCGGTGTGGTTCTACGGGCTGGAGAGCATCACGGCGCATCTGCTGCCGGCCAAGGCGGGCCGGCTCCGCCGCGTGGCGTTTGCGCAACTGGCGCTGCCCGACCTGCCCGATGCGCTCCAGCGGGCCGAGCGCCCCGAGGATGCGCTCGCCCGGCTGTCGCGCGGCATCCCGCTCTGGTTCGCCGAGACCTTCACAGCCAGCGCCGGCTACGAGGCGATCGCCGCCATCGGCACGCAAAGCAAGCACTACGCGATTTTCCCGATGGAATGGGTGGCGGACAACATCCGCCAGCTCAGCGAGTCGGCCGACGGCGGCCTCGACTACGTGGTCACCGGCACGCTGCGCGACCGCAACGACGACTTCGAGCTCAGCCTGCGCGTCTGGGAGGTGAAGAAATTCCGCGAACTGAAGACGTTTGCCGCCCGGTGGTCGCCCGCCACGGCGGACGAGGAACTCGCGCGCTTCCACGCCCAGATCCGCGGCTACATGGAGTGGACGGCACTGCCCGCGGGCGAAGGACTCGCCTACGCCCCGCCCGCCGCGCCGCAGGCCTACGTGCTGGCGCTCGGGGCCGCCTTGGGGCTTTTCCTCGGCGAAAAGGACGTGCTGGCGACGGAACACGTGCCGGCTGGCACCGCCGCGCTGCTGCGCGCCGCCCAGATGAATCCCGCCGACGCGCGCGCCCAACTGGCGTTGATCTCGGCGCTGTTGCGACTGAAAGCCCGCGGCGTCGCCATCGAGCCGGAGTCGATGAAACACGCCTGCGATTGGCTGGCCACGCCCGCGGCCCAAGCGGCCGACGTCTCGGCGCTGGCGATCAAGCTCGGCTGAGCGGCGGCTATTTTTTCGCCACGGCGAGCTGGCCGCAGCCGGCGGCGATGTCGATGCCGCGACGCTGGCGGATGGTGCTGGGCAGCCCGTAACCGGCGAGGACCGACTGGAATTTCTTCGCCGCGTCCCGGCCGGTGGGCTCGCCCGCGAAGCCGGCGGTCGGGTTGAGCGGGATGAGGTTTACCTGCGCCTCCTGGCCGCGCAGCAGGCGGCCGACGGCGTGCGCGTTCCCGGGAGTGTCGTTTTTCCCCTCGATCAGCGTCCACTCGTAGAAGATGCGGCGCTGCTGCTTCGCGATGTAGTAGCGGCAGGCGGCCATGAGTTCGTCGAGCGGCCACTTCTTCGCCGCGGGCACGAGCGCGGCGCGCTCCTCCTGCGTGGCGCCGTGCAGGGAGACGGCGAGATGGACGGGGCGCTGCTCGTCGGCCAGCCGGATGATGCCCGGCACAACGCCGACGGTGCTGAGGGTGATTTTCTTCGCCCCAAGCGCGAGGCCGCTGGGATCGCGCAGGATGTCGATGGCAGTCATCACGGCGTCGTAGTTGTGCAACGGTTCGCCCATGCCCATGAGCACGATGTTGCGCAACCGTTCGTGGCGCTCGTGCGGGGAGGGGCTGGATGGTCTGGCCAAGGGCGGTATTGGGTTGGGCGAATCCTCCGGATGAACCGCCGAGCGTTTCGGCTCGTCGGGGACGACTCGCCCTACCTTGGGCGGCGCGCTTCCGGCCGTGTCGCGCAGCACGGCGTCGACATGCATCGCCTGCGCGACGATCTCGCCCGGCGTGAGATGGCGGACGTAGCCCATCTGGCCGGTGGCGCAGAACACGCAGCCCATGGCGCAACCGACCTGGCTGCTGATGCACGCCGTCACCCGGCCGGTGTAGCGCATGAGCACGGTTTCGATTCGGCGGCCGTCGGCGAGGGAAAGCAGGTATTTGCGGGTAAAGCCGTCGGCGCTGTGCGACTCGGCGGCGGTGGCGAGCCGGGGGAAACGCAGCTCCTGCTCGGCCTTGGTGAGAAAGCGCGCGGGCAGCTCCGGCATCGCGCGCCAGTCTTCGACGCCCTCCAGATAAACGTAGGCCCACAGCCGCGCTGCGTGGACCGTCGGGAAACCCCAGCGGGCCGCCCGCGCCAGCAGTTCAGTGCGGGGCAGGTCGTAGAAATTAGTGTGGGGCGCGCTCACCGGCGCGAACGTAGGAGCGAATCCGCCCCAAAGCCAAGCCCGGTCCGTCCCCTCCACCAACGGCCTCAGCCGGGCCGGTCTACACTCCGCCCGGCTGCGCCCGGGGAGCGCGGCGATCAGCCGAACCGACGCGGTTCAGACCGAATACTTGCTCTTCTCCGGATCGCAGTCGCGCATGCCTTCGTAGGCGTGCACCGAGCCGGCGGAATCCGCCCAGAGCGGCAGGTTGTCGGAGCGCCATGAGCGCGTCTGCACGATTTCCACCTGCACGGTTTCGTCGCGCTCGGCCATCATCAGGCGGTTGAGGGCGGCGTAGGCGATATCCTCCGGGGTGACTTGCAGCATCTCGGCCAGGCGTTCGACGACGTGAAACTCGGCGTCCTCGAGTTCGATTTTGATCTTGGGCATGGGAGCCTCCTTGGTTGTAGCCGGAGGATACACCCGGCCGCACCCGCCACCAAGCGGCGACACTGCGCATGGATTGCGGACAGCGCATTGCAATTTTTTACCCACGGGAGTTCCTCCCCGGTATCCAACTAATCGGATAGCATTACGCTAACACGCTTTTGCCATTCCTCTTCGTCCACAACATCGAAGCTCATGATGGAGCCGCTCATTTGGGGAACAAATTCGCTCCAACCCTTTTTACGGGCGTGTTCGTTACAGATGCCGAAAACAGAGCGCTTGTAGTCAGTGTCCGCGAATTTCTTCAAATGCAGACCCTTTGTTTCGACCACGAACACACGATCAAATTCCTCCGGACTATCGTCGGCTTTGGAGGCAAAGATGAAATCGGCGTAGATGCGGCCGCGTTTCCACCCCTGCACAGCGTAATCGCGGCGCGAGCGGTTGCGATACCAGAAGAGCAGTAGGTCTTCCTGTTCGTCTAGGTAGGTAGCGACCCTCTGCTCGAGAGTGTTCAGTCCGTCAGCAGGCACGAAATCAAAGAGGTCGAGTTCGAATTGATCCCCGCCGTCGCGAGTCGCCTTCTTCTCGCCGGGCGCTCGCGTGATGGTCTTTGGCAGCCTGTTTGGCAAGCCGTGCTCCAAGCCGAGATCGTCTCCTACGAGAATGAAGCGCATCTCATCCTGTTTGAGAAGCGCCCGGAAAACCCCCTCGGCCAACCGGTCGCGCTCCGTTTCCAGCCGCTTGCGCAGCTCCTCGACAATGAAGACGAAATTGTCCGCCACGAGCTCGCGGGGATGATTTCTCAGCAGGGTCTCGAAAACCCGCTTTGTCAGATCGTGTCCGCGCCACGGATTCGGCATCACGTCGATCACGTGGCCGGCGACAAAGGCGTAGTCGAGAGTGGCCGTCTTCGAGGCAGGCATGGCGACCGCCGTGTTTTCCGCGTCGCCCAGCGCCGTCTCATCCAGCCCGGCTCGCAGTTCGACATCCTTGTCCTTTACGGCCAGCAACGGGAGGTTGGCCAGCGGGGAAACGTCCACTTTATCCCACGATACCCGGGAAAGTATGTCAGCTTCGTAATGCGCCGGCCGCCACTCCTTGCCGTCGCGCACCATGAAGGTCGGCAGCACGAGCCGCTTCGCGGCCTTGGCCAGCACGGGCCGCGGTTTCAACGCCTGCGTCTCTCCGGCGGCGACGGTTCCATCGCGTTCCTCGCGGATATGGTCGCGCAGATCACCAAGGCCTTCCGCGGCGAATCCCTTTTTCACTTCGGCCAGCAAATCCTCGCCGCGGCGCTGGAAACAAAACACGTAGCTCTCATCCAAGGCCGGCACGCCCGTCTTCTTCGCATACGGCTGACGAAGGATGCGGCCGACGAGCTGCGTTAGTGCCGTCTTCGAACTGGGATTCGTGAGGATCGCGAGCACATAGGCGAACGAGCAGTCCCATCCTTCCTGCAACGCCTGCTTGGTGATGATGTAGCGGATGGAGCAATCGCGGTGCAGCAGGCCCCGGTCATCGTCCACATCCTTCAGTTCGTCCTTCTCGCTCGATTTAATGGCCACCTGTTCCGGTGGCACGCCCTTCACGCTGATGAGGTATTCGCGAACGTCCTCCGCGTGGATTTTGCCGGCGCCACGCTGTTCCTTGCCGGTGCGCTCCACTTGAATCAGGCAGATCGGCCGGATGTAGACGCCGGTCTGGGCCTCGTGCACTTGGGCGTTCTCTTCAAGGCGCTCGCGGTGCTCGAGCGCGGCGAAGAGAGTATCCTTCCAGCTCACGCTGCGGCGGTTGTTCAGGTGCAGTTCAAGCTTGATCATGCCTTCGCGGAGCAGGTTCTGTCCGGAGATATCTACCAGCACGTTGCTTTCCTCCGGCGGGGTGGCGGACAGCTCGACGATCATCGAGGGATTGAAGCCCTCCAGTGTGGCGCGGGCCCCGGTGCTGTAGGCCTTGTGGCCCTCGTCGAGCACGATGAGCGGCTGGAGCACGCGCAGCGTGTTGCCGAGTGAGGTCTTCACCTGCCGGCCGAAGAACCCACTCTCCTTTTCGAAGGTGTCGAGGTTGGGCACGCGCCGGAGCAGGTCGGCGTGTCCTTTGGCATCGTCGTCCGTCGGGAAAAAACGGGCGAAGCCGCCGCTGTCCTTGAACATCCGCAGCGTTTCCTTCGTCTCGCGATTGGCCGAAGGCAGCATGAGCATCAGCACGCAAAGGTTCTCCGTCACGTCCGCCGGCGAGAAGCCGCTCGTCTTCTCCAGAATCAGCGTGCGGCCGGCCGAGGCGAGGTCGAGCGCCTGTCGGTAGGGGTGATCGCGGTCCTTGAGCGCGACGTAGGTCTGTTTGTAAATCTGCGTCGTGGGCACGATCCAGAGCACGAGCCCGGTCTGCCGCTTGCGGTAGTGAGTCTGGAACAGGTCGATGACCTTGGCGGCGAGGAGCGTTTTGCCGCCGCCGGTCGGCACTTTCAGGCAGAATGTAGGCAGCGGCTCCTTGAGTCCGTTCTTGCGCGGCAGATAAGGGCGGCCGACCTCGGCTTTCTCCCATGCTCGCACCGTGAAATCATACCCGGCATCCGGGTCGATGGCGGCCAGTTTGGCCGACTTCGCGCGATGTTCCGCCAGCGCCTGCAGGTAGGCCTGGACGTGCTGGAGGGTGCGGGTCTGGTATTCCTTTAAAACCACGGAATCGCGGGGCGCGGGGCGCTTAGGCATCAAGGGCCTTGTAGATTTGGAACGGGAGCTGGCAGAAAGTGATCCGCAGCCGGTCGAGGAAGGACTCGTCGAGATACTTCGTCGGCGCGAAGACAAGCTTGGGCTTGCCGCTAATGCTCGGGAGTGCGCGAGCGCCGTCGAGAGTCAGCGCGAGCTGCTTCAGCTTGTCTGCGTCCTCGGTGTAGAGGAGGAACACGTCGTGGTGCCGGCTCGTGCCAATGAAGCCGGTCTTACGGTTGAGCTTCTTGGCGTCGAACTCCATTCCTGTCGCCGTGAAGAACACATAACGCGCCAGTGACTCGAAGTCCGGTAGCGTGCTGCCGTCGAGGATGGCCGACATCTGCATCGGCCGACCGAGCTTGAAATAGGAAAACGTGCCGCCGAGGCCGGCTTTCACCGCCTCGTCCTTCGAGGCTGTCACGCCCCTCGCTACGCGGCGGACGCGCTCGGCGGAAAGTGTGTCGGCGTATTCGGCAGATTCGATTAGCACAAAACGGCGACCGCCGCCGTCCATCTGATTTTGTGCGAGCACCGCATGCGCCGTTGTCGCTGAGCCCGCGAAAGCGTCCAGCACGACGGAATCTTCTTCTGTCGCGAGCGCAACAATGCGCTGCAACAGAGCGACGGGCTTTGGCGTGGCAAACACTTCGTCCGCATCGGCGAATAACGCGGCAAGTTCCTTCTTCGCCGAGTCAGAGTGCCCGACTTCGCCAAACGACCACAGCGTCTGGGCCGGAATCATCTCGCGCACTTCGGAGAGGAAACGCTTCAAGCGAGGGCGTGAAGTTCCGTCTTCGCCAAACCAAATCCGCTTATCAGCACGCAACTCCTCAATTTTGTCCTTATTGAAACGCCAACTCGTCCCCTTGGGAGGGAGAAATTTTTTGCCAGTAGGGCCAGCGATCTCAAAGATCGCATAGTCTCGCGCCTCCATGCGCAACAAATCACCCGATGTCCAATCACCGCGTGCGTCGGCGTCCGGGTTTTTGTAGCCTTCCTTCTGCTTTTCGGTTCGCGCGAGACCGTTGAGAGCGAGCTTTTCGATGTCGCGCGCGAAAACGCAGATAAATTCGTGAGACTCCGAAAGGAACTTCGAGTCCGCTTTCGTGCTGTATTTCTTCTGCCAGATGATCGTCGCCACGAAATTCTCCTCTCCGAACACCTCATCCATCAAGCAGCGGAGGCGGTGGATTTCGTTGTCGTCTATAGAGACAAAAATGGCGCCGTCGTCGGTGAGGAATTCACGCAGCAGCTTCAAGCGCGGCAGCATCATGCAACACCACTTGTCGTGGCGGGTGAGGTCCTCACGGTCGACGGTCTTGCCCAGCCAGTCCTGCATCATGGGAGAGTTGACGGCGTCGTTGTAGGCCCAGCCCTCATTGCCGGTGTTATAGGGCGGGTCGATATAGATGCACTTCACCTTGCTGTGATAGGTGGGCAGGAGGGCCTTGAGCGCCTTCAGATTGTCGCCCTCGACGATCAGGTTGTCGTGCAGACTGGCGGTCTTGCTCGTACCCTTGGCCTTCACCGGCGTCAACTCGTGGAACGGTACCACGAGATGGTGGTTCTGGACGAAGGATTTGCCTTTAAAATGAAGCGAGGGCATCGGGGCGGAAAGTGGTGGAGGTTTGTGGGGGAAAGTTGGGTGCGAGGAAACGAAAAGCTTCTCACTTTTTAATTCGCAGCTTTTTCGCTGGGTTATTCACGACGTAGGGCGCGGCATGCTCCTGCACTCGGCTGGCTGCGCCAGCGGCAATCTCCAAGTCGCCGTCACAATTGGCGATGAATTCGGCTGCCTTCTGCCGTTGGCGAAAATCGGGCGCATCCAAAGCAAGACAACGGATAATCGCGTCAGCTTGGACGGACCGCGGGAACTTCTTGCCGGCTTCGATCTTGGCATAGTGAGACTGGTCCATTTCCGCTGCGGCCGCCACCTGTCGTTGCCTCAGCTCCTTTGCCTCGCGCTGCTGACGCAGCCAACGCCCGAAATCTGCGGGGCTGGCGCCGTCAATGCTAGCACTATTTGAACTGGCCATTTTTCTGCCAGTATTTCCTGTGACTGCCGACAAGCAAGCCTGTTTTCAACCCGGCCTCGACCCGAGCAGTCAGGTCCGCCTAAGCTTCCGCGCATGACCGAGTGGGCGACCAAGTTTCTGCAGGCGTTTATCCCGCTGTTCGTGGCGATCGACCCGGTGGGGTTGGCGGCCATCTTCCTCGGGCTCGGCCAGCAACTCGCGCGCGAGCAACGGCAGAAGATCGCCGACCAGGCGACGTGGACGGGCGGACTGGTGGCGCTGGGCTTTCTGCTGCTGGGGCAGAGCATCTTCTCGGCGCTCGGCATCTCGGTGGGCGACTTCCAGATCGCGGGCGGGCTCATCCTTTTCATCCTCGCGGCGCGCGATCTCATCCACTCCGTGGCGGAGCCGGAAAAACTGCCGGAGGATTTCGGCGTGGTGCCGCTGGGCATGCCGCTCATCGCCGGCCCGGCCTCCATCACCACCCTGCTGATCCTCGCGCGCTCGGTCGGGCTCTGGGTCACGCTGGCCGCGCTCGTCGCCAACCTCGGGCTCGTCGTGCTGGCGCTGCACTACAGCGAATGGCTGGGCCGCCGGATCGGCGGCACCGGCATGCGCGCCATCTCCAAG
This sequence comes from Opitutia bacterium, assembly GCA_016187925.1. Classification (GTDB taxonomy): domain Bacteria; phylum Verrucomicrobiota; class Verrucomicrobiia; order Opitutales; family Opitutaceae; genus Didemnitutus. The sequence continues at coordinate 47,518 of JACPIS010000039.1, read as the reverse complement.
ATCATTTCCATGCTGCTCGCCGCCATCGCCGTCTCGATGATCCGGCAGGGCTGGAAGAATTGACATGAAAACCGTGGCCACGCTGTTCGTGTTGCTCGGCGCGCTTCCCCTGGGCGCGCGGGCCGGGGAGGAGCCGGGAACGGTCCAACAATCCATGCTCGCCGCCGCCGTGACCGAGACCCTGGTGGAGTTCACGTCGCCGCCGCTCCAGCCCGGGCAGCTGGCGGTCACGGTCGTCGACCTGCGCGGCGCCACGCCGGTGCGGGCGCACTACCGCGGCGACGAGCGCTTCTACCCGGCGAGCGTCATCAAGCTCTTCTACCTCGCCTACGCGCATCGGCGGATGGAGGACGGCCAGCTGGCCGACACGCCCGAGCTCCGGCGCGGGCTGCGCGACATGATCGTGGATTCCTACAACGAGGCGACGAGCTACGTGGTCGATGCCGCCACCGGGACGACCAGCGGGCCGGAGCTGCCGCCCGACGAACTCGCCGCGTGGAACGAGCGCCGCGGCGTCGTGACGCGCTACTTCCGCTCGCTCGGCTACGCGAACGTCAACGCCCAGCGCAAACCCTGGGGCGAGGGCCCCTATGGCCGGGAGAAGCAGGACATGGCGGCGCACCCGCCGGCGCGGAATTTTCTTTCGACCAACGACACCGCGCGGCTGCTGCAGGAGATCGCGCTCGGCCAATGCGTCTCGCGCGAACGCTCGGCCCAGATGCTCGCGCTGCTGGCGCGCGATCCGTTTACGGTCAAGGCCGACCCGGATGATCAGGCGACAGGCTTCAGCGGCGCGGCGCTCGCCCCGGGCATGAAACTCTGGTCGAAGGCCGGCTGGGTCAGCTGGGCGCGGCACGACGCCGCGCTCATCGAGCTGCCCGGCGGCGGCCGCGTGATCATCGTGATGTTCACCGACGGCGCCGAGCACGCGCAGAACCGCAAGATCATCGCGGCAATCGTGCGGCGCGTGCTGGCAGGGCTGCCGAAAATCTAGCCGCCGAACGTCGTGAGCAGCTCGGCGTAGATGGCGGCGGCATCGACGAGGTCCCGCACGCGGGCGCGCTCGTCGACGGCATGGTAGTCGAGGCCGCCCGGACCGTAGCCAAGCGTCGGGATCTTCAGGTGCTGGGCGAAGAAATGCATGTCGTTGAAGCCGGTCGACACCATCGCCCGCGAGGGCCGGCGGCGAACGCGCGCGACGCAGGCCTGCATCGTCTTGAAGAACGCCGAGGTTGGCGCGGTGTAGCAGGAGTGGTTGTCGGAGACCTTCTCGATTGTGATCCGGCACTGGGGGATTTTGGCCGCGGCCTTCGTAAGGAAAGCGCGCAGTTCGCGCTCGGCCGTGGCGACGCTCTCGACCGGGAGCACGCGGCGGTCGATGGTGAACGACGCGGCGGCGGGCACGGTGTTGATCTTGCCGCCCTCGCCCGGGGCGAAGACGCCGCCGAGGTTGAGCGTGGGCGTCATGACGCGGCCCTCCGGCGTACGGAAGCGGCGGCGCGCGAGGATTTTCTTGTAGCCATCGAGCGCGAGCACGAGGGCGGACATCTTTTCGAGGGCGTTGATGCCCCGCTCGGGCGTGGAGCCGTGGGCGGGCTTGCCGTGGACGCGGACGTTGAGCCACACGACGCCGTTGTGGCCGCAGCAGACGGCGTCGCCCTCGCCGCCCTCGCCCACCACGGCGAAATCGGCGCGCAACCGGCCGCGGTCGACGACCCAGTTGGTGCCGAGCAGGCTGTCGGTCTCCTCGTCGGCGGTGAAGGACACCTCGACGTTGCAGCGCGGGCGCGTACCGGTGGCGCGCAGGGCCTTGAGCGCGTAAACGATGCTCGCGATGGCGCCCTTCATGTCGGCGGTGCCGCGACCGTACATCCAGCCACCCTGGACGGCGGGATTGAAGGCGTCGCCGTGCTTCCATTGGCCGGAGACCGGCACGACGTCGTAGTGCGCGTTGAAATGGACGGTCTTCTTTGCGCCGGCGTCCCAGAACGCGATGACGTTGTAGCGCGGGTAGGCGAGCTGGTCGGGCTGCGTTTTCTTCTGCAGGGCGCGCGGGATGGCGACGCGGCGGACCTGCAGACCGAGGCCGCGCAGTGTGGCGGCGAGCAGCGCGGTGGTCTCGCCGTAATTCTCGCCCGGCGGGTTGACCGTGCGGAGGCGGATGAGCTTTTGCAGAAAACCCACGAGGTCGGCCTCGTGGCGGGAAAGATAGTCGGCGGGGGACATCAGCGGAGGTAGTGCTGGTAAAGCAGTTTCAGGACCGTGAGGCCAGCCATCACGAGAAAGATCGGGCGCACGAAACGCGCGCCGCGCGTCAGGGCCAGGTGCGCGCCGAGCCGCGCGCCGATGAGCTGGCCCGCGCCGAGCGCGAGCCCCGGCAACACGAGCACGGCGCCGCCGAGGGCGAACAGCGCGAGCGAAAACGCATTGCTGGCGAGATTCATGACCTTGGTGTGGCCGGCGGCCTTCACAAAATTATGGCCCAGCACCATGACGAACGCGATGGTCCAGAACGAGCCCACCCCCGGCCCGAAGAAACCGTCGTAGAAACCCAGCCCGAGTCCGAAGAGCGCGTAAAACGCCGGCAGCTCCATCCGGTGATGCCGGTCGGTCTCGCCCAGTTGCGGACGGAAAACCATGTAGACCACGATGGCCGCCAGCAGCCACGGCACGGACTTGGCGAGGAATTCGGGATCGAGCCGGCGCACGGCGGCGGTGCCGGCCAGCGCACCGGGACCGGTGAACACGATGCCCGGCACGCACTCGCGTAGATCGACGGCGCCGCGCCGGGCGAAACTCCACGTGGCGGACGCCGTGCCGAACACCGAGCCGAGCTTGTTCGTGCCGAAAGCCAGCGGGACGGGCAACCCGACCCCGAGCACCGCCGGCAGCGTGATGAGGCCGCCCCCGCCCGCGATGGCGTCGACCGTGCCCGCCGCCAGGCCGGCAGCGAACAGCAACAGGTATTGCAGCGGGGAAAGTTCGGGCATGAGACGGGTTGAAACCGCCGCCGCGCCGGCGCGGACGACAACCGAGGCCAACCGCTCCGCCGCGGGGCGTCACGACAAAACCGGCTGTGCCCGCGCGATGCGCGCGGGGTTGCGCCGCCGCCGAAGTCCCGCTCGGATGTGGACCCGTGGACGACGTGCAGGACATCATCGACCGCTTGCAACTGGCGCCGCTGCCGCACGAGGGCGGCTGGTTCCGGCAATATTATCTCAGTCCGGAGTGTGACGCGGCGGGCCGGCCGTGCGCCTCGGCGATTCATTTTCTGATGACGCCGGAAGGGTTTTCCGCACTGCACCGGTTGCACACGCCCGAGACGTGGCGCTGGTGCGAAGGAGCGGCGGCGGAATTGCTGATGCTCGCTCCGGACGGAACCGGCCGGCTTGTCGCGCTCGGGCCGGATGAGGCGCGCGGGCAAGTGCCGGAGGCCACCGTGCCCGGCGGCGTGTGGCAGGGCGCGCGCCCGCTGGGGGCGTGGACGCTGGTGGATTGCACGATGGCACCCGCGTGGGATGAGCGGGAGTTCGAGCTGGGGGACCGGGCGAGGCTCACGGCGGCGCATCCGGCTTGGGCGGAGCACGTCCGGCGGCTGACGCGTGGATCGGGTCGCGGGGTTTGACACTCCTCGGGCCCGGGCCCACCATAGTGGTTTATGGCGCTGGCCGACACGCGGAAGGATGACGGAACCACGGAACTTCCCGGGGAAAACCCGGCCAACTGAGCGCATGGCTACCGTCCCCATCAGGCCCCCCGCGTCCGCCCGTCCCGCCTTGCCGGCCGAGCTCACCCTGATCGCCGAGGCGCTCAGCGCGTTGCCCGACGCCATCCTGCTCACGCTGGACAACTGGTCGACGGGTGGCGCCGAGATCGTGTGGGCCAACCCGGCGTTCTCCCAATTCAGCGGCTACAGCGCCGCCGAGCTGGCCGGGCACAACACCCGCGTGCTCCACGGCCCGAAGACCGAACTGCTCGCCCCGGCGGTGAAGAACCCCGCGGCCGGCGAGAGCTGGCTGCACCGCAAGGACGGCACCCCGGTCTACGCGACGTGGAATTTCAGCCCGGTAACGCACGAGGGCCGCGAGACGGGTTACCTGCTCGGGCTCTACCGTGACACCTCCGAGACCCGGCGGCTGCAGGAGGCGCTGCTGCAATCGCAAAAACTGGATACCGTCGGCCATCTCGCCAGCGGCGTCGCGCACGACTTCAACAACCTGCTCTCGATCATCAACGGCTACTGCGAGATCATGAGCGGCAAGATCACCGGCGTGCCCGCCGCGCTGAAGGACCTGCAGGAAATCCACCGCGCCGGCCTCAAGGCCGCCGGCATCGCACGCCAGATCCTCGAGTTCAGCCGCCGGCACGAGACCGAGTCCCGCGCCGTCAACGCCAACACGCTCATCCGCGAGATCGCCGACATCCTGCGCCGCGTCGTCGGCGACGCCGTGAAGGTCGAGCTGCGGCTCGACTCCGACCTCGGCAACATGCGCATCGACCCGACGCAGTTCCAGCAGGTGCTGCTCAACCTCACGTTCAACGCCCGCGACGCCATGCCGCAGGGCGGGCGGCTCACGATCCGCACCGGACGCCACCAGGGCGGCACCGCCGGCCTCCCGGCGGGGGATTTTCTCTCCGTGCGCGTGACCGACACCGGCGCGGGCATGGACGAGGCGTTGCAGGCGCGGATCTTCGAGCCGTTTTTCACCACCAAGCCGCACGGCACCGGCCTCGGCCTTCCGACCGTGCTCAACATCGTCAAACACGCCGGCGGCGCCGTCGCCGTGCAGAGCGCCCCGGGGCGCGGCACGACGTTCGAGGTGATCCTGCCCGAGACGCCCGAGATGGAGCAGCTGTTCGGCGCTCCGCTCGGCGCGCTGCCCGCCACCAAGGGCACGGAGCGCATCTGGCTCGTCGAGGCCGACGACGTCCTGCGCAAGATGGTCTCCGGCATCCTCACCGTCGACGGCTACGCGGTGCGCGATTTCGCGGCGCCGGCCGATGTGCCGCTGGCCGGCGCCGAGGCGCCCGAGCCGCCGCAGCTGCTGCTCATCGACTGCGGCTCGTATGGCGCGCTCGACCTGGTCCGGCGTCTGCACGACCGCAACCGCCTGATGAAACTGCTCAGCTTCTCGGTGGACTCCCCCGTCGGCCGTCTGCCGGAGTTTTCGAGCAAGGCGCTCGCGCATCTGCCCAAGCCTTTTGCCTTGAGTACGCTGCTCCGCCTCGCGCGCGGGTTGCTCGACAACCGCGCGTGGTGAGCCGCGCCGGCGCCGCGCAATGGCGTGTTGCCAGCCCGCCCGGGCGCACCTAATTTCCCGCTCCGCTTGGACCAATCCACGCCCCAGTCCATCCTCAAGCCCGGGCAGCGCACCCTGGCGGCCATCGTCTTCACCGACGTGGTGGGCTTCAGCGCGCGCATGCAGGCGGACGAGGTCAGCACGCTCCGGCTGCTGCAGCGGGACTTCGCCGCCGTGCGCGCCCTCTGCGGCAAACACCAGGGCTCCGTACTCAAGACCACCGGCGACGGCCTGCTGCTCTATTTTTCGAGCGCGGTGCAGGCCGTGGCCTGCGCGCTGGCGATGCAGCGGCACTTCGCGGGGGTCAGCCGCAAGGGCCCGACCGAGGAGACGCTCGTGCACCGCGTGGGCATCCACCTCGGCGACGTGTTCGTGAGCGAGGAGGACGTGATGGGCGACGGCGTGAACATCGCCGCACGCCTGCAGGCCGAGGCCGAGCCCGGCGGCATCTGTATTTCCCAGACGGTCTACGACGTGGTGAAGAACAAGCTCGAGCTGCACGTCACGAGCCTCGGCGCCCGCGAGCTGAAGAACATCGCCGAATCCATCCCCATCTACCGGCTGTTGCTCGACGCGGAGGAATGGCAGGAGTACCAGCGCACGCAATCCACGGCGCCGATGGTACCGCCGCCCGCCGCGGCCGCTTCGCCGGGCGACGCCGCGCGCCCGGTTTGGTGGCGCCAGCCTTCCTTCCTGCGAATCGCGGTGGGTATTCTGGTGCTGGCCTTGGTTTTTTCCGTGCTGGCGCTGCTCCGCCTCCGGGCGCGGGCCCAGCGGCAGAAGAACGAACTCGCCGCCGCCCGCGCCGCCATCACCCTGGCGCTCGACGAGCCGGCGGCCAACGGGCGCGGCGATGTGGACGAATATGCCCGCGCCCTGAACGACAACGTCCAGTCCGCGATCGTGGCGCGCAACCAGTTCCTCGAACGCTACGACTTCGCCGGTCTCGCCCAATACCTCCGCCAGAATCCCGGTGGCGCCGGCAGCCCGGCCTATCCCATGCTGCGCAAATCCGTCGAGCAGATGGCCCAGATGCAGGCCTGGGTGAACCGCGAGCTGCAGAACTACAGCCAGCAGCACCCGCTCCGCGCCCGGGAACTCACCGGCACGGCGCCGAAGGAGCTGCAAGTCTTCGCGAAGCCCGACGGGCTTCTTTATTTCGTCGAGGGCGGCGCCGTGCGCGGCCGCGCGTGGTCCGAGGTCAAACCGGTGTGGATCGGCGCGGTCATCACCGGCGCGCTGCTCGAGGCGCGGATGCCGCCCGGCCGCGAGATTGTGCAGGGCGTGACGGCCTTCGCGCGCATCTACAACCAGCCCGAGATGGTCGAGACGCTGCGCGTCCGCCGGCCGCATAAAGCCGGACTGAAGTGAGAATCCTGCTGACAGGGGCCTCCGGTTTGCTCGGCGCGGCCTGCGCCCGCCGCGCGGCCGAGCTCGGGCACGAGACCGTGGGTATCGTCGGCACCTGGCACGGGCCGGTCGCCGGCCTGACGCAACGGCGGCAGGCCAACCTGAACAACCTCGCCGCGCTCGCCGGCCTCGTGCACGAGGCGCGGCCCGATTGCATCCTGCACACCGCGGCGGTCTCCGATCCCGCGGCGTGCGAGGTCAGCCCGCTCGTCGCCCAGCAGCTCAACGTCGAGCTGCCCGCGGCCCTCGCGCAGCTGGCCGTGGCGCGCGGCGTCCGGCTGGTGCATCTCTCCTCCGAGCAGGTCTTCGACGGCGAGCACGCGCCCTACGTTCCCGCGGATCCGCCCGCGCCGCTCAACCTCTACGGGAAGCAGAAGGCGGAGTCGGAGCAGCGCGTGCTGGAGGCCGCCCCGACCGCGGCCGTGGTCCGCGCCTCGCTGCTGCTCGGCAACAGCCCGTCCGGCCGCCGCAGCGTGCACGAGAAGTTTTTCGCCACCTGGAAGGCCGGCCAGCGCATGCGGCTCTACACCGACGAAGTGCGGCAGGTCTGCTCGGCCGACAACCTGGCGGCGGCGCTGCTCGAGCTGGCGGAGCGGCCGGACCTGGCGGGAATCTTCCACTGGGCGGGCACCGAGCCGGCCTCGCGCTGGGAAATCGGCCGGCGCATCGCCGCGCATTTCGGCGTGGCGGAAAAGTGGCTGGAGCCGGTCGCCCGGGCTGTGACGCCCGACAGCAGCGCCCGGCGGCCGCGCGACCTGTCGCTGCGGCTCGCGCCGCTCGATCACGAATTGCGCACGCGGCCGCAGACGCTGGACGAGGCCGTCGCCGGATTGACCGAGCCGCCGGAGTACGCTGGCTGGCGTCCGCCCAACGGCGAGACCCGGCAGCGCTGAGTTGTATTTGGCCGGCCGGTGCGTTCAGTGTTGCCGCGATGTTGAAGCCGAACCTGCACCTCCTGCCCGTGCGCACCGGGGCCGCCGCCGAGAACATGGCGTTGGATTTCCTGCTGCTCCAGCGCTACCCGGAGCCGGCGGCGCCGCGTTTCCGCCACTACGAGTGGCGCGGGGCGGCGTTCACCTTCGGCTACAGCCAGAAGATCGCTTTCGTGCGCGCGCAGCTGCCCGCGGGCGAGACGTTCGACCTCTGCCGGCGGCCGACCGGCGGCGGCATCGTCGACCATCGCAACGACTGGACGTACACGCTCGTCTTGCCGCGCGGCCATGCGCTCTACGACGCGCGGGCGACGGACGCCTACCGGGCGGTGCACGCGGCGCTGGCGGAGGCGCTGGTCGGGCTCGGCCAGCCGGCGGAGTTGAAAAAGGAAGGCGAGCCTTGTGAAACCGGACCGGGCTTGCCAGCCGAAGCCTTGGCGAAGGCCGGGGTGTGTTTCCAGCGCGCGGAGCTTTACGACGTGGTGAACTCCGCGACCGGCGCGAAGATCGCCGGCGCCGCCATGAAGCGCAACAAGCACGGCCTGCTGCTGCAGGGTTCCATCGAGAAAGCCAGCGTCGGCGCGGTGGACTGGGAGGATTTTGGCGGGCGCTTCACCGCGGCGCTCGGCCGGGCCATCGGCGCCGCGCCGGTGGAAACGCCCTGGCCGGAGCTGAACGAGGACGAGGTCAGCGGGCTCATCGACCAGTATTCCACGCCGGAATGGGTCGAGTACCGCTGAGCGCCCCGCGCCCGTCCTCTTCCGGCTGGCCGTTGGACCGGCCGGGGCGACCGTTGGTCGCTGCGCCTTTGACTCAGCGGAGCCGGGCTGATGTGCTCGCGGCCTATGAAATTACCCCGCGTCGTCGCGTTGTTGCTCTCGCTGGCGCTGTCCGTGCTCGCGCTGGCGGCGGACAAACGCCCCATCACCCCGCAGGATCTCTGGGCCATGAAGCGCCTGGGCAGTCCCGCGCTGTCGCCCGACGGCCAGACCGTCGTCTTCACCGTTCAGGAATGGTCCGTGGAAAAAGCCAAGAGCACCACCAACCTGTGGCTGGCCGACGTGGCCACGGGCAGTCTCCGGCGCCTGACCACCGCGCAGGCGGGCGACGGTTCGCCGGCGTGGAGCCCGGACGGCAAGCGGATCGCCTTCACGTCGAAGCGCGGTGACGACGAGAGCCCTTCGCTCTACGTCATGCCGGTCGACGGCGGTGAGCCGGAAAAAATCCTCGAGCTGCCCTATGGCATCGGCCACCCGAAGTGGCTGCCCGACGGTCACGCGGTGGTGGTCTACACCACCGTGATCCCCGAGCTGGCCGGCAGCTGGGCCAAGACCGACCTCGCGGCGATGAAGAAGGAAATCAAGCGCCGCAAGGACTCGAAGATGACCGCCAAGGCCACCGAGAACCGCCAGTACCGCTACTTCGACCATTACCTGACCGACAATCTCGCCAACCGCCTTCTGCTCGTCGACGTGGCGACCAAGGAGTTCAAGGACCTCACGCCGCAGTGGGACCGGCCGTTCACCGTCAGCGGCGACGTGGAGTTCGAGCTTTCGCCCGACGGCAAGACGCTCGCCCTCACGGTCAACACCACGCCACCGCCTTACCGCGATTATCCCAACCACGACGTCTATCTCGTGCCCGCCGACGGCACCGGCGCGATGACCAACCTCACCGCCGAGAACAAGGGCGACGACACGGATCCGGTCTTCACTCCCGACGGCCGTGCGGTGCTCTTCACCCGGCAGGACATTCCCTACTACAGCGGCGAGTTCGGCAAACTCTGGCGCCACGACTTCGCCACGGGCAAGAACACGCCGCTCACCGAGTCGCTCGACTACGCGTTTGAGAGCGTGAAGTTCTCCGCCGACGGGAAAACACTCTGGCTGACCGGCGAGGACAAGGGCGTCGTGCCTGTCTTCAGGCTGAACGCCGACGGCACGGGCCTCACAGCGGTCTTCAAGGACGGCACCTCGAGCAGCCTCGACGCCGGCGCGGGCAGCATCGTGTTCCTCAACGACAACACGAGCCGGCCGAACGAACTCTTCGCGCTCGACCCCGCCACCGGCGCGGCGCGGCAGCTCACGCATTTCAACGACGAGAAGGTCGCGCAGCTCGACCTCGGCCGGGTCGAAGCGTATTGGTTCAAGGGCGCCAACGGCGACGACATCCACGGCTGGCTCGTCTACCCGCCCGGCTACGATCCGAAGAAGACCTACCCGCTCGTCCAGCTCATGCACGGCGGCCCGCACACGATGAACCGCAGCAGCTGGAGCTACCGCTGGAACACCCAGGTGTTCGCTGCGCCGGGCTACGTCGTTACCTGGGTGAACCGCCATGGCTCGACCGGCTTCGGCGAAAAATTCTCCCGCAGCATCATCAACCAGTGGGGCGATATGCCGTTCGAGGACATCATGAAGTCCACGGACTACCTGCTGCAGCGCTTCCCCAACCTCGATCCGCAGCGCCTGGCCGCGGCCGGCGCGAGCTACGGCGGCTACATGGCCGCATGGGTGCTCGGCCACACGGACCGCTTCAAGGCCATCATCGACCACGCCGGCGTGAACGATTCCTACGCGCAATACGCCACCGACGTCCCGCACGGTTTCCCCGACGTGATGGGCGGCAAGCCGTGGGACAACGTCGAGGGTCTGCAGAAGGAGAACCCGATGTTTTACGCCAGGAACTTCAAGACCCCGACGCTGATCCTGCACGGCGAAATGGATTACCGCGTGCCTTACGGCAACGGCCTCGGGCTCTACGGCGTGCTGCAGGCGATGGGCGTGCCGTCGCGCCTCGTCGTGTTTCCCAACGAGAACCACTGGGTGCTCTCGCCGCAGAACGCGATCTACTGGCACTGGGAGATGCAAAGCTGGCTCGCCCGCTACATCGGCGGCAAGACCGCGCTGGAGAAACCCGTGTTCGACGCACCCGACGCGAAGTAAGTCGCAGCGCGTGCTCGAAAAGCAGGCATTCCGCCGTGGGGTGGAATGTCGCGAGTCGCGAGTAGCGAGTAGGGCTCGACCTTGCGTCGAGCCGGGGCCTGACACGAGGTCAGGCCCTGCCGCCCCACCGGTTGCCGGGCGCTCAGCGCAACTTCATCAAAAAAGCAGGCATTCCACCGTGGGGGTGGAATGCCTTTTCTTTTAGGCCAGCGGCCGCACAGGGCGGTCGGGGGTCACAGCGCTGGCTGGCGTTGTTTTGCGTGGGGCGCCGCGAGGCGGCGGCCTCACTGGCCGGCATTATCCCACGAACCGCCGCAGAAAGCTACGAAAGGTTATTCACGACCACGACCGCCGCCGCCGAAAAACAGGAAGGCATTCCTGCCGGGTAGCGGAATGCCTTTGGGTGACCTGCGACCCGAAATTCCGGGCCGAAGCAGAAGTGTGACCTAGGCGGCAGGATGAAGGCCGCGCCGCCACCAAGCAAGCCACGATAGCGCGCCAAGCAGCAAAACGTAAACCGGCGGCTCCGGCACGGCGGACAGGCCGATGTTGCCGTTGGACCAGTTGGAGTTGGTGTAAGTGGCCAGCACGTAGTTGTCGTTGCCGGCCACACCGTCGAAGTCGAGCGTCGGCACGCCGCCGTAGTTCCACACCGTGCCCTCGTCGGGGAAACCGGGGTTGGTCGGAGTGAACACCGCGATGCTGAGGCCGCCCAGCAGGATGCTCGCCTGCCCGTCCTTTTGCAGGCGGGCCTCGACATCGTCGGGGGCGTTGATGCCGTGGGCGTTCAGGAAGGTCATGGGCACATATGCGGAAAAGGCGGCCGCGACGCCGTTCTGCCCGGCAGCATTGAGGCCCGCGACGAAATCGGTGCCGCTGTAGTTGGCCAGCGGATTGATGTCGTCCCAGAACATGTCGGCGCGAAACACCGTGCCGCTGAAATTGAGCGCGCTGCCGGTGACGATCATCAGGCCGAAGGAACTCCCGAGGACGGTGCCGGCCGGATCGGAGGCGGAGGCGACCGGGTCGATCGTCGAGACGGTGAGCGCCAGAGTGCCGGCATTGTAGCTGTAGGCGGTGAGCGCGCCGCCGGTGTAGGCGATGTAATCGGGCACGGCGGTCAGCCCCGTGAACGTCAGCTGCAGGCTCGTGCCCGCCGTGACGAGGGTCGAAGCGAGGTTGTAGTCGCCCGGGATGCCCGTGGGCGTCGGGGTATTGACGAGCCCGAAGACGTACGTGTTGGCATCGACGAGGTTGCCGCCGTAATACGCCCCGGACGGAGCCTCCAGACTGGTAAACATCGCCCCCGCGCTGAACATGCCCCCCGTGCCCCAATTCGAGTTGGAAGTATCCAGGCTGATCTGGGCGTGCAGGACGGCGGCCAGCACCAAGCTGGTCGCGATGAGGACCGAACGGTTCATCGCTTTCATCGGGCGATTATCCTCTTAACCCGGCCGGAAGACTGCGCAGGCGTTGTTCTTTCTCCGCGCCGTCCGGTGGCGCAAGATATGCCCAGCCGCGCCGCCGCGCGGCTTGTCAGCCGGAGCCGCGGCGAAGGCTGATCACGCACTCGAGGTGGCGCGTCTGCGGAAAGAGATCGAAGGGCTGCACCGCCGTCAGCGTGTAGCCGGCGGCGAGGAAGGCCTGCAAGTCGCGCATCTGTGTGGCCGGATCGCACGAGACGTAGACCACCGCGCGCGGCCCGAAGGCGAACAACTGTTGCAGGAACGCCGCGTCGCAGCCCTTGCGCGGCGGATCGATGACGACCGCCGTGTCGGCCGGCGGGAACGCCAGCCCGGCGAAGATGTTCGCCGCGTCACCGGCTGAGAACGTGGCGTTGGGGATGCCGTTGGCGGCGGCGTTCTCGCGGGCGAACTTGATCGAGGTCTCGCTGATCTCGATGCCCGCCACGCGCGCGAACGCCGGCGCGCAGCTGAGCGCGAAGAGCCCGCTGCCGCAATAGGCGTCGACCAGGTGCCGCGCGCCGCTGGCGGCCGCCTGCTCGCGCACGTAGCCGGTGAACGCCGGCAGGATGAACGGGTTGTTCTGGAAAAAGTCGCGCGCAAGGAAATGCAGCTGCAGCGCGCCGATCTGCTCGTGGATGACGGCGTCGTAGTCGGTGATGACGCCCTCCTGCGCGTGGCGGAGCAGCAGCGTGGCGGCGCGGCGGTACTCGCCGGCGGCGAGGCGTGCCTGCGTCCGCGCGCGCACCTCGGTGAGCTGGGCGTTGATCTCCGGCGTGGCGATGGGGCACTCCGGCACGTCCACGATGTCGAAGCGCGTGCCCTGCCGGAGGAAGCCGATGGGTTGTTTGTCCCGTGGACGGCCCGGCTCCCGCTGAGCCGCGTCGTCGTCGCGCCGCAGCCCCGCGTCGCGGGGTGAAGGCACATTGAAATGCGGCGTGATCTTCGAGCGGTAGCCGAACTCGCGCGGCGACGGCACCGTGGGCGCCACCGGGAACGTGATGCCGGCCATGTGCAGCAGCAGCTCCTCCACCTGCCGGCGCTTCCAGGCGAGCTGCTCGGTGTAGACGAGGTGCTGGTATTGGCAGCCGCCGCACCGGCCGAAGAGCGCGCAGCGTGCCACCACGCGGTGCGGCGACGGCGTGAGCACCTCCAGCAGGTCGGCCTCGGAGAAATTCTTGTGGTTGCGGAACACCCGCACCCGCACCCGCTCGCCCGGCAGCGTGAACGGCACCATGACGACCCATTTCGCATCGGGCTGGCCCGGCAACGCCACGCGCCCCAGCCCCGAGCCGAGATTGGTCAGCGTCGAGATCTCCAGCTCCAGCGCGGAGTGATAAGGGAACGGCTGGTCGTTGAATTTTTTCTTTTTGCCCACGAAACACACGAAAGACACGAAAACAGGCAGGGGAAGACAAAACCGGTTCCGCGCAGCTTGCAGTGTGTTGACCGCAAACCAATCCCCGGAACTTCTGGAAACCACCAGGGCGTGTTTTCAACCCCGCCAATCAACGCAACCTGTCATTCTGAACGAAGTGAAGAATCCATCCTTTCGCTCGCGATAGGGCCTTCGATGCCGTGGATCCTTCGCTTCGCTCAGGATGACAAACCGGGTTTGAATACACGCTCTAATCAGTTTCGCCAAGGCGGCGAAACTTTGGAACACGCCTCCGACTGATTGTCTCCGGTTTAGGTTCCGGGGGTCTGCTGATCGCAGACCGGGAAAATGAACCGGCGATCAGCCGGTCCTCGAAGCCCAGTGGCGAAGGCGATCAGCCGGAGCCTGTCCTTGTCGGATTCATCCCTTGATGAATCCTATTAGTGGTCAAATCCTCCAAGTTTGGTTTGGCTCTTTCGTGGTTTTTGTGTGTTTCGTGGGCCGTGTCCTTGCCCGAAAAAATCACCAGCCTCCAGAATCCCCGTGTGAAGCAGCTCGTCCGGTTGCGCGAGCGCCGGGAGCGGGACGACGCAGGCCTGTTCCTCATCGAGGGCTACCGCGAGGTGCGCCGCGCGCTGGAGAAGAACATCCGGTTGAAGGAATTTTATTTCTGCCCCGAGTGGTTCCTGGGCGAGAACGAGCCGGCGCTGCTCGAGCAGGCCCGGGCGGCCGGCGCGCAGCTGTTCGAGCTGTCCAAGGAGGCTTTTGCCAAGTGCTCCTACCGCGACCGGCCTGACGGCCTCTTGGCGGTCGCCCCGCAGTGGAAGCGCGGCCTCGCCGACCTCGCGCTCAGCCCCCAGCCGTTCCTGCTCGTGGTCGAGTCGATCGAGAAGCCGGGCAACCTCGGCACCATCCTGCGCAGCGCCGACGCGGCGGGCGTCGACGCCGTCATCGTCTGCGACGCCGTCACCGACATCTTCAACCCCAACGTCGTGCGCTCGTCCACCGGCGTGCTGTTCTCCGTGCCGGTCGTCGTGGAGGATTCCGCCGCCGTGCTCGCGTGGCTGCGCGACCAGGGTGTCCGCGTCGTCGCCACCACGCCCGACACGCCCACGCTCTACACGCAGACCGACCTGCGCGGCCCGCTCGCCATCGTCATGGGCAGCGAGCAATACGGCCTCAGCCAGTTCTGGCTGAAGGAAAGCCACGCCCTCGTGCGCATCCCCATGGCCGGCCAGGCCGACTCCCTCAACGTCGCCATGGCCACGATCATCACGCTCTTCGAAGCCGTGCGGCAGCGGAACGGATGAGCATGAGCTCGGCCGCCTTGTAGCGGCGGTCTATGACCACAGACATCCCACAGTGCACCCGACTTCCGGTGCCAACTTCGTATCCTGTCATTCTGAGCGCAGCGAAGAATCCACGCGTGCGAATCCTGCATCGCGCCCGAGCACGTGGATCCTTCGCTGCGCTCAGGATGACATGCAAAGGAGGACCGAGACGAGTTCTTGTGGGACGGCTGCGGTCTACGACCGCCGTCAGAGCAAGGTCGGCGCTCATAGAGCGCCGCTACAGCTTGCTGGAGGGCTCAGCTCCTGCTGAGCCGCAATTCAGCTGGGGAAGCTTCGTCGCTGCGCTCCTCGCAATGACAGGTTTTGAAACGGGCTTTTAGTGAGCCTCGCGGATCAGACTGACCGGTAGGGCGCACCGCCAAGGCTGACGCACTTGTCGCCGGCCCGGTGCGCCGGGAACGTGATATCAACCTCGCGGCGGAGCGGGCCGCTCCGCCCCGCCTTTCGTTTCGCAGGCGTCAGTCTATGGCGCGAGCCTCACTAGTAAGCATTGCCCGCCCGGTAATGCGCGATCAACTCCGCGGTCCCCGCGGCCATCGTCACACACGGAGCATAGCCGAGGTCGCGGCGGGCGGCGTCGATCTTGAACCAGTGGTCGGTGGCCAGCTCCTTGGCGACGAAACGCGTCATCGGCGGCTCGCCCTTGAGCGGCAGAGCGCGCCAGAGGAATTCCAGCGCACCGCCAATGCGATACGCCGTGCCGAGCGAGACGTGCTTTTGGATCTCGGGCCGGCCCGTGCCGCGCAGCAGCTCGTTGATCCAGTCCCAGAGCACGACCGGTTCGCCGTTGGTGATGAAGTAGGCCCGGCCGCCGACGTTGGCCGAGCCGGAGGACTTGTCACTTAATAGGTGACAAGTTTCCGGGGTGCCCCCGAGTGAAGTGTCATCTATTATATGACACCTTCCGAGCGCCTGCTCGGCGAGCAGGTGGGCGTCGACGACGTTCGTGATGTGCGTGCAGTCGACGAGATTTTTCCCGGCGCCGACGATCTTGAGCCGGCCTTTTTTCGCCAGCGCGAGCACGCGCGGCACGACGTTCTTGTCGCCCGGGCCCCAGACGAGATGCGGGCGGAGCGAGACCGTGCCAAGTTCGGCGGAGTTGGCGGCGGAGACGAGCCGTTCGGCGGCGGCCTTGCTCGTCGGGTAGGCGCAAGGCGCGACCGTGCAGAGTGGAGCGGACTCGTCGACCCCCGCGAGATCGCCGCCGTGGTAGACGACGCTCGGCGAGCTGGTGTAGACGAGGCGCGGCACGCCGGCAGCGCGGCAGGCGGCGATGACGTGGCGCGTGCCCTCGACGTTCACACGGAAAAAATCCTCGTCCGGTCCCCACACGCCCACGCGGCCGGCGACGTGGAAGACCGTGCCGGCGCCGGCGCAGCCGCGACGCAGCGTGTCGTCATCGTGCAAGTCGCCCAGCACGATTTCGGCACCGAGTTTTTCCAGCGCCGGCAGCGGCCGGCGGGCGAGCGCGCGCACGGGCCGGCCGGCGGCGAGCAGGCGTTCGGCAAGTTTGCCGCCGATGAAACCGCTGGCGCCGGTGATGAAGACGGGCGGTTCGGCGCTCATGCTTTTTTCTCCGGCGCGGCGTCAGTCAGGTCGAGCGGCGTTTGGCCGGCGGCCCAGCGCGCGAGCGCCAGGCGGTGAATCTTGGCGTTGTGCCGCACGTCGACGGGGAACGCCGGATGAAAAAAGACGTGCCTGATGCGCTCGGCTTGGACGTGCTGGGCGGCGAGGGCGCGCAGTTCGCGCGCCAGTTGGCGGCGTTGCGCCGCGGAAGCGACGGTCTTGGGATCCTCGGCCTCGATAACGATGGCGGGCCGCAGCTGGCCGGGCGCGCCGAGGCCGATGAGCGCACTGCGGCGCACCGCGGGATGGGCGCTGAAGATGGGCTCGACCTGTTCGGTGAAGAAAGAGCCGAAAGGCGTCTCGACGCGCTCGGCCTTGCGTCCGCAGAACCAGAGCCGGCCCTGTGCGTCGAGGTAGCCGGCGTCGCCCATGCGGTGCCAGAGGCCGGTGCCGGTGGACTTGGCCTTCAGCGTGAGAGCGCGTTCGTCGGAAATCTTGGCCAGCGCGGTCGCGCCGGGCAGCTGGTCGTAGGCCTTGGTCACCACCGGGCCGCGCACGATGATCTCGCCAATCTCTCCGGCGGGCAGGATGCGGGTGAGCTTGAGCGACGGCACCGGGCCGTCAGAGAGGGCGATGATCTGGACCTCGATCTCGGCGACGGGCCGGCCGACGCAGGTGCCGTGGCCCGCCGCGGTGGCGGCGGAAGTGCCAAGTGCCAAAGGCCAAGTGCCAAAAGCAACCACCGTGGATGGAGCGGGAACATCTTCTCCGGGCGAACCGAGCACTTCGGCGGCGCTGATGCTCGCCACGGGCAGCGACTCGCTCGCGCCGTAGGGACTGTGCGCGGTGCCGTTGGGCAAAATCTTCTGCATGTCCGCGAACAAGGCGGGCGGCACCGGCGCGCCGGCCATGAGCACGCGGCGCAGCGTGGGCAATGGGAGGTTTTTTTCGAGGCAATGCCGGGAGATTTTCCGCCAGAGCGTCGGCGAACCGAAGGAGTTGGTGACGCCTTCCTGCTGGATCGCCTGCACGATCTTCGCCGGGTCGACCGTGGCGGGGCGCGAGGGATCGATCTCCGGCACGATGGTCGTCATGCCCAGCGCGGGGTTGAACAGCGCGAAGATGGGCAGCATCGGCAGGTCGACCTCGCCCGGCGTGATGCCGTAGGTGTCGCGCACGAGCCGCACCTGCGCGTCGAACATGCCGTGCTCGTAGCAGACGCCCTTGGGCGCGCCGGTGGAGCCGGAGGTGAAGAGGATGGCGGCCAAGTCAGCCGCTTCGCTGCTGACTAGCTGAGGGCTGAGAGCTGAGGGCTGGGCGCCGGAGGAAAGCCGCGCGGTCGGCGAGCCGCTGACCCAGACGCGGACTTCCACCGACTGAAACGCCGTGCGGAATACGCGGCTCATCAGCTGGGCGAGCAGGATGCCGAGCAGCACGCGCGGACGGGAGCGCGCGACGCATTCGAGGAAGTTTTTCCGCCCCATGCCGGGATCGATGATCACCGGCACCGCGCCGAGCTTGAAGAGCGCGAAGGCCGCGGCGATGAGCGGCAGGCCCTGCCGGACCATCACGAGCACGCGGTCGCCGCGCCGCACGCCCTGGCGCACGAGGTGTGCGGCCCACGTATCGACCTCGGCATCGAGCTGCGTGAAGGAAAGTGTCAGGTAGTCGATGCGGCCGTCGCCGGTGCGGCCGCGCGGCACCTTGACCGCCGGGTGGTCCGGCTGGCGGGCCGCCATGAGCGGCAGGTGGCGGGCGATGTTGGCGGAATCGGCCATGGCGCGGTGGCGCCGGTCAGCTTTGCCACGATGGTTCG
This sequence comes from Opitutia bacterium, assembly GCA_016187925.1. Taxonomy (GTDB): domain Bacteria; phylum Verrucomicrobiota; class Verrucomicrobiia; order Opitutales; family Opitutaceae; genus Didemnitutus. Next base: position 29,356 of record JACPIS010000039.1, on the reverse strand, counting down.
GCTTGCAGCAGCTTGCTCTGCCACGGAAGCAGAACCGCGCCGATGGTGGCGGGGCTGCGCGCGATCACCACGAGCTGCGAGCGCGTGGCGATGAGGGTCGGATCGAGGTTGAGCTGCTGGGCGAGCCGGTCGCGGACGGCCTTGAGGCGGTCCTGGCGGCCGAGTTCCTCGGGAGTGAGCGGGGCGAATTCGCGGCGGCGTTCGCGGCGGGGCAGCGAGCGCGGGTCGGTGTCGAAGCCCTTGCGCACCGCCTCGGCGAGGCTGGGGAACAGCCGGTCGTGCCGGCGGCCGAGGTGCACGTGGAGGACTTCCTGAATGGGCAGGCCGTCGTCCGCGGCGCGCGAGATGCGCATCAGCAGCTCGTTGCCCGTGACCTTGAAGGGCGGGGTGTTGAGCTTCTCGGCCCAGCTCTCGCGCCAGTACCAGAGGGCGTGCAACACGGCGAGGCCGCGGCCGCCGAGTTTCTCGGCGCCGCCGATGCGCCAGGAATTCTCGTCGTTGCCGGCGAAGCCCTCGCGCGCGACGGCGATCTGCCAGCGGCATTTCTGCTCGAGCCACTCCGCGCGGCCGAGCCGGGTGAGCTCGGCCGTCAGCTTGTCGCGCAGGGCGGGCAGGTGGTGGACGTCGAGCGCGGCGTAATCGAGCATGTCGCGGTCGAGCGGACGCTGCGACCAGTTGGCCTTCTGGTGGTCCTTGTCGAGCTTGACGCCGAAATGGTGCTCGAGGAGCGCGGCGAGGCCGAAGCGCGGGATGTTCAGCAGCTGCGCGGCGAACATCGTGTCGAACAGGCTCGTCGGGTGGAAATCGCACAGGCCGTGCAGCAGGCGGAGGTCGTAGTCGCTGCCGTGCATCACGAGGTGGCGCTGGGCGAGGCGCGCCCAGAGCGGGTCGAGCGGCAGCTCGGCCAGCATGTCGACGAGGTAGATCTCACCGTCGGCGAGGATCTGCAGGAGGCAGACCTTGGTGCGGTAGCGGAAGAGATTGTCCGCCTCGGTGTCGAGGGCGACCTCGGTGACGCGATCGAGCGCCGCGTAGAGCGGCTCGAGCTGTGCGGGGGCGGAGATGAGTTGGTAGTGCGGGACGGTGTTCAAGCGACGGAAACGGGGGTTATTTTTCCCAGGCGGAGAGAAAGGCGTCAATCAACTGCGGCAAATCGGGGCTGTAGCCGCCCTCGAGCACGGCGGCGGCGGGCGCGGGGCCTTGGCGAAGCCAGCGGCCCAGCTCGGCGAAATCATCCCGCTCGAGCGACATGGCGGTGATGGGGTCGTGGGCGTAGGCGTCGAAGCCGGCCGAGACGAGCACGAGGTCGGGCTTGAAGGTCTGCACGGCTTCCCACGAGCGGGCCAGTTCGCCCAGGTGCTGCTCGCGCGGGGCGTGCGGCGCGACGGGGAAGTTGCGGCTGTTGACGGTCGAGCGCGTGCCGGTGCCGGGATAGCCGGGATACTGGTGCACCGAGGCGAAGAAAACACCCGGCCGGCCCTCGAGGATGTCCTCGGTGCCGTTGCCGTGATGCGCGTCGAAGTCCCACACGGCCACGCGCCGGCCGGCGGCGACGGCATCGAGGGCGGCGATGGCGATCTGGTTGAGGTAGCAGAAGCCCATCGCCTGGTTGCGCGTGCAGTGGTGGCCGGGCGGGCGCATGAGCGCAAAGGCCTTCCGGCCGGCGACGGCCAGGCGCGCGGCCTCGAGGGCGGCGCCGACAGAGCGGCGGGCAAAGTCGTAGATGCCGGGGAAAAACGGCGTGTCATCGTCGATGTCCGGCGCGTGCTGGATGCGCTGGAGCAGCGCGGGCGTGTGCGCAGTCAGCAGGGTTTTCTCGTCCGCGGACGGCGGGATGCGCCATTCCCAGCCGGGGTGGGTGGCGCGCAAGTGGGCTGCGCTGCGGGTGATGCGCGCCGGCTGCTCGGGTCGCATGGACGAGCCATATTCGGCGCAGGAAGGGTCGTGCAGGATGATCATCAACAGTTGTCCGCCTACGGACGGAAGGGAGCTGCACAAAAAAGCAAAACCGCCCCCCGCAGCAAGGCCGGATTATCGGGCGGTCCGGGCGCCCGCCGGGCACGGGCTTTTTGCTGTTTTACTCCAGCGGTTTATGGCCAACCTTGGCGGCTATGAAGGTTGTGGTGCTCTGCTCCGGCGGCATGGATTCAGTCACCGCGCTCCATTGGGCGCGGCGGCACCACGACGTGCGCGCGGTGCTGAGTTTCGACTACGGGGCCAAGCACAACCACCGCGAAATCCCCTTCGCCGTCGCCCACGCCCGGCAGGTGGGCGCGCGGCACCAGACCATCCCGCTGGCCTTCATCGGCGAGCACTTCGCCTCCGACCTGCTGAAGTCGGGCGGCGACATTCCCGAGGGGCACTACGCGGACGAAAATATGAAGCGCACGGTCGTGCCGTTCCGCAACGGCATCATGCTGGCGGTCGCGGGCGGCTTGGCCGAAAGCTGCGGCGCCGAGGGTCTCGTGATCGCCGCGCACGGCGGCGACCACGCGATCTACCCGGACTGCCGCGAGGAATTCATGCGTGCGATGGGTGACGCTCTGCGGCTCGGCACCTACGCGGGCATCCAGTTGTTGCGGCCCTTCATCGCGCTGACCAAGGGCCAGATCGCCGCGGAGGGTGCGAAGCTCGGGGTGAATTTCGCGCAGACGTGGTCGTGCTACAAGGGCGGCGCCGTCCACTGCGGCAAGTGCGGCACGTGCGTCGAGCGCCGCGAGGCCTTTCAACAGGCCGGCGTGCCGGATCCGACAACCTATGAGGCCACCCCTCCCCTGCCGGAGAAACCGGCGGGTCGCCACGGATTTCACGGATGATCACGGATTCCCCAGCCGCAGTCATCACCGGTCATTCTGAGCAAAGCGAAGAATCCAGAAGGAAGATCGCAAGCGGTCACGCGGTTGGATCCTTCACTGCGTTCAGGATGACCGAAAAAGGATGTTCATGTTGATCTCCGAAATTTTCCATTCGCTACAGGGCGAGGGCGAGCTGGCCGGCGTGCCCTCGGTCTTCGTGCGCACGAGCGGCTGCAACCTCCGCTGCAACTGGTGCGACACGCCCTACGCTTCGTGGCAGCCCGAGGGGAAACAGATGACGGTGGATGAGATCGTGGCCGAGGTGAGGAAACATCCCGCGCGGCACGTCGTGCTGACCGGCGGCGAGCCGATGATCGCACCGGACATTCACGAGCTGGCGTTCCAACTGCAGGAGCTCGGCCGGCACATCACGATCGAGACCGCGGCGACCGTGCCGCCGCGCGGCATCGCCTGCGACCTCGCCTCGCTCAGCCCGAAGCTCGCCCACTCCGCGCCGGATGTGCGCCTCGATGACGCGTGGCGAAAAAAACACGAGACGCTGCGCTGGCAGCCCGAGGTGGTCGCCGGCTGGATCGCGGCGGGCGATTACCAGCTGAAGTTCGTCGTCGGCGCGGAGGCGGACGTGGCGGAGATCGAGGCGATGATCCGCGAGACCGGCTGCGCCGTGCCGCCCAGCAAGGTGCTGCTCATGCCCGAGGGCGTGACGGTGGAGGCGTTGCGCGCCAAGGCCGGCTGGCTGGGCGAACTCTGCAAGGCGCGCGGCTACCGTTACGCGCCGCGCCTGCACATCGAACTCTACGGCAACCGGCGCGGCACCTGACGGCCCCCAAACCCATGCACGTCGCCGACCTCACGAAGCACAGCCGGAAGCTGTCGGAGGAGCTGCACTTCCTCGCGGAGGAGTTCAAGCAGCACGCCGTCGAACTGGGGGAAGTCATCAACGTGCTGCAGGAGCGCGCCTACACGCTGCTCATCGTCGTGCTTGCCCTGCCCTTCTGCACGCCCATCCCGCTCCCGGGCCTGTCGACGCCGCTCGGCCTGGTGATTCTGCTGACCGCGGGCACGTTCGCGCTCGGGCGGGCGCCGGACTTGCCGCAACGGTTGCTGCGCACGCGGCTCCCGCCGCGCTTTTTCCGCACTCTGCTGGAGGTGACGAGCAAGGCCATCCGCTTCGTCGAGCGGCAGCTCGCGCCGCGCTGGCTGTGGCTGACCGGCACCCCAGCGCTCATCCGGCTGCATGCCGCGGTCGTCTGCGTGGCGGCGCTGGCGTTGCTCATCCCCGCGCCCCTGCCCTTCTCCAACACGCTGCCGGCCTGGGGCATCGTGCTCGCCACGACGGGCGTGATGCAACGCGACGGCCTGGCCATCCTCGCCGGCTACATCTTCACCGCCGTCGGCGTCGCCTATTTCGTGGTCGTGGCGATCTTCGGCGTGGAGATTTTCGACTGGCTGCGCGTGTGGTGGACCGGCGCCTGACCGGGCAATGTCACCGGTTGAAGGCTGCCCTTTGAAGTTACAACGGTCGACCCTGCGGTAGGGCGAGTCGTCCCCGACGAGCCGCTCTGGGGCACGGCTCATCCGGAGGATTCGCCCTACCCGCCTTTTCGTCTCATCTTTGGGTAATCCTCCATATTAAGTAACATGGCCGGCGGGGTGTCAGCCGATCCGCAACACGATTTTGCCGAACTGCGCGGAGGCTTCCATGTGCCGGAACGCCGCCTCGGTCTCGTCGAGTGGGAAAACCTTGTCCACCACGGGCACGAGCTGCTTGGCGGCGACGAGCTGCGTCATGCCGGCGAAATCCACCGGCGAGCCCATGGTGGTGCCCAGCAGGTTGATCTGGCGGAAAAAGCATTTCCGCACGTCGAGCCCGGGCGGATTGCCCGCGGTCGCGCCGAAGAAGGCGATGCGCCCGCCGGGCCGCGTGACCTCGATGAGCTTGGCGAAGCCCTCGCCACCGGCGCTGTCGATGATGACGTCGAATGGCCCACCCGCGGCCTTGAGCAGCTTCTCCGTCCAGTCTGCCTCGCGGTAGTTGACGCCGCCGGCCGCACCGAGCGTCTGCGCGCGCGCGATTTTCTCTGGCGAACTGGAGGTGACCCACACGGTCGCGCCCGCGGCGAAGGCGAACTGCAGCGCGAACAACGCCGCGCCGCCGCCGATGCCGGTGACGAGCACGCGCTCACCGGCCTTCAGCTGGGCGCGCGTGAACAGCGCACGCCACGCCGTGAGCCCGGCGAGCGGCAACGCGGCGGCCTGCTCCCAGGAAAGATGCGCGGGCTTCGGTGAGAGATTGGCGACGGGAATGACGATTTTCTCGGCATGAGTGCCGGCGTCCGGCAGGCCGAGGATGCGGAAGCTCGGCCCCTGTGCGCGCGGGTCAGCGCCCCAGTCGAGCGACGGGTTGATGATGACCTCGGAGTCGACCCAGACTTGGTCGGCGGTGGCGCCGACGGATTCGACCACACCGGCGCCGTCGGAGCCGAGCGTGATGGGCAGCTTGATGTTGGCGTAGAGCCCGAGCTGGATCCAGAGATCGCGATGGTTGAGCGCGGCGGCCTTGAGCCGCACGACAGCCTGGCCCGGCGCAGCGACCGGATCGGCGACGTTTTGCACGACGATGGGTTTCTTCAGCTCGACGAGAGTGGCGGCTTTCATGGCCGGAGGCTAGAGCCGGTCCGGCGGGAAGGCAAATGTCCGGCGCACGGCCCCGACTGAATCAAGCCGGACAATTGCAGCTTGAAACCATTAACTGATGGATTGTGCTGGGAACGGGCCAGAATAGAAATGTCATTAATCACGTCCCTTTTGGCGACGCGGCCGGCCCGCTGCTTCACCTCCGCCGGCGTAAAGGCCCAAATGGTGATGCTCGGCGTGCTTCTGGCCGCCACCGGGAGTGCGGCACCGCTATTTCTGGGGGGCGCCTGCGCGGACACGGAAGCCGAACCGCAAGCGGTGCTAGCCGGCCAGAAAAAGGAATTCGTGCTCGTGCTCACCGCAGCGACAGCGGAAACACCGGAACTGGGCGGAGATCTGTTCGCGGTCGCCGGCGGATTGGTCGTGCCCCTCTTCAAAAACCAGACCTTCGAATTGCATCGGGTCGGCGAGGCCCGCGCCGGCGTCCAGCGGTTCAAGTTTGTGATGAGCATCCCGGCGTCGGAAAAAAAGCAGACCCTGCTGCTGTGTCTGCGCATCAGGTCTGGAGCGGCCGACAACTGGCTGCCGCTACCCCGGGTCAACTTGGAGGCAGCGCCCCGGACCTGGAAGGAAAGCCTGCGCCTTTTTGCCCGGCAGGTGCCCAGCGGACGGCTCGCAGGCAGTGCGCGGCTGACGGGGGTCTTCCGGCAGGCGGAAATCGAGACGCCGGAAATCACCGGGGCAGAAGCCGCGGCCGAGCCGTCCGTCCGTGTCTGGTTTGCTGAGAACGCGGAGGAGGAACTCCGGTTGCCGGCCCATTCGCCGGCGCTGTGGGTGGTGTTTAGGAAAAACGTGCGTGGCGGCCTGGAAATCAGGCGCATCGCGCCGGCGGCCCCACTCTGCGTGATGGTCGATGAGAGCGCCCTCACGGGGCTCGACACGGATGCCGCCGCTCAGGAACTTTTTGAGCGCGCCCTCGCGACGGCCCGGACGCTCACCCTTTCCTCCACCGATTACCTCCCAGCCCAACCATGAAAACATCTCACCTGCTCCTTCCTTTGTGTTTCGGCCTTGCGGCTCTGCAGTTCAGCCTGCCCGCGCGGGCGACCGGGGTCGACATCATCCCCGTGGCCGTGCTCGACCTCGAGGCGACGGACGGAAAGTTGAAGGAGCGCGGCACGCAGCTCGCGATGATGATCTCCACGAATCTTTCCACTCAGGACGGGGTTGCGACAGTGGAGCGCCAGGACCTGGCCAAGCTGCTCGGTGAACAGGAGTTGGGCAACTCGGGCATGATTGAGCCGGCGACCGCGGCGCGGATCGGTCACCTGACCGGCGCGCGCGTGCTGGTGACCGGCCGTGTCTTCACCGTCGCCGGCGAAACCACGGCCGTCCTGAAAATCATGAGCACCGAGACCGGCCGGGTCTTCGGTGCGGCCGAGGATTTTTCCGCCGAAGCGTCGCCGGCTGGACCGGCCGCCAAGTTGGCCGCCAAGGTAGGCGAAATCCTAAAGACCAGGACTGACGCGCTGATTGCGCAGCCCGTCACGGCCGAGGATCGCATCGCCCGGCTCAAGCAGAAGCTGGCCGGCATCACGCTACCCACCGTGGCGATTTCAATCCCGGAGCAGCATATCGGGCCGCCCGTGATCGATCCGGCGGCCGAGACGGAGATTGGTCTGATCCTCAGCCAAGCCGGGTTCACGTTGTTCGCCGGCGAGGCGGCGGCGAAGGCGGATTTTCAGATCAGGGGCGAGGCGTTCAGCGAGACGGGCATCCGGCGGGGCAACCTGGTGTCCGTCCGCGCCCGGGTGGAGGTGAAGGTGGTGGCCGGCGATGGCGGGAAAGTAGCGCGCATTGACCGGCAGGTCAGCTGGGCGGTGGATACCGCCGAGCATATTGCCGCCAAGATGGCGTTGCAGCACGCCGGCGCCGAGCTGGCCGAGCGCATTGCGGAAGCCGTCACCACCAAAAACTGAACCGCCATGCGTCGCCTTTTTGCCAGCCTGCTGTGGTGTTCCGGTTTCGCGGTGCTGTTTTGCGCCTTGCAGGCGGAAGACGCCAAACGCGTCGCCGTGCTCGATTTTGTGTTGCAGGATTCGCCCGGCAGCCATGATGCCGCGACGACCGACTTCTCCCGCGCGGTGCAGGCCCGGCTGTTGGCCGGCGCCGGCTTTGCCTGGGTAGAGCGCCAGGAGTTTGAGCGTCTCAGCCGGGAGGCGGACCTCGGGGGCGTAGGCCGCGGCGATCCGGCCACGGCTGTCCGGTTGGGCAAGCTGGCGCGGGCGGACCTGTTGCTGCGCGGCGACATCGCGACACAGGCGTCCGGCGCGGGCCAGCTGAACCTCGAGGTGGTGGACCTCAAGCGAGCGGAGGTGATGGCAATCCGCGCCATCCCGATGAGCCTCACGCCACGACGCCGATTGCAGGTGACTGCGGCAGAGGTCAACGCCGCGGCGTCCGGGGCCCTCGCCGCGTTGCAGGAAGCCGCGCACAAGGTGGAACAAGTCGGTTCCGCCGTGGCGATCGCGCCGCTTTACTTCAAGAACATTAGCCGGGCTGACCGCGCGGGCTTCATCGGGGAGCGCGTGCGACAGGCCTTGGTCGCCGCGGCCACACCCGACAGCGGGATGCGCGTGCTGCAGTTTCCCCGGCCGGCTCAGGCCGGCGAGGAATCCAGCCTCGTGCTGGCGGGACTGACCGACGCGGACCCCAACGCGTGGCAGCAGGTGGCCGATGCCTATGTCTGGGGCACGATCAAGGAGGATGGCGTCGATGGCGTGGAATTCGCCGATGTGCCAGTCACCGTCACCCTGCAGGTGCTGGATAAGGTGGGTGGATTGCGCGAAGTGGTCTGGACCGGGCCGGTGAAAACGCTGGACGCCGGCCTGGGCCAGCTCGCGCGGGATGTAAACAAAGCGGTGCACGACGGGCGTGCCGCGCCGCCGGTTTCCGGCGTCAGCCGGCAGAAGATCGCCGAGGACCTGCGCCAGCGCGCCGCGGAAATCTGGAAAGGGATTATGCAGGAACAGGTGCGGGTGAGGCCCGCCGGCATGTATGTCAATTATCTGGATTCGACCCCGGGCCGGCAGCTTTTCGCCTACCAGCTGAGCCTGCTGGAAATGGCCTGCTTTTTCAACCCGCTCGACGCGGGCCTGCAGCAGGCGCGGTTGGAGGCTGCCTGGACGTCGAATCCGGCACAGCCGCTCGCTACTCTGCGCGGACACTGGCTGCGTGTGGCCGATTACGAGGCTCAGGCGATGCGCTTCGGTAAGCGCGCCGACGGCGCGGCCGACCCCGCTTGGTCCCGCGTTCGCGCCAAGCAACTCATCGAGCTGGTAGCCGCTCTTGACCGGGCGCCCTGGACGCACGCGGCGGGCGCGGCTTCGCCCGAGGATATCCAGCGCCAGCGACGGGCGGCGGTGCTGCGTTGGACCGAAATCGTGACGGCCCCGGGGCTGGTGGCGCTAGCGACCGACGACGACGACAAGGCGACGATGGAGGAATTGAATTCTTTGAAAGACACCGCCGGCGATCTAGTCACGACGCGTGAAGTTATGGAGCGCGCGCTGCCGGCCTTGAAGAAAGTGGTGGGCCGGTTTCTCAAGGATCCTTCCCAGGATCAGGCCCGTCAGCAATTCATCAATGCCCTCTATTCAGTCTATGATGCCTATGGCGAATACGACCACCTGAAGGAACTGCTGGATGCCTCCTGGGCCGCGGGCACCCCGCCGTCGCCCACCGCCCAGCTGCGCCCACCACCGCCAGCGCGGAGCGATCGGCCGTGGAAACCGGCCGCGCAGTCTGTTCCTCCCCCGATTCCTGCCGGACCGGCGGCCCCGCTGCCCGTCCTCGAGACCAGCGCGCAGGAAATCAATGTCTGGCCTTCGATGGGCTATTTCCAGTTCATGCGCGGCAGCCAGGGCTTCCGACGGACGGGGAGCGGGCTCATTGATACGCTGACCTGGCATGACGGCCGGCTATGGATCGCGCAGAGCGGCCAGCCTCTGCCGCGCGAGGAAGGCCCCGCCAATCCCCAGGGCGGCAGCACCCTCTGGCGCTACGATCCCGCGCGGCACGTTTCCGAATACATGACGCCGGCCCTAGGCGGTCATTCGCCGGTCCGGGCCATGCTCCCGGCGGGCGCGGATCTCTGGCTGGCACTCGATGCCGACGGGGTTTTCCGGCGGAGCGGCGCGGACGCCGCCGTGCAGCGGTTTCGCGCGGAGGACGGCGTGATGTCGCCGCGCATGCTCGCGGCTCAGGCGGGCCATGACGAACTATTCTTCCTTGGAGGAACGCCGCCGAACTATTCCATCAGCCGCTATTCGACCTCGACCGGAAAATGGTCGGGGATGCAAGTGCCGCCGTCCACCCTGCCCGCGAACATGCAAGGCGGTCTGATGGGCCTGCCCGCCATCCCGGGAATAGGAGGGCCACCCGCGCCGCAGCTGGCCGCCTGCGGTGAATGGCTGTGCGTCGGGACGCCGGCGGCTTCATTCTACCACCTGCCCACGAACACCTGGACAAATCTGCTGGCGCCGGCAGACGGCCCACGCGGGCCGGCCCAACCGGCGACGATCACGGTCTTTTCACTGGTCACGGCGGACGACGCAGGTTTCTGGCTGGGAAATCCGGGCCAGCTGGTATTCCTGGATCCCCGGGCGCCGGAGGCACGGAAAACCATTGCATTGCCCGGCAATCCGCTGGCCGCGGCGCATCACGGACCCTGGTTGTGGCTGCTGATCGCCAACAATGCCGGAATTCAGCTGGTGCTGGTCGACAAGGCGGCCGCGACAGTGGCCGGCGCGGCGCCACTCCCCCAAGGCTGGTTCAACAAGCTTGCGGTCACCGACGATCGGGTTTGGGCGGGCGGATCCAAGTTGTTGGAAATAGCCCTGCGCAAACCACGGCCCGCCGATGGCAAAACGGGCGAAGCCACGGCGGCGAAACCGGATATTTTCCAAGCGGTTTGGCAGGGCGATGGCGCACGGTTGGCCGAGACGCTGAGCGCCAATCCGGATGTGAATCAAGCGTCGGCGAGCGGATGGACCCCGTTGATGACGGCGATCGCCTCGGGACGGAAGGATTTGGCGGAACAGCTGCTGGCACGCCACGCCACGCCCAATTTGATGACCGCGAACGGCCAGTCGGCCTTGCAGCTCGCCGTCGAGAAGGGCGATGCGGGCTTGGTTGATCTGTTGCTCATGCACGGGGCGGACGCCAATCTGCGCCTGCCGCTGCGCGTGCAAGGCCTGCCACCGGTTCGCCAGCCAATGGAAGACCTGGCCCTGCCGGAAGAGAGCAAATTCTTTCCCAGCCAGGCCACCGGCCTCACCGCGGCATTGACCTCGGAAGGCACCGTGGCGCTGGCCTGGCAGGAACATGACAACCGGCCCCAGGTGCGGTATCAGGTGACGCGCAACAGCGCGTTGATCGCCGACCTTCCGCCTGGCGCCGGCCGCTTCGTTGACCGGCAGCCCGCGTGGGGTGCTGGCGAGGTGACCTACAGTGTCCTGGCGTGGAATATTTCCGGAAGGAATGCCCAAGGTGATGCGCCGCGCATCGGCGAGAACGAGAAACTCTTTCCCGAGGCGAAGCTGGCCATGCCGGCGACCCCGCCACCGTCGGTCGTGCGACTGGCCGGAAATTTCACGGTTGGCGGGCCGGCCGTGGCGCTGCCCTTGCGCGTCGCCTGGCGTCCGGCGCTGGCCATGGCGGCGGCGCTGGGCCAGGAGGAAATCGTCCAGCGGTTCGTCGCCGCCGGCGCCGATCTGAATCTCCGCGACGCCCTGGGCGAAACGCCGCTGATGGCCACGGTGCGCGAAGGAAAATACACTGCCGCGCGCCGCTTGCTGGCCGCCGGCGCCGATGCCACCGGCGCCAGCACCGCAAATGAAACGGCGGCCGGCATCGCCTACCTACGGCATGATGACGAGACGTTCTTCTGGGACCTCATGGTCGCGCTGCCGGCGGCGGCTCGCGCCCGCGAGGCCTCGACGTTGATGATCGAGGCGGCGGATCGCGGCCAGATCAAGGATCTGGAATTGCTGCGTTCTCTCGGCGGGGATTTTAATGCCGTCGGACCCCAGGGTGAAACCGCCCTCAGCCGCGCCATCGCCCGCGACCAAGAGGCCATGGCGTTGTGGCTGCTGGATCAAGGTTTCGTCCTGCACCGCACGATCCGGCAGTCGTCCGGTCCGGAGCAGACGGATCGTGTGATCTGGGCGGCGGCAGTGAGAAACAACCGGCCGGCCGTGGTGAAGCGGCTGCTCTCCGCAGGCTGCGATCCGAACCTCAAGGTGGACGGCAAGCCGTTGGTCATACTGGCCGCCGAGTTGAAGGCCTTCGAAACGCTGGTGCTGCTCCGCGACGCCGGCGCCGATCTCTCGCAGCCGACTTCGGAGGGCAGGACACTGGTCCAATTCCTGCCGGAGGACCAGGCCCGGGCCCTGTTGCCGGGAAAGACGACGGGCAGCTGGCCGATGCCGCGCGGAAAAGACGGTTACACGGCGGCCTGGACCCATCCCGCCAAGGCGGCTGATCCGGCGAAGCAGCCCCTGACGGAGCAACTCGTGGCCGCCTGCAAGGCCGGGGACGTGGTGGCCGCGGCCGCGGCCATTCGCGCGGGCGCCGAGATTGACCAACAGGGCGAGGACGGCCTCACCGCGTTGCACCATGCGCTCATGGCGCAGCATCCGGCTGCGGTCCGGTTGCTGGTGGCCGAAGGGGCGTCGGTGAACGTCACCAGCCGCGGCGGCAACTCGCCGCTGAATTTCGCCATCCAGAACGGCCAGCAAATGGAGATGATCGAGTTCCTGCTCGCGCAGGGTGCGGACCCGAACGCCTGTGGCGAGCGGGGTTATGCGGCGCTGTATTCCGCGGTGGTCACACCCAATCACGCGGCCCTCACGCGCCTGCTCGCGACCAGCGCGGCGGTCAACCTGCATTGGATGGACTACGATACGGGCCATCTGCGGAGCGCGCTGACGATGGCGTTGTTGAAGGGTGACGAAGAGGGCACGGCGAAGCTGCTGGCCGCCGGGGCCAATCCACGGGCGCAGACCTATTCTTTCGTCCAGGTGGAAAACGCCACGCGCCAGGAAAACAAGCCGTCGCTGCTTATGTTTGCCGCTTATGGCCGGAAGCTCGCTTTGGTGAAGCAGATGATCGCCTTGGGTCAGGATCCGAAATTCAAAACACACGAGGGCTACGATGCCTTGGCTTGGGCGGCGACAGCCAAGGCAAAAGAAGTGGTGGAATACCTGCTACCGCTGTCAGACCACAAGGGGCGTGCTTTGGAATCGGCTCGAGAAAAGGGCTACACTGATATCGCACAGCTCCTCGAACAGGCCGGCTATCAAGCACTCTGAGAGAGGAAACTTACGAAAAGGCCCGGCGCGAACGCAAACGCTCACGCCGGGCCAGTGGCTAAGGAAAACAACCGGCTCAGTGCGGGCCGTCGGCGAAGACCTGGCCGCCAACGAGCGTGCCGGTGCAGTGGCTGGTGTATTCGAAGGGATCGCCGTCGAAGAGCGCAAGGTCGGCGTCCTTGCCCGCTTCGAGCGAACCGGTGCGGCCGGCGATGCCGAGGATCTTCGCGGCGTCGAGCGTGATGCTGGCAAGCGCGGCGTCGAAGCCGAGGCCGTTGGCGGCGGCCACGGCGGCCTCGAACACGATGATGCGCGTCTTGGGCACGTAGGCTTCGTAGCCGGTCTGCAGCGTGAACGGGATGCCGGCAGCCTTGAGCTTGGCGGCGGTCTCGACGCTGAGGTTCTCGGAATCCTGAAAACTGCGCGCCATGCTCGGGTGCAGGATGACGGGGAAGCCGCTGGCCTTGATCTCGGCGAGCACGAGCGGGGCGTCGGCGCAGCCGTCGAGCACGAGGTGCGCGCCGAACTCCTTCGCCACGCGGAGGGCGGAGAGGATATCCTGCTGCAGGTTCGCGTTGACGAGCAGCGGCTGCGAACCGTCGATGGCACGCAGCAGCGTCTCGTACTTGAGGTCGCGGCCGGGGCGCTTCGCCTCGTCCTTGCCCTCGCGCTTCTTCGCGTATTCCTGCGCCTTGATGAACTCGGCGCGGAGCATGGCGACGGCCTTGGCGCGCGTGCCGGGCGGCTTGGCGGAGGGCGCGCCCTGCCCCGGGGCGGCGTCGGGCGCGGTGAGGCCGTTGCGGCCGAGCGAGACGGCGGTCATCGCGGCGGGGTTGATGACATCCTGATCGGCGCTGCGGCCGTAGGTCTTCACGATCATCGTCTGGCCGGAGACGAGCGCGCCGGGGGCGTGGCCGGTGTTGACCGTGGTGACGCCGAACGAACGCACGTAGGCGACGAGCGGATCCTTGGCGTTGTAGGCGTCGATGGCGCGCAGCTCGGGCTGGATCGCGGTGGATTTCTCCAGCATGTCCTGGTCCTGCGGCTGGTTGAGCAGGCCGGAGAGGCCGACGGTGCCGTGCGCGTCGATGAGGCCCGGCGTGACGACGGCAGCCTTGAGCACGCGGTAGCCGTCGGGGATTTTCACCGCGGCGGCGGGGCCGACGGATTCGATCTTGCCGTCGCGGACGAGTACGACGCCGTTCTTCAACGGCGCGACGGCCAGCGTGTAGACGGTGTCGCCGACCACGGCGACGTTCTCGGCGCGCAGCGCGAACGGCGCGGCAAGGAGCAGCGCCGGGAGGAGAGAACGGGAAAGATTTAGCGAAAGGAATTTGGTTTTCATGGATCAGTCCTCCTCGTGGGTGGTGGCGAGACCGAGGTCCCAGGCGGCGGTGAAACAGCAGAGGTGCGCGCGGCGCGGGTCGCCGGCGCCGGGGCCGCCGACGGCGTAGAGGTGGTCCTGCGGGTTGGCGTTGTCGAAGACCTTGCGGCCGTCGACCCACGTCTGCTCGACGTGCGTGTAGGCGCTGAGCGGGTCGCCGGTGAGCAGGATGAAGTCGGCATCCTTGCCGGCTTCGAGCGAGCCGACGCGCTGCTCGAGGCCGAGCATCTTGGCGTTGGCGAGCGTGACGGCGGCCAGCGCGCCCTGGCGGCTCATGCCAGCGCGGACGGCCAGCGCGGCCGAGCGGAGAAAGCGGCGCGAGTCGCAGATGGGGTCGTCGGTGTGGAAACCGACGAGCACGCCGGCTTTCTCGAGGATCGCAGGCGTGCGCAGGTCGGCCTCGCGCGCCTCCAGTTTGCCGCCGGGCGAGTCGATCATGATGACCGAGCACGCGGCGCCGGCCTGTGCGATCTCGTCGGCGACTTTCCAGCCTTCGCTGATGTGGTGGAGGACGACCTTGTAGCCGAATTCCTTGGCAATGCGGAGGACGGTGAGGATGTCGTCGGCGCGATGGGTGTGGTGCTGGACGATGCGCTTGCCGTCGAGAATCTCGACGAGTTCCTCGAGCGCGAGGTCACGCGGCGGGAGCTTGTCGGGGTCGCCGTTGGCGCGCTTGATCTTGTCGCGGTATTCCTGCGCCTTGATGTATTGCTCGCGGACGAGGGCGGCGGACTTGGCGCGCGTGCCGGGGAACGGCGCGTTGCGGATGGAGTTGGTGCCGTTGGCCATCTTGAGGCCGCCGGCGTTGGAGCCGTCGGGCAGCTTGATGAGCAGGTCGTCGATGGTGCCGCCTTGGCGGAGTTTCAAATAAAGCGTCTGGCCGCTGATGAGGTGGCCGGAGCCGGGCATGACATTGGCGGTGGTGATGCCGCCGGCGCGCGCCTTCTGGATCGACGGATCGCGGGCGTCGACGGAGTCGAGCACGCGGGCGTCGGGCTGGATGGGGCCGGAGCCGTCGCCGCCGCTGCCGGCGCCGATATGGCTGTGCGAATCGACGAGGCCGGGCATGAGCACGCGGCCGGTGACATCGTGGATTTCCGCGCCGGCGGGCAGGGCGACCTGGCCGACGGCACCGACGGCGAGAATCTTGCCGCCTTGGACAACGAGCACGCCGTGCGCGATGGGCTCGCCGGCGATGGGGATGATTTGCGCACCTTGGAAGACCTGGGGTTTTTCCTGTGCGCAGAGGCTGGAGGCGAGACTGACCAACGCCACCAGGGGTAACAGGGGACGGGGGAACATAGCGGGTCACGATGCGCGGCGGTTCGGCAGTCGCAAACGGAAAGCGACCAAAACCCGACGAGTGAGTCGGCCCGAAGGCCCGGACCGAACAGTCGGGCGCAAAACAGCGCGAACGGCCGGCCGCGGTTTGACGGCGGGGGATTTGTGCCCACGTTCCGCGGCTCCCATGACCGCTGCCGCGCCCTCTCCTACCCCGAAAATCCATTACGCCTGGATCGCTGCCGGCGTGACGTTCGTCACGCTGATCGCAGCCGCGGGGGCGCGCGCCACGCCCGGCGTGATCCTGCTGCCGCTCGGCAACGAGTTTCAATGGAGCCGGGCGACGGTGTCGTCGATCGTGTCCATCAACATCCTGCTTTACGGACTGATCGGGCCGTTCGCCGCGGCGCTTTACCAGCGCTTCGGCCTGCGCCGGACCATGGTGGTGGCGATGGCGATGCTGGGCACGGGCTACGGCCTCTCGACGCTCGCGACGCAATACTGGCACTTCGTGGTGCTGTGGGGCTTCGTGGTCGGCATCGGCTCGGGCATGGCGGCTTCGGTGCTCGGCGCGGCGGTGGCGACGCGGTGGTTCACTCAACGCCGCGGCCTCGTCATGGGTCTGCTCACCGCCAGCACGGCGACGGGCCAGTTGATTTTCCTGCCGAGTCTCGCCCAGGTGGTCGGGGAGCACGGCTGGCGCGGGGCGCCGCTCGTGGTGGCCGGCGCGACGGTGCTGGCGATTCCTTTCATCTGGTGGCTGATGCGGGACGATCCGCGCGACGTCGGCCAACTGCCCTACGGCGAAACCGGCCCCGTGCACGCGGCGCCCGTGCCGACGGGCAACCCGGCCAAGCGCGCCATCGACACGCTCATCGAGGCGGCGCGCTCGCGCGATTTCTGGCTGCTCGCGGGCTCATTCTTCGTCTGCGGCGCGAGCACGAACGGGCTCGTCGGCACGCACTTCATCCCGGCGGCGTTCGACTGCGGAATCCCCGAGGTGCGCGCGGCGGGCCTGCTGGCGCTGATGGGCATCTTCGACTTGGCGGGCACGACCGCCTCCGGCTGGCTGAGCGACCGCTACAGCTCGCGCCACCTGCTCTTCACTTACTACGGGTTGCGCGGCCTCTCGCTGCTTTTCCTGCCGCAGGCGCTGCTCGGGCCGAGCGCGGGGCTGGGGGTGTTTGCGGTGTTCTACGGACTCGACTGGATCGCGACGGTGCCGCCGACGGTGAAGCTCACCGGCGAGGTGTTCGGCCGCGAGAAGGCCAGCATCGTGTTCGGGTGGGTGGTGGCGGCGCACCAGGTCGGCGCGGCGTTTGCGGCCTTTACGGCCGGGGCGATCCGCACGCAATTCGGCTCGTATGCGCCGGCGTTCATCGCCTCCGGCACGCTGTGCGTGATCGCGGCGCTGGCGGTGCTGCCGATCGGGCGCGCGAAGAGCCTGGTGCCGCAGCCGTCGGCCGCCTAGGCGCCGGCCGGCCGCATGACACACGGCGACAAGAAATGACGTAATAATCACACGTCATGCCTCGCCACCCTGGCGGGGTTTGTGGCAAGGTGTGTGCTGAACGCCGGGCGGATTCGTCCGGAACCCGGCGCCCGCCACATGCCTTTCTCCGCCTCCTCCCGCCACACGCTCCACCAAGCCATCAATCTGCGCCTGACCATGCTGGGCTTCGCGCCCGTGGGCGACCCGGCCAGTGTGGCCTGGGCCGGGTTGGCGGCGCCGCTGCTCGCGCGCCAGCATGAGCGGACCCGCACGCAGCCGGCGCTGCCCTGCCCCGCCGATGCGCGCATCCAGGCGTATCTCGACCGCGCGTTCGGAGCGGCGGGCCCGGTGCCGCGCCTGCCGGCGCAGACCCTGGTGCTCGACCAGCCGGGCTTGGCCCGCGAGCTCTCGCTGCCGCTCGGCCGTGACGAACACGCGTCGCCGTTGCTGAAAAGCTACCGCCTGCGCAACGGCGTGCTGCACAACCCGGCCAACGACCGACGCACGACGAAGGGCGTTTTCCATATCGCGGCGGGCGGACTGCCCGTGCCGGACGACAAGCTCGAGGTGCCGCCGGCCGCGTTCGGGCGGCTGCTGGAGCGGGCGCTGCGGCCGCCGCCGGACCTGCTGACCGTGCCCTTCACGGCCGGCAGCGACAGCGAAGCGGGCTGCTTCGTGTCGCTGTTGCTGCGCCCGATCGTGGTGCCGGCGGTGCCGGGCTTCATCGGCGAGAAGCGCATGGAGATCCGGTTCTTCGCTCCCGGTTCGCTGGTTTCCAACTTGGATTTCGTCGAGGCGATCTTCGACAACGCCGGCGATCCCTATCTGCCGGACAACGACGCGGCGCTCGATCCGGCCGGCTGGACCGGCCACACCGGCTGCGTGATCCTCGCGCCGCACCTGACGGCGGCGACGAAGCGCGAGCTGGGTCTGCCGCATTTCGACCAAGCCACCCCCCGCCAGCGCCGCGACGGCATGTGCTGGAAGACGGAGGACGAGCGCTACAACGCCGGCTCCGCCTTCAAGGTCTGCGCGCGCGACGCCGCGGGCGTCATCGTGACGATCATCGCGGACAACTACTACGGTTACTGCAAGAAAGAGGTGAAGACACAGATCAGCTACTCGGCCAACCTCTACGGCCTCGCCGAGGAGGAGCACGCCGGCGGTGCGCTGGTTTTTCCCGCCTACGACCTCGGCGAGGAATTTTCCGGCAACCTGCACGTGCAGCAGCGCGGCTACGCCTTCGCCGACATGGCACAGCGTTATGCCGCGCTGATGGACGTGAAACCGGAGGGCTATGCCGTCGACCGCGAGCATCCCGACATCATCTACGTGCCGGAGGACGTGCATTTCGACCTCGCCGCGCAGCGGATCACCTGGACGCAGGACGGCAAGGAACAGAGCCTGCCTTTCCGCGCGGGCCGCACTTATGTGCGTCCTTCCGGTTACAAGATCACGCTCGAGCAGCCGCCGGCCCATACGAGCTGGCATATCGTCGGCACGGTGGCCGAGGGCACGTTCTGCCACAAACCCTGCACTGTGTCCGGCGGCGGCAAGTCGGAGATTTCCAAGGCCATCTCCGACGCCATCCTGCCCGGCCCGGTGTTCATCGCGGACTTCGAGCGCGATATGGCGCAGGTCGAGTCCCTCATCGCGCGCGACTACTCCGGGCGCTTCCGCGATCCGGCGCGCCGCGGCAGCGACCCCCGCCCCATCCTCAGCCCCGAACGCTCGCTCGGCTCGGTCATCAAGCTCCTCACGCCCGCTGACCACGAGTATTCCGAGGAATACAACGCCTGGCTCCGGGCCATCCCGCAATACGTGAAGGAAATCGTGTTCGTGGTGAAGCGCCACTACGCTGCCGCGTGGGGCGAGCGCTGGCGCGCGCATTTCTCCGTCGACATCATCAACGGCAACCCGGGCAACGAGCTGAAGTGCGACAACCGCAAGCTCACCGCCAGCTACCTGCGCATCGGCTTCGACACCGACGGCGCGTGGCGCGTCTTCGGCCTGCGCGAGGACTTCCACCCGGCGGCCAAGGTGCAGATGGAGGACGACATCACGGCCTCCGTCGTCGTGCCCGCGGCGGCGCTCGGCGCGGCCGCGCCCACCCGCGCCGGATTCTCCCAGAAGTTCGTGCTGAACTGCGAGCAGCGGCTCTTCCAGCGGCCAGACGACGCCATTCATCGCGGCTACGACCGGCTCACGGAGCGCGAGATCGCGCAGTCCGGCAACTTCATCTCGAACTTCGAACCACTCACCCGCGACGACGCCCACGACCTGATCGAGGAGGCGATCGGCTTCGCGAAATTCACGGCGCCGATGCAGTCGCTCGTGCGCGCCGCGGCGGACGGCCTCGCCGGCCCGCGGTATTTCGTCTCGTCGGCGCATCCCCGGCTCGTCAACGGCAAGCCGTCGAAGAATCCGCGCTACCTGCAGGTGCGACCCGACGTGGTCGATGCCCGCGGCGCGCACCTCGCGCGCATGGGCGCGCGGCTGTTCCGCCGCCTGCCGGCAGACGCGCCGGTGCTCACGCCGGTGGACGCGCTCGTGCCCGGCCGGCGCAACAACCCGCCCGAGCCGCAGGCCAACATCCGCCCGCTCGCGGTGTTCAACCCGCTGCACCACCTCGAGCTGCCGGAGCTGTTCATGGAGTATATCAGCTCGATGACCGGCAAGTCGCCCTCGACCACCGGCGCCGGCTCCGAAGGCGCGCTGACCAAGGGGCCGTTCAACGCCCTGCCGACCCTCATCGACCTGAACGCCGCGCTCGTCTCGCAGATTTTGACGGGGCATCCGGCGTTCCTGTCCGCGGCCGGCTACGTCGGCCCGAAGATGCGCGTGAATCACGATGTCAGCCTGCTCGTGCCCGAGGTGTGGTGCCGCATGACGCCCGCGGAGCGCGAGCCCGCGTTCCTTATCCAGCACGGCTACCTCGAAAAGTGCGAGGATTTCGAATGGGAGGGCCGCCGCGTGCTGGCCAGCCGCCTCGGTTACCGCATCACGGCGAAGTTCGGGCGCGTGTTCCTCGGCCGCGTGTTCACGCACCCGCACTCGATCTTCACCGACGAGATGCTGCGGCCCGAGCTGCAGGACCGCGCGGTGTTCGCCGACGGCATGGACAACATCTGCGCCACGCACGAGCGCGTCGCCCAGAGCTATTTTGCCGACGGCACGATCTCCCTCTCCTGCCCGCCGCTGCGCGCGCTGCTCGAGATCATGGCCCACGGCCGGACCGCCGCCGGCCACGGGCTCGACGCGCCGGAGGTGCGCACGCTTTTCAGCCGCGAGAACCTGCTCGCGAGCGACTGGTATGCCGCCCGCCTCGCCGCCAAGCAGGCGGCCGACCGTGCCCTCTGGCAGCGGCACGTGCAGACGCTCACGGCCTTCCTCGCCGAGCCGGCCAACGCCGACGTGGTGGAGCGCCTCGCCCTGCGCGACCGGCTCGCCGCGGCGCAAGCGGAGGCGGCGCGCGTGGCGACGAAGGAGTATTACGACTCACTCGTCGGCACCCTCGGCGTCCAGCCGCTCGGCTGAGCGCGGCCGCCAACCCTTCCTGCGTACCACCGGCGTGATCTTACGACGACACGGTCTCGCTTCTCGTCTGTCGTCACCAGCGTCGTAGCCGTCGGATTGGTTACCATTACGACAGTCATCCACTCAGTCTATGTTCTGCCTACGAGGTCCCCGAGCGCTTGCCGGGGTGGGGTAAATCTGAACGCCTGAAGGTGGGTCAGTTCTGAGTGACTGCTAACACCGGCGGACAGACCACTCCTCGCCGCTTTCCGCGCGGAAGCCTTGCCGTGCAGACCGTCCGCCCGGCCCGCTCGCCACCTAACAGACTGGAGCGGAGTGGAGGGAGGAAGCAGACGGCGTAACAGTCCTGCAAGCCCACCTCCAGCGTCCTTGAGTCTAGCTGTCACCAGCCAGCCCGCAGGGGCGCGCAATGCGCTTTTCGTCAATTTCCGGTCACACGCCCCGGTGGGTTTCCGTCCAATGTGATGAAACCCACTCCCATGACCAAAACCTACATCCTCGAAAGCATCAGTATCAACCGCCCCCATGCCCAGGTCTTCGACTACGTGAGCGATCGGCGCACCCTGCCGGCCTGGACCAAGGCATTCAAGCAGGTCACGCCCACCGGGGCGCAGTATGAAACCCCCGCCGGCCCGGTGCCGATCGGACTCGAGGTCATCGCCGAACGCCACAGCGGAATCGTGGACTGGCTGATGTGCTTTCCGGACGGCACCACCGAAAAAGCCTGCTCGCGCGTGATCGCCGAAAACGCTGGCCGCACCAATGTGCAGTTTTTCTTTGCCCCGCCGCTGCCTCCGGAAATGCTGGCCGCCGGCATCGAGCGCTTCTCCGCCGTCATTAGGGAGGAGCTCACGCTGCTCAAATCCATCCTGGAGCGACCCGCCTGAGCCCCCGACATGTCCCCCATCCACGACGAGCTGGTCGCGCAGGCCAAGGCCGGCAATCGGACGGCCCTGACCACACTGGTGCAAGGGATGCAGCCCGGCCTGTTCGCACTTTGCGTGCGGATGCTCTGGCACCGGCAGGATGCGGAGGACGCCTGCCAGGAAATCCTGGTCAAGCTGGTCACCCGCCTTGCTACGTTCCGTGGCGACAGCCGGATTACAACCTGGGCCTATCGCGTCGCGATCCGGCACCTGTTGGATTTTCGGCGGAGCCGGGCCGAGTGCTCCACGGCCACGTTCGAAGCCTTCTCCGATGACCTGCTGGCCGGGCAGCAGGAGCCGACGCGGAGCCTGCGGCAGCAACCGGATTACAACCTTCTCCTGCACGAAGTGAAAACCGGCTGCTCGCTCGCCATGCTCCTGTGTCTGGATCGGTCGCACCGGGCGTCGTATATCTTGGGCGAGATCCTGGAGTTCGACCATCGCGAGGCCGCCAGGGTGTTGGGCATACCGGCGGCCACCTTCCGCAAACGGCTTGAGCGGGCCCGGACGCGGGTGCAGGACTTCACCCGCCGTTCCTGCGGACTCGTCGCCCCCGCCGCGCCGTGTCGCTGCGCGCGCCGGATTAGTGCTGCGATCACCCTCGGGCGAGTGACGCCGGGTGCCCTTCACCATGCGACTGCGGAGACAGCCGGCATAGCCTTCACCGAAGTCGAACGCACCATTGGCGAACTGGAGGCCGGCCGCCGCGCCGTCGCCCTCTTTCGGTCGCAGTCTATTCCTGTTTCCTCACCTGATTTTGCCCGGACTCTCGCGGAAATCCTGGAACACACGGACCGGCGGGCAAACTAGTGGCTGGAGTGGAATTTTGTCTAGCCGCGGTCGGGTAGGTCCGCCGTGCCGCCATGCGCATCTTCTTTCACTGGCCCCGGGTCGAGCAACAGGTATTCAGGAAAGGGTCAGATTCGGGTTGCCCCCATTCGGCTGCCCCTGCTGCACCGCGACGGATTCAGCGCTTCAGTTTGGCCTGAAGTTTTCTGATCTCCGGGCTGACGGCGCCGCATTCGCCGCCGCAGCCGGGGGATTTCTTCTTCCGGAGCCACGACCGTAGCAGGAACGCGGCGGCCAGCGCGACGATCCCGAGGGCGATGAGGGTTTGGACGGAGGAAGACATCGGGCACCACTAAGTGACACTAATCAGACACTAATGGGGTGGGATCAGTGAGACCTTAGCGGGTATTAGTGGTTAAGAATCAGAAGCCGAGGGCGCGGCCGGTTTGGTAGATGACGAAGCACACGAGCCATGCGGTGCCGGTCATGTAGGCGATCTGGAACAGCGGCCAGCGCCAGGAGTTCGTTTCGCGCTTTACGACGGCGAGGGTGCTCATGCACTGCATGGCGAAAACGTAATACACCATGAGCGTAAGGCAAACGAGCGGGGTGAACAGGTGCGCTCCGCCGGGCCAGGTCGCACCGCGCAGGGCATCGCGCAGCGGCGCGGTGTTGTCGTCCGCGCCCTCGACGCCGAAGATGACGGCCATCGAGCTGACGAAGACCTCGCGAGCGGCGAAGGAGGTGACGAGACCGATGCCGATGCGCCAGTCGAAGCCGAGCGGCTTGATGACCGGCTCGAGCACATGGCCGGCGCGTCCGGCGAAGCTGTGCGCGATCTGTTCGGTGGCGGTGGCGGCGGGATCGGGGTGTTTCGGATAAGTGGTGAGGAACCAGAGGACGATCGAGATCGCGAGGATGATGGTGCCGGCGTTCTTGAGGAAGAGCCACGCGCGCTCGAACATGTGGCGGGCAATGTCGAGGAAGCGCGGGGGCTGGTAGGGCGGCAGCTCCATGATCATGTGCGGCACGCCTCCCTGGAAGAGCACGCGCTTGAACAGCCACGCGAAGCCGAACACGCCGAAGGTGCCGAGCGCATACATGAGGAGCATGATGCCCGCCTTCCGGCCGGCGGGTACGGCGTCGCCGGGCAGCAGCGTGGCGATCATCAGCAGGTAGACCGG
The DNA here is from genome assembly GCA_016187925.1 of Opitutia bacterium. Lineage (GTDB taxonomy): Bacteria > Verrucomicrobiota > Verrucomicrobiia > Opitutales > Opitutaceae > Didemnitutus. Next base: position 5,937 of record JACPIS010000039.1, on the reverse strand, counting down.
CAGGCGCGCGGAGCAGCTCATCAGCGGCGCGACGAGGATGGTGATGAGCCGGTCCTTGGCGTTCTCGATGGTGCGGGTGGCCATGATGCCCGGGATGGCGCAGGCGTAGGAGCCGAGCAGCGGGATGAACGAGCGGCCGTTGAGCCCGACCTTGCTCATCGGCCGGTCCATGATGAACGCGGCGCGCGCCATGTAGCCGGTGCTCTCGAGCAGGCCGACGAAGAAGAACAGGATCAGGATCTGCGGCAGAAAAACCACGATGCCGCCGACACCGCCGATGACGCCGTCGGTCAGCAAGTCGCGCAGGTCACCGGGCGACATGACACCTTTCACCCAGCCACCGAACGCGGCGACGTGAGCGTCGATCCAGTTCATCGGATACTCGGCGAGCGTGAAGATGGAGAAGAACATCACCGCCATGATGGCGGCGAAGACGAGCCAGCCCCAGAACGAGTGACAGAGCACCGCGTCGATGCGGTCGGAGCGAGACGGACCCTGGTCACGGCCGCGGAGGATGACACCTGCGCAGAGTTCGCGGATGGCGGCGTAGCGGCTGCGGATGAGTTCGCCGGACCAGTCGGTGCCCTCGGACGACCAGCGGTCGCGCCAGTGGTCGAGCAGTTCGTGGGTGCGGGTGGAGAGCTGGCGGGAGCCGGCGACGCGCACGGTGTCGAAATCGGTGAGCAACAGGAGTGCCTCGGCGCGGGCGACGAGCGGCGGACGGTCGTCGTTGTCGGCCAGGGACGCCTGCAATTCGGCGACGGCTGGCGCGATCGGGGCCGGGATGTCCCAGCGGTGCCGGGCCAGCGGGGACTCGATGCGGCTCATCGCGAGGCGGAGCTCGACGAGCCCGCGGCCGTGGACGGCTTCGCAGGGGATGACAGGGACGCCGAGGGTGTGTTCGAGCCTGTTCGGATCGATCCTCATGCCGGCGAACGCGGCGACGTCCATCATGTTGAGGGCGACGATGACCGGGCGGCCGAGATCGAGGAGCTGGTGGACGAGGTAGAGGTTGCGCTCGAGGTTGGAGGCGTCGACGACACAGATGATGCGGTCGGGCTGCGGTGTGTCCTCGCGGCGGCCGAGCAGCACGTCGCGCGTGACGGCCTCGTCGGGCGAGCGCGCGGCGAGCGAGTAGGCGCCGGGCAGATCGATGATCTTGATGGGGCGGCCGTGCTGCGAGTAGGTCTCGCCCATCTTCTTCTCGACGGTGACGCCCGGGTAGTTGCCGACTTTCTGGCGGAGGCCGGTGAGGGCGTTGAAGAGCGTGGTCTTGCCGCAGTTCGGGTTGCCGACGAGCGCGTAGACGGGAGCGCGAAATGTGCTGCCGGCCGGACGCTTGCTGGCGGGCAGTGTGATGTGGGAAGGAAGATTCACGCGGGGAAAAGCCGGCGGCGCACGCGTGGGGACACGCGTCGTTGGGTGTCATTCTGAGCGAAGCGAAGGATCCAGCCGGACGAACGCAGCGCGCAAGGCAGTGGATGCTTCGCTTCGCTCAGAATGACAGGCACAGGAGACGCTTCCTTCTCACTTGGCGCCGTCGGGCAGACGCTCGACGAGAATGCTCCGGGCGGCGCTGTGGTTGAGCGCGAGGCGGGTGCCATTCACGAGGCAAAGACTGGTGGTGGTGCCGGAAATTTTCGTGACCAACGCCGCTTCGCCAAAGCCCATCTCGCGAATGCGCTGGCAGAAACTCTCATCACCCGTCAGCTCGCACACCCGACCGGTCACGCCAGCAGGCAACTGGCAGAGGGGTGAGAGGTGGCGGGAGGAGGCAGACATTGCGGTTGAGACTGAGTATCAGAACTGAATCAGAAAAAGGCCCCGGGTCAAACCACAGAGTGGCGACCGGGGCGAAAATTACCTCCGCCGGCGTTTGACGGCGAGCTGCACGCCCGAGTAGCGGATGAGGCTCTGGAGGTGCTCGAGCTGCTGGGGATCAAGGTGTTTGGCGTCCTTGATCTCCTGCTCGGCGCGCTTCATGGCGGCCTCGACGGCGGTCTCGTCGATCTTCTCCTCGGTGATGGCGGACTCGGCCAGCATGCGGACGAAATGATCGTCGACCTCGGCGAAGCCCCCGCTGATGGCGAGGAACTGCGTCTCGGCGCCCTTGGTGACGCGGAGTTCACCGTGGGCGATCTGCGTGAGCAGCGGGATGTGGCCCGGGAGAATGCCGATCTCGCCCTCGACCGTCGGGATGACGACGGAGTCGATGGTGTCGGAATATACTTTCGCTTCCGGGGTGACGATTTCGAGGGTGAGAGGCATCGGAGAGAAGTATTAAGTAACGAGGATCAAGTATCAGGAAGGATCGCTTGGGCTCTTGTTACTTGGAATTTGTTACTTCGCGCGCAGCGCGGGTTACTTTTTCCCGGCGGCGGCGAGGACCTCGTCGATGCCACCCTTCATGTAGAAGTCGGTCTCGGCGACGTCGTCGAGCTGGCCGTCGAGGATCATCTTGAAGCCGCGGACGGTCTCCTTGACGGGAACGTATTTGCCGGGCGTGCCGGTGAACACTTCCGCGACGGAGAACGGCTGCGACAGGAAGCGCTGGAGCTTGCGGGCGCGGTAGACGGTGAGCTTGTCCTCGGGGGAGAGCTCATCGAGACCGAGAATGGCGATGATGTCCTGCAGATCCTTGTAGCGCTGAAGGACGCGCTGCACCTCGCGGGCAACCTTGTAGTGCTCGTCGCCGACGACGTCGGACTGGAGGGCCTTCGAGACGGACGCGAGCGGATCGACTGCGGGATAGATGCCGAGCTCGGCGATGGAGCGCTCGAGCACGATGGTGGAGTCGAGGTGGGCGAAGGTGTTCGCCGGGGCCGGGTCGGTGAGATCGTCCGCGGGCACGTAGACGGCCTGCACGGAGGTGATGGAGCCCTTCTTCGTCGACGTGATGCGCTCCTGGAGGATGCCCATCTCGTTGGCGAGGGTCGGCTGGTAACCGACGGCGGAGGGCGAGCGGCCGAGGAGCGCGGACACCTCGGAGCCGGCCTGCGAGAAGCGGAAGATGTTGTCGATAAAGAGCAGCACGTCCTGGTTCTTCTCGTCGCGGAAATACTCGGCCATCGCGAGGGCCGAGAGCGCGACGCGCATGCGGGCGCCCGGGGGCTCGTTCATCTGGCCGTAGACGAGCGCGACCTTGGACTTGGAGATGTCCTTCTGGTTGATGACGCCCGCGTCGGACATTTCGTGGTAAAGGTCGTTGCCCTCGCGCGAGCGCTCGCCGACGCCGGCGAAGACGGAGAAGCCGCCGTGCGCCTTGGCGATGTTGTTGATGAGTTCGAGAATGACGACGGTCTTGCCGACGCCCGCGCCGCCGAACGCGCCGGCCTTGCCGCCCTTGATGAAGGGGCAGATGAGGTCGATGACCTTGATGCCGGTCTCGAGGATCTCGGACTTGGTGTCCTGCTCGGCGAGCGTGGGGGCCGGGCGGTGGATCGGGTATTTCTTCTGGAAGGGCACGGGGCCCTTGCCGTCGACCGGCGTGCCGGTGACGTCGAAGATGCGGCCGAGGACGCCCTCGCCCACCGGGACGGAGATCGGGGCGCCGGTGTCGATGACGGGCATGCCGCGCACGAGACCCTCGGAGGAGGACATCGCGATGGCGCGCACGAGGCCTTCGCCGAGGTGCTGCTGCACCTCGAGGGTGAGCACTTCCTTCTTGCCGGCGACGGCGAACTCGCAGGTGAGCGCCTGGTAAATGGGCGGGATGGTGCTACCGGCGAACTGCACGTCGACGACGGCGCCGATGACTTGGACGATTTTGCCTTGGTTGCTCATGAGGAGGCGAGGGCGGGTTGGGGAGGTTTAAATTCAGTTGGAGGAGAACGACGCGGCGGCGATCTCGAGGATTTCCTGCGTGATGCCGGCCTGGCGGGCCTTGTTGTATTCGAGAGTGAGATCGCCGATCAGCTTCGTGGCGTTGTCCTTCGCGGTCTTCATGGCGACCATGCGCGCGCTGTGCTCGGAGGCCTTGGCGCTGAGGATGAGCTGGTAGACGTAGCGGTTGATGTAGAACGGGAGCAGCGCCTCGAGCACTTCCTGCGCGCTTGGCTCGAAGAGCAGGTCGCGCGCGTCGGTGAACTTGACGTGGTCGGACTCGGCGCGCAGATGCGAGATGAAGTCCTTGACGGTGGTGAGCGGGAGCAGCGGACGGACCGTGGGCTCCTGCACGAGTGTGTTCTTGAAGCGCGGGTAGATGACCTCGAGCGTGTCGATCGTGCCCTCGAGATACATCTGCATCATGAACTCGATGGCGACCTTCACCTCGGAGAACGGCACGCGGTCGTGCACGCTGAACTCGGCGACCATGTCGCGCTTGGCGCGGCCGAGGAACTGCGCGCCCTTGCGGCCGATGGCGACGAACTTGGCCGGCGTCCGGATGTCGAGGACGAGCTTGAAGAGATTCGCGTTGAGCGGGCCGCAGAGGCCCTTGTCGGACGTGACGAGCAGGATGCCGCGCGTCTTGACCTCGCGCTTTACCAGGAACGGATGGAGCGACTCGTCGACGCGGTCCGCGAGGGACGCCAGCATGTCGGCCATGAGCTGCGCGTAGGGCCGGCCTGCGAGGGCGGCCTGCTGCGCCTTCTTCATCTTCGACGCGGCGACCAGCTCCATCGCCTTCGTGATCTGGCGGGTGTTCTTGACCGACTTGATGCGCCGGCGGATGTCGCGGAGGGAAGCCATGTGGATTTACGATTTCAGATTTATGATTTCAGATTGGAGGGAACCGGAGGCGGAATCGGGCGGGGCGATTGCTGCGGGCGGGTGGGTTCGGTCAAATCGTAATTCGTAAATCGTAACTCTGAAATTATTTCGCGGCGAAGGTGGACTTCCACTCGTCGCACGCGGTCTTGAGGCCGGCCTCGATCTCGGCGTCGAGCGCGGCCTTCGTGCGGATGGTGGTGAGGAGCGCGTCCTTGCGGGAGATGAGGAACTCCTTCAGCGAGTTCGCGGCGCCGACGACGCTGCGGACTTCGATGGAGTCGAAATAACTCTTCTGGAGCGCCCAGAGGATGGAGGCCTGCACCTCGATGGAGAGCGGGTTGAGCTGCGGCTGCTTGAAGAGCTCGACGATGCGCGAGCCGCGGTCGAGGGTGGCCTTGGTCTTGGCGTCGAGGTCGGAGCCGAACTGCGCGAAGGCCGCCAGCTCGCGGAACTGGGCGAGCTCGCCCTTGAGTTTGCCGCCGACCTGCTTGGTGACCTTGATCTGCGCGGCGGAGCCGACGCGCGAGACGGAGAGGCCGACCGAGACGGCGGGGCGGATGCCCTGGTTGAAGAGATCGGTCTCGAGGAAGATCTGGCCGTCGGTGATAGAGATGACGTTCGTCGGGATGTAGGCCGAGACGTCGCCCGCCTGGGTCTCGATGACGGGGAGCGCGGTGAGCGAGCCCTTGCCGTCGAGGCGCGCGGCGCGCTCGAGCAGGCGGGAGTGGAGATAGAACACGTCGCCCGGATACGCCTCGCGGCCGGAAGGGCGCTTGAGGATGAGCGAAATCTGGCGGTAGGCGACGGCGTGCTTGGAGAGATCGTCGTAAACGATGAGCGCATCCATGCCGTTTTCCATGAACCACTCGCCGATGGACGCGCCGGAGAACGGCGCGAGGTACTGGTTGGCGGGGTTGTCGGCGGCGGGCGCGGCGACGATGATGGTGTATTCGAGCGCGCCGGCGGCCTCGAGGGCGCCGAGGGTGCGGACGATGTTCGACTGCTTCTGGCCGACGGCGACGTAGATCGAGTAGACGGGGCGGAAGCTCTTGTCGCCCGACGCGAGGCCGACCTTGTTGATGCGGGCCTGATTGATGATCGTGTCGATGCAGATGGTGGTCTTGCCGGTGCCGCGGTCGCCGATGATGAGCTCGCGCTGGCCGCGGCCGATCGGGATCATGGAGTCGATCGCCATGATGCCGGTGAAGAGCGGCTGGGAAACGGATT
>JACPIS010000038.1 GCA_016187925.1 Opitutia bacterium | reverse complement strand
TCAACCCCAAGCCGCCTAATCCCATCCAGAGCGGGGAAGGGGCTGACGCCCCTTCCCCTGCACCCCATCCCATAAACCTCTTTATCCCGCCAAGCCACCAAACCACCGATCCACTTTTGCAGAACTTGACGGACACAACTCGAGAAAAACGCGGACTTAGTTAATGGTTATTATTTAAGAACGGGAAACGAACTGCACCGTCGTGCAGCAAAGTGAAAGCCAAAACAGATTTTTTGGCAACCTTTGGGCAACCTGAATTGATCTAAGTCGGGCGACACATAAAGCACCGAGGCGCGGCTTGCATTCCGACCGTTCTTCAGGTCTCGCGCAGGTTGTATAGCAACCGGCCACCGCCCGCGTCAACCCTGCCATGTCCTGCCATCCAGCCGGCGGCGATCAGGCCGGTGCCTCGCCCAAAACGCCACCGTCCGGCAGCCCATTCAAAAATACGATTTTGTTCATGTAGAGCATGTCGTTTGGCGCAGGCCAGACGGCGAACACCATTCGCCGCAGAGCGCGGTCGGGCAAAGAAAGCCAATGGAGCAGTGGTTGCGCTTTCGGGGAAATCGACGCCGGAATCGGCGTGGGCGTGTGGCTCTCCGGCATCGACCGACAAATGATTTGTTGCGTCTGCACTTCCGTCAGAGCCCCGGCTACCAAATCTGGCAAGGAGGCCAAATCTTCGAGTTGCAAAGATCCGTCATCGGAACCCGTCGTGTCGCAGCCGACATGAGCGGGAACACGGCCGAGATACATGGTGCAGACCTGCGTGAAGGTCCATGCTAGGAGCTGCAGGCGTGATTCGTTGGCCGCGATCTCGTCTTCGTCGGAAACCCAATGGAGGTGCTGACCCGGCGCTGACAGGCCGGCCACAAACATCGAAAGAAAATGACACACCCGGAAAATCCTCTCGATGGTTGCCGGCTTCACCGCGCTGAATTCGGGGAACAGGGTCTTGAGCGTGACGAAGTCCGCCGGGGGGAAAAGGCTACCCAACGATTTGTCGATCAACACAGTGACAAGCAAACCCGGCAAGTCATCTGCAGCGACGAGCCAAGGCCACAGTGCTTTCGCCCGGACCTGATCGTTCAGCGCCTTGTAGGCAAAGCGCCGACGCTCCATCCCGTAGGCTTGGCGAATGCTGCGACGATCCTGCTCCCATTGAGCGAAGCCGGCCGATTGAACCAGCAAATACGAATAGGCATCGAAACGCGCACCGCAATGCGACCCTGAATAGTCCGAATAGATTTGCAGCGGTTCATTCGACCTAAATTCGGGGAAGTTGCCCGGCCGGCGTTCTTCCATTTGCCAGATTCGCTCGCTGAAAGTGTTTGCGAGACGCAGGTCCGGTTTTTGCAGTCGTTGCCACATTGAACCAAAGGGGGATAGCTGTCGCGTCGGCTAAAACAGGCGAAAAACTCATTCAACTTCGCGATGTCTGAAGCCTCTAGCGGCCTGCCATTATGGCACAACTTCTACCAGGACTTGGTCAACGTTCATTGCCCGGTAAGCGTCGTCACCTTTTGCGGACACAATCGCCTGCGGCATCGCAGCCACAAACTCATACGACCATTGGTAGTCGTCACCGAGCTGTTCCACCGCCGCTTTTACGGTTTCAAGAACGACCGCTTTATCTTTATTCGAGGTATATGGAACTCCAACCACCTGCCCATTTTCCCAAGCATACGAGCGGGTTTTAAAAGCATTTTTGAATTGGATAGTCGCGGTCTTATAGACATCAACCGCAAGCGCTAGCCGAAGCCGAACCACTTCCGTGTTCGTCTTCTTGTTCGACACGATGTAATCGACCACGATGGAGGACACCGTGTCATCAGAGTGGTTAGTAATCTTGCCCGTCAGCGCCAGAAGCGCTGATTCCTCGCTCTCACCGGCCAGCTTCGCCTTGAAAATACCCGACCGCTGAAGATCGATGGTCACTTTCGATTTGTTGTCCGAGTTCCAAGAATTGATTCTTCGAGATATCACGAGGTTTTTACCCGGCATCCAGTCCGGTATCGCCTGCACCTGGAGCGGAAGCAGCCATAACACGATGCTCGCGAATAGGAATCGGCACAGATGGGTTTTCATTTTTTCGAACGAAGTTCTTTCACGAAATCTTCCCGTGCCTTTGCTAGATCCGGTGGGGTGTAACTGTATGTCTCGGCTAGGCCAATGAAGTCGTCGATCTCGCTTTGAGTATTTTCTTCGAATGTGATGAACTGTAACGTAATTAGCCTATCAACTCCAGGCCACGTGACAATGAGTGAAGTTCGCGTATGGTATTTTTTGTCGGCCGGGATGGTGGCCACAATATAATATCTTCCTTTCAACGACCCATCTGACGGACCGTGCTTTTTGAGCTGAGCATCACCAAATTGTTTCTTCATCACTTCGACCCAATACATCGCTAGCACGGGATCAGGAGAGTCAATCCGCTTGCGTAGATCTTTATCATCCTCGCGCGTGCAAGGGTCGAGCATGAGCCAAGCGATTCCTCCTGTCTTAAGCTGTAGAGTAACAGTATTGCCTTCAGTCTTTGGTTCCCTCCATCGACTTGAGGCGTAAAATCTATAGCCGACAGCGGGATTGGCAATCAGACGATACGTCAGTTCCTCACGCGGTCTGCGATTTATGAGCGCTGATATTTCTTGGTAGCGAGTTTTTGCTTTTTCAGTTCGTTCAGTTCGTTCAAGTGCCAGATTCACGAAGTCGAGCTCGGAAGCTGCTCGGTAGTGGCCGCGAGCCGCTGCTGCCCTCAACCACGCGTATGCATCTTCAAGGTTTTGCTCAGTTTCTTTTTTCGTTAACGGCAGATTGCCCAATCCCATCAAATATTGTGACTGCGCATCGCCAGCGATGGCTTTTGCCTCAAGTTCTTTAGTGTTCTCTCTCTCGGCAGCTAAAAGCGATGAGGCAAAGACCAGAAGGACAGTCAGCAGATGAATTGCTGATGCGAACAGGGAGTTCTGCCTTAATGGACGAAAGTAGCGTCTCACGAAACACGAGGCTGCAAGTAGAAGCTCCCGCAGACAAGCTTAACGCTTGGGCTGCGGCTGTCCGAGCGCATTATTGCAGCATGGCGCTCGCAATGCCCCATGAACCGGCGGGGGCGTCCTTCAACGCGTCGGATTTTTCCAAGGCCGTTACGCTTTGCTCCCATGAGCCGCAAGGAAGGTCCGCCGAAAAACGGATCAACCGGGAGATAAGGCCGACAAACGGTTCCGGATTTCCCCCGACGGTCAGCGCCTCCAAGCACGCCAGATAATCGACCCGCAACGAGGTCGGCACGATGAGCCGGCCGCAGTCACCGGCCGTCAGCTCGGCATTGAGAAACAACCGCGCCAGCCTGCCGTTGCCGTCGTTGAAGGGGTGGACCTCCGCCACAATGAACATCATGAAAGCGCCACGGGCGGCAGGTTGGGCCAGATGCCGACCGACCTCGAACGCCTGCCGCAACGTGCCTCGCACCAATTCGGGCGTCACGAATTCCCGGATCCCGACGCGATTCGCCGTCTCCTTGAAACGGCCCGGTCCAATATCGAGCCGGTCATGCATCAGGCGAGCATGCCGGACTTCAAGGAGGCGCAGAAAATCGGCCGCGTCGCGGGGGATTTCCCGGCGGTTGTGGCCGTCCGTAGCGAGATGGAAAGTGGACAGGATGTCATGGGCGCCACGAGCAAATGCCGTTTCGATTTTCGAAGCGACTGATGACAAACTTTGTGTGATTCATGCTTAGGTTGCCGCGTCAACTGGCAACTGAGCTTCGCTGAAAACTTAAAACATTTTATTCAAACGAGTTAAATGGTGGAGGTGAGGGGAGTTGAACCCCTGTGCCCCGGGCCTTCGCGCGCCGCATCTACCTATATAGCGTCGCTTTGGATCTCGCCGCGGAAGGCGCGTGGACGCGCGCTCCTCCCTTGGCCAGCCGTGGTTGAAGATACGGCGGTGAGGTCACGACGGCCCTCACCGCTATTCCTGCTGTCGACGTTCCCAGCCCCTAGCAGGAGTCGGAGTGGGAACGTGACCGCACTTAGGCGGCCATTAGCATTTCTTCGTTGTTGCCGTTTGTTTTTTCGAAGGGGGATTAACGAGAGGCCCCCGACTCTCGACAGGCAGCTGCGCACTCCAACCAAGGGTCGAATCCGGAACACCCCCAGAAAATGGGAAGCGACGGGTGACCATGAGGGTGCACCGTCAAAGAACAGGGACCGGGCAACCTGCCACAGCTGGGCGCGATTGCAAGCGCCTGCGCGATTAAGGTTACTCAAGGACCGGAGTGCCCGAAGTGTTAATTGTGGGGTCGGCCCTGCGTCGGTTGACTGTGTCATACGCCGGGGCTTTAGTCCGGGCCTGCTACTCACCCCGCCGCGCTTCCCGCGCCATCCTACATGTCCATTGCCACCGAACCCTCCGCCCCGAAAAACGACGAACCCAAGTCCGTCATCGACATGTCGAAGATGAGCGAGGGGCAGCGCGCCGCCCTGCAAGTCACCGAGGCGGCGCGTGAATCGCACGACGATCTCAGCTTCGTGGCGAATCTCTTCATGGGCAAGTGGACGCCGGGCAAGCTTTACCCGGTCACCGAAATCGACGCAGCAGAGAAGGTGCGCGCCGACCGGTTCCTCGCCGATCTTGCCGCCTTCCTGACGGCCAACGTTGACGCCGACGAAATCGACCGCACCAGCGAGATTCCGTTGGCCGTTCGCCAGGGGCTCGCGCGGCTGGGCGCCTATGGTATCAAGGTTCCGCAGACCTACGGCGGCCTCGGTTTCTCCCAGACGACGTATTGCCGCGCCTGCATGCTCATCGCGAGCCACTGCATGAATGTCTTTTCGCACCTCTCGGTCCACCAATCGGTCGGCGTGGGCCAGCCGGTGCTGCTGTTCGGCACCGAGGAGCAGAAGCGCAAATTCCTGCCGCGCGTGGCCGGTGGCGAGCTGTCGGCTTTCGCCCTGACGGAGAACACCGTCGGCTCCGATCCCGCGCGGCTCCGGACCGAGGCCGTGCCGGACGGCGACGATTACCTGATCACGGGCGAGAAGCTCTGGTGCTCCAACGGCACCGAGGCCGGCCTGCTCATCGTCGCGGCCAAGACACCGGACAAAATGGTCGACGGCAAGCCGCGCACGCAGATCACCACTTTCGTCGTCGAGGCAAAGGCGCCGGGCATCGAGGTCTCGCACCGCTGCCAGTTCATGGGCCTGCACGCGCTCTACAACGGCGTCATCAAGTTCACGGGCGTCCGCGTCCCGAAGGCCAACATCGTCGGCGGCGAGGGTCGCGGCCTGAAGGTCGCGCTCTCCACGCTCAACGCCGGCCGTCTCTCCATTCCCGCCTCCTCCATCGGCATGGCGAAAAAGTCCCTGCAAATCGCCCGCGAGTGGGGCCGGGAGCGCATCCAGTGGGGCGTGCCGCTTGGGCAGCACGCGGCCATCGCCGAAAAAATCCGACGCATCGCCGCGCACGCCTTCGCCATGGAGGCAATGCTGCTCGTCACTTCGCGCATCGTCGACCGGGACAAGCAGGCCGATATCCGCCTCGAGGCGGCGATGTGCAAGCTCTGGGGCACGGAAAAGGCGTGGAGGTGCCTCGACGACGTCATGCAGATCCGCGGCGGCCGCGGCTACGAGACCGTCGAGTCGCTCAAGGCCCGCGGCGAGAAACCCTATCCGGTCGAGCGCATGATGCGCGACAACCGCGTGACCACCATCTTCGAGGGCTCGTCCGAGATCATGCGCCTGTTCATCATGCGCGAGGCGCTGGATCCGCATCTCGAGATCGCCGGCATCGCACTCAACACCGAGCGGCCATGGGGCGAGCGCCTGGCCAGTGCGTTCAAGGCCGCCGGGTTCTACCTGTGGTGGTATCCGCGGCAGTGGCTGCCGTTCGGCGGCTCCGCTCCGGCCGACATGCATCCGCGCCTCGCCGCGCATTTCACCGAGGTGGCCGGTCTGTCGCGCCGGATGGCGCGCACGCTTTTCCACCAGATGGTGAAATTCGGTCCGAAACTGGAGCAGCGTCAGGTGTTGCTCGGCCGGCTGGCCGACATCGGCGCCGATCTCTTCGCCGTCGCGGCCGCCTGTGTCTATGCCCAGAAGCTCCTCCGGGACGGCGAGCCCGAGGTCAAAGTGCTCGGGCTGGTCGATGACTTCCGGGCGCAGGCGTTGATGCGCGTCCGGCAGAATTTTTCCGGAATCTCGACCAACGCCGATCAACAGGGTTACGACCTCGCCCAACAGGTGATTCAGGGCGAGCACGAGTGGATTGAGCGCGGCATTCTCTGAACGGGGGACGTGTTTCGTCGCGCTCCCCGGGTTGCGCGCAGCCGCGATAGCTGGGTAAGGCTTTTCTGCTCGTCAGTCTCTGGAGCCAGGTTAAAAAACACACCCATGAAATTGGGACGCGCGATCCTGGCGCTTGGGGCGCTGACCGCGGCAGGCTGGCTGCCGGCGCGGGATCTGATGGCCATGCGCGAGACCGAGTTTGCGGGACAACCGGGTTTGAATGCGCAATTGGAAGCCGCCCATCTCGACCGCGGATTGCTGGCGGCGGCGATATTCCACGAGACCAACCGCGTGCGGAGCCAGTTCAACCTGCCGCCGCTGAAGTTTCTCGCCAAACTCAACGATGCCGCGGACCTGCAGGCTGAAATCGGCGGCGCCGTCCGTCCGCCGTCGCATACGAATCCCTTCATGCTGGTCGCCACACCGCTGGACCGGGTGAAGTATGCGGGCCTCAATCCGCGCTACGTGGCCGAGAACATCGCGTTGACGGCCATGCTCAAGGTGAGTTCGGGGCATGGCGTGGGGCTTTTGTCCAAGGACGGACAGGCCAGCTTCGTCGATGTCGCGACCCTCGAGCCGTTGAAGCCGCACAATTACACCAGCTATGCGGCATTTGTGGTGCAGGCGTGGATGGATTCCCCGGGGCACCGCGCCAACATCCTCAATCCTGAAGTGAGCTATCTCGGCTGCAGTGTCCGCCCCACGCGGGGCGACCATGGCCTGGACATGGTTTTTTGCGTGCAGGTCTTTTATACGCCCACCCGGACATCGAACTTCCGCTCCACCTCGCAGGGGCGCCAGTGGCGGAGTTCCGAAGAATTCCGGCACGCGTTTCGCTAGCCCGGGGAAAAGACACACACCGGCGCCTATTCCGCGTCGACGAAATCCCGGTAGCGCGTGGCGTGGTCGCGGTAGCACTCGTTCCAGAACCGGCAGGCGTCGCCGTAGATTTCGCGGCCGCGGGTGCTGCGCACAAAATAAATCACGCGGTTCAAAAAATAGCGCTCGGCCTTCTCGTTGGCGGCGGAGTGGGCCTCGGGTCGGGCGTCCCAGGTCTGGCGCAATGCTTCGAGCGAGGCCTGGCGTTCGCTCGCGGTCTTGAGATGGATCGGCGGCGCGGTGAAATGCGGGCCGCGGTCGGAGCCCGAGCCGAGCAGCAGGCCGGCCAGACCGGTGACGAGAACGAAAAACAGAAGAGTATGCTTGGGGTTCTTGAACATGGCGCACGCTTCTGGGGCGGGCGACGCGTGGAATGAAATGCAGCGACGGAGCAAACGCCAGTCGCGGGCCGGTCGGGAAATCGATTTTACCCGCGTCTTACAAAGCGGTCAGCCGCACCGGGTGCGGTCCCCCAATTAACCTGGGAGTCGCCGCCGGCGCGCAGCAGAAAAACACCTAGCTGGCCGTGGGTGAGGCCAGCCGGTTCAGCGCCTCGAGCTGATGTTCGCGGCGGGCTTCGCGCTCGTGCAAGGCCGGCGGGGCGACGCGCTCCTGGCAATCGGCAATGCTGCAACGCTCGCAAGTGTCGCCCACAACCTGCCACGGCAGAGCTTCGTCGTTCCAGAATTTTACGGTGGAGCGCAGTGCGTCGTTGATGTGGAAACCGAGCGTCACGCAGGAATTCATGTCCGGCTCGAGGCTGTGCGGGTGGGCCAGCGAGATGCTGAAATACTCATCCCCCGTGGCGTAGAAACGGGAGCGCTGGGCTCCGGGCAGGATGCTGCTGTCGCCGCGCCCCCGGGAGTCGAGCTGCAAGAGGGAGCGCAGCGAGATCCAGCGCCGGCAATAGTGCTCGTTCACCCCGATGCTGTGCGAGGCGTGCATGCGCTGGTAATGGAGCTCCTTGCCGATGCGCACTTCGGGCGTGCCACGGCGGTGATCGAGGCGCACGAAATACATCTGCTCGAGACCGAAGAACCGGGGCGCGATTTGCGAGACGCGATGGAAAAACATCTCGGGGGTCGCCTGGTACTTCTGCTTGATGGCGACCAGCGCCGCCCCGTTCCACTGCGGGCGGTTGAAAAATGCCCGCAGATCGTCGACCAGCAGCGTGCGGTCGATCAGCAGGGCGCCAGCGAAATAGGAGGCGCGGAAATTGTTCAGCAACTGGTCGAACGAGCCGACTTTCACGATGGGCGAAGTGGTCGTCGGTTCGCGCACGCCCAGCTCGCGATAGCCGATCTCTCGCGCCAGGAGGAAGGCCTTCTGCCAATCGCCGAGGCGTGCGTTCAGCAGCAGGCGTGGCTTGGCGGTGTCCCCGCCGGTCGTGACGGCACGCAGGTCACGCAGCTCAGGAGTTTGCGCCAGCGTGGTTTCGTCAATCTTGTAGCCGTGCTGCCGGGCGAGAAAGTCCCGCAGCCGGGCGAGATCGGGCACGGGGGTGCGGCCCCATTGTTGCTTCCGGCGGAAGGACTCGGCCAGCTGCTCGTCCGGCTCGGAATAGTTTTTGTTCTGCTCGACATAGGATCGCATGGCGGCGAGCAGGAGATGCTCGATGGTCACGTCGAAGCGGCGGGCGATCTTCACGAAGGTGTCGAAGAGCGCGCTGATCTTTTCCGGCTGGGCGGCCATCATCTCGAGCAAGCCGGTGGGTGTGAGCCCGAAGACCTCGAGCGGGATTTCCTGCAGCACGCCGGATTTCAGCACGCCGGAGAGGGGATGGAGCCTCTCGCCCAAGTGCAGCGAGACGAGGTCATCGTAGGTCGTGCCGAGGGCCTTCGCCAGAGCGAGGATTTTCTCGGGCTTGGGATATTTTTTCCCCTTCTCGATCTCATTGAGATAGGAAACGGCGAGATCGGCGCGGCCGGCGAGTTCCTTGAGCGAGTAGGCGTGCTGCTTGCGGAGCTGGTTGAGTTTCAGACCCAGGATGAAACGGAGGTTCTGCTCGCTGGGCGGCTGGGTGGAAGTGGCGGCCGAGATGGATGACTTTGAGAAAGCGGACATGTCAGGGGTCGATGAAAAGATCGGGGAAGAGCTCCTCCGCGTGCGCCGGGTCGGCAGCGTAGCGGCGGAAATCCGTCGTGCCGCGCGAACGCAGGAAATCCTCGTCGAGCAGGCAACGGCCGTTGAGCGAGCCATCCGTCGTGCTGAGGATGGCGAGAGTCGCGTCGGCCATGATGTCGGCGGTGCGGCAGCGGGGGAGAAGATGGGCGCCGACGGCGAATTCGATGGCGGCGGTGGCGATGGTGGTACGGGGCCAGAGCGTGGTGACGGAGATGCGGTCCTTCACGAATTCGCCCGCCATGCCGAGGGAGAGCAGGGTCATGCCGTATTTCGAGAGCGTGTAAGGCGCATGCGGCGCGAGCCAGCGGGGGTTGAGGTTGAGCGGCGGCGAGAGGCTCACGATGTGCCCGCCGCCTGCGCGGCGCAGCAGGGGCAGGGCGGCCTTGGCGCAGACGAAGACGGCGCGGGCGTTCACCTCCTGCATCAGGTCGAAGCGTTTCACCGGGGTATTTTCGACGTTGGTCAGGCTGATCGCGCCGGCGTTGTTCACGAGCGCGTCGAGCCGGCCGAAGGTTTTTTCGATGACGGCGAAAGCATCCTGCACCTGGATTTCCTCGCGCACGTCGACCTGGAGCGGCAAGGCCTGCACACCAAGGGCGCGCACCTCCTCGGCGACGGTATGGATGGTGCCCGGAAGCTTGGGATGTGGCTCGGCGGTCTTGGCGGCAATGACGAGGTTGGCGCCGGCCCGGGCGGCGGTGAGGGCTATGGCCCGCCCGATGCCGCGCGAAGCGCCGGTGACGAGGACCACTTTGCCAGAGAGGGATGATTTCATGGGAAAACGACGCCGTGCATGGCGGGTTCGTGGCTCGCGCGCCGGCGGATATGGACGGTCAGGGTGAAGTGCGCCGCGATCTCACCGGCCGAGTTGGCGAGAGACAGTCCGAATTCGCGGTCGAGCTTGGGGTGCCGCACGAGCGCCGCGCGAATCTCATCGAGTTCCTGCCGATGAATCTGGGCATGGGCGTAAAGATCGCCCCGGCCCGGTCGCTTGAAGTCGATGCGGGCCGACTTCATCCACACATGATAATCCGGCCCGAGGTGCGCGGCGACGATGACGGCGTGCAGGGGATCCACCGCGGCATACATCGAGCCACCGTAGATGGTGCCATGCAGGTTACGGGTGGTGCGATTCAGGGGGAGGCAGACTTTGATTTCCGACAAGTCCTCAGCCATGAAAACCACCCGGGCGCCAGTGCGGCGAAACGCCGGATACCAGTTGAAACGCCAGCGCAGGAGTTTGGTTTTCCAAGACTCGGACATGCTCGTTTTAGCGATAGGAGAACGCTCGCAGCGAACGGTCTAAATGAAATTTCGTCAATGGCGAAATTTCGCTTGATAAAGCTAATCACCATTCCATGTTCCCCTTGCACATAAAGCAAACCCCCTTTGCGACCTGCTTTCGCTATGTCGCTTACCCCTCTGACCAAACACTGGCACGACCTCGATCGTGCTACCCTGCTCGACCTGCAGGGTCGCAAGCTGCATCGCTACCTGCGCGACTGCGTGCTGCCGTTTTCCAAGCACTACCAGCGCGTCTTCGCCCAGGCGGGCCTGGGCGCGGACGACATCCGCTCCGTGGCGGACTTGGCGAAAATCCCGTTCACTTCCAAGGAGGACCTGCTGCCGACCCCGGAGCAGCCACGCCGCTCGCTCGACTTCACGCTCATGCCCGATCCGCAGGTGCTGGCGCGCCGGCCGGCGACGATCTGGCGGGCGCTGACGCACGGCCGGGCCCGGGTGAAGGAGGAGCTCGACCGCGAGTGGCGGCCGATCTTCATGACGGCCACGACGGGCCGTTCCACGGAATCCGTGGCGTTCCTCTACAGCCAGCACGACATCGCCAACCTCGGCCTCGGCAGCGGACGCGTCGCCGATCTGGGCGGTCGCACAAGAGCCGACCGGATGCTGAACATGTTCCCCTTCGCGCCGCACCTGGCGTTTTGGTACATGTATTATTCCGGCATCGATCGGAACATCTTCTGCCTCTCCACCGGCGGCGGCAAGGTGATGGGCACTGAAGGCAATCTCCGGGCGATCCAGAAAATCCGCCCGACGGTCCTCGCGGGCATGCCGACATTCCTTTACCACGTGCTCACCGAGGCCGTGCAGGAGGGGCTGCGCCTTGAAGGCGTCAATTGCGTTCTGCTCGGCGGCGAGAAAGTGGCCGACGGCACGCGCCGCAAGCTGGCCGAACTGTGCGCGCAGCTCGGTTCGCCCAACGCCGTCGTGGTGGCGACCTACGGCTTCACGGAAGCCAAGCTGGCGTGGGCGGAGTGCCCGTTTCCACCCGGGCACACGCCGCCGGGCTACCATCTCTTCCCCGACCTCGGCATCTTCGAGGTGATCGATCCGGAGACCGGCAAGGTCCAGCCCGACGGCGTGGGCGGCGAGATCGTCTGGACGCCGCTTGAGCAGCGCGGCACGGTCGTGCTCCGCTACCGCACGGGCGATCACATCGAGAACGGCCTGACCTACGAGCCCTGCCCCTACTGTGGCCGGCGCATGCCGCGGCTCGTGGGGCGTATCTCGCGCGTGTCGGATTTCCGCGCGCTCCGCTTCCAGAAAATCAAGGGCACGATCATCGACTTCAACGAGCTCGAGCACGCCCTCGACGACATGCCCGGCATCGGCTCCTGGCAGATCGAGCTGCGCAAGATCCATGACGACCCGCTCGAGCTGGACGAGATCCATCTGCACGTCACCAAGGCCGGCGCCGCCACGGACGACGCCCTGAGCCAGCAGTTGAGCAACATGCTGCACTCCCACTTCGAGATCCGGCCGAACCGGATCGTCTTTCACACCGAGGAACAGCTGCGCGAGCTCCAGAAGGTGGGCGTCGCGCTCAAGGAGCAGAAGGTCGTCGACAACCGGCCCAAGGCCACGGCGGCTCCGCACCAACCCCTGCCCGCCAAACTCCAGGAGACCAAGGCATGAAGGAACCGCTCTACATCGTCGACGGCGTGCGCACGCCGTTTGCCCGCATGGGCACCACGCTCGCGGCGGCCGACGCGGCCGATCTCGGTCGCACCGCCGCCGCCGCCGTGCTCGCGCGCACCGGCCTCGACCCCGCGCTGATCGACGAGGTCGTCTTCGGCTGCGTGGGCAACCCCGTCGACGCGGCCAATGTCGGCCGCGTCATCGCGCTGCGCGCCGGCGTGCCCGAATCCGTGCCGGCCATCACCGTCTCGCGCAACTGCGCGTCGGGCTTCGAGGCGATCACCCAGGCGTCCGACCAGGCGGCCAACGGCCGCGGGGACATCTTCCTCGTCGGCGGTGCCGAGAGCATGACCAACTACCCGCTCATCTACAACGAGCGGGCCGTCAAAAAATTCGCGGCGCTCGCCAAGGCGAAGACCGCCGGCCAGAAGCTCGGCGCGCTGCTCGCCTTCCGCCCGGCCGACCTGCTCAAGCCGAAGATCGCCCTCATGCTCGGCCTGACCGATCCGGTCTGCGGGCTCGGCATGGGCCAGACCGCCGAGCTGCTCGCCCGCGACTGGCGGCTTTCGCGCGAGGCGCAAGACGAGTTTTCCCTGCGCTCGCACCACCAGGCCGAGGCCGCGCGCGCCAAGTTCGCCGAGGAGATCACGCCCGTCTATCCGTGCGGCAAGGACGCGGCGGCGGTCACGGCCGACAACGGCATCCGCGACGGCCAGACGATGGAGGCGCTCGCGAAGCTCAAGCCAGCCTTCGAAAAACGCGGTGGCACTGTCACCGCCGGCAATTCCTCGCAGGTCACCGACGGTGCCGCGGCGCTCATCGTCATGACCGAGGCCGGCCTCAAACGCACCGGCCTGACGCCGATCGGCAAACTCGTTGGCTTCGCCTACGCCGGCTGCGAGCCCGCGCGGATGGGCCTCGGCCCGGTCTACGCTCTCGCCAAGGCGGAGAAGCTCACCGGGCTGAAGATTTCCGACGCCGACCTGATCGAGATCAACGAGGCCTTCGCCGCGCAGGTCATGGCCTGCTGCGCCGCGTCCGCGTCGGCGGAGTTTGCGCAAAAACACCTGGGGCGCGACACTGCGCTGGGCGAGATCCCGGCGGAAAAGCTCAACGTCAACGGCGGGGCGGTCGCGCTCGGTCATCCGGTCGGCGCCTCCGGCGCCCGTCTCGTGCTCACCGCGCTCCGCGAGCTGCGGCGCCGCGGCGGCAGGCGCGCGGTCGTGTCGCTCTGCATCGGTGGCGGCCAGGGCGGCGCGCTCTGGCTCGAAGCCGTCTGACCCGCGCGGCCATGAACATCGCGCTCTCCTTCGGTTCCGATGGCGTCGCGTTGCTGACCCTCGACCGGCAGAACTCCTCGGCAAACGTCTTCGACGTTGCCACGCTGCACGAGCTCGACGCCCACCTCGCCACGCTCGAGGCGCGTACCGACCTGAAGGGCGTGGTGATCATCAGCGCCAAGCCGAAGATCTTCATCGCCGGCGCCGATCTCAACGCCTTCGCCGGCTCCACGCCGGAGCAGCTGGGCGCCATCGTCGACCTCGGCCACCGCATCTTTACGCGGCTCGAACGCCTGAAAATTCCCTCCGTCGCCGCCGTCAACGGCGTGTGTCTCGGCGGCGGTTGCGAGCTCGCGCTGGCGTGCGACTGGCGTGTCGGCTCGCTCGACAAATCCACGAAGATCGGCCTGCCCGAGACCCAGCTGGGGATTTTGCCCGCGTGGGGCGGCTCCGTGCGGCTGCCGCGCCTCATCGGCCTGCCCGCGGCGCTCGCCATCATTCTCGCGGGCAGGCAGCTCGCGGCGCAGCCCGCGCAAAAGCAGGGCCTGTTCGACGACATCGCGCATCCCGAATACCTGCTCGCAGCGGCGAAGAAACAGCTCGCGCAGGGCAAGCGCCCGACGCCGTCGCCCTCGGGCTTGCTGAACTCCGCGCTGCTGCGCCCGCTCGTGATCAGGAAGGCGCGGCAGGGCGTCATGGCCAAGACGCACGGGCATTACCCGGCGCCGCTCAAGGCGCTGGAGGTCTGCGCGGCTGCGCTCGGCGGGCCGCTCGAAGCCGGGCTGGCACTGGAGCGCGCGGCGTTCCTTGAGCTGGTCAAGACGGACGCCTGCCGCAGCCTGATGAGCATTTTCTTCCTGCAGGAGCGCGCCAAGAAACTGAAGGCGCCCGACGCGGACGGCATGGGCCGGACGGTGCGACACACCGCGGTGATCGGCGCCGGCGTGATGGGTGCCGGCATCGCTCAGTGGGTCAGCGCGCGCGGCTACCCGGTCTTGCTCAAGGACGTGTCGCCCGACGCGCTGGCCAAGGGCCTCGCTGCGGCGGGCAAGATTTACCGCGACGCGGCCAAGCGCCGGGTATTCACCGAGGTCGAGGCGCGCGCCGGGCTGGAGCGCATCACGCCGGCGCACACCGACGTGCCGTTGGCGAACGTGGATCTCGTGATCGAGGCCGCGGTCGAGAAGCTCGAGCTGAAGCAGAAAATCTTCCGACAGCTCGAGGCGCGTTGCGGTCCGCACACCGTGCTGGCGACGAACACCTCGGCGCTTTCCATCGACGCCATCGCCGGCGGCCTCGCCGATCCTGGGCGCGTGGTCGGCATCCATTTTTTCAACCCGGTGCACCGGATGCAGCTGGTTGAAATCGTCCGCGGGCCGCGCACCGCGCCGGCCGCGCTCGACACGGCGGTCACGTTTGTGAAGTCGCTCGGCAAGCTGCCCGTGCTGGTGAAGGACAGCCCCGGCTTCCTCGTGAACCGCATCCTGCTGCCCTACATGGTCGAGTCGGTCCGGCTCTTCAACGAAGGCTGCGACGTGCGGCGCATCGACCAGGTGATGCTGGATTTCGGCATGCCGATGGGGCCGCTGCGGCTGACGGACGAGGTCGGCCTCGATGTGGCCCAGCACGTCGCCGTCGACTTGCAGAACCGTCTCCCCAAACCGGTGCCGATCAACGACACGTTGGTGCAGATCATGACCAAGGGCTGGCTGGGCAAAAAATCCGGCCGTGGGTTCTACAACTTCGGCGACAAGAAGGGCGCCAAGGAGGAGCCGAATCCCGAGCTTGCCTTCGCCCAGGCCGCCGGTCAGGGCCGGACCCAGGACGACGCCACGCTGCGGGACCGCCTGGTGCTCGTCATGGTCAACGAGGCCGCCCGCTGCCTCGAGGAGGGCGTTGTCGGCGCGCCGGAGGACGTGGATTTCGGCATGATTTTCGGCACGGGCTGGGCGCCCTTCCGCGGCGGCCCGTTACGTTACGCCGACACCTTGGGCACGTCTGAGATTGTGCAGCGCTTGGAAAAACTGCAGGTTGGAGTAGCGTCTTATTTCGAGCCGTGTGCGCGCTTGCGCGAGATGGCTCGCACTCACGCGAAATTCTACCCCAATAGTTAGCCCCAACCCCATGCAGCATATTCTCGTCATCGCCGAGCACGACAACGGTCAGTTGAAACTCGCGAGCTTCGCCGCGGCCGGCTTCGCCCAACAGGTTTGCGCCGCCGGCGGAGGATCGTTCGACATCCTCCTGCTCGGCTCCGGCCTCGCTGCCGCCGCCGAGGCGGTCCGCCGGGCGGGCGCGGCTACCGTGCTCACGGCCGACCATCCCGAGCTGGCCCACCCGCTGGCCGACCGCTACGCGCAGGTCATCGCCGACACCGCCAAGGCCCGCTCCGCCACGCTCGTGGTCGGCGCCACCTCGACGTTCAGCAAGGACGTCCTGCCGCGCGCCGCGGCGCTGCTCGACGCCGGCATGTTGAGCGATGTCGTCGGCGTGGACGCCGCGGGCAGCGAGCCCACCTTCCGCCGCGTGATGTTTGCGGGCAATGTGATCGCCACCGTGCAGCTGGACGGCGCGCTGAAGTTCGTCGCCGTGCGCAGCTCGGCCTTCGCCGCGCCCGCGCCGACGGCCGCGCCCTCGCCGATCGAGGCGGTTGCCGTGGACGCCGCCCGCCTGCCGCGCTTCGCGACGTTCATCAGCCGCGAGACCAAGGCCAGCGCCCGCCCCGACGCCACCGAGGCGCGCATCATTGTTTCGGGCGGCCGCGCGCTGAAGAATTCCGAGGACTTCGAGCGCCTCGTCGGCGGCTTGGCGGACACGCTCGGCGCCGCCGTCGGTTCGTCGCGCGCGCTGGTCGACTCCGGCATCACGGCGAACTCCCTGCAGATCGGCCAGACGGGCAAGATCGTGGCACCCGACCTTTACCTCGCGATCGGCATCTCCGGCGCCATCCAGCACGTGGCCGGCATGAAGGACACGAAGGTCATCGCCGCCATCAACAAGGACGCCGAAGCGCCGATCTTCGAGGTCGCCGACTATGGTCTCGTGGCCGACGTCTACGAGGCCGTGCCCGAGCTGATTCAAAAGCTGAAAAAGTGACCCCGACCCGCGAGACTTTCGGGAACATCCCCTTCTCGTCGCAGCTCGCCTTCTACGGGCTGGCGTTGGTGGCGATGGGGATTTTCGCCTGGGGCGTGTGGCGCCGCTGGAAACTCTGGCGGCTCGGCACGCCCATCCATGTGCGCGAGCTGATCACCGGCAACCTGGCCGAGATCTGGCGCAAGGTCCGGCCGGGTGCGCAGCGCGTCGTCGTTGACGCGGGCGCGCAGCAGCGTGTGCGCGGCCACGGTTTCGGCACAGTTGCGCATGTCAGCCTCTATCTTGGTTTCATGGTGCTGCTGGCCGGCACCACGCTGCTCGAGGCGGACAACATTCTCTCGCACATCTCGTCGGCGCTGAAGTTCCACCGCGGCACCTACTACATCGTCTACGAATACACACTCGATGTGCTGGGTCTACTGTTCCTGCTCGGCACAATCTTCTTCTGCTGGCGCCGGCTGCGCAAACCCGCCGCGCTGGGCCATCGCGCCACCGATTGGTATGTGCTGCTGTCTTTCCTCGCCATCGGCGTGACCGGCTACCTGGTGGAAGCGCTGCGCATCCTCTGGCAGCAGCCGACCGGCATCGGCGCGCATTGCTCGCCCGTCGGACTCTGGCTGGCCGGAGTGCTGGACGGATTCTCGGTCGCCGAGGCGCGCAGCGCGCATTTCGCGCTCTGGTGGGTCCACTCGTTCCTTGTCTTCGGGTTCATCGCGTCGATCCCGTTCACGCGGCTGTTCCACTTCATCGCGGGGCCGCTGAACATCTTCCTCGCGCAGCCCAGCCTCGGGCGGCTGACACCGGTGACGATGGAAGAGGTTGAGCAGACCGAGCGCGTCGGCCCGAGCGACATCCGGCACTTTTCACGGCAACAGCTGCTCAGCCTCGACGCGTGCATGGAGTGCGGGCGCTGCGAGGAGGCCTGCCCGGCCTTCGCCACCGCCAAACCGCTTTCACCCAAGCGCGTCGTGCAGGATCTCAAGGGCCTGATGGAGGCGACCGCGGCGGCCGTTGCCGCGGGCAAGACCGAGGTGCCCGCGCTGCACGAGGCGACCATCGCCGCCGAGACGCTCTGGAGCTGCACGGCGTGCAGCGCGTGTGTGAACGTCTGCCCGGTCCGCATCGACCAGCTCGGCTTCATCATCGGCCTGCGCCGCCATCTCGTGGCCGAGGGCGGCTTGAGCGGCACGGCCGCCACTGCGCTCCGCCGCATGCAATCGAACGGCAACCCTTGGGGCCTGCCCGCCGCCGAGCGGACCAACTGGACCGAAGCCCTGACCCCGAAATCCTGACATGAGCACGACACCCGAGCTGCCCGCCGCCCCCACTTGCCAGGAGAATCCGGCGTTCGAAATCCTCTATTGGGTCGGCTGTGCCGCCTCCTACGATCGCCGCGCCCAGCGCGTCGCCCGCGCGATGGTCAAGCTGCTGCGGCACGCCAAGGTCAATTTCGCCATCCTCGGTAAGGAAGAGAAGTGCACCGGCGACTCCGCCCGCCGGCTGGGCGACGAATTTCTCTTCCAGGAACTGGCCACCGCCAACATCGCCACGCTCGCGAAATACAACGTGAAGCGCATCGTCGCGCATTGCCCGCATTGCGTGAATGCGCTGCTGAAGGATTACTCGCAGTTCGGCGGGTACTACGAAGTCGTGCATCACAGTCAGCTGCTCGCCGATCTGATCAAGGCCGGCCGGCTGCCCGCTATGGCCGGCGCGGGCGCCGCTCAGGGTGGAGCGGTGACTTACCACGACCCGTGCTACCTTGCGCGTGTGAACGGCATTCACGACCAGCCGCGCGAGGTGCTCCAGACCGCACTCGGCGGCCAATCCCTCTGCGAAATGAAACGCAACCGCGCAGGCACTTCGTGCTGCGGCGCGGGCGGCGGCCGCATGTGGATGGAAGAGGACCCCAAGCAGCGCGTCTCGACCGGCCGCGCCCAGGAAGCCCTCGCCACCGGCGCGACCACCGTCGCCACCGGCTGCCCCTTCTGCCTCACGATGATGACCGATGGCGTCGCCGCCCATGGCGCCGAAGCCCGCGTCCTCGACCTCGCCGAGCTCCTCGCCGAGAGGCTCGGCCTCTAAACCGCCCGCCTGGGCGCACCCCGAAAAATTCAACCCCAGTCCCCATGTCCGAGCATAAAGAACTCCCCGCGCACCTGACCGGTGGCAGCTTTCTCTTCAACGAAACCAAACCCGAGCTCGTTTTCACCCCCGAGGATCTTTCGAGCGACGAGCGCGAGATGGCCGCGACGGCCGAAAAGTTCATGGACAAGGAGGTCTTCCCGCGCCTCGACGCGCTCGAGCACCGCGAAGAGGGCCTCGCGCAGAAAGTTTTCCACCAGGCCGCCGAGCTCGGCCTGCTCAGCCTCGAGGTTCCCGAGGAGCACGGTGGTCTCGGCCTCGGCAAGGTCGCGTCCCTCGGTGTCGCCGAGCAGCTCAGCCGCCTGGCCGGTTTCGGCATCACGTGCGGCGCGCACAGCGGCATCGGCACGGGGCCGATCACGTTTTTCGGCAACGACGCGCAGAAGGCGAAATACCTCCCGAAGCTCGCGACCGGCGAGTGGATGGCCGCCTACTGCCTGAGCGAGGCGGGCTCCGGCTCCGATGCGCTCGGCATGAAGACCAAGGCCGTGCTCTCCGCCGACAAGACCCACTACGTGCTCAATGGCGCCAAAATGTGGATCACCAACGCCGCATGGGCGGACGTGTTCATCATCTTCGCCAAGGTCGACGGCGAGCACGTCACGGCCTTTATCGTCGAAAAGACCTTCCCGGGCGTCTCCACCGGCCGCGAGGAGCTCAAGCTCGGTCTCAAGACTTCGTCCACGCGCCGCGTGATCCTCGAGGACGCGAAGGTGCCGGTCGAGAACGTCCTCGGCGAGGTCGGCAAGGGCGCCTACATCGCCTTCAACATCCTCAATCTCGGCCGCTTCAGCCTCGGCGGCGGCACCATGGGCGCGGCCAAGGACATGCTGCGCACCGCCGTCAAATACGCGGCCGAGCGCCAGCAGTTCGGCAAGCCCATCGCGTCGTTCGGCATGATCCAGCACAAACTCGGCGAGATGGCCGCGCGCCTCTACGCGATCGAGAGCGCGCTCTACCGCACCGCCAGCCAGATGGACCAGGTCAAGGCCACCGGCGAGCTCGTGCACACGATCAAGCCCGGTTTCTTCCGCGCCATCGAGGAATTCGCGCTCGAATGCTCGGCGGTCAAGGTCGCGGGCAGCGAGATCCTGACCTTCGTGGCCGACGAGGCGCTGCAGATCCACGGCGGTTACGGTTTCACGGAGGAGTTCTCTCCCGCCCGCGGCACGCGCGACGCGCGCATCAACCGCATTTTCGAGGGCACAAACGAGATCAACCGCCTCTTCATCCCGACGAATCTCCTGCGCCGCGCCGCGAAGGGAAAACTCGCGCTCATGGCGGCAGCCATGGCGGCCTTTGCCGACGCGCAAAAGATGCCCGAGGCCGAGAAATCCGGCGACGACCTCGCCGGGGCGCTGGCGCTGCTGGCCCGCGCGAAGAAGGCGACGCTGCTGCTCTTCGGCGGGGCGCATCAGAAGTTCGGCGACAAGCTCATCCACGAACAGGAGGTGCTCGCGGTGCTCAGCGACATCACCATCGACATCTTCCTCGGCGAGAGCGCGGTTTTGCGCGCGTTGAAGGCCCGCAGTCGGAATGCAGCCAGCACCGTGCACGCCGACCTCGCCCTCATCTGGGTCAACGACAGCGTGGCGCGCATGGAGAACCGCGCGCGCGACGCCGTCGCCCACATGGCCACGGGTGACGAGCTCAAGCTCCAGCTCGGCCTCGCCCGCAAGCTGCTCCGCTGGACGCCGCTCGACACCGTCACGCTCCGCCGCCGCATCGCCACGCGCCTCGGCGTGGTCGGCAGCTACCCGGCGCTCATCGCCTGAGCATTGAGGCGTTCAGATCAAAGCCGTCATATTTTCCAGCCCAACTTTGTGTCAAAATTACGATGGCCCCCTGTTTGCTTCGCAGAAGTAGGGTAGGTTGACGCGGCGCCTAGGCGCAGGTAGCAACTCCGTAATGATAACCCCAGTGGCTCAACAGGTCGGGCAATTGCTCCTATCACCTGAGCAATTTTGCATTCCTAGATATCAACGTGATTTCAAATGGGATGACGAAAATGCCACCGAACTGATCGAGGATCTAGGCAGCGAGCCGCTTTCCGGTGACGATGGCCTGTTTCTCGGGGCTGTAATCCTAGAAAAATCAGAAGAGGGTAAGTTGGCCATCGTAGATGGCCAGCAGCGGATAACAACACTGGTCCTCCTTTTGATCGCGAGTAGAGAGCGCGCTAAGAAACTCGGCGATGCGAATCGATGCGATGCGATCCAGAAGAAGATCGGATTCACGGATGAAATCACCGGCGCAACGAGCGGTCCCCGTCTACTCGGCTCGCAGTCTATCCGTGAGGTTTTTAGTTATATGTCTGAGAAGGAATGGAAGGGCGACTTTCCGGCGAAGATCGGTAATAAAGGCACGCGACTACAAGCGCGCCGCGTGCGCCCAGTCTACAATCTGTTTGCCGGGAAAGTGGGCGGCATGTCCGCAGCAGAGCTAGATAAATTCGTAACTGCAATCTATCGTGCGTATGTCTTCCGAATCGAGATTCAGAGCGATATTCAGGCGCTAGGTATCTTCGAACGAACGAATGCGCGCGGAGCAGACTTAGAAGTTTCTGACTTACTGAAGAATTATCTCTTCAGCGTAATAGAGGATCCGGACGAAATCGAATACGCTTGGGAGCAGATTACCAAAAATGCGTCCGGCCTACTGCTGAAAATGCTGAAGTATTTCTACGTGTCGAAGAAAGGGCACGTAGTGAAATCTGAACTCTACAAGAAACTAAGGGGCTACGCGAAGGAGACCAGTCCGCGAGCATTTACCGACCAACTACTCGCGTTTTCGCACTACTTCCGCCTCGTGCAATCACAGGACTTCGACGCGCTGAAAGGTTACTTCACTTCGCTTGGTTGTGAACGCATTGCCGGACACGACGACCGAACAAAGCCGATCTACTCGGCGATTGAAGCGTTGCGTGAGTTTGGAATCACACAGCATATTCCGCTCACGTTTGCAGCTCTCGACTGCTTTCTGAAAAATAAGGGACAAGAGGAAAGTAGTGGCAATGCCATCAAGTCGCTGGTTCGGCTCTTCACAGCCTTGGAGCGTTATCACTTCATCAACAACGCCATTGTCGAGCGTGTCGGTAATGAGGTGGAGAAGCTCTATGCGGACACATGCGAAGAATTTTCGCAATCTACAGACTTTGGCGAGACCAGTAAGAAGTTGGTGACGGAGCTTCTCAAAAAGAAGGCGACCGAATCCGAATTCGTCGCGAACTTCCCGAAGAAGGTAAATTATCAATCAAGCGCGTCACTGGTGGCCTACGTGTTCGATCGAATCAACAACGCGGAAGCGCCGATCGGAGCGGGAATCCAGCTCTACGATCCCGACGAACGCGTTTTCAGACGGACCCACTCAATCGAGCATTGGCTTCCACGGAAACCGCGAAGCGGAGAGAGTTACGATCAGAAGACTGGCGAGTCTGTTGACGAGGTGGGGAATCTTTTGGTTATCCCTCAGAAAACAAACGGGCTATTGGACAACCATTCTCCGGCGGTTAAGCGAGAGATGCTTGAAGGAGAGCTAAACACTCACATCAAGCATCTCAAGCATGTCGAAGATTTCTTGGCGACTTATGGCCCTGTTGCCGGGCATTGGAATACCGAGGAAATTGCAAAAAGGTCACAAGAGTTGGCCGTATTGAGCTACAAGAAGATCTGGGCGCTCCCCTAAGAGCGAACTAGCGTGGTTCGTGCGCGCGTCTTTGTTGGCTTGGAAAGCCGCAGGCTGTGCGCTTGCCGCTGGGGCGACTGTCGTGTCGAATCCCGCCATGCCTACCCCCGTGTCCAAGCCGACTTTTCAATGGGCCGATCCGTTCCTGCTGGAGGATCAGCTGTCCGAGGAGGAGCGCATGGTGCGCGACTCCGCCCGCGACTACTGCCAGGGACAGCTGATGCCCGGCATCCTCGAGGCCAACCGCCACGAGAAGTTCGACCGCACGATCCTCAACGGTCTCGGCGAGCTCGGCCTGCTGGGCGCCACCATCGAGGGCTACGAGTGCGCCGGCGTGAACTACGTCAGCTACGGCCTCATCGCGCGCGAGGTCGAGCGAGTGGACTCCGGCTATCGCTCCGTCATGAGCGTGCAGTCGTCGCTCGTGATGTTCCCCATCCACGCCTACGGCAGCGAGGAGCAGCGCCAGCGTTTCCTGCCGCGTCTCGCGAAGGGCGAACTCGTCGGCTGCTTCGGCCTGACCGAGCCCGGCGCCGGCTCCGATCCCGGCGGCATGGCGACCCGCGCGCGCCAGGTGGCGGGCGGCTTCAAGCTCAGTGGCACCAAGACCTGGATTACCAACTCGCCCATCGCCGACGTCTTCATCGTCTGGGCGAAGGACGACGCGGGTGAGATCCGCGGCTTCATTCTCGAAAAGGGCATGGCCGGGCTTTCCGCCCCGAAGATCGAGGGCAAGTTCTCCCTGCGCGCTTCGCCGACCGGCATGATCGTGATGGAGGATGTGCTGGTGCCCGAGGCGAACCTGCTGCCCAACGTCAAGGGCCTGAAGGGCCCGCTCGGCTGCCTGACCAAGGCCCGCTACGGCATCGCCTGGGGCGCGCTCGGCGCGGCGGAATTCTGCTGGCACGCCGCGCGGCAATACACGCTCGATCGCAAGCAATTCGGCCGCCCGCTCGCGGCGAACCAGCTCATCCAGCTCAAGCTCGCCAACATGCAGACGGAGATCGCACTCGGCCTGCAGGCCGTGCTGCGCGTCGGCCGGCTGATGGACGCGGGCCGCTGCACGCCCGAGATGGTGTCGCTCGTGAAGCGCAACTCTTGCGGCAAGGCCCTCGATGTCGCCCGCCTCGCGCGCGACATGCACGGCGGCAACGGCATCGCCGACGAGTTCCACGTCATCCGGCACGTCATGAACCTCGAGGCCGTAAACACCTACGAGGGCACGCACGACATCCACGCACTCATCCTCGGCCGCGCCCAGACCGGCATCCAGGCCTTCGGCCCGGAATAGTTTTTAACCGGCCGCGAGCGTGCCACTCAGAGCACCTTGGCCTCGTCGCGCAGTTTGGCGATGAGTTCGTCGACGGTCTTCACGCGCACGCCGGCCTTGCGGCCGGGCGGGCGCTCGAGCTTGAGCACGCGCGTGCGGCCAGTGGCGCTCACGCCGAGCGATTCGGCGGTCAACTCCTCGAGCGGTTTCTTCTTCGCCTTCATGATGCCGGGCAGTGAGACGTAGCGCGGCTCGTTCAGGCGCAGGTCGGCGGTGAGGATGGCGGGAAGGGAAACGGTCACGTGTTCGATGCCGGCGTCGGTCTCGCGACTGCAACGGGCGTTGGCGCCACCGTCGGTGAGTTCGAGCTTGGAGACGAAAGTTACCTGGCCGATGCCCAGCAGCGCGGCGAGCATCTGGCCGGTCTGGCTCGAATCGTCGTCGATGGCCTGCTTGCCCATGAGGACGAGCTTCGGCTGCTCTTTCCGGTAGACGGCCGCGAGGATCTTGGCCACGGCCAGCGAGTCGAGCGCCGCGGTGGATTTCACGAGGATCGCGCGGTCGGCGCCCATCGCGAGGCCGGTGCGGAGCTGTTCGGCGCATTCGTCGCCGCCGATCGTCACGACGACGATCTCGCCGGCGCCGAGCTTCTCCTTCACGCGCAGGGCCTCCTCGATGGCGATCGAGTCGAAGGGGTTGACGGCGAACTTCACGCCGTCGGTCTCGATGCCGGTGCCGTCGGAGCGCACGCGGATCTTGGTGTCGGGGTCGGGGACGCGTTTCAGGGGAACCAGGATTTTCATGAGAGGGGTGCTCTGGCGGGGTTGAGTCGGAAGCTAGTTGCGTCAGAGGGCGGCGCAACCGTGAACCCAGTGCCTCCGGAGCTGAGTAGAAAATTTTTTGGCCAAGGGGCGGGGCCTACTGGCCGCGGTCAAGGCACCGGGCCGGTGTATGCCGCCACGACCGGCAGGTCTGCGGCGGCGAGGTCGTAGGCAAGCAGTCGGTCGGGTTCGACCCACGCCAGCGCGACGTGCTCGTGCGGATGCGGTTCGGTGGCGCTCGGAGCGAGCGAGCAGACAAAAGGGATCATCTCGATGATGACGCGGCCGTAGTCGTGGACGAAGCGCGGCAGGGCGCGGGCGACGCGGATCTCGCAACCGAGCTCCTCGCGGATCTCGCGCACGATGGCGGCGGCGGGATCCTCGCCCGGTTCGACCTTGCCGCCGGCGAACTCCCATTTCAGCGGCAGGAGCTTGTGCGGCGGACGCTGGGCGAGCAGTACGAGCCCGTCGCGTTCGATCACGGCGCAGACGACAGGAATGGGGGCGGAAGCGGGCACGTGCGGCTGTTGAACAGGGACTTGCGGGTCCGTGCAACTTTTCTCGGGAGCCCGTGTTCTTGGGATATGAAAACTTTTCTGAAAATACTCCTCATCGCCGCTCTTCTGTTGCTGGCGATCAAGCTCAGTCCGGTGCTCTTCGTGGGCGCGCTGATCGGTATGTTCGTCGCGACCGTGCTCGGTGCGGTCGGCGTCTCCCTCGTGGTGGCGCTGCTGGCGGTCGTGCTCGCCGCGGCCCTGGCCCTCTCGCCCATCTGGGTGCCGGTGCTGGTTGTGCTGGGCCTCGTCAGCCTCTTCCGCAAGACCGAGCGCACGCCTCAGCCGGTCGTCACGGCCTAAATTTTCATAGCGAAGCAAACAAGGGGCAAAAGAAAGCGGCGGTCCTTCATCGGACCGCCGCTAATTTTTTTGCTACGAAGAGCGAGCCGTCCTTCGCCGGGGCCTAGGACGGCAAGTGACTCTGCGGCTTACTTGATCATGTCGGCCACGAAGGCGCGCTCTTCGACGAGCTCCTTGTTGGTGGCGGCGAGCTTGGACTTGGCGAAGTCGTCCATCGCGTAGTTCGTCAGGACCTCGTAGCTGCCGGGCGTCGTGGTGCGGACGGGCATGCCGGCCCAGACGTTGGCGTCGAAGCCGTAATGGCCGTTCGACTTCACCGCGATGGAGTGGATGGCGCCGGGCGTGACGAGCGAGCGGACGTGGTCGACGAGAGCGTTGGCGGCGGAGGCGGCCGAGGAGGCCCCGCGGGCGGCGATGATGGCGGCGCCGCGTTTGCCGACGGTCTCGCAGAACGGTCCTTGCAGCCAGGCGTTGTCGTTGATGACCGTGGCGGCCGGCTGGCCACCGATGGTGGCGTGGGCATAGGCCGGGAACATGGTCGGGCTGTGGTTGCCGTAGATGAAGATGTCCTTCACCGCGGTGAGATCGACGCCGGCCTTCTTGGCCAGCTGGGTCTGCGCGCGATTTTGGTCGAGGCGGACCATCGCGGTGAAACGCTCGGCCGGTAGGCGCTTGGCCTGCGAGGCGGCGATCATGCAGTTGGTGTTGGCGGGATTGCCGACGACGGCGACGCGGGCATCCGCCGCGGCGACGGCATCGATGATCTGGCCCTGGCCGATGAAGATCTTGCCGTTGTCTTTGAGCAGGTCGGCGCGCTCCATGCCGGGGCCGCGCGGCTTGGCGCCGACGAGCAGGCACCAGTTGGCGTCCTTGAAGCCGACACTCGCGTCGGAGGTCTGGACGATGCCCTTGAGCAGCGGGAAGGCGCAGTCGTCGAGTTCCATGGCGACGCCCTCGAGCGCCTTCAGGGCCTTCTCGATGGGCGCCTCGATGAGCTGGAGGATGACGGGCTGTTCAGGTCCGAACATCGCGCCGGAGGCGATGCGGAAAAGGAGCGAGTAGCCGATTTGGCCGGCGGCGCCGGTGACTGCGACACGGATGGGGGCTTTCATAAGAGAAGCTGGAGTTAACCACGAAACCCGCGAAAAACACTAAAGAATTGTCGGCCGCAGGGAGATTTAGCGGCCCTGCAGGTTCGGCTCAGGGAAACTACTGTCGGCAGGCTATCGCCCGGGTGCGAAGCGGCTCGGCGCGACCGACCGGCGTCAGGCAAATCGCGGGGCGAGGGCGGCGTGCAGTTCGCGCACCATTGTCTCGGTGGTGGGCCAGTCGATGCAGCCGTCGGTGATGGACACGCCGTAGCGGAGTTTCTCGCGCGGCTGCGGGAAAGGCTGGTTGCCGGCGCCGAGGTTGCTTTCGACCATGGCGCCCATGATCGAGCGGTTGCCGGCGG
Source organism: Opitutia bacterium (assembly GCA_016187925.1). Lineage (GTDB taxonomy): Bacteria > Verrucomicrobiota > Verrucomicrobiia > Opitutales > Opitutaceae > Didemnitutus. Next base: position 27,561 of record JACPIS010000038.1, on the reverse strand, counting down.
CGATCTGCTCGACAAGGGTGCGCAGGACGTCGGGCTGGCATTCGGGGCGCTTGGCGGAGTTGTCGTGCGAGCAGTCGACCAGCACGGAAGGCGGCAGTCCGGCCGCGGCGAGCTGGGCCTCGGTCTCGGCCAGATGCGCGGGAGAGTAGTTCGGGCCGTTTACCCCGCCGCGCAGGACGACATGGCAGTCGGGATTGCCGCTGGTGCTGATGACCGCGGCGGCGCCGGCGAGGTTGATGCCGAGAAAGGTTTGGGGCTGGGCCGCGGCACGGATGGCGTTGATGGCATTGCGGATGTTGCCGTCGGTGCTGTTCTTGAAGCCGAGCGGCATCGAGAGGCCGGAGGCCATCTGGCGGTGGGTCTGGGATTCGGTCGTACGGGCTCCGATGGCGGACCAGCAGACGAGATCGGCGATGTATTGCGGCGTGATGGGATCGAGCAGCTCGGTGGCGGTGGGCAGGCCGAGATCGAGCACCTCGCGCAGGAATGTCCGGGCCAGCCGCAAGCCGCCGGGGATGTCGTGCGAGCCGTCGAGGTGCGGGTCCATGACGAGGCCTTTCCAGCCGACGGTGGTGCGCGGCTTTTCGAAGTAGACGCGCATGACGATCATCACGCGATCCGCGACCTCCCGGGCCAGCGCGGCCAGCCGCCGGGCGTAGTCGCGACCGGCTTCGAGGTCATGAATCGAGCAGGGACCGATGATGAGCAGAAAACGGCGGTCGTCCGTGAAGATGAGCCGATGGATGTCCTTGCGGGCGGTGGTGACGAATTCCGCCTGGGCCTCGGTCTTGGGCAACTCGGCCAGCAGCTCTGCCGGGGACGGGAGAGCCTGAGTTTCGCGGACATGAAGGTCGGAAGTTCTCTGCATCGCCTCCCACGGTGCGAAAAGCGGGGGTGCTTGGGCAAGACCGACCTCGGAGGAAGACTGACATACACGGTCCGGCTGGCATTCGGGCAAAGAAAAGGCGGGTCGCCTACCCCTAAGCGACCCGCCATTGCTTTCTTAGTTACCCCAAAACTCCCGCTAGGCGGGAGAAGTGAAAAGTTTGATTGCCCTATCGGTAGTTTGTTCCGACCGTTCGTCAACTGAATCGCTCGTTTTGATAACGTTTCCTTGTTACGGGCAGGTTACATCGGGAATAACATAAGCGTGGATTTATGGATTTCTACATACACAATAACGAGTTAAACAAGACATCAGCCGTATTTAGGATAAGAGGCCCTGATGCTAATACATACCTTCAAGGTCAGTTCACGCAGGATATTTCCGGACCGATTGGAGCGATTTCCTACGGACTCTGGCTGAATCAAAAGGGTAAAATATTGGCTGACAGCCATGTGCTGCGTCTGGCCGCGGACGAGTTTCTCGTGATCTCCTACTCCACGACTGCGCCCGCCCTGCGGGAGCGCTTGGAGAGCTACCTTATAGCCGACGATGTCACGCTGCAGGATGAGACGGTGCAATGGGAACGGGTGGTATTTGCGGCGGGAGAGGGAGAATTTCCGCCCGTCGGTGTGGAGCGCCCGGTCGCAGGTCGATTCCTCGGACTGCCATCAGGAGCCTTGGTCTTCGCCGGCCGATGGTTCGGCCCGGGCAGCTGCGAACTGCTCGTTCCGCTTGGTGGCGCGCCGGGGATATTGGACGCCATGCAGTCGGTTGGTGCAACGCACGCGGATGATTCCGCTGCGAACCGGCACCGCATCCTCGCCGGCGTCCCCGCCATCCCCGCTGATCTCGGTCCGAACGATCTGCCGCAAGAAGGCGGACTCGATGAGGTGGCGATTTCCTACACCAAAGGCTGTTTTCTCGGCCAGGAAGTCATGGCGCGGATAAAAAATCTGGGACAAGTCCGGCGCGCCTTGCACATTGTGCGTGGCCGCGGCCCGGCGCCAGCCGCGTCGGCTTCCCTCTATCAAACGGGCCAGCGCGTGGGCGAAGTTCGCTCAGTGGCGCCCGAAGGAAACGGATTCGTGGCGATGGCCATGCTGTCGTTGGTCAACTACCGGCCGTCACAAGCGCTCGGCGCCACGTCTGATGGGGCACCCGACATCGAGGTTTTGCGCCGTGTCTGAACTTGAGCAACTGACCAAACTCTGCCGCGGGCTCGGTGCGTCGGAAGCGCAGGCCGGCGCGATGGCGCGTCAGATGCTCAAGCGGGCTGAGCAGCTGGCGGTGGAACGAAAGATCTCCCGCGAGGACGCGATGGCGCACCTGTTGCAAATCCTCCGGCACGGCCGCGCGGGAGAAGTGCCGCCGGGTTTTCAGCCGCCGGCCGCGCCGCCTCCCGGCTCAAAATAGCACGCGCAGGCTGTCGAAGTAGACGTCGACCCAGCGATGGGCCGCGAAGAAATAGAGCAGGGCCGCGGCGCCGAGCATGGGCCCGAAGCTGACGTGCACCCCGAGCCCGATCTCGGCGGGCTGGCCGTCGGGCGTCTCGATCTTCGGGGCGATGGTGGCCGCGCGGCCGGAGATTTTTTTCCAGAGCAAAGCGAACACGAACCACACGCAGCCGAGCATCGCTCCGCCGAACATGGCGAATGCCGCGCCCTTCCAGCCGATGAAAGCGCCGAGCGCCCCGAGGAATTTCACGTCGCCGAAACCCATCGCCTCCTTTTTCAACAGCATTTCGGCGACGAGCGCGATCCAGAGCACCAGTCCCGAGCCGACGAACAAGCCGAGCACCGCTTCCAGCCCGGCCCGCAGGCTGGCGATGGCGAAGAAATCATGCGCCTGTCCGTGCAGCGCCGGCAGCAGGACCGACAGCGCCAGGCCCGCCACGGCGCCGCCGATCGTGAAGGCGTCGGGGATGATCATGTGGTCCACGTCGATGAACGTCGCGCAGATCACGATCGAGCACAGCACCATGCCGCCGATCGCCTTGCCGGGCGGAAACAGGCACCAGCAGGCGAGGAACAGCAACGCAGTCAGCAACTCCACGAACGGATACCGGAAGCTGAACGGCCGCCCGCAGCAGCGCGCACGGCCGCGCAGGATGAGCCAGCTCAGGATCGGGATGTTGTCATACCACGCGATGGGCTGGCCGCAGGCGCAATGCGAGCCGGGCGTGACAATGGACTGCCCGTGCGGGATCCGGTAGATGCAGACGTTAAGAAAGCTGCCGATGCAGGCGCCGAAGAGAAAACTGACCAGCGGGAAAAACCACGGAGTGAGGGCGTTGATTTCGGAATAGGTCGGCATCAGGTGGCAACGAGGGCGAGGGCGGTACGGGCGGCGCTGTTCATCACCTCAACCGGGGCAGGGCGGCCGGTCCAGAGTGTAAGCGAGCGCGCGCCTTGATGGACGAGCATGGAGAGGCCGTTGGCCTGGGGCAGGCCGAGCTCGGCAGCCTGCCGGAGCAGCGCCGTGACGGGCGGGTTGTAGGTCATGTCGTAGACCTTGGCGGGCGCGGGCAGCTGGCGCAGATCGACCGGCGGGGCGTCGCCGCCCTTGAGGCCGAGGGTCGTGGCGTTGATCACGAGGGCGCCCGCCGGCAATCCAGGCGGCAGCTGGCTGGTGCTGAAACCGCGCACGGGCACATCGCCGGCCAGCGGCGCGAGGTGATCGAGCAGTGCGTTCAGACGCTCCGGGCTGCGGTTGCCGATCCAGAGCGAGGCGGCGTGGTCGCGCAGGCATTGCACGGCGGCGGCGCGCGCGGCGCCGCCCGCGCCGAGGAGTATGACATTCGCCCCGCGCAACTCCACCCCGAGATCACCGCGCAGGCCGTCCGCCAAGCCGCCCCCGTCGGTGTTGCAGGCCCGCCAACCGGTTTCGGTGCGGACGAGAGTGTTCGCCGCGCAGGCCGCGCGGGTGAAAGCGTCGGCGCCCTCGGTGTGGTCGAGCACGGGCTCCTTGTGCGGTGCGGTCAGATTGATGCCGGCAAATCCCTTGGCGTGCAGCAACTGCAGTGCCCGGCCGAGCTCGGCTGGCGCGATGTCGAACTTATAGTGATGCCACGAGGCGAAACGTGCGTCCTCGCTCGCGAGCACGGCGAGCGCGGCGTTGTGGATGACGGGGCTGAGCGAGTGCGCGACGGGTTGCCCGAGCAAGGCCAGGCCCGTGCCCGGTGCGGACCAGGATTCGAGGTCGGCGAAGGTATGAACGGGATAGGCAGGCGTGGACATGGCTGGAAGGAGAAGGCGCCCCGCCCGGCTCACGGGCGCGCGTGGCGCTCGTAGGTGGCGTCGAACTCGGCGACGAAACCGGTGAACAGCTTCGCCTGCTCGGTCGCACCCGCCATCGCATAGTGATTAGCGAGGTTGCGGCAGCAGCGGCAGAGCACCTCGCGCACGGGGGTCGGCGCCAAGTCCGCCAGTTGCGGCGTGTGGTCGTTCTCGCGCAGCATGGTGAAGACCTCGTCGGGCGTCAGGAAGCGGCCCTCGTGAAACGCGTCGACATAGAACGGCCCCTCGGGCTCATAGCAGCCGACGAGGAAATGCCCCGGCACGCCGACCGGCTCCAATTCCAGCCCGATGCGCTGGGCCACGAGCAAATAGACAATGCAAAGGGAAACCGGAATGCCGACGTGCCGCGCGAGCACCTGATCGATGAAACTGTTCAGCGGGTCGGTGTAGTGCTCGTGGTTGCCGCGCAGGCCGAGCTCCTGGAACAGCACGCGGTTCACCACGCGGCATTGATTGCGCAGGCCGGCGGACGCGGGGAGGAGTTTCCGGCAGCGGGCGGCGAGGGCGTCCAACTGCGCGCAGACCGCCGCCACGTCCAGGGCGGGATGGATCGTGCGGCTGAGCAACAGCGCGCCCGTCTCCAGTTCATAGTTCAGCGAGCGGATGAAGCCCCGGAACTCGGCGACCGGATCGAAGAATTTCAACTCCCGCAAATACCAGGTGGCCGCCGCCGCCGTGACGCGGTTCGTGCCGCGGGAGACTTCCTGCAGGAAGGCGCGGCCTCCGTCGCCGAGGCGCTCGAACTGGACAAGCAGCGCCTGCCGCACCGTCGGGGAGGGGTCGTCGAGCAGGGTCGCGAGGGCCTCTTTATCCGCGGCGCTGAGTTGACGGGTTTCCACGGAACACAAGCCAAGGCCTTTCGGCCGATGTGGCAACGCGGAATCCGGCCCTGACGCGTAAAACGCGCCCGGGTCCGATTGGTTTTGCGACGCTACTCGCGCCGGCCGAAGAGCGCCGTGCCCACGCGGATCAGCGTGCTGCCCTCGGCGATGGCGAGGGCGAAGTCGCCCGTCATGCCCATGGAGAGTTCGCGCAGCGGGACGCCATACTGACCGGCGAGATCGTCGCGGATCGTGCGCAGGTTGGCGAAGGTGCGGCGGGCGTGCGCAGCCGTCTCGTCCGGCGTGGTGCCGAGCGGGGCGATCGTCATCAGGCCGTCGATTCGGAGATTGGGTCGGGCGAGCGCGACCGCGAGCAACCGGGATGCGTCGACGGGATCGATGCCGAACTTCGCGGGGTCGTTGCCGGCGTTGATCTGCAGCAGCACGGGCAGGATTTTGCCCATCTCCTCCGCGGCGCGATCGAGTTGGTTGAGCAGTTTTTCACTGTCGACGCTTTGGATGCGGTCGAAATGCGCGGCGGCGAGCTTGGCCTTGTTGGACTGGAGGTGTCCGATCAATTCCCAGCGCACGTGAGCATCCGTCTGGGCGCGCTTGTCGACGGCCTCTTGAACACGGTTCTCTCCGACGGCGGGCAGCCCGTAACGCGCGACATACTCGGCGGCGGCGGCCGGGTGGGTCTTGGTGACCGGCAGCAGGGTGACGCCGGCCGGGTCGCGCCCGCCGGTCCGGCAGGCCTCTTGCATCAGCATTCGCAGCTTATCCGCCCGTTGCCGGAAGGTGTCGTAATCGATAAACATTTATGAGGGCCGCTTTTAAGTTGGATTGCTGATTAGGACTATTTATATGGGTTCGCGCAAAAGCGCCGCTATGCAAATCGAAAACTTCAAGATCTTCGCCGATCTGGTGGAGACCAAGAGCTTCTCCAAAGCCGCAAAATTGAACGGCATCACGCAGTCCGCCGTCAGCCAGCAAGCACGCTCGATGGAGCGCAACTTCAAGACGCTGATGATCGACCGCAGCCAGAAGCAGTTCAATCTCACGCGCGAGGGCCAGCGGATCTACGATGCGGCGAAGGAGATCCTGCACGTCTACGAGAAGCTCGCGAGCGAGCTGCAGGAGATGAAGAAGGTCATCAGCGGCACCATCCGCATCTCGACCATCTACTCCATCGGCCTCCACGAGCTGCCGCCCTACATCAAGAAATTCCTGCACGACTACCCCTCGGTCAACGTTCGCATCGAGTACCGCCGCTCGAATCTCGTCTACGAGGACATCCTGCACAACTCGGTCGACTTCGGCCTCGTGGCCTTCCCGCAGAAGCTCCGCCAGATCGAGACGCTGCCCTTCCGCAACGACCGTCTCGTGCTCATCACGCACCCGAACCACCCGCTGGCCAAGGCCGCCGAGGTCGACCTGAAGACGCTCTCCGGCCACAAGTTCATCGGCTTCGACCCCGACATCCCGACGCGCAAGGCCGTCGATCAGATCTTCCGCGACAACAAGCTCGAGATCACCCCGGTGATGGAGTTCGACAACATCGAGACCGTAAAGCGCGCCGTCGAGATCGACCATGGCATCGCCATCGTGCCGCATGCCACCGTCGTCCAGGAGGTCAGGCAAGGCACCCTCGCCGCCGTCCCCTTCAAGGGCAAGGAATTCACCCGCCCGCTCGCCATTCTCCACCGCAAGGGCCGCGTGCTGACGCCCGCGATGAAAAAATTCATCGAGACGCTCAACGCCGAAGCCAACCAGCCCGCGCAATAAGCCGGAGTTCGCCGGGCGCCCCGGCGCGTAGAATCCGGGAACAAGCCACCCTGCTCACGGCTCTACCTTGGGCCGACCCTATGAAAAACGCCCTCCGCCTTTTCCTTGTCCCGATTTTCGCTGTCGCCGCCCTCGCGTTTGCTTCCGGTTGCAAACCGAAGACCGAGGCGGTCGCCGCCCGTCCGGCGGTCAAACTGCCGGTCGTATCCAAGGCGCCGGCGTGGAAGATGACCGACCTCGCCGGCCACGAGGTGAGCAGTGAGTCCCTCAAGGGCAAGGTCGTCGTCGTCGACTTCTGGGCCACGTGGTGCGGACCGTGCATTGCGGAGATCCCCGGCTATGTCGCGCTGCAGAACAAATACGGCAAGGACGGCTTGGTGATCGTCGGCGCGTCGGTCGACCGCAAAGGTCCGGCGCACGTCAAGCAGTTCGCCGACAAGAACGGCATGAACTACACGCTCGTGATGGCGGACGATGCGGTGCAGGAGGCCTTCGGTGGCTTCGATGCGATCCCGACCACGTTCCTCATCGATCGCGACGGCAATATCCGGCACCAGAAGACCGGCTCCATGCCGCACGAGGAGTACGAGAAGCTGGTCACTTCGTTGCTCTGAGCGTACACGGCGCGCGCACACTTTAGCATTGAGGCCGGGCCCAAGGGCCCGGCTTTTTGTTGTCGGCATGAACTTCCCGCCGCACCTGCTGATCCCGCTGGCCTGCGCGTTTCTCTACGTGCTCGGCGCGTTGACCGTGAAGCGGGCGGGCGCGTTCGGCGTGGGCGTGTGGCGCACGAGCTTTGTCGCTAACTGGATCATGTTCGCCGCGTTCGTGCCCTTCTGGTTCTGGCGCGGCGGGCAACTGCACCCGCTGGCCGACTACGGGCAGCCAGCGGTCACGGGGCTTTGTTTTCTCGGTGGCCAGGCGTTGCTGTTCCTCGCGCTGAGCAAGGGCGACGTCTCCGTCACCACGCCGGTCATGGGGACCAAGGTCATCCTCGTGGCGCTTTTCAGCAGTCTGCTGCGCGTCGGTGATGTGCCGTTGCAATGGTGGCTCGGCGCCGGGCTCAGCGCGGCGGCTGTGGTCTTGCTCCATCTCGGCGAGGAATCCAAGCACCGCCGGGTCGGGCTGACGGTCGCGCTGGCCGCACTGAGCGCCGCGTCGTTCGGCCTCGGCGACGTGCTGATGCAGAAATGGGTGCCGGCGTGGGGCGCGGGCAGTTATTTTCCGCCGATGTTCCTGTTGGTGGCGCTCTACTCGCTGGCGTTCGTGCCGTTTTTCGCCGCTCCGCTTCGCGCACTGGATCCCGCGGCGTGGCGTTGGATCGTGGCGGGTGGCCTGCTGATGGCGCTGAACAACGCCGGCATCGTCATCACCCTCGGCATCTGGGGCGGCGCCACAGCGGTGAACATCGTCTACAGCGTGCGCGGGCTGGTGAGCGTGGTGCTCGTGTGGGCCATCGGGCATTGGTTCGCCAACGCTGAGCGGCATCTCGCGCCGGGCGTGCTGCGCTCGCGGCTGGTCGGAGCGGCGCTGATGATCGGCGCCGTCGTGCTCGTGCTGGTTTAGGGTCGGAGCCTGGCCAGCGCCGCGCGGGCGTGCTCACGTGCCGGTTCGTCGTGCGGTCCCGTGGCGGGCAGGGCGAGGCCGCGTTCCCAGCAACGCCGGGCGTCGGCTGATTGGCCGGTTTCGGCGTAGGCGAAGCCAAGATCGATCCAGTGATTCGGCTCCGCCGGCTCGAGTTCGGTGGCGCGCTGCAGGTGGCGGATGCCCTTTTCGCGGGAGGCGTCGGGCAGGCGGCCGTAGAAAAGGCGGACGAGGAAACGTGCGGTCGGCCCGAGCGTGGCCAGCTCGCCGTGCCAGCGTCCGAGCAGGTGATGCGCCCAGGCGTAGTTCGGATCGAGCTGCAGGGCGTGCTCGATCTCGTCCTTGATGACGCGCGAAAGCTCCACCTTGGTGCGGATGCTGCCGACGAGCGCCAGATGTCCGTGGCAGATGGCGGGCGAGAGCGCGTAGACGGCGTTGCCCGGTTCCAGCGCCAGTGAGCGTTGCGCGTAGCCCAGCGCCCTTTCGGCGAGTTCCTTTTTCGCGGCATCATCCTTTTGCGCGAAGACGAGGTCCGAATATTGCTTGGCGATTTTCTGGAGAATGAACGCGTCGTTCGGCTGCGCCTTGTCGGCCTCCAGAAAAAGCCGGAGCGCTCCGGCGGAATCCCATTTCTCCTCGGCCGCCAGCGCGTCCCGCACCAAGGGCGTCTGCTCCCCGGCGAGCAGGGCGCCGGTGATCGCGAGCAGAAGAAAGAGCAGACGGAGCAGCATGGAGATCCTAAGACTGGGCGGGCGCGATGAAGTTGCGCCGGAGCCGAAGCTCGGCACATTTTGGAGCATGTCGCAACCTCCGCCGCCCATCGAGGGCATCATCGAGACGATTCTTTACGTGGATGATCTGCCGCGCGCCGTTGCGTTTTACCGCGACGTGCTCGGGCTCACGCCCATGACGGGCGACCCGGTGCGGTTCCAGGCCTTCAAAATCGGCGGCCGGCAGGCGCTGCTGCTCTTCAAGCGCGGGAGCACGCTCGAACCCACCACCGTGCCCGGTGGTGTCATTCCCCCGCACGATGGGCACGGGCCGCAGCATATCGGTTTCGCCGTCACCCACGAGGCCTACGACGCCTGGCTCGCACGATTGAGGGCGCGGGCCATTGCGGTCGAAAGCGAAACGCACTGGCCGCGGGGCGGCCGCAGCCTGTATTTCCGCGATCCGGACGGCCACCTGCTCGAACTCATCACCCCGGGCATCTGGCCGAATTACTGATGGCGCGACGGGATGGTCTGCCGGCTGAGGCGGAGGCGGCGCCTTCAGGCCGTCGGTCTGGCGACCTGGGTTTTGAGCTGCTTAATCTCCCGGAAAATCGGTCTCAGGATGAAATAGACCAAGGCGATATAGAAGGGTGTCAGCAGCGCCCACGCCGTGATGGCATAAAAGGCCGTGGCGCCGTAGTCGTGGAGGAATTTCGACGGCGAGTGCCAGAAGAGCTCGTTCATCCGCTTCAGGTGAAACGAGACGTGTGGCACCCGAAAGATGATTTCGCCCAGCCGCACGCAGCCGTAGATCGTGGCGACATGGATCGGCCAGAATGCCTGGTTGATCAGCTGGATGATGGGCTGGTTGAGCCGCAGCGCGATGCCGACTATGAAACACAGGAAGGTGGTCGTGCCGAGAATGGGAAACAGGGCAATGGCGCTGCCGACGGCGACGGTCAGCGCGAGTTTCTCCGGGGTGATGCCCTGCGTCAGCTGCGCCACCAACGGGTCACGCACGCGGCGCTGCCAAAAGGTGCGTGGCGGGGAAGCCGGAGTGATGGACGAGGCGAGGGACACGGAGCCTCAACAAGAACCCGGGAGGGTCATTATGCGAGGAAAAGAATCGTCGGATGCCGGGCGTGTCCGGCGGCGGGTAATAAAAAGCCCCACGGCGCAAAACGCGTGGGGCGCAAAGATCGGGCAGCGCGACTCAGGCTTGGTCGGCGGGGCGCTCGCTGGTGGCGGGCGGCTGCTGGGCGAGTTCGGAGACGTCCTTGTGGATCGCGGGGCCGTCCTTCTTCTTCATCTGGGCGGCGACCTCGGGCGAGTTGACCGTGGCGATGGCGATGGCTGCGGCGGTGGGCAGGACGCGTTTCAGGGTGTTGATCTCTTCCTGCACGGAGGAGACGGAGAAGCGGCGCACGGTGTCGCGATGGGCGTTCTGCTCGGCCTCGTGGTAGATGGACTCGGGCACTTCCTTGAAACCCCAGATAAGGCCGGTGAACGAAAGGAGCTTGAGCCCGTAGTAAGTCGGATCGATTTCCCACCAATAGAAGCCGCTGCGGGTGGACGACTGGTAGCGGTGGTGGTTGTTGTGCCAGCCCTCGCCGAGGCAGATGATAGCGAGCAGGAAACTGTTGCGGGAATCGTCGGTGGTTTGGAAGCGGCGCTTGCCCCAGAGGTGCGTGAAGGAATTGATGGACGCCGTGCCGTGGAAGAGCGCGGTGGTGCTGATGAAGAAGCCCCAAATCAGGAGCTGGGCGCCGCTGGTGTGCAACTCGGGCGCGGCGTGGCCGAGGAAACGGCCGAGGAAGTACAACCCGGTAGCGAACAACACGGGGACGAGCACGTCGAAGCGGTTCAGAAACACCAGCTCGGGATACTTGGCGAGGTCCTTGACCTTCGAGTAATCGGTCGGGAAGTTGCGGCGGCTCGTGATCCAGCCGATGTGCGACCACCAAAAGCCGTGCACGTGCGGCGAGTGGGCGTCCTCCGGATCGTCGGAGTGCTGGTGATGGTGGCGGTGATGGTAGGCCCACCACAGCGCGCCGCGTTGCACGGTCGTGCCGCCCCAGACTGCGAGCAGGAACTGGCCGAAGCGGGACGTGCTGTAGGATTTGTGGGAAAAATAGCGGTGGTAGATGCCCGTGACGGCGAACATGCGCACCACGTAGAGCACGACGGCGGCGGCGACCGCGAACCAGCTCCAGCCAACCCAGAGCACGCCAAGGCAGCCGAGGTGGAGAATGATGAAGGGAATGCAGCGGACGAAGTCGACGCCGTCGGGTTGCGCCCGGACGACCTCGGGCGGTTCAGCCGAGTAATCAGCGTCGATCCACTGAACGAGCGAGCCGGCGAGCCGGCGAACTGAGGCGATGAAAGAAGACAAGGTGACGGAGATTCGAAGGTTTACGCCCGCAGCGAACCGGCGGATAGGACAACTGCAAGATGCGTTTCGGGTTTTGGAAAGGGCCGCCGGATTTCTATGTCATACGTTATCCGCGCCCTCCGATGCCGAAAAACAAAGCCGCCCGAACTATCAGGCGGCCGATGGATAAGTACGATGAAAGCGTGCGCGGGCGTCTACTGCTCGGGCTCTGTGGCGACGAGAAGGGAGAGAAGAGCTAGGACTATTACGCAGGCGATCATTGCTTGGTGAAGCTTCGGCACCGGGTCAGAGCGCCGAAGCAGGAAGTTGTTCCGTATGGCTCTAATACGCATGAGGGCGGAAAAGAGTTGCACGGAAACGAACTCCGCGGCGCGGAAGGCGCCTTCGGGAAGGTTGAAAAGATGCGCATTCGCGATCCGCGCAACCGAAAACCACTCCGCCTTTCGCCTAAGACACGGCAAGAGCAATGATAAGCCGTTGCAGGACTTCAGTCCGCAGGCGCAGTAAACACCCCGACGGCAAAGCGCACAAAACGCGCGAGCGTGCCCTCGTAGTCGTCGCTCCGGCAAATGCCCCGGGTCAGGTCTCCCATTTGGTGGAGTGTGCCGAGCGTGTGCTGCAGGGCCCCGACTACGAAGCTGAGCCGCCACAGATATTCTTCCGGCGTGAGCTGCGGGGCGTGACGGCGGATGACCTGGCTGAAGCGTGTGAGAGTGGAGTGGAATTCATCGGACAGCAGTTTGTTGGTGAAGGGCAGGGGCTCGGTCATGCTGCGCGCCAGAAGCTGCACGATGTGCCGGCCGCCCGATTGCGGATCCCGATGGGCTTCAAAGAAGGGCCGGATCATGAGATCGATAACGTTGGCGAGCGGAGGCGGGGCGTCACCGGCCTGCTCCACGGCCTGCCGCAACCCATCAAGGCGAACCTGATTGATCGGCCGGATTCGCCTCCGAATCACCTCGAGGTAGAGGGCCTCCTTGCTGTTGAAATGATAATTCGCGGCCGCGAGATTGACTTCCGCTTCGGTGGCCAACTGGCGCAGCGATGTGCCATTGAAGCCATGCTCGGCAAACAGACGCTCGGCGGCGTCCAAAATTCGGGTCTGGCTGCTCAATGAGATGGGTTTCGTCACAATCAAACGTTTGTTTGATATACTATGAGTCATTCGCCAAGCCCAAACCTGCCATCAAATACGTCCAATCGTTGCGGAACTCCGGCCGCCGATAGCCATCAAACACCACTCGCAAGTTTTCCACTCGCGTGTATATTGCAGTCCACAAATTCCAGCCTGTGCCTTGACCACAACGCGCAGTGCAAAACCCCCGAAACCCCCGCATCGATCATGAAAACCCGCCTGTTGTTCGTCGCCACCGCCGGTCTCCTGCTCGGCCCGGCCGTTTGGTCCGCTGAAAAAGAAAAGCCGGCCCAGGTTTCGCGTGCCGAGGTGAGCTTCGTCGAACCGGAGAAGTTTACCGATTTCAAGGATAGCTACCACTACAGCGAGCAAGGACGCGACAATTTGATCAGCCGTTTCACGGCGCATATCGAGTCGCTCGCCCGCACCTACATCCCCGAGGGGGCGAAGCTCGTGGTCAAATTCACCGATATCGATCTGGCCGGCGATTTCGAGCCGTGGCACGGACCGAATTACACCGACGTGCGCGTCGTCAAGGACATCTATATTCCGCGTCTGACGTTCGATTTCCAAGTGCTTGGTGCCGACGGCAAGGTCCTTTCCGAGGGACACCGCGAGCTGCGCGACATGGCCTTTCAGCTCAATCATTCCGGCTTCGCCAGCGATCCGCTGCGTTACGAGAAGGAAATGCTGACGGATTGGGCGAGATCCGAGTTTCGTCCCAAAAAGTAAACAGTTGCGTCCGGCTGAAGGCGTCGTGGCGGTCCCCGCCCGGCGCCTTTTTCTTTGACCCGTGCAAGCCTCGTGCGGCACCCTGCGCCTGTGAGCGACACGCCGCCTCCCGTCCCGCCCGCTGATGCGGTTGATCCGCAGCTGGTTTTCTCCAAGTTCGAGACCGAGCTCCAGGTGCGGCCGGACGACATCGACATGTACCAGCACGTGCACAGCAGCCGCTACATGGACTACGTGTTGGCCGCACGTTTCGACCAGATGGAGCACTGTTACAAGATGCCGATGTCCGAGTTTCAGAAGCACGGCTACGGCTGGTTCATGGCCGCCACGCAGATGAATTTCAAACGCCCCCTCGAGCTGGGCGACCGCTTCGTGGTGCGGACCTGGATCGAGAAATTCACCGTGATCGGCCTGCGCGTGCAGTTCGAAATCGACCGGAAAGCCGACGGCAAACGCTCCTGCGACGGTTGGTTCGATTATGTCATGGTCTCTTTGGAGACAGCGCGAGCCGTGCGAATCCCGGAGTGGATCCGCGCCAAATACAGCGTCTAAGCCGTTGCGGCACAATGAGCGGTAAAAATCGCCTTGCCTCGCCTCTCCGAACCGGCGAGCTTCGCGGCCTCGTTAGAGATAGCGTATTTAGATGACAGGATCTGGTGAGTCGTTGGCTGAGCGTTTGGCTTAAGTGATGATTTCGAAACCCACAGTGGGAACGGACTGGCAGCGGATCGTGACTCTACGAAACATCACATGAGTAATTCCAAACTGTACGTCGGCAACATGTCCTTCCAGACCTCCGAAGACGAGCTCCGCGCTCACTTCGAGCAGTTCGGCTCCGTCACCGACGTTTACGTCGCCATGGACAAGTTCACCGGTCGCCCGCGCGGTTTCGCGTTCGTGACCATGGGCACGCCTGACGAGGCCAAGGTCGCCATCGAGAAGACGCACGGCGTCGAACTCGGCGGCCGCGCCCTCCAGGTCAACGAGGCCCGTCCGAAGGAAGAGCGTCCGGCTGGCGGCGGCTTCGGCGGCGAGCGTCGCGGCTTCGGCGGCGGCGGTCGCGGTGGCTTCGGCGGCGGCCGTGGTGGCCGTGGCGGCGATCGCGGTGGCTTCGGTGGCGGTCGCGACCGTTACTAAGCTGACCGTTTGCCTCGCGCAAACTGACTGACTTTCGGGGGCGGAGCCCGCGCGGCTCCGCCCTCTTTCTTTTTCTTCGGGCGAGTCACTAATCCACCGCGTCGCCATTCCTTTTCCTCCGCTCGCGCTTTTTGCGCCGAGCCCTGAGCGCCCGCCGCCTCCGCGGTGCTGCGCCCCCATTAGTGCCGATGAGTGATCATTAGTGGTTCGTTCCTCCCATGCCCTTCAAAGCTCTTAATCTCTCCGAGTCCGTCCTTCGCGGTGTCCAAGCCGCCGGCTACACGGATCCCACGCCCATCCAGCTTCGCGCCATTCCCGCCGTCCTCGGCGGCGGCGATCTCATTGCCTCCGCCCAGACCGGCACGGGCAAGACGGCAGCCTTCGCGCTGCCCATCCTTTCGCGCCTCGGCAAACACGCCGCCAAGCCGCGCGTCCTCATCCTCGAGCCCACGCGCGAGCTCGCCGCGCAGGTCGAGACCGCCTTCCGCGACTTCGCCCGCTTCACCGATCTGCGCACCGTCGCCGTGTTCGGCGGCGTCGGCTACGGCCACCAGCGCAGCGAGCTGCACCGCGGTGTCGACATCATCGCCGCCACACCGGGCCGCCTCATGGACTTCGTCCAGGATGGCACCATCAATCTCCGCGACATCCAGATTCTCGTTCTCGATGAGGTCGACCGCATGCTCGACATGGGTTTCCTGCCCGTCGTGAAGGACATCATCGGCCGCTGCCCGCGTGAGCGCCAGACGTTGTTCTTCTCCGCCACCGTGCCGCCCGAGATCGCCGCCGTGGCTTCCTTCGCCCTGCGCAACCCGACCCGGGTCGAGGTGGGCGTCAACCGCTCGGTCAACAAGTCCATCAACCACGCGCTTTACCCGGTCGCCCTGGCCCAGAAGTTCGACCTGCTCGTCGCCCTGCTCGCCAGGACCGACTTCGACAGCGTGCTCGTCTTCTCCCGCACCAAGCACGGCGCCGACAAGATCGCCCGCAAGCTCAAGGCCGCCAACCACTCCGTCGCCGTCCTGCACGCCAACCGCTCGCAGAACCAGCGCATCGAGGCCCTCGCCGGCTTCAAGTCCGGCAAATACGAGGTGATGGTCGCCACCGACATCGCCGCCCGCGGCATCGACGTCGCCGGCGTCACTCACGTCATCAATTACGACGTCCCGGAGAACCCCGAGGACTACGTGCACCGCATCGGCCGCACCGGCCGCGCCCAGGCCGTCGGCGACGCCTTCACGCTCGTCACGCCCGAGAACGCCGACGACATCCGCGACATCCAGCGCTTCATCGGCCAAAAGATCCCCGAACTTAGGCTCGAGGGCTTCGACTACCTGCCCTTCGGTATCGCCCAGCCCAAGCAGCCGCGCGGCCAGCAAGGCCAGCGTCGCGGCGGTGGCAGCGGCGGACCGCGCCCGGGTGGCGGTCGCAGCGGTTTCCGTGGCGGCCACGGCGGTGGCGGACAGAATCGCGACAGCCACGGCGGCAAAGTCGGGTTCAATTTCCGCGGTCGTCGCTGACCGACGCCCCGGCACGCCCGAGCGTTTTTCTTAACCGCGGATTGCACTGATCGGCCCGGATAGTCTTTTTCATCCGTCGTCATCCGTGAAATCCGTGGTCAAAAAAACTCCCGCCCGCCCGGCCGATGTTCAAAAGCACCTCGCGCGCCTGAGCGCGTGTGCGGCCTGCCCGCGCATGCACAAGCCGGTCGTCGTCGGCCGGCCGGTCGCCTCGCGCATCCTGCTCGTCGGCCAGGCCCCGGGTGACAAGGAGCCGAAGTTCGGCCGTCCCTTCGCGTGGACGGCGGGCAAGACACTCTTCAAGTGGTTCCACGAGGCACTCGGCTGGATTGAAGACGAGACGCGCAACCGCCTTTATTTCGCCGCCGTGTGCCGGTGCTTTCCGGGCAAGAAGGAAACTGGTGGCGACCGCGTGCCCGACGAGGACGAGATCGCCAACTGCTCGCGCTGGCTCGCCGCCGAGGTCGAGTTGCTCCAGCCCGCGCTCGTGCTGCCCGTCGGCAAGCTCGCCATCACGCAGTTCCTGCCGCCTGCGCCGCTGAACGATCTCATCGGCCGGAAATTCCGCATCGAATACCGCGGCCACGCGATGGATTGCATCCCACTGCCGCATCCGTCGGGCGCATCGCCCTGGCACCGCATGGAGCCTGGCAAAACGCTCCTGCGCCGCGCGCTGGCGCTTGTCGCCGCGCACGAGACCGTGCAGAGATGAGGCATGCCCGCCGGTGAGACCGCCGCCCATGCCCGCCTGAAACAACTGGCGCTCGACTGGGCCGCGGCGAGCGGTTTCCCGATCGCCGCACCCGAGGTGCGTCTGCCGCGCAGTGGGTTTCGCGTCGACGTGGCCGCCTACCGGCCGGCCCGGCGGGAGGGCGCGGTTGCCACGATGGTCTTCGAGTGCAAGCAGGCCCGCGCCGATCTGCTGAAGGACTCCCGGGCCGAGCTGCCGACCCGCCAGAAGCTGGCCGAGTTGCTCGCCCGCCGGGCCAAGCTCGAGCAGATGCTGGGCGAGCACCGACCGGACCTGCGGCGGGGCGAGACGCTTTTCCCGGAGTTCGACGCGTTCGACTTCTCCGCGCTGCGGCACGAAACCTACGCGGCCGTGCTGGCCGAGATCACCCGGCTGCAGGCGCGGTCGATCCATGGCGTGAAGTTCGACCGGATGTTCCGCTATCAGGCGGCCGACCTGCTCTATCTCGTCGCCGAAGACGGAATTTTTGCCGCCGAAGAGATTCCGGCCGGGTGGGGCCTGTTGGTGCGCCGGGATGAGGTCCTGGTCCTGACGCGCCAGCCGCTCCGGCTTTCGCCGGCCCCCGAGTTGCGCCACCAGCTGCTGGAAAACATCGCCCTGGCGGCGACGCGGGCGCGCCGAAACCGGGCCTGACGGCAAATAGCATTGCCTCGACCCGCGCGCGCGGCTCACTTGCGCCCGATTCCATGAAGCATTTCCGCTGGTTGGCCGTCTTCTCCCTCCTCGCCCTCGTTCCGCAGCTCGCCGCGCGCAAGAAAGCCGAAGCTCCGGTCCGCGGCGCCGGCTCCTATACCGGCGCCATCACCATCGACGCCGACAGCGGCCAGGTGCTGTTCGAGGACCACGCCGACGAGCAGAGCCCGCCGGCCAGCATGACCAAGCTCATGACCTTCGCCGTGCTGCACGACAAGCTGGCGGACGGTTCGCTGACGCTCCCAACGCCCGTGAAGATCGACGCCTCCGACGCGAAGATGGGCGGCACGCAGGTCTACCTCGATCCGCGCGAGACCTTCCCCGTTGAAGAACTCATCTACGCGATGATGATCCAGTCGGCCAACGACGCCGCGCACGCTCTCGCCCGCACCGCCGCCGGGTCCGTCGACGCCTTCGTCGAACTGATGAACGCCAAGGCGCGCGCGCTCGGCATGACGCACACCACCTTCCGCTCGCCGCATGGCCTGCCGCCTCCGAGCCGCCGCGTGGCCGACGGCGATCTGACCACGCCGCGCGACTTCGCCGTCCTCTGCCGTTACCTCGTCCAGCACACCGATGTGTTGAAATACACCGCCGTGAAGGACCGGGCGTTCGGCACCGCCCGCGCGCAGGGCTCGATGCAGATGACCAATCACAACAAGCTCCTCGGCCGCGTTGCCGGGGTGGACGGCTTGAAAACCGGCTACACCGAGAGCGCCGGCTACTGTCTCAGCGCAACGGCGCAGCGCAACGGCCGGCGCGTCATCGGGGTCGTCATGGGCGCGTTCGGCCCCAATCGCTCCATCGACAAGGGCAAGTTCCGCGACCTGAAAGCCATCGATATGCTCGAGCGCGGGTTCGCCGCGTTGCCGGCCCGCGTGGCCAACCCGAATGCCGCTCCTGCGGCCGAAGCGCCCATGCCGACGGTCAAGACCACCCCGGTCGCGGCTCCGGCGGCGGAAACCATTCCGACCGTGAAGACCGCCGCGCCCGCCGCGACTGGACAAACCTCGACGGCTTCCGACATGACCGTTACTTTCCGCGTCATTCCTCCTGCCAAAAAACCGTGAACGCCACCCTCCGCCGCCTCTTGTTTCTGTTCCTCGCCCTGGTCGCCACCGGCATCGTGCCCGTGTTGCGCGCGCAGCGCGAGCGCCTGCCCCTCGAGGACCTCGAGGTGGTCGAGAAGCGCTGGCCCGACGCGAAGCGCACGGCCACCAGCCTACGCTACATCGTGTTGAAGGAAGGGGACACGAAAGGCCCGTCGCCCACGCCGGGCATGATGGTCGCCACGCTCTACAAGGGAATGCTGCTCAACGGCACCGTCTTCGACCAGACGCAGGATCCGAAGGCGCCGTTCCGCACCCGCATCGGGCGCGACAATCTCATCGCCGGCTGGGAGGAGGCGCTGCAGAAGATGCACCGCGGCGACAAGTGGCTGCTCATCGTGCCCTACGAATTGGGTTATGGCACGCGCGGCCGTCCGCCGTCCATCCCCTCGCGCGCCACGCTGGTGTTCGAGATGGAACTGGTCGACTTCGGCCCGAACTGACGCCGGCTGGCGCGCGGCGTCAGCCGAGCAGCCGTTTGCGTTGCGCCCAGAAACTGTCAGCGGTGTAGACGGCGAGGCCGCACCAGATGAGCACGAAGGCCTGGAGACGCACCGCATCGAACGGCTCGTGGTAGACGAGGAGGCCGATGAGGAACTGCACGGTCGGCGAGATGTATTGCAGCAGGCCGAGCGTGGTGAAGCGGATGCGCTGGGCGCCGTAGGCAAAAAGCAGCAGCGGCACGGCGGTGACGACGCCGGCGCCGAGGATGAAGGCATGGGTGCGGACATCCACCCGGCCGAGCGCGCCGGTGCCGGTGTGCTGCCACCAGAGCAGCAGGGCGACCGCGAGCGGGAAAAGCAGGATGGTCTCGATGGTCAGGCCGGCGATGGGGCCGAGCGCGGATTTTTTCTTCAACAACCCGTAGCCGCCCCACGTGCCGGCGAGCGAAAGCGCGATCCACGGCACGTGTCCCACCCGGGCGAGCATCAGGCCCACACCGGCGGCCGCGGCGACGATGGCGACCCACTGCGGCGGCCGCAGGCGCTCATGCAGCAGCGCCGAGCCGAGCGCGACGTTGACCAGCGGCACCAGAAAATAACCGAGGCTCGACTCGATGACGTGACCCGAGTTCACCGCCCAGACGTAGATGGTCCAGTTGACCGCCAGGAGCAGCGAACTGAGCAGGTTGAGGCCGAGGGCGCCCGCACTCGCAAAGGCCGGGCGCAACGTGGCGAAGCGCTTTTGCCAGGCCAGCAGCCCGAGCAAAAACAGCAGCGACCAGGTGCAGCGGTGCGCGATCAGCTCGAACGCCGGCACGCCCTGCATTTGCTTCCAATAAAGGGGGAAAATGCCCCAGCACAGGAAACTGCCGGTGGCCGCAAGCGTCCCGCGGGGATCGATGGGCTGATGGGTGGTGTCGGTGGACAAGTCGGCCAAGGTGATGCGGTGCGCGCGGCACGTCAATCAGCCGGCGGCTCCAGCCGGCGGGAAATCGACCCGATACAGCATGCGCGCCGGAGGACGCGGTTGCCCGGCCGTCAGCGGTGCACGGGGTGGGGGCGGCCCTGCTCGTCGATGGCAACGTAGGTGAAGATGCCCTCGGTGACCTTGAGCAGCGTGCCGTCGCGGCCGCGTTGCACCCAGGCCTCGATGTCGATCTTCATCGAGGTGCGGCCGACTTTCAGGAGCGTGGCGTGGCAGTTCACGATGTCGCCCACGTAGACGGGATTGAGAAAAACCATGCCGTCGACCGCCACGGTGGTCACGCGGCTGCGCGAGAGATTCTTGGCCACGATGGCGGCGCCGAGGTCCATCTGGGACATGAGCCAGCCGCCGAAGATGTCGCCGTTGGCATTGGTGTCGGCCGGCATCGCGATGGTGCGGATGACGAGTTCGCCGTGCGGCTCGGTGGCCGGAGGCTTGGGTTGGGCGTGGTCGGGCATGGAGGATCGGCCGCAGGTAATCAGGCAGACGCCCCGCGCGCAAGTTTGGCGAGGTGGCGCTGCATCCGGCGGGCGCGAGCCCGCAGCGCGGCGGTGTTGCCGCGGGCGGCGCAATGGTCGACGAGGATGGCGGCTTGGGCGCGTTGCGCGGCAAATCCCGGCGCGGCGCTCAGGCGCACGAGGCATTCGAGCGCGCAGGCCTTCACGATGCTGCTTTTGTCCTGCAGGTAACCGCGCACGAGGCGCAGGGCCGCGCGGCGCTCGCGCGCGGTGAGTTTTCCCAGCCGGGGCAGGAGCTGGCAGACGTGCTCCCGCACCGTCCAGTGCTCGATGAGCGCCACGCGCGTGAGGAGTTCCCGTTTATAGGGCTGGAGCAACTCGGGTTGCCTGGCCGCCACCCGTTCGAGCGCGTCGATGGCGCGGGCCCGCACGGCTGCGTCATCCACCGCGATGCCGTCGAAAAGTTCGTCGATCAGCTCGGGCCGGGCGAGCACATCGGCCGCCACTTCGGCGGAGCGACCGAGGGTGCGGAGATCGCCTTCCGCCAGCTTGTCGAGCAGGGTCGGCATGGTGGGATAAAAATAGCGCGGGCCGGGGCTTCCGCAAGCCCGCGCCCATCGGCGGCGATGCTCGGGCCGGGGTGGGGCGCGCCGGCCGACTTTGCCATTGTTTTCAACCGCGGGAGCCGGGATAGTACGCGCCCATGGCTACCCCAGGACATGCCGCCTTCCGGCGATTGTTCAACGAAATCGGCACGGTCGATTTCGTGGGCATCGAGGAGCGCGTCGCCAAATTCACGACCCGGAGCATCAAGAAGGCCTCGAAGGTGCAGGGCCTTCGGCTCGCGGTCTCGATGGTCGATCTCACCACCCTCGAGGGCAAGGACACGCCGGGCAAGGTCGCGTCGCTCTGCCAGAAGGCGCTCAATCCGCACGAGGATTCCGACATTCCGCAGGTCGCCGCCGTCTGCGTCTACCCGGCGATGGTGAAACACGCCCGCCGCGCGCTGGGCGAGGACACAGCCGTGCGCATCGCGTCGGTCGCCACCGCGTTCCCGTCCGGCCAGGCCCCGCTCAAGACGCGCCTCGCCGAGGTGAAGGCCGCCGTGGCCGACGGCGCCGACGAGATCGACATGGTCATCAACCGCGGGGCGTTCCTTTCGGGCGAGTTCCAGCTCGTGCAGGACGAGATCGCCGCCGTGCGCGACGCGTGCGGCACCGCCACGCTCAAGGTCATCCTCGAGGTCAGCGAGCTCGAGACCTACGACAACATCCGCGCGGCGTCCTTCCTCGCCATGCGCGTCCTGCGCCCGGGCGACTTCATCAAGACGAGCACCGGCAAGACCTCGCTCAACGCCACGCTGGGCAACAACCAGGTGATGATCGAGGCCATCCGCGATTTCTATCTCGATACCGGCACGCCGATCGCGATGAAGCCCGCCGGCGGCATCCGCACCGCCAAGCAGGCGCTGCAGTTCCTCATCGCGGTGAAGGAGACGCTCGGCGACGAGTGGCTCAACAACACCCGTTACCGCTTCGGCGCCTCCTCGCTGCTCAACGACCTGCTCCGCCAGCTCGAGAAGGAAAAGACCGGCGCCTACCAGGCCCCGTATTACTTCAGCGAGGCCGCGGAGAGCTACTGATTTTCCAACCACTCATTCTCACTAATGGTCACTAATCTCCCGAAGCCGTCCGGCATCAGCGTGGATTAGTGTGCATTGGTGGTTCCAAGCCATGCCCACTCTGACTGCGAAAAAATCCTCCCGCCCCGCGGCCCGCGCCAACGGCCGCCCGCTTCCCGAGCTGATCTTCGGTGACCTCTGGGAATTCGATCCGTCGCCCGAGACCGCCGATCCGAAGCTGAAGCCGCGCTACGACCTCTTCATCGGCGGCAAGTTCACCGCCCCGCAGGGCGGCAAGTATTTCGACACGCTCAACCCGGCCAACGAGTCCAAGCTCGCCGAGATCGCCCAGGCCGGCGCCGCCGACGTCGACGCCGCCTACCAGGCCGCGAAGAAGGCCTTCGACACCACCTGGGGCAGGCTGCCGGGCAAGGAGCGCGCGAAATACATCTACCGCATCGCCCGCCTGCTGCAGGATCGCGCCCGCGAGTTCGCCGTCGCCGAGACGATGAACGGCGGCAAGCCGATCAAGGAATCGCGCGACTTCGACGTGCCGATGGCCGCCGCGCATTTCTTCTACCACGCCGGCTGGGCCGACAAGCTCGACTACGTGGCCCCCGGCCGCAGGGTCGCGCCGCTCGGCGTCGTCGGGCAGGTCATCCCGTGGAATTTTCCGCTGCTCATGCTCGCGTGGAAGCTCGCCCCCGCGCTGGCGATGGGCAACACCATCGTCATCAAGCCGGCCGAGACGACCTCGATCACCGCGCTCAAGCTGGCCGAGATTTTCCAGGACGCCGGCCTGCCCCCGGGCGTGGTCAACATCGTCACCGGCTTCGGCGACACCGGCGCCGCCGTCATGAGCCACCCGATCGCCGCCAAGGTCGCCTTCACCGGCTCGACCGAGGTGGGCAAGATCATCATGCGCTCGCTCGCCGGCACCGAGAAGAAGATGACCATGGAGCTGGGCGGCAAGGCGGCCAACATCGTGTTCGACGACGCGCCGCTCGACCAGGCCGTCGAAGGCGTGGTCAACGGCATCTTCTTCAACCAGGGCCATGTCTGCTGCGCCGGCTCGCGCCTGCTGGTGCACGAGCCCGTGGCCGCGCAGTTCCTCGCCAAGCTCAAGACCCGCCTGCGCACGCTGCGCGTCGGCGACCCGCTCGACAAGAACACCGACATCGGCGCCATCAACTCCCGCGAGCAACTCAAGAAGATCGAGTCGCTCGTCGCCTCCGGCGTGAAGGAGGGCGCGGAGATCTACCAGCCACCCTGCAAGCTGCCGGCCAAGGGTTTTTATTTCCGCCCGACGATCTTCTCCGGCGTGACCATGAGCCACCGCATCGCGCGCGAGGAGATATTCGGCCCGGTGCTCAGCGTGCTGACGTTCCGCACGCTCGAGGAGGCCGTCGAGAAGGCCAACAACACCGCCTACGGCCTCAGCGCCGGCGTGTGGACCGACAAGGGCTCGCGCATCCTCAAGATGTCGACCGAGCTCAAGGCCGGCGTCGTGTGGGCCAACACCTACAACAAGTTCGATCCCACGTCGCCGTTCGGCGGCTACAAGGAGTCCGGCTTCGGCCGCGAGGGCGGCCGCCAGGGCCTGCTCGATTACTGCAAACTCGTCTGAGGCATATCCCTTCCGATGAATCGTTCTCTTTCTCATAATCCTGATCGTTCTCCCTCGGGGCGATGAACATCTGACGTGATGAGAAAGAGAAAGATTAAGAGAACGAGCACGATTATCCCCTTACCCCATGGCTGAAACATTCCGCACCACCCCCATCAAGACGGACCAGATGCCGCCGGGCATCCCCTTCATCGTCGCCAACGAGGCGGCCGAGCGCTTCTGCTTCTACGGGCTGCGCGCCGTGCTCGTCATCTACATGACGCAATACCTGCGCAACCGCGCGGGCGAGGTGGCGCCGATGAACGAGAACGACGCCAATGGCTGGTATCACCTCTTCCTCGCGTCGAACTACTTCTTCCCGATGATGGGCGCGTTCGTCGCCGACGTCTGGTGGGGCAAGTATCGCACGGTGTTCTGGATCTCGATGGTCTACTGCGCCGGCTGCCTGTTCCTCGCGGGCGATGACACGCGGTTGGGCCTCTTCATGGGCCTGGGCCTCATCGCGCTCGGCGCCGGCGGCATCAAGCCGTGCGTCTCGTCCAATGTCGGCGACCAGTTCGGTTCCGCCAACCAGCACCTGGTCTCGCGCGCCTACGGCTGGTTCTACTTCGCCGTCAACTTCGGCTCGTTCTTCTCCATCTCGCTCACGCCGGTCCTGCTGAAGAATTACGGGCCCCAGGCCGCGTTCGGTCTGCCGGCGGCGCTGATGCTCCTGGCCACGGTCATCTTCTGGTCGGGCCGCTACAAGTTCGTCCATCTCCCGCCGAAGGGAAAGACCTTCATCGCGGAGACCTTCAACCGCGAGAGCCTCACGGCGCTGGGCCGCCTCGCCATCCTCTTCGTCTTCGTGGCCGTGTTCTGGTCGCTGTGGGATCAGAGCGGCGGCGAGTGGGTGCTGCAGGCCGAGAAAATGGAGCGCCATCTGAATATCTTCGGCTGGCACGTCGAGCTGCTCTCGTCGCAGATGCAGGCGGTCAATGCCATCATGATCCTCGCGCTGATCCCGGCATTCCAATACGCGTTCTACCCCGCGATGAACGCCGTTTGGAAGCTCACGCCGCTGCGCAAGATCGGCCTCGGCATCTTCACCATCGGCCTCTCCTTCCTCATCAGCGCGTGGATCGAGGCGCGCCTCACCGCCGGCATGAAGGTGAGCATCGGCTGGCAGCTACCCGCCTATCTGCTGCTCTCCGCCGGCGAGGTCATGACCTCGATCACCTGCCTCGAGTTCTCCTACACGCAGGCGCCGCGCCACCTCAAGGCGGTCGTCACCGCCCTGTATCTGCTCTCGATCTCGGCGGGCAATCTCTTCACGGCGCTCGTCCAGTTCTTCATCGCCAACCCCGACGGCACCTCGAAGCTCCACGGCGCGTCCTTCTATTATTTCTTCTCAGCCTTCGCCGTCGTCGCCTCGATCGTCTTCTGCTTCGTCGCCCTCCGCTACAAGGAAGTCTCCTACCTGCAGGACGAGGCGCCCGCCCCGGCCTGAATCCCTGTGAGTCCAACTGATTCTCTTGCTCTTGATCGTTCTCGTTCTCTCTGCCGGAGAGCGGGCGCGGCCTGCTGAAGGCCGGACAACGATTACGATTAAGAGAACGAGAAAGATTTCAAAGCCATGACCCGTCTGCCCATCACCAAAACTCCCAAGGTCTACGTCGGCGGTGCGTTCATCCGCTCCGAGAGCGGCCGCACGTTCCCGCTCAAGGACGCCGCGGGGAATTTCTTCGCCAACATCCCGCAGTGCACCCGCAAGGACCTGCGCAACGCCGTCGAGGCCGCCGCCAAGGCCGGCCCCGGCTGGGCGAAACGCACGGCCTACAACCGTGGCCAGATCATCTACCGCTTCGCCGAGATGATCGAGGCGCGCCGGGCCGACCTGCTCGACGCGCTCCTGGTGGGAGGGGCTTCACGCCCCGACTCGAAGCGCACCGCCCTGCGCGAGATCACCGCCACCATCGACCGGCTCATCTACTACGCCGGCTGGGCCGACAAATACGAGCAGGTGCTGGGCAACGTGAACCCCGTCGCCTCGCCGCACTTCAACTTCACCGTCACGGAGCCGATGGGCATCGTCGGCCTGCTCGCGCCCGAGGAGGCGCCACTGCTCGCACTCGTGTCGCTCTTCGCCCCGGCCATCACCTGCGGCAACACCGTCGTCGCACTCGCCTCGGCGTCGCGGCCCTATCCGGCCATCGTGCTCGGCGAGATGCTCGCGACGAGCGACCTGCCCGGCGGTGTGGTCAACCTGCTCACCGGTTTCCGCAAGGAGATGGTCCCGACCTTCGCCACGCACACGCACCTGCGCGCCCTCGGCGGCGTGGCGAACGCCGACGAGCGCAAGACGCTCAAGCTCGGCGCGGCCGAGAGCGTGAAGCGCGTGAAGCTGCACGCCACCGAGACGCCCATCGACTGGTTCTCCGACCAGGCGCAAAGCCTCTACGAGATCCGCGACTACGTGGAGTTCAAGACCACCTGGCACCCCATCGGCGCCTGAGCATGACGCTTGCGCCTTGGGGCGGGAAACTGGTCTCCAATCTGGCTGCTTGCGCCCGTGGTCACTTCGCGCAAACGTGGCACCGTGAGCACGGCCCAGCTACTCGGCGCAGGCATCTATACCGTCCCGGAGGCATCACGCCTCACCCGGGTCAGTGCCGCGCGCATCCGTCGCTGGCTGAAGGGTTACGATTTCAAATCCAGACAGGCCCGCCATCACTCAAACCCGGTGTGGACCGGCCAGTTCGGTGCCTTGGACGATAAACTGGCAGTTGGGTTTAAAGACCTGATGGAGATCCGGTTTGTCCGCGCCTTCCTTGAAAAAGGAGTGAGCTGGAAAACCATGCGCGACGCCCACGTCGCGGCCAAGGCCAAGCTTGGTTCCAATCATCCGTTTTGCACCCACCGGTTCGCCACTGACGGGCGCGACATTCTGCTGCAGCAGGCCCAGGCTTCGGGCGATACCTCTCTGATCAACATCGCCAACGACCAGCGTGAGTTCGAACGGATCGTCACCCCGTTCTTGAAGGAGTTGGATTTCGAGGACGGCGTTACCCGCTGGTGGCCGCTCGGTCGCTCGCGCCAGGTCGTAATTGATCCGGTCAGAAATCTGGGCCAACCCACCGTCAACCGCTCGGGTGTCCCGACGCGGGTTCTTGCACGCAGCGTGCAGACCAACGGCTCCATCGAGTCGGTCGCCTGCTGGTTCGAGGTCGCACCCGAGGAGGTGCGTGACGCCGTTGAGTTTGAGCAGACGCTGGCCGCGTGAGGTTCTTCTTCGACAACAACCTCTCGCCCAAGCTGGCCCGCAGCCTGGATGTGCTGGTTGAGCCGGAGCATCGGGTCACGCATCTCAAGGAACGCTTCTCCGCCAACACCCCGGACACCGTCTGGATGGGTGCGCTCGCGGGCGAAGAGGATTGGGTGATCGTCTCCGGTGATCTCCAGATCCGCAAGAATCCCCATGAGATCAAGGCGTGGCAGGAGGCCGGCCACACGACGTTCTTCCTCAAGAAGGGCTGGATTGACCTGCCACGCTGGGATCAGGTCTGGAAATTCGCCAAGGCCTTTCCCGAACTGATCGCCACAGCCGAGCGCGCCCGCAAGGGCAGCGCCTTCTTCCTCACGCCGAACGGTAAGATTGAGGAAGCGTAGGCATTATTTGATTTTTGGTTTGAGGGTCGAAGACCTTTTCCGAGTTGTATAATCAAGCGCTGAGCGACGGCGGAATGCGGCAACGCTTAGCCGGACTCATGCAGCTGAAGCAGTGATCGCCAAAAGGCGCACCGTTTGGCGTCGTTGATGGTGTGAACATTACAAGCGACGATGCCGTCAACATGACGGCGAACCAAACGGTGCGGTTGGATTTGGGCACCAAAG
>JACPIS010000003.1 GCA_016187925.1 Opitutia bacterium | reverse complement strand
CGAAGTCCATCGCCACGTCGAGGTCAACGGGGGTCAGCATGGTGCTCGAAGGCCCGCC
The DNA here is from genome assembly GCA_016187925.1 of Opitutia bacterium. GTDB lineage: Bacteria > Verrucomicrobiota > Verrucomicrobiia > Opitutales > Opitutaceae > Didemnitutus. The sequence continues at coordinate 3,134 of JACPIS010000003.1, read as the reverse complement.
GGTGAACACCGCCTTGGGCGGTTTGCCGGACAGCAGGCCGCCGCCGTGATCGAAGATGAGTTCGCGCAGCGGCGTGCCCATCGGCAGTTCGTACACGCCGGGATGCAGCACGTCGCCGCTCAGCGAATACAGCTTGGTGCCGCTGCCCTGCGCCTTGCCGAGCGCGCGGAACCAGGCGGCGCCCTGCGCCACGATGTTCGGCACGTTGGCGATGGTCTCGACGTTGTTGATCAGCGTCGGGCAGCCATGCACGCCGGCCTGCGCCGGGAAGGGCGGCTTGCCGCGCGGGAAGGGGAAGCGCCCCTCGACCCATTCCATCGAGGCCGTTTCCTCGCCGCCGATGTAGTGTCCGGAGCCGGGCAGCAGCTTGAGTTCCAGCGGTATGCCGAGCGCGGCCGATGCCTGTGCCACCAGGTCGGATGCCTGCCACTGCTCGAGCGCCGCCTTCATCGCGGCCAGCGGGCGGGCGAGGTCGGGGTTGGTGTAGAACACGACGCGGTTGGCGCCGATCGCGAGCGCCGTGACCACCGCACCCTCGATCACCTGGTGGGGCGTCTTTTCGAGCAGCAGGCGTTCCTTGAAGGTGCCGGGCTCGTCCTCGTTTCCGTTCACGATCAGGTACTTGTCCGGCTTCGGCGCCTCGGCGGCGACAAATTCCCACTTGCGCCAGGCCGGGAAGCCGCTGCCGCCCAGGCCGCGCAGGTCGGCCTGCTTGACTTCCTCGCGCACGGCGGCGGGGTCCTTGATGGCGCGCGCCAGCGCCGCGCCTCCGCCGGAACTGCGCCAGCCGGCCATGTCGGCGCCGACGCAGCGGTCGGCATGGAGCAGCACCTGGGCCGCCCCGAGATGGGGCGTTTCGACGATCAGCGGTTCCATACGCCTCCCGCTGCATAATCCGGCAGTATCTGCGGCGCGCGCTGCGTCATGGGCATCTTGGCCAGGGTCAGGGCGCGGCGCATCCGGTTCACGTGTTCAAGGGTGACTTTCTTCGGGCCGCGGTCGCGGTCGGCGGTAGCCGCAGCACCGGCACGGCGGCCGAAGCTGATGATTTCGAGCAGGGCGTTGCCCATGAGGCGGTTGCGCCCGTGGATGCCGCCCGCCACCTCGCCCACCGCATACAGGCCGGGCACGGTGGTGGCGCCGTTGGTGTCGATGACTGCGCCGCCGTTTTGGTAGTGCAGGGTCGGATGCACCAGCAGAGGTTCGCGGCGCGGGTCGATGCCCGCGACATGGGTGCGTGACATGAGGTTGGGGAATTGCTGCTCCAGCAGGCCCGGCTGGCTGCGCTCCAGGCGCGGGGTGTCGAGCCATACGCCGGAGTGCCGCTCGTCGACACGGACACCGCGTCCCTCCATGCATTCGCGCAGGATCGCGGAGCACACCACGTCGCGCGGCTGGAGTTCATCGATGAAGCGGCGTCCGAGGCCGTTCACCAGCAGGGCGCCCGCCGCGCGGACGCCTTCGGTCACCAGCTTGCCCGCGAGGTGGGAGGGATGCACCAGCCCGGTGGGGTGGTACTGGAAGGAATCCAGCTCGCACAGGCGCGCGCCGAGGCGGTATGCCAGCACCAGGCCGTCGCCGGTCGCGCCGAGATGGTTGGAGGTCGGGAAGCCGTTCAGGTGCAGCCGCCCCAGCCCGCCGGTCGCGAGGATCACGGAGCGGGTACGCACGATCCGCAACTGGCCGTCGAGCAGCGAGGTGAGCACCGCGCCGACGCATTTCTGCCCGAGTTCGTTGGACAGCAGTTCGACGGCAGGGCTCTGCTCCCAGACTTCGATGCTGCGGTGCTGGATGACGGCCTCGCGCAGCACGCGCATCATTTCCAGGCCGGTATAGTCGCGGCAATGGACGAGGCGCGGGGTGCTCATGCCGCCCGCGCGCCGCGTATGCAGGTCACCGCCCGGAGTCTGGTCAAGCTGCATGCCCTGGTCGATCAGCCAGCGCAGCACTTCCGGCCCGTCTCCGGCCAGGGCGGAGACCAGCGCCGGATTGCCGGCATCGTGGCCGCCGCGCAGGGTGTCCTGGATATGGCGCTGGATCGAGTCTTCCGGCTCGATCGCAGCCTGGATGCCGCCTTCGGCCATGACCGTGTTGCTGTCGCCGAGGCGCAGCTTGGTGGCGAGCAGCACACGCGCGCCATTCTCGGCTGCAGCGAGTGCTGCAGCGCAGCCTGCACCGCCGCCGCCGATCACCAGCACGTCGACGTCGGTCACCGGCGTGCCGGCCAGGTCGGCCTCGTCGATGAAGGCCTCGGCCTGCAGGATGTCGGCCAGCCCGCGCTGGCAGTCGTCACCCGCGTTGGGGCCGACCGTGAGCTTGACCACGCTGCCTTGCAGGTGGTCGGGGTGGTAGGTGTTGAGCAGCGCGTCGATGTCGTCCAGCTTGGGTGCCGGCCCGAGGTCCGCGTCGGGGCGGTAATTGGCCAGCGCTTCGGCCAGAGGGATGTTGTTCACCGTGCTCGTCATTTCTCGCTTTCCTTGTCGCAGCCGGTTGCGGTGCGCTCCTGGCGCAGCTCCTCCAGCCGGTTGATCAGGTTGGGCGGGCGCAGGTGCAGCCGGGGCGATCAGCTCCGGGCAGGCGGCGTCGCACAGTTCGCACATGATGCATTCGAAGAAGGTCTCGCCCGCCTCGCGGTAGCGGCCAGCCGCCGCCTGGGCGACGCCGTCCTCGACGGCTATGCCCTTGGGACAGGCCTTGACGCAGCCGTGGCAATGCCGGCAGCGCGAGGCTTCGGGAAAAATCTTGTGGAAGCGCGCATGGATGTCCCAGCCATCCTTGAAATCGCCGATTTCGTAATGATGGCGGGGAGCCGAGGCTGGCGGCATGAATACGACCTCGATGCCGTCCTCGGCGAAGGTCTGGCAGGCGAGGCCCACCGTCACTTCCTTGCCGCGCCGCAACATGACGCGGCAGGAGCCGCAGACCCCTTCCATGCAGGCGACGCTCGTCACCCGCGGCACGCCGCCTTGCCAGGCGGCCTCGACCAGGGTCATATCCGCTGAGGCGTTGACGGCAAGGCCGTTGATGGTCAGGGCGACGGCCTCGCCGTTTTCGTCAGGCGTGGTATTGCTTTTCGTCATGGACGCGAGAGATCGATGATCTTCTTCAGATCATAGTCCTTGTGCCCGCCGACG
>JACPIS010000002.1 GCA_016187925.1 Opitutia bacterium | reverse complement strand
CGGAAAAACACCGCCACTGGTGGCGCGTCCTCCTCCGCCAATTGAGCGACGCGGATCCCTGCTATGCAGTTGCCGCCCTCGCCGCCAGAGCCGGAAAAAATCAGATTATCTCGACCTCGACTGCATGAGTCCGGCTAAGGCGCCTATAGGCGCACGAATCATGCTCGCGGCCGGACGCACTATTTTGGCGCCTTTCCGTGGCAAAACCTCCTTCCGGCTCCCTTGGTTGCAGCGGAGCCATTCCACTTCAGACGCGCGCGATCGAAGAAGGAGAAGAAAAGGCGTCACAGCCAACTCCGGGGCGCTAATGCTCCTCTATAGCTCAAAAAAGACTCAGGCTGCGGATGTTGATGTCGCGGTTGTGTCGGGCCAATCGCACAGCTCACCGAATCAAAACACCGTGACCTCCGTGCTCCTCCGGTCTTTCTCTGTGTCGAAAGCCTGCTTCCGACATCCGCGGTTATCCGTGTGATCCGCGGGCGATGCCCCGTCGGGTTTCCTTCGCGACTCTTCGCGTCCTTCGCGTTGTTGCCTGAGCCCTTCCGCTCCACCCCCCGGTGTATTTCCCGCTTCACCTGTACCGGAGGCTCTGCTTCCCTCGCGGGCGATATGCGCATCCTGATTTCCGGCATCTGCGGTTTCGTGGGCAGCACGTTGGCCAAGTCGCTCCTCGCCTCCGGCCGTCACACCGTGGCCGGCTTCGACAATTTCATCCGCCCGGGCAGCGAGTCCAACCGCGAGGAGTTGAAGAAACTGGGCGCAAAGCTGTTTCACACCGATCTCCGCGCCGCGAGCGACATCGATGCGTTGCCCGACGCGGACTTCATCATCGACGCCGCCGCCAACCCGAGCGTGCTCGCCGGCGTGGACGGCAAGACCAGCTCGCGCCAGCTCGTCGAGCACAACCTCGGCGGCACCGTCAACCTGCTCGAATACTGCAAGGCGCGCAAAGCCGGCTTCATCCTGCTCTCGACCAGCCGTGTTTACGCCATCGCGCCGCTCGCCGCCCTGCCCGTGGCGGTGCAGCGCGACGCGTTCGTGCCCGACGCCACGAAACCGCTACCCGCCGGCCTGACCGCAGCCGGGCTCGACGAGAGTTTCAGCACCGGCGCGCCGATCTCGCTCTACGGCGCCACCAAGCTGGCCTCCGAGGCGATGGCGCTCGAATACGGCGAGACGTTCGCCTTCCCGGTGTTCATCAACCGCTGCGGCGTGCTGGCGGGCGCGGGTCAGTTTGGTCGCGCCGACCAAGGTATCTTCGCCTACTGGATAAATTCGTGGCGGCAGAAGCGTCCGCTCAAGTATCTCGGTTTCGGCGGCCACGGGCACCAGGTGCGCGACTGCCTGCACCCGCGCGACCTCGCCCCGTTGCTCGAGAAACAGTTCGCCGCGCCCAAGCTCGCCGCCGCCGACCGCCTCGCCAATTTCTCGGGCGGCGCCGCCTCGGCGATGTCGCTCAAGCAGCTCAGCGACTGGTGCGCCGACCGCTTCGGCCCGCACCATGTCGTGGCCGACGGCACGCCGCGACCGTTCGACATCCCCTGGATCGTGCTCGACCATGCGAAGGGCACGCGCCTGTGGAACTGGCGCCCCGCCACGAGCACGCCGGCCATCCTCGAGGAAATCGCCCGCCATGCCGAGCAGCACACGGGCTGGCTCGACCTGTCCGCGCCGCTGTAAGCCCGGACTTGCCGAGCGCCCGGCTTTCCCCCTGATATAGCCCGATGTCAACGACCGCCACGCCGGCGCCGCTCAAACTCTATTCCATCGTCATCCCTGCGCGGGACGAACGGGACTCCCTGCCAGGCACTCTGGGCGACATCTACGAAGCGTTCACGCGCGAGGGCGTGCCGCATGAACTGGTGGTGGTCGACGACGGCAGCCGCGACGACACATGGACGGTGTTGCAGGAGCTGCAGAAGAAGATCCCTACGCTCGCCCCGGTGCAGAATCCCGGCCCGCACGGTTTCGGCCGCGCGGTCATCTACGGTCTCAACCACATGCAGGGCGATGCCTGTGCCATCATGATGGCCGACGCTTCCGACTCTCCCTCCGACGCCGTGAAATACTGGCGTCTGCTCAATCAAGGCCACGATTGCGTGTTCGGCAGCCGTTTCGTGAAAGGCGGCGAGGTGATCGACTACCCGCGCGTGAAGCTGATGGTGAACCGGCTCGCCAATTTTCTCGTCCGCATCGGCTTCGCCATCCCGCTCAACGACACGACCAACGCCTTCAAGGCCTACCGCCGCACGGTGATCGAGGGCTGCCGGCCGTTTCTTTCGCCGCACTTCAATCTCACCGTCGAGATCCCGCTCAAGGCCATCGTGCGCGGCTACACGTGGACGGTGATGCCGATCTCGTGGCGCAACCGGAAATACGGCGAGGCCAAGCTCAAGATCAAGGAGATGGGCAGCCGGTATTTCTTCATCTGCGCCTACGTGTGGTTGGAGAAATATTTCAGCCGCGGCGACTACCGGAAAAAATAACCCGACCGATGACCGCGTTGTTCGAGGCGCTCGACGCCAACCCGTTGCTGTATTGGGGTGTTGCCTGGACCTGCTTCGGTCTGTGTGCGGGCAGCGCGCTGCTGGCGGGATCCGGCAACGAACCAGCCCAGCCGCGGAATCCCGCCGCTCACCCGGCCTTATTCGCCTGTCTGATCGTCGCGACCTTGTGCGCGTTCCGCTGGCCCTCGTGGTTTATGCCGTGGCAGATTAATCCCGACGAATCGCAGATCATCGCGGGAGCCCTCACACTGCGCGAGACGCCCGTCTTCTGGAAAGCCGTGGATGGAACGACTCACGGTCCCGTGAACGAATACCTGCTGATGCTGCTCTCCTTGCTGGGCTGGCCACTGACTTTCGCCGGGGCGCGCGTGCTGGCGGCGGGTTTGATCGCCGGTGCCCTGATCGGTGTCTGGGGGACGCTGCGCCGGTTCCTCCCGGAGCAACTGGCCCGGCTTGGCATTTTGCCCGGGCTGGCCTTCTGGGCCTTCTCGTGGTTCGGCGACTTTCTCCATCTCTCCAGCGAGCTGGCAGCCATCTTCCTTTTGGCCTGCGCCGGTTGGGGACTGGCTACGGCGCTGACTGCCGGGTCGCCGAGCCCCTGGTTGCTGGGAGCGACGGGAGTGCTCCTCGCCTTGGTGCCTCTGGCCAAGTTGCAGGCCGCGCCGCTGGCCCTGCTGTTGGGCTTGGGCGGCCTGATCATCCTCGGCTGGCGCCGGCCGGCCGGCTGGCTCAAGGCGGCGGCGAGTCTGGCCGGCGGAGCCGCGGGCGTGGTGGTCGCGCTGCTCGTGTTTCTGATCACCTTCGGCCTGCTGGCGCAGTTCTGGATTTCTTATGTGCAGAGCAATCTCGGCTACGCCGCGATGGGGAGTCATCCCTGGACGGAGATGCCGAATCACTTCTTCGAGTTCATGACAACGGGGCAGAGTTTCTCCTGGTTCTTTTACGGCAGCATGGCCTACGCCCTCCTGCACGCCCGGTCGGCTTGGCAGGAGGGAACGCCCACCCTACGGACCGCACTCGCGGCCGGCTGGCTCGGCACGGGGGTCTCCTATTTTTGCATTCTGGCGCCAGGCAGGGAAGTGGCGCACTACCTGCAGCTGCTGGTCCTCCCCGTCACCCTGCTCACCGCGCTGCACTTGTCGGTCACCAATGACCGCGAGCGCCGGCTCCCGACGCTGCTGCTCTTTTTGCTGCTGGCCGTGGCGCCGCAGCTGCAGAATCGCATCGTGGCTGCGCAGGAGCAGCTCGGTCACCTCGCCGAGTTCAAGGCCCAGCCGTTCTCCGCGGGAGGCGCGTATATCCGGGAACGCATGCGGCCCGGTGAACGACTCACGGTGTGGGGCTGGAATGCCCAGCTGCACGTCGAAACCCAGCTCCCGCAGGGCACCCGGGAAGCACACACCGCGTTTCAGATTATGGATGGGCCTTACCGCGATTTCTACCGCTCGCGCTTCCTGCGCGACCTGCAGCGCCGGAAGCCCGAATGGTTCGTCGACGCGGTCGGTCCCAAGCGCTTCGCCTTCGAATACCGCCACATCGACGGACACGAGACCATCCCCGAGTTGGACCAGCTGATCCGGGAGCAGTACGCCTTGGTGGCGGAGGTGGATTCCATGCGCGTCTACCGCCGCAAAACGTCTCTTCAACCCTAGAGGAAACCTCTTCTTGCGCTTGGCGGCAGACTCCTTCCAATAGCGCGACCCATGATTTACCTGCTTGGAGGTTCCGGTTACGTCGGCTCGGCTTATCAGGCCTTGCTGCAGCGCAAGGGCATCCCGTTCCGCAATCTGCGCCGGGCCGAGTTTGATTACACGAATCAGGCCGCGCTGACCGAACTGCTCCGGCGCGAGAAACCCGAGTTCCTCATCAACGCCGCGGGCTACACCGGCAAGCCCAACGTCGACGCCTGTGAACTGCACAAGGCCGAGTGCCTGATGGGCAACGCCGTCCTCCCGGGCATCATCGCCAACGCCTGCACCGCCGCCGGCGTGCCGTGGGGCCACGTCTCCTCCGGCTGCATCTACAGTGGCGCCCGGCCCGACGGCTCGGGCTTCAAGGAAGACGACACCCCCAACTTCACCTTCCGCTCGCCGCCCTGCAGTTTTTATTCCGGCACGAAGGCTCTCGGCGAGGAAGTGCTCGCCGGCAAGCCCGACGTCTACATCTGGCGCCTGCGCATTCCGTTCAACAACGTCGACAATCCGCGCAATTACCTGACGAAGCTTCTGCGCTATAACACCCTCCTCGAAGCCACCAACTCCATCTCGCAGCTCGAGGAGTTCGTCGCCGGCACATTCGCCTGTTGGGAGAAGCGCGTGCCCTTCGGCACCTACAACGTCACCAATCCCGGCCAGGTGACCACGCACGAGGTCGTCGAGCTCATCAAGAAAACCGGCGTGTCCGACAAGAACTTCGTGTTCTTCAAGAGCGAGACCGACTTCATGCAGAAGGCCGCCAAGACCCCGCGCTCCAACTGCGTGATGGATTCCACCAAGCTCGCCTCCGTCGGCATCCATCTCATCGAGGTGCATGAGGCCGTCGAGCGCGATCTCCGCCGCTGGATCAAAGCCACCGCCTGATTTTCCCATGAACCTTCTCGTTACCGGCGGCTGCGGTTTCATCGGCTCCAATTTCATTCGCCAGCGCCTGCTCGAAAAAGGCTCCCCGCTCGCGAAGCTCGTCAACCTCGACGCGCTCACCTACGCGGGCAACCCGGCCAATCTCGCCGATCTCGCCGGTGACCCACGCTACGTTTTTGCGCACGGTGATATCGGCGACACCGCGCTCGTCGCGCGCCTGCTGGCCGAGCATCAGATCGACGCGGTGGTGAACTTCGCCGCTGAGTCGCACGTCGACCGCTCCATCGATTCGCCCGAACCGTTCGTCCAGACCAACGTCGTCGGCACGCTCCGCCTCCTCAACTGCGCCAAGCAATATTGGACCAAGCTCCCCGAGCCGAAAAAGACCGCGTTCCGGTTTCTTCACGTCTCGACCGACGAGGTCTACGGCTCGCTGGCGCCCGGCGCCCCGGCCTTCACCGAGGAGCACAACTTCGAACCCAATTCCCCCTACGCCGCCTCCAAGGCTGCCAGCGACCATCTCGTCCGCGCCTACCAGCACACCTACGGCCTGCCCACGCTCACGACCAACTGCTCGAACAACTACGGTCCGTATCATTTCCCCGAGAAGCTGATTCCGCTGATGATTCTCAACGCCCTCGAGGGCAAACCTCTCCCGGTCTACGGCGACGGCATGCAGATCCGCGACTGGCTCTACGTCGGCGACCACGCCGCCGCCATCTGGCGCGTGCTCCAGCGCGGCCGCACCGGCGAGACCTACAACATCGGCGGCCTGAACGAAAAACCGAACATCGAAATCGTCCAGACTATCTGCGCCCTGCTCGACCAAAAGTCCCCGCGCGCCGACGGCCAGAGCTACACGAAACAGATCACCTACGTGCAGGACCGCCCGGGCCATGACCGCCGCTACGCCATCGACGCCGCCAAGATCCACCGCGAGCTCGGCTGGCAGCCGCAAGAGACCTTCGCCACCGGCATCGAAAAGACCGTCGACTGGTATTTGACCCATCGTGCCTGGGCTGCTGACATCACGACCAAGAAGTATTCCCGCGAACGACTCGGCACCAAAGTCTGACCCCATGAATCGCAAAGGCATCATCCTCGCCGGCGGCTCCGGCACCCGGCTCTACCCCCTGACCATCGCGGTGAGCAAGCAGCTCATGCCCGTCTACGACAAGCCGATGATCTACTATCCGTTGTCGGTGCTGATGCTCGCCGGCATCCGCGAGGTGCTCATCATCTCGACGCCGCAGGATCTGCCGCTCTTCCAGCGGCTGCTCGAGGACGGCGCGCAGTTCGGGCTCAAGCTTTCCTACGCCGCCCAGGCCAAGCCCGAGGGACTCGCCCAAGCCTTCCACATCGCCGACGATGTCGGCTTCCTCAAGGGCGAACCCTCCGCCCTTGTGCTGGGCGACAATCTTTTCTACGGCGCCGACTTCATCAAGTCCCTCGCCGACGCCAGCGCCCGCCACGACGGCGCCACCATCTTCGGCTACCACGTGGCCAACCCGACCGCCTACGGCGTCGTCGAGTTCGCGCCGGACGGCCGCGTGCTGTCCCTCGAGGAAAAGCCGGCGCACCCGAAGTCCAACTACGCCGTCCCCGGCCTGTATTTCTACGACTCCGAGGTCGTCGCCCTCGCCCGCAGCCTCCAGCCGTCCAAGCGCGGTGAACTCGAAATCACCGACCTCAACCGGCTTTACCTCGAGCACGGCCGGCTGCATGTCGAGCTCTTCGGTCGCGGCACGGCCTGGCTCGACACCGGCACGCACGATTCGCTTATGCAGGCCGCGCAGTTCGTCGAGGTGCTGGAAAATCGCACCGGACTGAAGATCGCCTGTCTCGAGGAAATCGCCTTCAAGCACGGCTGGATCGACCGCGCCGGCCTCGAGGCCAACATCAAGAAGCTCGGCAAGTCCTCTTACGGCGACTACCTGAAGCGCCTGCTCGCCTGAGCTTGCAGCCTCGCCCTAGTACGCGGACTTTTGTCCCACGACAAACACCGAGCTGCCCACCGGCAGTGATCTCCCCTGTCTCAACCAGGCATTCTCCACCGAGGCCACGCGGGTGAAAGCATCCTCCACAGGCCGCGGGTACAGGTGAAGATCGCTCGCCCGGTCTTGCCGTCGGAGGATTTTTCTGCGGAGCACGATGAACAGGAACGGCACGGCGTTCGCGTAACTCGCAAGCCGCACGGCCAACCCCGCCTGCATAAACAGGGCGGCCACCTCTCTCTGGGTGTAGCGGCGCAGCGTTTCGCACGCCTGATCGTGGTAGGACCAGAGCCACCGGAAGGCGGGCACGTTCACCGCCACGACGCCCCCCGGCCGCACACAGCGCGCCAGCTCGCGCAGCGCGGCAGCATCGTCTCCCACCTGGCAGACGACATCACCGGAAACCACGGCATCGAACTCCCCGGCGGCAAACGGAAGCGAAGTGATCGAGCCTTCGACGATCCGCGCCGCCGTACGCTGGCGCGCCAGCACGCAGGCCTGGGGCATGATGTCGATCCCTGTGAACTCCCACTCCGGCCGCATCGGCTGCGTCCGCCGGATAAATCCCCCGGCGCCGCAGCCGGCATCCAGCACCCGCGCGCGACCCGGCGGAAGCCCTAGACTGAGGAAATCGGCGAACCTTTGGTGCAGCCCGCGGAAGTACCACATGCTATCCTCCATGGCGGCGAGCTTGCGATATTCTTCAGGTTGCACGCGGATGCGAATCATTCCCCGGGCGGCTTATTCCGCGGGAAAATCCACCGGACGGAATTTCTTCCGGGAATAATTCCCCCAACCCGGCCGCAGCCACCGCTTGTCAGCACACTGTCCAACCCCATACTCCGGCCCGGATGCAGGCCTCGTTCATCATTCCGCTCTACAACTGCCTTGCGCTGACGCAGGAATGCCTGCGCACGCTGCAGGCCACCCTGCCGGCCGGACTCGCGCACGAAATCATCTTCGTCGACGACGGTTCCACCGACGGCACGCGCGAGTGGCTCGCCACCCTGTCCGCTCCCTGCCGCGCGATCCTGAACGAGCGCAACCTCGGCTTCGCCGGCACGTGCAACCGCGGCGCGGCGGCGGCCTCGGGCGAACTGTTGTTCTTCCTCAACAACGATCTGATCCTGTTGCCCGGCTGGTATGAACCCATGCGCCGGATCGCGACGCGTGACCGCAAGGCCGCTCTGGTCGGCAACGTCCAAGTGAGCGCTGCCACCGGCGTCATCGACCACACCGGGATTTTCTTCGACCACAAGGGCAAGCCGCAGCACGACGCCTCCCGCTCCTGGCTTTCGCGATTGCTCGGCCGCCGCGAGGTTCCGGCCATCACCGGCGCCTGTTTCGCGATCCGGCGCGCGGTTTGGCACGAATTGGGCGCGTTTGACGAGGGCTTCATCAACGGCGGCGAGGACATCGACCTGTGCTTGCGCGCGCGCGCGGCCGGTCGGCGCAACTATGTCTCCCTGCGCAGCGTCGTCCGCCATCACATCAGCCAATCGCACGGCCGCAAATTGCGCGACGAGCACAATTCCTACCGGCTCATGTTGCGCTGGCGTCATGCCATTGCCCGGCTCGCCGCGCGCGCCTGGTGCCGGTATCACCTGTCGCTCGAATGGGAGGAGCCCCGGGATTTCGCGGATCAGGTTCTGGCCCGCGACTGCTTTCTCTACCGCTGGCACTTTCTGCCCCGCCCGACCATGGCCATCCTGCTCGGGATGAATATGGCCATCGAGACCGAAATGGAGCGCTGGCGCGAGATGTTGCGCTGATTCAGCTCCGCCAGACGTCCCGCACCACGGACTGCGGGCGGCGGTTGACGGTGAGAAACATCCGGCCGACATACTCGCCGATCAGTCCCAGCATCACGAGTTGTGTGCCGGAGAAAACCAGCAGCGCACCCATCAGCGATCCCCAGCCGAACGAGGGACCGCGATTCGTGATTCTCAGATAGAAAACAAACCCTAGACCGGCCAATCCCGCCGCGGCCATCATCAGGCCCAGCAGCGTCGCCATCCGCAGCGGCATGACGGAAAAATTCACGAAAGTGCTGATCCACAGGCGCAGCAGCCGCCGCAGGTTGTAGCCGCTCTCGCCCGCCAGGCGTTCTTTGTGGTTCACCTCGAGCGAGCCGATGTTCTGCGTCACCTGCAGGATCAACCCGTCGATGTAGGGGTAGGGTCCCTGATGCTCCGCCACCTCCCCCGCCACGAACGCACTCACGCAACGGAAACTCGAGAGGTAGAACCCGCGGGGCTTGTCGAGGACACAGTCGGTCACGCGGTTCGTCAGCCAGCTGCCAAAATTGCGGAAGGCCGAATGCTCCTTCACCGCGTAGTGCCCGTAAACCGCATCCAGCCCCTGCTCGCGCGCGTGCTGCCACAACCGGATCGCCTCCGCGGGCGGATTCTGGCCGTCGTCGTCGAGATTCACGAGGTAGGCGCCGCGCGCGTGCCGGTAACCGGTGAGCACCGCGTTGTGTTCGCCGAAGTTGCGGGCGTGGTTGATCAGTGTGATCGGAATCCGCGCCTCCTTCACCAACTCACGGCAGACCGCCACGGTGGTGTCGCGGCTGCCGTCGTTCACCAGCACGAGTTCGTGACCACCCTCGACGGTGAGGGCTTCGATCTCCTTGACCAGCGGCCGGATCGTCTCGGCGCTGTAATAAAGAGGGATGATGAAACTAAGCGCGGGTTGCGCTGACATGGCGGGTGACCGGGGTTCAGGGCCGCCAAGCAAGCACAGCGTCGCAAACCCTGTCAATGTCTCCGGTCTGCAATCCGCCGTGCAGCGGGAGCGAAAGCACCTCCGCGCACGCCCGCTCGGTTTCCGGCAGGGTCAGCTCCACCCGGTGGTATGCGGGCTGCCGGTGCACCGGCACGGGATAGAGAACACCACAGAGGATGCCCTGCTGCTCCAAGTGCGCCCGCAGGGTGTCGCGCTGCGGCGTGCGCACGACATACTGGTGCCAGACATGCACGCGGCCTGGCGCTGTCGCTGGCAGGCGGACCGGTCCGTCCCGCAGTCTTTCGGTGTAGCGCGCGGCCAGCGCGGCGCGGTGGGCATTCTCCGTTTCCAACCGGCCCAGGCGTACGCGCAGGATGGCCGCCTGCAATTCGTCCAGCCGGCTGTTGCGCCCATGCAGTTCGCTGACGTAGCGCTTGCGCCAGCCGTACTGGCGCAGCAAGCGCACCTTCTCCAGCAGCACCGGATCGCTGCCCGCCACCGCGCCGCCGTCGCCGAACGCACCGAGATTTTTCGTCGGATAAAAACTGAAGGCGGCCAACTGGCCCCACGCCCCGGCCTTGCGTCCGCCCACGGCGGCGCCGTGCGCCTGCGCGCAATCCTCGATCACCGCGAGGTTGTGCGTCCGCGCGATTTCCATCAGCCGTGGCAGGTCGACGGGCTGGCCGTAGAGATGCACCGGGACAACCGCCTTGATGCGCGGGTCGCGCACGGTGGTCAGCAACTGCTCGGTCGCGCCCAAATCGAGCAGCATCGTCTCCGGCTCGATCTCCACGAACACGGGTTTGGCCCCGACCGCCACGATCGCCGCCGCTGTCGCGGTGACGGTGTTGGCCACCGTGATGACCTTGTCGCCCGCCCCGATCCCGGCGGCGCGCAGCGCCAGCTCGAGTGCATCGGTGCCGTTGGCGGCGGCCGCGACCTCGGCCACGCCCAGGTAGCTCGCGAACTCCTTTTCGAAAGCCTCGTTCTCCGCGCCGAGGATGTAGTGCCCGCTGTGCATCACCCGTTTGATGGCCGCGTCGATCTCCGCTTCGGCCGCGAGATAGCCGGCCTTGGGATCCGCGGGGAGTATTTTTGATTTCATGCGCGGCCTCAGAGATAATGCGGCAACTCCGCCCGGAAAAACACCACCGTGCGCCCGACCGCCGTCCGGATGTCGGTGCGGGGCCGCCAGCCGAGTTCACGCCGGATGAGCCCGTCATCCGCGTAGTAGTCGCCGATGTCGATCTTCTTCCGGTCGGCCGGAAATTTCCGGACGGTGTAACGGCCGCCGCCGGCTGCGGCGATCACCATGTCCGCCAGCTGGCGGAGGCTCACCCGCCCGCAACCGCCGAGATTGAACACCCGTCCCACGGCTTCGCGCCGCGTCGCCGCCAGCAGCAACGCCTCCACGGCGTCGTCGACGAAAGTGAAATCGCGCCGCTGCGCGCCGCCCCAGACCTCGAACGGCTGACCGCTGAGCGCCTGCTTGATCCAGACGCCGACGAAGGTCTGGCGCGCATCCTTCACGCGCATCCGCGGCCCGATGGTGTTGGTCAGGCGCAGCACGGAGCTGCGGATGCCGTAAACGTCGCTGTAGAGCAGGTGATATTCCTCGCCCGCGAGCTTGTTGATGCCGTTCACGTCGACGGGACGCAACGGATGGCGCTCGTCGACCGGCAGGTATTCGGGCCGGCCGTAAATCTGCCGCGTGCTCGCGAAGACGACGCGGATGCCGGGATTGTGATGGCGGCACGCCTCGAGGATGGAGAGCTGGGCGCGGCAGTTGATCTCCAGATCCGTGTCCGGATCGCTCATGGAATCCATGTGGCTCGTCTGCCCGGCGAGATTGAAAAGATAATCCTGTCCGCGCACGAAACCCGGCAGCTTCTTCCGGTCGCGCACGTCGGCGATGTGCACGCGCACGCGGCGCGACAGGCCCGCCAGATTGCGCCGGTTGCCGCCGTAAGCCGGCGCCAGGCAATCCACGATCGTCACCCGCGCGCCGAGCCGCACGAGTTCCCGCGCGAGATTGGAGCCGATGAAGCCCAGCCCGCCGGTGATCAGCACCCTGCGTCCGGTGAATTTCTGGCGGAACAGCCGCTGGTTGCTCATGCGGGCTCCGATTTCCGTCCCACGGCCACGAGCGAGCTGCCGCACGGCAGGCCCAGCCCCGCGCCCAACCACCCATGTTCCAGAAGCATCATCGCGTTGAAGATGGCCTCCACCGGAGCCGGATACAAGAGCACATCGCTCGCCGGCACGCGGGGCGGAAAGACTTTCCGTCGCAGCACCGCCAGCGGAAGCGTCAGCATGTTCCAATACGTGCTCTCCCGCGGCGCCAGGCCGGCCGCCCGCAGCAGCGCGAGCGTCTCGCCGCGTGTGTAGCGCCGCAGGTTGCTCACCTGCCGGTCGTGATAGGAAAACATCCACTGGTAGGCCGGCATGGTGAGCACGACCACGCCGCCCGGTTTCAGGCATCGGGCAAACTCCCGCAGGGCGGCAACCGGATCGTCGACCTGGCAGAGCACATCGCACGAAACGATCGCATCGAACCGCCCGTCGGCAAACGGCAGTTGCAGCACCGAGCCCTCGGCGACCTCCACCCCGGCGCGTTGCCGCGCGAACTCGGCGGCCTGCGGGGAAAGATCCAATCCGGTCAACCGCCACGCCGGCTCGGCGTGCTTGAGCCGACGCAACAGCCCGCCCGTGCCGCAGCCCGCATCGAGGATCTCCGCCGCCGACGGCAGGTGGTGGCGCAGCGCCCGGCCCACATGCCGGTGCAACGCGCGGTAGTACCACATGACGTCCTCGACGTCGGCCATCTTGCGGTATTCCTCGGCTTGCATGCGGTCCGACTGTTCAGCGGCAATCACCGCGGCATGGCAAGCCGAGGATTCGGGATTGGCGCGCGACCCAAAATCCCGCATCAAGACACCCTACGCCATGCCCGCCCCCGTCGCCCGCCAGTTCCCGGTTTGGCTCCAAGCCGTGGCCGTCGCGTTGGCGGCCGGGCTCGCAGTCGCGCTCGTGTTCGGACGCACCGGCTGGCACGACTGGACTCTGCCGCACTGGCTCGAAGGCGACCCGCTCGAGGTTTATGCGCGCGTGCAGATCGCCGCCGAGCAACCGAGGCACGCCCTCACGAGCTTCGCGGCCCCGGCACGGCTGGGTGCGCCGTTCGGCGCCGATTGGGCCGGCTACCCCGTGCCGGACAGACTCGTGTTCACGCTCACAGGCGCGCTCGCCCGGTTGACCGGACTCGTGGCCGCGGTGCAGCTGGTCGGCGCCGGGTTCTTCATGCTGAACGCCGTCTCTTTTTTTCTCTGCGCGCGCTGGCTGGGCCGTCGCTGGGAATGGGCGGCGGCGTTCGCCCTCGGGTTTGCTTTCTGCAACTACAACCTCCGCTGGGGCATCACGCTCAGTCTCAACCAGACCTTCACGCTGCCGCCGCTCGTGTTGCTCTGCGCTCACGCCGCGCGCCACGCTGCGCCAATCCGCCGCGGGCGCTGGCTGGGGCTCGGCGGCGCGCTGGGGCTCTGGCTGGGCATGGGCAATCCCTACCTTGCCTATTTTGCCTGTGTGGTCGGCGGTGGTGCGTTGGTACTGGCGTTGCAGCGGCGCGCGCCGCGTTCCCGACTGGCGCCGCAGCTGCTTTTCCTCGGCGTACTCACACTGACTTTCGTCGCCAGCAACGCCACCTATGCCTGGCAACACTGGCACGGCCCCGACGCCACCGCGCTGACGCGCGACCTCAGCGACTTCACGCGCTATGCCTTGCGACCGCTTGATTGGATTGTGCCACCGGCCGATCATCGCCTCGCGCCGCTGGCGCAACTCGGCCGCGCCTATCAGGGTGCGCGGGCAGGCGGCGGCGAATTTTTCTACGATTATCTCGGTCTGCTCGGGGTGACGGGATTCGTCTGGCTCGCCGTCACCGCCTTGCGGCGCCTGCCCCGCGGACGTGGCGCGGGGTTCGATGCGGGATTGGGTCTCGCGTGGCTCATCGTCTTCGGCGTCGCCGGCGGCGTGAACTCGTGGCTCGGAGCCGCGGGAGTGGACATGTTCCGCGCGAGCACACGCATCGGTGTTTTCGCGTCCGTGTGGGCCGGCTTTTTTCTTTGCGGTCGGCTCGCGCGGGCAACCCGCCGTCTGCCGCGCGTTGTCTCCGTGGCGCTCGCGTTAGGTTGCGCCGCGTTTACCTGCTGGGAACAGACTCCTCCCCTCGCCCGGCGCGCGCCACGTGAGAATAATTTCGCCCGCTGGTCCGCCCATCGTCAGCTGGCTGCCGAGCTCGAGCGCGCTCTGCCGCCCGCCGCTGCGGTGTTCCAACTGCCAGTCACGCCTTTCCCCGAAGCAGGCCGAACTGTCGCGATGCCCGACTACGAGCACTTTCTCCCCTTCCTCACGTCGTCGACGCTGCGCTTTTCCTACGGCCATCTCAGCACCGCTCCGGCCCAACGTTGGTCGCGTCACATCGCGGCGTTGCCCGCCGCCGAGCTCGTGGCGGCTCTGGAGCGGACAGGGGTTTCCGCCCTGTGGATCGACCGCCGCGGCTACGCCGACGAAGCCGCGCGGCTCGTCGCCGGGCTGCGGACGCTTGGCCTGACTGAAATACCGGTGCCGACCCTTCTGCCGATTTCGGTTTTTCGCCTGCACGCCGCAATCTCTCCCGTACATCCCGACCTCACCGATCCACGCCTGCAGGACGCTTGGGATGATCGCCCAGCCACGCCCGGGCAACCGCAGGTCTTCGCGCTGCGCGGCTGGTACGGACCCGAACGCGACGGTGCGCGGCGCTGGCGCTGGGCTGGACCGCAAGCCTCCCTCGGCCTCTGGTGGGACGGCCCGTCAACCCGCCTGCGTTTTAACTTCGCGGTCGCCGGTCGCTCCCGCACGCGGCTTCATCTCCGCGTCAACGGCGTCGAGATATGGTCCGTCCCGCTCAGCGAAGGCGCCGCGACCGCGCACCAGCTCGACCTCGATCTGCGTCCGGGGCTGACGACGCTGGAATGGACGCTGGAAGGCAAAACCTTCCGCCCCGGCGGCGGCGACCGGCGTGAATTAGGATTCATGATTGAAAATCCGGCCGTGTCTGTTCCCTAAACGTGCTGCGCTTGTCGCCTGCTTCACCTTGCCTCCTCCTTTGCCCAGTTCCGCCACTCACCGACCGACTCCGCGTTCGCGGGTCCGTTTCCAAGACCTGTTTCACGACGAGACTGCCACGGATTCATTCTGGATCCGCGAGACCGGAGTGCTTGCCCTGCCGACGTTGCAGGATGCCAAGGAGCTGACCATCGAGGGCGAAGTACTGCCACCGCCCGCGGGCGATGCCACGGCGGCCGGCGAACTCGGCCTCGCCGTGCGACTCGACGGCCAACCGGCCGCGGAAGCGCTGACGCTGCCCATCGGACCGTTCTGCCTGCACACCCCACTGGCAACGAAGGCTCCGGTCGACGGACATCGCCTTGAACTCACGTTGCGCGGAGTGACGGCGAGCAACCTCCTCGCGTGGCTGGGCCGGATCAGCGGACTCGGTCCGCTGCAAAACTGGCGCCGCCAGACGCGCAACCGCCGCCTGAGGATCTGCCGCATTGCCGCCGACGGTGAGACGCTGTTCGACTTCTCCAACCGCACGGCACCGTGGAACCGCAACTTCGCCCGCCGTTATCTCAACGTCGGACTCAACCTCGCAGGCTACTTCCGCGCCGATCTCGGTATCGGTGAGTCGGTGCGCTGCGCCGCGCGGGCCGCCGCCGCCGCCGGGTTGCCGACCGCGCTCGTCGACCTCCGCCTGCCTTGCAAGAATCCGATGACGGACAACTCGTTCGCCGCCCGGTTGCAGACCGACAACCCGCACCCGGTGAACGTCGTCCACGTCGACGCGCCCGGTATGCGCGACCTCGAGCATCATCACGGCGCGGCGTTTTTCCGCGGCAAATACACCATCGGCTACTGGGCGTGGGAGCTGCCGGAATTTCCGGATGCCTGGGTGGAATACGCCGACCATTGCCAGGAAGTGTGGGCTCCTTCGCACTTCGCCGCCGACGCCATCGCCGAGAAAGTGCCGGTGCCGGTGCTGGTGATGCCGCACGCAATCGCCTTCGATCGCCCGCAGGGCGATTTCCGGGATAAATTCGGCCTGCCCCGCGGCAAGTTCCTGTTTCTTTTTCTCTACGACCTGAATTCCTACTCCGAGCGCAAGAACCCCACCGCCGCGCTCGAGGCCTTCCGGCGCTCCGGCCTGGCCGGCACGGGCGCCGCGCTCGTCATCAAGGTCCATAACGTCGCGAGCAACCAGGCCGACTTCGAGCGGTTGCGCGCCGCCGTGGCCACCCTGCCGGGCACCGTGCTCATCCCGCAGACGCTTTCCCGCCGCGAAATCTACGAACTCGAGTCAGCGTGCGACTGCTTCGTGTCGCTGCATCGCTCGGAGGGTTTCGGCTTCGCCGTGGCGGAGAGCATGTATCTCGGCAAGCCGGTCATCTCCACCGACTGGTCAGGCACGGCCGAATTTGTCGACTTTGCCAACGGTTGCCCGGTGCGCTGCCGACTCGTCACACTCGACCGCAACCACGGACCCTACGCCAAGGGGCAGACCTGGGCCGAAGCCGACGTCGATCACGCGGCGGAGTGGATGCGGA
Source organism: Opitutia bacterium (assembly GCA_016187925.1). Taxonomy (GTDB): domain Bacteria; phylum Verrucomicrobiota; class Verrucomicrobiia; order Opitutales; family Opitutaceae; genus Didemnitutus. Next base: position 175,720 of record JACPIS010000002.1, on the reverse strand, counting down.
AAATGCACGGCGACCATGCGCTGGCCGCACGGCTGGGCGACGCCGCCCGCGCGACCATCGAGGAACGTTTTTCACCCGCCGCCATCGGCGCGCGCTATCGGCGCCGGTTGGAAGCCATCGCAGGCTGGTAGCCCCTCGCCATGAGACTCTCCTCCACCCGTCGCCACTGGAATCGCTTCGCGCAGACCGACCCGCTTTGGGCCATTTTGACCGACCCGGATAAGAAGGGTAATCGCTGGCAGGTTGACGAATTCTTTGCCGACGGTCGTCGGATCGTTGCCGCCGAACTCACCCGCGTGCGTGCCGGCTATCCCGAATTGCGTACCAACTCCGCCCTCGACTTCGGCTGTGGCGTCGGCCGCCTGAGCCAGGCCCTTGCGGGGCACTTTCAGTCGGTTGCAGGAATCGACCTCTCTGAGAACATGCTCGCTCACGCCCACCGCTACAACCAGCACGGCGCGCGGGTGCGCTACCTGCACAACCCGCACCCGGACCTGCGCCTGCTGCCCGACGATACGTTCGATTTCGTTTACAGCCTCCTCACGCTCCAGCACATGGAGCCGGCCTACGCGCTCCGCTACATTGAGGAATTCGTGCGCGTGGCCGCGCCGGGCGGCGCCATCTTTTTCCAGCTGCCGGCCACGGTCACGCCCCGCCGCCGCTCGTTCACGCTCTGGCCCGACACGCTCGCCTGGCGCCTGTGGCGCTGGACCAAGCGCAAGCTCGCGATCGAACCGGTGATGGAAATGCACTGCATTCCGCGCGCGGAAGTCGAGGCCACCCTGCATGCCGCCGGAGCGGAAATCCTCCACGCCTATCGTTACGACGCGGCCGGCTCGGAAATCGAGAGCTGGGGATATCTCGCCCGCAAACCCTGAACACCGGTCACGGGGCCGGTGTGCCCGGCGGCAGCTTGCGTTTCAGGTCGATGCGCAGGTTTTGCACGCTGAACGCGAGCGGGCGCGGATCGGAGCCCACCTGCATGGAGGGTTCGTCGGTGACAAACTCCAGCCGGTTCGTCCCGGGAGCCAAACGCAATGTAGCGAAGGAGCCGGAAAGCACATCGTGCCCGGAGATTGCCGTACGCCAGACCTCGGCTCCGTTCAGCAGCACTCGCACCGTGCGCGTGCCCGTCGAGACAAGCGTGAAACGCAGGCGAAACTCCAAGACGGATTGGTGCGGATTCGTCACCTCGACCACGGCCGACCCCGAGGACCACATCCAGGTATTGCCTCTTCTGCTCTCGGGCGAATACCAGCCCTGATCAAACGTCACGACGACGTTCCGCCCCCCTGCGCCGAACAAGAGGGAACTGTCCCCCTTGAGCTGGTAGCCCTCGCCGGCGGGCGGTGCCAAGGCCACCGGGGCGGTCAGCAAGGTGAGATTGCCCAGCAGCAACACCACGCGCCAGCCACGACCGGCCGGCACCAGAATGTTGAACGCAAGTTGCATCGGCAGCAGCACACGCGAGGCCGCCCCCGGGTACCCCTCCCACACGGCGTCGCCGAGCACGATCATCAACACGGCAAAGCTGGCGCCGACGCGCCACCACGCCTGATCCCAGCGCGGGCGCAGCGCAAGGAACAGAAACTGCACCGTCAACGCGACCAGCACCAGCAGGCTCCACAGCGCCCCGACATCCGGCCAGTTCATCTCGGGCAAACCGCCGAGTACGTCCTGCCACTTCCGCACATAGGCGGCAAAAGGCGGGGCGAAATTACGCGCCCCGACATCAGCCGCCGGACCGACGTTCACGGCGATATAAACGAGCCAGAGCGCCAGAGGCAGCGCGACCAAGCCGGCGCGGAGTACGGCGCGGCCCCACGCCCGCCAGCCCTCGCCCCGGCGGGGCGCAAGCGCGGCCGTCGCAAGCAGGTTGGTTTCCTTGCCGAGCCCACCGAGCGCGAACACGGCGGTCGAGAGCCACGGCCGGCCCTTCTCGTGCAGAAACACCCCGAACGCCACGAGCAGCAGACTCGGGCCATCGAAGAGCGCGTTGCGCAGGCTCACGCACACGCCAAAGGAGAGCAACACTCCGGCCCAGCGCAGAAAATTATCCCAGTCCCGCGGCGGAAACCAATGCAGCAACAGCAGGGCGAGCAGCGTCCAGCTCAGGGCGTTCTGCAGGGCGAAGGACTGCAGAATCCACGCGGGCTGCCCGAGCCCGAAGGCATAAGCCGTCGTCGCAAAGAGGATGCGCCGTCCGCGATACGGCAGGCTGTCCATGGCGTGCTGCAGCTCGCGATTGCGCAACGAGGGATCCATGGCGATCTGGACATAGAATTGCGCGTCATAGCCGGCGGAGGCGCGCTGCACATGACGGTCGAGCCGCCGCACCTTGCTGATGCGGATGTCCTCCTTCATGGCACCGAAGGCGATGAGATAGCTGAAGCCCTTCCCTGGCAGATAGAATTGCGCGAGCGTCCAAAAGAACACGCCGACCAGCGCGACGTAGGCCAGCGTGACGGCGGGTGCGAGCCCGCGCCGGCGGAACCACTCTGCGATCTGACCGAGGAGCGCGCGCATCACCGGCGGCGCAAGTCCCGGCCGGCGCACGCTGCGTGGAAGCTGCCGGGGTTTTTGGTTTGTGCCATTCCTGCAAGCAATGCCACGCTCGCCCGCTCGACAACGCTAAAGAATGGACCAAGCCGCCCCTATTTCCCGCCGTCCCGACTGGCCGCTCTGGCTGCTGCTGATCGGGCTCGCTGCTTATAGCGTGTTGCTGTGGCGGCACACGTTGGTGCAACCGGGTGGATCCGACACCTCCGGCTATTTCAACACGGCCAGGCTCTTCGCGCAGGGCAAGCTCTCCGCTCCCATGCGGCCCGTGGACGGCCTGCCCCCCGCCGAACTCCCGAAGTACGCGTACGCCCCGCTTGGCTTCCAGCCCGACCTCGCTCAAGCCCGCCTGACACCAAGCTATCCCATCGGCTTGTCGCTGTTCTTTTTCGCCTTCGCGAAGCTGTTCGGTGCCGGGCTCGGGCCAAACCTTGTCCTGATAATGCACACGCTGGCAGGCGTGGCGCTGCTCTATGCGCTGACCCGGAGCATGGGGGGCAGCGGGTGGGCCGCCCTGCTCGGCACCATCATGCTGGCGCTGAGCCCGCTCTATTTGCAGTTCGCGGTCCAGGCCATGAGCGATCTGCCAGCCACCGTGTGGGTGCTGGCCGCCGTCTGGCTGGCGTGGCGCAACCCGGCAGCGCATTGGTCCGTCCTCGGGGCCGGCTTTGCCGTCGGCGTGGCGGTGCTCGTGCGCCCGACCAATCTCCTGGGGATCCTCCCCGTCCTGCTCGCGCTCGGCCGGCCTGGACGCCGCTGGCTGTGGCTCGCTCTCGGTGGCCTGCCCTGTGCCGTGCTGCTCGCGTGGTTCAATCGCGCCGCCTACGGCTCCGCGCTGACGAGTGGCTACGGCGATGTCTCCACCTTGTTCAGCCTGCGATGGGTTCAGGGCACCCTCCTCCATTACGCGAAGTGGCTGCCGGTGGTGGCCACCCCGGTTGCCGTCCTGGCTCTCGGCCTGCCTTGGCTGGCCCGGCCGGCACGGCGCGCCGCACTCGTGCTCGGTGTCTGGCTCACCACTTACCTAGGCTTCTACGCCTTCTACTTTCACACGCATGAATATTGGTGGGCGCTGCGTTTCGTCATGCCCGCCCTGCCTCCGCTCATCATCGCGGCCGTTCTCGTCGCCGAGCGCCTGCTCTCCAGCTGGGCTGCGCCGCGCCGGCGCCACGCCGCATGGGTCACGCTCTTTCTGCTGGCCTGGACGGGCAACCGGTATTGGGACCGCAAGTGGGATGTCGTCTCGGGCGGGGCTTGGGAAAACACCTATCCGAAGACGATGCGCTGGATGCAGGCGCATGTGCCACCCGAAGCCGTGGTGCTCACCATGCAGACATCCGGGAGTTTCTTCTACTATACCGACTTTCGCCTCCTGCGCTGGGATATGCTCGAAGACCGGTGGTCCCAGATTCACGACACGTTGCGCGACCGCAAATTCCCGGTCTATGGCGTGTTCTTCGACTTCGAGGAGAAACGGGCGATTGAGCAGCAAACACCCGGCCGCTGGGTGAAGGTCACCCAGATCCAGCAGGTCGGCATCTGGCGGCTCGACCTCGAGGCTACGTCCCCTTGAGCGATGCTGCTGCTCGATCTCACCCACACCAGCCACACCCGCGCGCGCACGGGCATCCAACGCGTGTGCCGCTCGCTGTTCGCCGAGTTGCCGGCGCGCGAGGCCGCGCGCGGAATCTGCTTCGACCCGCATCTCGGCGCCTGGCGTCCGCTCGATGCCGGGGAACTGGCCGCGCTGAGCGACCGCTCTGCCCGCGCCGGTCAATCGCGCGGCGCCAGGTGGAGTCTCGCGCAAAAAATTTCCGGCCACGCGCGCCGGCTCACCGGCCGCCGCCCGACCCTGCCCGCCGCCACCGGCCTCGTCTGCCCTGAACTTTTTTCGCCCAAAGTCGCCGCGCAACTGCCCGCCTTGTTCGCCCATACTCGCGGCCCGCGCGTGGCGCTGTTTCACGATGCCATCGGCCTGAAATTCCCCGAGCTCACACCGCCCGGCACCGTCGCGCGCCTGCCCGGCTACTTGCGCGAGTTGCTCCAATTCGACGGCATCGCCGCCGTCTCCGAGGATTCCGCGGCGAGTCTGCGCGATTTCTGGTCGTGGCTGGGCGTCACCCACGCGCCACCCGTGCAGGTGATTCCGCTCGGGATCGATCCCGTGCCCGCCGCCGCGAGCGCCTCCACATCCGCCACCGACCCGAAGCGGCGCGTGCTGTGCGTCAGCACCGTCGAGGGGCGGAAGAACCATCTCGCGCTGCTCGACGCTGCCGAGACGCTCTGGCGCGAAGGCGTTGTCTTCGAGCTGGAGCTGATCGGGCTGGCGCGGGCCGACACCGCGGCGGCCGCCCTGAACCGGATTCGCGCACTGCAGGCCGCCGGCCGTGCCCTGGTTTTTCACGGCAGCGTGTCCGACGCGGAATTGCAGGCCGCATATCAACGGTGCGCGTTCACGGTTTATCCGTCGCTCGTCGAGGGCTTCGGCCTGCCGGTGCTGGAGAGTTTGCAGCACGGCAAGCCGTGCATCTGCGCGGCGCGCGGCGCGCTCGGAGAATCGGCCCGCGGCGGCGGTTGCGTTGTCTTGCACCCTGTTGACTCCGCCAGCCTGGCCGCAGCGCTGCGGCGATTGCTGGGGAGCGCGCAGGAGCGCGACGCCCTGGCGGCCGCGGCTCGCGGGCGGACTTTCCGGACATGGAGCGGCTATGCCGACGATCTCGGATCGTGGATGAAAACCCTGAAGCGGCGCGACTAAGGCCGCCGGGCCTTTGCGGTTGCTAAGGCTTCCGTTCTGCCCTCTAGTCGGGCTCCGAAATTTCCATGTCCCTGTCCCTTTTTACCAAGACCAAGAAGCCGATCATCGAGCGCGCCCAGGACGACTACGCCACGAAAGTCCGCCTCAAATACAAGCCCTACTACCACGCCATGGAGGCGCAGAAGGGCACGCACATCCGGTTGCAGGGGCGCGATATGATCATGCTTTCAAGCAACGATTACCTCGGTCTGTCCTTCCATCCCAAGGTCATCGAGGCCTGCGGCAACGCCGCCAAGGCCTGGGGCACCAGCTCGACCGGCGCTCGCATCTCCAACGGCTCGCGCGCCTATCACATCGAGCTCGAGGAAAAGCTCGCCGCTTTTCTCGGCCGCGAGGCCTGCCACATCAGTGTCGCCGGCTACATTTCGTGCTGCTCATCGGTCGCGACCTTCGCGCAGAAGGGCGACCTCATCGTCGCCGACAAGAACATCCATTCCTGCCTGTGGGACGGCATCCGCCTGTCGATGGCCGCCGTCGAGCGCTTCAGCCACAACAACCCCGAGGATCTGCGCCAGGTGCTCAAGGGCACCCCGCACAACATCCCCAAGCTGCTCGTGCTCGAGGGCGTCTATTCGATGGAGGGCCACATCTGCCGCCTGCCCGAGCTCGCGCAACTGGGCGAGGAGAACGGCTGCTTCACCGTGCTCGATGACGCCCATGGCTTCGGCGTGCTCGGCCACCAGGGCCGCGGCACCGTCGACCATTTTAAGATGAACGACAAGGTCGACATCCTCTGCGGCTCGATGTCGAAGTCGCTCGCCAGCACCGGCGGCTTCGTCGCCGGCTCGCGCGACCTCATCGAGTATCTGCGCACCAATTCCAAGCAGACCATCTTCAGCGCCGCGCTCAGCCCGAGCCAGGTCGCCACCGCCTCCACCTCGCTCGACCTCATGCAGAGCGAGCCGCAGCACCTCGAGCGCCTCTGGAAAAACACCAAGCGCTACCGCGAGATGCTCAAGGGCCTCGGCCTCGACACCTGGGAGAGCGAGACGCCCGCCGTGCCGATCGTGCTTGGCTCGAAGGAACTCGTCTACCGCTTCTGGCAGGCGCTGCTCGAGAAGGGCGTCTTCACCGTCATGTCGATCGCACCCGCCGTGCCTCCGGGCAAGGACCTCATCCGCACCGCCGTCTCGGCGCTGCACAGCGACGAGGACCTCGAGAAGATCGGCGCCGCGATGGCTTACGCCGTCAAACGGCTCTGAGCCGCCGCGCTCAACCGAGCGCCGCCCGCAGGGTTTTCGCCGTATCTGCCCAACGCGGCAAACCACGCTTCGCCGCCTCCGCGCTCAACCGCTGTTGAAGCGCCGCTTCGGTCAGCACCGCGCGCAACTGACGTCGCCAGCCGTCCGCATCGTTGACCTCCACCATGAGACAACCTCCGGCGTCGGCATTCTCCCGCAGCACGGGCAGATCGCTGCCCACGCACGGCACGCCGCGCCAGAGCGATTCCAGCAACGGCAGACCGCAGCCTTCCGCAATGGTCGGGAACACCACCGCCGACGCTTCGGCATAGAGCTTGGCCAGCACCGCATCGCTCGCTTGCGCATGGTAGCGCAAGCGCTGCTCGCGCTTCTGCGCCTGCTTGAGCTGGCGCTCGATCGGCGCACCGAAGTGCGGATTCACGCGGCCGACGACATGCAGGTCGAAGTCCAGTCCCTCGCGCCAAAGCGCCGCGCAGACCTCCAACAGAAAAGCCTGGTTCTTCCGCGGCTCGATGATGCCGACGCAGAGCAACGATGCGCGCGCCGGCACCGGCGACGCGACCACGCGCGGCGAACCGTCGAAATCCGCCCCGAGTTCGACCGTCTGCACCTGCGCTTTCACCGCTACGCCCTGCCAGCGCCAGAACTCCATCAAGTCGCGCCGGCTCGCCTCGGAGACGGCGAACACCCGGTCGAAGCCCGCGAGCAGCTTCATGTAGTCGGGATGCCGCTGCACGCTCTGCGGCCAGGTGATGTGCGGCCAGCGCAGCGGGATCGCGTCGTGAAACATCGCTGCCAGCCGGCAGGGCGGCGCAGCGATAAATTCCCGCAAGCCCGGCCGCTCCGCTCCGCTGAATAATTCCACCGTCAGCAGCCAGTCGGTCGCCTGCAGCGCCACGGCTTTGCGGCTGGCGGCATCCATCCACGCGTGCTTGCGACCGTCCCAGACGACCGGCGTCACGGCGTCGCCCAGTTCATCCAGCAGGCGTGTGCTGACGCGCGTCAGCCCGGACTTCTGCCGGGCGCCGGACATCTTGGTGACATCGTAGTAGATCATGGCTGCATCGCTCCCCGGAAGCACTCGATGAGTTCGGCCGTGTTCTTGCGGGCATCGTAATTCTCCTCGACCCAGTGGCGCGCCGCCACGCGCAGGCGCTCGGCCAGCGCATCGTCGCTCGCCAGGCGCTTGAGTTCCGCCACCCACGCCTGCGGCAAATCGACGTCGGCCACGAGGCCGGTGCGCTCCTGCGTGATTGCCTCGGTCGTGGCCGAGACGGGCGAGGTCACCACGAGCACGCCCGCCGCCATCGCCTCGGGGATGACGTTGGGCAGGCCGTCACGGTCGCCGCTCGGCGCGATGATGCCGGTGTGCAACAGAACATCGGCCCACGCGAGATGCTTCCAGACGTCGGGATGCGGCACATGGCCGAGAAAAGCCACCTGATCCGCCAGGCCCATGCTGACCACCGTGCCTTCGAGCCGTTCGTGCAGCGGACCGTCGCCGAGGATGCGCGCCTCGAAGGGCACACCCGCGTGCTTGAGCGCCGCGTAGATGCGCAGCTGATGATCGAAGCCCTTCTTCGGCACGAGCCGTGCGACGCAGACGAGCCGCAGCGGGCGGCGGTCGGGCCGGAGCGACTTCAGCTCGGGGAAGCTTTCCAGGCCGCGGCGGATGGTGTGGATCTTCGCCGCGGCGATGCCGCGCTCGATGAGCAGCTGCCGGCCCATCTCGGTCGACGTGTGGATGAAGCGCGCCAGCCGGAGTTTTTCCAGCAGCCACCAGTCGCCACCGTGCTCGTAGAGATCGTAGGCGTGCGCCCCGGTGCTGTAAGGGATGCCGAGGATGCGCCAGAGCAGCCAGCCCGCAGTAGCGGGCGCTCCGGCCCACGCGCCGTGCACGAGCGCCGGCGGGTCTTTGCGAAACTCGGCGTAGAAGCAGCCGGCGAAGCCCGCCCCGAGCATGTTCTCCCAGAAATTCAGCCACGACGGCGGCGGCCGCATGAGCACGCCCTCGAACAGGTCGCGCACGATGCGCGGACGGCGGAGGCAGTTCCACGGGATGATGAAGAGGAGCAGCGGCACGAGCCTCCAGAGATTGAAGCGGCGCACCGGCAGGCCGCGGAACTCCCCGCCCCCGCCCCACAGCGAGTAGAGCCGGAGGTTCAGCCCTTGCGCCTGCAACGCCGCCACGTCGCGCTGCAGGAACGTCTCCGAGGTTTTCGGGAACGTCGTGAAGAGCAGCGCGATGGTGGGCGGGGAGGAGGCCAAGGCCGGGAAAACTAGAGGAAAGGGCGCACGGGATGACACAAAAAAACTCACGCGGTGGCCGCGCCGGCGACGACGAGGAAGGCGCCGAGCGCGGCGTCGGGCGCCACGTCCTTGCGCCAGCCGAGCACGAGCCGGCTCTCGGGCGCCGGGCCGTCGAGCCGGCGGAAGGCCACCTCGTCCGGCAGCTGCTTCGCCTCGGACGGGCACATGAACGTCGCGCCCAGCCCGGCGCGGACGAGGCCGATGGCGTTGGCGCGCGGCCAGACCTCGTCGGCGATACGCGGCGTGATGCCGGCCTGCTGGAACGCCACGAGCACGCGGTCGTAGAAGCCCGGGTTGTGCGTGCGCGGAAACATCACGAACGGGATGTCCGCCAGGTCGCGCAGCCGGAGTTTCTTCGCCCGGGCCACCGGATGGTCGGCCGGCAGCAACACGCCGTTTTTTTCCTGCAGCAGCAGCTTGGTCGAAAGGCCCGGCGCCGGTGTGGCATCCGGATGGAAAAAGCCGCAGGAAATCTCGCCCGTCTTCAGCGCCTCGAGCTGCGCCGCGGTCGGCGACTCGTTCAGCTCGACGCGGATGCCGGGATAGCGGCGGTTGAACTCGCGCAGGATGCCCGGCAGCACCGTCGCCATCGCCAAACCCGTGAACGCCACGCGCACATGCCCGGTCTGGCCGCCCGCCAGCGCCTGGATGTCGCCCGGCACCGCCGCGAGTGCGCGCAGCAACGGTTCGATGCGCTCGAGAAACGCCCGGCCGGCCGCCGTGAGCTCGACGCGCCGGCGCGTGCGGTTGAGCAGATCGACGCCCAGCGCCGTCTCCAGCTGCGTGACGCTGCGCGAGAGCGCCGGCTGCGCCACGGCGAGCACCTCGGCCGCCTTGCGGTAATGCAGCTGCCGCGCCACCTCGCGGAAGTAGACGAGGTGCCGGAGCTCGAACGGGTATTGATACTCACGAGGCATCACAGAGCACGAAACAAGTATTTCCGGTTATGGCAACTTTTTGGTAATCTGGCCGCCCGTCACCCTTCCCTCCCCGCTTTCATCCGCTCCCTTCCATGCCCAAATCCCTCTTCGAAAAAGTCTGGGCCGCCCATGCGGTCAAAAAACTGGCCAACGGCCAGACGCAGCTGCTCATCGGCACGCACCTCATCCACGAGGTCACCTCGCCGCAGGCCTTCGGCATGTTGCGCGACCTCGGCCTCAAGGTCCTGATGCCGCACCGCACGTTCGCGACGGTCGACCACATCGTGCCGACCAACGAGCTGGTCGAACCTTACCAGGATCCGCTCGCGCAGGCCATGATGGACGAGCTGCGCAAGAACTGCCGCGAGTTCGGCATCACGTTCTTCGACCGCGCCACGGGCAAGCAGGGCATCGTGCACATCGTCGGGCCCGAGCAGGGCATCACGCAGCCGGGCACGACCATCGCCTGCGGCGACTCGCACACCTCCACGCACGGCGCGTTCGGCGCCATCGCGTTCGGCATCGGCACCAGCCAGGTGCGCGACGTGCTCGCCACGCAGACCATGGCGCTCGGGCCGCTCAAGGTCCGCCGCATCGAGGTCAACGGCCGGCTCCGCCCCGGCGTTTACGCGAAGGACGTCATACTCCACATCATCCGCCGGCTCGGCGTCAACGGCGGCACCGGCTACGCCTACGAGTACGCCGGCAGCACGTTCGACGGTTTCTCGATGGAGGAGCGCATGACCGTGTGCAACATGTCCATCGAGGGCGGCGCGCGCGTCGGCTACGTCAATCCCGACGAGACGACCTTCGCCTACCTCAAGGGCCGCCCCTACTCGCCCACCGGCACCGCGTGGGACGCCGCCGTGGCGAACTGGCAGAGCTTCGCCAGCGATCCGGGCTGCCATTACGACGATGTCGTGAAGATCGATGCGGCCAGCATCGCGCCGACCGTCACCTGGGGCATCAACCCCGGCCAGGGCATCTCCATCGTCGAGAACATCCCGAGCCCGGAGACGGCCACCTCCGCCGACGACAAGGCCGGCATCATCGAAGCGCTCGCCTACATGAAGCTGCCCGCCGGCGCGCCGCTCAAGGGCACGAAGATCGACGTCGCCTTCCTCGGCTCCTGCACCAACGGCCGCCTCTCGGACTTCCAGGAGGTCGCCAAATACGTGAAGGGCAAAAAGGTCGCGCCCGGCGTGAAGGCCATCGCCGTCCCCGGCTCGCAGATCGTCGCGCTCCAGTGCGAGAAGCGGGGTATCGACCGGATCCTCGTCGAGGCCGGCTTCGAGTGGCGCGCCGCCGGCTGCTCGATGTGTCTCGCGATGAACCCCGACAAGCTCGTGGGCGACCAGCTCTGCGCCAGCTCCTCGAACCGCAACTTCAAGGGGCGCCAAGGCTCGCCCACCGGCCGCACGCTGCTCATGAGCCCGCTCATGGTCGCCGCCGCCGCCGTCACCGGCACCGTCGCCGACGCCCGCGAGGTCTTCGCGGTGAACTGACAAATCCGTTAACCACTCATCTCCACTCATCTCCCACTAATCCGAACCACCCAAACATTAGTGTCTCAGTAGTGTGCGTTAGTGGTTCAAAAAATCCCCTTCCATGGCCCTCGCTAAAATCACCTCCGTCACCGGCCGCGCCGTGCCCGTCGCGGGCAACGACATCGACACCGACCGCATCATCCCCGCGCGCTTCATGAAGTGCGTGACGTTCGACGGCCTCGGCGAATTTCTCTTCAACGACGTCCGCCAGGACCCCAAGACCGGAGAGACGACCCATCACCCGTTGAACGACCCGCGCTTCAAGGCTGCCACGATCCTGCTCTCCGGCGCCAACTTCGGCTGCGGCTCCTCCCGTGAGCACGCCCCGCAGGCCATCCAGAAATACGGTTTCAAGGCGATCATCGCCGAGAGCTACGCCGAGATCTTCTTCGGCAACAGCACGACGCTCGGCATCCCCTGCGTCAGCGCCAGCCGTGAAGACATCGCCAAGATCACCGCCGCCGTGGAGAAAAATCCCCAGACGGAAGTTGTCATCGACCTCGTGCAGCGGGAGGTCCGCTTCGCCGGCCAGAGCGTAAAGATCACCCAGCGCGAGTCCGCCCGCGATGCACTGGTGAACGGTCGTTGGGACGCCATCGGCGAGCTGCTCGACGGCATCCCCGCCGTCAAGGCCACCGCCGCCAAGCTGCCCTACCTCGCCGCCTGACCGCAGGGCGGGATCACCAAATCCCGCCTCGTTTCCCCCAAGGTGCGGCCGCCAGCCGCGCCTTTTTCGTGAGCATGGCCGGTGCGCACAAAGGGTTCCTTGCCGCCGGACCTTCTTTGCCGCTATCAGTTGTTCCGACCCATGGACCAACTCCCTGCCATCTTGGACGAGCTTTCCGCCTACGCCACGAAGCTGGGCGGCGCGACCGTCCATTACTGGAAATGCCATCTGCCACGTCTCGTTTACATCGCACGCGAGATCGAACAGCTGCAACGCGAGCGTCCTCTCCGGCGCGTCCTCGACATCGGCATTGGCTTCCAGACGCTCCTGCTGCGCCGGTTGCTCCCGGAGGCGACGATCGAAGGCGCCGGCATCGGCGAAGAAGCGCGGTTCCGCCCCGAGAGAGAATTCCGGTTCCATGAGCTGGACCTGAACGGGGTTTCCCGGATGCTGCATCCGCACGCCGCCCCGGCCGACGCCGGCGACTACGATCTCATCCTGTTCATGGAGGTACTGGAGCATCTTTACACGCCGCCCGACCTAGTGTTGCGCGACCTGGGCGGGCGGCTTTCAACCGCCGGTGTCATGATCGTGACCACGCCGAACGCCGCCTGGCTCAAGAACCGGCTCAAGCTGCTCTGCGGCCGGAATCCCTTCGAGCCCCTGCGGCCGAACCCCAAGGATATGGGACATATCCGCGAATACACCAAGGCGGAGCTGGAAGCCGCCATCGCCGCAGCCGGACTCATCACGCGCAAGTTTGACCGGCTGGGACTCTATCGTTTCAGCGGAACGAAGGACCGTTTCTACAGCGCGCTCGCCGACCGCCTGCATCCCTCCCTGTCCCGGAGCATGGCCGCCGTCTGCTCCAAAGCCTAGCGGTCGCAGCCGTGGTCGCGATGGAGCGCAGGCGACCCGCCTGCGCTGCCGCCCTTTCTGCGGCGAGGCGGACAAAGGGCGCCTGCACTCCGGACCTCGCCGCGAGGGACGCCGCAGGCTGGCTGTGGAACCCGCAGCTGTTCGACGCGAGCATCCTCTCCAACGAGGCTTTCGTGTCCGACCGGCCGAACTTCACCGCCGCCAAGCTGCCTGACCTCTGTCGTCGCGTGAAAATGCCACCGATCAAGCGGCCCTTCCCCGACACGCACGGCCCGGTGTCAGCGCTTTTGCGGCCGGGGCGGAAACTGCCGGGCCTTGAGCCCGGTGCCCGCGGCTTCCTGCGCCAGATCGACGATTTCCTCGATGACGACCGTCGGATCTTCTTCGTAGCGGAGGTCGAGAAAACGCTCCCGCAGCGCCTCGTAGTCGCGGCGGCTGTTCATCCAGCGATTGATGAGGGCGTCAAAATCGGCGGCGTTCTCGATGAGCTCGGCACCGCGACCGTTCCGGAAAAACTTAACCGTCAGCTCTTCCTGCGGCATGATGCCGCCGATGGCGTTGAAGATGACCGGGCAGTGGAAATGCAGCGCCTTGGCGCAGGTGGTGGTGCCGCCGCGCGTGACGACGCAGTCGCTGGCCTGCAGGAGCAGGTGCACCTCCTCGGAGAAGCCGTCGACGTAGCACTCCAGCTCCGGATGCTCGGCGCGCCAGTGCACGACCTGATTGTAGGCCTCGCGGTTCTTGCCGCAGATGACGATGACCTGAAGCTGGCCGGCGTGCGGGAGCAGACGCGGCAGAAGTTCGAGGTGGTTGTTGGCGCCATTGCCGCCGGTAGCGAGGAAGACCGTGAAGAGATCGGGCTTCAGCTCGAGGTCCTGCTCCCGGAAGGCGCGCCGGGAGCTGTTGGACAGCACCTCGATACTCGCGCGCGGCTGCATCAGGTGGCCGCGCACGCGCGTGCGCTCGCGCGGCATGCCGAGCTTCACGGCGTAGTCGCGCGCCGTGGGTGTGCGGGAGATGTAGAGATCGGCGGTAGGCTCGACCCAGTTGATGCTGTAGCCGAAGCCGCCGGAAAACTCGCCGCAGTAGGTGGCGCAGCGAACGTGCTCCGCCCCGAGGATCTTGCGCGCGAGCTGGAAATAGCCGCGATTAAGACAGTCGTGGACGCTGAAAACGAGGTGCGGGCGGTATTCGCGCAGCACCGCCTCGTAGTAGCGCCGGCCCCAGGCGACCGAGCGGCGGTTGAGCAGGCTGAGCAGCTCGACGAAGAGGAAGAAGGCCTTGTGCATCCACGGCGACTTCTTCTGGATCCAATTGTAGAAACTCACGCCCCAACCGAACATGCGGGAGGATTTCTCGAGCATCTGCTCGATGCGCACATCGACATCGTGCCGGTAGAGCTCGAAGCACCATTCGGCGAAGGCTTGGGCCCGGGCGTCGTGCCCGGCGCCGGTGCTGGAAGTGAGGACGAGGATGCGGACGCGCGCCATGGATCAGAGACCGAAATATTTTTCCTGAATCGTCCGCTTCAGTTTCAGCGGGCCAAAGCGCGCGAGGAAAGGGGCCAGCACGGCTTGGAAAAACCGTCCCGTGCGGACCGTGCCACTGCGACCGCGCTGCAGGGCGCGGCGGAGCGTCGCGGCGGCATGCGCCGGCGCGGGACCGGAACGCATCATGCCTTCGAACACCGCGCGCGCGCGCGCCATGCGCGAAGCGGTGGCAGCGGGCGCGCCGGTCTGCGCCGGATAGCGCACGGAGCCCTCGAAGTCAGTGCGGTAATCGCCGGGACGCAGGTCGATGACGATGACGCCCGTACCCTTGACCTCGTACATCAGGCTTTCGTTGAGCGCCGAGAGACCGGCCTTGGTGGTGTTGTAGATGGCTTGGTAGGGCATGGCGAACTCGCCGGCAATGGACGAGACGTTGACCAGCGCGCCGCGGTTTCGTGCCAACATTCCGCGCAGAGCGGCGTGGCTGAGCCGCGCGGTGTTCACGAGCATCACCCGCAACTGCTCCTCCCAGACGGCGAACTCGGTGTGGGCAAACGCCCCGAAGGCACCGAATCCGGCGTTGTTGACGACCAGATCGAAGCTCCCGGCGGCGTGCTCGGCTTCGAGAAAAATCTCCTCCGCCGCGGCGCCATCACCCAGCTCGAGCGCGACAGCATGAAAGCGTGCGCGCGCAGGCAGGCGTTTGGGATCGCGCGTTGTGCCCCATACCTCGACGCCCTCGGCGAGCAGCATCTCGGCGAACGCCAGCCCGAGACCCGTGCTCGCGCCCGTAACAAAGGCGGTGCGATAACGGGCGGCAAGGGAGTGGCTCATGCGCGGATCCGGCCGGTCAGCCGACGCTGCGGAAAACGAGGGCGACGTTCGCACCGCCGAAGCCGCTGCTGTTGCTCAGCACGACGTTCGGACGATTGGGGAGCGTGGCGCGGATGATGTTCAGGCCTTCACAGGCTGGATCGAGATTGGTGATGTGCGCCGAGCCGGGCATAAAGCCCTCGCGGATGGCCAGGGCGCAGAACCCTGCCTCCATCGCCCCCGCCAGCGAGAGGCCGTGGCCGGTCAAGGCCTTGGTGCTGCTGATCGCGGGCCGCGTCGTCGCCGCCGAACCGAAGACCGTCTTCAGGGCCTTGATCTCGGAAAGATCGCCGATCGGCGTGGAGGTCGCGTGGGCGTTCACATAGTCGACGGCATCCGGCGAGATGTCGACGGAGCGCAGCGCGTTGTCGATCGCCGTGCGCAGGCCGGTGCCCTCGGGATGCGAGATGGCGACGTTGTGACCGTCGGAGGCCTGCCCCCAGCCGGCGACCTCGCAATAGACCTTGGCCGCGCGGCGTTCGACCTCTTCTTCGCTTTCCAACACGACCACTGTGGCGCCGCCCGTGCCGACAAAACCATCCCGCGCCACATCGAACGGCCGGGAAGCCACGGATGGATCGGTTTGCAAGGACAGGGCGCGCATGCCGGCGAAGGGCAGGATGCTCTCGACGTTGCCGTCCTCCGCACCCACCACGAACATGCGTTTCTGCCGACCGAGCGCGATCTCATCGTAGGCGAAACCGAGGGCATGCGCGGACGAGGCACACGCCGAGGAGAAACCCGTGGACGCCCCCTTGATCTTGTAGTGCGAGACGAGATTGAAGTTCACCGTCCCGGAAATCGAAGCCACAATGCCGAGCGGCTGGCAGCGCATGACGCCGTGCTTGCGCATGCGCTCGAGGTAGTAGCCGAGCAGAAAAGGCGAGCCGCCCGACGCGGCATAGAGTCCGGTGTGGGGATTCGAATAGTCGGCCTCGGTCAGCTTCGCATCTTCCACGGCCTGTTGGATCGCACAGTAGGCATAGAGACCGTGCGGCGCCATGCCGCGGAGAATTTCGCGTTTCACCGTATAGCGCGCGGGAATGACCCAGTCCTCCGCATCCGTGGAATCGGTGGAGAAATCGCGGATGGGCGCCGCCACCTTCACCGGCACGTCCGGTTTCTGAAAAGGCGGATACTGCACCATGCCGTGGCGCAATTCGCGCAGGCTTTCCGAAACCGTGACAGCATCGTTGCCGATACTGGTGATGAAGCCGACGCCCGTAATATAGACTTTGCGCATGATGTATGGTCAGGAGTCGCACGACGGACAACTGCCCGCCGGCGACATGCGGCGAATCAAAGCGGTTTTAACCACCCGGTCAATCACCACGCCCGCCCGGAGCGGTGTCAGGCGTTGACGGCCGTCGCCTGTTCGCTGTCCGCCTCAAGCTTGGGCGCGACGGCGGAAACCGGAGCCGCCTGAGCGGCCGGTTGGGCGATCTCCTCGGCGAAGGCAAACGTCAGGGTGATTTCCTCGGCGATCGCCGCCTTTTCCTGGCCGACGCGAATCTGGCCCTCGAAGGTGGCGAGCGGGAGCTTCAGGCGTTTCGGCTTGATCGAGAGAGTCAGCACGTCGCCGGGGCGGCACACGCGGTGGCATCGAACGCCTTCGCACGAGGTGAAGAAAATCATCTTCGGATCGACGGTCTTGCCGGCCTCGCCAACCTGGCCCTCGAGGAGGAACAACACGCCGAGCTGGCCGAGCGCCTCAAGCATGATCGACGCCGGCAGCACCGGGTTGTCCTTGAAATGGCCCTGCAGGAAGAATTCCTGGCCGCTGATCTTGTACTTGGCGTTGGCACCGTGGGCGTTCACCGAGGCCTCGCTCAGAAACAGGAACGGCGGCTGGATCGGCATGACCGAGGCGATGTGCTCGATCGGCAGGAATTTGGTCGGACGGGGCAGTGGCATGCCACGAACCTTGCACTCGATGAAAGTCTTCACGTCGCCGACGGTCCGCAAGTGACGGAGTTCGTCGTTGTTGATCGACATTTGGAGCACGTCCTCAACGAGGATGACGATCTCCATCATCGTCAGGGAATCGATGCCCAGATCCTCGATAATGCGCAGGTCGTCGTCGGCATCCTTCAATTTGGCCCGCAGATCCGGCTCCACATAGCGCTCGATGATGCCCAGCACGATGGCTGGCAAATGCTCCGTGTTACCCGTTTTGCGAAATTGCGCCGCCGCCTCGTAAGTCGCTGCCGAGCAACGCTTCAAAGCTTCGCGCAAATTTGCATCGTCTTCGGGCGTAAACGGTTTGAGGGGGAATCCCGAAGGATTGTTAGCTGCCTGTGCCATTTGGGAAGAAGTAAGGTGAGTCGTTTGTAGCTGTAAACCCCAAAATTCCCTCGGTGGCCCTCCGATGTATATTGGAATTTCCAGCGGGAAACGTCGTCAGCTTCACCACTTAGGTCAATCCTGGATGTAGACAATTCTGTGGTCGCCGCGCGGGATTTATCTGTCCTTAACATATTCCATCCATGCCGCGACCCGCCACCAACCGACTGATCATCGCGACCCATGAATTTCATCCGCACCGGGGCGGCATCGCGGTCTATACGGCGGAAATGGCCGCCGCGGCGACCCGGCTGGGCTACGACGTCGAGGTCTGGGCCCCCGCCCTCCCGGACTCCGTGGTCGAACCCGCCTGGCCGTTCGCGGTTCGCAGGCTGCCAATCACCGGCAGCCATAGTTGGCGCAATCAATGGCGGATGGCCCGGCAAATCCTGACCCAACGGGACGCCTGGCAGGATGGCACGCTCTACGTTCCGGAGCCCGGCCCCTTGCTGTCCATGCTGCTGTTGCAATTTTTCGACACTTTGCCGCCCGGCCGCCTGGTGCTGACCTTGCATGGCTCGGAAATCCTTCGGCTGGCGATGCGTCCCCTCACCCGTTGGAGCGCCCGGCGGCTTTTCGCCCGCGCCAACCGCATCAGCGTGGTCAGCCGGCACGCCCAGGAACTGCTGCTCCAATATTTTCCCCGCACAGCCGACAAGGTTGTGCTGACGCCCGGCGCCTTGCGCACGGGTTTCACGTTCGTCCCATCGCCCGCGGCCAAACCGCCCGGCGGCCGCATCATCATCCTGACCGTGGCACGCATCCACCCTCGCAAGGGCCAGCTGTGTGTCATTGAAGCATTGCGCGCCCTCCCGCCGGAGCAACGCGCCCAAATCGAATACTGGCTCGTCGGCGGCCACGGCAAGGAGCGCTATGAACCGGCGTTGCGGGCCGCGGCGAATAACGCCGGCTTCCCCATCAAATTTCTCGGCGACGTGCCGGACGAGCAACTGGGGCAATTCTACGCGCAGGCCGACATCTTCGCGATGACGAGCATGCCGCACAAGCTGAGCGTCGAAGGCTTCGGCCTCGTCTATCTCGAAGCCGGTGCCCACGGCCTGCCGGTTGTCGCCCACGACATCGGTGGCGTGGCGGAGGCCGTGACCCAAGGCGAGACCGGCCTGCTCGTCTCGCCCGACGATCCCGCGGCGCTCACGGCCGCCTTCGCCCGCCTCATCGCCGATCCGGAACTGCGTCGGCGTTTCGGCTCCGCCGGCCGCCAGCGCGCACTCGCGCACACCTGGCAGGACAACGCGCTGACCTTGTTTGGACAACCGCCCGCCGCCGCCTCAACCTGACCACCGCATGCTCGTTTCCCGCACGCAAATCACCGTCCGCTACGCCGAGACCGACATGATGGGCGTCGTCTATCACGGCAACTACCTGCCGTGGTTCGAGGTCGGCCGCACCACCCTGCTCAAGGAGTGCGGCCTGCCCTACACCGACCTCGAAAAGCAGGGCTATTACCTGCCCGTGCTCGAGGTCGGCTGCAAATATCTCCGACCCGCGCGCTACGACGACACGATCACCATCGTCACCACGCTGAAGGAAAAACCGCTGCTGCGCATCCGGCTCGATTACGAGGTGCTCCGCGGCGAGGAGAAGCTCGTGACGGGCTTCACCACCCACGGCTTCATCAACAAGTCCGGCGAGCCCGTCCGGCCACCCGCTATTTTCACGGAGCGGATGCGCGAACTCTTCGCGGCCAAATAAGTCGGGGATTCGACTGGCGGTCACAGACCGCGGCTACACCGTCGCCGCGTATTCGGCCAGTACGCTCGCGTCCATCTCGCGCGCCCGCGTCTCGCGCAACAGCTCATCGGCTTTCGGCGGCGAAATTTTCCGCACCGCCCACACGGCGTGGGCGCGCACCAGCGGCGATTCGTGTGCCGCGAGCTTCACCAGCGCCGGCAGGAGCGCCTCATCGCCGGAGTTGCCGGCCACGACGCACGCGTTGCGCAGCAGGCCGGTCAGCTTGAGACGTTTCACCGCCGTGCGGCGGAAAACCTCCGCGAAGCGCGCCGGCGTCAGCGCCAGTACTTCGCGCAAACTCAGTTCGGCGAGTTCGTAGCGCGTGGCCAGCAGCAGCCGGCGGCCTTCGCGCGCAAACCGGTTCCACGGACATACCTCGAGGCACACATCGCACCCGTAGATCCCATGGCCGATGCCGGCGCGCAGCTCACGGGGGATGGCGCCCTTGTTCTCGATCGTCTGGTAAGAAATGCAGCGCCGCGCATCGACCACGCCCGGCGCCGTGATGGCCTGCGTCGGACACGCCTCGGCGCAACGCGCGCATTTGCCGCAGAGCAATCCCGCCGGCTCGCGTCCGCCGTCCGGCAATGGTTTTTTGCGCAGCGGCGCGTCGGGCGCGATGTCGAGCCGGGTGAGAATCGCGGCGAGGAACAGCCAGTTGCCGTGCTGCCGCGAGATCAGCATGCCGTTCTTGCCCAGAAAGCCGATCCCCGCCCGCGCCGCCCAGCCGCGTTCCAGCACCGGACCCGTGTCCACGTAGTAGCGATAGTCGGCCGCAGCCGCGCCGCAAAGAGACTCCAGCACTTTCCCAGCCGCCACGAGTCCGGCCTTGATCGTGTCGTGGTAATCGTCGTGCAACACGTAGCGCGCCCAGCGCGGTTGGTTTGCCGTGCTCCGCTTCGCGTCCGCCGTCGCCCCCGGCCAGTAATTCACTCCCAGCACGATGACGCTGCGCGCACCCGGCAGGACGAGGTCCGCGTCCGCCCGCTTTGCCGCGGTGCGCTCCATCCACGCCATGTCGGCGTGCATCCCGGCGGCGAGCCAGTCGTGCAATCCGCCGCCGCCCGGGTCGGCGGCCGCGGCGAAGCGCACTTCATCGAAACCAATGGCGAGCAGCCGGCGCCGCAACTCCTCGCGCCGCTCGCCCGCCCGCACCTCGCCGGTGGGGTTCATGCGTGCCTGCGCGTCCACTCGCGGGCCTCGCGCTCGTAGACCCGCAGGACGTGTGAGACGATCTCCCGCAGTGGTCGGCCGTCGGTGAGTATCATCGTGCCGGTGCGCTTGTAGATTTCTTCGCGCTTGGCGTAGAGCTCGCGCACTTTCTTGTCGCGATCTTCGCCCTGCAGCAACGGCCGGTGCGCCGTGCGGGTCGTGCGCTGCACCACCGTCTCCAGCGAGGCGTGCAGGCAGATGACGACCCCGCGCGCCTTGAGCAGGTCGAGCATGCCCTCCGGCACGATGAGCCCGCCGCCGCACGCCACGACGACGCCGCGCGCCGGGTGCCCCTCCTCGATGAATTTCCGCTCCAGCGCGCGGAAGACTTCTTCGCCGCCCTCGGCGAAAATCTGCGCCACCGTCCGGCCGCTCGTGTGCTCGATCGCGTGGTCGCTGTCGAACAACTGGTAGCCCAGCGCCCGCGCCGCCTGCCGGCCCACGGTGCTTTTGCCCGTGCCGGTGAAGCCGACGAGGTAGAGGTTGAGGCCGGTGGCGTCCATGTTGTCGGCCCCAACGACACACCGCCGCCGCCGCGGGCGCAAGCGCACTTCGCTCTGTTCAATCCGGGGCAAAACCGGCACGCTGCCCCGCCATGTCCGCGCGTCCCGACATCCCGCACGACTACAGTTTCGCCAGCGACAACACCGCCGGCCTCGCGCCCGAGGCCCTCGCCGCGCTCACCGCCGCCAACCCCGGCCGCGCCCCTTCCTACGGCGCCGACGAATGGACCGCGCGCGCGAAGCAGCTCATCCGCGACGTCTTCGCGACCGACTGCGAGGTGTTCTTCGTCTTCAACGGCACGGCGGCCAACGCCCTCGCCCTCGCACACGTCTGCCCGAGCTACCAGGCGATCCTCTGCCACGACTACGCCCACGCCGACACCGACGAGTGCGGCGCACCGGAGTTCTTCAGCGGCGGCAGCAAGGTCATCACCGTCGCCGGCCCGCTGGGCAAACTGCTCCCCGCCGACATCGAGCGCACCATTGCCCGGCGCGCCAACAT
Source organism: Opitutia bacterium (assembly GCA_016187925.1). GTDB lineage: Bacteria > Verrucomicrobiota > Verrucomicrobiia > Opitutales > Opitutaceae > Didemnitutus. The sequence goes on along the minus strand of JACPIS010000002.1, from coordinate 154,146 downwards.
GCATTACTCGAAGGCCGGCGCCCTCACCCTCACGCAGATCACCGAGTGGGGCACGATCTACACGCCCGACGAGGTGCGTGCGCTGAGCGCCGTCGCCCGGGCGCACGGCCTCGTCCTGCACATGGACGGCGCCCGCTTCGCCAACGCCGCCGCGGCGCTCGCGGCCCGCGGACAGAGTCCGGCCGACGGCACGTGGCGCGCGGGTGTCGATGTGTTGAGCTTCGGCGGCACCAAGAACGGCATGAACACGACCGAGGCGGTGGTGTTCTTCAATCGCGCACTCGCCCGCGATTTCGATTTCCGCGTGAAGCAGGCCGCGCAACTCGCCTCGAAACAGCGCTTCGCCACGGCGCAGTGGGTAGGCATGCTCGAAGGCGGTGCGTGGCTGAAGCACGCCACCCACGCCAACACCCTGGCGCGCAAGCTGGCCGACATGCTGCGCGGGCTGCCGCAGGTGAAATTCATCGCCGAGCCCGAGGCCAGCGGCGTGTTCGTGGAGCTGCCGCGCGCCACCGCCGAGGCGATGTGGGCGCGCGGGTGGCATTTCTACCGCTTCATCGGTGACGACGGCTACCGGCTGATGTGCTCGTGGGCCACGCAGCCGGCGGACGTCGAGCGTTTCGTCGCGGACTTGCAGGCGACACTCCGCGCCGGGTGACGCTTCGTCGCGCCGATCTTGCGAAACGGCGCCGGCGGGTTACGTTCCGTGGTGCCATGAGAACCAAACTGAATTTGCTGGCCGCGACCCTCGCCTTGGCGATTGGTCCGGCGATCTACGCAGCGGATGCTCCGCCCGCCGACAAGAAGGACGACGCCAAATGCACCGACTGCAAGAACGGCTGCAAGTGCGAGACCGGCAAGTGCCAGTGCGGCGACAAGGAGAAGAAGGTCATGCTCACCGGCTCCTATCTTCCGCAGACGGTCACGCGGGTCGGCCGCATCACCGACGGCATGCATCCGGTGACGGTGCTGAGCCGCGCGGATCTCGAGGCGACCGGCGAGACCAATGTCGCCTCGGCGCTCCGCAAGGCGCTGCCGATGATGCGCTGAGTTTCCGTCCTTCCGCCCCGCGGATTTTCCAAAACAAAACGCCCTCCCGTTCGCGGGAGGGCGTTGTTTTTTTGGCGAAAGTTTTCGCGCGCTTACTTGGCGGCGGGAGCCGGGGCGGCTTCCTTCGGGGCGTCCTTCACCTCGAGCAGCTCGACCTCGAAGATGAGGGTCGCGGCCGGGGGAATGCCCTGCGCGCCGTCGTCGCCGTAGGCGAGGTGCGGGGGGATGTAGAGCCGGGCCTTGCCGCCGACGGCCAGCTTCTGGAGGCCTTCGACCATGCCGGGGATGGCGCCGCGCGGATCCTCCTTGGAGGGAGTCTGCACGAGGAGCTCGATCGGCTCGCCGCGCTGGACGGAGCTGTCGAACACCTGGCCGTTGATGAACGCGCCGGTGTAGTGGATCTTGGCGACCTGGCCGGGCTTGGGCGTGGCGCCGTTGCCGGCCTTCAAGGTCTCGATGCGGAGACCGCTGGGCAGCTCCTGGATTTCCTTCTTGTCCTTCAGGCCGGTGAAGAACTTGGCGGCGTCCGCGAGGTTCTGGGTGCGGAGCTTGGCCATGAAATTCTGGTTCTTCTTGGCGAGGAGTTCCTCGAGCTGCGGCCCGATCTGCTGGGCGTCGTAGGGCGGGGCCTTGCCGGCGGCGGCGAGCGACATGCCGCGGGCCATCGCCTCGATCTGGGCGGGCGAGAACTCGAGCTCGGCGAGGCCCATGCGGGCCGCCATCACCCAGCCGTACGTCTCCATGATCTCGGCCTCGGTGAATTTCTTGGCCGGCGCGGCGACCGCGGGCGCCGGTGTCGTCGCGGGGGCGGCGGCGGGCGGAGTGGCGGTGGCGCCGACCTGCGGGAGTTCGAATTTGACCGGATTCTGCGCCTGCGCGGGCTGCGCGTTGTTCTGCGCGGAAGCGGCGACCAGCAGGCCGAGACTGGCGAGGCCTGCACTGACTTTGGTGATGAATTTCATTTGAGGAAGGAAGCCCGGTTGAGAAACGGCCCGGGCGGATTTGTGCCGTTAAAGCGGGCGAAATTGCTGATCCGGCCCGCAAAAATCAATCCCTTAGAGCGCAATCGCTCACCCTCGGCCCCGCCGGAACAGCCGAACCCTGGGCTTGTCAGCGTTCCGCCGCTGCCCCACCCTCCCCAATCCCATGAACGAAAACCAATTCTGGCACAGCACCGACGGCCAGATTCTGACGGTCAAGCCCGCCAAGGGCGGCGAGACCGTGGCCCTCACCCTCGCTTTCTGGCCCCGTCACCCGGCCGAGATGGAGTTTCTCAAGTCCCGCCTCGCCGACCTGCATTTCACCGAGCGCAGTTCGCTCGCCCGCATCGGCATCGAGATGCTCATGCGCGGCCCCGCCACGGTCGAGGGCAACCGCCTGCTCGTCGAGGTCGACTCCTCGCTCTACGACCCGAGTTTCCCGAACGCCTCGTACTGGAAAAAACTCCTGCGTCCCGGCGTGCCGGTCGGCCGGCTCTTCCACGCGCCCGTCTCCGCGCGGCTCTCCTCCGCCGAAATCTGGGAGGCGGTGAAGGACAACCGCGTGAAGCTCCCCCACACGATCTCGATCGACAGCTCGGGCCACGTCTTCTTCACACCACATCCGGTCAGCTACACGCTCAACCCCCGCCTCTCGCGCCTCAACTTCGAGCACATCGTCAGCGGTTACGCCGGCCGCAGCTTCATCGACAAGGTCCAGATCCGCCACGACGCCACGACGCTCGCCATCCCGCCGCGCTCCGGCATTCTCACCAGCTGCTCCATGTACCTGAAGGAGCACTTCGTCGTCCTCAATCCCGGCGAGGGCAACTTCGGCCTCCACACCAGCGCCGTCCTCCTCGATCCGATCAAGACTTTCGGCACGAACGTCATGCTCGAGATCTACAACAAGGGCGACCAGCCCGTGGTGAACCCGATGGTCTCCGTCGAGGTTTTCCGCGCCCCGCCGCCCGAGGATCCCGAGTTCAAGGGCCTCATCAAGAAACGCCAGCGCCTGCTCGGCACCGTCAGCGGCCTCTACAAGTGCCTCGACGAGCATCCCGCGCGCGAGACCGGCGAGGCCCGCCCCAAGACCAAGATCACCGTCCGCGGCCAGAGCGCCACGATGGAGAACCGCTCCGTCGTCGTCCGCGCCAACGACGAGGAGCTCAAGAAACTCCTCGAGGGTGACGCCTGCCCCCTCGGCAGCCACACCATGATCCAGGCGCTCGACGACGCCCCGGCCGACGCCGACACCCTCATCGTCAATTTCTTCCCGGACCTGCTCGAGCACATGGAGCTCGTCACCCGCCTCGGCGACGTGAAGATCCGCCGCATCATCTTCCGCCACGCCTCGCGCACACACGGCTATTTCCTCTCCAGCAACGCCCACGCCCGGCTCGACACCTTCAACTCGCTCGGCATCCCCGTCTACTGGCACGACGAGATGACGAAGGACCTCTACCTCCACACCTACAAGAAAGGCCACGGCTTCTTCGTGCGCGAGGAGATGGCCCGCAAGTTCCAGGAGAGCCCCATCCTCGCCTTCTACGGCTCCGCCGTGAACCTCGAGGCCGGCGACACCACGCGCATCGCCAGCCTTGTCGACAAGCTCGCCACCTTCATCGGGCCCAACATCGGCATGCTCACCGGCGGCGGCGGCGGCGTCATGCGCCTCGCCACCGAGACCGCCCGCTCCAAGGGTGCGCTCACCGGCGCGTGCTTCCTCGAGCTCGAGGCCCAGCCGCCCGAGCTCGGCGTCGACTTTTTCAACACCTTCCAGGAAACCTCTCGGCACTTCCGCCAAAAATGGTTCGAGGTCGCCGATTTTTGCATCTTCAACGTCGGCGGCGTCGGCACGCTCGAGGAAATCGGCATCGAGATGTGCAACCTCAAGCTCGGCATCCGCCCGCGCACCCCCTACATCTTCTACGGCGCCGGCTTCTGGCAGGACCTCAAGCAGCAGTTCGAAATCATGATCGCCGAGAAACGCGCCCCCGCCTGGATGAAGGACTACGTGCTCTTCACCGACGACCCCGAGGAGGTCGTGAAGTTCTACCGCAAGACCCTGCAGGTGCTGTGAGTCAACCGCCGGCCGGTTTTGCGGCCAACGCATCGCGCATGATCTGCCTCGGCAGGTCATGCACCGCGGGCTTGGGCAGAATCCATTTCCAACCCTGCTCCGTCCGCCGGAATCGGAACATGCCCTGCGCCTGAAACCCCGGCGGCACCAACTCGACTTCGTTGTCACCGCGCGAGAGCTGCGTAAACCGCGCGAAAACCGTTTCAGGAGGCGGAGGCGCTGTCAGTGCATCGGCGGCGAGCAGCAACGCATAGAGTTTCTCCGTCGTGTCGAACTGCTCCCGGAAATCGTCCGGCATGCCTCGCCAAAGCTCCCGAGCAAATTTCTCGTCATCGTCTTCAAAGCAAATCAGCCGGGCAAGCGCGTCCATCTCCCCTTCACCCTGCGCCCACGCCAGACTCAGGATGGCATCGCGCGGCGTGTCTTGCCCATGATCGCGCCGATGCGTGGACGGGATCCCGATCTCCGCCTCAGTCGACGCTGCCCGTCCGGCCCGGTGCTGCTCGAGCTTCTGGGCGAGTTTCTCCGCGCGCGCTGCGGCCTCGCGCGGCTCCTCGGCCTGATTCGACGGACGCTTCTCACCGACAGCCACCGGTTGCTTGGCACCACCCACTGCCTCCGCGGTCATTCGTTGACGAAACCGCCCGCCCAACTCCGGCCACATCCATAGTGCGGCGCCTCCGGTCATGGCGGCACCGAGCACGAAGTACGCGAGTTTGCCCACTAACACCGACGGCACCGCACTCGCGAGCGGCACGATCGCCGCCATCGCCTGCGCTATTGTCCCCGCCAATCCAACCGGCACTGCTACCGCGGGTTGATTTGTCAAAACCAGTCCGAGTGCGGCCGAAGTCGAGGTCACGCCGCGCCGACCGCGATGCCCGCGAAGCTTTTCCAACGCCCGCTCGGCGCGCATCCGGGCGGCGTTTTCGTTCAAGCCGAGGCGCGCTCCGACCTCGGTGTGCGTCAATCCCTCGAAAAACCGCAGCAGCACCAGATCGCGATCGCGCGGCGCCAGCCGATCCATCGCCTCGTCGAGCACGGGCCGCAGTCGCTCCCAGTCCGGCGATACTTCCGCCTCCGTTTCCGCGGCAAATTGCCGGGCCAGTTTCGCACGCCGTGCCTCGTCACGCAGCGCATCAATCGCGGCGTAGCGCGTTGCTTGATGCAGCCACCCGGCCAGGGTGGGATGCCGGGCGAGTTCACCGGTCTTTCGCGCGAGATCGGCGAACACCCTCTGAGCGATTTCCTCCGCCAAATCTGGTCGTCCACTCATGCGCCGCAGGGCCGCGCCATAGACAAGCGACAGGTGCCGCTCCACCAGTTCGGCAAACGCGTGCTGGTCGCGCAAGCGGGTATAACGTGACAACAATTCGGCATCGGTCGGCATGGGCTTTACTGTCTAACCGCTTGCCGTCGCAAAACCGCACAAAATTTCGCCTGTCATGCGCGAGGAGCAGGCTTTACGCCCGGCCGTATCCGTGCTTGTCAGTCCACGGCCTTGGCGAAGGCTGATCTATCTGTGTCCCCCGTGGCTAAGCAACTTCCCTCCTCTGTCCTCGTCGTTGGCGCCGGCGGGCGCGAACACGCGCTCGTCCGCGCGCTGCTCGCTTCACCGGCGAAGCCGCGCGTGCTCTGCGCGCCGGGCAACGCCGGCATCGCGCAGGACGCCACGTGCTTCCCGGTCGCGGCCGACGACATCGCCGGGCTCGTCGCGCTCGCGCAGCGCGAGAAGGCGGAGTTCGTCGTCGTCGGCCCCGAGGTGCCGCTGTCACTCGGCTTGGTCGATGCGCTGACGAAGGCCGGCATTCCCGCCTACGGCCCGAAGGCCGATGGCGCGCGGCTCGAAGCCTCCAAGGTTTTCACGAAACAGATCCTGCTCAAGCACGGCATCCCGACGGCGCCCGCGGGCATCTTCACCGAAGTGCAGCCGGCGCTCGATTATCTGAAGCAGCGCGGCGCGCCCATCGTCATCAAGGCCGACGGACTCGCCGCGGGCAAAGGCGTGGTCGTGGCCCAGACGCTCGGCGAGGCGGAGGTGGCGGTGCGCGACATGCTGGCCGGAAACAAATTCGGCTCGGCCGGCAGCCAGATTCTCATCGAGGACTGCATGTTCGGCGACGAGACCTCGATCCTCGTCGTCGTGTCCGGCCGCGACTATGTGATCCTGCCTGTCTCTCAGGATCACAAGCGCATCGGCGACGGCGACACCGGCCCGAACACCGGCGGCATGGGCACCTACTCGCCTGCCGAGGTCGTCACGCCCGAGCTGCTCGCGCGCATCGACCGCGAGATCGTCCGCCCGTCCGTCGACGCCATCGCCGCCGAGGGCATCGAGTTTCGCGGCACGCTCTTCATCGGCATCATGCTCACGGCGTCCGGCCCGAGCGTGCTGGAATACAACACGCGCTTCGGCGACCCCGAGACCCAGGTCGTGCTGCCGCGACTCAAGACCGACGTGCTTGCGCTGCTCTGGGCCGCGGCACGCGGCGAGTTGCGCGGCATGTCGCTCGACGTGCGACCCGACGCCGCCCTCTGCGTCGTCCTCGCCGCGCGGGGTTATCCGGACAAATTCCCGAAAGGCGACGTCATCACTTTTCCCGCGCAGCTGCCGCCACAAACGACCGTGTTGCACGCCGGCACGGCGAGGAATCCCGCCGGGCAGATCGTGACCAACGGCGGGCGCGTGCTCGGCGTGACCGCGCTCGCGCCGACGTTGCGCGAGGCCGCCGCGCGCGCCTATGCGGCTTGCGAACAGATCGAGTGCGCATCCAAGTATTATCGCCGCGACATCGGTGCGCGGCAGCTCAACCGCCCATGAAACGCCCCGTTATTCTCTTCCTCGCCCTCGGGTTCCTGTCGCTGCTCCGCGCGACAACGATCGACCTCGGACAGGGCCTCGGCTACCTGCGCGTGCATTCGCTGAACGCCGACGAGCAGGCCGTCACCGAGGCCTTGGGCTCGGGGCAGGCGCTCGTGCTCGACCTGCGCGGCGCCATCGCCGACAAGCTCAACGCCAAGGAACTCCGGGACACGCTCGCGCTGCGCGGCGGCAAGGAGCCGTTGTTCGTGCTGGTCGGCCCGCTGACCCCGCCGGACCTGACGGAAACGCTGGCCACGGCTCCGGGCAAACCCGTCACGCTCGGGGTGCGCGCGGCCGTGCCCGCCCCGCAGGTCGTCGTGCAACAGGCGCCGGAGACGGACCTGCGCGCCTTCGAAGCGCTCGAGTCGGGCCTGCCGCTGGCCGATCTCATCTCGGGCAAGATCGAGAAGGAGCGCTACGACGAGGCCGCGCTCATGAACGATTTTCGCAACGGCAACACCGAGGCCGAGCCACCGGCGCCCGCCGACCCCACGGCCACCGCGCCCGCCACCAAGCCGAAGGGCGCGGAGAAGGCCGAGAAGGCGCCCGTGCTCATCGACCGCGTGTTGCAGCGCGCCGTGCATCTGCACCGCGCCTTGCTCGCGCTCAGGCCCCGCGGCTGAGCCGGCGCCGTTTGGCTTGCAGCCTACCGCTTACTGCTTTCCGCTCACGGCATGCCCTCGCCCGGCCCCATCGTCGTCGTCTGCACGGCCAACATCTGCCGCAGCCCCATGGCGGAAGGCCTGCTGGCCCACGCGCTTTCCGGCCAAGCCGACCTGTTGAAAAACCTGAAGGTGATCTCCGCCGGCGTGGCGGCCCGTCCGGGCGAAGCGGTTTCCGAGAACTCCGTCGTCGCGCTGAAAAAGGTCGGCATCGACATCTCCCGCCACCGCGCCCGGCCGCTCACGCAGGAGATGCTCGACCAAGCCGTGGCCGTGCTGGTGATGACCCAGGGCCACCGGGCGATGATCGAGCTGCAGGCCGAGCCCGTGCCGAAGCAACTGCACCTTTTCCGCGAATTCATGCCCCCGGCCGCACTCAAGGAAATCGGCGACCCCTTCGGCGGACCGCTCAAGCTCTACGAGCAGAGCCGCGACGAGATGGTCGAGGCCATCCCCAGCCTGCTCGACTACCTGCGCACGCTTCCCCTCGGGGCGTGACACGCTCGGTGCGGATTTCGGATTGCGGATTGCCGCGCCGAAGGCTGGCCTGTGGGGGAATTTCTCCCTCCTCATGTCCCTCAACGCCGCCCCCCTCGCCCAGCTCGATCCCGCCGTGCACGCCGCCATCGCCGGCGAGCTCGCCCGCCAGCAACACCACATCGAGCTGATCGCCTCCGAAAACTTCACCTACCCCGCCGTCCTCGAGGCGCAGGGCAGCGTGCTGACCAACAAGTACGCCGAAGGCTACCCGGCCAAGCGCTGGTACGGCGGCTGCGAGTACGTCGACCAGGTCGAGACGCTCGCCATCGAGCGCGCCAAGCAGCTCTTCGGCGCCGAGCATGCCAACGTCCAGCCGCACTCCGGCGCGCAGGCCAACACCGCCGTCTACGCCGCCGTGCTCCAACCCGGCGACAAGGTCCTCGGCATGAACCTCAGCCACGGCGGCCACCTCACGCACGGCAACCCCGCCAACTTTTCCGGCAAGCTCTATAACTTCTGCCAATACGGCGTGCGCGAGGACACCGGCCGCATCGACTACGACGAGCTCGCCGCCGTCGCCCAGCGCGAGAAGCCCAAGATGATTACCGTCGGCGCCTCCGCCTACGCCCGCATCATCGACTTCGCCCGCATGGGCGAGATCGCCCGCAGCGTCGGCGCGTATCTCTTCGCCGACATCGCGCACATCGCCGGCCTCGTCGCCTCCGGCCACCATCCCTCGCCGGTGCCGCACGCCGACTTCGTCACCACCACGACGCACAAGACCCTGCGCGGTCCGCGCGGCGGCCTCATCCTCTGCAAGGCGGCGCACGCGAAGGCGATCGACTCCGCCGTGTTCCCCGGCACGCAGGGCGGCCCGCTCATGCACGTCATCGCCGCCAAGGCCGTGTGCTTCGGCGAGTGCCTCAAGCCTTCCTTCAAGGAATACTCCGCGCAGGTCGTGCAGAACGCCCAGGCCCTCGCCACCGCCATGGTCGCGCGCGGCTACAAGCTCGTCTCCGACGGCACCGAGAACCACCTCATGCTCGTCGACCTCCGCGCCAAGCTCCCCAACCTCACCGGCAAGGTCGCGCAGGAGACGCTCGATAAGGCTAACATCACCTGCAACAAGAACACCGTGCCGTTCGAGACGCGCTCGCCCTTCCAGGCCTCCGGCATCCGCCTCGGCTCGCCCGCCATGACGACCCGCGGCCTGAAGGAGGCCGAGATGCAGGAAATCGCCGCGCTCATCGACGGCGTGCTCACCGCCATCGGCACGCCCGAGGAGGGCAATGTCATCGCCACCACGAAGGCGCGCGTCATCGCGCTGACCTCGAAGTTCCCGCTACCCTACCGCGCCTGATGAACAAGCCGGCCGCCGCCACGTCGGCCTTCGTGCTTCACCGCCGGACAATCGTCGCGGCCGTGGTCGCCGTCGGCGCATTGCTTTCGCTGGGCGGCTGGTCGTTCGTCACGCGCTCGGAGGAGCGACGCATCGATGCGGAGTTCCAGCACCGCCAGGCCGTGCAGATGCGCCTCGCCCGCGAACGCCTGCGGCTCCACATCGAGATCGTCCGCGACCTGCGCGCCTACCTCGAGAACGCGCAGCACGTCGATGCCCCCGAGTTCACCGCCTACACGCGTCCGCTGCTCGGCCGCCTCCCCGCCGCCCGCGTCTTCCAGTGGGCCGCGCGCGTGCCGGCGGCGCACCGGGGACAATACGAGGCCGCGCAGGCTGCGCTGCATCCCGGCTTCCGCCTCTGGGAGCGCGACGTCGCCGGCAAGATCGGCGCCGCTGCCATCGCCGCCCGCCCCCGCGACGAATACTGGCCGATCACCTGGGTCGAGCCCCTCGCCGGCAACGAAACCTCGCTCGGCTTCGACCTGCACGAGAGCATCGTCACCCGGCCCATGCTCGACGACGCACGCCGCACGCGGGAAATGCGCGCCAGCCCGCAGGTGCGCCTGATCCGCTCCACCCAGGGCGACCGCGGTTCCGGCGTCATCTTCATCGAGCCCGTCTTCCGGCCCGGCGCATCCGGCACCGAACCGGACGGTTTTGCCGGCTACATCCAGGCCATCTTCTCCGTCGACCGCCTCCTCGAACAGGTGCACTCCGAGCAGCCCGACGAAGCGCTCGACCTGGCCTATTACGACGACAGCGCGCAGTTCGACCATCTGCGCCTGCTCTACGCCCGCATCGACGGCCGCGCATACAGCGGCAGCCGCGATAACGCCGCCTCCGCGCTGGAGGCGCCCGCCTTCCCGCGGCCCGACGTGATGCTCGTGGCGGAGACGTTCCATGTCGGCGGCCGCGATTGGCGCCTCGTCGTCGCGCCCAACACCGCCTGGCTGGCACGCCAGCACACCGCGGTCCCCTGGCTCGTCCTCGCGGGCGAGCTCGCCCTCACCGCCCTCGCCGGCCTTTTCGCGCACGGTCTGCTCTCGCGCACGGCGCGCATCGAGCAGCAGGTCGCCTGGCGCACCGCCGAGCTGGCCGAGAGCCGGCGCCAGCTCGCCAGCCTGCTCGCCGACATGCCCGGTGCGGCCTACCGCAGCGAGGCCGCGCCGCCGTTCCGCACCGTGTTCATCAGCGACGGCGTCCTGAAACTCACGGGCTACCGCGCCACGGAATTCTTCGCCGACCGGCAGTGGGCGGACCTGATGCATCCCGACGACCTCGGCCATTGCCGCCGCCGCCTGGCCGAGGCGCTGGAGCGCCGGGAGCCGTTCGAGGTCGAGTACCGCATCCGCCATGCCGACGGCACGCTGCGCCACATCTGGGACCGCGGGCACCCCGTGCTCGGCGAGGACGGCACACCCGCCTTCATCGAGGGCCTGATGGTCGACGCCACCACCTACCACGAGGCCGAACAGCGCAACCGCGAGTTCGAACGCCAGCTGCTCGAGACGCAAAAACTCGAAAGCCTCGGCGTCCTCGCCGGCGGCATCGCGCACGATTTCAACAACATCCTCACCGCCGTGCTCGGCAACGCCTCGCTGCTGCGCGGGATGTTCGCCTCCGATCACGCGGCGCAGCCGCAGGTCCGCTCCATCGAGAACGCCGCGCGCCGCGCCGCCGATCTTTGCACGCAGATGCTCGCCTACGCCGGCAAAGGCCGCTTCGTCACCACCGAGATCGACGCCAGCGCCCTCGTCCGCGATACCGCCGCCCTGCTGCAGGTCTCCGTCCCCAAGCACACCCGGCTCCAGCTCGAGCTCTCCGAGCATCTGCCGCCCGTGCTGGCCGACGCCACCCAGCTCCGGCAGATCATGATGAACCTCGTCCTCAACGCCGTCGACGCCGTCGCCGGGCGTCCGGACGGGAGCATCCGGATCGCCACCCGCGCCGTCGAGCTGTCCGCGAACTTTTTCCAGGGCGCGGTGCAGAAACCCGCCCTGCCCGCCGGGCCTTACGTCATCCTCGAGATCGCCGACAACGGCAGCGGCATGACGCCCGAGACGCAGGCCCGCATCTTCGAGCCGTTCTTCACCACCAAATTCTCCGGCCGCGGCCTCGGCCTCGCCGCCGTGCTCGGCATCATCCGCGGCCACCGCGGCGCCCTCTTCGTCGACTCGCGTTCCGGCGCCGGCACGACGTTCCGCGTGGTGCTGCCCGTGCACCAGGCCAAAGCCGGCGGCGGCGCCACGCCCGCGCTCGTCCCGCCAGCGGCAAACGCGGACGATCCGGGGCGGCTGCAAGGCACGGTACTGCTCATCGACGACGAGCCGGCGGTCCGCCAGGTGGCCGCGGCCGTCCTCACCCGCCATGGCGCCAAAGTGATTGAAGCCGCCGACGGCGCCGAGGCCCTCAGCCAGTGCCGGCAGCACGCGGGCGCCATCGACCTGATCCTGCTCGACCTGACGATGCCCGGCCTGAGCGGCGAGGAAACGCTCCGCCGGCTCCGTCTGCTGGATCACCGCCAAAAAGTCGTCGTCATGAGTGGCTACAGCGAAACCGAGACGATGCGCCGCTGCTCCAGCCTCGGCGCCACCGGTTTCCTCGCCAAACCGTTCGAGATCGACGCGCTGCTCGCCCGGGTACGCCAGCATCTGCCCTGAAGCTCCGAGGCAAATCTGTGCGCCGCGCGCATCGCGGCTGGCCAAGGAGGGGTTTTCCCCTACAGTGATCGGCGCCCCCCCCGAACTGATAACGCGTCGTGTCGTCCTCCGCCGTCAACCCCGCCCTCGGACGCAACTCCCTCTCCCTGGCCTGGGTCTCCGGCGTATTGGCGGGGCTGTTGTGCGCGATGCTCACGCTCGCCGCCTACCAGCGAGCCACCCAGGATGAGGAGGCCGGTTTGCGCGGGGAAATCGTGCGGCAGGCGCAGAACCGGGCCACCAATCTCCGCTCCGTCGTCACGCAATACGAGACGATGCTTGACAGCCTGCGCTCGCTGTTCGAGTCGTCCCGGGAGGTGACGCGTGCGGAGTTCCACCTCGCCACGGAGCGCCTGCTCGCCGGCCGGCCGGCCTTGCAGGCCGTCGAGTGGGTCCCGCTCGTGGCGCAGGCCGAGCGCGCCGGTTTCGAGCAGGCGGTGCAGGCGGAGGGATTCCCCGATTTTGCCATCCGCGACCGCGCGCTCCCGGCCCGCGAGTTTCCCCGCGCCGCGGTGCACGCCGACTACCTGCCGGTGCTCTACACCGAACCCTTTGAGGCGAACCGGCCGGCGTTCGGCTTCAACCTGCTGTCCGGCGAGGTGGGCGGCATCGTGCGCGCCGCCCGCGAGTCCGGGCAGGTCCTCATGTCGCCCCGGACCATCCTGTTCAATCGCACGGGCGAGGTGTTCGGCTTCATCGTCTATTTTCCCGTCTACGATCCGGCCCAGCTCAAACCCAGCACCGGCGGGGCCCGGTTCCGCGGGCACATTGTCGGGGTGTTCCGTTTCGACCACTTCTTCGGCGATGCGCCACGGCCCGACGCCCGCAGCATCAACGTCGACCTGCTGTTCCTCGACACCACCCACCGGCGCGAGCCCGTCGCCTACCAGCCGGCCAATCAGCCCACCGTCACCCGCAATCTACCCGCGGAGCACGATATCCGGGGCGCCCACTCCGTCGAGATTCCCTTTCCGATGTGGGGCCGGCAGTGGAGCCTGCTGTTCCGTCCTTCGCCGGACTGGCTGAGCAAACAGCAGCACGGCAACCTCGCCTCGACGAACATCCTGCTGTTCGGCCTCCTCGCCTCGTTCGGCTTCGGGGCCTACGTCTATGGCCGGGTGCGCCGCCGCGCCGTGATCGAACAACAGGTGACGGAACGCACCGCGGAGTTGCGCGATACCCAACAGCTGCTTGAGGACGACATCCGTCACCGTCAGGCCGTCGAGTCGAAGCTGCGCGAAAGCGAGATGCGCCTGCAGGCCGTCATCGACCACAGCCCCGGCATGATCTTCGTCAAGGACCCCGCCGGGCGCTATGTGCTTTTCAACCGCGCTTTCGAGGCGCTCTGCGGACGCCCCGCCGCCGAAATATCCGGCCGCACCGACCAGGATCTTTTCCCAGCGGTCCACGCCGAAAGCTACCGCGCCAACGACCGGCAGGCGACCGAAGCGGGGCGACCCCTGGAATTCGAGGAGACCATCCTGTCGCCGGACGGCCCGGTGGTCTACATCGTCCAGAAATTTCCCCTCCGCGACTCCGGCGGCCGCATCTACGCGCTCTGCGGCATCGCCACCGACATCACCGCCCGCAAACAGTCCGAGGCCGACCTGCAGGAGAGCCGCCGCCAGCTCTCCAACCTCGTCAGCCAGCTGCCCGGTGCGGCGTTCCGCTGCGCCGCCGACGATTTCCTCACCGCCCATTTCGCCAGCGACGGCATGCTGCCCCTGACCGGCTACAGCCCGGAGGAATTCGTCAGCGGCAGGATGCACATCGCCCAGCTGACGGTGGCCGCCGACCGGCCGCGCATCCGCACCCAGCTCGCGCAGGCCCTGCAGGAGCGCCAGGCCTTCGAAATCGAATACCGCATCCTCCATCGCGACGGCTCCGAGCGCTGGATCCTCGCGCGCGGCCGCCCCATTTACGCCGCCGACGGCACGCTGCGTTTCCTCGAGGGCCTCGCCATCGATGTCACGGCGCTCAAGCGCACCGAGCAGGAGAAGCTCGCCATCGAGCGCCAGTTGCTCGAGGCCCGCAAGCTGGAGAGCCTTGGCGTGCTCGCCGGCGGCATCGCGCACGACTTCAACAACCTCCTCACCGCCGTGCTGGGCAACGCCTCGCTCCTGCGGCAGGCGCTCGGCCCCGACCACGACGCCGAGCAGCAACTCCAGCACATCGAGAACGCCGCCCGCCGCGCCGCCGATCTTTGCACGCAGATGCTCGCGTATGCCGGCAAGGGCAAGTTCGTCACCGCCGAGATCGATCTCGGCGCCCTCGTCCACGACACCGCCGCCCTTTTGCAGGTCTCCGTGCCCAAAGGCACCCGCCTCCAGCTCGATCTCGCCGAGGGCCTGCCGCCCGTGCTGGCCGACGCCACCCAGATCCGGCAGATCGTCATGAATCTCGTGTTGAACGCGGTCGACGCCATCGACAGCCGCATGGACGGCCGCATCCGGATCGCCACGCAGGTCGGCGAGCTGCCGGCGGACCACTTCAAGCGCGCGGTGCAGAAGCCACCGCTGCCCGCCGGACGCTACGTGACCCTCGAGATCAGCGACAACGGCAGCGGCATGACGCCCGAGACGCAGACGCGCATCTTCGAGCCGTTCTTCACCACCAAATTCTCCGGCCGCGGTCTCGGCCTCGCCGCCGTGCTCGGCATCATCCGCAGCCACCGCGGCGCCCTCTTCGTCGATTCCCAGCCCGGCACCGGCACGGCCTTCCGCGTGGTCCTGCCTGCTCACCCATCGAAGTCCGCCGCCGCGGAACCGCCGCCAGCGGCCCCTGCCGCGGCGCCGGCGTCGGCGCCGCTGCGCGGCACGATCCTGCTGGTCGACGACGAGCGCACCGTCCGCCAGGTGGCCTCCGCCGTCCTCACCCGCCACGGCGCCAAAGTGCTCGAGGCGGCCGACGGCGATGAGGCGCTCAGGTTGTGCCGGCAGCATGCCGCCACCATCGACCTGCTCCTGCTCGACCTGACGATGCCCGGCCTGAGCGGCGAGGAAACACTCCGCCGGCTCCGTTTGCTAAATCACCGCCAAAAGGTCGTCGTCATGAGCGGCTACAGTGAAACCGAGACGATGCGCCGCTGCTCGAGCCTCGGCGCCGCCGGTTTCCTCCCCAAGCCGTTCGAGATCGACACGCTGCTCGCCCGCGTGCGCGAGCATCTGCCCTGAACGCGCCGCGCGCCATTAGGACGGCGTGCAGGCTGGGCGAACCCGCTTAATCAAGTCGGTGGGGGCGAAACAGACTTTGCGCGGGCGGGTCTTTGCCTCATCGTCCGTGCTTTCGTCCCCGTTGAACGCCGCGCCCTCCCCCTCCTCCGCTCCCAAGCCGTTGTCGCTCGGCGTCATTTTCCTGACGCTCTACATCGACCTGATCGGGTTCTCGATCTTCTTCCCGCTCGGCCCCGCGCTGCTCGAATACTATGTCAAGCACGAGAGCCGGGGCGGCCTCTTCGGCTCGCTCGTGAATCACCTGCAGGGCCTCGCCCACGCGGCGCACGCCTCCGATCTCGCCACCGGCGCGCTCTTCGCCGGCGCGCTGGGCTCCCTCTACTCGCTGATGCAGTTCCTGTTCTCGCCGATCTGGGGCTCGTATTCGGACCGGCTCGGCCGCCGCAGGGTGCTGCTGCTCACCATCGCGGGCAACGCCTTCAGCTACCTGATGTTCTTCTTCAGCGGCTCGTTCACCCTCTTCCTCCTCAGCCGGCTGCTCGGCGGCATCATGGGCGGCAACCTCGCCGTGGCGGTCGCCGCTGTCTCGGATGTCACCTCCCGCGAGAACCGCGCCAAGGGCATGGGCATCGTCGGCGTCGCCTTTGGGCTCGGTTTCCTCACCGGGCCGGTCATCGGCGGCCTCACGGCGCACCTCAACCTGCTCGACCGCTGGCCGGGCCTCGCCGCGCTGGGCGTGCATCCGTTCAGCGTGCCGGCCGCCATCGCGTTCGGCCTCTGCCTCATCAATCTGATCTGGAGCACCGCGCGCTTCCAGGAGACGCTGCCGCCCGGGCGGCGCGGCGCCGTCCACTCGGTGCGCGAGCGCAACCCGCTGCACGCACTCTTCCGGCAACCCGACCCCGGCATCCGCCGCTCGAATGTCATCTGCTTCGTCCTCACCTTTGGTTTCAGCTTCTTCGAGTCGATCATCAGTTTCTTCACGGCCGACGCCCTGCACTACACGCCGCGCGACCTCACGCTGATTTTCATCACCCTCGGCCTCGTCTCCATCTTCACGCAGGGCTTTCTCGCCCGCCGCTACGTCCACGCCATCGGGGAAAGGCGCGCCGCGATCGGCGGCATGACGCTCGTCGCGCTCGGCTTCGCCGGCATCGGTCTTGCCGTGGGCGTGTTCCGTTCGGCCCCGCTGCTCTACGCGGCGCTGACGCTCAACGCGGTCGGATCGGGCTTCGCCAACATCAGTCTCTCCGCGCTCATCTCGCTCTACGCCAAGCCCGAGGAGCAGGGCAAGGTGATCGGCATCTACCGCTCGCTCAGCTTCCTCGCCCGCGCGCTCAGCCCCGCCGTCGCCGGCCTGCTGTTCTTCAACTCGGGCGGCACGGTCACCTTCGCCACCGCCAGCGTCATCCTTGCGGTCGCGGCGCTTCTCGGTTTGGGTCTGCCTCCGCCCCACCGATGAGTTCCCCCGTCCAGCCTCCGCGCTCACCCCGCGTCCGGTGCGTGCCCGGCGCACTCGGGCTGCTGGCGTCGTTCCTTGCGCTGCTCCTCACCACCGGTTGCGTCAGCAACGGCATCAGCCGCGCGCCCGAGCGGACCACGGTTCAGGCCCGGACCGCTTTGCTGCCCGCGCGCCTCGTGTCGAATTTCTTCCTCATCGAGGCGAAGCAGGACAACGGCCGCACCTACCGCTTCCTCGTCGACACTGGTTCGTCGGCCACGCTGGTCTCCACCGAGCTGGCAAACGCCCTCAAGCTGAAGGAAAAGAAGCCCGCGCGCACCGTCCGCGTCACCGGCGCGCAGGGCAGCGGCGCCGATCTGCCCGCCGTAACGCTGAAGCGCCTCGTGCTCGGCGACGCCGCGTTCGAGCGCGTGCCGGCGCTGGTCTACGATCTCACCGACCTCTCCGGCCATCTCGGCCTGCCGATCGACGGTGTCGTCGGTTTCCCCGTTTTTCGCGACACCCTGCTCACGCTCGACTATCTCGGCGCCCGGCTGGTCATCGCGCCCTACCCGGCCGTGCCGCCCGCCGTGCCCCGGCAATCCGCGCACGCCAGCACGCTGGCCTTCAGCAACGAACAGCGCACGCCGCTCATCCCGCTCCAGATGGGCAACGAGTCGTTCTTCGTCCTCATCGACAGCGGCAGCGACGGCGGCCTCAGCCTCAACCCCGCCGGCCTGCACCCGCGCTTCCTCAACGGCCCGCGCGCCGGCCCGCTCATCGCCTCGCTCGGCGGCGACCGCCAGCAGATGGTCGGCCGGCTCACGCTCAACGTCTACCTCGGCACCCACACCATCCGCCAGCCCATCACCGATCTCACCGACCAGCTCTCCTCCATCGGCGGCGAACTGCTGCGGCATTTCGCCCTGACGTTCGACCAGCACCGCAACCTCGTCACGTTCACCCGGCCCGACGACGAGGACGTGCTGATGGCGCCCCGCCGCAGCACCGGGCTGTCGTTCGGCCGCTCCGCCGCCTACTGGCGCGTGCTCAATGTCGTGCCCGACACGCCCACCGCGCAACTGCCCGTGCAGATCGGCGATCTCTGCACCCGCATCAACGGCGAGCCCGTGACGAAGTGGGACGCGGACCGCTACACCGCGCTGCTGAAATCCGCGCCGAAGATCACCTACACCTTCCTCGCCGGCCCGAAGGAAACCGACTTGGAAGTCCCGGTGTTCGAACTGGTGCCGTAATACCAATCACCCGTAGGAAACAGACTATCGGGCCAGGTTCGACAAGGTAGGGTGCGACCGCCGAGGCTCAAGCACTCGTCGCCGCTGGGCGCGCCGTAAGGATTCTGTTGGCCCAGCAGAACGGACGGCCCGGCGGCGCGAAGTGCGTAAGCCTTTGCGATCCGTCCCTACCGGCGCTGCCGCGCCAAAGTCCAATTGCTACGGGCGTTTGGTATGACGGCGCGCAGCGCCGCCAGTCGTGGAGGGCTCGCGTCCGCGCGGGCCGCAGTCCGTCGGGGGACAGGCGCCCTTCTTCAACCATTCTTCCGCAGCAGAAACGCGCCCGCGCCGTCGTGGCCGGCGGTCCAGGGGAACGCCTGCACGCTCTTCTCCAGCTTGAACGGTCCGCCCGCGCGGCTGTCGAAGAAGGTCTTGATGACCGCCTCGTTCTCCGCGGTGTCGATGCTACAGGTCGAGTAAACCAGCCGGCCGCCGGGCCGCACCAGGCGCGCCGCAGCGTGCAGCAACGCCAGCTGCTGCACGGCGTGCTTCGCGAAATCACCTTCCTGCAGCCGCCACTTCACGTCGACGCGATGGCGCATGACGCCGGTGTTCGAGCACGGCGCGTCGAGCAGGACGGCGTCGTAGGTCTCGGGCAGGGAGAAATCCCGGAAGAACGGCGTGCCGACCTTCTCGAGGTCGGCAGGCATCAGCGCCACTTCGACGGTGCGCGGCGCGCGGGCGAGATTCTCCCGCAAGCGCTCGAGGCGCGGCCCCTCCTCGTCGAGCGCGATGACGCGGCCCGACTGCATGAGGTCGGCGATGAACAGGCTTTTGCCGCCCGGCGCGGCGCAGGCGTCGAGAATCGTTTCGCCCGGCCGGGGCGCGAGCAGTTCGAGGCAGAGCCGCGTGGACGGATCCTGCAAATAGAGCGCGCCGTCGCCGGCCAGCTGGCGGACCTCGTCCCAGTGTACCGCCTTCACTTCGTAGAAACCGGCCCACTGCGTCGGCGCCAGAAACACCGGCACGGGCGCGTCTGTCTTGCGCCAGCGGGCGTAGACCGGCGCGGGTTGCTGGTTCCACGCGAGCAGCTGGCGCGTGGCATCGGCGCCGAATTGCTGCGTCCAGCGCGCGACCAGCCAGTCGGGGTGGGCAAACTCGTCGGCGAGCGTCCGGGGTGGCTCGGCCAGGCGGCCGGCCAGCTTGCGGGCGACGGCGTTGATCAGGCCGGCCTCCTTGGCGCTGGCGATGGTCTTGGCCTTCTCGACCGCATGGTGGACGACCTTGGCAACGGCGTCCGGACCGCCCTCCAACAGCTCGAAACCGGCGACCAAAAGAATCGCGCGGACCTTCGTGCGCGGTGCGTGGCTCATGAGTCCGGCGAGCGCGGATTCGAGGCGGCTCGCCCAACGCACCACGCCGTAGAAAAGCTGCTGGGCGCGGGCGCGTTCCCGGGCGGGCAGACCGGGCGTAAGTCCTTCCAGCATCGTATCCACGCGATCTTTTCGGGCGAGCCAGCGCTCGACCAAGGCGACGGCCGTGGACCAGCCGTCGGCCGCCGGTTTAAGGGCACGAATTGTGGGCTTTTGGAAACCCGGTTTGACATCCCGCTTCATTGTCCCCTCTACTCATCGGTTCACCGACTCGCTACGCAATCATGAATTCCGAAGCCATTTCCTCGATCCTTGCCAAACACCCCGCCCTCAAGGCGTCTAAAACCAAGCTGGAGGCCATGGAGGCCGGCGCCTACGTCGTCCATCGCAGCTGGGGTTTCGGCCAGATCAAGGAGTATGACGACTCCGCCAACAAGCTGCTCATCGATTTCAAGGGCAAGAAAGCCCACGCCATGGACCCCGCGTTCTGCGTGGGCTCGATGGACGTCCTCCCCGCCAAGCACATCCTCGTCCGCAAGGAGACCGAGGCCGCCAAGATCAAGCAGCTCATCGAGGACGAGCCCGTGCAGTTCGTCGTCGAGGCCCTCGACGGCTATCCGAACAAGGCCGCCAGCGCCATCGAGCTCGAGAGCACGCTCGCCCAAGTCATCGGCGAGGAGAAGTTCAAGCGCTGGTTCTCCAACGTCAAAAAGCAGCTCATCAAGGACCCGCGCGTCGGCGTCCCCGCCAAGAAAACCGAGCTCTACGTCCTGCGCGACGAGCCCGTCTCGGCCGAGGACGAGATCCTCGAAGCCTTCGGCGCCACCCGCTCCGCCCGCCGCCGCATCACTCTCGCCGAGGACCTCCTCGCCGCCGCCATCAAGGAAGAGTCCAAGGCCGGCCTGCACAAGGTCCTCGACGGCCTGACCGAGGCCGTGCGCGACAGCAACCAGCTCGACGCCGCCGAGCGCCTCTACGGCGCTTTCGTGCGCGACGAGCTCGCCAAGATCCTCGGCCACGCCGCCTCGCTCAACCCGCCGCAGTCCGAGCTCATCCGCGAAGTCCGCGGCCTCACCGCCATCGCCGAGAAGATCCCCGTCCACTTCCAGTCGCGCTTCCTCGACCTCGTCAAGGAGACGCACCCGCTCGAGTGGCGCGAGATCGTGTTCGCCCTCCTCAAGACCTCGCAGGGCAAGTTCACCACCGAGTGCATCAACTTTCTCGTCGAGCACGGCCAGTCCGAGGAGCTCGCCACGACCTTCGTCCGTTGGAAGACCGAGCAGAACCTCCGCGCGCCCGTCCTCCTCTGGGTCATCAAGAACCGTCACTCGAAAAAGTTCGCCAAGCTGCTGCAGAATCTCATCACGCCGCGCCTGCTCAGCGCCATCTTCTTCGCCATCGACTACGAGGCGCTCCAGTCCGCCGGCACCCGCCGCATCCCGCTCGCCGAGGCGCTGAGCGACGACGCCGAGCTCATCTCCGACCTGCTCGCCACCGCCGACACCGAGACGGCCCGCGACCTCGCCAACACGCTCCTGCTCAACCAGGGCTTCGAGGAACTGACCAAGAAGTCGCTGCTCGCCCGGTTCATCAAGCTCTTCCCCTCGCTCCAGTCCCTCGTCTCCGGCGAGGCCGAGTCGAAGGACGACCAGATGATCGTCTCGCGCTCCAGCTACGAGAAGAAGCGCACCGAGTACGAGGACATCGTCTCCCGCCGCATCCCCGACAACTCCAAGGCCATCGCCACCGCCCGCGAGCATGGCGATCTCAAGGAAAACTCCGAGTTCAAGATGGCCAAGCAGGACCAGTCCGTCCTCATGGCGCAGAAGGCGCAGCTCGAGCGCGACCTCGCCCGGGCCCGCATCTCCGACTTCACCGAGGCCACCACCGACCAGATTTCCGTCGGCACCGTCGTCGACCTCCGCGAGGTCGCCAGCGGCAAGGCCGTCCGCTACACCGTGCTCGGCGCGTGGGACTCCGACCCGGACAACCACGTCATCGCCTACAAGACCCCGCTCGGCCAGGCGCTCCTCGGCAAGAAGATCGGCGAGCACGTGAAGCTCAAGATCGGCGGCGTGCAGCACGAGTACCAGGTCGCCGGCATCAGCCGGTACGTCGACGGCAAGAACTGATCCGCTGCCCAGTGAACCATTCAGCCGCGCCGCGAGGCGCGGCTTTTTATTTGTCATCCCCCGCGCTCGGCGGAAGTCTCGCGGAACTCCGCCCCATGTTCCTGCAAGGCCTGATCATCGGTCTCGCCATCGCCGTTCCCGTCGGCCCGGTCGGGTTCCTCTGCCTGCGGCGCACGCTCGTCTACGGACGGATGACGGGCTTCGTCTCCGGCCTCGGCGCCGCCACGGCCGACGCCCTCTACGGCGCGATGGCCGCGCTCGGCCTCACCGCCATCTCGGGCTTCCTCATGGGCATCGAACGCTGGCTGCAGGTCGGCGGCGGGCTCTTCCTCGTCGCGCTCGGCCTCAAGACCGCTCTCGCCCGGCCGCCGCGCGCCGGCGACGACGCCCCGCCCCAACGCAGCCTGCCCGCGGCGTTCCTTTCCACCTTCGCCCTGACGCTGGCGAATCCGGTCACCCTGCTCGCCTTCGTCGCCATCTTCGCCGGCCTCGGCCTGCACGCCGCGCACAGCACGCTGGCCGCGGTCATGATGATCGCCGGCGTGTTCACCGGCTCGGGTCTCTGGTGGCTGGCCCTGAGCTACGGCGCCGGCGCGCTGTTCGCCCGGTTGCACGCCGACGCGCTGCGCATCCTGCACATCGTTGCCGGCGGCTGCATCGTCGCACTCGGCGTGTGGCAATTGTCCCTGTTCCTCTCGAAGCTCATGGGCGTATGAGTGCGCTGCGTCGCAAACTGGTGGCCGCGTGAACCCACTTCGCTTCAACGCCCCATGCCGTCTCGCGCGGCACTTGTAATCCGGACACGTTCTCCCCAGCCTCCCCGCCATGGCCGCATCCTGGGACAGCCTCAAGGTTCTCTCCGACTCCACCCGGCTCCGCCTGCTCGCGCTCCTCTCCAAGGAGGAACTCTCCGTCGCCGAGCTGCAGGAGATCCTCGGCATGGGCCAGTCGCGCATCTCCACCCAGCTCGCGCTGCTGCGGCAGGCGGGCTTCGTGCACGACCGCCGCGAGGGCAAAAAGGCCTTCTACTCCCTGCACGCCGCGCTCGAGCCCAAGCAGCTCGCGCTGCTCCGCGCCGCGTGCGACTCCGTGGCCGAATTGCCCGAGTCCGCCGAGGACCGCGACAACCTCGACCGCATCCTCCAGAAGCGCCGGCGCGTCTCCGAGCAGTATTTCAACCTCATCGCCGGCCGGCTCGGCAAGGGCTACTGCCCCGGCCGTACCTGGGAAGCCATCGGCCATCTCGCGCTCCGGCTCGTGCCGGCAATCACCGTCGCCGACCTCGGCGCCGGCGAGGGCCTCATCTCGCAGCTCATCGCCCACCGCGCCGAGCGCGTGTGGTGCATCGACAGCTCGCCCAAGATGGTCGAGGTCGGCACCGAGCTCGCGAAGAAGAACAACCTCGCCAACCTCGCCTACAAGCTCGGCGACATCGAGCGGGTGCCGCTGCCCGACAAGTCCGTCGACCTCGCCATCCTCTCGCAGGCGCTGCACCACGCCAACCACCCGCAGGCCGCGGTCGACGAGGCGTTCCGCATCCTCAAGCCCGGCGGCCAGCTGCTCGTGCTCGACCTCAAGGAGCACAACTTCGAGCGCGCGCACGAGGTCTACGGCGACATCTGGCTCGGCTTCAAGGAGAGCGCCCTCCACGGCTTCCTCAAGAAATCCGGCTTCCAGAAGGTCGAGGTCTCGGTCGTCTCCCGCGAGGAGAACGAGCCGCACTTCGAGACGCTGCTCGCCGCCGGCCTGAAGGCCGCGCGTTGAGCCCCGTTGCGGGAGGGGCTTTACGCCCCGACTCCCTGCACCGCCGCTCCACTGTCGGGGCATAAAGCCCCTCCCACATCAGTACCCCAAGCGGTCGGCTGGTGTCCCGGCGGGAGCCGGGCCATCCACCGGAAAGAGCGCGCCAATCACGCTTCTCCGGTGGCGTGGCGGTCCCAGCCGCGAGCGTGTCCGCACTGGTAGGGTGGGACCGCTGGGCCCGCCGTGAAGTCGGCATCACGATCTCGGCGGGCGCAACGGTCGCACCCTGCCCCGGATCTCCACTGGCCCGCGCTTACTCGCTCGTCATGATGAACAGCGGGCGCATCTCGAAGCTGCGGTACTGCGGGCGCAGGCGGTCGGTGTTGTAGTCCCGGTTCACGTTCACGAGTTTCTTGGTCGAGGTCACGACCTCGATGGGCAGGTTGTCGTAGCGGCCGTTTTTCAACGCCACCAAGCGGCCGTGGATGCCCTGCAGGATCAGGTCGAGCGCGAGGTTGCCGTAGGCCATCGGCACCACGGAGTCGATGGCGTCGGGATCGCCGCCGCGCACGAGGTAGCCGAGGCGCTGGTTGATGACGTCGATCTTTTTGCCGCGATTGTATTTCGGCGACAGATCCTTGAGCCGGGACGAAACCATGTCGCCGATGCCGCCGAGCTTGGCGTGGCCGAACATGTCCTTCTCCGCGCTCTCATAGACCATCTCCTCGCCCTCGAACGAGGCGCCCTCCGACACGAGCACGATGGAGTACTTGCTGGGATTCTTCTGGTGGTCGGCGACCAGCAGCTCGGTCAGGCGGTCGATGTTGAACTTCCACTCGGGGATCACGCAGCGGTTGGCCGCGCCGGCCATCGTGGGCAGCATGGCCGTGAACCCGGCGTAGCGGCCGAACACCTCCACCACGAGGAAGCGCTCGTGCGAGCCGGCCGACGTGCGCAGCGTGTTGATCAGGCTGATCGTGCGTGACACGCAGGTGCTGAAACCGATGCAATAGTCCGTGCCCGGGACGTCGTTGTCCATCGTCTTGGGAATCGCGATGACCTTGATGCCCTTCTGGAAGAGGTGCACGCCGTAGCTCAGCGTGTCGTCGCCGCCGATGGGGATCATGTGGTCGATGCCGAGCCACTCGAGGTTCTTCAGCACCTCGGGGGTCAGATCGTTGGTGTCGGCGTTGAAGGTGCTGCGCAGGTGCTCAGGGACGCTGCCCTTCGGCACGTGGCTGGGCCGCGTGCGCGAGCTGTGCAAAAACGTGCCGCCGGTGCGGCCGGCGCGGTTGACGATCTCCTCGGTGAGGTGGAAGTAGTGCTCGCTGTTGTCGTGGCCCTTGTCACGCACCATGCCGACCAGGCCGTTCCAGCCCTTGCGGATGCCGATGACCTTGTAGCCCTCGCGCAACGCCCGGATCGTGACGGCGCGGATGGCCGGGTTGAGTCCCGGGACGTCGCCGCCGCCGGTCAGAATGCCGATGGTTCCCTTGGATTTGATATGAGTCATTGTGCTGGTTCTCCGTTCCTGCTCATGCCTCCCCGACGGACCAGACTGCTACCACGTTCGCACCCCGTCAGCAATGCCGGGAAAATCGCCCGTTTTGCTCCGACCGCAGCGCATCCCCCGGCAACAATCGCTCCGGCACAAAACAGAACCGACTCAAGCCAGCTTGCGCGCCAGTTGCTCGTTCAAGATGTCGTCGATCGTAGCTTGCGCAACTACTCCAGACTGTCGCCGCAATAGACAACCCGGGTGTCGGGCAGCGGGGCCGATTTATCGGCGGGGCCGGGAGGGGTAAGGTGCAGCTTCCTCGGCCACCACCCGCAACTTGCCCTTGAGCCGGGCTTTCAGGACGGCCCGCTTGGCTTTGATCGGCGTTTGATTTGCGATGGCTTCACGAAGCACGCCGGGGTCGAGGTCGGCGCCGTTTGGCCAGGTCGGTGCGCCGTGATCAAGTGCGACTTTGGCGAAAAATTTCTGATCTTTCAGCGGCTCAAACATCTCGCCCCACAAATGCGACGTGCAATCGTAGACGCCCTCCATCCCATCGGAGAAAGCCAGAGCCAGCCGGTGTTTCGGCAGGGCTTTGACAGTAACGACCTTGGCGAGGGCGAATTTCATGGGTGCGGAATTCTTGGCACGGGTTGATGGTTTTGGCAACGCTGCCAGCGATCCACTAGATCGGCCTGATGCCGCCCGGCCCACGCGAGTACTTCGCGCAATTGGGCGGGTGGCAGGCCGCCGGCGATCGATGTAAGGGCGTTGATGTCAATCATCGCCTCACTGTCGCCATAAAAGGCATGGAAGTGCAGAGGCAGATGGTCGTCGGGGTATAATCGGATCGTGATACCACGAAACGAAGCGGTGGTAGGCATGAAGGAGGCGGCCCGGCGCCAGAAAATTGGCAGGCAATCCTCCTTCGTGTCAACGCCGCCTGCGCTCACTCCTTCACGCGCTCGTTGTAGAAGGCCTCGATGAGGGCGTAGGTCTTGCGCGGGTCGGTCTGCTTGAGCGCCTCGGCGGCGAGTTTCTTCGCGTCGGAGAATTTGGTGTTGCGGATGAGAAACTTCACCGCGGGCAGCAGCGGGGGCGTCATGCTCAGCTCGTCGATGCCGAGGCCGAGCAGGAGCGGCGCATAGATCGGGTCGCCGGCCATCTCGCCGCAGACGCTGACCTTGATCTTCTTGGCCTTGGCCTCGTCGACCACCTGCTTGATGACGCGCAGCACGGCGGGGTGCGTGGGGTCGTAGAGGTGGGCGATGCGGTTGTTGCCGCGGTCGATGGCGAGCAGATATTGGATGAGGTCGTTCGTGCCGAGGCTGAAGAAATCGCATTTCTCCGCCAGCACATCGGCCGAAAGCGCCGCGCTGGGGATCTCGATCATCGTGCCGACGCGCATCTTCTCGTCGTACTTCTGGCCGCGAGTGCGCAGCTCGGCGCGGGCCTCGTCGAGCAGGGCGTTGGCGCGCTCCAGTTCCTCGGCGCCGCTGATCATCGGATACATCAGCTCCACCTTGCCGTGCGCACTGGCGCGGAGGATGGCGCGGAGCTGGTTCTTGAACAGCTCGGGGTTTTCCAGGCACATGCGGATGGCGCGGAAACCGAGGAAGGGATTCGCCTCCGGACCGATGAGGTGCGGGTCGCCGGGGAGCGGCTTGTCGCCGCCGATGTCGAGGGTGCGGATGGTCACCGCCGCGGGCGCGAGGCCTTCGACGATCGTGCGGTAGGCCTCGTATTGCTTCTCCTCGTCGGGCACGCGGTGCGAGTTGAGGAAGAGGAACTCCGTGCGGTAGAGGCCGACGCCCTCGCCGCGGTACTGCTTCACGAGACCGACCTCGTCGGTCTTCTCGATGTTGGCGCGGAGCGTCACGCGCACGCCGTCGAGCGTCTCGGCCGGCTGGTCGACGGCGGCGAGCAGGCGGTTCTCGAAAGTCTTTTTCTCCTCCTGGATCTTGCCGTAGCGGAAGAGCGTCGCCTGCGTCGGGTTGACGATGACGATGCCCTCGTAGCCGTCGAGCACCACCCAGTCGCCGTTCTGCACCTTGGCGGTCAGGTCGCGCGCGCCGACGACGGCGGGAATCTTCAGCGAACGGGCGACGATCACCGCGTGGCTCGTGCGGCTGCCGCCGTCGGTGACGATGCCGAGCGCCGCGCTGCGGTCGATGCTGGCGGCCTCGGAGGGCGAGACGTCGACGGCGATGATGATGCGTTTCTCGACCAGTTCGCTGAGATTCTGCGCCGACTGGCCGAGCAGCACATGCAGCACGCGGCGCGTCACGTCCTTGATGTCGGCCGCGCGTTCGCGCAGATACTCGTCGTCGATCTGGGCAAAGGCCTCGATGTAGCGGGTCGCGACGGCGTTGAAACACGTCTCGATGTTCAGCCCGCTGGTCTCGAACTCGCGGATAGTTTCGCCGATGAGCGCCTGGTCCTCGAGCACCATCTGGTGCGCGTCGAAGATCAGCGCCTCTTCCTCGCTGAGGTTGCGCTTCACCTGCTGCTGTACCTGCGCGATCTGCTGGCGGGTGGTGACGAGCGCCTGCTCGAAGCGCGCGATCTCCGCCATGCGCTTGTCGGGGTCGACCGTGTAGCGCGGCACCTCCAACTCGCTCTGCAGATAGAGGAACACCTGCCCGTAAGCGATCCCCTTGGATGCAGCTATGCCCTGGACGACGATCTCGGTTTTGCCGCGTGAGTCCATGGGTCGTAAGGTCCGCGGATTAACGACCCGCCGCCGCACGCGGTCAATGCGGAAGTCTAGGCAAGGCGCGTCACCCGGACGAACGCCACCGGGCCCCAGCCCTCGCGGATGCGCGTCTCCAGCGGCGCCGGCGCCGCATCGTCCCCGGGCAGCGCGAAACACGCGCTGCCGCTACCGCTCATGCGCGCGACGAGGCCGGACTCGCGGCGCAACCGCTCCAGCATCACGGGCAGCGCAGTGAATTTCTCGAACGCTGCCGGCTCCATGTTGTTGAACAAAAGATTTTCCACCGCCGCGTCCGAGCCGATCCACGCCGCCAGCCGCCGCTCCGCCTCGGCCGCCGGCAGATAATCCGCGCCGCGCGCCGCCATGCGTCCATACGCCCACGGTGTGCTGATGCCGAAACTGGGCTTGAACAACAGCACGCGTCGTCCGCGCAGGCGGCGCGTCGCCGCGTCGGGCAAAGCCTCCACCCGTTCGCCGCGCCCGCGCATCACGACCGGCACATTCCGCAAAAACAGCGCGCAATCGGACCCGAGCTCCGCCGCCATCGCGGCGATCTGCGCCTCGGTCGCGATGCCACCCGCCAGCTGGTTGAGCGCGCGCAGGGCGGCGACGGCGTTGCTGCTGCCGCCGCCGAGCCCCGCGCCCAGCGGGATGCGTTTGGTGAGCTTGAAACGCGCCCCACCCTTCCAGCCCGTCGCCGCCGCGAACGCCGCCGCGGCCTGCAGGATGAGGTTCGAGCCGTCCACCGGCACGTCGGCCACGTCGCACTCGAGGGAAAATTCCCCGGCCTCGTCCGCTTCGAGCGTGTCGCCGAACTCCAGCGGCGCCGCCACGGACACGAGATCATGGAAACCGTCCGCCCGCCGGCCGGTGACGGCGAGGTAAAGATTGATCTTGGCGGGACTGAAAATCGTGACGCCCATGAACTTTCCCCCACTAATGAACACTAATCCCCTTCAATCCTAGAAAATTCCCGCCCGGCATTTCTCTCTTTGATTAGTGCCGATTAGTGTTCATTAGTGATGCCCCAGCCCATGCCCTGCGATCTGATCCTGGCCCTCGACGTTCCCACGCGCGAAGAAGCTGCGCCCATTCTCCGCCAGTTGCGCGGCCAGCTCCGCTGGGTGAAGATCGGCCTGCAGATGTTCACGGCCTACGGCCCGAACTACGTGCGCGAGGTCGCCAGCATGGGCTTCGACATCTTTCTCGACCTGAAGCTGCACGACATCCCCAACACCGTCGGCAAGGCCGTCGAGTCGCTCGGCCCTCTGCCCATCCGCATGCTGACGCTGCACACCGCCGGCGGTGGCGAGATGATGCGCGCCGCCGTGGCCGCCCAGCAGAAAACCAATCCCCAGCTCCTCCTGCTCGGTGTCACCGTCCTCACCTCGATGGATGCCGCCGGCCTCGCCGAGATCGGCGTCGGCGTCGCACCCGAGCAACAGGTCGCCCGCCTGGGCAAGCTCGCCGCCGATTCCGGCCTGCGCGGGCTCGTCTGCTCGCCGCTCGAGGTCGCGTTGCTCCGCAAAAACCTTCCCGCCGACATGCAGCTCGTCACGCCCGGCATCCGCCCGGCGAGCGAGGTCGGCGGAGGCGACGACCAAAAACGCGTCATGACTCCCGCCGACGCGGCGCGCGCCGGCTCCAGTTACATCGTCGTCGGCCGCCCCATCCTCAAGGCCGCCGATCCCGCCGCCGCCGCCCGCGGCATCCTCGCCGAACTCAACGGCACCTGAGCGGTCTTGCCCGGCCTCTCGACTCTCAACCCTCAACTCTCAACCACCCCTTGAGCCGCACCGCCGCCATTCTTCTCGCCGCCGGTAGTAGCCGCCGCATGGACGGCGCCGTCGAGGACAAGATCCTCGCCCCGCTGGCCGGCAAGCCGGTCTTCGCCTACTCCGCGAGCGCCTTCTACCGCAGCCTCGTCGCCGACTTCTTCGTCGTCACCTACCGCGACCAGCGCCAGATGGTCGAACTCTCCGCCTACGCGCCCACGCCCACGCTCTTCGTGCCCGGCGGCGCCGAGCGCCAGGACTCCGTCACCGCCGCGCTGGCCGAGCTGCCCGACGACGTCCGCTACGTCTTCATCCACGATTGCGCCCGTCCGCTCATCCAGCCCGAGCAGCTCGTCGCGTTGCACAAGATCGTGCGCCGCGAGGACGCTGTCGTGCTCGCCCACCGCGTGACCGACACCATCAAGGACCACCGCGGCGAGGGCAACCTGCGCACGCTCGACCGCGACCACCTCTGGGCGATGGAGACGCCGCAGGTCTTCGCCCGCGAGCTCATCTGCCGCGGTTACACCAAGGCCGCCAAGCTCCAGAAGCGCCTCACCGACGACGCCGCGGCGGTCGAACTGCTCAAGCACCCCGTCGCGCTGCTCGAGAACACGCACCCGAATCCGAAGCTCACCACGCCGGCCGACCTGCCTTACCTTGAGTTTCTCCTCTCCCGCGCATGAACCTGACGCTCGATTCTGCCATTCTGAGCGCAGCGAAGAATCCAGCCCCAAGCCGGCAGCGCGCAGCGCAATGGATCCTTCGCTGCGCTCAGGATGACACGCTCGAGTCTTTTCCCTCCTCCTTCCGGCACTGATTCCTTCGCTATGGCAGCATCCATGAACCTCCGCATCGGCCACGGCTACGACATCCACCGCATCGTGCAGGGGCGCCGGCTCGTGCTCGGCGGCGTGTGGTTCGACTGTGACTTCGGGCTCGAGGGCCACTCCGACGCCGACGCGCTGACCCACGCCATCTGCGACGCGCTGCTCGGCGCCGCCGGCCTGCCGGACATCGGCCATTTCTTCCCCAACACCGACCCGCAGTGGAAAAACGCCGACTCGCAGGTGCTGCTGCAGAAGGTCGTCGCCGGGCTGCGTGACCACGGCTGGCGGCCGGTCAACATCGACGCCTCGCTTATCGCCGAGCAGCCGAAGATCGCCCCGCGCCTCGACGAGATGAAGGCCGCGCTCGCGAAGTCCACCGGCCTGTCCATCGACGCCATCGGGGTGAAGGCCACGACCAACGAGGGCGTCGGCGGCATCGGCCGCGGCGAGGCCATCGCCGCGCACGCCGTGGCGCTGATCCAGAAAATCTAACCACCCACCATGCGTCCTCTTTCCACCTTCTGTCTTCTGGCCTCCGTCTTCTGTTTTCTGCTGGGCGCCGGCTGCTCGCGCCGCGAATCGATGGTCGAGCGCGGCGACCGCGAGGGCGTGTTCCATCTCAGCATCGGCTCGGAGCCGACCGACCTCGACCCGCAGGTCGTCACCGGCATCGGCGAGGCCAAGGTCCTCCACGCGCTGTTCGAGCCGCTCGTGAGCTTCGACCCCGTCACGCTCAAACCCGTGCCGGCCCTCGCCGAGCGCTGGGACGTCTCGCCCGACCGCCGCGTCTATACCTTCCACCTTCGCGCGAACGCCGTGTGGACCAACGGCGAGCCCCTCACCGCGCAGGACTGCGTCGACTCCTGGCGGCGCATGCTCACCCCGACGCTCGCCGCCGACTACGCATATCTTTTCTACATCATCCAGGGCGCGGAGGATTTCAACAAGAGCCGCACGACCGACTTCTCGACCGTCGGACTCGCCGCGCCCGACGCGCACACGCTCGTCGTCACACTCAACCAGTCCGCACCGTACTTCCTGCAAATCCTGCTCAATTCCCCCTGGCGGCCGCTGAATGTGCGCAGCATCGCCGCCGTGGGCGACGCCTACCGCCGCGGCACGCCGTGGACGCGCGTCGAAAAGATCGTCACCAGCGGCCCGTTCATGCTCAAGGAGTGGTCGCCCCACCAGCGCCTCGTCGCCGTCAAGTCGCCCACCTACTGGGACCGCGGCAATGTGAAGCTGAACTCCATCGTGTTCTACCCGACCGACAGCGTCGACGCCGAGGAGCGCGCCTTCCGTGCCGGCCAGCTGCACGTCACCTACAGCCTGCCGCTCTCGAAGATCGCCAGCTATCGCCGTGACAACCCGGCCTTGCTCCGCATCGATCCCTACCTCTCGACCTATTTCTTCCGCTTCAACACCCACCGCGCGCCGCTCGACAATCCGCTCGTCCGCCGCGCACTCTCGCTCGCCATCGACCGGCAGGTCATCGGCGACAAGATTCTCCGAGGCGGCCAGCGCCCCGCGCCCTCGCTCGTGCCGCCCGAGATGCCGGACTACTCCTTGCCCGCGCTGCCCGCGCGCGACCTCGACACCGCGCGCCGGCTGCTTGCCGAGGCCGGCTTCCCCGGCGGCCAGGGCCTGCCGCCGATCGAGATCCTCTACAACAATTCCGAAATTCTCCGGCTCGTCACCGAGGCCATCCAGGAAATGTGGCGCCGCGACCTCGGTCTCGACGTCCGGCTCGCGAACCAGGAATACAAGGTCGTCTTCGCCAACCGCCGCGCCGGCAACTACCAGATCCTCCTCTCCGACTGGGTCGGCGACTACCTCGACGCCACGACGTTCCTCGACCTCTGGCGCAGCGATGCCGGCAACAACCACACCGGCTGGGGCAGCGCCGACTACGACGCGCTCATGAACCGCGCCGCCGTCACGGCGGACCCCGCCGCCCGCGCCGCCCTGCTCCAGCAGGCCGAAGTGCTCATGGTCAATGCCGCCCCCATCGCGCCGATCTATTTCAACACCCACGTCTATCTCCAGCGGCCCTCGGTCAAGCATTGGAATCCGAACCCGATGGATCACGTCGACTACCGGCATGTCTCGCTGGAGCCCTGACACGCCCGTCCCAATCGCGACGGCATTTGGCCGCCATGGAGGGCCCGTCTCCCGACGGGCCGCGGCCCACGAGGACGTGGGCCCTCCAAGAAAACCCGTCGGGCACAAAGCGCCGGCGAAGCTTCGCAGGGCTCGACCTTGTATCGAGCCTGCGGCCCGAGGCCTCACGCAAGGTGAGGCCCTACGTCGCTCGGCAAATAGGTCCCACCCGGCCCGACCGGTCGGAATTCGCAGGCTGACCGTCCTCTGTCCTCTGCCTTCTGTCCTCTGTCTTCTGTCCACTGTCCTCTGCCTTCTGTTCGCCACCGGCTGCGGCCGGCGCGCGGCCGAGGCGACCGACGCCCAGCTGCTCCGCCTCAGCCAGCGCAACGAGCCCGCCACGCTCGACCCGCAGCTGGCCACGCTGCCCGACGAGTTCATGGTCCTGCGCGCCCTGCTCGAGGGCCTGACCGTCCCGACGCCCGCCGGCGGCGTGCAACCCGCCGTCGCGGAAAAATGGGAGACCTCGGCCGACGGGCTCCGCTGGACGTTCCACCTGCGGCGCGACGCGCATTGGACCAACGGCACCCTCGTCACCGCGCAGGATTTTGCCTACACGATCCGCCGCGCACTCACGCCCGCGCTCGCCGCGCCCAAGGCTCCGTTGTTCTTCGTGCTGAAAAATGCCGAGAGCTTCTATCGCGGCGCGGCGACGGATTTCGCGCAGGTCGGCGTCGCCGCACCCGACGACCACACGCTCGTGCTCACGCTCGACCACCCGTCGCCGCACTTGCCCGCCTTGCTGGCCAGCGGCCCCTGGCTGCCCGTGCCGGCCGAGGTGGTGGAGAAATTCGGCAACACCCGCGAGAGCGCCTGGTCGCGCCCGGGCAATTTCGTGGGCAACGGGCCGTTCGCCCTCGTGGAGTGGCGCGAGCGCCAGCACCTGCTCGTGCGCCGCAACCCTGCCTACCGGCAGTTCGGCCGCGTGCGACTCGACGGCATCCGCTTCCAGATTTACGACAGCGGCGAGACGGAAGAGCGCGCCTACCGCGCCGGCCAGGTCGACATCACGATGTCCGTCCCGTTCAGCAAGCTCGCGAGCTACACGCCGCCGCAACTGCAGGCCCAGCCGCTCGCCGAGACGCGTTACCTCGCCTTGAACGTCGCCCGGCCGCCACTCGACCACCCGCTGGTCCGCCGCGCGCTCGCGCTGGCCATCGACCGCCAGGCGCTGATCGACGGCGTGCTCAAGGGCGCGCAGACGCCTGCGCTGAGTTTCATTCCGCCCGGTCTCGACAACTACACGCCGGCGGAGCGTTTGACGCCCGATGCCGCCAAGGCGCGCGAACTGCTGGCTGAAGCCGGTTTCCCCGGCGGTCGCGGCTTTCCCAAGCTGGAGATCGCCGGCTGGACCGCGTCGCCCGCCGCACTCGAAGCCATCCAGCAGATGTGGCGCCGCGAGCTCGGCATCGAGACCTCCCTCGTCCAGCGCGAGGCGAAGGTGCACCTCGCCGCGTTGCACGCCGGCGACTACGCCATCGCGCTCGTGCCGCTGATCCCCGACTACGGCGATCCGGCGGCGGCGTTCGGCGAATTGCAGAGCGGCGCGGCCGGCAACTATCCGCACTGGCGCAACGCCCGCTACG
This sequence comes from Opitutia bacterium, assembly GCA_016187925.1. Lineage (GTDB taxonomy): Bacteria > Verrucomicrobiota > Verrucomicrobiia > Opitutales > Opitutaceae > Didemnitutus. Next base: position 120,271 of record JACPIS010000002.1, on the reverse strand, counting down.
ATGCGCTGATCGAGGAGGCCGGCCGCACGCCCGACGCGGCGCAGCGCCTGGCGCTCTATCGCGAGGCCGAGGCCCTCGTGCTCGCCGAGCTGCCGGTGATCCCGCTGTATTTCAATTCGCTCAACTACCTGCTCAGCCCGCGCGTCCGCGGCTGGCGGTCGGATCCGCTCTGGAACCGTTACTACCTCGATCTCGCTCTGCCCGAGTAGGCGGCGGCCGGATTGACTTTGCCAGCCGGCGGGGCGGCGGCTTTGTTGGACCCGTGCAAAAACCGCCCCGCCTCGGGTTTGCCCTGCTGCTGCTCGCCTTGCTCGCGGCCTGCGCGCGGCGCGAGACGCCCGTCGAGCTCGGCAACCGCACGCAGGTGCTGCACCAGAACATCGGCGCCGAGCCGCAGGACCTCGACCCGCATCTCATGCAGACCAATGCGCACTTCAACGTGCTCATGGCGCTCTACGAGGGACTCACCGGCTACGACCCGAAGGACCTCCACCCCGTGCCCGGCGTCGCCGAGCGCTGGGACATCTCGCCCGACGGACTCGTCTACACCTTCCACCTGCGCGCCGATGCGCAATGGAGCAACGGCGACCCGGTCACGGCGCACGATTTCGAGTTCAGCGTCCGGCGCATCCTGTCGCCCAAGCTCGGTTCGCCCTACGCCCACTACTTCGACATCGTGCGCGGCGCGGAGGATTTTCACGCGGGCCGCCGGGCGGACTTCGCCCAAGTCGGCGTGCACGCGCGCGACGACCGCACGCTGCGCGTCGAGCTGCGCCAGCCGGCGCCCTACCTGCTGTTTCTCCTCGGCGGATTCGCCTGGATGCCGGTGCATCGCGCCACGGTCGAGTCGCGCGGCGCTTTCGACACGCCTTACAGCGGCTGGACGCGCCCCGGCGTGCTGGTGGGCAACGGACCGTTCGTGCTCAGCGAGTGGCGCAACGGCGACGAGATCGTCGTGAAGAAAAACCCGCGCTACTGGGGCGCACGCAGCGTGCGGCTGCAGGAAATCCATTTTCACCTGATCGAGAATGCCGACACCGAGGAACGCTCCTTCCGCTCGGGCCTGCTGCACCTCACGGAGTTCGTGCCGGCCAGCAAGCTCGCCACTTACGCCGAGTCGGCACCGGAGCAACTGCAGGTCACGCCGTTCTTCTCGACCTATCTCTACGAGTTCAACCTGGCGCGCCCGCCGTTCAACGACCCGCGCGTGCGCCGGGCGTTCTCGCTCGCGCTCGACCGCGCGCAGCTCGCCGCCAGCCAGCCGCAGCAGCACCTGCTGCCCGCGACCGGGCTCGTGCCGCCCGGCACCGACGACTACCGCTTCGCCGGACCGCACGCGCTGCGCTTCGATCCCGCCGAGGCGCGCCGGCTGCTCGGCGAGGCGGGTTACCCCGACGGGAAAGGTTTCCCGGCGGTCGACATGCATTTCGACACCAGCGCGCGGCACCAGCTCTTCGCCGAAGTGCTGCAGCAGATGTGGCAGCGCAACCTCGGCGTGCGCATCAACCTCGCGAACGCCGAGGGCCGCGTGTTTCATGCCGAGCGCGTGGAGCGCAAATACGATCTCGCCCGCGGCGGCTGGGTCGGCGACTACCTCGATCCGCACGCGTTTCTCAGCGTACACCTGACGGGCGGCGGGCAGAACGTCGCCGGCTACGCCAACCCGGAGTTCGACCGGCTCGTGCGCGCGGCGCTCGACCAGCTCGAGAAACCCGCCCGCCACGCGCTCTACCGTCAGGCCGAGGACGCCCTCATGCGCGACCTGCCGATCCTGCCGCTCTTCCATTACACCTCGACGCATCTGGTGAATCCGGCCGTGCGCGGCCGCTACCCCAACCTGCTCGACTATCATCCCTACCAGTCGATGTGGCTGGAGGCGAAGTGACCTTCGGGAGCCGGGCGCCGATTGGCGCACCGGTTTGATTTCCTTCTGGCCTCTGTCCGCCGTCCTCTGTCTTCTGTCGTCCGCCCCGCTTCCATGTTTCGCTTCGTCGCCCGCCGCCTGCTGCAGATCGTCCCGGTGTTGTTCATCATCGTGACGGCGACGTTCTTCATGGTGCGCTTCGTGCCGGGCGGCCCGTTCACCGCGGAGAAGACCATCACGCCGGAAATCCTGAAGAATCTCGAAGCGCACTACGGCCTCGATCAGCCGCTCTGGAAGCAATACCTCGTCTACCTCGGCCATCTCGCGCACGGCGACCTCGGGCCGTCGTTCAAGTACTCCAACCGCACGGTCAACGAGATCATCGCGGACAAGTTGCCGGCGTCGCTCGAACTCGGCGGGCTGGCCCTGCTGGTCGCGTTCGTCGTCGGTCTGCCGCTGGGTGTGCTGGCCGCCGTGCGGCGCAACAGTTGGGTCGACTACCTCTGCTCCAGCATCGGCATGGTCGGCATCTGCGTGCCGACCTTCGTGCTCGGCCCGCTGCTCGTGCTCGGCTTCGCCATCCATTTCCACTGGCTCAGCGCGTCGGGCTGGGAATACCCCGAGGACCGTGTGCTGCCGGCGCTGACGCTCGGTTTCGTCTACGCCGCCTACCTTATGCGCCTCACGCGCGGCGGCATGCTCGAGGTGCTGCACCAGGATTTCATCCGCACCGCGCGGGCCAAGGGCGCCTCGGAGACGCGCATCATCTTCCGCCACGCGTTGCGCGGCGGCCTGCTGCCGGTCGTCTCCTTCCTCGGGCCCGCCATCGCCGGCATCCTGACGGGCTCGTTCGTCATCGAGACGATTTTTCAGATCCCCGGACTCGGCCGTGAGTTCGTGAACAGCGCGTTCAACCGCGACTACACCCTCGTGCTCGGCACCGTCATCCTCTACGCGAGCCTGATCGTGGTGCTCAACCTCGTGGTCGACGTCATGCAGGTGTGGCTCAACCCCCGGCTGAAGTTCGACTGACGCCCCATGGCCAACCTCACCACCGCCGCCGTCAACGTGCCCACGCTCGACCAGCTCGAGTCCGGCCATTCGCCGTGGAGCGACGCCTGGCACCGGTTGCAGAAAAACCGGCTGGCGGTCGGCGGCGCCGCCGTGTTGCTCGTGCTGGCGGTCATCTGCGTGTTCGGCCCGCTGTTCTTCCAGCTTTCCTACCAGGACCAGAACCTCTCCCTCGGGGCGACGCCGCCCTCGGCCCAGCATTGGCTCGGCACCGACACGCTCGGGCGCGACCTGCTCGTGCGCATCCTTTACGGTGGCCGCATCTCGCTCGGCGTCGGCCTGAGCGCGACGATCGTGGCGCTGACCATCGGCGTGCTCTACGGCGCCGTCGCCGGCTACGCGGGCGGCCAGACCGACAACGTCATGATGCGTCTCGTCGATATCATGTATGCGCTGCCGTTCACGATCTTTGTCATCCTGCTCATGGTTTTCTTCGGACGGAACATCATCCTGCTCTTCGTCGCCATCGGCGCCGTCGAGTGGCTGACCATGGCCCGCATCGTCCGCGGCCAGATCCAGTCGTTGAAGAAAATGGAGTTCATCGAAGCCGCCCGCTCGCTCGGCCTGAGCAACCGCCGCATCATTCTCCGGCACATGATCCCCAACATCCTCGGGCCGATCATCGTCTACACCACCCTCACCATCCCGGCCGTCATGCTGCTCGAGGCGTTCCTCAGCTTCCTCGGCCTCGGCGTCCAGCCGCCGATGAGTTCGTGGGGCACGCTGATCAAGGACGGCGCCGAGAAGATGGAGGAGTTCTGGTGGCTGCTCGTCTTCCCCGGTTCGCTGTTCTCGCTGACGCTCTTCTCGCTCAACTTTCTCGGCGACGGCCTGAGGGACGCGCTGGACGTAAGGGCTTCCAAGGACTAACCCTGTCGCCGCGCCCATGAGCCTCCGCCGCTTCCGCCCCTATTTCCGCTATCTGAAATCCGTGCGCGGCGCGTTGGTTGCCGCAACCTTGGCCGGCCTCCTCTACAGTGCGGCCAGCGGTGCCGGTCTGCCCTATATGATCGACCGGGTCTTCCCGGCGATTTTCGCCAATGGAGACCGCGCCTCCTCTTGGCACCTCGTGCTGCTGATCGCCGCCTACATCCCCCTGATTTTCTTCCTGCGGGGTCTCTTCGGCTACATCAACGGTTACTTCATCCAGCAGGCGGGCACCAAGATCCTTGAGACGCTCCGCGTCGATTATTTCGCCAAGCTCCAGGTGTTGCCGCTCTCCTTCGTCCAGCGCCGTCAGACGGGCGACCTGCTCTCGCGCGGCCTGGCCGACACCGCCCAGCTCCAGACGACACTGACCAACCTCGCCAACGACGGCATCAAGCAGCCGGGCACGCTCATTGCCGCCCTCGGATTTGTCGGCTACAAGGCCTACCACGCAGAGGGCATCAGCATGATGCTGGTCTGCCTCGCGGTAGTGCCGCTCACCGTGCTGCCCATTCGTTACTTTGGCCGCAAGTTGCTTAAGCGCGCCGAGCAACTGCAGGCGCAGCTTGGCACCATCACCGGCCATTTCTCCGAGAATCTTTCCGCCGCCCGCGAGGTCCGTGCCTTCAGCCTCGAAGCACGCGAGACGGAGCGTTTTCGCGAACACAGTGCCACCCTGCTCGCGCTTCAACTCAAGATCGCCAAGTACGCGCAGGCGGTCAGCCCCGCCATCGAGGTCATCGCCTCGCTCGGTATCGCCGGAACCCTGCTCTACGCCTACCGCGCCGGCATCGGAAAGGACGACTTCCTCGCCGTCATCACCGCGCTCTATATGTGTTACGAGCCCATCAAGAAAATGGGCGCGCTCAACAACGAGTTGAAGCGCGGCGAGGCCGCCCTCAGCCGCCTGGAGGTCGTGCTGCACGAGCCGGTGACCATCACCGACCCGGCCGCACCGACGCCCGTCGACCGGCTGCGCGGCGATCTCGGGTTCGAGCAGGTGACTTTCTCCTACGGTGACAATCCCGCGCTGCGCGACGTCACCACCCGCATCCCGGCCGGCACCGTCTGCGCGCTCGTCGGGCCGAGCGGCGCGGGCAAGACCACCTTCGCCAACCTCGTGCCGCGCTTCTACGAGGCCGGCGCCGGCCGCGTGACCATCGACGGCATCGACGTCCGCTCGATGCGCCTCGCCGACCTGCGCCGCAACATCGCCCTCGTCTCGCAGGAGCCCGTGCTCTTCAACGACACCATCTTCAACAACCTCCTGCTCGGCCGGGCCGGCGCCACGCGCGAGGAGGTCGTCGCCGCCGCGGTCAACGCCCACGCGCACGAGTTCATCACGCAATTCCCGCAGGGTTACGACACCGTCGTGGGCGAGCGCGGTGGCCGGCTCTCCGGCGGCCAGAAGCAGCGCCTCGCCATCGCCCGTGCCTTCCTGCGCAACGCCCCCCTGCTCATCCTCGACGAGGCCACCAGCGCCCTCGACTCCGAGAGCGAAGCGGCGGTGCAGGACGCGCTGCGGAAACTCGTCGTCGGCAAGACCGTGTTGATCATCGCCCACCGTTTCAGCACCATCCGCGACGCCTCGCACATCCTCGTGTTCGACCAGGGCCGCATCGTCGCGCAGGGCGACCACGCCAGTCTCTACGCCGGCAACCCGCTCTACAAGTCGCTCTACGACCGCCAGCAGGGCGCGAGCTGAATTTTTCGCCGCAAGAAAGCACCCAGAGAACCCAGCGCTTCGGTCGGCCGGCGCTGGCGCCCATAAGCGCGCAACCCGGCAACGTTTCAGCATGAATCTTTGTGCCTTTTTGTGGCCAAGACTGGCTTGGTCCGCTTAGTTTCGCGGCCTCCCGTGTCGTCCGCCCCGCACATCCTCGTCATCCGCCGCCGTTACCTCGGCGACATCGTGCTGCTCGGGCCGGTCTTCCGGAACCTGAAGCTGCACTGGCCGCAGGCGCGCGTGGCCGTGTTGTGCGAACCCGCCTACGCCGGCGTGCTGGCGATGAATCCCGACGTGGACGAGGTGTTTCATTTTCCGCAGGGCGCCGCCGATTGGGCGCGGCTGGCGTGGCGGCTGCGCGCCGCGCGCTTCACGCACGTGCTCGACCTCGACAACCGTGACAAGACCGCCTTCCTCGCGCGTTTCACCGGCGCGCCGGTGCGCGTGACCCAGCGGCACGTCGAGAAAATCCACTTCCCGTCCTTCTACACGGCGCACGAGGTGCTGCCGCAGGAGTTCCTCGACTCGCGCCACATCACCGATCTCTACCTGCACCTGCTCGACGCGATCGGCGTGCCCGTGACCACGCACGAATGCCGGCTGACGCCGCGCGGCGAGGACTTGGCCTTCGCCCAGCAACTACTCTCAACCCTCAACCCTCGACTCTCGACTCGGCGGATCCTCGTGCACCCCGGCTCCCGCAGCGCGTGGCGCGTGTGGCCGCCGGCCAATTTCGCGGCCGTGGCCGACCAACTCCAGTCGGAAGGCAAGGTCAGCGTCGCCTTCATCGCCGGCCCGGGTGAACAGGCCACGGTTGACGAAATCTTCCGTCACATGAAAACGCCTGCGACGCGCCTCACGGAAAAGCTGTCCGTGCCGCAGCTCGCGGCGCTCTTCGCCTCGTTCGATACGCTGCTCTGCCACGACAGCGGCCCGATGCATCTCGCCGCCGCCGTCGGCACGCGCGTCGTCGCCCTGTTCGGCTCGCAGCCGATGCACGTGTGGCAGCCGGTCGGCGAGCGGCACCTCACGCTGCAGCCACCGCTGCCCTGCGTGAATTGCGTGTCGCCCGGCGTGTGCACGCCGCATGATTCGTATCACAATCACTGCGTGCGCAACCTCACGCCCGAGCGGGTGTATGCGGCGGTGCGGGCCAGCCTGGAGGGCGCGTCTCCCGACGCGCCGCGGCTCAGCGGGAGCTGAACCCTTGTTGCTTGGCGATGTGGTAAGCTCCAGTATTGTAGGGCCTCACCTCGCGTGAGGCCTGCACACGACGCGAATGCAAGGCTCGACCCAAGGTCGAGCCCTACGGATTGAAATCGGGAGCCGGGGTCGCCCACGCCCCGCTCTTCGCGCGAAACGCGGCGATCTACGACCGTCGCAACCCGGCGCTCATAGAGCGCCGCTACAATCAATAGAACAGCAGCCGATCGCCGCCCCACTTCTCGTGGAGCGTGTGGCCGTAACGGGACTTCTCCGTCGTCCGCCACCACCAGGCGCGAAGGCCGTCAGCAGCCTTCTCCCAACGACGGCGCGCCCAGCCGAGTTTCCATTTTTTCCGGAAATGCGCGCGATTCTCCGCCTCATAGGGACGCTTGCGGTTCGTGTCGCTCAACGCGTCCTGCGTCACCGAGCCAAAGTGGTGCAGGAAGCACGCACCCACAACACCCGTCCTGAAACCCGCCAGCCGCGCCCGCCGGAAGAAATCGGCGTCCTCGAACTGGCCGATGCGGAACGCCTCGTCGAAGCCACCGATCTTCTCGAACACCGCACGCCGCACGGCAAAGCAAACACCATGCGCACCGCCGCGACGGACGACAGCGCCGAGTCGCGCCATGAAATCGCGCGCGTAGCTGGCGAAATCGTAGTTCTGGTCACGCTCGCGCATCGCCGGGCATACGATGTCGAGTCCGTGCCGGTCCGCCGCGCCGAGCAGGGCTGCGAGCCAGCCGGCCGGCAGGAGCACGTCGTTGTTCAGCACGACGACCCAGTCAGCGCCCGGTGCATCAGCCCGGGCGGCGCCCGTCGCGGCCTGCACGCCTTGGTTCCAGGCCGGCGCGCAGCCGCGGTTCTCTTCGTTGCGGATGACCGTGATGCCGGTCCGTGCCGCGAGCCATTCCTTCGTGCCGTCGGTCGAGCCGTTGTCGACGAGGATGACCCGCACGCCGGCCGCGATGTCGGGTTGCAGGCAACGCAGACAGCCCTGCGTGTAGGCGAGCTGGTTCAGCACGGGAATGACGATGGCGACGTGCGGCATTGCAGGAGCTTGTTTACCAGCGATGGGATTGAACGGTCGCCTGCAAGCAGGCTCCTACAGGAATGAGAATGGCAACTGACATGGAGCGGCTCCGACTGTGGGAGCGGCTTTACGCCGCGACAAGGAGCAACATCGCCGGACGAGTCGGAGCAGGAAGCTCCTCCCGCGGGCAGAACCGGCCGGACCGTCTCACCTCATGGCTTCGTCGCGCGCAGCAGGCCGCGGCGGAAATAGGGCGGGCCGAAACTCGCCTCGCGGTAGAGCAGCATGTAGCCACGCGAGGCCGCAGGCGTGAAACCGAGTTCGCGCAGCAGCGCGGCGAGAGCGGCCTCGTCTTCCTGCCGGTGGTAGGTGCACACCGCAGCGCGGACATCGCGCGCCCGTGCGATGGTCTGGCGCGCGCCGTTGAGCACGTCGGCCTCGTAACCCTCGACATCGAGCTTGAGGAAGGTCGGTGCGGGCTTGTCGGCGAAGAAATCGTCCAGCGCCACCATGCCGTCGCCGGACTGCTTGCCGACGAGCGAGCGACTGATGGTGACCTTGTCCTTCCACGGGCGGAAGGTGGTCTCGAGTGCCTTGGCCCAGCGGCCGTCGGCCTCGAACAGGTAGACGTGCGCGGCGCGCTCGACGATCTCGAGCGAGAAGTTGCCCTCGGCGCAACCGACGTCGGCCACGATGTCGCCCGGCTTCACATCGAAACCCGGCACGAGATAGCGGTGCGGCGAGCGCTCGTCCTGCTCGGCGAGCAGCGCGGCGTAGTCGCCGGGGATGCGCTTCGGCTTCCGGTCCGCGCGCCAGTAGAGTTTTTTGCCGCCGTGATCGACGTAGTGCAGCCCCGCGGCGTCATCGAACAGCGCCGGATGATCGGCGGGGTGGTAGTCGGCCACGAAGGGATACGGGAAAACATGCAGCTTGTGGCTGCGCAAAAAATCCACGGCCTCGCGCACTTCGGGGTCGCGGCCGGACAGACCCGAGGCCTCGGCGTGCGCGATGATCTCGCGCCGCAAGCGGTCGCGCTGGGGGTGGCTGAGGCGCCACCAGAGAAAATTCAGGCCGGAAGGCATGCGGGCGGAATGGTCGGGTTGGAGGGTGTTGGCAAAATGTCCTTGCGAGAAGCCCGGCAGAGCCGGGCGACGAAGCAATCCAGCTGGATCGCCACGGCTCGCCTCCGCGGGGCTCGCGATGACAAGGCATTTTGCAAACGCCGGCTAGCTTCGCGTCGGGCCGGGCGAAGTCCAACTTTTCTTGGCCGGCGGCGCCGCGGGCAGGCAGCGAGCCGGCTTGCGCGGAACCCGATCCATGGCGCGAACGCGCCCACTGCCGACGAACGGAAAGCGGCCCGCCGGGACGATTCGCCCTGCCTTGGCGGCGCCGCACCGTAAGCGGCCCGTAAATTCCGCCGAGTCCGCGTTGCCTTGCGGGGGTTTCTTTGTCCATCTGGGTATGCGCGTGCCGCATTCCCTGCCCATCTCCGTCGTCATCATCGCCCGCAACGAGGCGCACAACCTGCCGCGTTGCCTCGGCAGTGTGCGCGGTTGGACGGCCGAGGCGATCGTGGTGCACAACAGTTCCACCGACCGCACCGACGAGATCGCGCGCGAACTGGGCGCGCTGGTGTTCGAGACCGAGTGGCGGGGCTACCGCGACACGAAGAACTGGGCGCTCGCGCAGGCCCGGCAGCCGTGGGCGCTCTGCCTCGACGCCGACGAGGAGGTGTCGGGCGCGCTGAAGGAGGACATTGCGGCGTTCTTCGCCCACGGATGCGACAAGCGGTTCCACGGGGCCAGGTTTCCCCGCAAAGTCTGGTTCATCGACCGCTGGATCACGCACGGCGACTGGTACCCCGACCTCAGTCTGCGGCTGATCGCCCGGGCCCACGCGCGCTGGGGCGGCGACCAGTTCGTGCACGAGAAGATGGAAGTCGACGGCGCCGTGGCCACGCTGCGCGGCGACCTGCACCATTATTCTTTCCCGACGCTCAGCAGCCACGTGGCGAAGATCAACCCGTTCGCCGACCTCTTCGTGCAACAGCAGCAGGCCAAGGGCGCGCGCTTCACGGCCGGCGCCGCAGTTTTTCGGCCGTGCTGGAGGTTCTTCCGCGCCTACGTGCTGCGGCTCGGGTTGCTCGACGGCTTCCCCGGCCTCTACATCGCGTGGGCGACGGCCTTCGGGACATTCGTACGCTACAGCCGGCTCTACGAGCACGAGCACCGGACCACGCCGCCCAAGCCATGAGCGAGGAAGCCAAGGAGTTCTCGCGCGAGGTGGAGAACCTCATCGCCGACCTGCGCCAGCTGCCGGAGGACGAGGGCCGCTCGCGCCGCCGGCACACGAAGGATCTCGGCGCGATCGTCGACGAGCTGCTGGTCAAATACCGCATCAGCCACGATTCGCTCGAGCACAGCATCCGGGAAAAGTGGCCGCAACTCGTCGGCGCGGCCAACGCCAGCTACTCCCACCCGGTGGTGGTCGAGCGCAACCTGCTCGTCGTGCTCGTCTCGCACGCCGTCGTGCGCAACGAGCTGTTCCTGCACCGCGAAGCCATCACCGCCAAGCTGCGCCAGCTGCCCGGCTGCGCGCACCTCAAGGGCCTGGCGCTGCGGGCGGGGTGAACCCCGCCTTGACGGCCAGTCCCGCGTAGCTACATGTAGCTACATGCCGACTTCCATCCGGGCCAAACTCTTCCGCCACGGCGGCTCCCAGGCCGTGCGACTGCCCAAGGCTTTCCGGCTGCCCGGCGCCGAGGTCAAGGTGACGCGCACCGCCAAAGGCGTGTTGCTCGAGCCCCTGGGCGTCGACGCCGAGTCCCGCCGGAAGAAGTTCTTCGCCCTGGCCGGCTCCTGTCCCGATCTCGCCGACGTCCCGCCGCACGTCGCCGCAGACATTCCGCGCGACTGACCGCGATGCTTTACCTGCCCGACACCAACGCGATCTCGGCCTACATGCGCGGGGCCAGCGCCGCGCTGGTCGGCCGGATGCAGCAGGCGTTCGTGCGCGACGAACTCCGGCTTTCCGTGGTCGTGCTCGCCGAGCGGGAATTCGGCGTGCTCAAGGGCGGCGGCGCCACACAGCGCAGGAGGCTCCAGGCGCTGGAGGCCCTGTTGATCGTCGAGCCGTTCACGCGGGACGACGCCCGCCGCTACGCAAGCATCCGCCTGCATCTGGAAACGCGCGGGCAAGGCATCGGCCCTTTCGACACCCTGATCGCCGCCCAAGCCCTGCGCCTTGGCGCCACGGTCGTAACGCGCAACGTCCGCGAGTTTTCCCGTGTGCCGGGTTTGGCGGTGGAAAACTGGGAGACATGAACGCCAGCTACTCCCACCCGGTGGTGGTCGAGCGCAACCTGCTCGTCGTGCTCGTCTCGCACGCCGTCGTGCGCAACGAGCTGTTCCTGCACCGCGAAGCCATCACCGCCAAGCTGCGCCAGCTGCCCGGCTGCGCACACATCAAGGGCCTGGCGCTGCGGGCGGGGTGAAGCTGGCCTGCCGTGCCTCATCCATACGGACAGGAGTAACCCAGCAGCAGCCTGATTTCGGTCCACAGGATTGCGCCATCCCGTCCCATTTGCCCCCTCAAAATAACGCTTGCAGGAGGGGGGCGCGGTTTGGTTAATGGCGGCTTGCGTTAGTGAGAGCCTGCTGGTCGCGGGCTCCCACCACGGTCAGTCCGGGCAACCGGACACTAACGGTGCCGCCGGCCCTCCACAAGCGGGCGGCACGGAGCGAAGGCTCCCAAACGACCGCGTCATCAACCACATAAACCATGTCACAACCCGTTAAGTCAGAAGTCATCGCCCAGTTCAAAACCCACGAGAAGGACACCGGCTCCAGCGACGTCCAGATCGCGCTGCTCACCGCCCGGATCAATCACTTGACCGAGCACCTGCGCACGCATCGCAAGGACTTCCACAGCCGCCGCGGCCTTCTCCAGATGGCCAGCCGCCGTCGCAAGCTGCTTGATTACCTCAAGCGCGAGGACCTGGCCAAGTACAACGAGCTGCTCCAAAAGCTCAACCTCCGCAAGTAACCCGCTTTCACGAAGGGCGGCCCACCGACGGGCCGCCCTTTGTTTACCCCTCACGAAGCACGCAACCCGGGACATTTCCGCTTACTTCTCTCCAAGGTGGAACGCGTTGACCCCAACGCATTCGAGCCGAGCCAAAGCGCGTTGAGGGCAACGCGCTCCACCACACGGGAGCCGTAATCCGAAATTTCTCGGGAGCTGATTCAAAGAGGGGCTCGAAACGGACAACCTCCGAACCCTCCCCGCGCCCGCCGCCGTCGTTGCGGCCCGTGCGGGGCATCCGACCGAAAACAGAAAATGAATCAGAAATACACCGTCACGGTCCCGAATCTCGGGATCCAGTTCTCCACCGGCACCATCGGCAATCTCGCCAACGGCGCCATCATCGTCACTGTCGGCGAGACCAATCTCATGGTCACCGCCTGCGTCGCGCAGAACATGCGCCCCGGCCAGGACTTCTTTCCCCTGACCGTCGATTACCGCGAAAAATACGCTGCGGCCGGCCGCTTCCCCGGCGGCTACTTCAAGCGCGAAGGCCGTCCCACCGAGAAGGAGATCCTCACCTCCCGCCTCTGCGACCGTCCCTGCCGCCCGCTCTTCCCCGAGGGCTTCCTCAATGAGGTCCAGATCATCGGCCAGCTCCTGAGCGCCGACCAGATCAACGACGCCGACATCCCGATGGTCAACGGCGCCAGCGCCGCCCTCGCGATCTCGGACATCCCGTGGAACGGGCCGATCGCCGCCGTGCGTGTCGCCCTGATCGACGGCGCCTTCGTCGCCAACCCGACCATCGAACAGATGTTCAGCTCCGCGCTCGACCTCATCTACGTCGGCACCGAGAAGAACATGCTGATGATCGAGGGCTCGGCCGACCAGCTGCCCGAGGAGGAGTTCATCAAGGCCCTCGAGTTCGGCCACCAGGCCATCCAGCCCATCATCGCCGCCATCAAGGAACTCGTCGCCAAGTGCGGCAAGCCGAAGGCCACGTTCGCCCTCGTCGGCGCCACGCCCGAGGCCCGCGCCATCATCGAGCGCGTCGTTCCCGCCGAGCGCGTCTCCGCCGCCATCTTCGGCAAGGAGAAGGCCGCCCGCGGCGCCGCCGTCAAGCTGCTCAAGGAGGAGGCCAAGACCGCCCTCACCGCCGAGCTCGGCGCCGACAAGTTCACCGATGTCGACCTGAACGTCGTGTTCGAGGACCTGCAATACAAGGCCTACCGCCACACCGTCCTCACCAAGGGCGTGCGCGCCGACGGCCGCGGCCAGAAGGACATCCGCCCGCTCAACGCGCAGGTCGGCGTCCTCCCCCGCGTGCACGGCTCCGCCCTGTTCCAGCGCGGCGACACCCAGAACATCGCCCTCACCACCCTCGGGCCCACCAAGGAAGCCCAGGACATGGACGGCCTCACCGGCGGCGCGACCTCCAAGTCGTTCATGCTGCACTACAACTTCCCGCCGTTCTCCGTGGGCGAGACGGGCCGCTTCACCGGCCCCGGCCGCCGCGAGATCGGCCACGGCGCCCTCGCCGAGCGCTCGCTCGTGCTGGTGCTCCCGCCCGAGGACGTATTCCCCTACTCCATCCGCGTCGTCTCCGAGATCATGGCCTCCAACGGCTCGACCTCGATGGCCTCGATCTGCGGCGGCTGTCTGTCCCTCATGGACGCCGGCGTGCCGATCGTCGCCCCCGTGGCCGGCATCTCCTGCGGCCTCATGACCGAGAACGCCGCCGACGGCTCCATCGCAAAGTGGGTCACGATCACCGACATCCTCGGTGAAGAGGACCACTTCGGCGACATGGACTTCAAGCTCGCCGGCACGACCAAGGGCATCACGGGCTTCCAGCTCGACCTCAAGATCAACGGCCTGCCCTTCGAGATCGCCCAGACCGCGATCTTCCAGGCCCGCGACGCCCGCATCGAGATCCTCAAGACGATGCTCGCCGCGCTGCCCGCGCCCCGCACCGACCTCAGCAAATACGCCCCGCGCATCCAGACGATCCAGATCGATCCCGAGAAGATCGGCCTGCTCATCGGGCCCGGTGGCAAGACCATCCGCCGCATCACCGAGACGACCGGCGCGCAGATCGACATCGCCGAGGACGACTCCGGCAAGGTCTTCATCTACTCGAACAACGCCGACGCCATGAACCGCGCCGTGCAGGAGATCGACGCCCTCTGCGGCGGCGGCTCCCAGATCGAGATGGGCAAGATCTACACCGGCCGCGTCACCGGCACCAAGGAGTTCGGCGCGTTCGTCGAGTGCCTGCCCGGCAAGGAAGGCCTCGTCCACATCTCCGAGCTCGCCGACATGCGCGTGCGCCGCACGGAGGACGTCGTCAAGGTCGGCGACTCCATCACCGTCAAGTGCATCGGCATCGACGAGCGTTCCGGCAAGGTCCGCCTCAGCCGCAAGGCCGCGATGAAGGATCTCGAAGCCCAGAAGCAGGGCGGCGAAGCTGCGACGAGTGCGCAAGCCTCGTCGGCTCCCGCCGAGGCCGCCGCGCCCGCGCAGAACTGATCGCCGTGGGAGGGGCTTTACGCCCCGACTTCCTCTCTTCAAAGCCGCGACGCAAGTCGCGGCTTTTTTCTTTGGCCAGTTCTGACTCTGTCGCGGCGGTCTATGACCGCCGACGGGAATGGCGTAACACTCAACGGTGGTCACAGACCACAGACATCCCACAGCGCACCCGACTTCCGGCGCCAACTTCGTATCCTGTCATTCTGAGCGCAGCGAAGAATCCACGCGTGCGAATCCTGCATCGCGTCCGAGCACGTGGATCCTTCGCTTCGCTCAGGATGACATGCAAAAGAGGACCGAAACGAGTTCTTGTGGGACGGCGGTCACAGCCCGCAGCTACAACCCCGCATTCTGTGGCTGACAGCCGACAGCTGATCGCTGAATGCTCGGAGCTTCCATGAAGCTCCTGGTCACGAACGACGACGGTATCAACTCCCTCTTCCTGCACGAACTCATCTTCGCCCTCAAGGCCGCCGGTCACGAACTCTACGTCGTCGCCCCCGCCAGCGAGCAGAGCTGGATCGGCGCAGCCAAGACCCGCACCCGCTCGGTCAAGGCCAGCGCGGTCGACCGCGGCTTCGGTTGCCCGACGTGGATCACCGACGGCACGCCGTCCGACTGCGTCAACATCGCCATCGCCCACCTGCTGCCGCACAAGATGGATGCCATCGTCAGCGGCATCAACGTGGGCTTCAACTGCACGCTCGGTTTCATCATCGCCAGCGGCACGGTCGGCGGCGCCTGGGAAGGAGCGCTCCACGGCCTGCCCGCGATGGCCGTTTCGCAGGATGTCTCCGAGACCACTTACCGCGAACTGAAGGAACACGGCGGCGAGCCCTCGCCCGAACTGCGCTCGACCCTGAAATACTCCGCCGCCCACGCCGCGCGGCTGGCCGGCGAGTTGCTGACCAAGACGCCGCCGCGCACCTTCACGGTGCACAACCTCAACTTCCCCTTCCCCTGCGAGCCGAACACGCCGATGAAACGCACCGTGCCCGCCCAGTTCTTCGTGCCCGGACTCTTCAGCCCCGCCGACGATGAGGGCCGCCACAAGCTGATCTGGACCGTCGGCGAAGACGTTTCGCCCGCCGAACCGCTCACCGACCTCAAGTGCGTCGGCCAGGGCTGCATCAGCCACACTGTGCTCGACTACCGCAAGCTCGGGCATGCTTGATCTGGCAGCTACCCGCCGGCTCAGACGGAAGTGAGACTTCGGGCGCTTCCGTCTCAATTTCATCAAACTGGACAGCATGAGAAAACCCCCGCAACGTGAATCGCTCTCGTTTTTGTTTCCCACGACTCGCCGTGGGACAACCCGCCAGGGACCCGCACACCAACCACTTTTCGCGTACCCATGACCCAACCCACTCCTCTGCCTCCTGATTCCAAGCAGGGAGAAAGAGACTACTATTCGCGTATTGGCCCGGAAGGCATCAAGCACGCCTTGGCGAAGCCATTCAGCGACGACCACTGCGCGCACTATCTTGCGTCCATGACCGCGCTTTTCAGCCTGCTTCCACCGCCTCCGGCGCGCCTTGTCGAGTTCGGCTGCGGAACCGGCTGGCTTTCGCTCGATTTCGCGCGGCGCGGCTATGACGTGCTGGGAGTCGACATCGCGGAAGATGCCGTGCGGCTTGCCCGCGCTGAAGCCACGGCATACGGCATCACCAAGGCCGAGTTTTTGACCGCGGACTACGAATCCTTCGATGGAGGCGCCGCGTTTGACGCCGCTGTCTTTCACGATGCGCTGCACCACGCCGAAGATGAGCTGGCCGCGCTGCGTTGCGCCTATGCCGCACTGCGGGTCGGCGGCTGTGTCATAGTGCTCGAACCTGGCTCCGGCCATGCCACCGCCCCCGCTGCCTTGCACGCCGTGGCAGAGTATGGGGTGCATGAAAAATCGATGCCACCGGCCCATATTCTGCGCGTTGCACGCCAAGCCGGTTTTATTCGCCATCTGGTGCTGCCGCAGCCGCATCAACTGCTCCGGATGCTTTACCGGCAGCGTTATCATCAGGGCAACAGCACCAAAGATCTGCTCGGACTGCGTATCCTCAGCATTCTACGTTCCATCCAGTTTTTACTGCGCTGGCGCTGGGATCCCGGCTTGGTGCTGCTCTGGAAATAATCCCGCGTGTCCGCCCTGTTGTTTTCTTCTGGATTCTGTCGGATTACTGCGGATTTTCTCGCCCACTCCCCATGATCGAAGTCGAAAGCCTCACGCGTGTCTTCCGCACCTACAAGAAGCGGCCCGGCTTCTGGGGCGGCGTGACCGGCCTGTTCAAGCGCGACTTCGAGGAGACCCGCGCGGCGGACAACATCAGCTTCAACATCAAGGAGGGCGAGTTCGTCGGCTTCCTCGGGCCCAACGGCGCGGGCAAGACTACGACGCTCAAGATGCTCTCGGGCCTCATCTACCCGACGAGCGGTACGGCGCGCGTGGCGGGCTTCGATCCCTCGAAGCGCGAGAACGCCTACCGCCGGCTCTTCGCCCTCGTGCTCGGCCAGAAGAACCAGCTGTGGTGGGACCTGCCGGCGCTCGAATCGTTTTACCTGCTCCGCGCCATCTACGGCCTCGACCACAAGCAATACCAGCAGACGCTCGACGAGCTCGTCGCGCTGCTCGGTGTCGCCCCGAAGCTCAACGTGCAGGTGCGCGAGCTCTCGCTCGGCGAACGCATGAAGATGGAGCTGATCGCCGCGCTGCTCCACCGCCCGCGCGTGCTCTTCCTCGATGAACCGACCATCGGCCTCGACGTCGTCTCGCAGAAGAACGTCCGCGAGTTTCTGCGCGACTACAACCGGAAGCACAAGACGACCATCCTGCTCACGAGCCACTACATGGCCGACATCTCGTCACTCTGCGAGCGCGTCATCGTCATCGACCACGGCAAGAAGATCTACGACGGCGACCTCGACCGTATCGCCGGCGCCGGCGCGCGCCAGCGCATCATCAAATTCAAGCCCCGCAACGGCACCTTCCCCGCCGACTGGAAGCCGGCGCACGGCGAAGCCAAGACGTGCGAGGACGGCGAGATTCTCCTCCACGTGCCCAGCGAGCATGTCACCGCCGTCTGTTCGCAAATTCTCGCGCAAGGCGCGGTGGACGACATCACCATCCAGGACGTCCCGCTCGAAGACATCATCAGCGAGATTTTCTCCCGCGGCGCGATACACTGAACGTAGTCATCCTAGCGAAGCATTAGCCCGCCCCATGCGTCCCGTCCCCCCCTCCGTCGGTCAGATCGAACGAGTCCGGCTGGTAACGGTGGCCCTGCTCGGCGAGGCGATTGTGTCGGTCATGCTGGCGAAAATCGACCTGCTGCAAAAGGGCACCCCTGCACGGGCGGATTGTTGGATGCTTGACGGGATTCATCGCGTGATGCTCCAAGCGGTGGAGCGGATGCAACAAAACACGACAGGGTGGGAGCAGCTTGCCCTGGACGATCGGCGGCACGGTGGGGTGAGCAATACGGAGGTTGTCCTCCGTGGCAGCGATCCGGCGTGGAGCGAGGACGCGCGCCGTGAAGCGGAAATGCTGCAGGCCGCTCTCGGCCCTGCAGTCGAGGTGCACCATATCGGCAGCACCGCTGTGGCGGATTTGACGTCCAAGCCGATCATCGATCTTGCGGTTGCCCTGCCCACACCGCGCTTCTCGCAGACATTCGCCGGGGCAAAAAGCACGCTCCATAACCTCGGGTACCGTTACATTGGCGTACGTGGCGGTTTCTTCTTCGAAAAGGGTCCCGCCGCGTCGGTCCGGACGCATGCGCTACAGGTCCACACGACTGACAGCGCCGTGCTCGCGATGCTGCTGCGTTTTCGCGACGAGCTCCGAAAGGATGGCGAGTTGCGACGGGAGTACGCAGCCGCCAAGGCGGCGATCGCACGGCATTTGCCTCGCCGCCGCTGGATCTACGCGATCTACAAAGGTCATTGGATTCAGGAGCAGATTTGGCGCGGGCTCGGTGCGCGAAGCTGGGCGGACTGGTTTGTCGCGCACCAGCGTGCCCAGGTGAAACTGGCGAAAGCCAGCCAGGGTGCAGCGTGAGCCTTGCCGGCGCACTTCGACCTTGCACGCGCGGCGCACGATTTCAAAGTGCCATGACTCGAACGCCCCACTATGCAGCAACCTGATCCGCACGGCCGGACCACGCGCACGGCAGACCATCCGGGAGATGGACTGGCAAGCATCGCGACCACTTTGTGCCGGAGCCGACGTCAGGTACCGTGGGTGAAGCAGCCGCAGGATGAAAACGACCTGCGGGCGATTCTCCTGGAGGCATCCCGCAGCGGCGCGCCGATCAACGTCATCAGCACCGGACGAAACTGGGGCTACGGTTCGCATCTGCCATCGCAAGACGGCACGGCGCTGATCGATCTGCGCGCCTGGAATGAGATCGGTCCGCTCGACCCGGCGACGCTTTCAGTGCGGATTCAGCCGGGCGTGACCCAGGGCGAGCTGCATCGCTGGCTGCAAAAACATGCGCCCGGTCTCGCGTTCAACACGACGGGGGCCGGCACGCAGACGAGCATCCTCGGCTGCGCCCTCGAGCGCGGCATCGGCTACGCCGGCCCGCTCGACGAGGACATCTTCGGACTCGAAGTGATGCTGGCCGATGGTCAAGTCCACCGGCCGGACCCCGAGTGGTTTCATGCCGCGCGCGATCATGCGGCCGGCCCGTCGCACGACGCGCTGTTTTTCCAATCCAACTATGGCATCGTGCTGGCCGCCCGGTTGCGCCTCCGCGTCCGCCAGGAAAAGGAACAGGCCGTGGTGTTGAACGGCAGTCTGCCCGGTCTCTTGCGCAGTCTGGAGGAGTGCTACCGCTCGGGAATCCTCACTCTTCCCACGCACATCAGCGAGCCCGGACGCACGGGCCGGCTGGCGGCAAACCGCCTGAGCCAACTGCGCGGACGCGCGGTCACGGTCGAGGAACTCCGCGCTGTTTTCCCGGAGCGCAATGAGCACGTCGCCTTGACGGCCTTGCACGGTCGGGCCCCGATGGTGGACGCCGCCTGGCGGGAGTTGCGCCGCACCCTCGGCCGGGGCGTCGCCGCCTGGCGTCTCGGCGAGACAACCGCCCGCCGCATCGAATCCCTCGCCCGCAAGATCCGCCTGCGCAATCACGCCGACCGCCTGGCCGCATTCCTGCCTCTCCTCGGACTGACGTGGGGGACGCCGACCGATGCCGGGCTGCACGCCCTGGCACTGCGCACCGACCAGAACGACGCCGATTTGGCGCAGGAGGGCGCGATTTACGGCAATGCCGTCAGTGCGCTGACTGTCGCTGCGGCAACCGAAACCGCCGCCATCATCCGTGCAGCGTGGGCCGAAGCCGCTTGCACCTACATCGTGCTCAACGCGCATTGTCTGGTGACTGTCTTCACCCTCCATTTCTCGCCGGAGCAAACTTCCGCCGCCAAGGTGGCCGAGGAAACCATCTACTCCGCGCTCCGCGCCCGAGGCTACCCACCCTATCGGCTGGGCATCAATATTGCCGGGCCGGCGGGCGAAGGCTTGCATGAGCTCGTGAAAAACGCCCTTGATCCGCACCTGCTCCTGGCTCCGGGACGCTACGAAAAACAATGAGACGCCGCGTCAAAATCACGGGAGTGGGACCGGTCACACCGGCCGGAATCGGCCGGGAAAAATTCTTCCACGGCATCAACCTCAACCAGAGCCGTGTCCGGCGCGTCACGCGACTGGAGGAGAAGGGCGAGTTCATCGCCGCCGAAGTGCCCGACTTCAAGTTGGCTGATTGGATCAAGACCGACTTCAATTCAAAGCGTCTGCCACGCCACACCCAATTCGCCCTCGTGGGCGCCGCGCTGGCTTTGGCTGACGCCGGTCTGACCCCAGCGGAGCTTGCGGGAAAAAATCCTGTGATCCTCAACGGCTCGTCGCTGATGGACATCGACCTGCTCGTTAAGACCGTAATCGGTGTCATCACCAAAGGCCCACGCCATGCTAACCCCGCCGTGGTGTTCGAGGCCCCGCCCATATCCGTGCCGGGACGCATCGCCGATTGGCTCGATACTCCGGCACGCATCATCGCGCTCCAGACAGCGTGTTGCGCGGGCATCGACGCGATCGGACATGGGGCCGATATGATCGCCTCCGGCCAGGCCGAAATCGCCATCTGTTCCGGCACCGAGGCACCCATCCTCTACCAACCCATGCTGGAGCTGGGCATGACGAGGCTCTCTCCGCAAAATGCCAACGACCCCGGAGTCATGTGCCGGCCATTCGACCTCTGGCGTACCACCGGTGCCATCGGCGAAGGCGCCGCCGTGCTTGTGCTCGAAGCGGAGGACAGCCCTCGGAAACCTTATGCCTGGATCACCGGCTATGCTTACGCCAACGACTCCACGGAGATATCAGGCAGCGGATTGATTGAGAGCATACGCATGGCCTTGGCCAACGCCCGACGCAACCCCGCCGAGGTCGATTTCATCAACGCCTGGGGACCGGGCCATGAGAGCATCGATCGGGTGGAGGCACGGTGTCTGGCGGCAACCTTCGGGCCGCGCCTGCGTGACATTGCCGCCGTTTCGCTCAAGGGCGCCATCGGTAATCCGCTCGGTGCTGCCGGGGCCATCCAAGCGATCAGCACGGCCCTGAGCTTCCGGCACGGAGTCATTCCGCCCACGGTTAACTGGGAAACTCCTGATCCGGATTGTCTGCTGAACCTTTCCAATCAACCGCGCCACCTGCAACCGCATATTGCCATCGTCAATTCCCATGGACTGTCCGGCAGTAACGCCACGCTGGTGCTTGAGGCACAATGAACGCCCAAATTGTTACCTTGCTCATTGCACTGAGCGTCGGGGTCAGCGTTTTCTGGTCGAATCCGCGTCGTCTCATCAACCAAGCTTTTACTCTGCTGTCAGGCTGGACGGCGGCTTGGCTCTGCTTGCTGTGGCTTATCACCAACACACGGCCGGTTAATCCGGTTCCTTGGATCAAGACCGTCTCCGCGATCGGCGCTTTCTTTCCGTGGTTCTTATGGTGGCTCGCGCACTGCATTATTTCCCCCGAGTGCAAGTGGCGGGAGTTTATCACCCGCGGAAAATATTGGTTTGCGAGTGGATTGGCATTGGCCGCGATCGCCTTCTCGAATTGGTTTATTCCCAGCGAATCCACCCCTGAAACCCGACTGTGGGGTTCGGGCGCGCTTGTCTACAACGTAGGGCTCCTGTTTTGTTATCTGCTCTTGGTCGGCCTCGGCCTCCGTGAAGCTCGGCGGCAGAGAGGCATCCAACTCATCGAAATCAGGATCTTTCTCATCGGAGGCTCGATCTCGTGCCTGGCGGGGCTTGGTCTCACCATGTTGCCGCCGATGCTTGGTCTGCCCGAGGCGCGCGGACTCGCGCCGCTCGCCGTCCTTTTTTTCTATGGCCTCACCGCCTGGGGTATGACCAGCCAGCGCATCTTCGACGCGCAACAACTGTTCTTCACCGTGCTCAAGCGCGTGGCTGTGCTCGCCGTCGCCAGTGCCCTGCTCTCGCTCTGGCTGAACTTGGCGACTCCGGCCCTGCCAACCGGCGTGGCGATGCTGCTGGGCCTGTCGGCCTGCGTCTCGCTCGTCATCTACGTCGAGCAGCGGACCAGGCCCACCGTGTTTTCCGGCCGGGCCCGCCGCGCCGAAGAGGTGCGCGCAGAGATCCTCAGCGCCGGCCGCCAGGAAGTGGAGCCCGAGCACCTGCTCGAACGCTATTGCACCATCCTGCGCGAGTGGGGCCGCACGACCAAGGCCAACATCCGCTCGGCCGCCAACAACGGCCAGTCGGGCAACCCCTGGATGCTGGCGGCCGACGGTCCAGGCCTGATGCTGCTGCAGCAGGAACGCTGGGCCACGCCGGAAAGCCTTTGCCGCCGGCGTCTCACCCCCGCCGTCGACGAACTCGACCGCTTCATGGCCGCGCAGCAGATCGGCGTGCTCGTGCTCAGCCCCCAAGCCCGCGGTACCACGCCCATCGCGATCAGTCTCGGACAGCGCGACGACAAGATGCCCTATCTCTGGCCGGACATTCTCAACCTGATGGAGTGGTCCGAACTGATGGAAGTCGCCATCTCCCGCGTGCAACTGACCAAGCGCGCCCGCGAGACCGAGCAGGTGGCCACCGCGGGCCTGCTCGGGGCCAGCCTCGCCCACGAGATCCGCAATCCCCTCGTGGCACTGAAGACCTTCGCCCAGCTCCTGCCCGAGCGGCATAACGACCCGGAGTTTCGCGACGAGTTCTCGACCTTGCTGCAAAAGGAGGTCGGGCGGATCGAGGGCCTGACCGAGCAACTGCTCAAGCTCTCCACCCCGCGCAAGCCCGTGATGCGGCCCGTCCGGCTGAACGAGATCGCCGCCGATTGCGCCAATCTCCTCCGGCCCAAGTTCGCGGAGGCGCACATCGAGCTCGCCGTCGAGCTCTGCCCGCAGGAGCGCCCCGTCAGCGCCGACGGTGGCAGCGTCAACCAGGTCATCATCAACCTGCTCATGAACGCCCTCCAGGCGCTCAACGGCCAGACCGGCGCGCGCGTCGTCCGGATGAGCACCGCCCTGCTGCGCGAGCAGATCACCCTCGAGGTGTCCGACAACGGGCCCGGGGTGGCTCCCCGGCAGCGCGACCGCCTTTTCCAGCCTTTCAGTTCCGGCAAGGTCAACGGTTTCGGACTTGGCCTCGCCCTCAGCGCCAACATTATGCGCGTCCATCAAGGATCGATTGCGCTGATCGATACGGGCCGGACCGGCGCAACTTTCCGCCTTACCTTCCCATGCCCGCCATCCTCATCCTGACCACCAACGATGCCCAGCTCGCCGCTGCGTGGAGCGGTCAATTGCCCTATCCGGACTTCGCGGCCCCGAATCCGGAGTCGCTGCGCCGCGAGCTCGCGCAGGGCGGGGCGCGCGTCTGGGTGCGAGACCTCGCCGATCCCCGCAGCAAACTCGTCGCGCACGCCGACACCGTCATCATCGCCGTCGGCCAGCCCCAGAGCCTCCCCTTCGAGCAGGCCAAACTCACCGGCAACGCCCGGTTTTTCCTCAGCTACAACGACAGTCTCACGCAGCTGAAGGAGACCATCCGCACCGCCGCCGAGATCGCGGAGAAAAACGCCATCATCAACACGCTGCAGGCGCGCGGCGGGCGCGCCGCCTCCACCGTCGCGCCCGTGCGGGAAAACACCCCTCTGCCCTACCCCGTGGACGATCTCAACTTCATCGAAGCCGCCATCGAGCACCTCGAGGACCGCGGCCGCGTGCTCGAGGAATTCCGGCGCGCCGCGCAGACCCTCCTGCGCTCTTCCCGCGCCAACCTCTTTCTGCGCGGCCCCGACGGCTTCCTCGCCGACCGCAACGGCTGGACCAGCCCCACCGACAGCCCCCTCTCCCAGCGCATGGAGGATTATCCCTCCGTCATCGACTTGGACGACTGGGCCGGCACGGCCGACGCCGCGACGGAAAGCTATATCCGCCAGCAAATGCAGTCCTGGGGCGCCCGGCTCCTCGTGCCGTTGTATGATTCCGGCCGCCTCGCCGGCTGGGCCGCCTACGGGCCGCGCGCCGACGGCCGCAGCTACGACGGACACGACCGCAACCGCGCCCTCCAGCTGGGCCGCCTCTTGGAACGCTGCCTCGAAAAGGCCGACCGACTTCGCGTGCTCGCCCGCTCGGCCGAGATCGAGAACCTGCGCGGCAAATATCTCGCCGGGGCCCGGATTCTCGACCCGGGCGCCCCGTCCGATGCCTCCCTGCCGCCCGAGATCCGCGCGCTCGCCGGCGAGGTGCTTCGCACCGGGCAGGTCGCGCGCCTGGAACCGAGCCCGATCATGCGCTTCCGCGCCAAGGCCGGCCCGGTCCCGGAAACCGGCGGTGTTTGGGTCCACTGGGAGGATGCTTCGCTCGAGCTGATGGAGCGCTCCACGGTCGCCGAGGGTGATCGCCTGAAGATCTGCCGCGAAATGGGCCTGAGCCTGTCGCACGAGCTCGGCGGCCCGCTGGTCACGATCAGCACGTTCCTCCAGCTCTGCCAGCAGCAGGGCGCCAGCCCCGAGCTGGTCGCCGAGTTCATCCCGCAGCTTGCGCGCGAGTCCGACAAGCTCAACCGCCTGTCCCGCATGCTCCATCTGATGCAGGAGTTCATGGGCGGCAACGCCACCCGCATCGACCTCGGCGAAATGGCCCGCAGCCTCCAGCTGAAGGGCTCGATCCGCATCGAACCCAACGAAATGGCCCCGGTCATCCACGGCAACGAGTCGATGGTGCGCTTCGCCCTCCAGACCATCGTCGACGCCGTCGCCCGCAACCGCGGCGACAACGACAGCCTCCTCACCATCTCGGTCAAGCGGCGCGGCGAAGGCGAGAACGAGACCGGTCTCTTCGTCATTGCCGGCCGCAACCTCCTGCTCGAGGGTTTCATCGAGACGGCGAAGGACACCGTGCCGGTGCATCCGCTGCTCGGCGTGTTCCTCGCCCGCGAGATCATTCACCTGCACAACGGCACGCTGCAAGGCGGCCAGGGCATCGCCGGCTCGGAAGTGCAGATCTCCCTGCGCTCCCGCGCGCCGACCCGCCCGCCCTTCGGATCGTTCGCCGGCTCCGGCCGCTCGCCGGTCACAACGGCCGACCGTTCCCGCTCGGGCGTCTCCTCCTGAACCGCGCCATGAGTGAAACCGGCGATCAGGTCGTGGCCCGCGTCGCCGCGTGGGCCGAATCCCGCCCCGACATTGCCGCCCTCGTGCAGATCGGCTCGCGCGTGCAGCCCGGCGGCGCCGCCGACGGCTGGTCGGATTACGATTTCCAACTGATCACGCGCCGGCCCGCCGCCTACGCCGATCCCGCCGTGCTCGCGCCCATCGGCGAGCTCTGGCTGGTCTCCGCCCAGCCGGTCTTCGGCGGCGCCACGAAGCTCACCGTCATTCTCCCCGGCGCGGTGGAGATGGATTTTGTCGTGCTGCCGCACTGGCAGCTCCGCGTCGCCCTCGGCGCGCTGCGCTTTCCGGCCGCGGAGTCGCTCTGGCCGCCTCCGCTGCACCACGGCGTGCGCGACCTGCGCATCGTCGCCTGCCCCGGCTGGCGCGTCATCAAGGGCGGCGCCGCCTGGGAAGCGCGCTACCGGCGCCTCGGGCACGCCGTCCCGTGGCCGCCGCTGGACGAGCCGCGCTTCCGCGCGCTCTGCGCGGAATTCTGGGCCGCACTCGTCTGGGTGACCAAGAAGATCGAGCGCGGCGAGCTGCGCGCCGCCCAACGCGAGATCCACCGGGTCTTGTTGGAAAAAACCTGGCTGCTGCTCGAAGCCGAGACCCGCGCCCGCGGCGCCACCGCGCGCCCCGAGGCCCGGCGCGCCGAAACCTGGCTCGATCCGCGGCGCCTCGCCCAGACCGCCATCGGCACCGCACCCGACGCGGCGAACCTCCGCCGCTCCGCCGCGGCCCTCGCGGAGCTGTTCGCCGACCTCGCCCGCCATCAGGCCGGCACGCACGGCTGGGCGCACCATGAACCCACCGCCTTGCTCGACTGGGTCCGCGCCCACTCCCGCCTGTGAAACCGCCCCCGGCGGAGTTCACTCTTGCTTCAACCCGGCCCTGACCGTTTTTTACCAGCCCAGCGGCCCCCACCGCTCTTCCGGATTACACTCGCTCCGATGACCACCACCACCGCGCCCGCCACTGCCACGCTGCCCACCCTGCTCATCGTCGACGATGAGGAAGGTCCGCGCCACTCGCTGCGCATGGTCTTCAAGCAGGATTTCAACATCCACGCAGTCGACACCGGCGACAAGGCCCTCGAGTTTGCCAAGGGCCACCCGATCCAGCTCGCGATCCTCGACATCCGCATGGCCGGCAAGACCGGCATCGACGTGCTGCGCGGCCTCAAGGCCATCGACCCGCACGTCGAGGTCATCATGCTCACCGCCTACGAGACGATCGAGACCGCCCGCCAGGCGCTGCGCCTCGGCGCCTGCGATTACCTGAGCAAGCCCTTCGACCTCTCCACCATCCGCGAGGCGGTCACCCGCGCCCTGCACCTGCGCCGCATCTCCGAGACCGTGTCGTCCACCTCCGAGCGCCTCCAGGCCCTCACCGAGCAGCTCAACGACACCGCGCTCAAAGAAGAGATGTCCCGCACCACGACCGAGATCTACGCCGGCGCGCTGCACGACATCAACAACCCCCTCACCGTCATCACCGGCTACGTCGAGCTGCTGCGCCACCGGCTCGACAGCGTCGGCTCGCTGCACGGCGCCGACCTGCAGGCCGTGCGCGACGACGTGAACCTGCTCTCCAAGCAGGTCAGCACCTGCTCGGCCATCACGCGCCGCTACCTGCGGTTCGTGAACAAGCGCAGCTCCCACGCCCCCGAGGTCTCCGTCAACCAGGTGCTCGACGACGTGCAGACGCTCATGCGCAACCACCCGAGCCTGCGCGGCGGCCAGCTTGCCGTGAAACACCTCGACCGCGACACCGCCGGCCAGATCGGCGGCACGGAACTCATCCAGATTCTCCTCAACCTCACGGTCAACGCGTTCCAGAGCACCGAAAAACCCCAGACCGTCTGGATCACCGCCGAGCGCTACGACCGTCCGCTGCCGCTCGAGAGTTTCCGCGACACGGCCGACGAGCGGTTCATCGGCTTGGAATCGTTCGGCAACAGCGTGCCGTTGGTCGGCCTCTCCGTCCTCGACCAGGGGCCCGGCATTCCGCGCGATGTGCTTTCGCGCATCTTTGAGCCGTATTTCACCACGAAGACGCACACCGGCACCGGCCTCGGCCTCGCCATCGTCACGCGCCTCGTCCGCCATCATCACGGCCTGGTGCACGTGAAGACACGGCTCGGCGAGGGCACCCGGTTCAGCATCTATCTGCCGGGCAAGGAACCGAGCAATTCTTCCAGCCCGTTCGGCAGCTGAGCCGCGCCACGGCGCTCTCGACACCGCCGGGGCGGCGCGTTTCACTCCGCGCGAATGGAAATCGTCTTCCTGCTCGTCGGTCTCGCGGCCGGTCTCGGCCTCGGCTGGTTCATCGCCCAGTCGCGTTCGGCCACCCTGGCCGAGCGGGCGCGCTCGGTCACCGACCAGCTGACCCAGGCGCAGGCCGAGCTCGCCGCCTTGCGCGACCGCCTCACGGCCCTCGAAGGCGAGAAGTCCCGCCTCGACACGCTGCTGACCGCCGAGCGCGAGGCGTTGCAGAAAGCGCAGAGCCAGTTCACCGACACCTTCAAGGCCCTCGCCTCCGACGCCCTCAGCCGCAACAGCGACGAGTTCCTCAAGCGCGCCGGCGAGTCCCTCGTGAAGCCCATCCGCGAGTCGCTCGACAAGGTCGACACGAAGATCGGCGCCCTCGAAAACGCCCGCAAGGAGGCCTACGGCTCGCTCACCGAGCAGCTCAAGGGCCTCGCCACCTCCAACGCCTCGCTCCAGTCCGAGACCACCAAGCTCTCCCGCTCGCTCCGCTCCACCTCCACCGCCGGCCGCTGGGGCGAGCTCCAGCTCCAGCGCGTCGTCGAGCTCGCCGGCATGGTGGAGAACGTCGATTTCATCCAGCAGACCGCCGCCGGCGAAGTCCGCCCCGACATGATCGTCCGCCTGCCCGGTGGCAAATCCATCGCCGTCGACGCCAAGGCCCCCATGCAGGCCTACCTCGAGGCGCTCGAGGCCAGCGACGAAGCCGTGCGCAAGGCCAAGTTCACCGAGCACGCGCGCGCCGTCCGCGGCCACATCGACGCCCTCGGCAACAAGGCCTACTGGAAAAACATCCAGCCCGCGCCGGAGTTCGTCGTGCTCTTCATCCCCGGCGAGGCGTTCTACAGCGCCGCGTTGCGCTACGAACCCGATCTCTTCGAGCGCGGCACCAGCGTCGGCGTCATCCTCGCTTCGCCCGCCACGCTCATCGCCCTGCTCAAGGCCGCCGCCTACGGCTGGAAGCAGGAAGCCCTGTCCAAGAACGCCGACGAGATCCGCAAGCTCGGCCTCGAATTGCACGAACGTGTCGCCGCCGTCGCGGAAAACCTCGACACCCTCGGCCAGCGCCTCACGCAGACCGTCTCCGCTTACAACAGCACCGTCTCCTCCGTCGAAGGCCGCGTGCTTGTGACCGGCCGCAAATTGGAAAAACTCGGCGCCGGTTCGGAGAAGAAGATCGCCGAGCCCCGCCTCGTCGACGAGACACCCAAGGCCATCACGGCCCCCGAACTGAAACGCAGCTGACGATTTTCATCCTGGAGGGCTCGGCTCCCGCTGAGCCACGGTCCGCCCCAAAACGAATCCTCCACCTTCCCTTCCTGCATGAACCATTCTCTCGAAGGCACCTGGCGGCCGCTCTATGCGGAGCTCGACGGCGAGGAAGCGCCCGTCGAGGTGCTGCAGCAGACCGAAGTCGAACTCACGGCGGGCAAATACACGGTGCGCTTCGGTGGCGTCGCCGCCGACCACGGCAGCTTCGAACTCGATCCGGGCGGCCCGCCGGCGCAGCTCACGCTCCGCGGTGTCGCCGGCCCCAACGCCGGCCGCACCATCCCGTGCATCTTCAAGTTCATCGATGGTACGCTGATGATCTGCTACGGCCTGTCCGGCACGCGCCCGGCCAAGTTCCAGACTTTGCCCGGCGGTCAGCTTTACCTCGTCACCTACTCGCGCACGCCGGTCTGAGCGCGTTCAGGCCGGTGATGACGGCGGTGGGGTCGATGCCAACACGGCTCCTCTGGTCCGCCACAGCCGCCAGGCACAGCCGGCCGCGGTCAGCAGACCCAGCACGCCGATGGCTGCGATGACGGGAAACACGGCAGGCCCCTTGGGCTGCGGTCGCGTGGAGCCGAGATAGAAAATCACCATGTACCAAAGCCCGATGACCAATCCCAGCTGGGTGTACCAGTATGGTGCGCCCTTGGTCCAAAAACTCCCCGACCAACCGAGCATGTAGGGCAGCCCCAACAGCAGCCACCACGCCGAGTGTCCCGATTGCCCGCCAACCCCACCGAAGGCGGACATGCCCCAGAGCGCGCCCACGCCGATGGCGACCAGGAGAAAGATGACGAGGCGAGCCCGCAGCACCGGGCGCTCGGCCTGCCCGAGATACGCCGCCAGCGCGAACAGACCGCTCCCCGGCAACACCGCCAGCGAACCCTCCATCGGATCGATGCCGCCCACCAGCATCGCGGCGCAACCCACCACGGTCAGTATCTGGGACCAGCGCATGCGCGTATTCATCGGAGGGTAGCTAACACCCTTCGCCGTCCGCTCCCATCCCAAATCCAGCCCGTCAGACAGCCGGATATCCGGCCGAGCGGCACACCATCGCGGGAGCTTGTTCTGCGGCGCATTCCTGCTTTCCTAGCGCCATCCTCCCGCGCATGGCATCCGTTCTCGTCACCGGCCTTTACCTCTACCCCGTGAAATCGCTCCGCGGCTGCGCAGTGCCGGCGACGGAGTTCGACGAACTCGGGCTCGCGGGCGACCGTCGCTTCATGGTCATCGACGAGGCCGGGAAATTCCTCACGCAGCGCGCGCTCCCGCGTATGGCGCGGGTGGACACCGCCCTGACGACCGACCAGCTGATCCTCTCCGCCGACGGCGCCGGGCGCATCGCCGTGCCGCGCGCCGCCGATCCCGCCGCGCCGCTGCGCACTGTCGGTGTGTGGAAGAGCGAAGGCCTGCTCGCCGAGGATTGCGGCGACGACGTCGCGGCCTGGCTGAGCGGCTTCCTCGGCGGGAAATGCCGGCTCGTGCGCATCGGGGAAAAATTCGCCCGGCCCGTGCTCAAGTCCGCCGCCCACCCCGGCGATGTCTTCAGTTTCGCCGATGGCGCGCCGCTGCTCGTCGCGGGTGAAGCCTCGCTCGCCGACCTCAACGACCGCATCCAGGCCGGCGGCGGCGAGCCCGTGCCGATGGACCGCTTCCGCCCGAACATCGTCGTCACCGGCTGCGCACCCTTCGCCGAGGACGGCTGGTCGCACGTGCGCCTCGGCGACGTTGTGCTCCGCTCCGCCGGCAAGAGCGACCGCTGCATCGTCACCACCACCGACCAGCGGACCGGCGAGCGCGGCAAGGAGCCTCTCCACACGCTTGCCACCTTCCGCCGCGACCCGGTCGATCCGTCTTCCGTCTATTTCGGCGTCAACTTCATCAACGAGTCGAAGCGCGGCACGGTGCGCGTCGGCGATGCGGTCGCGCCGCTCTGAACGAAGGATCATTGATCACGCCTCCACCCCCGTCATCCTGAGCGCAGCGAAGGATCCATCCGCACACCCGCGCATGACCTCAATGATTCTCCGCTTCGCTCAGAATGGCAAAACGAGTATCTGTCACCACGCCATGTGCGCCACTTCCTTTCTCGTGAACCTATCCACCGTCACCCTGACGTTGGCCGCCGCGTTCTTCTGCGCGGCACCGACACTCCGCGCCGACGATCTCGCGCGCTGGCAGCAGCAGGCGGCCAACGTCACCATCCTGCGCGACACCTGGGGCGTCCCGCACGTCTACGGCCAGAGCGACGCCGACGCGGTGTTCGGCCTCGTCTACGCGCAGGCGGAGGACGACTTCAACCGCATCGAACTGAATTACATCAACGCTCTGGGTCGGCTCGCCGAGGTCGAGGGTGAAAAGGAGCTCTACCGCGACCTGCGCATGAAGCTCTTCATCGATCCTGCCGACCTGCAGGCGAAATACGCCGAGAGTCCGGCCTGGTTGCGCGCGTTGATGGACGCCTTCGCCGATGGCCTGAACTACTACCTGCACACGCACCCCACCGTGAAGCCGAAGCTCCTTACGCACTTCGAGCCGTGGATGGCGCTGAGCTTCACCGAGGGCAGCATCGGCGGCGACATCGAGTCGGTCGACCTCGCCGACCTCGCGCAGTTTTACGGAAAAACCCTCACCGCTCCGCCACCAGCGAAGAACGTTTCTCCCGCCGCCGCGGAGCCGCGCGGCTCCAACGGCTTCGCCATCGCTCCGGCCAACAGCGCGACCGGCCACGCCCTGCTGCTGATCAACCCGCACACGTCGTTCTATTTCCGGCCCGAGGTTCACGCCGTCAGCGAGCAGGGCCTGAACGCTTACGGCGCCGTCACGTGGGGCCAGTTCTTCGTCTACCAAGGCTTCAACGACCGCGCCGGCTGGATGCACACCTCCGGCGGCGGCGACGTGATCGACGAGTACGCCGAGACTGTCAGCGCGAGCGGCGACGGCTTTGTCTACCGTTACGGCAACGGGACCCGCCCGCTCATCGCCAAAAAAATCACCCTGCCCTACCGCAGCGGCGCCACGCTGGCCGAGAAAACGATCACGGCCTACTTCACGCACCACGGCCCCATCGTGCGCGCGGCCGACGGCCGCTGGATCAGCGTGCGGCTCATGTCGGAGCCGATCAAGGCGCTCATGCAGTCCTACCTGCGCACCAAGGCCCGCAGTTACCGCGAGTTCGCCGAGGTGATGGAGCTGCGCACGAACTCCTCCAACAACACCGTCTATGCCGACGCCGACGGCAACATCGCGTATTTCCACGGCAACTTCATGCCGGTCCGCGACCCGCGCTTCGACTGGACGCGCCCGGTCGACGGCAGCGACCCCGCCACCGAGTGGCGCGGCCTGCATGCGGTGAAGGACACCATCACGCTGCTCAATCCGCCCAACGGCTGGATCCAGAACACCAACAACTGGCCGTTCTCCGCCGCTGGTCCTTTCAGCCCGCGCCCGCAGGATTATCCCGCCTACATGTCGGTCAACCCCGAGAACCCCCGCGGCATCCACGCCGTGCGTGTGCTGGAGGACCGCAAGGGCTTCACGCTCGACGGCCTGATCGCCACCGCCTACGACAACCGCCTGACGGCCTTCGAGCCGCTGTTGCCGCTGCTCCTGAAAGCCTACGACGACACGCCCGGCGGCGACCCGCTCAAGGTCTCGCTCGCCGCGCCGATCGCCGTTCTGCGCGGCTGGGACCTGTGCTCCTCCGTCGACTCCGTGCCGACCTCGCTGGCGGTTTTCTGGGGCCAGGACCTGATGAACCAGGTCGCCAGCGCCGCCAAGAAAAAGGGCGTGTCCGTCTACGACTGCATGGCCTTCGAAACCACGCCGCGGCAAAAACTCGAAACCCTCGCGCGCGCCGTCGCCAAGCTGCAGCAGGATTTCGGTCGCTGGCAGACGCCGTGGGGCGAGATCAACCGCTTCCAGCGCCTCGGCGGCGAAGTCGACGCCGGATTCGACGACGCCAAGCCGAGCCTGCCCGTCGGGTTTACGTCCGCCCTCTGGGGCTCGCTCGCCGCCTTCGGCGTGACGACGCCCACGCCGACACGGAAAATCTACGGCACGAAGGGCAACAGTTTCGTCGCCGTCGTGGAATTCGGCCCGCGGCTGCGCGCGAAGAGCCTGCTGGCCGGCGGCGAGAGCGGCGACCCGGCTTCGCCGCATTTCAACGACCAGGCCGAGCGCTACGCCCAAGGCCAGTTCAAGGACGTGCTCTTCTACCGCGAGGACATCGAGCAGCACCTCGAGCGGAAATATCACCCTGGCAACTGACCCCGCCCATGCCGCCCACTCACACCGACGTCGTGATCGGAGTCACCACCCGCGAAATCCTGCTCGCGGTCGGCGTGTCGTTTTGCCTGCTCGGCGTCGTGCTGCGCGGCTTTCACCAGAGCAATCTGCGCACCGCCGCGCTGCGGGCGCAGACCGCCCGGTTCTCGCGCGCGGCCGGCAAGGCTGAGCCGACCGGCCCGCACGAGCCGCCCTCCCTGCTCGTGCGCCGGCTGCCGTTGATCTACCGCTTGGCCGTCGGGCTCGGCGCGTTGCTCGCTTTGCTGGGCTATTGGCTCGGGTAGGACACGTCGCCCAACCGCCCGCTCCTTCGTCCCTGTCATTCTGAACGCAGTGAAGAATCCACGCTTTCGGCCGTGATATGGACTCACCGCCGTGGATCCTTCGCTCCGCTCAGGATGACAAACCGATGCGGCCGGTGCCTCTCGTATCCTTGACCGCGAGAGAACCGCAGCGGCCGTCACTCGCGGCTCGCCACGCCGGGAGTTTTTGGCAGTGTGGCGAACGCACACACATAACCCGCCATGGCCGACAATCCCTTCACTCAACCGACGGCTCCGGCCGCGCCTAACTACACCCTCCTCGCCCAATCCGATCCGCAGATCATCGGCGGCGCCCGCTGGTTCTGGTGGATCGCCGGCCTGTCGCTCGTCAACTCGGTGATGATTCACTCGGGCAGCGAAACGAGCTTCGTCATCGGCCTCGGCTTCACGCTGGTCGCCGACGCGATCTTCCAACAGATGAAGTTCATCGCTTTCGCGATCGACGCCGTGGCGATCGGCACGATCTTCGGGCTGGGCTGGTTCGCCGGCCGCGGCCACGTGTGGGCCTTCATCACCGGCATCGTGCTCTACACGATCGACGCACTGATCTACGTGCCGATGCAGTCCTGGATGCCGGTTGGCTTCCACGTCTTCGCCCTGTTCTTCATCTCCCGCGCCATGCTCGCGCTGCGCAAAGCGATCAAGGAGGCGAAGGAGCAACCCGCCGTCGCGACCGCTCCGGCCGCCGAGCCCCCGGTGCTCAACGGCTGAAGCTCACCAGCCGTCCGCGCGCATCGGTCCTTCGGCACTGGATTTCCTGCGTCTTGCTTTCGCGAGCTTTGGCTCCATGGTTGGCCTCATGCTCGCCGTCAAAAAGACTAGGAAAGGGATCAAGGCCGATGCACTGAAGCTGGTGCGCGAGCTTCCGGCGAACGCATCGTGGGACGACCTGATGTATCGCGTCTACGTTCGCCAGAAAATCGATGCCGGTCTGGCCGACATCCGTGCTGGACGCACAGTTTTGCACGCCTCCGTGCGCAAGGAATTCGCCAGCCACACTTGAACATTCTCTGGTCAGTCAGGGCCAGAAACGAGCTGCGGGCCATCCACGCCTACATCGCGCGCGACTCCACGTTTTATGCCGACCGGATGATCCTGCGAATCCTCGCGAGAATCGAAGCAGCTGCACAGGCTCCAACCCGGGGACACCGGGTGCACGAATATCCCGAGGCCCAGTTCAGGGAGGTGCACGAGCCTCCTTATCGGATCATCTACGCCATTTCGGACCGCACCCTGCAAGTGGTGACCATCGTCCATTTTAAACAGGAACTGAACGGCTAATCATCGTATCCGCGGCCGCGAGCCGATTTGATCTTCGCGCGGTGTTTCTTGGACTGGATCATCCGCACCTTCTGGCCGCGGGATTTCTGGCGCTTCTGCCGGCGGACGAGTTCGCGCTCGGCCTGGGCGGCGTTGGCCGCCTCGGCCCGGCGCCATTCCAGTTTCTGGGCCAGCGCGAGCCACGCCGTCGCCCGGTTCTGGCTTTGCGAGCGCTCGTCCTGGATCCGCACCTCGACTCCGGTCGGCCGGTGGCGGAGAGCGACCGTCGACGAGGTCTTGTTGATCTTCTGGCCGCCGGCCCCCGTCCCACGCACGAACCGTTCCTCCACGTCCTCCGGCCGCACGCCCAGGGAGACAAACCGCGCACGCAGCGGCGCTTCAACGATGTCGGGGAAATCGGCCATGGTTTACCCGGAAATTGAAACCAACTGCCCAGCCCACAGTCAAATCAACCCCCGCCTGCCGCCTTTCGCCGCAGACGCCGCGGCTTTCACCTGTTCGGCTCTTGTCAGCTTCCTCCCGCCTCCCTTCACTACACCCTTATGATTAACGGCCCCGCTTGGTCCCAAAAACTCCGCGCTGAAATCGGCAAGGCCGTCATCGGCCAGGACGCCGTCGTCGAACGCATGTTGGTCGCCCTCCTGGCCAACGGTCACGTGCTCCTCGAAGGCATGCCCGGCCTCGCCAAGACGCTCCTCATCAAGTCGCTCGGCACCGCCCTCGGCGTCCAGTTCGAGCGCATCCAGTTCACCCCCGACCTGCTGCCGAGCGACGTCGTGGGCACGATGATCTTCTCGCCGAAGGACGGCGCCTTCGCCACGCACAAGGGCCCGATCTTCGCCAACCTCGTGCTGGCCGACGAAATCAACCGCGCGCCCGCCAAGGTCCAGTCCGCCCTGCTCGAGGCGATGCAGGAGCGGCAGGTCACCATCGGCGGCGGCTCGCACAAGCTCCCGAAGCCTTTCTTCGTCATGGCGACGCAGAACCCGATCGAGCAGGAGGGCACCTACCCGCTGCCCGAGGCGCAGACCGACCGTTTCCTCTTCAAGCTGCTCGTCGAATACCCGTCCGCCACCGAGGAGGCGCAGATGATGGAGATGTGGGGCCAGGTCACCAAGGCGCCCGAGCTCCAGCCCGTCTCCAGCGGCGAGGAACTGCTCGCGCTCCGCGCGCAGGTCGACGCCGTGCACGTCTCGCCCGGCGTGCAGGCCTACATCCTTGCGCTCGTGCGCGGCACGCGCGAGCTCGCCGCGGCGGCCGAGGGCAACGGCAACGGCGCCGAGTCCGGACGGGCCGGCGGCGGCCCGCGCCGCCTGCTGAACTTCGGCGCGTCGCCCCGTGCCTCGCTCGCGCTCTTCCAGGCCGGCCGCGCCCTCGCCTGGTTGCGCGGTTCCGACTACCTTTCGCCCGCCCTCGTGCAGGAGATTTTCCACGACGCCCTCCGCCACCGCGTCGGCCTGACCTACGAGGCCGAGGCCGTGGAACTCACCGCCGACAAGATCCTCGCCCAAGTCCTCGAGCGCACGCCTGTGCCGGCCAAGGTCTGATTTCCCGTGGTAGGGCGAGGCGTCCCGCCGAGCCGCGGTTCACCCTACCAACTGAAAAACCCCGCGATGCCGAACCCCCTTACAGAGCACACTTCCCTCGTCACCTCCCAGCTCGCGCTCCTGCGGCAGCTGGAGTGGCGCGTGCGCCATGCGGTGGAGAACGTGCTCAGCGGCGAGTATCGCTCGGCCTTCCGCGGCCGCGGCATGGAGTTCGATCAGGTCGTCAAATACACTTACGGCGACGACATCCGCGACATCGACTGGAACGTCACCGCCCGCCTCGGCGAGCCTTACCGGAAAAAATTCATCGAGGAACGCGAAGTCACGCTGCTCATCGTGTTCGAGGACAGCGTCAGCCTGCAGTTCGGCTCCGGCGCGCAATCCAAGCGCGAGGCGCTGCTCGAGCTCGCCGGCCTCGTCATGATGCTCGGCGCCGTCAACCGCGACCGCGTCGGCTACCTGCACGCCTCGCCGGAAGGCTACACGCTCAAGGAGCCGGTGCGCGGTCGCGGCCAGATCATGCACGCCGCCGCCACGCTGCTCGGCAAGCCCGCGCCGGCGTTGGACAGCGGAGGGCTAGACGCGGAGCGCGGAGGGCCGGAAAAGCCGGCCGCTGATTCTGGCGCTCAGCACCCGGCACTCGGCACTCAGCATGCCATCATTCCCTGGCGGATGCTCGCGCACGCCGCGCCGCGCCACAGCATCATGATCTGGCTGGGCGATTTTCCCCCGTGCATCGCCCCCGAGGGCTGGACCGTGCTGACCCGGCGTTATCAGACGATGGGTTTCCGCGTCGACGATCCCTGGGAGCGCGAGCTGCCCACCGGACGCATGCTCACGGCCTATGATCCCGTCGCCGGCCGGCTCGTGAACCTCAACGCCGCCTCGGCCGCGCAACGCGCCGCGCACGCCGCCTGGGTGGCCGAGCGCGAGCAGAAGTTCCGCGATCTCTTCCCCGACCCGCTCAGCCGCCTCACCGTCCGCACGGACGAGGAACGGCTGGAGGCGCTCGTCCGCTTCTTCCACACCCGCATGGCGGCAGGCAACCGCCGCTAGCGCAGCGGCAAATCTCAAACGCCAAATGTCCAAATCCCAAACCACGCCCACCGAATCGCGCTGCCAGCCGCGCGCTGCTGGCTTTGGCGTTTGGAATTTGGCGTTTGGAGTTTTCGTCGAATGACGTTCACCAACTACACCTTCCACGATCCGCTCTGGCTGCTGGCGCTGCTGGCGTTGCCGCTGCTCGTGTGGGTGCGCGGGCGCCGCGGCGCGCCGGTGCTCGTGGTGCCGTTCGCCGCCGCGTGGCACAAACCGACCATCCTCCCCACCTCGCGCTGGCCCGCCTACCTGGCCACCGCCGGGCTCGTGCTGCTCGTGCTCGCGCTGGCGCGGCCGCAGATCGTCGAGGACAAGCGTGAGGTGAAGCAGCAGGGTTACGACCTGATGCTGGCCATTGACCTCTCCGGCTCGATGCTGGCCGAGGATTACGAGCGCGGCGGCGAGCGCATCAACCGCCTCCAGGCGATCAAGCCCATCATCCAGGCCTTCATCAACCAGCGCACGAGCGACCGCATCGGGCTCGTCGTCTTCTCCGGCCGCGCGTACACGCTCGCTCCGCTGACCTTCGATCACGACTGGCTCGCGCGCCAGATCGAGCGCCTCAAGATCGGCATGATCGAGGACGGCACCGCCATCGGCGACGGCCTAGGCGTCTCGCTCACGCGCCTCGAGCAGGCCGGCCGCGAAGAGGGCAACAAGCGCAAGGGCGCCTTCGTCGTGCTCATGACCGACGGCGCCAACAACCGCGGGCTGCTCACGCCCGAGCAAGCCACCGAGATCGCCCGCTCACGCGCCGTGCCGGTCTACACCATCGGCGCCGGCCGCGACGGCCTCGTGCCCATGCCGGTGTTCGACGACAGCGGCAACAAGATCGGCTACCGCCGCGCCATCTCCGACCTCGACGAAGGCCAGCTGCACGCCATCTCCGACGCGACCGGCGGAAAATTCTTCCGCGCGATGGACATCGACACGGCGGAAAAGGCCTTCGCCGCCATCGACAAGGCCCAGAAGATCGAATTCCAGGCAAAGTCCTACCTGATCACCACGGA
This sequence comes from Opitutia bacterium, assembly GCA_016187925.1. Taxonomy (GTDB): domain Bacteria; phylum Verrucomicrobiota; class Verrucomicrobiia; order Opitutales; family Opitutaceae; genus Didemnitutus. The sequence goes on along the minus strand of JACPIS010000002.1, from coordinate 82,111 downwards.
GCTGTTCATGTGGTTCGCCACGCCCGGCGCGGTGCTGCTGTTCCTCGGCGCGCTCTTCGCCGTGCCGCCGCAATGGCCCAAAGGTAGGGCGCGACCGCTGGGCGCGCCGCGGGATACCGGCCGGCCCAGCGGTCCGGCCCTACCTCCGAAAACCGCATGAACTTTCACTCGCCGCATCTGCTCTGGCTGCTCGTGCCGCTCGTGCTCCTGTTCTCGTGGGAACTGGCGCGGCACCGGGCGCAGGCCGCGGCCAACTGGCCCAAGATCGCCCGCGCCTGGGCGGGCGCCTTCGACGTCTCGCTCGGCACACAGCATACGACAGCCGAGACGCGCCCGCGCCTCTGGCTGTGGTTCGGCCTGGCGCTGTGCATCATCGCCCTCGCCCGGCCGCAGTGGGGCGTCGTCGAGGAGCAGGTCTTCGACCAGTCGCGCGAGGTGCTTATCGCCGTCGATCTGTCGAAATCCATGCTCGCGCAGGACGTGAAGCCGTCGCGCCTCGAGCGCACGAAGCTGCTCATCACCTCGCTGCTCGACGGCCTGAAGGGCGAGCGCGTGGGCCTCGTGCTGTTCTCCGGCACGGCGTTCCTCCAGAGCCCGCTCAGCGCCGACTACGAGATCTTGCGGGAGTTTCTGCCTTCGCTGAACCCCGACTATCTGCCCGAGGGCGGCACCAACTACCGGGCGCTGCTCGAGACCTCCATCCAGGCCTTCGGCACCTCCGCCGCGGACCGCTACCTCATCATCCTGAGCGATGGCGAGGCGACCGACGAGGACTGGAAGCCGCTCATCGAGCAGATGAAGACCAAGGGCATCCGCGTCATCGGCCTCGGCGTCGGCACGGCCGTGGGTTCATTCATCCCCGACTCGTTGGGTGGCTTCGTGAAGGACGACCGCGGCGCCGTCGTGCTCTCGCGGCTCAACAGTTCCACCTTGCAGGAACTCGCGCAGGTCACCGGCGGCGCGTACTCCGACGCCAGCTCATGGGTCGACCTCGCCGCCTTGCTGCGCCAGACGGTTGAGGCCGGCAAGAAAGGCCAGTTCTCCGAGAAGAACACGGCGCGGCTCATCGAGCGCTTCCAGTGGTTCCTCGCGCCGGGTCTGCTGCTGCTCTTCATCAGTTTCTGGGCCGAATTCCCCGTCCGCCCGCGCGAACGCGCGCTGCCGCTGGGCAAGGCCCGGACGCGGAATGCGGAACGCGGAATGCAAAGCGCCAGGACTGCCGCCTCCGCCAGCCTGGTCCTGGCCCTCCTCTGGCTCTCAGCCCTCGGCGCTCCGCCCACCGTCGCCGCCGCGGAGACGCCCACCACCGCCGACACGCTGGCTGGTCCGCTTTCGACCACGGTCGTGCGGCTCTCGGCCAAGGACGCGCTCGCGGCGAAGGATTGCGCCGAGTTCGCCCAGACGACCATCACCTACGGCCAGCGCATCAAGTCCGCCCAGCAACAGGCGCCCGAGGGCGTCATCAGCGACGCCCTGCAGGCGGTCGACCTCGGCGAGAAACTGGACGCCCAGGCCGCCGACTGGCCGCGCCTGCGCGCGGAGTTGGAGGAGCTGCGCAAGAAGCAGGAAGAGGAAAAAAAGAAACAGCAGGACCAGCAAAAACAGGATCAACAGAAGCAACAGCAGCAGCAGAACCAACAAAACCAGCAGAATCAAAACCAGGACCAGAACCAGCAGGAGCAGCAGAAGCAGCAACAGTCCGAGCAACAGAAACAGGACCAGCAAACCCCACAGCAGCAAAAGCAGGATGCCTTCGGTGATATGAAGGACCAGCAGGACAAAAAGAACCCGCCTCCACCGAAGCCCCAGCAGCAGACCCAGAAGGTCGGCGGCCAGAAGGAGAAAAAGGAGGAGCAGCCGCTCGACCCCGACCTCGCCATGCCGCTCCAAAAGCTCGATCAGGTCCGCAATCAGGATTCTCCCGCCAAGCTCCAACAGATCATGCAAGGCCAGCAGCAGAAGCAGCCCAAGAAAGGCAAGGATTGGTGATGCCCTTTTCGTTTTCCATGTTCGCCGCTCATTCCCGACCTGTAGGAGCCTGCTTGCAGGCGACCCTGCGCACTGTCGCCTGCAAGCAGGCGCCTACATCCTTGCCGACGCGAGCCGCGCCCCTGCTCCTCCTCTGCACGCTTGTCGCCACCCTCGTCACAGGCACGACACTGCGCGCCCAAACCGTCCGCTGGGATCCGCCCGGCGGGCAGCTCGGCTTCAACCAAGTCAGCGAGCTGTCGCTGAGTTTCGAGAACTGCGAACCCGACGCCGACAATCTCCGGCTCCCGCAGGTCGACGGCCTGGTCTTCGGCCGTCCCTCCACCAGCAGCCAGACCGAGATGGTTAACTTCAAGGTCACGCGCCGCTTCTCGTTCACCTACCCCGTCCGCCCGACCAGGCGCGCCACAATCGCCATCCCGGCGTTCGACGTACCGACGGACAAGGGCCCCGTGCGCGTCGCCGCTGCCACTTACACGGTGGGTGACGCCACGGTGGGCAACACCGGTGTGGCGCTGGACGACATCTCCTCCGTCAAGATCACCATTCCCAAGGTCACCGTGTGGGCGGGCGAGGTTTTCCCCGTCACCTACACGCTCAGCATGGTGAAACGCTATTTTCACTCGCTCGCGAGCGCGGTCGACTGGCAGCCCGCGCCTTTGGTCATCGAGGAATGGAGCAAGCCGGAGCCGTCCGAAACGATGCTGCGCGGCGAGCGCCGCCTCGTCGCCACCCAGACCACCCGTGGCTATGTCAAGCAGCCGGGCAACTTCATGATCAAGCCCGCGAGCCAGATCGTGAACATGCAGGTCGGCACCTCCGGCTTCGGCTTCTTCTCCTCGCCCTCGCTCGAGCAGCGCGTGCTCACGACCGAGCCGATCGAGGTCGCGGTGCGCCCGCTGCCGTCGGGCCCGGCGGACTTCTCCGGCGCCGTCGGCCAGTTCGGCCTCGTTTCCAAGGTCGTGCCCACCGCGCCCGCCGTCGGCGAGCCCGTGACGTGGACGCTCGAGCTCGCCGGCACGGGCAACTGGCCCGACATCGCCGGCCTGCCGCAGCGCGAAGTCTCGAACGATTTCCAGGTCGTGCAGCCGAAATCCAAGCGCGCGATGAAGGACAACTCGCTGTTCGAGGGCACGCTGAGCGAGGACGTGGTGCTCGTGCCCGCCAAGCCCGGCCGCTACACGCTCGGGCCGGTCAAGTTCACCTACTTCGACACCGCGAGCGGCACCTACAAGACCATCACGACCGAGCCCGTGACGGTGAACGTCGGCCCCGGCGTCGCCCCGATCCAGACGGCCACCCCGACCGGGCCCGTGCAATTTTCGCTCAACCTGCCGTCGGGCAGCACCCAACCCGCGGCTCAGGTCGCACCGACCGCCGTGCCGCCCGTCCCGCCGGAAAATCTCCCCCGCGACCCGCTGCCCGGACCCGGCCGCAGTTTTGCGCCGTTCAACACCGGCGGCCTCTGGCTCGCGGCCACGTTGCCGGCCACCGCTCTGGTGCTGCTCGTCTGGGGCTGGCTCGCCGCCGCGCGTTCGCGCGCCCACGACCCGCAGCGCCGCCGCCGCGAAGCCCGCGCCGCGCTCGTCAGTTTGCTGGCGGAAATCCGCGCGTCCGGCGTCCCGTCCTCCGCGCTCAGCGCTCAGCTCCGGCTCTGGCAGGATCACGCCACCGCCCTCTGGGAAATCCCGCACGCCGCGCCCGGCGCGCCGCTCGTGCACGGTCGCGTGACCATTTTTTCCAAGGACGCCGCGCCCGTCTGGGCCGCACTCTGGACCGAGGCCGACCGCACCCTGCACGGCCGCGATGGCGCGCTGCCGAAGGACTGGCTGAGCCGCGCCGAGAACGCGTTGCAGACCGTCAAGGTACCCGGCTGGCCGCCGTTCTCGCTGTTTGCCCCGCGCCATCTGCTGCCGTTCCTCTTCACTCTGGCGCTGCTGCTCGTGCCCGGTACGCTCCGCGCCGACGGCGCGGGCGATGCCTACAAGCGCAGCGAATTCGGCGTCGCCGAGGCCGCCTGGCGCACCACGGTCGCGAACGCCCCGGCCGACTGGACCGCACGGCACAATCTCGGACTGGCGCTCGCCCAGCAGGACCGCTGGGCCGAGGCCACCGCGCACTGGACCAGCGGCTTCGTGCTGAACCCGCGCCACGAGACCACCCGCTGGGATCTCGCCCTCGGGTTGCAGCGCTCCGGCATGGCGCCGCCGGAGCTCGTGGAGTTTTCCCGCGGCGAAGGCCGCTACGAACTGGCGCGCGCCGCCTCACCCGCCGAGTGGCAGCTGGTGCTCGTCGCCGCCTCGTTGCTCATCGCCGCCGCGCTGATCGTGCTTTTGCTGAAAGGCTACAAGAAGATCGGCGGCTGGGCCCGGCCCACGGCGCTGGGCGCCATCCTCGTGGCCATCCTGCTCGCCGCGGCGGCGACATTCAGCCTGCGCACCTACGGTCAGCTCGCCGATCCCGCGGCCGTCATTGTCTGGAAGCCGAGTTTGCTCCGCAGCATTCCGACCGAAGCCGACACCGCGCAAAAGACCTCGCCGCTCTCGGCCGGCTCGATCGCCGTGGCCGACAAAACCTTCCTCGGCTGGACGCGCCTGAACTTCACCGGCGGCCAGACCGGCTGGGTGCGCAACGAGGACGTGATCTCTCTCTACAGATAGTCCTTCACCCGCAGGCAAAAGGGCCGGCGCGCCAGTGCGGACGGACCCAGCAGTTCACGGACCTGTTCCCGGCTCAGGCTTCCGCGTGCTTTGCCACCTGGATACCGTTCACCGCGATGCGCCGGAAATCGTCCGACACCCGCGCATCCGACGCGAGGCGGCGCCAAAATTCCACCGCCCAGGGCAGCACTTGGCGCCAATCCTCGCGCAGGGCAGGCGCAGGCGGCGCCAGCCGAAACTCGCGCGGGACGATTTCGCCCTGCGGGCCGGGCGCATAGAGCATGGGCAGCATGTCGTAGGATGGCGCAAGCCGCAGCGGAGCCGGCGGATCAAACCACAGCGCGGCGTTGCCGAGGTGCATGTCGGTGTTGGCGATCAGGCGGCCAAAACACCAGCGCCGCCGCAGTGCCGCGGCATCGTCCGGGGCGAGAAACCCGGATCCGAGCAGCGCGCCCGCCACCGCGGGCCAGTTCTCCGCCGCTTCGGAAACAAGACCTGCTTCAGCCGCATGCAACGTGAGCAACCCGCGCCGGCCGCGCGCCCCCACACGGTCATATCGCACGATTTCGAGAAACCGCCGGTTGCCACCGTCGAGCAAGTCCGTGCGCACCGCCGCATGACCGTGGGAGAGCAGCACGTCCGCCGCAAGTGATTCGGCCACGAGCAAATCGCCCCAGCGTCGCCCGCTCGGAGAATCGAGAGGCGGGGAGAACTTCACGAGCACCGCGCGCGGGTCGGCCCGGTCGCCAACCCAGGCCGTGAACTTAGGTTGCTCGCCCGCGGCGGAAGAACCCACCACTTCGCCTTGCATCGCGGCCGTCGCACGCTGCGCGTAGGCTTCCGCTCGGGCTGGGTCTGCGATCACAGAAATCACCACCGTGTGCGCGGCCTCGAGCATCGCGTCACCCGCAATCCAGTCGCCCGGAAGCTCGGCGCCGTGCGCCACGAGATATGCCAGCGTATCGTCGTCCTGCCAGTCGCGCGGGTCGGTCGGAAAGCGCAGCGTGCCACCCAGGCTGCGTGCAATGGACCGGCCAATGAATCCCTGCGGTCGTGCATCGGAGAGAAAAAACGGCAAACCAGGAAACACTCCCTGCGGATATTCGCGCTCCAGCCAGGCCGGCCAGGCGGCGGACTCGATCACACAGCCGCCATGCACGGTGTGCAAAGTGCCGAATTCATGCGCGCGTCCCGCTTGATCCATCCGGTAAAGCGGCCAGCGGCGGCCGAGCGTCCGCAACGTACGGCGCAACGCATAGCGAGTTCGCCTCGCCGCTCCCATCCGCAGCACTTCATCACCCAGCGAGGATAAGGCACGAGACACCGTGGAGCGATCCACGCCCATTTGCTCCGCAAGTGCCTGCGCCGTTCCAAATCCTTGAGCCTGCAGCTGCAGCTTCAGCGCATTGGCAGAGAGTGTCGGCGGGCGTGGCATAACCAAATACGCACAGATAATGCACAGATACTCAATAGCTGATTTAGCTTATTAACAAAGGATTAAATACTCCCAAAGAGAATTAACGCACAGATATAAGCTTAGCCCCGTAGCTCGACTAATAATTAACAAGGGATCCACCCACACCGCTAAGCCAAGTTCACCGTCTTCCGCACCATCCGCGTGAGCGATTCGGACGGGTTGAGCTTCGCCACCTCGGCGAGGGGCACCCACGCGAGGTCTTTTGACTCGTCGCTGACGACGAGAGGCTCCGCCGGGTCGGCCTCGATCAGGAAACGCACATCGTAGTGCCAGTGCGCCGGCTCGCCCTTGCGCTCGGGAATCAGGTGCCGGTCGATGTCGAAAATCTCCGCGGAAACCGGCCGCAGCCTCGTGAGGCCGGACTCCTCCTGCGCCTCGCGCAGTGCGGAGGCGAGCAGGTCGGGCTCGCCGTCGACGTGTCCGCCGAGCTGGAGCCAGCGGTCGAGCTTGTGGTGATGCGTCAGCAGCGTGCGCTGCCGCGCCGGGTCGACGATCCACGCCGAAGCCGTGAGATGGCCGGGCCAACAGGTGCGCCAAAGGCAGTCGGTGTGCGCCGCGATGAAGGGTGCGTATTCGGCCAGCATCGCCGCCTCGCCGGCGTCGAGCGGCCGCGTCGCGTAGGCGCGGAGCTGCGCCAGCAGTTGTGCGCGCCACGGCTCCATCGTCATTTCGTCTGGAACCACTTGGCGTCGCCCGGCTGGTGCGTCCATTGCTCGATGAGCGGGAAAATCTCCTCCACCGTGCGGGCGACGGCGTATTTGCCACGGATGGTGGCGTGCATGAATTTCTCCTCCACCACGCGGTCGAACATCCGGAGCAGGTCGTCGTAGTAGCCGTCCTGGTTGAGAATGACGACCGGCTTGTGGAGCACCTCGAGGTGCGCGAGCGTCAGGATCTCGAGCAGCTCCTCCAGCGTGCCCCAGCCGCCCGGCAGCGCGAGGAAGGCGTCGGCCCGCGTCTCCATGAGCATCTTGCGCTCGCGCATCGTGAGGACGGAGATGAGCTCGTCGGCCTCGGTGAACTCCAGCTCGCGCGCCTTCATGAACTCCGGGATGACGCCGATCACGCGCCCGCCATGGTCCTTCACGCCGCGCGCGACCGCGCCCATCAGGCCCGTCTTGCCGCCGCCGTAGACGAGCGCCCAGCGCTGGCGGGCGATCTCGGCGCCGACCCGGGTGGCCACCGTGAGGTACTTCGTGGCGATGCGGTCGCTGGAGGCACAGTAGACACAGAGTGATTTCATTTCGGAAAACCACTAATTCACACTCAGGCGCACTAATAAACCGAAATCTCAGACCGGAGTTGTCTGCCGGCATGGGTGTCCGTTAGTGAGGATTGGTGGTCAAGCCCCCTCCAGTCTACCGCGGCCGGCTCGCCCCCTCGCCCACCGGCTACCTGCACCTCGGGCACGCCCGGACTTTTTGGACCGCCCAGGAGCGGGCCCGCGCGGCGGGCGGCGAGCTGATCCTGCGCAACGACGACCTCGACCACGCCCGCTGCAAACTCGAATACGCCCTCGCCATGGTCGAGGACCTCCGCTGGTTCGGCTGCGTGTGGAGCGAGGGCCCGGACGCGGGCGGACCGCACGCACCCTACGAACAGAGCCGGCGCACCGCGCGCTACAGCGCGGCATTCGAGCGGTTGCGCGCGGCCGGAGTGATTTATCCCTGCACGTGCTCGCGCAAGGACGTGCAAGCCGCCGCCGCCGCGCCGCACGAGACGGCCGACGAGCCGCATTATCCCGGCACCTGCCGCCCGGAGAACCTGACGACCCACGCTCGCGCCCAGCGCGCCGAGTGGCCGCGCGAAGGCGTGAACTGGCGCTTCCACGTGCCCGACGGCGCGCCCGTGGAGTTCACCGACGGCGGCCTTGGCTCGCAACGAGCCGTGGCCGGCCGCGAGTTCGGCGACTTTCTCGTCTGGCGGAAGGACGACGTGCCGAGCTACCAGCTCGCCTGCGTGGTCGACGATGCGGAGATGCGCATCACCGAGATCGTGCGCGGCGCAGATTTGTTGATGTCCACCTTCCGGCAACTGCTGCTCTACCACGCGCTCGGGCTGACGCCGCCGGCGTTCTACCACTGCCCTCTCGTCACGGACGAGCACGGCGTCCGGCTGGCCAAGCGCCACGACGCCCTCGCCCTCCGCACGCTGCGCGCCCAAGGCCGCACGCCCGAAGAGATCCGGGCGGAGTGGAAATAATGCTGCTCAAGGCAGCAGGCTGTTGCGCCAGGCGGCGGGCAGGATCGCCTCGGTGCCGATGAGGTAATTGCGATAGTAGAGCCAGAAGATGACCACGCCGAGCGCGCTGAGAAACAGCACCTCGCCCACGCCGCCGCCATGCGAACGGCTGGTGCGGCGCAGCGATTGCACGGCCCACACGAGGCCCGGCGCGATGGCGAACGCCACCAGCGACGCCCCGAAAAGCACCATGCCCATGATGAAGAGCGTGCGCAGGAAACCGTCGTGGATGAGCCGCGCCTTGTACGAGATGATCTCGTTGCAGAGGTTGAGCAGCAGCAGGCAGCACGGGAGCACGTAGTAGCGTTCGAGCGTGGCGGAGGTTTTCACGGCCCGTGGATTGGCAGGGCGGCGCGACCACGGCAACACGGATACGCGGACTTGCGAATGCAGGTAATCACTACTTGTTAGTTTGTCTCCCCGATGGCCACCTACGTCTACGAAACCGTCCCGCCCCGTCCCGGCGAAACGCCCCGGCGCTTCGAGGTCGTGCAGAGCATGAAGGACATCCCGCTGACCCGGCACCCCGACACGGGTGAGCCCGTGCGACGCGTCATCACCGGCGGCTACGGCCTCATGGGCGTAGGCGAAAAAACTCCGCCGGCCGCCGCGCCGTGCTCGCCCGGCTGCGCCTGCCACGGCGGCCCGCGCATCCCCAGCCCTGAATAATTTCCATGTCCGACATCAAAAAGTCCTACACCCACCCCGCCGCCGTCCAAGGCGGTGCGGTCAATTACAGTGCGCCCGACCTCACCCGTCACCCGCCGCGCAGTCCGCGCACACGTCTCGGCGGCTTTGCGCACCTCCCGCGTTTGATCGACAAGGCGCGCGCCGTCGTCGCCGGCACCAACGGGGAGTTCCACTACAACTGCCCGATCGACCAGCGCTTCCTCGCCTTCACCGGACTCAACCCCGACGCGCTGTTCGCCGAGATCAAGGCGGGCAAGAACGATAGCGAGGTGCTCGCCTACGTGCTCGCGCACTGCCAGCCGAAGCGTCACGCCTCGGAAATCGCCGCCTGGTCGGCCTGGATCGAACAACTGACCCCGACCCCGCCGGACACCCGCGCCTTCTTCAACGACGTGCACCGCAAGAACGCCGCGCACCGCGAGGATATCGCCACGTGGTTCGAGTGGCTCGAGCTGGACGACTTCGTGACGTTCGGCGGCAGGCCCTGAACGATCTGTCAACGTTTCCCGCGCGCAGCGGAGCCCGCCACGGCTCCGCTATTTTATTTTTTCATAGCTCGTTGTACTTCGCCGACCGGCCGCGCGCCTTCTCCACCGGATATTTTTTCGCGTTCTTCGCGAGTTTCGCCTCGATGGCCGCCGCGAGGTCGATGTCGCAGATGTTGGCGAACTCGAGCGCGTAGATGACGACATCGGCGATCTCGTCCTCGATCCCGGGTCGTTTCTTCGCATCGCGCACGGTGTCGGCCGACGCGCGCGATTCGCTCCAGAGAAAATGCTCCATCAGCTCGCCCGACTCGGCGGCGAGCGCCATGCTGAGATTTTTCGGTGAGTGAAACTGCTCCCAATCGCGCTCGCGGGCGAAGGCCATCACGCGCGCGCGCAGCTCGGCCACGGTTGTCTTCGTGTCATGCATGGAATTCATGCCGGCAGCCTGCCGCCGCTGGCGCGCCGGCGCAAGTTCACGCGCTATGTCACAGCTGGCACGCTTCCCGCTTTAGAAAATACTTGTGGAACCGATTCACCAATGCATCGTCCAAGACGTAAACCCAATGGCAACCGCCACTCCAGTTCATCGCCTCACGGCCGGCACTTCGTTCACGAAGGCCGTCATGGGCATGGGCCTGCAGCGTCAGCTGCAGCAGTGTCAGTGCGCGTCCATTTGGGCTTCCAAACTCACCGACGCGGGCTGCCTGGCCTGACGAGACCCTACCAAGGGTTCAGTCGAATCTCCCAGGAGACCCGCCGGTGGAAAAACCGCCGAGAACCTACGTCCATGCATACGATCATCCCATCCCTCAGTCCCAGCAATCCGCTCGCGCCCGCCGAATCCCTCAACGGATTCCGCCAACCGCGCTTTGAGTGCACGGATCTGCCGCAGGCGCTGAAACTCGTCGTCCTCGTCCCGGGCGTCGAGGCCGCCGGGGTGGAGATCGTCTCCCGCGGTCCGGATCTGATCATCACCGCCCGCAAACCGCATCTCGTCCGCGTGAACTGGCAGGCCCTGCACCTCGAGAACGTGCAGCGCGACTACCAGCTCAAGCTCCGGCTCGGCCTCGGGCTCGATTTCGAGGAGCTGCGCGCCGACCTCCGCGACGGCGTGCTCTCCATCGTCGTGCCGAAGCGCGAGACCGTCAGTCACCGGCTCGCCGCCCGCCAGCGGCGCGTCGCGTAGACCATATAATTTCTCCCGCCTAGCGGGAGAGTTTGGGGTAGAAATAGCAATGGCGGGCCGCCTAGGGGTAGGCGGCCCGCCGATTCCCCCGCCCTCGTCACCGGTACAACCCGCCGCAGGTTGGCCGGTCGGGTGTGCGGCCGATTTTTCCTGGAACATTTGCGCACCCGGCGGGTTCTGTATTAGGTACTACCGACCTAACGAGAACCAAGCCATGACGCACTTCCCCCACCACCCGAGCCTGCGCCCGGCGGCGATGCCGCCCGGGATGCGCAAGCCGGCGGCGCCCGCGATGCTGCGCGATGTGCTGTGGGGACGTCCGATGTTCAAGGCGCCCTCCCTGCCCAATCCGCGCGTCGCGTTCGACCCGCTGCCTTTCACGGCCACCCGCCTCACGCACCGCCCGCAGCAGCAGTCGGCCTGAGCCGGTTCACTTTTCCGGCACGAGCCAGCTGACGCGGCCGAACGCCCCGTCGTCGATGCCGAGCCGGCGCACGAGTTCGGGCAGCACGGCGCGAAACTCCTCGTCGATCCGCCACGGCGGATTCAGCACGAGCAGCCCGCAGCCCTTCATCCGCACCGCGGAGTGTTCCGCGGCAATCCGCAGCTCCGCCACGAGCGCCGGCGGCGGCGCCAGCGCGAGTAAGTCCTGCAGGAATGCCTCGCTGCGCGCGCGCTCCGTGATCGGGTACCACACGGCAAAGACGCCGCTCGGAAAGCGCTTCAACCCGTCGCGCAACGCCGTGAGGATATCGGCGAACTCCGTCGCACTTTCGAACGGCGGATCGATCAGCACCAGCGCGCGCTTCTCGGGCGGCGGCAGCATCGCCTTCACGGCCGTGTAACCGTCCATGGTGTGCACCACGGCGTTGGCCGTCCGGCCGAAGTCGATCTCCAGCGCCTCGGCGTCGTCGGCCCGCAGCTCGCACAGCGCCGCCCGGTCCTGCGCGCGCAGCAGCGACTGCGCGATCCACGGCGAACCGGGATAGTAAGTGAGTTCACCTGCCGCGACCCCGCGACGCTCATTGAAGGCGCGGACCGTGGCCACGTAGTCGGCCAGCGGCGCGGGCAGACCCGTCGCGTCCCAGAACCGGCCGATGCCCTGCGGAAACTCCGGCGGGCGTTCCCGGCCGTCCGGCAACAGGGTCGTCGCACTCAAGTCGTAGCCGCCCCGGCCGGCGTGCGTATCGAGATAGAGAAAGCCCTTCTCCTTGCGCTGCATGCCGCGCACGAGCTGGAGCAGCAGCGCGTGTTTGAACACGTCCGCGTAGTTGCCCGCGTGGTAATGATGCCGGTAGTTCATGCGCTCAATCCACCGCGACCTTCACCACGGTCTTGCGCACGAGTTCAGACTGTCCCGCCCGTTGCAGCGTCGGCATGTGGCCATCGGTCGGATAAAAAACCGCCACGTCGCCCGCGCGCACGATCAGCCGCGAGGCGGTGGAGGTGTCGACATACTTCAGGTAATCGCGCTCGGGATCGTACGCCTGGCTGACGGTCAGCCGCGAGATGTCCTCCACCTCCATCAGCTCGGCACCGGTCACGACGACCTGCACGTCTATGTATTTGCGATGCGATTCGAAAAAACCCTCCGGGCGCGGCTTGGTCCGGTAAACCTGTTCGATCGCGAAGACGCCGTCGGTCAGCTCGATCTTCTCCGAGCCTCCCTCGGCCAGTGCCTCGATCCGGCGGCGCGCGGGCGAGCCGGCCGTCAGCGCCTCGCGCACATAAGCGAACGCGGCGGCAAAGCGCGCGTTGCGGGGCGTCTGGGACTGCGCGACAGAGAATGGACCGAAAATCGCCATGCCCGCAGGATTGCGCGGAGCGCGCCGCCGGCAAGGCGTAAGCTCGGCCCATCGCGCCTTATCGAGACTGGGCGCGGTATTATCCGGATTCGGTCGCATGATTTTTGACTGTAGCCGGCGCTAGCGCAGGATGCCCGTCGAACCCACCTCCTCCATGCCCCGTCCCATTCATTTCGAAATACAGGCCGACGACCCGGCTCGCGCGATCAAGTTCTACGAATCTCTCTTTGGTTGGGCCTTCCAGAAATGGGACGGCCCGATGCCCTACTGGCTCGTGACCACCGGTCCCGACGAGCAACGCGGCATCAATGGCGGCCTGCACCCGCGCATGGGCCCGAAGCCGCAACCGCCCCAAGCCGTCATCGGTTTCGTGTGCACCGTGGATGTCGACTCGGTGGACGCCTACGCCACCAAGGTGGGAAAAGCCGGCGGCCAGGTCTGCGTCCCCAAGATGCCGATCCCCGGCGTCGGCTGGCTCGCTTACGCCAATGACACCGAAAACAATCTCTTCGGCATGATGCAGGTGGATGCTGCCGCCAAGTGATCGCCCGCAGTTCGCGCAGGCCGTCCAGCCTGCGCAAATCATGTCCTGGTCCGCCCGGCCAATATGCATAACCACGTCAAAGCCGGCGGATTGTCCGTATTTTAGAAAAAGCGAGGCCGCACCAAAGCAACATTCACCAATGAGGTGGGCGATTTTTCACCCCGGCGTCGCATCGGGCACTCGAGCGACTTGAGCAGCCATTTGTTTGCAGTAATGCCTTGTGGCGCTCTCCCGAAAGTGCTTACCTCCCGCCCCATGAGCCGACGCCACTTAGCCCCAGCGTTGCTTGTTGCCTTGGGCTTGCTGCTCAATGCCGCCACGCTCAACGCCATCGTCATAGAACTCACTTGGACTGGCTATGGCACCACAAACGACCTGTTCGATGCGAACAATTGGGCCGGAGGAGTCGCGCCAACCAACGATGGCAACGCCAACCTCATCTTCGGCAACGCGCGCAAGAGCCATGTCACTCATTTCGGATTCAATGTCTACCAGCTGACTTTCAGCGGCAATTCCCAAACCTATTTCTTGGAGGATCTGGACGGCAACACCTACATCGGTGCGGGTGGCATCATCTATAACCCGACCCAGCCCATTTACTCCGTCATCGAAGATTTCTTCGAACTCACCGACAGCCAGACTTGGCATATCGCCAGTGGCACCTTGGAGCTCCGGGGCTATATCTACGATGGCGATTCGGACTACGTTTTCACCAAGACTGGCGCGGGCACCCTCGTCCTGGGCCACAACGACAACGCCTTCGACGCTTCGGAAATCCGCCTTAACGACGGCCGGATGGTGCTCACGCCCTCGAGCGTCAGCGGCAGGCCGATCGGCTACGCGACCCTTACGATCGGTGCGCCTCTTTCCGGCTCGCCCGTTCTAGTCGCCGACGAAGGCAGTCTCAGCTCCGACGTCCTCACTTTGAACAACGACATCACCGTCAATGGCGTGCTGGCCACCGAGAATCACACCGACATTCATGTGACGGGCGGCGTGATTCTCAACACCGACACCACCATCAAGGCCAACGGCCGCGATTGGCTCTACCTCGAAGGCGTCATCTCCGACGGTCCCACCTCCAGCCCGGCCCCGCGCAAGCTCACCATCGACTCGACCACCGCGGTCATCCTCGACACAACTCCCAACGGCATCGATGGCACGCGCATCAACACCTACAGCGGCGGCACCCATGTCCAGAACGGCATCCTGGTTTTCGCCAACCTCACCGCCCTCCCTGCCAACCCCGTCACCAACGCCCTGACCAGCTCGGCCAACGGCTACATCGGCTTCGGCGACGACGGCACCAACATCACCTATTCCTTCAATCTCCAGACCGACTTCCTCGATCGTTTCGACAAGGCCAACACCCACGGCACCGTCGGCTTCGATACGGATCCGCTCCATGTCAGTTCCACGACGTTCACGGGGGCGATCAACCTGACCGGATTCGCCTCCGATGCCAAGTTGGGCTCGGCCACGCGCGCCATTCTCTCGGGCACGATCACCCCGCAAGTCACCGACTACCGCTTCGGCGGCGGAGGCGGCTGGCTGCAGGTGGACTCTCAGCTCACCGGCAGTCGCGCGCTGGTCGTCGACTCTCCCTCCGCCACGCCCCTGACGCTGCGGCTGACCTACTCAGGCAATGATTACACGGGCGGTACATTTGTCACGAACTCCGGGCTCATCTTCGGCTCCAGCGGCCTCGGCGGAGTCTCGTTCCCGATAGGCACCGGAAATGTCACGATCAATGCCGGAGGTTATGTTGGCTTTGAGACCTGGGGCGATCAAAGCACCGCGAACCTTATTATCAACAGCCTCGCCAAGATCAGCACCACATCCGTGGGCGCGGTCGGATTCGATAGCATCGGTACGCTTTCCGTCCCCATTGATCTCAGCAGTTTCACTGGAGCGCTGTATCTCGGTACTTCCACTTGGGCGAATGGCGCGACCCCGGGGCTGAAACTCATGGATACCAGCGTCATCACGCCCGCAGGCGGAGCGTCCGCTCCTTATCGTTTCGCCGGCTACAAGGGCGGCTATCTCGAGGTCGCCAGCACCCTGACCGGCGCCAACGGCGTGCATATCGGCGACCCGGATTCGCCCGGTACTTTCGCCGACTATAACAAGCACGAATATTCCACCGTGGCGTTGACCGGCAACAACAGCACCCTGACCGGCAATATCAGCTTCTACGGCGGCCAACTGATCGTCGGCCAAAGCAACGGCGTCGTTGGCACCGATGCCACCACCGCCCTCGGCACAGGCACGCTCAATGTCGTGGGCATGACGCTTCCGCCCGAATGGGAAGACGAGCATGGCGGCACGCTCGCCCCCCAGATCGATGCCCTGACCGACAACCTGAAACTGCCCAACGCCGTCAATCTCGGCACCAAGCTGCAGATCGGCGGTAGCGGCAATATCCTGAATCTGGTCGGGCAAATCACGGGCACCGGCAGTCTTTATCTGGAGGACTACGCTGAGTTGCGCCTCGGCAACGATGCCAACAGCTTCAGCGGCGGCGTTTACCTCGCCGGTCCCAGTACGCTCTACGTCGACGCCCCTCACGCTACCGGCACCGGCATGCTCTCGTTCGGAAATACCTCCGCCAGCTACGTCTACTTCAACACCGCTGCGCCGGTCGTCAACGGCCTCTCCAGCAATGAGGAGAGCGACTACGCGTATCTCAAGGCCCAAAGCGACCACACCGTCCTGACGGTCAACCAAACCTCGGATGCCTCCTTCCGGGGACAGTTTGAGGATCTCAGCACGGCGCTCGATTTGCGCGTGCTCAAAACTGGCGCCGGCACGCTGCGCCTGGATAACGGCGGCCTCTATTTCTACAACGGCTCGCCCGAAGCGTCCCTGACCGGCACGCCTGGCGTCAGCCTGGAGATCGATCAAGGCACGGTCATCCTCGGCAGCAATTTCTATGTCGAGCATACTGTCCCCACCTTCTGGGTGCACGGTGGCACCCTGGCCCTCGACAACCGCACTCTCTCCAATCCCCTCGTCATCGACAACGGCGGCCGCCTGGGCGGCAACGGCACCTACGCCAATTCGCTCGCCATCGGCACCGGGGCCACCCTCGCCCCGGGCTTCACCGGACTGAGCGCCATCGGCCGGCTGGATATCTACCACCTCGAGTTGAACAGCGGCGGCACCTTCGAGTGGCAGATTCAGGACCCGAACAGCTCCGACGGACACGACCAGATCGATGTGAGTACGCCCGCGACCCTCGTCATCAACGCCACGAGTGCCGATAAATTCACCCTGAAGATCGTCTCCCTCGATCTCTCCAACGTGGCCGGCGGCGCTCTGAGCGGGCTCGACCAAGGCCACGGGGTCTACTCCTGGACGCTGTTCAGCACCGACGCCATCGACTTCAACGGCACCGCCTCCGGCACCGGCACCTTCGACCCCACCGTGTTCAACCTCGACCTCTCGCTGATGAACATCAGTGCGCTCCCGCTCGGCGGCTCGTTTGCTCTGGCCAATGTCGGCAACGACATCCTCCTCAACTTCACCCCCGTCCCCGAGCCTTCGACCTACGCCCTCCTGACGCTCGGGCTGGGCCTGACCGGATTCGCCGCCTGGCGCCGCCGGCGCGACTGAGCGAAGCCTTACGCGTCCTGCCTCAAGGCGGCCTCTCCGGCCGCCTTTTTTTATTCGTGCAGGAGCACCTGCGAAAGCTGCACCAGCCCCACGAACTCCTGCCGCTCCGGTGCACCCTGGCTGCCCGCGGTGGCCCACTGCGCCACTTGCTCGAGCGTCACCGGCACCTGCACCCGCGAGTCCTTCAGCCGCAGGCCGAACGATGCCACGGCGGCCGCGAATTTGAAATCCGCACTCGCGTTCTCGAACGCCGTGGTCCCCGCCGCCAGCGTGCGCTCGTAGGTGCGGGCCTCGCCGCTGGCCGGTTCGGTGTAGTGCAGGGAAAGCGTCAGCAGCGTGGCGCCCGGCGCGGAACCGTCCGCCGGCACCACCTCATAGAGCGCCGTCACCGTGTCGCCGGCTTGCATCGTGTCGCCCGTCATCCCGCCGCGCACGCCCATCGTGTTGCCGTCGCGCTCGAAGCCGATCAGCCGCCACGCGCGCACCCGCGCCGGGTTGAAGTCCACCTCCACCCGCGCATCGCGGGCGAGCACGCCGGCCGCGTCGTCACGCCCCTTCAGGCCCACGCGCACCAGCCGGTGTCCGGGCGACCACGGCGATTCCGCCTCCTCCAGCACGGAAGCGAAGGCCTCGTTGGCCTGCGGCTCGGGGCAGTTGTAGTGAAAGGCATTGATCATCTCCGCCACCTGCACCCGCGCCCGCGCCGGACGCTGGCCGCGCTGCAATTGGGTGCGCACTTCGTCGTAGGATTCCCGCCCCACGCGCAGCGGGAACGAGGAAGTGGCCGCCTCGGCCGTCGCAAAAAAGCGGTCCTCCACGCTCGCCCCGGCGGGCAGCAGCGCCAGCTGGCGGACTGTCGCCGCGTCCGCCACGGCCGGCATGGCCACCGGCATGCTCGCCGACGCGACGCCGCGCTCGCGCGCGGTGTGGACCACCAGCCCCTTCTTAGCCTGCAAGGCCTGCTGCTCCCGCGATTCGCGCACCACGAAGAACACCGCGAAGCACGCCGCCGCCAGACCGGCCGTCACATAGTAGAGCTGCGGGAACCGGAGCAACTGGCCCGGCTGACGCTTCGGCGCGTAGAAATCGCGCGTCTTGGCCTGGGCGGTGATCTCCGCCAGGTTCATCTTCGGCTCGGTCGCAACGGCTGATTCGTGCGCCAGCGCCGTGCCGAGCAGTCCCGCCGTCGCACGGATTTCCTCCGCCGTCGCGCGCGCGGCGGCATCGCCTTGCAGCAGTCGTTCAAATTCGTCGCGCTCCGCCGGCTCCATCTCGCCGAGGGCGTAGGCGGTCAGTCGCGGGTCGCGCGGGGAAAGGGGATTCGGGTTCATGTGTTTCGTCTCCGGTGTTCGGTACTCCCTCACTCGGCTTGCGCGGCCATCTCCTTCCGCAGGCGCGCCAGGGCCGTGTGGAGCAGAAAGCCGACATTCGTCACCGACAGCGATGTGATGCGGCTGATTTCCTTGTAGCTAAATCCGTTTTGGAACTTCAGGCGGACGACCTCCTGCTGATTCGGCGGCAGGTGCCCGATGAGTCGGAGCACGGCGGCGTGCGCCTCGGCGCGTTCGATCCCGCTGCCGGGTCGCGGCTCGGCGGCGGCGAGCCGCTCGGCCTGGCCTTCGGCAAAAAAACTCACGCGCCCCTCCTTGCGCAGCACGTCGAGCGCACGGTTCCGGCAAACGGTGAAAAGCCACTCGGCGAGATGCGTCTCCACCTGTTCGCGCGGCTGGGCCATGAGCCGGACAAACGTGTCCTGCACGACATCGCGCGCCCGGTCGGCATCGCCATGCAGCAGCCGCGCCGCGTAGCGCAGCAACGGCGCCTGATGGCGATCGACGGCCGTCTGGACGAAAGCGGTGCCTTCATGGATTTGCGTTCCGGTGTTCACGTCACCTGCCTTCATCTACGCGCCAGCGTGCGGATTCTTAGGCAAAAGACACGAAAAACCTGCCCGGGCGCCGCCTAGCGGGCCCGGATCGCCCGCGCCTGCTCCACCAACTGCAGAAACTCCGTCCGGTAGCCGCCGGCGTCACCGCTCGCTCCCTGCCGGCCCCACTCCGCCACTTGCTCGAGCGTGGCCGCGCCTTTTTGCGGTGAGTCCCGCAGGATCAGGCCGAAGGCCGCCACGGCCGCCGCAAATTTGAAATCGGCGCTCGCGTCCTGAAACGCCTTGCCCGCGTCCTGCAGCGCAAACTGCTGCCGGCCCGGCCCGCCCGTGTGGGCGTCACGAAAATCGACCTTGAGCGTGAGCATCGCCCCCGCGGACGGTTTCGCTCCCGCCGCCGGCACCACCTCGTAGAGGGCGGTCAGCGTGTGGCCGGGGGCGATCGTCGCGCCGTCCGCCGCCACGCCCGCGAGGGTCGGGTCGTCGTCATAGCCCAGCAACCGGTAGCTCGCCACCTGCGCCGGATTGAACACCGCCTCCACCCGCACGTCCTTGGCCAGCGGCTCCAGCTGGCCGCCGACCTGCGCGACCAGCACCTGCTCGGCCTCGCGTCGCGTGCTGACGTAGCCGCTCTGGCCGCCGCCGCGTTTCGCCAGCGCCTCGAGCCGGCCGTCGATCCGGCTGCCGCGGCCAAATCCAAAAATACTCAACGCCACGCGCGAGTCCGTCCGCTGATCGATCAGCCGACCCAGCTCCGCCTCGCTGGTCGCACCGACATTGAAGTCTCCGTCCGTGCACAGGATCACGGCGTTGGCGCCGCCTTCCGCGACGTTCGCCCTCGCCAGATCGTAGGCGAGCTCGAGCCCGGCGCCGCCGTTGGTCAGGCCGCGCGCCTCCAGCCGGTCGAGTGCGTCGCGGATTTTCTTCGCCTCCGTCATCGGCGTCGGCGCCAGCGTCAACCGCGACTCGCCCGCATAGGTGACGAGACCGACACGGTCGTCCGGCCGCAACCGGCCCAGCAGCAATCGCAACGCCTCCTGCACGAGCGGCAGCCGGTTGGGCGCCACCATCGAGCCGGACACATCGACCAGGAAGACCAGCGTCGCGAGCGGGCGCGGCGGCGCGGGCACGTCGCGACCTCGCAACCCGACCCGCACCAGCTGGTGCGTCGGCGCCCACGGCGCCTCAGCTGTCTCCAGCTCGGCCGCGAACAGCGCCGGTCCGGTGGGAGGCGCGTACTGAAAGGGAAAGTAGTTCAACAACTGCTCGATCTTCACCGCCGCACGCTCCGGCGAGCGGCCTCCACTCAGGGCGCGCTTCAGGTCGGCGATGCTCGCTGTCCCGGCTTCCACGGGCAATTGCGATGAAGGCCGGTCTTTCGCCGTCTCGAATTTCCGCTCGGGCGAATCGCCTGTCTTTGCCGCCTCAGTCGCCCGCGATTGGGAAGAAGGCGCCGCCGCACCCGTTCGCGGCGGGTCAGCGGGTCGCGCGGCAAGAGCTGATCTCGGCGCAGGGTATTCCGGCGTCGATGACGCCTCGGCTGCAACCTCTCCCGACTCGCCGCCCGACTCCGCCGCTGTGGTCTGCCGGGAATTCTCCCCGACTTGTCCGCGCGCAACCGCACTCACACCGCGGGGCGTGGCCCCGGTCGGCGCACCTTCTTTGCGCACGCCCGTCTCCACCGTCGCTCGTGGAGCTTCCGCATCATCCGCGACCCTCCGCTCGTTGACGGGTGCGGCGGCGGGCATCGGACTGTGCGCCATCGGGGAGGACATGCGTCCGCCGGTCAGGCCGGCCGGCAGAGGCGCTGCCCCCGAACCGGCAACCTTGTCAGGCGCTTCATTCGCTTCGGCCGGGGTTTCCTTCCAATCCGCCGCTTTCAGGCGGAAATCCGGCTGCTCCCGCGCGACAGCCTGAGGCTCGCCGGTCGAACGAAGCCAAAGAAACGCGCCACCGCCCACCAGCAGTCCGCCCGCAGCCAACGGCACGAGCACGCGCGGAAAACCCCACCAGCCACCCGCCGCGCGCCGGGCTTTTTTCCGCACGGTGCGTGGGGCGGGCGCACCCGCTTCGATCGCGAGCGTCTGGCCGATCTGCGTGCTGATCGCGCGGATCTCCTCGACGCGCGCGTTGGCTGTTTTCCGGTCGAGCTGGGATTTCTCGAACGCCTTTCGTTCCTCCTCGTCCAGCTCGCCGAGCGCGAAGGCCGTCAGCCGCGGATCATCGGACTGCCCGGCCGGCCGCTCCGCCGGAGCGAGCTCGGGATGCTGGTCGCCAAGTTCCCGCCCGAGCCGGGCGACCGCATTATGGATAAGCACGCCGACGTTGAACGCCGTCAGTTCGGTGATGCGGGAGATTTCCTTATGGGAAAACCCGTCCTGAAAACGCAGACGCACGACCTCCTGCTGCTTCGGCGTGAGCCGGGCAATCAGGCGTTGCATCGTGACGTGCGGCGGCTCGCCGTCGGCGGCGCCGGTTTCACCACCCGCCGTTTGTCCGCCGCCCGACTCGAAACGCGTGATGCGGCCCTCGCGCCGCAGCACGTCCATCACCTGCCGGCGGCACGCCGCGAACAGCCATTCGGCCGCATTGTCCGCCGTCTCTTCCGGTGGCAGCTGCCGGAACTGCTCCAGCGTCGCCCGCACCGCTTCCGCCGCCTTGGCCGCATCACCGCCGATCAGGCGTGCGGCATAGCGCACCAACGCGGCCTCGTGGCGCTCGATGGCGGACTGAATCTGGGCCGTGTTTTCGGGAGCTGTGGTTTCCGGGCTCAACCCCTGTTCTATCGGCGCAAACGCCGGCCACTCCAGTAAAGCGCCGCTGAAATTTACAGCCCCTCCTTGCGCCCCCGTCCATTCCGGTTTCTATGCCGCCATGGCCTTGCGCCGCACTCTGTTCGCCCTGCTCTGCCTTCTGCTCACCTTGGCCGGTTGCACCCGCCGCGAAACCCCGGTCGATGCCGGCATCCGCACCCAGACGCTCCTCATCGGCAACGGCGCCGAGCCGCAGGACCTCGACCCGCAGATCGTCACGGTCCTCACCGACCAGAATATCATGATGGCGCTCTTCGAGGGTCTCACCGCGCTCGATGAGCAAACGACCCGACCCGTGCCCGCCGCCGCCGAGCGATGGGAAACCTCGGCCGACGGCCTGACGTGGACGTTCCATCTGCGCGCCGGGCTCAAGTGGTCCGACGGCGAGCCGCTGACCGCGGGCGATTTCGTGGCCGCCTGGCAGCGCGCGCTCGATCCCAGGCTCGCCGCCGAGAACGCGTGGTACCTTTACGCCGTCAAGAACGCCGAGGCGTTCAACACCGGCAAACTCGCCGAGCCCGCCGCCCTGGGCTTCGCCGCGCCGGACGAACACACCATCGTGCTCACGCTCGAGCATCCCGTGCCCTATTTGCCCGCGCTCGTGTCGCTGCCAGCCTGGTTCCCGGTCAATCCGCGCGTGATCGCAAAATTCGGCGCGCAATCCCGGCGCGACACCGCCTGGACGCGCGCCGGCAACCACGTCGGCAACGGTCCGTTCCGACTCGTCGAGTGGTCGCCCAACGCCCGCATCGTCGTGGAGAAAAACCCGCATCATCGCGAGGCAGCGCAGACGAAGCTGCAGCAGGTCGTTTTCTTCCCGGTGGAAAATCCCGATGTCGAGGAGCGCAACTACCGCGCCGGCCAGCTGCACGTCACGTTCAACCTGCCGGTCGACAAGATCAGCGGCTGGCGTTCTGCCGGCCAGCAGAACGCCTCCGCGCAGCTCCGGCTCGACCCCATCCTCCAAACGTTCTTCCTCCGCTTCAACACCCGCCAGTCGCCGCTCGACAATCCCGCGGTCCGCCGCGCGCTCTCGCTCGCGATCGACCGCGACATTCTCGCCCGCACCGTCCTGCAAGGCAGCCGCCAGCCCGCGCACAGCCTCACGCCGCCCGGCACCGGCGGGTATGTCTCCCGCACGAGGGTGCACACCGACCTCGCCACCGCGCGCCAGCTGCTCGTCGACGCCGGTTATCCGGGCGGCCACGGTCTGCCGGTTTTCGAGATCCAGACCCGCAACGACGCCCTCAACCCGCGCCTCGCCGAGGCCTTGCAGGCGATGTGGCAGCGCGAGCTCGGCATCCGCACGACCATCGCACCGACCGAACAGAAAATCTGGATCCAGAACCAGAAGACCCTCAGCTACGCCGTGACCCTCGCCGCCTGGACGGCCGACTTCCCCGATCCCGTCACCTTCCTCGGCCTGTTCACCGCCGACAGCGCTTACAACTGGACCGGCTGGACCAACGTCGAATTCGATGCGCTCCTCGCGCGCGCCGCCGTCACGCTCGACCCGGTGCAGCGTTACGAGCTTTTTCAACAGGCGGAAAAGCTCCTGCTCGAGAGCGCCCCCGTGTCACCCGTTCACTTCGGCGCCCAGACCTACCTGCTCCACCCCGCCGTCAAGGGCTGGGTGCCCGCCCCGCTCGGTTTCCGTCGCTACCAATACCTGGCGCTGCAGACGGAATAGAATCCAAGGATCGCAGCTCTCATCGTAGGTCATCGGCACGATGGCTTAACCTTGCCCCATTCCGGAACGACTCCGCCGCTCTGACACGCTTGGCACGTGCTGGGTGCGCTCGCAGCCGTCCGAACCACCCTAATGACGGAGTCTCCATGCCCCACGAATCCGGTTTGAACACGTCCGCCACCGTTCGCTATGTGCGTTGGCTTTTCCTCAGCAACGCAATCATCAACTGGATTGTCTCGCTCCCCGGTCTGATCAGCCCGAGCGCAGCAGCGGCGATCTTTGGCGGACTGGATCCGAACTACCCTTCGGTCATCCGCCTTTGGCAGGGGTTCGTCTTCATGTTCGGCTGGATGTTCTGGGAAGTGAGCCGGGACGTCCGCGGCAAAGCCGCTCTCATCAAGTACAACTGGATCGAGAAGACCATCACCGCTTCCGTAATCACACTGGGCTTCCTGCACGGCGATATTCCCACGCGTCTGATGGGACTGATTGTCCTCACGAAGTGGCTCTGGATTCCCTTCATCATCTGGGCACACCTGGCAGTGCGCAGGGAGGCGGAGGCGCAGACGGCATTCACTTCAGGGCAGCCTGGCTGACGATACCAAACGACCGGCGGCGACAGGCGGCGGCTGGCACTCCATACTTGCATGGGGTGCGCTCACCACGGAGACTCCTTTTGTGCTAACCCGTGGCCTTCTCCTCTGCCTATTTATCGGTGTGGTCGCTCCGGTCTCGGCCTCCGACCTGAAGATCGTCCGCGTGTTCACCGGCTGGCGCGACGCCGAGTCGTTCAAGCGCATCGCGGAGTACTTCGACGGCAAGGAGCACACCGGCGGCGAGATCGTGCTGCGCACGCATCCCGGGCAGCGCGGCGGCTACTATTTCCTCGTCCGCGTGAGCAACCCCGGCGCACCGGCGCGGGCGCAATTCCAGCTGCAACTGATCGAGGCCGGCCAGCCCGCGCAACACACCACGGTGTTCCCCGCCGAGGTGAAGACGGGGACCAGCGTCTTCCAACTCGGCCTCACCGGTCCCGAGTGGCAGAACGCCAAGGCCCAACCCGTCGCCTGGCAGGTACTGATCCTCTCCGCCGACGATGGCCGCGTGCTCGCCACCGAGAAGAGCTATCTCTGGGAAAAACCCGTGGGCGGCTGACACTGCTTGTGTTATTCTGAGCGCAGCGAATCCAGTTGAATTCGTCCCGGCCATGGATTCTTCGCTTCGCTCAGGATGACACGCCGCGACAAAAAGCTCCCGCCATACTCTTGGAGCGAGTGGCTGCCGCTGCCGGGCGGGTGGTCGCCTTCCCCCGCCGTCCTCGCCGAGACGCTGGATGGCGGACAGGCCTTTCGATGGCAGCGCGACGCGCCCGACGTCTGGACCGGCACTTGGTCCGATAACGTCGCCCAACTGCGCCGGACCAACGACCTCCTCGAATGGCGCGCGCCCGCGGCGATCTCGAAGCGCGTCGCCTCGGCGCTGCCGGCGTATCTCGGACTCGACGTCGACTGGACCGCGCGCGCCGATTCGCTCCCGTGGCGCAGCGACGCTCACCTCGCGACATGCCTGCGGGAATTTTCCGGGCTGCGCCTGTTGCGCCAGCCATTTGGCGAAACGCTGCTCGGCTTCCTTTGCAGCGCTACGAAACAGATCGTGCAGATCAAGCAGATGGTCGCGCTGCTCGCCGCGCGACATGGCGCGCCCTTGGTGGAACGCGTTGACCTCAACGCGTTCGGTGGCGCTGGAGTCGACGCCGCCCACCTTTACCGCCTCCCGACCTGGACGGAACTCGCCGCCGTGCCCGAGAAGGAATTGCGCGGCTGCCTGCTCGGCTTCCGGGCGCGCTTCATCCATGAGACGGCGCTGTTTCTGGCGAAAAATCCCGCATGGCTCGCGGAGACGGAACGACTGCCCTACGTCGTCGCGAAAGCCCGGTTGCTCGAACTGCCCGGCGTAGGCGAGAAGGTGGCGGACTGCGTGCTGCTCTTTGGCGCCGCCCAGCTGGAGGCTTTCCCGGTCGACGTATGGATCCTGAAAACGCTCGAACGGCGCTACGGCCTCGCCGGCTGGAAGCCGGCGCGACTCGCGCAGTTCGGCCGCGCGCACTTCGGTCCGCTCGCCGGCTACGCACAGCAGTTCCTCTTCAGCTGGGAGCGGAAGAACCGTAAGCAGTAGAGCGATGCTCGTATCGTCTCCTATCCACTGAACGGGCAATTTTTGTTGGCCAACCGTAGGGCCTCACCTGGCCTTGAGACCTTGACCCGAAGGCTCGACGCAAGGTCGAGCCCTACGATCTGCGATCCGCGGCACACGAGGACGTGTGCCCTCCACACCAAACGCGCCGCGAGAACCGAGCGCCCGGGCCCGCTTACGGCTGACTGCTGATCGCTGATTGCTTTCTTAGCACCCGCCACGGGAAGAAATACGCCGCGTAGACGACGGCGTAGACGAGGAAGTTTTCGATCTTCGCGAAGTGGGCGAAGGCGAAGAAGAAAATCAGCAGGTGCATGCGCACGACGTTCTTGTAGGGCGCCATCATGCCGTTGCCGAGACCCTGCCGCGCGTTGCGGGCCTTGCGTGCCGCGATGTCGGCCGCCTTGACCGACGTGTCGGGCGGCGCGTCCGGCACCGGATTGAAGCGGAACGCCTGCCGCTCGGACAGCGCCGCCAAGGGGACGAAGTACCAATACGCCCGCAGCACGCCGAGATATCCCTCGTAGGGCAGCGCACCTTTCACCGGCATCACCGGGAAAAACAGGTTCAGGAAAACCGAGTGGATGAAATGAAACATCCCGAAGTGCACGGTGAAGAACGCCAGCATGAACAGCCCGCCGACGAGATAGGCGGCCCCGCCCAAGGCCACGGGCAGGACGGGCGCGTCCTTGAGCAGCTCGCGGCCGGTCCACGCCTTGATGCCCACAAACACCGCCGGCCCGAAGATCGACCACACGATCATCGCATAGCCGACCAACAGGCTCGACAGCCAAAGGCTCCACACCAGGTCCGTGCTTGCCCAGTGAAACTGCCACGCCAGCGCCAGGCCCGCCCCGAAGGCCAGGACATCCGGCCAGGTGTCGCGCCACCGGGAGGCGCTCGCGAGCGTCAGACGTTCGTCAACCATGCGCGGGATTTTCGGGACGGCGCCCCGAAAGGCGAGCGGACAATCGCGTCCCGGAAAACCTCCTGGGCGTGGTAAGGACTCATTTCAAAACCGTGCCCCCTCGTAGGAGCGTGCCTGGTGTGCGCCCGGGCGTAGTCGAGCCACGCCTCTACACAAAGATGAGTTTTGCAATGAACTCCAAGCCCGGGCCACCCGCCCGGCCCGCATCCTTTTGGTGTCTTTTTGCGCCTTTTTGTGGCAATCACTCTGGCATTCCCATGGACGACACCCGGCTCGACAAGTGGCTCTGGAGCGTACGCGTGTTCAAGACGCGCGCCGAGGCGGCCGCCGTCTGCCGCAACGGCCGCGTGCAGGTGAACGGCCTCGACGCCAAGCCCGGCCGCGACGTGCATGCCGGCGAGACCGTGACGGCGAAAGTCGGCGTCGTGACCCGCACGCTCAAGGTGCTTGGTCATCCCCGCTCGCGCGTCGCCGCGAAGCAGCTGCCGGAATTCGTGCAAGACCTGACGCCCGCCGCCGAATACGAGCGCGCCAAGCAGGCCGGCATCGAGCACATGCTCGCCCGCGAGCGCGGCCGCGGCCGGCCGACCAAGAAGGACCGCCGCGACATGGCGCACCTGTTCGGCTACGAGTGAGAGGCTGTAGGGCGGGGTCGCTGACCCCGCCGCGAATGCGCTACAACCAAACGGCGGGGTCAGCGACCCCGCCCTACAATTTACTGCCTCGGCAGCTCGTTCTTGAAAACGACGCCGCCCTTCATCACGAAGCCGACGTTGAGCAGCGCCTTCATGTCGTCGAGCGGGTTGGCCACCACGGCGATGAGATCGGCGAACTTGCCCGGCTCGACGGCGCCGATGCGGTCGGCCCAGCCCATGATCTCGGCATTGAGGCTCGTGGCGGAGACGATGCCGGCCATCGGCGACTCGCCCAGCCGGGCACGCTCGAGGAATTCCTGGGCGTTCTCGCCGTGCGGAATCACGGCGGAGTCGGTGCCGAAGCCGATGGGCAGACCGGCGGCGAGAGCGCGCTTGAAGCCGAGGTCCTTGATATCGCTGATCATCCTCGAACGCATGATCTCGGATTCGGGGATGCCGGCCGCGCGGCCCTGCCGTGCGATGACGGTACTCGTGTAGAGCGTGGGCACGTAGAAGGTTTTCCGGTTGGTCGCCTTCAGCATCTCGATCGCCTCGTCGTCGAGATAAGAGCCGTGGTCGATCGTGCGCACGCCGGCGCGGATGGAAGTCTTGATGCCGCCGATGCCGTGGGCATGCACGGCGACCTGCCGGCCCCAGCGGTTGGCCTCCGTGACCGCGGCCCGGATTTCCTCGTCGGAGAATTGCTGCGCGCCGGGCGCCTGGCCCTTCGAAAGCACCGCGCCCGTGGCGAGCAGCTTGATGAAGTCGGCGCCGTGCTTGAAGTTCTTGCGCACCTGCTTGACGACCTCCTCGGGCGAGTCGGCGAGATTGTCGACGCTCGGCACCTGCACGTATTCGGAGAACTGCGCGGCGTCGCCCGCGCCGCCGGTCGAGGAGACGTAGGCGCCCGCCACCATCATGCGCGGCCCGGGGACCGCGCCGCCGTTGATGGCGTTGCGCAGCTCGACATCGACGTACGGCCACGCCGTGCCCATGTCGCGCACGGTGGTGAAGCCCGCCAGCAGCGTGACGCGGGCGTTGTGTGCGCCCCAGAGAGCGGAGAAAGCCGGCGTGGTCTTGATGAGCTCGTCCTCCCAGTGGACGCCGTACTTGCCGCAGAGGTGCGTATGCAGGTCGATGAGCCCCGGCAGCAGCGTGGCGCCACCGAGATCGATGACCTTCGCGCCCTCGGGCGCCTTGAGGTTCGAACCGACATCGGCGATGCGGTCGCCGTCGATCAGCACCATCGCCGGAGCCAACGGCACGCCGCCGTGGCCATCGAGCAGGCGTGCGGCCTTGAGGAGGATTTTGTCGCCGGCGTGGACGAGCAGCGGCAGGAGCAAGGCGAGAAACAGCGCGCGGATTTTCATGACGGCAGCCAAGCGAACCGACCGCCTGGGCTCAAGCCTGCCTGCGCTCCAAAAATCTGTAGCGGCGGTCTACGACCGCAGCCGTCCCACAAGAACTCGTTTCGGTCCTCATTTGCATGTCATCCTGAGCGAAGCGAAGGATCCACGTGCTCGGGCGCGATGCAGGATTCGCACGCGTGGATTCTTCGCTTCGCTCAGAATGACAGGATACGAAGCTGGCGCCGGAAGTCGGGTGCGCTGTGGGACGGCTGTGGTCATAGACCGCCGCCACAGGGCACCGTTCAGCGCGTCAGTTTCCGGTACTTGATGCGGTGCGGCTGGTCAGCGTCCTTGCCCTTTCGGCGGTGGAAATCCTCCATGTAGCTGGAGTAGTTGCCGGCGAAGACGTGGACGTAGCTGTCGCCCTCGAACGCCATGATGTGCGTCGCGATGCGGTCGAGGAACCAGCGGTCGTGCGAGATGATGACGGCGCAGCCGGCGAAGTTCTCCAGGCCCTCCTCCAGTGCGCGGATGGAGTTCACATCGAGGTCGTTGGTCGGCTCGTCGAGCAGGATGAGGTTGGCGCCGCTCTTGAGCACGCGGGCCAGCAACACGCGGTTGCGCTCGCCGCCGGAGAGCACGCCGACCTTCTTCTGCTGGTCGGCGCCGGTGAAGCCGAACTGCGCGCAGTAGGCGCGACTGTTCACGGTGCGCGCGCCGAGCGGCATCAGCTCCTGGCCGTCGCTGATGACCTCCCAGATAGTCTTGTCGTTCTGGAGCGAGTCGCGTGACTGCTCGACGTAGGCGGACTTCACCGTCTCGCCGACGCGGAACGTGCCCGCGTCGGGCCGCTCGAGGCCGGTGATGAGCTTGAAGAGGGTCGTCTTGCCCGCGCCGTTGGGGCCGATGACGCCGACGATGCCGCCGGGCGGCAGGGAGAACGAGAGATTCTCGAACAGCAGCTTGTCGCCGTAGCCCTTGGTCACGCCCTGCGCCTCGACGACGAGCGTGCCGAGCCGCGGACCGGGCGGGATGATGATCTCGAATTTCTTTTCCTGCTCGGCCACGTCCTGCTTGAGCATGGCCTCGTAGGCATTGATGCGCGCCTGGCCCTTGGCCTGGCGCGCCTTCGCGCCCGAGCGGATCCACTCGAGCTCGCGAGCCATGGCCTTCTGGCGGCGGTCCTCGGTGCGCTGCTCGACGGCGAGCCGGCGCTGCTTCTGCTCGAGCCACTCGGAGTAATTGCCCTTCCACGGGATGCCATGGCCGCGGTCGAGCTCGAGAATCCAGCCGGCGACGTTGTCGAGGAAGTAGCGGTCGTGCGTGACGGCGATAACCGTGCCCTCGTAGCGGGCGAGGTGCTGCTCCAGCCAGCCCACGCTCTCGGCATCGAGGTGATTGGTCGGCTCGTCGAGCAGCAGGATGGCCGGCTTCTGCAAGAGCAGCCGCGCCAGCGCGACGCGGCGGCGCTCGCCGCCCGAGAGAGTGTCCACGATGGCGTCCGGCGGCGGGCAGCGGAGCGCGTCCATCGCCTGCTCGACCAGCGGCGCGGTGTCCCAGGCGCCGAGCGCGTCGATCTTTTCCTGCAGTTTGGCCTGCTTGTCCGCGATGGCGTCCTTCGCGGCGTCGTCCGCGGCCTCCGCCAGCTCGTCCCACGAGGCGTCGTAGGCGGCGGTGAGTGCGGTGAGGTGCTGCACGCCCTCCTCGACGCAGGCGCGCACCGTGGCGCCGGCGGTGAGATGCGGCTCCTGCGCGAGCAGGCCGACGCTGTAGCCCGGCTCGAAGGCCACGTGGCCGTCGAATTCCTTGTCGATGCCCGCGAGGATGCGCATGAGCGACGACTTGCCGGAGCCGTTGAGGCCGAGCACGCCGATCTTCGCGCCGTAGAAGAACGACAGCGAGATGTCGCGGAGGATTTCCTTGCGCTCGATCTTTTTCGAGACGCCGAGCATCGAGAAGATGATCTTGGGGGTGGAGTCGGCTTGGGCCATGGAAACTGTTGAAGCGGAAAGTAGAGGTCGGAGTGAGCTGAAAGGGAGGGCATTCTTTAACCACTAATCCACACTAATCATCACTAATGTTGGGAAGGATGGCTTGGGATTAGGGTGTCATCAAATCCCACCGATCAACTCAACCTGTCATTCTGAACGAAGTGAAGAATCCATACTTTCGCTCGCGATATGGCCTTCAATGCCGTGGATCCTTCGCTTCGCTCAGGATGACAAACCGGATTTGAATACACGCCTAGTGAGTCTTAGTGCCCATTAGGGGTTTCCTTCAGCGGTCCGGCGTCTATGCCTCGGGGCATGCTCCACTTCGTCGTCGAAATCACCTACACCGCTCCGCTGGCCGAGATCGACCGCGTGCTGCCGGCCCACCGCTCCTTCCTCCAGACCGGCTACGACCGCGGCTGGCTGCTGGCCTCCGGCCCGCAGAGCCCGCGCACCGGCGGCATCATCATCGCCCGCGCCCCGTCGCGCGCCGAGCTCGAGGCGTTCTTCCGCGATGATCCCTACCAGCAGGCCCAGGCGGCCAGCTACCGCTTCGTGGAGTTCAACCCCGTCAAGCGCCAGCCGTTGCTCGAAACCTGGGTCACCGGCGCCTGAGCCGTCCGTCCACTGGCCGGCCTGTCACGCAAACGTAACCGCCGGGGAGGCGTGTGACGCATATTTGCCTTGGCGAATATGAATACCGAGCCTTGAATGCCTCCCGTGCGACTGCTCCGTGTCTATGACTGCCTCTGCGACGCCACCCGGCTCCGGCTGCTGAGCCTGCTGGCCCGGCGTCCGCTGTGCGTCTGCCACTTCGAGGCGGTGCTGCAGCTGCCGCAGGCGCGGATCTCGCGCCACCTCGCCTATCTGCGGCGCAACGGCATGGTCACGGCCGAGCAACGCGGCCCGTGGCGCGTCTACGCCCTCGCCTCCCCCGCCCCGGCGGTGCTCGCCGCCAATCTCGCCTGCCTGCAGGACGCCCTGGCCGAGGAGCCGCAACTGCGGCGCGACCTCGCCCAACTCGAGCAACTCTCGGCCAAGGTCGACTGCGGCTGCGCCGACGCCGTCCCCCGCCGCAAGCTCCTGCGCCTGACGCGCAAAGCCTGACCTTCTTTCGCTGCGCACCGCCAACCCATCCCGCCATGACCGAATCCGTCGCCAAAAACATGTCGTTCCTCGACCGTTACCTGACGGTCTGGATTTTCGCCGCCATGGGGCTGGGCGTGCTGCTCGGCAACTTCGTCATCGCCGACCCGGTGGCGTTCTTCGCCCCGCTGACGGTGGGCACGACCAACCTGCCCATCGCGCTCGGCCTGATCGTCATGATGTATCCGCCGCTCGCGAAGGTGAAATACGCCCGCCTGCCGGAGGTTTTCGCCAACACCCGCATCCTGACGCTCTCGCTCGTGCAGAACTGGCTCATCGGGCCGGTGCTGATGTTCCTGCTGGCGGTCACGCTGCTGCGCGACCACCCCGACTATATGGTCGGCCTCATCCTCGTCGGCCTCGCCCGCTGCATCGCGATGGTGCTCGTCTGGAACGATCTCGCCAAAGGCAGCCACGAATACGCCGCCGGGCTGGTCGCGCTGAACAGCATCGCGCAAATCGTGTTCTACAGCTTCTACGCCTGGGTGTTCATCACCGTGCTGCCGCCGCACTTCGGCCTGGCGGGCGCGGTCGTACCGGTGCGCATGCTGGACATTTTTTGGAGCGTGATGATCTACCTCGGCATTCCGTTCGCCGCCGGCGTGCTGAGCCGCCTCGTGCTCGTGCCGCTCAAGGGCGAGGAGTGGTACGACCGCACGTTCATCCCGCGCATCTCGCCGCTCACGCTCGGCGCGCTGCTCTTCACCATCGTCGTCATGTTCACCTTCAAGGGCGGCGCCATCGTCAAGCTGCCGCTCGACGTGCTGCGCATCGCGCTGCCGCTGGTCATCTACTTCGCGGTGATGTTCCTCGTCAGCTTCGCCATGGCGAAGAAACTCGGCGCCGACTACCCGCGCGCCACGACGCTGGCGTTCACGTCGGCGGGCAACAACTTCGAGCTGGCCATCGCGGTCGCCATCGCGGTGTTCGGGCTCGGCTCCGGCGTGGCGTTCGCCGCCGTGGTCGGCCCGCTCATCGAGGTGCCGGCGCTGATCGGACTCGTGCACGTCGCCTTCTGGCTCCGCCGCCGCTGGTTCCCCGCGGCCGTCTGAGTTGCCGACTCCTTTAACTCTCAGCCCTCAACTCTCAACTTTTCCCGCCCATGTCCAAACCCTCCGTTCTCATCCTTTGCACCGGTAACTCCTGCCGCAGCCATCTGGCGGAAGGCATCCTCCGCGCCGCGGCGGGCGACCTCGTCGAGGTGCTCAGCGCCGGCTCCAAGCCCGCGGGCTACGTGCACCCGAAGGCCGTCCAGGTGATGCAGGAAATCGGTCTCGATATCTCCGCGCACACCTCGAAACACATGAAGGAGTTTCTCGACCGGCCGATCACGACCGTCATCACCGTCTGCGGCAACGCCGACCAGGCCTGCCCCGTCTACCCCGGACAGGTGAACCGCCACCACTGGCGCTTCGACGACCCCGCCCACGCCATCGGGACAGAGGAGCAGGTGCTCGCCGAGTTCCGCCGCGTGCGCGACGAGATCCGGAAGGTCTTCACCGCCTACGCCGCCGGCCTGCGCGAGGGCCGCGCGCTCTGACAGGCTTTTGCCCACGAAACACACGAAAGGGCCGGCCGCCAAAGTTTAGAATACAGGCGGTGACCGGCCCGGATAAGCAGCCGGGCAAATTCCTCCTCTGGATCGGTGTGCCTACGTGGCTTTGCACTGAGCCGTTACGGTCCGACACCGTGCCCCGAAATCATCTTTCGTGTCCTTTCGTGTGTTTCGTGGGCCTTCTCCCCTTCCGGCTCGACTCGCCGGGCCCGCCGGGTGAAATCACCGCCGCACTCCCACTCCCCATGAAAAAATACCTCGTCGAGTTCATCGGCACGTTCTTTCTCGTCTTCACCATTGGCATGACGGTCATCGCGCCTGGCGCGGGCGCGATGGCGCCGCTCGCCATCGGCAGCGTGCTCGCCGTCATGATCTTCGCGGGCGGCCACGTCTCGGGCGGACACTTCAACCCGGCCGTCACGCTCGGCGTCTGGTTGCGTGGCAAGTGCGACACGACCGACGTCGTGCCCTACATGGGCGCGCAGGCCGGCGCGGCCATCGTCGCTTCACTCGCGGTCAAGGCGCTCAAGACCGGGCTCGTCACCAAGGCCGCAGCCATGGGCGGCGCGATGACGCCGGAGATCCTGCCGGCGCTGCTGGCCGAGTTCCTCTTCACCTTCGCGCTCGTCTGGGTGGTGCTCAACACCGCCACGGCCAAGGGCACCAGCGGCAACTCCTTCTACGGTTTCTCCATCGGTTTCACCGTGCTGGCCGGCGCCTATGCCGTCGGCGGTGTTTCCGGCGGAGCGTTCAACCCCGCGGTCGCCCTCGGCCTGTGCACGATGGGCGTCGTCGCCTGGGGCAGCCTCTGGATCTACCTCGTCGCCTGCTTCGCCGGCGGGACCGCGGCGGCGGCCGCGTACAAGATCGTCAACGGCTCAGACTGACAGCCGGCGGACCACGCGCTCCGGCGCCTCCGCATATCTTGCCCCGCCGGACGGCGGGGCTTTTTCACGGCCGGCCCGGCGCCAGAGCGGGGGTGCGAAGCCGGCCTAATGAATATGAGCAATTGCGCATATAGCTAACAATGCGCATACCTTGACCAACCGATGCGCAGCGATCCGGGCCGGGGGCTGCGATAATGGCGCGCCGATCAAACCGGCGCCCCCATGAACATCCAGCACCTGCATCGAGCCCTGATCGCCGCCTGCGTGGCGGCCTGCGCAGCGAGTCCGTTGGTCGCGACCAACGGCATGAACATGGAGGGCTACGGGCCGGTCGCCACGGCGCTCGGCGGCGCATCCCTTGCCTACGACAACGGCACCGCCGGCCTGATCAACAACCCCGCCACGCTCGGCCTCATGCCAGGCCAGGCCCGCCTCGACCTCGCGCTCGGCGTGCTCGGGCCCGACATTTCCGTCCGCAGCCCGGCGACCGCGCCCAACCTTTTCAACGTCCCCGCCAACCAGACGGCCAAGTCCTCCGCCACGGCGTTCTACATGCCGGCCATGGGCTACACGCGCCGCGGCGGCGACTTCGTTTACGGCCTCGGCGTGTTCGGCCAGGGCGGCATGGGCTGCGAATACGACGCCGACAGCTGGCGCGGCCTCGGCTTCGGCCTGAAGAACCGCACCGAGGTCTCCATCGGCCGCGTCATCGTGCCCGTCGTCTACCGGGTGAGCGAGAAGCTGCAGATCGCAGCGACGGCCGACTTCGTGTGGGCCGGCATGGACCTGAAAATGGCGATGAGCGGCAACCAGTTCTTCGACCTCGTGATGCCGTCCAGCCAGCGCTTCGGCCGCGCCGGCGGCAGCATCGTGCAGAGCTTCGGGCAGATCATGGCGACGATGCCGCCCGGCACCTCCGTCGACTACGCCTATTTCAACTTTTCCAACGGCAGCGACTTCACCGGCAAGGCGCGCGGCTACGGCTACGCCGGCAAGCTCGGCCTCGTCTACCAGGCCTCGCCCGACCTCAGCCTCGGCCTGACCTACCACACGCAGACCGACCTCGGTGACTTGCGCTCCTCGGGCGACACGATGAGCTTCCAGCTCAACATCCCCGGCATGGGCCAGGTGCCGCAGACCCTCACCGGCGACTTCCGCATCCACAACTTCCAATGGCCCGCACTGCTCGGCGCCGGCCTCGCCTGGCACCCCGCCCCGCGCTGGATGCTCGTGGCCGATGTCCGCGAGATTTTCTGGAAGAGCGTCATGGCGGACTTCGCGCTGACCTTCACGGCCTCGGCCGCCGCGACTAACGGCCCGTTCGCCGGCCAGACGCTCGACGCCGTGCTGTTCCAAGCCTGGAAGAACCAGACCGTCGTGCAGCTGGGCGCCGCCTACGAGGCCACCGACCGGCTCACGCTGCGTTTCGGCGGCAACTTCGCCAACAATCCGGTGCCCGACACCTACCTGAACTGCCTCTTCCCCGCCATCGTGAAGAACCACCTGACAGCGGGCTTCGGCTGGAAGTTCGACGAGCGCTCCTCCGTGAACTTCTCGGCCGTCTACGGCTTTGCGGTCGACACCGTCAACGGCTCCGGCGCAGCGGTCAGCCACCGCCAGACCAACTTCCAGGTCATGTATAGCCGCAGCTATTGAGTCCCCGCCTTTCACCTGCTAGCCTGCATTCGCCATGAAAAAATTCCTCATCCTCGGCGCCGGCACGGCCGGCACGATTATGGCCAACAAGCTCGCCCGGGCCCTGCCCGAGCGCGAGTGGCGCGTCACGGTCGTCGACCGCGACAACGACCACCCCTACCAGCCCGGCTTCCTCTTCGTGCCGTTTCACGGCTACGAGGCGGCCGACATCGTCCGCTCCCGCCGCCGCTACCTCGACCGCCGCGTCGACTTCGTCGAATCGCTCATCGAGCGCATCGAGCCCGACCACCGCAAGGTCCACCTTAAGGGTGGCGTGGTGCTGGACTACGACTTCCTCATCATCGCCACCGGCACCCGCCCCATGCCGGAGCAGAACGAGGGCATGCTCGGCCCCGAGTGGCACAAGTCGGTCGGCGAGTTCTACACCCTCGCGGGCAGCACGGCGCTGCAACGCCAGCTCGATCGCTTCGAGGGCGGCCGCCTGGTGGTGCACATCTCCGAGATGCCCATCAAGTGCCCCGTCGCACCGCTGGAGTTCGCCTTCCTCGCCGACGCCTACCTCCGCGCCAAGGGCCTGCGCGACAAGGTCGA
Organism: Opitutia bacterium; assembly: GCA_016187925.1. Lineage (GTDB taxonomy): Bacteria > Verrucomicrobiota > Verrucomicrobiia > Opitutales > Opitutaceae > Didemnitutus. The sequence continues at coordinate 46,097 of JACPIS010000002.1, read as the reverse complement.
GATCGACTACGTCACGCCGCTCTCCTCCGCCTTCACCAAGCCGAAGGCCGCCGAACAGCTGGGCGACTTCCTCACCAAGCGCCGCATCAACCTGAAGCCCGACTTCGCCCTCGCCCGCGTCGACCAGCAGGCGAAGAAGATTTTCTCCTGGGACGAGCGCGAGGTGCCCTACGACCTGCTCGTCACCGTGCCGACCAACATGGGCGATCCCGTCATCGGCGCCTCCGGCCTCGGCGACGAACTCAACTACGTGCCGACCGACAAACACACGCTCGTCGCCAAGGCCGCGCCGAACATCTTCGCGCTCGGCGACGCCACCGACCTGCCCTCCTCGAAGGCCGGCTCCGTCGCACACTTCCAAGCCGACGTGCTCTTCGCGAACATCATGTCCGTCGTCGCCGGCCGCGCCCCCGAGGCGAAGTTCGACGGCCACGCCAACTGCTTCATCGAGTCGGGCGACGGCAAGGCCCTGCTCATCGACTTCAGCTACGACGTCGAGCCGCTGCCCGGCCGCTACCCGCTGCCGCTCGTCGGCCCGATGGCGCTGCTGAAGGAGACCCGCCTCAATCATTTCGGGAAGCTCATGTTCAAATGGGTCTACTGGAACATGCTGCTCCCCGCGCGCCCGTTCCCCGTCTCCAGCCACTTCAGCATGACCGGCAAGCGCGCCGCCTGAGCGTTCCCGCCGTTTTCCATTTCTTCATCCTTCAACCTGCAATCCACCACCGCCATGAGCATCCGCACCATCAACAACAAGCCCCTCGACGTCGACGCCGAGGGTTTCATGACCAACTACAAGGACTGGGACCTCGAGATCGCCAAGGTCCTCGCCGCCGAGGAGGGCATCGCCGCCCTCACCGACCGGCACCTCGTCGTCCTGAATTACATGCGCAAGGAATTCGAGACGAAGGGCGACGGCCCCAGCATCCGCAAGCTCACCAAGGAGAGCGGCGTGCCGACGAAGGAGCTCTACGAGCTCTTCCCCGGCGGCCCCGCCAAGAAGGCCGCGAAGATCGCCGGCATCAAGAAACCCCACGGCTGCATCTGAGCCCCTCCGCCTCGGGGGCGCAGGTCCCGCGAAGCCGCCGCCCCCGTAGGGCTCGACCTCGTGTCGAGCCTGTGGCCCCGAGGCCTCACGCAAGGTGAGGCCCTACTCTCTCCCCCCTCCGCCATTTTGAACGCAATGAAGAATCCATCCACCCCTCCCCGGCCTGCCTCAACCCTCCGCCTTGGAGGGCTCAGCTCCCGTTGAGCCGTGGCGCAGCCTGAGCTGCGCCCTCCCCACCACCATCTACTCCCCTCCTCCCATGTCCTCTCCCGACAAAATCAAGAAGGTCTCCATCATCATCTCGCGCGGCTCGCTCGACGGCGTCTATCCCGGCCTCATCATGGCCAACGGCGCCCGCATGGAAGGCATCGAAGCCAACGTGTTCTTCACGTTCTTCGGCCTCTACGCGGTGCTGAAGGACTACCAGGACAAGATCAAGATCGCCACGGTCGGCAACCCCGCCATGCGCGTGCCCGACGCCAAAGGCTTCCCGCTGCCCACGCTGCTCGGCGCCCTGCCCGGCATGTCCGCCTTCGCCACAAAAATGATGCAGAAGGAAATGGAGCAGCTCGACATCCCGCCCATCGGCGAGTTCATCCAGATGATCTCCGACGCCGGCGGCCACCTCTACGCCTGCAAGGCCACGGTCGACATGTTCCACCTGAGCAAGGACGACTTCGTGCCGCAGATGGAACGCGTGCTCACGGTCGGCGACTTCTACGAGATCGCCGCCGGCGGGCAGATCATCTTCACCTGAGTTTCGCCAGCGAATGCAGGTCAGTCGGGCTGCTCTAGGCTAGGGCCGTCCGCTCATGGCGACGCCCCGCCGTCCGCGGCGGGGCGCTTGCCGTCACTTCCGCGCCGGAAACAGCTTGGCGACCACCTCGTGCACCATCTCGGCGGGCGACTTCTTCGTCACGCCGGGATGAAAGATGCGCCCGCTGCCGAGCAATTGCCCCTTCTCGGCACCGCGCACGCTGACGTTCAGGTTCATCAGATACGTGCGAAAATCCCACTCCCACTGGCCGTCGTAGGTGACGACCGCCTCGGCGTTGTCCGGCCGCAACGTGCGCACGCCGCTCGTGGCGTCGTAGCCGAGCCGCACGAGTTCCTGCGCGATGAGCACGTCGAGCTGGTTGCTGTCGTTCGCCGCGCTCTCGACGTAGATGTGCCGGAACTTGCTTAGGTCCACCGTCGTGTCGGTGCGGGTGTCGACCGACGTGCAACCGGCGAGCAAAGCCACCAACGCGAGGAGTAGTCCGGCAAATTTCATCCTGAGGCGGACAGTGAGCCCGCAAAAAGGTTGCCCCGCAAGCCAGCGCTGCAGCCGTATTCCTGTCCGCCGGGTCCGTTCTACACTGTCTGGTCATCGCAAGCCCGACACCGCCGAGCGTGGCGATCCAGCCGGATTTCTGGGGTGTGTCTTCCCCCCAATCAACTCAACCTGTCATTCTGAACGAAGTGAAGAATCCATACTTTCGCTCGCGATATGGCCTTCGATGCCGTGGATCCTTCGCTTCGCTCAGGATGACAAACCGGGTTGAAATGCACGCCCTGGTGACTCGCCCGCGACGCCTCGCGCGAGAATTTCCATCCGCCCGCGCCACGGTTACGGCGGACCAGCCTCTCCCGTCGGGCCGGTGGCCGCCTCGAGCGCCGCCAGGTAGTCGAGCGCTTCTTCGCGCGACGAGCCGCACATTTCCTCCGTCGGGCGCAGGCTGGCGCAGAAGGCCGGACGCTCAGGTCGGCCGAAAATCGCGCAGCGCATGTCCGGCCGCAGTTGCACGCAGGGAACGCGGTCGCCGAATTTCCGCCCCATGACGTTGCCCGGTGGATATTTGCCCGCGAATAATACTTTTGTATTGCTATAAGACTTTTGTCTCACACACTGCCGACACTCCCTCCCAACCCTCCCCCGCCATGTCCCTCACCCACGAACAAATGGACCGCAAGATCGACGAGCACTTCGCCTACGAAGGTAGCGACGATGTCGCCGGTGTGCTCGCCACCCTGGCCCCGGACGTCACTCACGACGTCATCGGCTATCCTTCCGGCCCGAGCCACGGTCATGCTGCCGCCCGCAAATTCTACGAAGGGCTCTTCGCGGACCTCGCCGAAAGCAAAGTCGCGCCCATCCGTCGCCTCTACGGCGAGAATTTCCTCGTCGACGAGTCCCTCTGGGAGGGCACCGCGCCGGGCCGGCCTTTCGGCCTCGAGGGCCGCGGCCGGCCGCTCTCCTTCCGCCTGCTGCATGTTGTGAACTACACTGCGGACGGACTGATCCAGCAGGAACAGGTTTGGCTCGACCTCGCCGCCATCCAACGCCAGCTCCCGCCCCTTCCGTGAAAAAACCGCGCCCGCCCAGCAACCAGGAACTCCGCACACGCAAGGACCTGCTCCTTGCCGCCGGTCGACTGATCAAGCAAGGCCGCAAGCCCACGATGGACGAGGTCGCCGCCGCCGCGCTTGTCTCCCGCGCCACCGCCTACCGCTGCTTCCGCAACGTGGACGCCCTGCTCGCCGAGGTGCCCATCGACGAAGCCACGGGTGATCCCGCCGCCGCTTTCGCCGCCAATCCGGCGGGCGATGTCGAGACCCGTATCGACGAAGCCGAAGCCGCCATGCATAAGATCATCTACGAAAACGAGGCGCAGTTGCGCGTCATGCTCGCCCACTCCATCGGCCGCGACCGCGCCAATGACCGTGCGCCTGTTCGTCAGAACCGCCGCAGCCCGCTCATCGCGGCCGCACTCGCCCCGGCGCATCATCGGTTCAAGGACACCGAATACGCCAAGCTCTGCGCCGCACTCGCGCTCATCTTCGGCCCCGAGGCGATGATCGTATTCCGCGACGTGCTCGGCCTCGATGGACCGGCCGCGCGTGCGGTCAAGAGCTGGGCCGTGCGCGCCCTCGTGCGTGCGGCACTGCAGGAGACCGACGACAAGCCCAAGGGCCGCCGCAAGTAGTTTCTCTCCTTCCCGCAAGTGCCCCACCGGAGGCACGATGCCGCCGCCTGCCATCTTCCAATCTCCCGCCACCATCCCACCATGAAAGCACCCATCACCCTCCTCGGCCTCGCCGGCATCCTCGTGTTCGGCGTCACGGCCTCCCTCACCCTCCTCCCCGCCCAAGCCGCTTCGGTCGCCCCGTCGCCCGAAGCGCAGCTGGAGCGCGGTCGCTACCTCGTCCTCCGCACCGGCCTGTGCACCGACTGCCACTCGCCCCGCAATGAAAGGGGCGAGCTCATCGAATCGCGGCAACTCATGGGCGCACCAATCCCTTTCGCGCCGACTGTTCCCATGCCCTGGATGCCGGTCGCCCCCCGCCTCGCCGGTTTGCCCGCCGGTTTCAACGAGGAGCAAATGATCCACTTCCTGATGACGGGCGAGCGCCCAAACGGACGCGGCCAGCCGCTGCCACCGATGCCCCCCTTCCGCTTTGACCATGATGACGCCACCGCCATCGCCGCCTTCCTGCGCTCGCTGCCCGCGAAGTAAGTTTTGCCCATCCGCCGGAGACGTGTTCGTCGTGGACCATGAAGCCGCCTAGCATCGAGGGAATCGTCGAGACGATCCTGTACGCGGCCGACCTTCCCCGGTCGGTTGCCTTCTACCGCGAGGTGCTCGGACTCGAACCGATGACCGGCGACCCGGCCCGTTTCCAGTCCTTCAAGGCCGGACCGCGCCAGGTGCTGCTTCTCTTCAAGCAAGGCGCCACGCTTGAGCCCACCCCGGTGCCCGGAGGCGTCATTCCACCGCATGACGGCTCCGGACCGCATCACATCGGCCTCGCCGTGACGGCTGAAGACAACGAAAACTGGCGCACACATCTCTCCTCGCACGGCATCGTTATCGAAAGCGAGACCCGGTGGCCGCGCGGAGGGCGTAGCCTCTACTTTCGCGACCCCGACGATCATCTGATCGAGCTGGTCACGCCCGGTATATGGCCGAACTACTGAAACACCTGTGGCCGTGTCCGCCGCCCGAGATACCCGAGGTATTCCCCGCGCCTCCTCGCACGATGCCCCTCATCCGCCTGCGCCACGCCTACGGCGGACATGCCTCTCCCGTCGGGCCGGTGGCCGCCTCGAGCGCCGCCAGGTAGTCGAGCGCTTCTTCGCGCGACGAGCCGCACATTTCCTCCGTCGGGCGCAGGCTGGCGCAGAAGGCCGGACGCTCGGGTCGGCCGAAAATCGCGCAGCGCATGTCCGGCCGCAGTTGCACGCAGGGAATCCCCGCCGGCTTGCCGTGCGGCATGCCAGGAATCGGCGATGTGATGCTGGGGGCGATGCAACAAGCACCGCAGTTGGGTCGGCAATTCATCCTAAATACCGCAGATGAGTTGAGTCACAGAGACCACGGAGTTGAGAAGAGAGAGCAGAGGGTGATTGGTTGAACAGGCATCGGCCAGGAATCGTCCACTCGACGGGTGACCGACAGAAGGGGCCGCGTTTCTGTCCAAACCTCCGTGTTTCTCCGGGTCGCCTCTGTGTGCTCTGTGTCCCACTGCGGTTTTCGGTTCATGGGGATTTCTTTAGCCTCCGATCACACGAATGCACCCGGATAATCGCCGGGCCGAGCCGGCGTGCTTTTTGCGCTTCTTGTGCTTTTTGTGGCCCCCAGCCCTCACTGCAGCGTCAGGAAGACACGCGGGCCCTTGCCGACCGGAGCCGGCGGCGGCGTGCCTTCGGCGGCGACCGGTTCCTTGGGCTGCAAGAGGAACAGCCGCGCCTCGTCGATCTTGCCCTCGGTGACGAGGTAGTCGCGCACGCGTTGGGCGCGGGCGGCGGCGAGCGCACGCAAGTCGTCGGGCGTCACCTCGGTGACCTCGGCGAGCCGGCCGATCATCTCCTCGAGCGGCAGGCCGGCGGCGGCCGCGGCCCGCGCCTGCTTGAGGAATTCCTCCTGTGTCTTCTTTTGCTGCTGTTTATAGGCCGCGCGCTCGCGCGTCTCCTTGAACGTGACCAGCGCGATCAGGCGGCGCAGCAGATTCGGCGGCGGGGTGCCGGTGAACGGCTCGATCACGGGCGGCGGCGGGAGCGGCGTGCCGAATTCCGTGCCGGGCGGGAAGCGCCGGTCGAACATCTTTTTCACCGCGGCGGCGAACTCTTCCGGCGCGAGGTCGAGCTTGTCGGGCGGCGCGATGTTGGGGTCCTTGGCGTGGCGTGCCTCCCAGACGGTGCGGCGCACCTTGTCCGTGAGCTTGGCGTGCTTGAGCGCGTAGCCGTCGGCGGCCAGGTCGAAACTGCCCTCGAGATCCACGTTGAGGCCGGGCCGGGAATTGAGCGCCTGCACGAGCGTGCCGAGCTTGGCGAGGCCGTCGGGCGTCAGCGCCGACTCGCCGGGCGCGAACTCCTGCCAGCCGAGCTCGTCGCCTCCGCCGCCGAACATCGACCCGAGCAGCGAGAACGGCGACACGGCGGCCTTGGTGAGCAGGTTGACGACCACGCGCAGCACGACGCGGCCGATGCGGAATTCCGGGTCGTCGAGGCTGCCCTGCACGGGCACATCGAGCACGATCTTGCCGTCGAGATCCTTGAGCAACGCGACACCGAGGCGCACGGGCAGCTTGGTGGCGTCGGGACTGTTGGTCGCCGCACCGAAGGTGAACTGGTCGAGCGTGATGACGTTGCTCAGGTCGACCCGGCGGCCGGCGATCTTCGCCTTCACGTCGACGAAGAGCTTGCCGCGCGCGAGCTCGTAGCCGGCGTATTTGCCGACGTAGGGACTGAACGGCTGCAAATCGACGCGCTGCAGCGAGACCTGCGTGTCGACGAAGATGTCCTTGCCCAGCGGGTCGAACCGGCCGGCCACGGCGACCGGGCCGAGGTTGTCGACGAACGCCTTGAGTTCCGCGCTGCCGCGGCCGGGATTGGCCGACGACCACTCGGTGAGCGTGCCGCCGAATTCCGTGACGGTCAGGCGCACCTGCGGGCTCACCGAGCGGTCGCTGAAATCCAGCCGGCCGCCGTTGATGACCACGCGGCCGACTGAAAGGTCCGGGCCCGTCGCCGCCGCAGCGGGTGCGCCCGCGGAAGTGTCGGGCAGCGAAACGCTCAGCGGCGCCGCGGGCGCGGGCGAGGCGGGCGGCGCTTTCGCCGCGCCGGCCACCGCGGCGAGATTGAGCGTGCCGTCGCGGTCGACGGTGACGCGGGCGTAAGGCGCGTTGAGGTTGATCTCCTCGAGCGCGACGGTGAGTTTCGGCGCCGTGGCAAGCTTGAGCCCGCGCAGGATGAGGTCGGACAGGCCGGCGAGGTCCTCGCTACGCGCGCCGTCGACGAGCCCGAGTTTTTCGAGCCACACCTCGCCGTCGAACGTCGCCGCCGGCGGCTGGCCGGCGGGCAGCGCGAGCGTCGTCCGGCCCTTGACCGAAACCTGGCCGTCGGTGAGCCGGGCGTTGACGAACTGCTCCAGATACGGGCTGAGTGGCAGCAGCGCCAGCGCATCGGTCTGCAACTGCAGGTCCGCCGCGAAGGGCCTGAGCGTCACCGTGCCGGCGGCGTGCAGCGTGCCCTTCGGCTGCCAGTTGAGCGAAACGTCGAGCGGCAGCGGCGCGCCATCGGTCAGCGTGAAATTTTTCAGCGACGCGTTGACCTGCGCGACGCCCAGCTGTGCGGTGTGTGGTACAGCGAGATCCTGCACCTCGACCGCGAAATCCTTCACCGCCAGCTCGCCGACGTTCAGCGCGAAGGCCGGCGCAACCGCAACCGGGCTCGCTGCCGGGGCGGCACTCGCGGACAAACTCACCGGCGCGACCGGCGCCGGCATGGCGTCCGCCGGAACGGGCGGCACGAGTTTCTGCAGATTCAGTGAACCATCCTGTTCGCGGCGCAGGCGCAGGCGACCGCCGTTGAGCACGACCTCTTTGGCACCGGCCTTGAGTGTCAGGCCGTCGGCCGTGGCGCCGGCCAGGTCGAGCGCGGGAATCTCCAGCAGCGTTTCGCCCGAGCCGCGCTCGACGAGCTTCAGGTTGCGCACGGCCACGGAGCCGTCGAGCAGCTGGAGCTTGCGGCGCTTCTCGTCGAAACTCGCCTCGTAGCTGCCGCGCACGGTCAGCCGGCCGTCGGCGAGATCGACGCCGAGCTTCTCCGCGTAGTAGGGCGCGTATTTTTTCAGCACCAGTCCGCTCACGCTGAGCTCGCCGCCCGAGCGGAACGGCGCCGCCTCCATCCAGCCGCGCCAGGCGAACTTCTCGCCCGACTCGGTGACGGCCTCGAAGTGGTAGGGCGCCTGATCGCCGCCGGCCGTGCGAAACTCCGTCACGCTGAAGCCGACCGGCCCGAACGTCGTGGCGAACGGCGCGGCGCGTGACTCGTCGGCAAAATCGAGCCGCGCCCCCGTCAGCACGAATCGGTCGATGTGCAGCGGCCGCATCGATTTGGCCGGCGCGGCGGACGCGGAGGGTTTTTCCGGCGCGGTAGCCGACAGCAGGTCGGAGAAATTCAGCGAGCCGTCCTTGTTCACCAGCACCCGGGCGTGCGGCCCGGCGAGTTCGATGGCGCCGAAGCGCCACTCGCCGGTCACGAACGACAGCGCCTCGAAGTTCACGGAAAGCCGGTCCCACCCGAGGAAGGACGTGCGGCCGTCGCGCTCGCGCACGTCGAACTGCTCGACCGCCAGCGCCAGCGTGTAGGGGTTGACGCGCACGCGGCCGATGGTGACCGGGCGGTGCAGCAGCGCGGTGAGTTCCTTCTCCGCCCGCGCCTTGAGGAGCGGCGGCAGACCGACGAACGCAAACAGCGACCCGGCCGCGAAGACCGCCAGGGCGGCGAGCAGCAGTCGGCGGCGGCGTTGGCGGGCACGGGCGCGAGGCGTCATACGGCGCGAGCATGGAACCACGCGAGGCTTTGGCAACCCCGGCGAAGCGGCGATTGCGGCTTGGCGGGAAAATTACGCCCGGTTAGCAATCTTCCCATGAAATCCCACCGGCAGGAACTGTGGTTCGAGACGCCGACCCGGCGCGCGTTCCTCAACATCACGCCGCAGGTCGAGGCCGCGTTGCGCGCCAGCGGCGTCAAGGAAGGCCTGTGCCTGGTGAACGCGATGCACATCAGCGCCTCGGTCTTCATCAACGACGACGAGTCCGGCCTGCAGGCCGACTACGAGCGCTGGCTGGAAAAACTCGCGCCGGAGAAACCGCACAGCGCCTATGAGCACAACCGCACCGGCGAGGACAACGCCGACGCGCACCTCAAGCGCCAGATCATGGGCCGCGAGGTCGTGGTCGCCGTCACGGGCGGCCGGCTGGACTTCGGACCGTGGGAGCAGATTTTCTACGGCGAGTTCGACGGCCGCCGCAAAAAGCGCGTGCTCGTGAAGATCATCGGCGAGTGAGCCCCACGCGGGCGTCGGTTCAGCCGGAACCCTGCCTTGAGGGTGGAGCGCGTTGACCTCAACGCGCTGCCCGCGAGCGAGGGTTCAACCGCGCGTTGCGGTCAACGCGCGCCACCTTGCCGGCGGCGCTTTTCCCGAGCGGCAATCGCCGCCGCCTGACGGCGTCGGTTCAGTGTTTCACCGGGCGGACTTCGACGGCCAGGCGGTAGTCCAGCCCGGGGCAGCCGCGGGCGACGCGCAGGGCGCGCGCCATGCTGCCGGCCTTGATGAGGATGTAGCCGCCGACGATCTCCTTGGTCTCCGCGTAGGGGCCATCGCTGATCGTGGCGCCACGCGGGCCGCGCAGCACCTTGCCCTTGTTCTTCAGGCCATGGGACGAGACGAGCAGGCCCTGGGTCCGGATGTCTTCCATCCAGACACCGAATCGTTCCATGATTTGCCGCATCTGGGCGGCGGTCGGATGCGGGCCCTTGGTGGGCTGGCGCAGCAACAGGATATAGAGGGAGGCTGAGGATTGGGAGCTCATGGGATTGAGTGGTTTCAACCCTACTACGGTTGGTTCCGACGGTGCAGGACAATTAATCGCCTTTTCGTTGTGCCGCTGCCCGAGAGGAAAACTTGCGCCGGTCAGCCGGGTAACTTCATGTTCGCGCAGCCGCCATGAGCCATCTCACCCCCGACAGCATGTCCGCGCAGGGCCTCGAGGCCTTCCTGCACGAGAAAATCCCGCTCACCCGCGCGATGGGGCTGCGCGTGGCGGAGAGCAACGCGCAGCGGCTCGTGCTGGAGGCGCCGCTCGACCGGAACGTCAACCACCTCGGCACGGCGTTCGGCGGCTCGCTGCACACGCTGCCCACCCTCGCCTGCTACTCGGCGCTGTGGACGCTGCTGCACGAGGCCGGCATCGACGGCCACGTGGTCGTGAAGCACAGCGAGGCGAACTACCGCGCGCCGGTCACCGGCACGCTGCGCGCCGTGTGCGCCCGGCCGCCGGCGGCGGCGTGCGCGGGGTTCCTGAACGACCTGCGCCGGCACAGGAAGGCGCGCATGATCCTGAGCGTGACCGTCGAGGGCGCGAACGGCAAACCCGCCGTCGAATTCAGCGGCAGCTTCGTGGCGCTGGTGTGAGACGGTCCGGGGGTCGCGGGGCACCTTGGGCCCAGCTCCCGCTGGGCCGCGGCTCGTCAGGAGACGAGTCCTCCGTTTCTCCACTCCCGCGGGAAACGGCGCCGCAGGCCTGCAGCCATAGCCAGGCGACGGTTGAAGCTGCGCCTTGTTGCTCCAATTTTTCAATTCCTTCCTCGTCGGGCGCGAACCTGGTGGCGCGCCTCTGGATTGCGATTCCCAAGGATTGTGATGTGGGAGGGGCTTTACGCCCCGACTGCGTTTCCTTTAGAGGCGGCGCCAACTCGTCGCCGTTGGCGCGTCAGGGCACTTGGGCCGCGGCGGGGGCGCCGCAGCTCCAAAGCCGTCGGGGCATAAAGCCCCTCCCACAATTCCGCCTCCTGCCTTTCGTGTCTTTTCGCAGCTCTCCTCTGATTTGTGGCGCCGGCCCCCCGCCGCGTAGATCACGCGCCGGGGATATTGAAAATCGGACGGACCTCGATCCGGCCCAGCCGCGCGAGCGGGATGCCGGCGCCGAGTTTCACGGCCTGCGTGATCGAGCGCGCGTTGATCAGGATGAAACCGCCGAGTTGCTCCTTCGTCTCGGCAAACGGACCGTCGGTCACGGAGACCTTGCCCTTGCGCACACTCACCGTGCGGGCCTGGCGCGGCGATTGCAGCGCCTCGGCGGCGATGTAGTGCCCGGCCTGCTGGAGCTTGGTGTCGTACGCGAGGGAGTCCCGGTCGAGCCGGGCTCTCTCCTCGGAGGAAAGGGCCGTCAGGTGCTTGGCTTCAAAATAGACGAGGCAGAGGAATTTTTTCATGGGTTTGTCGGAGGACGATGAAACGGAGGACTGATCCTAATCGATCCACTGTCGCCGATTTGGACAATTCGCGCAAAATTTTCGCCGTTTTCTCAGCCGCGCGCGGGCGACAAACCCGCGGTCGAATTCAGCGGCAGCTTCGTGGCGCTGGTGTGATCCCGGAGCTCTCCGTGCGGGAAGCGCGTACCTTCTCGCCGGGCTATGGCGACCAACGGCTCATCCGGAGGATTCGCCCTACCTTGTCAGCTCACGGCCGACGCACCGTGCGTCAGATGTGCTTCGAGTCGGTCTCGTTCTTTTGGACGTAGCCGCTGTCCTGCCGCTGGTGGTTGACGGCGTTCTTCTTCAGGTAGGCCTGATAGACGTCGTCGGCGGTCATGCCGAGGGTCTGCGCGAGGGACACGAGGAAATGGAAGAGGTCGACGACCTCGACCTTGGCGTTCTGCTCGTCGAACTTCTGGTATTTGGCCCACCACTTCCACGGCACGCTGTCGATCAGCTCGGCCGTCTCCTGCTGCATGGCGCGGGTGTAGTTCAGGATCCACTTGGCCTTCTCCTCGTCGGTCGGCGGGGGCAAAGCCACGCCAATCCGGCGGTTGAGAGCATCTTGCATCCGGAAAATCTCCTCGAGTTTGTCCATGCGGCGCAGCGTGGGCGGGCCGATTGGCGCTGGCAAGCCCGGCCCGTGGCAAAATTTTTGCTGTTGCGCCTCTCGGTGGGTTCGGCGAATTTGCCTCGTTATTGCCGCCGTCGAGCGCGCTTGTCGCGCTCCGGCTGGCTCCACCATCCGCGCCGCCGCCCTGCGGCAGGCGCTCCCAACCAACAACATAGACATGTCATCCACAGAATCGTCCGGTGCCGCCCCTGCCGAGGCCACCGCGACCACGCCGGCCGGCGCTACCGCCGCCGCCCCCACATTCGGCAGCAGCCGCGGCTCGGGCCTGGCCCGCGGCAAGCGTTCCACGACCAGCGGCCCTGCCACCAGCACCGCCGCCGCCCCCACCGGCTACACGCCGACCGCCATCGAGATCGTCACCGCTCCGCGCGAGTACCAAAATCCGTTCGCACCGGCGGAGACGCCGGCTGCCGCGACTCCCGAGCCCACGGCCCCCGCCGCGCCGGCTCCCGTCGCCCCCATCGAGCAAGTCGCTCCTGTCCAAAACGCCGCGCCCGTCGCGACGCCCGCTCCCCGCGAGTTGTTCCCGCTCGAAGAGTCTTCCGCCCCGGCTCCGGCCGCCGCGGAGGAACCCGCCGAGTTGAACATCCTCCCGCCCGAGCGCCAGAAGACCACGCCCGCCCAGACTTGGGAGAGCGAGGGTTTCCGTCCCGCCCGCGAGTCGCGCGGCGAGCGTCCGCGCCGCGAAGAGCCCGCGGAGAGCAACGAGCCGGCCGCTGAGGTCGACATCGCCTCGATTCCCCCGCAGTTCCTCTACGTCCGCCCGGGCGTCAAGTTCGTGCCCACGCCCCGCAACTGGGGTGGCGCTCCCCGCGAGCGCGGCCCGAAGTCCGAGTCCGCTCCGGCGACCGCCCGGACCACCACGGCCGCTCCGGCCGCGGCCAAGTCCTCCGGTGGTTTCCTCGGCTGGCTGAAGGGTCTCTTCGGTGGCACGCCCGAGGCCCAGCCCGCCGAGACCCGCAACGGCGAGCATCGCTCCGACCACGGCGAACGCGGCGGACATCGCCGTCATCGCGGCGGTCGTGGCCACGGCGAGTCGTCCGGCCACTCCCATGGCGGCGAACATCGCGAGGGCGGTCGCCGCCGTCGCGGTGGTCGCGGTCGCGGCCCGCGCGGCGAAGGCGGCTCCTCGGCCACTTAATCCTTGCCAGCGCGCCCTGCGCGAATCGCATTATCAAGGCGTCCGTTTCGGCGGACGCCTTATTTTTTGCCCAGCGCTTAACGTCTCTCGTTTCAAGCTCCTTCATGGCTGACCTCATCGTCCACGGCGGCAAACCCCTGAGCGGCACCATCACGCCCTCCGGCAACAAGAACTCCGTGCTGCCCATCCTCTGCGCGTCGCTGCTCACGGACGAACGGGTCACACTCCTCAACGTCCCCAACATCACCGACGTCGAGAAGCTCGTCGGCTTCTTCGTCGACCAGGGCTCGCGCATCAACTGGGACCGCGGCGGCGGCCGCATGGACATCGACCACTCGACGTTCGACGCCGCGCGGCTCGACGGCGAGCTGCCGTCGGGCATGCGCTCCTCCGTGCTGCTCTTCGCGCCGCTGTTGCAGCGCATGAAGAAGCTCGTCGTGCCGACCAGCGCCAAGGGCTGCTCGCTCGGCATCCGCGAGCTCGATCCGCACCTCGAGATTTTGGAAAAACTCGGCGCCGCGGTCTCGCACAACGGCAAGCTCACCATGCGCCTGAAGGGCCGCTTCCGGGGCGCGCGCCACTGGCCGGACTACATGTCCGTCACGGCCACGGAGAACTTCGTCATGGCCGCGGCGCTGGCCGACGGCGAGTCCGTCATCATCAACGCCGCCAGCGAGCCGCACGTGCAGGACCTCTGCACCGTGCTCGAAGGCATGGGCGCCGACCTCGAGGGCATCGGCACCAGCATGATCACCGTGCGCGGCGTGAAGAAGCTCCGCGGCGGCACGTTCACCATCCACACCGACCACCACGAGGTCGTCACCTTCCTCGCGCTCGGCGCCATCACCGGCGGCGAGGTGCGCGTGAAAAATTCCCTGCCGCATCACTTCGACCTCATCAACCGCTCCTTCGCCAAGCTCGGCGTGAAAATCGAATACGAGGGCGACACCGCCCTCGTGCGCCGGAAGCAGAAGCTCGTCGTCGAGCAGCCGTTCACCACCAACCTGCTCCCGAAGATCGAGGCGGCGCCGTGGCCGTACTTCCCCGTCGACCTGCTGCCGGTCATGATCGCCCTCTCCGTCCGCGCCCAGGGCGAGGTGATGTTCTGGAACAAGGTCTACGAAGGCGGCTTCACGTGGATGGCCGAGCTCTCGAAGTTCGGCGCGCACATCGTCGTCAGCGACCCGCACCGCATCACCGTCTTCGGCAACAAACCGCTGCGCCCGACCGTCGTCGAGGCGCCCTACATCATCCGCGCCGCCGTCGCGCTCTACATGGTCGCCGCCAGCATTCCCGGCAAATCCGTCGTGAAGAACGCCGACACCATCAAGCGCGCCCACCCCAACTTCGTCGAGAACCTCCGCAGCATCGGCGCGCAGGTGGAGTGGAAGTGAGAACATTTTTGACCACGGATTACACGGATGAACACGGATAAATCTCCTGGAGGGCCCACGTCCCCGTGGGCCGCGGCTCAGCGGGAGCTGAGCCCTCCCATTCTCGCGTCAGCGGGTTGCCGTAGGGCGGGATCGCCGCATCCCGCCTCGCATCATCCGTGCCCATCCGCGCAATCCGTGGTTAACTAAAATGCCTTCCCCTGAAAAAGCCCCCAACAAGGGCACCGACTTCATCACGAACGCCCTGACCGCGCCCGTCTCGCAATCCGAGGCCGCGCTGCGCCCGCTGTCGTTCGCCGACTTCGCCGGCCAGCCCAAGACCGTCGAGCGCCTCAAGGTCATGGTCGGCGCCGCCAAGCGCCGCGGCGAGCCGCTCAACCACATCCTGCTCTCCGGCCCGCCCGGCCTCGGCAAGACCACCCTCGCCTTCATTCTCGGCCACGAGCTCGGCCGCAACGTCCGCGTCACCTCCGGCCCCGTCATCGAGAAGGCGGGCGATCTCGCCGGCTTGCTGACCAACATGGAGGAGGGCGACATCCTCTTCATCGACGAGATCCACCGCATCCCGAAGACCGTCGAGGAATACCTCTACTCGGCGATGGAGGACTTCCGGCTCGACATCATGATCGACCAAGGGCCCAACGCCCGCAGCGTGCGGCTCTCCATCCCGAAGTTCACGCTCGTCGGCGCCACGACGCGCTCCGGCCTGCTCACCGCCCCGCTGCGCTCGCGCTTCACGCTCAACACCCGCCTCGACTACTACGAGCGCACCACGCTCGAGGGCATCGTCCGCCGCAGCTGCGGCCTGCTCACGGTCGAGCTCGACACCGGCGGCGCGCAGGAGATCGCCCGCCGCGCCCGCGGCACGCCGCGCATCGCCAACAACCTCGTCAACTTCGTCCGCGACTACGCCTCGGAAAAGGCCCAGGGCAAAATCACCCAGCCCGTCGCCGCCGCCGCGCTCGAGCTGCTCGAGATCGATGCCGCCGGCCTCGACGAGATGGACAAGCGCGTGCTGCGCCTCATGGCCGAGAACTACAAGGGCGGCCCCGTCGGCCTCGGCACCATCGCCATCGCCGTCGGCGAGGAAGCCGACACGCTCGAGGAAGTGCACGAGCCCTTCCTCATCCAGGAAGGCTACCTCGCCCGCACGAGCCAAGGCCGCGTCCTCACCGCCAAAGGCTACCACGCCATCGGCCTCAAAGCCGCCACCGGCGACCAGCAGTCCTTACTGTAGGAGCGGCTTCACGCCGCGAGACCATGGCTGTCCCGAACAAACCTCTGTGTCTGATAATTGCCGGCCCCAACGGTGCCGGGAAGACCACCTTCGCCAAAGAGTTCCTGCCCCGGGAAGCCGGCATAGTTCATTTTGTGAATGCGGATCTGATTGCCGCCGGGCTTTCTCCTCTGAAACCAGCCATGGCCACTATGAAAGCGAGCAAGGTCTTTTGTCCGAACTCGACCGTCTGTCCGGGGCCAAGGTTGATTTTGCCTTCGAAAGCACGCTCAGCGGGCTCGCTTACCACGAGCGCCTCGTGAAATGGAAGTGCTTGGGTTACCGCATCGAGCTGGTGTATCTTCGGCTGGACTCACCGGAAATTGCCTTAAAGCGCATTGCCGCCCGCGTGCGTGAAGGCGGACATGACGTGCCCGCCGTCGATGTGCGCCGCCGCTTTGTTCGGAGTTGGCGAAATTTCGAGAACCTGTATCGTCCCCTCTGTGACGCTTGGTGGCTTTACGACGCCAATGTCCGTCCGCCCATACTTTTGGAAAAGCATCCATGAAAACACGCTCTCTTGATCCACGCACCAAGGCCATCAATGCCGCCATGCGTCGCGCCTCCAAGGTTGCGGCGGCCCGCGCCCGCGCTGCTGGCACAAAGCTTTACGTAATGCGTAACGGCAAACTCGTGGCCGAGACTCCGTGAACCTCGCCTCCATCTCGCAAGGCCGCGTCCTCACCGCCAAAGGCTACCACGCCATCGGCCTCAAAGCCGCCACCGGCTCCGGCGAACAGCAGGCGCTGCTGTAGGCGGGATCGCCTGATGCCGCCAGGTTTTGTGGGAGGGGCTTGATGCCCCGACAAACCCTGCACGCAATCCAGTCGGGGCATCAAGCCCCTCCCACTTTTCCAAATCTGCCCGTCATTTCGGCTGAAGGGGAATCTTCCGTCGCGGAGACGAACTGCCCCTGCCCGCTCCGTGCTTGCCGTCCGCATCCGCCTGCGCTGTTCTGCCCCGGGCCACGCAGCCGGCGTCTTCCGGTGTATCTCTATTCTTGCTGCCTGTCCCGTGGCCCGCTCTGCTCACCGCCAACCAATGTCGGCGCCCATCGCCCTCAAACCCACGCATGCTCCGGTCAAGGCCTACGCCCTTGCCTTGGCCCAACTGGCCAACGTCGGCGCCACCCACGAAACTGCCGTCCGCGAGGCCTGGCACCGCCTCATCGAGCACTGCGCCGGCCCGCTCAAGTGGACGCTGGTCCGCGAATACTCCGTCTCCCGCCATGGCGCTGCTCCCCTCCGCCTCGACGCCGTCCTCCTCGACACCTACCGCATCCCCCACGGCGTCATCGAGGCCAAGGACGACAAAGACGACCTCGCCGCCGAGATGCGCGCCAAGATCAAGCTCGGCTACCCGGCCAAGAACACCATCTTCTGGCAACCCCGCCGCGCCATCCTCGTGCAGGACGGCAAGGTCGTGCACGACTTCCCGCTCGACACCCGGCCCGAGCAGCTCTGCGAAATCCTTCAGGCCTTTTTCGCCTACACCGAACCCGTCATCGCCGACTGGGAGCGCGCCACCGAGGAGTTCCGCGAGCGCGTGGCCGAGCTGGGCCGCAACCTGCGCGAGGTCATCCAGCGTGCCCGCGGCACCGTCGGCACCATGCCGAACAAGAAATTCGTCGCCGCCTTCGACGACTTCGCCGCCCTCTGTCGCACCGCCATCAACCCCGGCCTCGCCGACTCCGCCATCGAGGAGATGCTCATCCAGCATCTGCTCACCGCCCGGCTTTTCGGTTCCATCTTCAACAATCCCGAGTTCACCCGCCGCAACGTCGTGGCCGTTGAGATCGAGAAGGTGATCGACGCCCTCACCGCCGGCCATTTCTCGCGGCAGGACTTCCTCAAGAAACTCGACCGCTTCTACCTCGCCATCGAGAACGCCGCCACGGTCATCGAGGATTTCTCCGAGAAACAGAAATTCCTGAACACGGTTTACGAGAAATTCTTCCAAGGCTTCGCGGTGAAGGTGGCCGACACCATGGGCATCGTCTACACGCCCCCGAGCATCGTCCGCTTCATGATCGCCAGTATCCGCGAGCTGCTGAAGAAGGAGTTCGGCAAGGACCTCGGCGATCCCGGCGTGCACGTGCTCGATCCCTTCACCGGCACGGGCAACTTCCTTGTCCACCTCATCCGCGAGCTGCCGGCCAAGGCGCTTAAGCGGAAATTCGGCGGCGAGCTCTGGGCCAACGAGATCATGCTGCTGCCCTACTACATCGCGGCGCAGAACATCGAACACGAGTTCTTCGAGAAGACCGGCACCTACGAGGCCTTCCAAGGCATCTGCCTCGTCGACACCTTCGAGCTGGCCGAGCCGCACGAAGCGGAGTTCCAGTTCATGGTCGCCGCCAACACCGAGCGGGTGAACGCCCAGAAGAAGGCGCCCATCCGCGTCATCCTCGGCAACCCGCCCTACAACGCGTGGCAGCAGGACGAGAACGACAACAACAAGAACCGGAAATACCCGCACCTCGACCGACGGATCAAGAACACCTACGCCACCGACTCCAAGGCCACGCTCAAAAATTCGCTGAGCGATCCCTACATCAAGGCCATCCGCTGGGCCAGCGACCGCATCGGCGACGAGGGCATCGTCGCCTACGTCACCAACTCCGGCTATGTGGATGGGCTCGCCACCGACGGTGTGCGCGCCCATCTCGCCAAGGATTTCGACGCCATCTACATTCTCGACCTCGGCGGCAACGTGCGGAAGAACCCCAAGCTCTCGGGCACCACGCACAATGTCTTCGGCATCCAGGTCGGCGTCAGCATCGCGCTTTTCGTCCGCCACAAGCAGAAGGAACTGAAGCCGCGAAAGTGCGTGCTCCACTACGCCGCGATCGGCGAGGACTGGACGAAAGAGCACAAATGGAAGTGGCTGGAGGAAAAGGAGGGCATCGGCGGTGTGAAGTGGCGCACTCTCAAGCCCGACGAGCGGCACACCTGGCTTCACGACGAGGAAGGCGCTGGTTTTGCGCGTCTGCTTCCCATCGGTTCCAAGGCGGCCAAGTCCCTCGATAGTCTGGATGCTCAGGCCATCTTCCGCACCTTTTCTAACGGCGTTAAGTCCAATAACGACGACTTGGTCTATGATTTTGATGCAGCCCGCCTGAAGAAACGCTCCCAGCGGATGGTCGAAGCCTACCAAGCCGAGATGGATCGTTGGCGCCGGGCGAAGAAACCGGAGAACTTGGAGGAATTTCTGCGGGTGGATCCCAAGGTGTGCAAATGGATCAGACACACCAAGCGGAACCTGCTACGGGAAACGGAAGTGGAATTCGATGCGACCAAGATTCGCACCGCGCTCTACCGGCCGTTCACCCGGCGCAGCTTTTTCTTTGAGCGCGTCTTCAACGAGGACATCTACCAGTTCCCTGACTTCTTCCCGATGGCAAAGACCGAAGGAGAAAATCGTGTCTTGAGTGTCACCGATGCAGGTTCGGAGAAGCCTTTCATGGCACTCGTTTCAGCCGAGATCAACGACCTCCATCTCGTCGGAGGAGGCGCGAGTTGCCAGTGCTTCCCCCTCTACACCTATGACGCCGACGGCGGGCACCGGCGGGATAACGTCACCGACTGGGCGCTCCTGCAGTTCCAGGCGCAGTATTCGAAGGCGAAGGTCACGAAGAAGGACATCTTCCACTACGTCTACGCCGTGCTGCATCATCCGGCCTACCGCGAGAAATACGCGGCCAATCTCCGCCGCGAGCTGCCGCGCATTCCCTTCGCCCCTGACTTCGCCGCCTTCGCCAAGGCCGGCGAGAGACTGGCCGTGCTCCATACCGGCTACGAGGCGCAGAAGGAATACAAGCTGAAGCGCGTCGAGGCCAAGGGCGTGAAGCCCGACTGGCGCGTCGAGAAGATGAAGCTCTCCAAGGACAAGACCGAGCTGATCTACAACGACTGGCTGACTCTCACCGGCATTCCCGACGCCGCCCACACCTACCGCCTCGGCAACCGCAGCGCGCTCGACTGGATCGTCGACCAATACCAGGTGGAGCGGAGCAAGGAGAACCCCGACGAGATTCTCAGCGACCCCAACCGCGCGGACGACGAGGAGTACATCGTCCGCTTGATCGGTCAGGTCGTGACGGTGAGCGTCGAGACCATGAAGCTGGTCGAGTCCCTGCCTCCGTTCGGCGACGGCAAGGAAGCCAGGGGCTACACCCAGGCCGACCTCGACGCCGCCCACGTTTACGTGGCCGAGGACAAGGAGAGCTGAATCGCCCGCGCCTGGGTGGACACTTCGCATGAGCGCCATACCTCATCCCGGCTGGGCCGCCGCCCATGAGCGAATTTCCGTCAACTGGGCTCTCCTCCGCCAACGTGTCGCCGCGGCCCGGCTGGCCGTCGGTGCGGCCGCCCCGGCCCTGACCGAGGAGCAATACGGAGCGTTTCTCGGCCAGCAGATCACCATGATCCGCGAATGCTCGCGCTCCTTGGTGACGGCCGCCGCCCGGCTCTCCGCCACCGCCAATGCCTACGATCCAGCGCTGCCGGCCACGGTCATCGCACTCGACCAAGCCTGCCGGGATTTTATGGCGGGCCCCGAGGCGGTCGCCGATTGGACGGAAGCCATGTGGCGCACCACTCCCCCGTTGCGTTTCGCCCGCAACTTCGAGGCGCTCCGGGAAATCCCCGCCGCGATCATTGCCCAGCTCGAACCATTCTTCCAAACCGTGGCCGATGCCGCCGAGGGCCGGGTTTCCGCCGACCGGAAAATCGACATCGATATCCAGCCCCTCATCGACCGGGCCACCCGGCTGGGAAACTTGGAACTGGCGGCCCACCGGGGCGGTTCCTCCGGCTGCCTGACACCCGGTCTGGGGATTTTGGCTGCCGTTCTTGTGGTGCTTTCCCTGCTGACCAAATGTTCCTGAAGGATGGCCACGCCTTGCTGAAACCGCCCGGGACCGGACCGCGGCGCTTTTGAAGAGCGCTGCGCCGGCCCCGGGGGCTTCGCACAGTTACCTGTTTCCGGCCGCCGGGGCGGCCGCAGCATTCATTTCGAGTGAATACCAGTTGATCCGCCGGGTGCAGAACATCACGAGGGCCAGCGCGGCGAAGAGCGCCAGCGTGCCGGCGACGCGCGCGTAGTCCTGCGACTGCAGCACGAAATACAGATAGCCATACGTCGCCGCGAGCCCGCCGCCGATGACCAGCGTCCGTCCGCCGCTGCCGAGGAAGCTCCACGCGTAAAGCGCCACGAGCGCGGTGCACGCCGCGGCGGCGATGCCGTAGGCCGCGCCGGTCGCGAGAAATTCCGACAGCGCCAGGAACCCGAGGAAAAACAGGCACAGCGCCGCGCCGACCATCGCGTATTGCAGCGGGTGGATGCGCCGACCCGCCGTGACCTCGAAGAGGAAGAACACCGCAAAAACCAGCACGAAGAACAGCACGCCGTATTTCCGCGCCCGCTCGACCATGCCGTAGCCGTCGATCGGCCGGACGAAGCGGACACCGAAGCCCGCGGCATCGATCTTCCGCAGCACCTCGGGGGTGTTGGCCGTGCGATCCGTCCAGCTCTGCGGAAATCCGCGGCTGAAATGCGAGACCTCCCACTCCGCCGTGAAGCCGGCCGGCGCGATCGTGCGCTTCACCGGCAGATAGGCGCCCACGAACGACGGATCGGCCCACGCGGCATGCAGCGCCGCTCGCGTCTGCTTGCCCGTCGGGGCCACGGCCAGCTGCTCGCTGCCCTGCAACGCCAGCTCGAGCGTGAACGGCACGGCTTCGCCGGCGGCCAGCCCGACGGCGGCCGCCAGCGGAAACTCCCCGGCCGTCTTCCCATCCGTGGTCTCAAAGGCCGCCGCGCGGCCGCCGGGCCGGCCCAACGGCGTGACGGAGCGCAGCCCCCGCAGGTCCGAAATCCCGAGCATAACCCGCGCGCGCTCCCAGTGCACCGCCTCGTTCTCGATGCCGGCCCCGGCGAAATCCGGACGGAATTCGCCCTGCAGCTTCAGCCGGGTCGCATACACGGCCGCATCGTAGATGCCGCGGTGCCGCACCTCGGTCTCGACCTCCCCGTCCGCCGCCAGCGTCTCGGGCAGGAAATACGCCGTGGCCTCGCACCTGGTCCACTCGTCCACCTGGACGGCCCGGCCGTTCACCTCGCGGGTGCGGGTCACCAGCGCGCGGTATTCGTAGGGGATGGCGAGCACGGGACCCGTGACCTGTTGCTGCCGGCCCCACAACGCCGCGATTTCCTGCGTCGCCTGTCGCTGGTAGCCCTGCCGCTCGGTGAGTACCCCGCGGGTCATGAAGAGCGGGATCTGCAGCAGCAGGAGCAGCAGGCCGATGCTCGCGAGCTTGAGGAAGACGGCCAGGCGGCGCGACGCGGGAGTGGGAATGACCGGAGGCTGCGCGTTCATGAGGCACCTCTGTTTTCCCCACTCGTGCGCGACGCGATCCACATCAGTCCGAGAAACGTCGGCGCAGCGTAGGTGTAGAAATGGTAGAGCGTGTCCGTGACCGAGTGCGACTGGCGGTCTATCACCACAAAAACCTGGGCGGCGAACGCCAGCGCGACCAGCGAGGTGATCCAGCCGAACACATGGACGGGCCGGTAGAACCAGCCGAAGCGCTTGAACCACGGAACGAAAACAGGAGGTGCAGAACTCATGCTTCCACCTTACCCGGACAGCGTGAAGCCTTGATGAAGCGACGATGAAATCGGGCGGAAAACAGCTCCAAGCGATAGGCCTTAAGCAGTAAGCCCCGCGTCCGTCGTTTGCCGCTTTTTGCTTATCGCTTAAAGCTTACAGCTGCTTTCACCCGGCACCCAGAAGGTCGCCCGCGCGCCGCCGGCGGGGCGGTTCTCCAGCGTCGCGGCGCCACCGTGCAGGTGCGCGATCTCGCGCACGAGCGCCAGGCCGAGGCCCGTGCTCTTCCGCGCCGAGCCGGGCCGGGGCAGCGAATAAAACCGCTCGAACACCCGCGGCAGCGCGTAGTCCGGCACGCCGGGCCCGCGATCCTCGACGGAAAACTCGACCCGGGCGGCTTCCACACGCACGCCGAGCACGACCTCGCCGCCGGCGGGCGAGAAATCCAGCGCGTTCTGCAGCAGGTTCACCAGCGCCTCGCGCAGGAGGACGCGGTCGCCGGTGCAGGCCGCCTCCGCGCCGGCACCTTCCAGCCGCAGCGCCACCCGGGCCGCCGCGAACGCCGGCCGCACGGTGCCGGCGGCTTCCTCGAGCAGCGCCCCCGCCGCCAGCCGCTCGGCGGCCCCGAGCGTCTTGCGCGCCTCGAGCGACGACAGCTCCAACAGCCGCTCGATGATCTGCTGGATGCGCGCCGCCTCGGAGCGGATGTTGGCCATGAATTTTCTCCGCTGCTCCTCCGGCATGTTCTCGTCGAGCAGCTCCGCCGCGCCCCGGATGGCGGCCAGCGGCGCCTTCACCTCGTGCGCCAGCGCCTGCGTGTAGCGCTCGGCGTGCTGCCGGCCTTCGAGCGTGTCGCGCATCTCCTCGAAGGCGCGGCCCAGCTCGGCGATCTCCGTCGCGCGGGAAACGGGCGGGGCCGCCGGCCGGCCGTCGCGCACGTTGCGCGCGTAGGTGGTCAGCCGCTCCAGCGAGCGCGTCAGACGCGCCGCGATCCACCAGCCCGCCACGACCATGACCAGCGCGATGGCGCCGACCGACCAGATCAAATGCAACCGCGCCGCGCGCACGCCCTCGTCCACCGATACCAGCGGCCGGCCGACACCGACCCAGCCCAGCACCTCGTCGCCGCGCCGGACCCGCGCCGCCACGCGCAATTCGCCGCCGACCTCCGCCACGTTGGCGACGGTGTAGTTTTCCGAAGCCTGCGCCCCGCCGCCGAACCAGGGCCAGGTGTAGATGTGGCCGGCATCGCGCCCCGCGGAGTCGAAGAGCACCCGGCCGTCGCGGTCGCAGGCGAAGACCCGCAGCTGGCCCGCGTGCGGCGGCAGCGCCGCCACGCGCCGCGTCCAGTCTTCCTCCGGGGAAACGGGAGCCGCCACCGCCGCCAGATAGGTGGCTGTGTCGCCCAGCGTGCGCCGCATCGATTCCACGTAGCGCAACCGCACGTCGCGCAGCACCAGGCCCATCATGCCGGCGAACCCGATCGCCGAGGCGACCACGTACACGCCGAAGATGGCCGTGCGGATCTTCACGTTTCCTCGCGCAGCGAATAGCCGAGCCCGCGGTGCGTGACGATCGGATCGGCGTCCGGCGCGGCGGCGCGGAGCTTGGCGCGCAGCGTCTTGATGTGGGCATCGACCGTGCGGTCGAGCGCCGCACCGGGATCATCCCACGCCGCCGCCATGAGCTGCTCGCGGCTGAACACCCGGCCGGGTGACGCGAGCAACGCGCCGAGCAGCCGGTATTCGTTGCGCGTGAGATCGAGCGCGCGGCCGCGGTAGCTGATGCGGCAGCGCGCTTCGTCGTGCTGCCAGGCCCCGGACGGCGCCGGCGGCGACCCGACCGGCCCGGGCGCACCGTGGCCGTTCGTCCGGCGCAACACGGCCCGCACGCGCGCCGTGAGTTCGCGCGGGCTGAAAGGCTTGGCGAGATAATCGTCGGCCCCGAGCTCGAGGCCCACGCCCTTGTCCACCTCGCCGCTGCGCGCGGTCAGGAAGATGACCGGCACCGCGTGCCGGCGGCGCAGTTCGCGGCACACGTCGAAACCGTTCATGTCCGGCAGGCCGACGTCGAGGACGACCAGCGCCACCGGCTGCTGCGCCAGCGCGGCCAGCGCATCGCGCCCGGTGGCTTTCCAGAGCGGAACGAAGCCCTCCGTCTGCAAGGCGTACGTGATCGTCTCGGCAATGGCGGCCTCATCCTCCACCACGAGGATCGTCTGACGCGGGAGCGGCATGCGTGTTATCTGCCCGGCCCCGGCGGGAATGACAAGTCACCGCTGGCCTACACGTCGCCCAGCTGCGGACGGAGCACGATCTCCTCGACGACGGTGCGGCGGCTGAGCCGGTAAACATCGAGGATAGCGCGCGCGATGTCCTCGGCGGGCATCATGCGCTCCGCCTTGAAGCCGGATTGCTCCCACGACGGCGTCCACGTGGCGCCGGGGAACACCCCGCAGACGCGCACGCCCTTGTCCTTCAGCTCGGCGCGCATGACCTGCGTCAGGCCGGTGACGCCGAACTTCGCCGCGCAATACGCCGCGCCGCCCGGATAAGCCTGCCGGCCGGCGATGGAAGACATGTTGAACACGTCGCCGCGCCGGCGCCGGACCATGCCGGGCACGAACGCCTGCGAGACTAGGAACGTGCTGCGCAGGCTCGCCGCGACCACGCGGTCGAACTGCGCGACGGTCGTCTCCGCGAAAGGCGCGCCCGCGAAGACCCCGGCGTTGTTGATGAGCACGTCGACGTGGCCGAAGCGCTGCGTCACGGCCCGGGCCAGCGCGTCCACGGCGGCCTCATCGGTCACATCGCACGGGAAGATCTCCGCCGTGGCGCCCAGCTTCGCGCAGGCGCGCGCGACCGCGGCCAGTTTCTTCCCGTTGCGCGCCACCAGCGCGAGGCGGACGCCGCGCAACTCAGCCGCGAACGTTTTCGCGATGGCCGCCCCGATGCCCTGCGAGGCACCGGTGACAAGTGCGACGGGGCCGGATTTTCCCGCGGATGACGCGGATGAACGCGGATTATTTTTCGGTCTCACGGACGATGCGTTTCCACTGCAGCTTGGCGTGTTTGAAATTCAACAGGAGTGCGAGCTTTAGTTTGGTGATGGCAAGGTAGCCGATCATCTGGCGCACGTGCGTCTCGCTGAACGTCTCCACTACCTTCGGATCGGCGATCACCAGCCCGTCAACAATGGTATCGGGCACCAAATTGCCGATCAGTTCACCGGCGTAATGCACGGGAAACGACTTCTGCTGCTCGACCCCGTGGCCACGCCGGCGCAGCTCGATCACTAACGCCCGCTCATAAAGCTTCTCATCCAGCCCCGGTCCGAGTTCATTCAGCACGGTCATGGCCGCCCCGATGATCTTCCCGCTGAGCTCTTCGTGTATCATCGGTTCTTATCCGCGTTCATCTGCGCCATCCGCGGAAAATTCCAGGTCAGCAGAGCAGCTGGCCGAAGTCCATGAAGTCGGCGGTGAAGCCGCCCTTCACGCCCTTGCAGATGACGCTGACGGCGTCGTGCGAGTGCAGCGACTCGAGGTGCGTGCAGGCGATGCGGAAGTCGGCGATGCGCCGGTCGGCGTCGAACTCCTTGTAGAGGAGGCGCGCGGCGTCCTCGACGAACTTCAGGTAGGCGCCGTTGAGCTCGGCGAAGGCCTGCTCGTCCTCGCGCTTGACCATGACCTGCGTCTCGGTGTGCAGGGCGTCGAGGCAGTGCTGGTGGATGTCCTCGATCCAGATTTTCTTGCCCTCGGCCTCCTCGACGGTGACGCGCGCCTTGCTGCGCTGCGAGTGCGGCACGGTGTAGGCGCCGCGCAGGTCGCGGGCGTGCTCGGAGAGTTCGGCCGAGCAGGGGCAGGCGGAGGAGTAGACGAAGTCGAAGTGGATGAAGCGCCGGTAGCGGCCGGTGTGGGTCATCACGCCTTCGAAAGAGGCATCGTAGAACTGCCAGCCCTCGAGCCCGCTGCGCAGGCTGGGCCGCAGCATCGGGTAGGAGAACGAGATCTTCAGGCGCGCGTCCTTGCTGTCGACGTTGCGCAGGTAGTTCTTGAGCACCTTGCCCATCCACTCGCCGGTGATGACGCCGCCCTTGTGCTCGTAGAACGTGCGCATGATGCGGCTCATGTTGATGCCCTTCAGCTCGGCCTCGAGCGAGACGGTGCCGGTGACGCTGGTCTCGAGCGTGTGGATCTGGCCGCCCTTGGTGCGGTATTTCAGCGGCAGCTTGAAGTTGTGGATGCCCACCTGCTGGATCGGCACGTTGGCGCCCTGGATGGCGTCGTGCGCGGCCTCCATCATGTCGGGCAGCGACTGGCGGTAGGTCGGCTGGACCTTGAATTTCTTGTCGTAGCCCCGCGCGATCCGGGCCGGGTGGCCGTGGCTCGAGCGGTGGAGATACATCGGTTTCTTTTTGCTCATGTCGTTTTTGGTTCGGCGGCCAGGCGGTTGGGACGATAACCGTAGCCCCGCGTGGGCGGGGTTAGCTGGCCGGGAAAAGTCAGTCGGTGTCGGGGCCGAAGAACTCGGCGTAGTTGCGCGGCGTCTCGTAGAGGCGCACGGAGTGGAGGGTGGCCGGCGCCGGGATGTGCGGGGCGATCTCGTGCCAGAACGCGATGGTGAGATTCTCGGTCGACGGGATGACGCCGCGCAGGAACGGCACCTCGTCGTTCAGGTTGCGGTGGTCGCACCGGTCGACGACGGCGCGGAAGAGGATGCGCTTCAGCTCGCCGAGGTCCATGAGGTAGCCGGTGATGGGATCGGGACGGCCCTTGAGCGTGACCTCGAGCACGTAATTGTGGCCGTGCCAATGCGGATTGGTGCAGAGGCCGTATTGCTTTTGGTTCCAGGCGAGGCTCTTGGTCGGGTTGTAGAGGCGGTGCGCGGAGTTGAAGTGCACCTGGCGCGTGATGAACACGGTGCCAGCGAGCACGCGCACGGCTTTCGCGGACGATTTTCGACTGGAGACCTTCTTCGGCATGGAGGGTCAAGCGAAGCCAATTCGCGCCGCGGGTCAACCCCGGGCACGTAACTCGAAAGGACCATCCCGCCCCGAAGGTTTGCCCTTGGGAGGCGTGCCGCCCGTGGCGCGCTCCGCCACCGTGGCGAGGGCGCCGCGGCTCCAAGCGGCCCGCGCGACCGGGTTTGCGCCAGCCGGTTTTTCCATTGCTCGCGCCCGCGGCGCGGCGCTCAATCCCCGCGATGCCCTTGCGCTTCCGCATTCTCGGCAGTGGCAGCGCCGGCAACGCCGCCCTGCTGCAATCCGACGACACCCGCGTGCTCGTCGATGCCGGCTTTTCCGCCCGCAAACTCGGCGAGCTGCTCGCCGAAGCCGGCGAATCGCTGGAGCGCATCGACGCCATTTTTCTCACGCACGAGCACGGCGACCACTCCGCGGCGCTGAACGGCTTGGCGCGCTTCCCGCACATCCGGGTCTACGCCAACCGCCGCACCGCCGAGGCCGTGCAGGGCGGGCTCAAGCACCGCGTGAGCTGGCACCTCTTCGAGACCGGCGCCACGTTCCGCTTCCGCGACTTCGAGGTCGGCACCTTCTCTGTGCCGCACGATGCGCAGGACCCCGTGGGTTTCCACATCGCGCACGGCCATGGCGACCTGCTCTCGCCGCGCCACAGCCTCGCGTGGCTCACCGACCTCGGCCACGCACCGGCCAACGTCCGCGAGCAGATCCGCGAGGTCGACGTGCTCGTCGTCGAGGCCAACCACTGCCCGCAGCTCCTGCAGGCCGACACGAAGCGCCCGTGGAGCACCAAGCAGCGCATCAGCGGCCGCCACGGACATCTCTCCAACGCCGCCGCGCGCGAGCTGCTGGAGTCGGTCGCCAGCCCGCGCTGGCGCCATGTGTTCCTCACGCACCTGAGCCGCGACTGCAATTCCCTCGCGGCCGTCGAGGCCGCGTGCGGACCGGTGTTCGCCACCCTGTCATGCGGGTTTTCCGTCGTTGCGCCCGGGGGCGGCACGGGATTCTTTGAGTTCTGACATGCTCACACCTCCTTTCCGCCGCACCAAGATCATCGCCACGCTCGGCCCGGCCACCGAGAGCGAGGAGATGCTCGTGAAGCTCATCACGGCCGGCGTCGACGTCGTGCGCCTGAACATGGCCCACGCCAAGCACGACTGGACGCGCATGATCATCCGCCGCATCCGCGCCGCCGCCACGAAGGCCGGCCGCGAGGTGGCGATCATGATGGACATCAAGGGCCCGGAGATCCGCACCGGCGACCTCACCGTGCCCATCGAGCTGAAGGTCGGCGAAATCTTCGATTTCACGGTCAAGCCCGACGGCGACGAACGCGACCGCTCCGAGGAGATCCGCTCCGTCGACGTCAACTACCGCAATCTCGTCAACGACATCAAGGTGGGCGACACCGTGCTCGTCGACAACGGCCTCATCCGCCTCGAGGTGCTCGAGAAGCGCGACACGCACATCCGCTGCCGCGTGCTCACGCCCGGCCAGCTGACCTCGCGCCGCCACATCAACCTGCCCGGCGTGCACGTCAACCTACCCTCCTTCACCGAAAAGGACCGCGGCGACACGCACGTCGGCATCGAGGAGGGTATCGACTTCGTCGCGCTGTCCTTCGTGCGCGAGGCAAACGACATCCTCCAGCTCCGCGCCTTCCTCAAGGAACACCACTCCCGCGCCCGCATCGTCGCCAAGATCGAGGACCAGTCCGCCATCGACAACCTCGACGAGATCATCCGCGCCACCGACGTGCTGATGGTCGCCCGCGGCGACCTCGGCATCGAGGTGCCGCTGCAGGAGCTGCCCGTCATCCAGCGCCGCGCCGTCCGCACCTGCCTCGCCATCGGCCGCCCCGTCATCATCGCCACGCACATGCTCGAGTCGATGATCAACCAGCCCATGCCGACCCGCGCCGAGATCACCGACGTCGCCAACGCCGTCTACGAGCAGGCCGACTGCGTCATGCTCTCCGGCGAGACCACCGTCGGCAAATACCCGCTCGAGTGCGTCAGCGCGCTCGACCTCATCGCCCGCCGCATCGAGGACGAGGTGGCCAACGACTTCCCCGAGCCCGCCGTCTTCCTCGACGAGCGCATGAAGCTCCGCCGCTCCGCCGTCGTCATGGCCAACGAGCTGCCGAATTCCTTCCTGCTCACCTTCACGCGCCGCGGCATCAACGCCGCCGGCCTCGCCGCGCACCGCCCGGCCCGCGCGCCGATCCTCGCCGTGACGGATTCCATGGAGACGCTGCGCCACCTGCGCATGGTCCGCTCCATCGAGCCCTATTACCTCGCCAGCTTCGGCGACCCGGAGAAGACGATCAACCGCGCCATCGAGTCGCTGCAGAAACTCGGCCGCATCAAGGCCGGCGACAAGCTCGTCATCATCTCCGACGTGCTCACCCAGAGCAACCGCCGCATCGAGAGCATCCAGCTCCGCACCGTCGAGTGATTTCCATGCCCCGCTCCCCCGCCCTCCTCCGTCGCGGCGCCGGCCTCGTGCTGGCCGCGCTGCTCGCCTTCGCCCCGCTTCCGGCCCTGCGCGCCGAGACGATGAAAACGGCGGCGCCGCCCGCCACGCGCGATTTCATCGCCCCCGACGCCATCGACTGGCGCGCGCTGCTCACCCCGCCGCCCGCTCCCGACTCCATCGTCGCCCGCGGCGAACAGGAGCTGATGCGCCACCTGCAGGAGGTGCGGACTCCCGAGCAGGCGAAGCTCGCGAAATACTACGAGGATCTGACCATCTTCCGCATGCTCGCGCCCGTGCTCGGCGACTGGTGCACGGCGGAAAATCTCCCGCGCACCGCCGCTGTCTTCCGGCAGGCCTACGCCGAGGCGCGCCCGGCCATCACCGGAGCCAAAGCCAGCTGGACCCGCGAGCGGCCCTACACCTTCGACGCCGCGATCCAGCCGGTCGTCGACCGCCCGAACAACACCTCCTACCCCAGCGGCCACTCCGCCGAGGCCGCGCTGTTCGCCGCGCTGCTGACCGAGCTCCTGCCCGAGCACGCCGCCGACTGGCAGCGCCAGTCCGCCTTGGTGCGCTGGAGCCGCATCGTCGGCGGGGCGCACTATCCCAGCGATGTCGTCGCCGGGCAACTGCTCGGTGAGGCGCTCGCCCGGGAGATGTTGAAATCGCCCAAGCTGCGGCAGGCCCTCGAGGAAGTCCGCGCCGAGCTCGCGGCCCGCCGGCAGAAAAAAGCCGCCTAAGCCTGCGGCCAAAAAATATTTTCCGCGCCTGGAAGCGGCGCGGCCGCCCGCGCGTCATCGCACCGGGCAATCCATCCATCCCCGGATGTCGACCGTTCGTGCGATAAACTGTAACGCCCGTCGCTTTGTCCGGTTGTCATGCCGACGAGCGCATCATTTTCGCGACCACCTAAGAATCCTTCTCTTTTCTCGTTAACGCCCCTGATGTCCCTCCTTCCCCGCCTCTGCCCCGCCCGGTTGCTGCCGGGGGTTTTCGCCGCCTTGATTCCGCTCGCCGCTACCGCCAAGGACGACGCGCCCCGCATCGAGGCCCGCGCCGCCGCCACGCCGCCGAAGATCGACGGCGTCATCTCGCCGGGCGAGTGGGACGGCGCCGCGCACAGTGACGCCTTCCGGCAGGTTTTCCCGCGGGAAAACAGCGAACCGACCGAGCGCACCGAGTTCTGGGTCACCTATGATGCGGACAACATCTACGTCGCCGTCCGCAACCACGACTCCGCCGGGCTCGCCGGCCTGCGGGCCTACTCGATGCAGCGCGATCAGGACAACGGCTCGGACGACCTCGTGCGCATCGTCTTCGACACGTTCCACCGCGAGAACGACGGCTATTACTTCGCCCTCACCGCCGCCGGCGGCAAGCATGACGGCCTCATCCAGAACAAGACGGAGCCCAACGACCAGTGGGACGCCCTCTGGATCGGCAAGGTCAGCCGCGACGCGGGCGGCTGGTCCGCCGAGTTCGCCATCCCGCTGAAGACACTCTCCTTCGACCCGGCAAACGACACCTGGGGCTTCAACGTCGCGCGCGCCGTCCGCCGCAAGCAGGAGGCGGTACGCTGGTCCGGCTTTTTCCGCAACAAGAACACCCTCTCCCTGCCCGACCTCGGCGAACTCCGCGGCCTGCACGGCCTGAAGCAGGGACGCGGCATCGACCTGAAACCTTTTGCCAGCCTCACACGCCACTCGGCGCCCGAGACCGACGAGCACCGCTACGACTTCAAGCCCGGGCTCGATCTCGTCTGGCATGTCACGCCCTCGCTCGCCGCCACACTCACGCTCAACACCGACTTCGCCGACGCCGAGGTCGACGAGCGCAAGGTCAACCTCGGGCGCTTCTCGCTGTTTTTCCCGGAGAAACGCGGCTTCTTCACGCAGGACGCCTCGCTCTTCGCCTTCGGCGGGCTCCAGCAGGACAATCTGCCGTTCTTCTCGCGCCGCATCGGCCTCGCGGAGGACGGCACCAAGGTCGACGTGCTCGGCGGCGCCAAGCTCACCGGCCGCGCAGGCCCGTGGACCATCGGCGTGCTCGACACCCAGATCGACCGCCACGCCGGCATCAACGGCAAGAACCTGCTCGTCGGGCGCATTGCCCGCCAGGTGCTCGACGAGTCGAGCGCCGGCCTCATCTTCACCCACGGCGAACCCCGCCTCAACGGCAGCGCCAGCCTCGTCGGCGCCGATTTCAACTACGTCAACAGCCACATCGCGGGCACCAAGGTCCTCAATATCCACGCCGCTGTGCAGGCCACCGACACCGACCAGGCCGGCGGTCGCGGCACGGCCACCACCGTCATCGTCGATTACCCGAACGAACCGATCAACTTCAACCTGCTGCTCAGCCGGATCGACGCGAAGTTCGATCCCGCCCTCGGCTTCTCGTCCCGCACCGGCATCCGCGAGCATCACCCCGTCCTCGTGTATCGCCGGTTCCCCGACTGGCACGGGCTGCGGCGCATCGACGCCTTTGCGGAAAACGTCCTCATCACGCAACTCGACGGCCGGCGGCTCGACAATATCTTCTATCCCGGCGTCGAACTGGAATCCATCCGGGGCGACACGCTGACCATTTTTGCGGAGGACCACCTGGAGCGGCTCGACAACCCGTTCGCGATCCGGTCCGGCATCGTCATCCCGGCGCGCGACTACCACTGGTCCGTCGCCCACGTCCAATTCCGCAGCACGCCCTCGCGGCCGGTCACCGCCTACCTCGAATGGCGCGAAGGCGGCTTCTTCGGCGGCAATCGCTCCGACTACGAGGCGGAATTGGGTTGGCGGCCGTCCCATCACCTCGAGCTGGCCACCAGTTACAAGCTGTACGACATCCGGCTGCCGCAGGGCGATTTCGCCGTGCGGCTCGCCAGCCTCAAGGCCGTGTACACCGTCACGCCCGACCTCCAGTTCAGCGTGCTCGGCCAATACGACAACTTCTCCAACCGGCTCGGCGTGAATTTCCGCGTGAAATGGATCGTCGAGCCCGGCAACGAAGTCTTCTTCGTCGTCAATCAAGGCTACGACACCACCGGCGACCACCTCATCCCCACGCAGAACGACACGTCGCTGAAGGCCGCGTGGACGTTCCGCTTCTGAGGCTACGGCAGGGCGGGCAGAATCCTGCCTGCATCTCTCCGCGCCCAACTGTGACGGAAACTGCGTTGCGACGGTGTCACGTGTCTAGCCGTTCGGCCCGTGGATTTTCGCGGCCGCCTGCGCATAGTCCGACGCCTCGCATGTTCTTCTCCCGTCTCCCGCATAATTGGTCGCCCGAAAAACGTCCGCGGCACCGCGCCGTCTCCGGCTATTGGTCCGGCATGATTTCCCGTTTTGCCCTGCTCGCCACGGTACTGCTGCCGGTCACAACCCGCGTTTCGGCCCAGACGCCCGCCCTCGCCCTCCGGCCCGCGGCCGTCGCGCCGAAGATCGACGGCGTGCTCTCCCCCGGCGAATGGGACGCGGCCGCGCACAGCGATGCCTTCCGCCAGATCACGCCGCTGGAAAACACCGACCCGACCGAGCGCACCGAGTTTTGGGCCGCTTACGACGCGGACAATCTCTACGTCGCCATTCGCGCCCACGACCGCGAGCCGGCGCACATCCGCGCCGTCAACATGCAGCGCGACCAAGACAACGATTCCGACGACCTGGTGTGGATTCTCTTCGATCCGTTTCATCACCAGCGCGACGGCTATTTCTTCGGCCTGACCGCCGCGGGCGGCAAGCTCGACGGCCTCATCCAGAACAAGACGGAATCGAAGTTCGAGTGGGACGGCCTGTGGCACGGCAAGGTCAGCCGCGACGCCGGCGGCTGGTCCGCCGAGTTCGCCATCCCGCTGAAGACGCTCTCGTTCGATCCCGCCAACGACACGTGGGGGTTCAACCTCCAGCGCGTCATCCGCCGCAAGCAGGAGAAGATCAACTGGTCGGGCTACACGCGCGCCAAGGGCATCTCGTCGCTGCCGGATGCCGGGGAACTGCGCGGCCTCACCGGCCTGCGCCAGGGCCGCGGCCTCGAGTTCAAGCCGTTCGCCTCGCTCACGCGCCACTCGGATCCGCTGCCCGACCAGCACGAGGTCGAGTTCAAGCCGGGCTTCGACCTCGTCTGGCACGTCACGCCGTCGCTCGCCGCCACCTTCACCGTCAACACCGACTTCGCCGACGCCGAGGTCGACGAGCGCCAGGTCAACCTCACGCGCTTCCCGCTGTTCTTCCCGGAGAAACGCTCGTTTTTCACGCAGGACGCCTCGCTCTTCACCTTCGGCGGCCTGCGCACCGACCCGCTGCCGTTCTTCTCGCGCCGCATCGGCCTCGCGGCCGACTTCACGCCGGTCGACCTGCTCGGCGGCGCCAAGCTCACCGGCCGGCTCGGCCCCGTCACCCTCGGCGTGCTCGACGTGCAGACCGACCGCCACAGCGGCGTGCCGTCGCGCAACCTGTTCGTCGGCCGCGCCAGCGTGCAGGTGCTCGCGGAGTCCAACGCGGGCGTCATCGTCACGCACGGCGACCCGCGCGCCGGCGGCGACAACACGCTCGTCGGTTTCGATTTCAACTACGCCAGCAGCCACCTGCCCGGCAACCGCGCGATCGAGGCGCACGCCTGGGTCCAGGCGACCGACTCCACCCTCGCCGGCGGCAAGGGCATCGCCTCGGCCGTCGCCGTGAATTATCCGAACGAACCCTTCGGGTTCACCTACTATGCCGGCAGCTACGGCAGCCACTACGACCCCGCGCTCGGCTCCGTCCAGCGCACCGGCATCAATTCCTATTTTCTCCAGACGCGCTACACGTGGCGCCCCGACCGGTTCGGCATCCGCCGCATCCAGGCGATGGAATACTCCGACATCAGCACCAGCCTGCGCGGCCGGGCGTTGAGCGAGGCCCACCAGATCCCCTACGTCGAGATCGAGGCCCACTCGGGCGACCTGGTGAAACTGCTGCTGGAGGAACACCACGAGCGGCTCGACGCGCCCTTCGCCATCAGCCCCGGCGTGCTGCTGCCCACCGGCGACCACCGCTGGCTGCTTTTCCAGGCGGACTGGCTCAGCAGCCCCGCCCGCCCGGTGAGCGCGGGCCTCACGTGGGCCGGCGGCGGTTTCTACACCGGCCACCGCACGCGCTACGGCGCGCAGTTCAACTGGCGCCCGTCGGGCCACCTCGAGTTCACCAGCAAGTTCGACCTGCAATCCATCCGCCTGCCCGAGGGCAATTTCGCCGTCCGCCTCGCCACCGCGCGCGTCGCCTACCTGTTCACTCCCGGCCTGCAGCTCAGCCTGCTGGGACAATACGACAATTTCTCCAACCAGCTCGGCGCCAACTTCCGCGTGAAGTGGATCGTGCAACCCGGCAACGAATTCTACTTCGTCGTCAACCAAGGCTACGACGCCACCGACGGCCAGCTGCGCCCCACGCGCAACGACACCTCGCTGAAGGGCGTCTGGACTTTCCGATTCTGAAGCAATCGCTCGGGGCCGAGCGCTTCCGCGCGCCGTAGCCCGGCGGGCGAAGGCGGCTCCGCCACAAGTGCTCACTCTCCCACCCGCGCGAACCGCGGCACGCGCCTGCCACCGCTTGCATATGTGTTCCTTCTGTTTTCTCTCTGATGGTTCTCCGTCATGCCCTTCGACCTCATGCCTTCGTGCGCCGCCTGGTGGCCGATCCTGCTCGGCGGGCTTGCCTTCCCAATCGTGGCGGACGCCGCCACCGAAGACCGGAGAACCAGCGAGCTGATCGCCCGCCTGCGGGCTGATCCCGCGAACCTGCGTTGCGAGCAGGCCTTCGCATCCGAACTGGATTCCCCGTCGCAGGTGCAGCCGCCGGCCGGGCTGGTCGTGGTGCTCGTTCCTGGTTTTGGCTACCGGTCTTTGGCGGGAAACGGCGCCGATCTCGCCCGGCCCGCCCAAGCGCTGCGGGAAATGGGGTTGCAGGTCGAAACGGCGCCACTGCGCGAGGCCTCGCCCGTAGAGGAAAACGCCACGCTCCTGACGGAATATCTCCGGCAACATCCGGCCCGGCAGCTCTGGCTGGTCAGCGCCAGCTCGGGCGGACCGACCGCCGCGGAAGCGATCTCCCGTCTCACCGCCCGCGGCGAGGCGGGCAGGATCATTTGTTGGGTGAACATCGGCGGCCTGCTCCACGGCACTCCGCTTGCCGACCACGCCCTGCGCTGGCCCGTGAGCTGGCTGGCCCGGAGCCTCTTTTTCGTGCGCGGCTGGAAATTCGCGACCATCGCCAGCCTGACCACCGCCCGGAGCCGAACCCGGGCGGCCGCCTGGCAACATCCCGAAAGCCTGCAGGCGCTCAACCTGGTGGGCATCCCGCAGCCGGACGAGGTCTCCGCGCGCGCCCGGGACGGTTACCGGAAATTGCGCGACCTCGGCCCCAACGACGGGCTGACCCTGATCGAAGACGCCTTGGCGAAAAACGCCCCCACGCTGGTCATGACCGGCTGCGACCACTTCCTGCTCGCGCCCGATATCGGACGACGCACCCAGGCGATTGCGCGCCTGCTGCTCGCCGGCACCCGGCCGGACGCTGTACCGACCAACCGAACTGCCGAAATCGGACCATGAAGCTGCGCGAAAGCGGCATGCCCGCCCAGGATTACTGGGAAACGCTGCTCGATGTGCCGCGTATCCTCGACACATTCGGTTTCGCTGCGCACACGGGCGACGTGGCCGAACTGGGTTGCGGCTACGGCACGTTCACTTTGCCGCTGGCGCGGCGCATCGGCGGCATCGTGCATGCACTCGACATCGACGCCGCGATGGTGGCGCACACCGCGCAGCGCGCCGCCGCGGCGGGATTGCACAACGTGCAGGCCGCCGTGCGCGATGTGCTGGCCGACGGTTTCGGTCGTCCGGCCGGTTCGTGCGACGCCGCGCTGCTCTTCAACATCCTGCACGCCGAAGAGCCGGTCGCGCTGCTCCGTGCGGCCCGTGCCGTGGTGCGACCGGGCGGGTTGATCGCCGTCATCCACTGGCGGAGCGACATCGCCACGCCACGTGGCCCGGCGCTCGAAATCCGTCCCCGGCCGGAGCGGATCATCGCTTGGGCCGTTGAGGCTGGTCTGGCCGTCGACGGTGCGAGCTTCCATCTGCCTCCCTGGCATTTCGGTTTGAAGCTGCAGCGGCCTTGATTCGCCAGGCGCCCGAAGCACGCGAGCCGTGGCTCAACGCGTCACCGCACCCACGTCTCTAGGAATTGCCTCACCCGGGCGGCCACTTCCTCGTCGGTCTTGGCCGCCAAGGATTGCGTCTCGCGCGTCGTCAACAGCGCGCCGTCCCGCTCCAGCACGACGAATACGGGGATGCCGAAGCGCAGCGGATTGCCGTACTTTTCGATGACGGCCGCGTTGTGCTGCTTGTCTTTGCGGGTGTTGGCGTCGACATAAACCAGCACAAAGCCGCGGCGCCGCGTCCGCAAGACCTCCGCATCCGCGGTCAGCGCCCGGTGGAGCCGCCGTGTCCACGGGCACCAGTTGGCGCCGAAAAACACGAGCACCCGTTTGTCCTCGCGCGCGGCCCGGGTCAGAGCGCCCGCGATGAGCTCCTCGCCCTTGGCCTGTGGATCGAAGATGTCCGGCCCCATCGCCTTGTATTCCTGCGCCAGCCCCCCGGCGGCCAAACCGAGCCAGACAAGGAGAACGAATATCTGCTTCATCAAGGACACGGCGTAAGATAGCGGCCGCCTCGGTCTATTCCCCGATCCGCGCGAACCGCGGCACGCGCTGGCCGGCGATCTCCACCGTCTCGGTGAACATCGCCGCCGGCCGCACCCAGAGGCCGCGCGCGCCGTAAAGCGCCTCGTAGACGACGAGCGGCTCCAGTGTCTCCGAGTGCCGCGCCAGCCCGACCACGCGATACTCGTTCCCCTTGTAGTGGCGGTAGCGGCCGGGTCTCGGCTCGGTCGGCAGCGGCGGCAGGGCGTCTTGGCTCATGCCGCCAGCAGAGCACAACGCCCGGCCCGGGCAAGCCGTGCGTCATGGTCAGCTCGCCGCTTGCGTCTTCCGCCATTCTGTCCTCTGTCTTCTGGTCCCCGTTTTTTCGTCCTCTGTCCTCCGTCATGGCCAACGCACCCATTCCTGTCACCGTCCTCACCGGCTTCCTCGGCGCCGGCAAAACCACCCTGCTCAACCGCATCCTGACCGGGCAGCACGGCAAGAAGATCGCCGTCATCGAGAACGAATACGGCGAGGTCGGCGTCGACAACCAGCTCGTCATCCAGAGCGACGAGGAGATCTTCGAGATGAACAACGGCTGCATCTGCTGCACCGTGCGCGGCGACCTCCTCCGCATCCTCGGCCGGCTGATGAAACGCAAGGACCGGCTCGACGCCATCCTCATCGAGACCACCGGCCTGGCCAACCCCGCGCCCGTCGCCCAGACGTTCTTCACCGATCCCGAGATGCGCGAACAGTTCCGCCTCGACGCCATCGTCACCCTCGTCGACGCCAAGCACATCGCCCTGCACCTCGACGACTCCCCCGAGGCCCAGAAGCAGGTCGCGTTCGCCGACGTCGTCCTGCTCAACAAGGCCGATCTCGTCTCACCCGCCGAGCTCGACGCCGTCGAGCACCGCATCCACCACATCAACGCCGTCGCCAAGATCCACCGTACCACGAACGCCGATATCGCACTCGCCAAGGTGCTCGACCTCGGCGGCTTCACCCTCGAGCGCGCCGTCGAGATCGACCCGCAGTTCCTCGAGATGGAGTACCCCTTCGAGTGGGCCGGCGGCTACGAACTCGCCGCGGGCGACTACGAGCTGTGCATCGGACATCACGACCATTCTGCTGGCCAGCAGAACGGCGACCACGAAGGCCACGAGCATCACCACCACGATCACGAGTGTGGCCCGGACTGCGGCCACGACCACAACTCCCTCGATGTCGTCGTGCTGCCGGTGGGCGCCTTCGACGACCAGACGATCTCGGCCGCCATCAACGCCACCGTGCAGACCTTTTCCGACTGGGAGAAAATCGTCCTGCCCGGCGAAGCCATCACCCCCGGCGCCCAGCTGCACCGCCTGAAGCTCCACGACGAGCACGGCCACTTCAAACTCACCCTCCCCGCCGCCGGCCGCTACCTGCTCTTCACCGGTCACGACGTGCCCACGCACCTGCACGACGCGCAGGGCGGGCTCGTCCGCTACGGCTGGGACCGCACCTTCCGCCACGAGCACTCCCACGACGAGGAAGTCTCCTCCGTCGGCATCAGCGTGCCCGGCGATCTCGACGGCAAGAAGCTCAACGAGTGGATCAGCGAGCTGCTCCGCACCAAGGGCGGCGACATCTTCCGCATGAAAGGCGTGCTCTGCGTCAAGGGCACAAACAAGCGCCTCGTCTTCCAAGGCGTCCACATGCTCTTCGACGCGAAGTTCGACCGCGAGTGGAAGACCGACGAGAACCGCACCAACACCCTCGTCTTCATCGGCAAACACCTCGACCGCGCCGCCCTCACCGAAGGCTTCAAGGCCTGTTTGGTGAACTGATACCGCGCGTCGGGCGGTCAGGACCAAAGGTCGGGTCAATTTCCCGCTTTGCGTCTCTGCGCCTTTGCGTGAGATTCCGTCCCATGAATTTCGCCAAACACTGGGCCGCTGTGCTCGACGACTATGCCATCGACCTCGCGTGGTCGCCCGACGGCTCGTTGCTCGCCGCCGCCTCCGCGGCCGGCGGCATCACGCTCTTCGACGCCGCCACCGGCACCGTGAAACACACCCTGCCCGGCCACGAGAACGGCGCCAACTGCCTCGCGTGGTCGCCGGCGGCAGGGCGAGCCGTCCCCGACGAGCCGCGCCCGCCAACGGCTCAGCCGGAGGCTTCGCCCTCCCTTCTCGCCACCGGCGGGCAGGACGGTTGCGTGCGTTTCTGGAACTCCGTCACCGGCGCGCAAGTCGCCGAGACCAAAGTCGGTAACGCGTGGGTCGAGCACCTCGCGTGGCGGCCCGCTCACTCGCCCCTGCTCTTCGCCGCCGCCGGACGGAAACTTGTCGCACTCAAGCCGGACGGCTCGGTCGCCCACACTTTTGCCGATGCGCCAAAAACGATCTCGTCGCTCGCATGGCGCGCCGACGGGTCGGCCTGCGCCGCCGCGTGCTTCGGGCACGTCGTCGTGTGGGACGCGAACACGTTCGCCGCGCAAAAGGAGTTCGCCTACGGCAACGCCATCTACGCGCTGACGTGGTCGCCTGACGGACGCTGGCTCGTCGCCGGTTGCCACGACAACGCCGTGCATCTCTGGGTGCCGGCCGAGGATCTCGAGCTGCACATGAGCGGCTACGAGACCCGCCTGAAGGAACTCTCGTTCAGCCACGACTCCAAGTGGCTTGCCACCGGCGGCGGCCGCGACTCGTGCATCTGGGATTGCTCCGGCGCCGGCCCCGAGGGCCGCGAGCCGCTGCTGCTGCCGCACAGCGCGCGCACCTGCGCCGTGGCGTTCCAAAACGGGCACGGCCTGCTCGCCACCGGCGCGGCCGACGGCGAATTCTGTCTCTGGGCGCCGACGCGCAAAAATCCGCTCGTCGCCGAGGTGAAAATGCCGGCCGCCGCCACCAAGTTCGCCTGGCGCGGCGACGACGCGCTGCTCGCCGTCGGCACCGAGAAGGGCCAGATTTTCGTCTTCCGGACCGACTGATTGCCCGTCCGGGGCGGGCACTGTGCCGGTGCCGCGACTGTGCCGGTGGGATTAGCCGAAAGCAGAGCCGCTGTGACGCGTTCCCGGGTTGCGACCCGGACCGCGGCGCCAACTGTCTTGGCCGTGCCGTCCTCACTGCCCTTCCGCCACATGCTCCTCGCGCTGCTTACCGTCGCGATCTGGGGCTCCAATTTCGTCGCCATCAAGCTGGCGCTGGTCGACCTGCCGCCGCTGCTGCTCTGCGCCGTGCGCTTCGTCTTCGTGTCGGTGCCGCTGGTGTTTTTCCTGCCGCGCCCCGCGATCACGTGGGGGCAGCTGCTCACCTACGGCTGCGCGATGTTCGCGGCACAGTTCGCCTTCATGTTTCTCGGCATGAAACTCGGGGTGCCCGCCGGCCTCGCTTCGCTGATGCTGCAGTTCCAGGTGTTCGTTTCGCTCGCCCTTTCGGTCGTGCTGCTCCGCGAGCGGATCGCGTTCGTGCAAATCGCCGGGGCGCTCGTGGCCTCGGTCGGTTTTGTCGTCGTCGGGCTGCACACCGGGGGCGACGTGACCGTCGCCGGGCTCGTGTGCGTGCTGCTCGCCGCGGTGTCGTGGGCGTTTGCCAACGTCACGTCGCGCCGCCTCGGCAAGGTCAACCCGCTCGCGCTGGTCGTCTGGGGCGGACTCGTCGTGCCGCTGCCGATGGGGCTCGCCTCGCTCGTGTTCGAGGGCCCCGCCGCCATCGGGCACGGCCTCGGCCACGCCGGCGTCACGACCTGGCTGAGCGTCGCCTACACGGTCTATCTCTCCACCCTCGTCGCCTACTCGATCTGGAGCTGGCTGCTGTCGCACTACCCGGCCTCGACCGTCACGCCGTTCACGCTGCTCGTGCCGGTCTTCGGCATGGTCACCTCGGCGCTCTACCTCGGCGAGGCGCTGCCCGGCTGGAAACTGCAGGCCGCCGCGTTCGTCATCAGCGGCCTTGTGCTCTGCGTCTTCGGGCCGCGCCTCAAGTTCCTCCGCCCCGCCCTCGCCGCGGCACCGGGTAATTCCTGACTAACGGGCCAACGCGGCGGCGCGCTCCGCCGCCGTGAGCTCGCGCCATTGGCCCGGGGCGAGCCCGAGCGAGTCCAGCGCCAGTGTGCCGATGCGGGCGCGCACCAGCCGCAGCGTCGGATGACCGATGGCCGCTGTCATGCGGCGCACCTGCCGGTTTTTTCCCTCGGTCAATTCGAGCGCGAGCCAGCAGTCGGGCACGTTTTTCCGGAAACGCACCGGTGGGTCGCGCGGTGGCAACGCCGGCGCGGGATCGAGCCGCCGCACCGTGCCGGGCCGCGTGCGTTCGCCGCCGAGGACGACGCCCGCCGCGAGTTGCGCGAGCGCCTCGTCCGTCGGCTCGCGCTCGACCATCACCCAGTATTCGCGACGGTGGCCGTGCACCGGATCGAGCAGGCGCGAGTTGAGCCCCGGCTCATCGCTGAACAACAGCAGCCCCTCCGAGTCGGCATCGAGCCGGCCGAGCGCGTACACGCCCTTCGGCAGGCCGAAGTCCGCGAGCGTCCGCCACGCCGAGCCGGGCTCGGGGGTGAATTGCGAGAGGACGCCGAAAGGTTTGTTGAGCGCGAGCAGCACGGGCGCGAGCTTGGCGGCGCCGTGCGTCGGCTCAAGCCCGCGCACTCGCCCGCCGAGAAATCCGGATTGCCGCACCCCGGTTGATGCCCATGGTCGGAGCGCCCCAATCCCCACCTCCGTGATGCGCATCCTGACTTGCCTGCTCCTCCTCGTCCTCGCGGGCTGCACCCGCCGGGCGGCCGAACCTCTCACGATTTCCTCGCCCGCTGGCGCCGGCGCACTCGGAGCCTCCTTCGCGACCGCCGCCGATGGCGCGATTTTCCTT
Organism: Opitutia bacterium; assembly: GCA_016187925.1. Taxonomy (GTDB): domain Bacteria; phylum Verrucomicrobiota; class Verrucomicrobiia; order Opitutales; family Opitutaceae; genus Didemnitutus. The sequence goes on along the minus strand of JACPIS010000002.1, from coordinate 3,709 downwards.
TCGTGGCTGGAACCCGCCCATGACAAGACGTGGGCGCTGAAACTCGCACGGTTCGACGCGGCCGGCCAACGCTGGCAAGCGCCGGTTGTCATTGCACAAGGCCCGGACTGGTTCGTCAACTGGGCGGACTTCCCGACCGTCACGGCGCTGGAGCGCGACCGGCTCATCGCGGTGTGGTTCGTGCACGAGCCGGACAACGAGATGGTTTACCACGCAGAGTTCAGCACGAGCGCCGACGGCGGCGCCACCTGGGCGGCGCCGCAAAAAATCTCCGCCGAGAGCGCGCGCACGGAGTTCACGGCCATCCATCCGCTCGGTCCGACAGGCCGCCCGCTCGCCGCCTGGCTCGACGGCCGGGAACGCGCCGCGGGCCGCGACCACCAGACGCTCCACGCCCGCGTGCTCGCCGAGGCCGGCCCTGACGTGCCGGTGGACGGTTTCGTGTGCGACTGCTGCCAGCTTTCCTTCGCACCTCTGCCCGATGGCGGCGCGCTGCTCGCCTACCGCGGACGCACGACTGACGAAGTGCGCGACATCCGGCTCGTCCGCTACCGCAATGGCCAGTGGGAGAAACCCCGCCCGCTGCACGCCGACGGCTGGAAGATCAATGCCTGCCCCGTCAACGGCCCGCGGCTCGCCAGCCGCGGCTCCGCGGTGACGGCGGTGTGGTTCACCGGCGCCGACAACCAGCCCCGCGTCCAGGCCAAGCACTCGACCGATGGGGGTGAGACTTTCGGCGAGCCGCTGCGCCTCGATCTCGGCCGGCCGCAGGGCCGCGTCGATTGCCTCATCCTCGCCAACGGCACGAGCGTGCTCACCTGGCTCGAGCGCGCCAATCCCGAAACCGGTGTCGTTGGCGGCATCTACCTGCGCACCTTGTCCGGCTCCGGCCAACTCTCCGCGCCGCGCCTGCTGGCCGCCAGCAGCCCCGCGCGCGCCTCCGGCTTCCCGCGCCTCGCCGCGCTCGACGGGCGGCGATTGTTGCTCGCCTACACGCAGGACAGCGACCCGTCGCAGGTCATCACCCAGGTGATCCCGCTCGACTGAGCCGCCGCCGGACAGAGCACCGGGCGACGGATTTTCCGTTTGAACCGCGCCCCGGTCCGGACATTGGTGTCCTCGCGTGCGCCGCCGCCTTTCCCTCCTCTGCCTCTGCTTCGCCTGGCTCTGTGCCAACGGCGCGTTGTGGGATGCGGTGCAGGTCGTCGCCTGGGGAAAGATGTTCGCCACCTACTCGACCTACCTGTCGCCGGCCAAGGCGCTCGCCAAGACTTTCGATGGCAGCAAGCCGTGCGAACTATGCTCCGTCGCCCAACACGGCAAGGATGCCGCCCGCGACGCGCAGTCGCCCGCCACGCCCGGCGGCAACAGCGAACGCCTGTTGCTCGCAGCCGAAGTCGCCTCTCCGCTCGTGCTGACGGCTCCCGATTTTTCCTGGCCCTCCGCGGCCGATGACTCCGGCCTGATCCGCGCCGAGCGCGTGCCCGTGCCGCCGCCGCGCGCCTGACGCGCCGCACCTGCATCCGCCGCGCGCCGTCCGCGCAGCGTTTTCTCCATTCCGCCCCATCGGGCCGCGCCTGCGCGCACGCGTCACCCCGCGCGCACCTCCCGCTCTCATTCCCATGAAAAACATCTCCCGTATCTCCTCCTTGCTCACCGTTCTCCTCCTTGCCCTGTCTTTCCCCTCACTGCGCGCCGACGAGAAGTCCTGCGACCAATGCGCCTGCCCCGACTGCAAGGGCAAGTCGGCCTGCTGCTGTCACGACGAAAAGCCCGCCGATGCCGGGAAGAAATCCGCTGACGCCGAACGCCATCCGCTCAAGGGCGTCATTGTCGACGTCTACGCCGCCAAAGGCGCCCTGATGGTCAAACACGAGGAAATCCCCGGCTACATGATGGCCATGACCATGCTCTTCAAGGTCGACGAGGTCACGCTGCGCACCGCGAAGAAAGGCGACGCCATCACCGCCACGCTGGTCGAGCGCGACGGCGAGTACTATCTCGAAGACGTCAAACCCGCCGCCCGATGAACCTCCCGCGCCTCATCCCGCTCGCTTGCCTCGCCCTCGCGGCGCTGGCCGGCTGCACCCGCAAGCAGCCCGCCGCCACCGGGCCGATGTATTTCTATTCGCTCACCGGCACGGTGGTCGATCTCGCGCCCGCCCGCCACGCCGCCATCATCCACCACGAGGAGATCCCCGGCTACATGCCACCGATGACGATGGAGTTCATCGTCGCCGATGCCGATCTGGCGCGACTAAAGGAGGGCCTGCGCCTGCGCGCCCGCCTGCTTCCGCCCGACGCGAAGGGCGAGCTGCACCTCGAAGCCATCGAAATCCTCGACCCGCTGAAGGAGCAGCAGCTCGCCGCGGCCGCGAACCTGCTGCGGCAGGACACCTCGGCACGCGGCAAAAGCGCCTACCGCGAAGTCGGCGAGACCGTGCCGCAGTTCGTGCTCTACAACCAGGAGGGCGAGATCGTCCCGATCAACCGCTTCCGCGGCAAGCGCGTCGTGATGAATTTCATCTACACGCGCTGCCCCATCGCCACGATGTGCCCCGCCTCGACGCAGCGCATGATGGCGTTGCAACAGGCCGCGAAGGCCCGCGCCGTGCGCGACCTCGAGCTCGTCAGCATCACGCTCGACCCTGCCTACGACACGCCGCCCGTCCTGAAGGACTACGCGAGCGTCCGCGGCATCGACACCGGCAACTTCTCGTTCCTCACCGGCCCCGAGGGCGCCGTGCGCGATCTGCTCGTGCAGTTCGGCATCATCGTCGAGCCCGGCGAGAACTACCTGAAGCACACGCTCTCGACGCTGCTCATCGACGAGCGCGGCCGGATCGTCCACCGCGTCGACGGCACGCAATGGCGGCCCGAGGAGTTCCTCTCACGCCTGAAGTGATCCGCCCGCGGCCGCCCGCCCACGTCCGCCACGCCCCGCAACCCGCGGCCCGCGCCAGCCTCCGCACGCCATCCGTGCGCCGCCCGTGCGGCATCCGTGCGTGCGCACCCGTTATCCGCGCGGGCGGCGGTGAGGAGGACCGGGCGGACGGGCGGGGCTCACTCGGGCAGGCCGAGCTGGCGGCGCAGCCAGGCGCCGGCGGCGGCCGGCCATTCGCCGTTCATCATGTGCCCGTAGGCGGGAAAAATCCGGTAGCTGCGCGGCACGCCCAGCCGGTTGTAGACGGCGAAGCCGAGATGCGGCGGGCAGTCGTCGTCGCGCAGCGCCACTGCCATGAACACCGGGCAGGTGATGCGCGGGGCGAGGTGCCACGGGTTGACCAGCTCCAGACTGCGCAGCGTGTCCGCCCAGGTGCCGCGCCCGGCGAGCCGGAGGTGTTGCTCCATCTCCTCGCGATACACCGGGCGGATGCGGAAGTGGTCCTGCGGGACGCCGAGGAACGGCACGCCGGCCGCGCACGCTGCCACGCGGCCCGGGAAGAGCGCCGCCGTGGCGAACGCCAGCCCGCCTCCCTGGCTCATGCCCTCGACCGCGATGCGCGCGGCATCCACCTCCGCGCGCGCGGCGAGGAATTCCAGCGCCCGCCCGCAATCCAGAAAAGCGCCGCGGTAGACGTAGGCCTCGGCATCATGGATCTGGTGGCCCACGAAGCCGGGCAGCCCGAAGCCCGGATTGACCTGGCCGGCGCTGCGCCCGTGCCCGCGGATGTCGAGCGCGAGGTGCACCACGTCAGCGCGACCTTCG
>JACPIS010000037.1 GCA_016187925.1 Opitutia bacterium | reverse complement strand
CGGCTCCGGCGCCGAGGTCATCCCCGTCGTCGCCCTCGACGGCCGCGAGATCGGCTCCGGCCAGCCCGGCCCCGTCACCGCCCGGCTCCTCGCCGCCTTCCGCCAACGCGTCGCCCGCGAAGGCGTCAAAATCTGACGCCACGGGCGGCACTCAGGCCGCAATCCAAAGCGGTGGCTCAGTGCGTCTGCTGCTGGGCGCGCGCGAAGAACGCGTCGCGCTTGGCGCGGGCGGTTTCCAGCGACTTCGTCTCGAGCGAGACGCGCACGCGGGACTTCGTGAGCGGCGTGGGATGCACGGTGTAGTGCAGGTACCACGTCCCGTTGTTATTCCACAGGTGGTGGTTCGGGTTGGCCTGGCGCACGCGCACCGATGTCCGGGGGAAGACACCGTAGGCGTCGCTGGCCTGCGACGGCACGACGGGCATGGCGGAGGAATCAGTGGCGGTGCATGGGTTGTGGGCGGGTGCGATCATGGTGACCTTTGTGGGTTTAATCGAAATTCCGGGCGACGGCGGCCTCGCGTCCGAGGCGTTCGCGCACGGCGGCGCCCATCTGGGCGGTGGTGAGCGGACGCTGGGTGCCGAGGTCGGCGGTGAGCTGGCCGTCGTCGATGGCGGCGCTGACGGCCGCCTCGACGGCGTGCGCCTCGCGCTCGAGACCAAGCGAGTGGCGGAGCAGCATGGCGGCGGAGAGGATTGTACCGATCGGGTTGGCGATGCCCTTGCCCGCGATGTCGGGGGCCGAGCCGTGGATCGGCTCGTAGAGGCCGCGCTTCCCCTCGCCCAGCGAGGCGCTGGGCAGGAGGCCGAGCGAGCCGGCGAGCACCGCGGCTTCGTCCGTGAGGATGTCGCCGAACATGTTTTCGGTGACGATCACGTCGAAGTTGGCCGCGTGCGTGACGAGTCGCATCGCCGCGGAGTCGACGAGCTGGTGCTCCAGCTTCACGTCGGGGAATTCCTTGCCGACCTCGATGGCGACCTTGCGCCAAAGGCGCGAGGACTCGAGCACATTGGCCTTGTCGATCGAGGTGACGAGCTTGCGGCGCTTCTGCGCCAGCTGGAAGGCGAGGCGCACGATGCGACGGATTTCGCCGTCGGTGTAGACGAGGGTGTCGACCGCGCGCTCGCCCTGCGGCGTTTGCTCGCGGCCCTTGGGCTGGCCGAAATAAAGACCGCCGGTCAACTCGCGGATGACGACGAAGTCCACGCCCTTCAGCCGCTCGGGCTTGAGCGGCGAGAGCGCCGCGAGCGACGGAATCGCCTTCACGGGGCGGACATTGGCGTAGAGGCCTAGGCCGGCGCGGATGGCGAGCAGGCCTTGTTCGGGCCGCACCTTGGCCTGCGGGTCGTCCCACTTCGGGCCGCCGACCGCGCCGAGCAGCACAGCGTCGGCTGCGCGGCAGGCCGCGAGCGTGCTTTCCGGCAGCGCGGTGCCATGCGCATCGATGGCGCAACCACCGAGCAGGTGCTCGGTGTAATTGAAACGGTGGCCGAAGCGCTCCGCCACGGCATCGAGCACGCGGCGCGCCTCTCCGACCACTTCGGGACCGATGCCGTCACCCGGCAACAGGACGATATTGGCATTCATGTAAGAACCTCCTGGCGAACCGCCGCGGCCTGTACGGTCAGGGCATGCTCGAACCCATCCGCAAGCGCGAGCCAAGTCGCTTCGAGGATGTTGGCGCCGGCGCCCACGGTGCTCCAGCGGCATTCGCCCCGGGCGTCATGCCAGTCGACAAGCACGCGGGTCACCGCGGCCGTGCCGGAATCACTGTTGAGAATGCGCACCTTGTAGTCAGCCAGCTTGACCTGTGCCAGCTGCGGGAAGATGGGGGTGAGCGCCTTGCGGAGCGCGCGGTCGAAGGCGTGCACGGGGCCCTCGCCCTCGGCGGCGGTGTGGACTTCCTGGTCCCCGACCTTGAGCTTGATGGTCGCCTCGGCAACGCCGTGGTCGCCGTGCCGGCTGACCATGACGCGATAGTCGAGCAACGCGAACGGCGCCTTGTAGTCGGGAGCGAGCCGGCGGACGATGAGCGCGACGCTGGCCTCCGCGGCCTCGAAGGAGAATCCCTCGTTCTCGCGCGCCTTAATCACCTCGACGGCGCGGGCGCCGGTCGCGGCGTCCAGCGAATCCAGGCCGAAGTCAACGGCCTTGGAAACGAGATTGGCGCGGCCGGACAGTTCGCTCACGACCACGCGGCTGACATTGCCCACCTGGGCCGGATTGACGTGCTGGTAAGCGTCAGGATGGCGCTGCATGGCGGATACGTGGACTCCGGCCTTGTGGGCAAAAGCGCTGTGTCCGACGTAGGCCAGATGCTCGTCGGGCGCGAGGTTCGCGACCTCGGCGACGAAGCGCGAGACCTCCAACAGGTGCTTCAGGCCGCCTTCCGGCAGGGCCTTCACGCCGAGCTTCAGCTCGAGATTCGGGAGCACGACGCAGAGATTGGCGTTGCCGCAGCGTTCGCCGTAGCCGTTGATCGTGCCCTGCACGTGCGCGGCGCCGGCGCGGACCGCCGCCACGGTGTTGGCCACGCCGCAGCCGGTATCGTCATGCGCGTGGATACCGATGCGCACCGCAGCGCCGAAATATTCCCGGGCGGCGCGCACCGCGGCCTCCACCTGCCAGGGCAGATGTCCGCCGTTGGTGTCGCACAGCACGAGCGTCTCCGCCCCGCCCTTGAAGGCGGCGCTCAGCGTGTCGAGCGCGTAGAACGGATCGGCATCGTAACCGTCGAAGAAATGCTCGGCGTCGTAGATCACGCGCTTCCCCTGCGCGCGCAGGTAGGCGACGGTCTCCTCGATCATGGCGAGGTTCTCCTGCCGGGTCGTGCGCAGGATCTCCTCGACCTGCAGCGGCGAGGACTTGCCGAAGATGGCGCAGACTTCCGTGCCGGCCGCGACCAGCGCGCGGATGCTCGGATCGTCGGCGGGCTTGAGCCCGGCACGGCGCGTGGCGCCGAACGCGACGAGCTTGGCGTGCCGCCACTCCTCGGCGGTGGCGCGGGCGAAAAAGGCCTCGTCCTTCGGATTCGAGCCGGGCCAGCCGCCCTCGATGAAGGCGACCCCGAGCTCGTCGAGCCTGTGCGCGATGCGGAGCTTGTCCTCCATCGAATACGAGATGCCCTCGCGCTGGGCGCCGTCGCGCAACGTCGTGTCGAACACCTCGACGCTGGCGGGCAGCTCGGAATTGGGCGTGCGCGATTTCATGGACTTGGATTTGGAGCTCGGGTGCACAGGAAACGAGTCAGGCGGTGACGTTGGCGGGGACAGTCTTTTCGGCCGGCGCGGGCGGAGTCTGTCCGGTGCGGGCCAGCACGGTGTTGAGGGAAGCGAGGTAGGCCTTGGCGCTGGCCACGATGATGTCGGTGTCGGAGCCGTGGCCGTGGATCGGACGGGCGTCGTCGTGCCGGACGCGCACGGACACCTCGCCGAGCGCATCGATGCCCTCGGTCACGGCGTTGATGGCGAACTCGAGCAGCGTGACGGGTACGCGCACGACGGCGTTGATGGCCTTGTAAGTGGCGTCGACCGGACCGGAGCCGACGGCGGCGTGGACGTGCTTGCGTCCGTCCGGGCCGCGGAGGCGGACCGTGGCCGTCGGCAGGCCGGTGGTGCCGCACGCGACCTGCAGGTCCTCCAATACCCAAAGTTCGGGCGCGGAGGAACGCTCGTCGGAGGCGAGCGCCACGAGGTCGGCGTCGTGCACGGACTTCTTGCGGTCGGCGAGTTTCTTGAACTCGGCAAAAGCCTTGGCGAGCGCCTCGCCCTCGAGCGGGTAACCGAGTTCCGCGAGACGCTTCGAGAACGCGTTGCGACCGGAATGCTTGCCGAGCACGAGCGTGGTCTGCGTGGCGCCGACGTCCTCCGGGCGCATGATCTCGTAGGTCTGCGCGTTCTTGATCATGCCGTCCTGGTGGATGCCGGACTCGTGCGCGAAGGCGTTGGCGCCGACGATGGCCTTGTTCGGCGGCACGGGGTAGCTCGTGCTGCGGGAGATGAGTTTCGAGACGCGGCAGAGCTGGTGCGTGTCGATGCCGGTGGTGAGGCCCAGCTTGTCGCGGCGCGTGTGCAAGGCCATGACGAGCTCCTCGAGCGAGGCGTTGCCCGCGCGCTCGCCGATGCCGTTGACCGTGACCTCCGCCTGCCGCGCGCCGGCGCGCAGGCCCGCGAGGGTGTTGGCCATGGCCAGGCCGAGGTCGTCGTGGCAATGGGTCGAGATGATCATATCCTTCGCGCCCGGCGTGTGCGCGATGATGCCGGCGATGAGCGCGCCGTACTCATCGGGCATCGTGTAGCCGACGGTATCGGGGATGTTGAGCGTGGTGGCGCCGGCCTTGATGACGGCGGCGAGCACCTCGTAGAGAAATTCGGGATCGCTGCGCCCGGCGTCCTCGGGCGAAAACTCGACGTCGGCGCACAGGCTGCGGGCGAACGTCACCATCTCCGTGGCGCGGGCCACGACCTCGGGGCGCGACAGCCGGAGCTTGTGCTGGAGATGAATGTCGCTCGTCGCGAGAAAAGTGTGGATGCGCGGGTGCTTCGCGCCCTTGACGCCTTCCCAGGCGGTCTCGATGTCGCCGCGCGTGCAGCGGGCGAGGCCGCAGACGATGGGCGGCTCGGCCTGGGGGCGGCCCTCGACGGGCGCCTGTCCCACTTCGCGCGCGATGGTCTGCACCGCCGCGAGATCGTCGGGCGAAGCCGCCGGGAAGCCGGCCTCGATCACGTCCACGCCCAGTCGGGCCAGCGCGCGGGCCACCTCCAGCTTTTCAGCCGAGGTCATGGAGGCGCCGGGAGCCTGCTCACCGTCGCGGAGACTGGTATCGAAGATGCGGACGTAATTGGCGGACATGGGAGAGGAAAAGTTGGGTCAAACTCGCTCGCCGTTGCGCTGGTCGTGCGCCGGACGGGCGAAGAGCGGATTCGTGAAGACAAACGACGCCGGCATGTCGGCGGAAACGGGACGCTCCGCCGGGAACGGGCGGTGGGCATCCTGCGCCGGGCGGACGGCATCATCGCTCGGGGAGAAAAGATCCACGACGCGGAAGCTGTCGGAATCGGAGGTCGAGGGACGGGTGTTCATGGTGGCAACGTTGGCTGAGGGAGAGGTGTAAGGCGGGCGGCCCTGGCGGCCGCCCGCCCGGATACACAACACTAAAGGTTACTTCGAAATCACGACGGGGTGGAGGAACGGCATCATCGCGCGGAGCTTCACGCCGACCTGCTCGATCGGCTGGTTGCGTTCGCGTTTGCGGAAAGCGTTCATCGTCTTGCGGCCGTATTTTTCGTTCTCGGCCATGAAGCGCTTCGCGAACTTGCCGCTCTGGATGTCGGCGAGGATGCGCTTCATTTCCTTCTGCGTCTCCTTGGTGATGACGCGCGGACCGCTGACGTAGTCGCCCCACTCCGCCGTGTCGGAGACGGAGTAGCGCATGTAGTTCAGGCCGCCGCGGTACATGAGGTCGACGATGAGCTTCAGCTCGTGGAGGCACTCGAAGTAGGCGATCTCGGGTTGGTAACCGGCCTCGACCAGTGTCTTGAAGCCGGCCTTCACGAGCTCGGCGCAGCCGCCGCAGAGTACGGCCTGCTCTCCGAACAAGTCGGTCTCGGTCTCCTCGGTGAACGTCGTCTCGAGCACGCCGGCGCGGGTGGCGCCGATGCCGCGCGCGTAGGAGAGCGCGAGCTTCTTGGCCTGGCCGGTGGCGTCCTGATGGACGGCCACGAGGCCGGGCACGCCGCCGCCTTCCTGATAGACCTCGCGGACGCGGTGGCCGGGGCCCTTCGGGGCGACCATGCACACGTCGACGTTGGCCGGCGGCTTGATGCCGCGGAAACGGATGTTGAAGCCGTGGGCGAAGAACAGCGCCTTGCCCGCGGTGAGGTGCGGGGCGACGGACTCGCGGTAGACGCGCGCCGCGACGTGGTCGGGCACGAGCATCATGATCACGTCGGCCCACTTCGCGACGGCCTCGACGGTGTCGACCTTGAGGCCGGCCTTCTTGGCCTTTGGACGGGACTTGGAGTCCCGGGCGAGGCCGACGCGGACGTCGGCGCCGCTGTCGCGGAGATTGAGCGCGTGGGCGTGGCCTTGGGAGCCGTAGCCGACGATCGCAACTTTACGGGCGCGGATCAGGGAGAGATCCGCCTGCTTGTCGTAGTAGATTTTAGCCATGAGGGTGATGAGATAAGGTTGGGAGGGAGGGTGAAAACTTGGCTCAGACGGACATCGCGAGGCCGGCGGTATCGGGGGAATGGGTCTCGGTGGTTTCGGCCTCGGCGCGGACGAGCGGCGGGTTGGCCGAGAGCGGCTCGTGGCCGCGCGCCATCGCGACGGCGCCGGTGCGGACCATCTCGACGACCCCGTAGGGCCGGAGCACCAGCTCGAACTTGCCGATCTTCTCGGGCGTGCCGGTGACCTCGATGACCATGGTGGCCTCGTCGACGTCGACCACGCGGGCGCGGAAGACCTCGACGAGCTGGAGCACCTGGCCGCGCGTCTCGGGCGTGACCCTGACCTTCACGAGGCCGAGCTCGCGGGTGAGCGCGGGCTTGTGCGTGAGGTCGTCGACGCGGAGGACGTTGACCAGCTTGTAGAGGTTGGCCTCGACGAGGCGGGCGCCGTGCTCGGAGGCCTCGACCACGAAGGTCAGGCGCGAGACGCCCGGCTGCTCGGTGCGGCCGACGGCGAGCGAGTCGATGTTGAAGTTGCGGCGCCGGACGAGGGAGGTGACGCGGTTGAGGACGCCGGGCACGTCCTCCACGTAGGCGATGAGAGTATGTTTAGCCATGGCGGGGAGAGGTTAGGCGCGGGCGAGCGCGCGGCGTTTTTTGGCGGACTTGGCCGCGGGACGAGCGGCCGGAGCGGATTTCTTGGCGGTCTTGCGGACGGCGGGACGGGTGGCCCGCGAAGCGGCCGTGGCCGGAGCCGGCGCAGCGGCCTGCGGCGTCGGCATCTGCCACTCCTTGTCGGAGCCGGACTCGAGCAGCACGTCCTGCTTGGGACGGCGGATCATCTTGTCGAGGTCGGCGCCGGCGGGAACCATCGGAAAAACGGCGTCCTCCTTCTCGACCACGAAGTCGATGACGACCGTGCCACCGGCCTTGAGGGCCTTTTGCACGGTGCCGCTGACGTCGGGGCGCTTGTTGCAGCGGAGACCCTGGAGGCGGTAGGCCTCCGCGAGTTTCACGAAGTCCGGACCGGTCATCGGCGTGGCGGCGTAGCGTTTGTCGTAGAAGAATTCCTGCCACTGGCGGACCATGCCGAGGAAGGCGTTGTTGATGATGGCGACGTTGACCTTGATGCCCTCCTGCTCCGCGGTCGCGAGCTCGCACGAGGTCATCTGGAAGCCGCCATCGCCGACGACGACCCACACGTCCTTCTTCGGGCAGGCGAACTTGGCGCCGATGGCGGCGGGAAGCGCGAAGCCCATGGTGCCGAGGCCGCCCGAGGTGATGAGCGAGCGCGGACGGTCGTGGTGGTAATACTGCGCCTCCCACATCTGGTGCTGACCGACGTCGGTGACGACGATGGTGTCGCGATCCTTCGTGGCGCGCCAGAGATCGTTGATCACGTGGGCGGCGTAGAGGTGGCCGCTGTCGGGCAGCGACTGGATATCGCGCACGGCGGAGTCGCCCTTCATGTCGGCGATCTTATCCCACCACTCGCCGTGTTTGGCGGTGGTGACGCCGGGCAGCAATTCCGTCAGCACCTCGTGGAGGTCGCCGATGAGGGCGACGTCGACGGGGACGTTCTTGTTGATCTCGGACGGATCGATCTCGACGTGGATCTTCTTCGCGTTGACGGCGTAGGTCTTGAGGTTGCCGGTCACGCGGTCGTCGAAGCGCATGCCGAGCGCGATGAGCAGGTCGGCCTGCTGGATGGCCTGGTTGACCCAGGCCTCGCCGTGCATGCCCATCATGCCGAGGTTGAGTGGCGATGACGCGGGCACCGCGCCGATGCCGAGGAGCGTCGTGGCGATCGGGATGCGCGCCGTGCCAGCGAGCTGCAACACCTCCGCGGTGGCGCCGGACTTGAGGATGCCCTGGCCGGCGAGGATGACGGGACGCTGCGCGGAGTTGATGAGCTCGAGCGCGCGCTTGTATTCCTCGGAAGGCGCACGGAGATTCGGGCGGTAGCCGGGCAGCTTCGGCTCGGCGGCGTCCCAATCGAACTCGGCGGCGAGCTGCTGGGCGTCCTTGGTGATGTCGACGAGCACCGGGCCGGGCCGGCCGCTCTTGGCGATGTAGAACGCCTCGCGGAGCGCGCGGGCGATGTCGCCGGGACGCGTGACGAGGTAATTGTGCTTCGTGACCGGGAGGGTGACGCCGGTGACGTCGGTCTCCTGAAAGGCGTCGGTGCCGAGCGCCTTGGAGCCGACCTGACCGGTGATGCACACGATGGGCGACGAGTCCATCATGGCCGTGGCGATGCCGGTGACCATGTTGGTGGCACCCGGGCCGGAGGTCGCGATGGCGACGCCGACCTTGCCGCTCGCGCGGGCATAGCCGTCCGCCATGTGCGTGGCGCCCTGTTCGTGGCGCGGGAGCACGTGGTGGACCTGCGGGTACTTCGTCATGGCGTCGTAGGTCGGCAGGATGGCGCCGCCCGGATAGCCGAACACAACGTCAACGCCTTCGCGGATGAGGCATTCCCAGATGATTTCTGCTCCAGTGAGTTTCATAGTGATGAGGGGTGGATTGCGGCAAACGATTTCAGGAAGTGACCGCGCCCTGCGCGGCGGAGGAAACGGTGGCGGCGTATTTGGCCATGACGCCGCGCGTGTAACGCGGGGTCGGCCCCGCCCAGCCCTGGCGGCGGTAGGCGAAGTCGACCGCGGGCACGTCGAGGTGCAGGCGGCGCGCGGCGACGTCGATCTCGATCATGTCGCCCTCGTGGACGAACGCGATGAGACCGCCCACGGCCGCCTCGGGGGCGACGTGGCCGATGGACATGCCGCGCGTGGCGCCGGAGAAGCGGCCGTCGGTGAGCAGCGCCACCGAGTCGGACAGGCCGGCGCCCGCGAGCGCGGCGGTGACGCCGAGCATCTCGCGCATGCCGGGGCCGCCCTTCGGCCCCTCGTAGCGGATGACGACGACGTCACCCGCCTTGATCTGCTGCGCGGTGACCGCGGCCATCGCGTCCTCCTCGCAGTTGAACACACGCGCCGGACCACGATGCTTCTGCACGCTGCTGCCGGCGACCTTGAGCACACAGCCCTCCTCGGCAAGATTGCCGCGGAGGATGACGAGGCCGCCATGCGCCTTGAAGGGCTTGGAAGTCGGGCGGATGACCTGCTGGCCGGGCGTCTCGGGCGCCTCGCGCACCTCGTCGGCGAGCGAGCGGCCGGTGACGGTCGGGCAATCGCCCTTGAGAAAACCGCCCTCGAACAGACGGCGCAGAAGCAGCGACATGCCGCCGGCCTTGTGCATCTCGGTGGCGGTGTAGAGGCCGCCCGGCTTGAGCGTGGCGATGGTCGGTGTGGCGTCGCTGATGCGGTCGAAATCCTCGAGCGCGAGCGGCACGTTCACCTCGTGCGCGAGCGCCAGGAGGTGCAGCACGGCGTTGGTCGAGCCGCCCGAGGCGGCGACCGAGGCGATGGCGTTTTCAAACGCCGCGCGGGTAAAAATCTGCGACGGCTTGAGGTCGCGGCGCACGAGCTCGACGGCGAGTTCGCCGCAACGGCGGGCCGCGGCCTTCTTCGCCGGATCGACGGCCGGGATGCCGTTCGCGCCGACGGGCGAGATGCCGATGGCCTCCATGACGGTCGCCATGGTGTTGGCGGTGAACTGGCCGCCGCACGCGCCGGCGGTCGGACACGCGGCGTCCTCGACGCAGTGGAATTCCTTTTCGTCGATCTTGCCCGCGCTGTAGGCGCCGACGGCTTCGAACACGTCCTGCACGGTGAGCGCCTTGTCCCGGAGCACGCCGTGGTTGATCGAGCCGCCGTAAAGGGCGAGGCCCGGGACGTCGACGCGCGCGAGCGCCATCATCACGCCGGGATTGGTCTTGTCGCACGCGGAGAGGCAGACAAGTCCGTCGAGGTAGTTGCCGCGCGCGACGAGTTCGATGGAGTCGGCGATGACCTCGCGGCTGACGAGCGAGGTCTTCATGCCTTCGGTGCCCATCGTGATGCCGTCGGAGATGGAGACGGTGTTGAACTCCATCGGCGTGCCGCCGGCGGCGCGCACGCCTTCCTTCACGGCCTCGGCGAGCTCGCGGAGGTGGAAATTGCAGGGCCCGATCTCGGTCCAGGTGTTGGCGATGCCGATGAGCGGCTTCTGGAGGTCGGCGTCGGTGAAGCCGACGGCCTTGAGCATGGCGCGGGCGGGAGCGCGGCTCGGGCCCTCGGTGATGGCACGGGAGTGGCGGCGGAGGTCACTCATGGGCGGAGGACCGCGGCGCTGCGGTTAAGGAAGAGGTGGTGGCCGGATTTTTCATGTTGAAAAACAGAAAGGCCGCCCGGTTGGGGCGGCCTTTCTTGTTACTTTGGGAAATCTGTTGGATTTGCTTAAGTATTGGAAAGCCGCCCGGTGTTGGGGGTAAGCAGAATGACGACCACAATAATAATGGTGGCCAGGAAGTTGATGGACAGCAGGGAGCGGCTGTTGGTCATTTCTGCAAGAATTGCGCTGATAAGTGGGTATTAGATCGGCACGCGTCAACAGTCATTTAGATTTATGACATGTCGTGTAAATTCAGGCGCACCCTGGCGCGCGTGGCTTCGCCCGCACTCGGCGACAAAAGCTGCTGGCGTTCAATGCACTTCGCACGCGCACGGACTATTCGCGCCATTGGCTGGGCTGCTCACACCTTGAGCACGTCCGTATGGTCGCGCTGGGCCCGCTCCCACATCTCGCGTCCATAAAGCCGGACGCCACAGTCGTTGCAAAGCCCGTGGGTAATCTGGGAGTCGGTGTGCGCCTCCAGGTATTCTTCCACCCGACTCCAATAACCCTTCTCATCGCGGATTTTTTTGCAGCCGGCGCAAATGGGGAGCAACCCACTGAGCGTCCGGACCTCGGCGAGGGCCCGGGCCAGCTGCCGGTTGCGATCGAGCATGCACAGCATCAGCAGACCACTGAATATCCCGACGATGAAGAGCCCGGTTTCGATGAAGGAGACCGACTGGATCAGCGGGAGCGCCGGCAGCTCCCAGCCGCGCGCCCAGGCGCCTAGAAGAACGGCAGCTCGTACAACGTGAAAGCCGCCATGCACGATCAAGACACCCTGCGGCAAGGCGAAGGAGCGTCCGGGTTCCATCGCGCCAGTGCCGCGGAAAACGAAAACCGCCAGCCAGGACAGGACAGCCCAGACCGACGAGTTGGCCAGCATGCGGGCCTCCACCCCGGAATGCAGCGCACTTTGCAACCACAGAACCGCCAAATGCGCACCCGCGACAGCGACCGCGAGGCGGACCTGAGCGGGTCGGCGGGCATAGACCAGCACGCCGATGAGCAGACACAGGTGGGCCGCAGTATAGAGCGTGGTCGAAAGCACCACTCCGAACGCCGGAGAGACCCACGGACGCAGGACGACCAACGCGATCGACGGCACCGCGCACCATGCCGCGACGGTCCACCACCCGACGGTCGGGGTGCGCTCAACCCGCAACCAAAAGACGGTCATCAGCGCCGCCGCCATGCCGCCCAGCAGGGTGTTGGCTGTATTCAGTGCGTTCGCGTAAGGCTCCATGCGCAACTCCGAGGTAAATCTAATCGGCCCACTAACGGCAGAGACATACTTTGCCTCCGGTTGAGGCGCGAGGGAAATAGCGGCGTCCGGGCCCGCTTGGCCGCAAGTCGCCAACGAGTTATCCCATACCGGGCGCTCGGCGGCCCGGCCGCGGCGTCCAAAAAGCAAAAACCCCTCTCTTGCGAGAGGGGAAATGGCGCACCCGGCAGGAATCGAACCTGCAACCTTTCGGTTCGTAGCCGAATACTCTATCCAATTGAGCTACGGGTGCGAAAGAGAACGGCGAATAAGTGACCTTCGCCGACTGACAGCAAGCAGAAATTTTTCCCCGCAAACAGTTCTAAAAAACCCCGGAGAAAGGCTGTTTCACTTGGACCAGCGAGCCCTCCCCTCGCCCGCGCACGGAGTGCGTTTCAACCCAGCCAGCGCTGCCTTGCGCACTCACGCCGGGTACGCTGCCCACTGCCCGCCGCGCGCCCTTCACACTACGCGCCGCATGCCTTTCAGACCTGCCGCCGGGCGCGTTTCACACCGCCCGCCGCGCGCCTTTCAGACCGCGCGCCAGTCGTGCAGCTCGAGCTGCAGCGTCTTGCGTCCGTTGTAGAAATTCCAGTTCACCTGCACGACGAGTTCCAGCGGCTTGCCGGTTGGCGGCAGGTTGTTGGCGAGCTTCCAAGCCACACCGCTGAGCCGGCGTCCGCTGGCGTCCTCCGCGGCGAAACGGAAGTGCTGCTCCTTGAACACCTCGGGCGGACGCGGGATGCGCACGCCGCGCACGCCGAACAGCGGCTCGGGGTTGCCCTGCCCGAACGGATGCAGCTGCTCGATCTCGTTCATCAGCCGCTCGTGGATCTCCGTCGCTTCCAGCCAGCCGGAAAGTTCCAACGTCGGTTCGGTCGCGCTGTCGCCGCGCGCGCCGCGGACGGCTTTGTCGAAGCGGGCGCGGAACGCCTCCAGCTGCGGCTTTTTGAGCGAGACGCCCACCGCCATCGGATGGCCGCCCCAGCTTTCCAGGCAATCGGAGCAATCCGCGAGCAGCTCGACCAGATTCACGCCCGCGACGCCGCGCCCGGAACCCTTCGCGAGGTCGCCCTCGTTGCCGAGCACGATGGTCGGGCGGTGGTACTTGCGCGAGATACGGCCGGCCACGATGCCGACGACGCCCGGGTGCCAGCGCTCGTCGAACAGCACGATGCCGCTCGCCGCGCTGCAATTTTCCTCCACGAAGCGTTCGGCCTGCTCGGTGATCTCGCGTTCGATCTCCTGGCGCTCGCGGTTGAGCTCGTCGAGCTGGCGCGCGGTCTTCTGGCAGAAGGCCCAGTCGTCGCTGAGCAGCAGGTCGACGGAAAGCGAGGCGTCGGCGAGGCGGCCGCTGGCGTTGATGCGCGGCCCGAGGCGGAAGGAGATGTCGACCGGAGTGACGCTGTGTTCCGGCTTGAGCGCGGCGACGCGCATGAGTTCCTGCAGACCGGGGCGCTGCGTCTCCGCAAGCACGCGCAGACCGTGGCGGGCGAAGACACGGTTCTCGCCGTGCAACGGCACGAGATCGGCCACCGTGCCCATCGCGACGAGGTCGAGATAGTCCTTCAGCCTGAGGTCGTGCGCGCCGGGATAGTTCTCGCTGCGCAGCCGCTTCAGCAGGCCGTGGAGCAGCTTGAAGACGAGGCCGACGGTGCAGAGATGGCGCCAGGCGTGGTCGTTCTCCGACTCGTGGACGTGCGGGTTGATCAACGTGGCGTCGACGGGCGGTTCGTCCTTCGAGCGGTGGTGATCGACGACGATGACGTCGATGCCGAGCGAGCGCAGGTGCGCGACCTCGGCGTGGGAATTCGTGCCGCAATCCAGCGCGATGAACAAGTCCGGCTTGCCACCCTCGAGAGCGCGGTCGATGGCGGTGCGCGTGAGCCCGTAGCCCTCGTCGAGCCGGCGCGGCACGACGTAGCGCGGGTTCAGTCCGAGCCGGCGCAGCACGCTGACGAGCAGCGTGGTGCTGCTGACGCCGTCGACATCGTAGTCGCCGAGGACGACGATGCTCTGCCGCTGTTCGAGGGCGCGGTGCAGCCGCTCGGCCGCCGAGTGGACGTTGGCGACGAGAAACGGATCACCGAGCGTGGCGAGTGCGGGCGAGAGGAAGCGCCCCGCGGGCTCAGGGTCGGCGAGGCCGTTGCGCACGAGCAGTTCGGCCACGATGCGGCTCGTGCCCAGTTGGCGGGCAAGTGCCTCCACGCTTGCGGCGTGGACCGGCGTGTAATTCCAGCGCATGGTCGGGTGCAACCGGCCAGCGAACGTGCGTTGCGCGCAAGCGCGCTGGCCTGACGGTTACTCGGATGCGCGGGAAGAGCCGGCCCACTCGTACTTGGGCGCGATGTCCTGGTGGGCCTCGACGTGCTTGCGGTCACCCTTGTGCCACCAATAGAAGACCTGGGCGGCGATGAAGATGGCCGAGAAGGTCGAAGTAATGATACCCACGAGGAAGGTGAAGGAGATGTCGCGCAGCACGCCGCCGCCGAAGAGGAACAGCGCGAGGGCCGCGAGGAAGGTCGTGCTCGCGGTCATGATCGTGCGGGCGAAAACCTTGCGGATGGCGTTGTTCACGATGTCGCGCAGCGAGCCGCTCGGGTTGAGCTTCAGCTCTTCGCGGATACGGTCGAAGACGACGACGGTCTCGTTGATCGAGTAGCCGGCGATGCATAGGATGGCCGCGACCATGGGCGCGGAGAACTGGTGGCCGAAGAGCACGAAGATGCCGATCGTCATCAGGATGTCGTGCAGCGACGAGAACATGGCGCCGATGCCGAAGCCGAACTCGAAGCGGAAGGCGATGTAGACGAGGATCGTCATCATCGAGACGCCGACCGCGAGGAGGGCGTTCCACTCGATCTCCTTGCCGATCGAAGGCCCGATCTGGCTGCCGCCGGCGTTCTGGAGGCCGGCGTTGGGATAGGCCTTCTGCAGGGCGGCGAAGAGCGCCTCGGACTTGCCGTAGGCGGTCTCGAGCTTGAGCCGCTCCTTGCCGCCGCCGAGATCGCTGACGTAGGTCGGATTGACCTCGCCGATGTTGTTTTCGCTGGCGACCTGGCGGATCTTCGCGGCGTCGATCTTCTGGGTGAAATTGACGTTCACCACGTCGCCGCCGGCGAAGTCGACACCATAGATGGCGTTGCCCTTGTAGAGGACGACCCCGATGCCGAGCAGCACGATGAGCCACGAGCCGATGAAGGCCGGCTTGCCGTACTTGATGAAGTCGACCTGGATGTCCTTCAGGAGGCGGTTCATCGTCATCTTCTTGATGACGGCGGAGTCGATGAGCAGCTCGAGGATGACGTGTGCGGTGATCAGCACGGAGAACAGCGTCGAGAGCACGCCGATGGCGAGCGTGACGCCGAAGCCCTTGATGGGGCCGGTGCCGAGCCAGATCATGACGGCGCAGATGATGAGCTGCACCAAGTGCGCGTCGAGGATGGTCATGAGCGCCTTCTCGTAGCCGCCCTGGTTGGCGCTGGAGAGCGATTTGCCGAGGTTGATCTCCTCGCGCATGCGCTCGTAGATGAGGATGTTCGCGTCCACGGCCATGCCGATGGTGAGCACGATGCCGGCGAGGCCGGGCAGCGTCATCGTGGCACCGAGGCTGGCCATGACGCCGAGAATGATGAGAATGTTGACCGCCAGCGTGATGACGGAGACGAGGCCGCCGGTGGTGTAGAAGGTGATCATGAACGCCGCGACCGCCGCGGTGCCGATGATGGAGGCGCGCACGCCGCTCGAGACGGCGTCCTCGGCGAGCGAAGGTCCGACCTCGTACTGCTCCTTGATGACGAGCGGCAGGTCGAGCGGGTTGTTGAGGACGTTGGCGAGGTCGATGGCCTCGCGCTGGGAGAACGAGCCGGAAATCTCGGCGCTGTCGCTGTCGATCTCGTGCTCGACGCCGGGGGCCGAGTAGAGCTTGCCGTCGAGGACGATGGCGAGGCGGCCGCGGCGGCCGGAGCGCTGGCCCTCGTCGGCGATGGCCTTGGTGACCTGCGCGAACTGGGCGCGGCCTTCCTTGGTGAACTTGAGGATGATCTTGAAACGGCCGAATTCGTCCATCACCGGATAAGAATCAGCGACGGCCTGCCCGTTCATCTCGGGGATGCGCTTGACGTAGACTTCCTCGGTGTAGGACTCGCCGCCGCGCGACTCGTAGTCGAGCGTCATGGCCTCGTAACCGGGCGGCACCTCCATCGGCGGTGTGGCGAGCGGATGCACGAGCTTGAAGTCGAGCCGGGCCGGCTTCTTGAGGCTGTTGACGACCTCGGGGTTGTCGCGGGTGGACACGCCGGGCATCTGGACCTCGATGCGGTTCTCGCCGACCGGGCGGATGATGGGCTCGACGACGCCGAGGCCGTTGACGCGGTTGCCGATGATCTCGATGGCCTTGTCGAGCTTCTCCTGGCGGACCTGCTGGCTGTCCTTGGAGGCGACGTTCGGGTCGACCTCGAGCGTGAAGGCGACACCGCCCTTGAGGTCGAGGCCGAGCTGGAGCTTGCCCTTGGAGCGGCGGAGCAGCTCGTCGAGGAGGATGTTGTTGCGCTTCTCGACGTTCTTCAGCGTCGCCTCGAGGCGGACCTGCGGGAAGTACTGCGAGAGGTCGAGCTTCTCCTCGCGGCCGATCTGCTTGAGCGCCACGTAGACGCTGGAGGCCCGGCCGGTGCGGATGCGCTCGTCGACCTTGGTCATGAGCTTGGTGAAGTCGGCCTGCTTGGCCGAGGCCTCCGATTTGACGTAGGTGCCGAAGGATTGGTCCTTCAGCGGCATCAACGTGAACACCGCCCACAGCAAAATCGCCGCGGACAGCGTGATCTTCCAGAGATTACGACGGAACATGGGTGTGTATTGTTAAAGGGTCGGGGTAGCGGGCGCCGCAGTGGCGGCGGAACGGCGCAAACTCAGGACGCGGCGTCGGTCTTCTTGACCACGGCGTGGATGAAGCCCTTGCCGATTTCCAGCTTCTGGTTGTTGTCGCCCACGCGGATAATGAACCGGTCTTCCTTCACGCTGGTGATGGTGCCGTAGATGCCGCCGGTCGTGATGACATCATCGCCCGACTTGAGCGTCGTCAGCATCTTCTCGTGCTCCTTCTGCTTCTTGCGCTGCGGGGCGATGAGCAGGAAATACATGGCCGCGAACATCAAAACCAGAGGCAAAAACTGGAGCAAAGAGGCGGGGCCGGACGGGGCGGGCTGGGCTTGGGCGAGGAACACGGAGAATTTGGTCATTGATATTTAGTGGGTTTTGAAAAATGAAAACGGCGATTAATCTAACCGAGCCAACAAAAAGCAAGCCTAACCCTGACCGCCCCGACACCCCGAAAATTGAAGACCAAATCCGCATCCAACTGGTCGGCCGCACAGTCCGAGGAACATTACGGCTTTAAACGCTGGGGCGCCAACCACTTCTCGGTGGACACGGAGGGCTTCGTCCAAGTGCAGCCCCTCGCCGACGGCCGCAGCATCCGCGTGATGGACGTCGTGGACGAGGCCGTGGGCATGGGCCTGAAGGCGCCCATCGTCATCCGTTTCCAGGACAAACTTCGCCATCGCGTCGTCCAGCTGAACGAGGTTTTTGCCAAGGCGATCAAGGAGGAGGGCTACAAGGGCGAATACCGCGGCGTGTTCCCCATCAAGGTCAACCAGCTGCGCGAGGTCGTCGACGAGATCGTCGCCGCCGGCAAGGACTACAACTACGGCCTCGAGGCCGGCTCGAAGCCCGAACTGATGATCGCGCTGGCGATGCACGAGGGCGCGCAGCGCCTCATCATCTGCAACGGCTACAAGGACCACGACTACATCCGCCTCGCGCTCCTCGGCCGCAAGCTGGGCAAGAAGATCATCATCGTCGTCGAGCAGCTCTCCGAGGTCGACAGCATCATCCAGATCGCGAAGGAGACCGGCGTGAAGCCACTCATCGGCTTCCGCGTGAAGCTGCAGACCCGCGGCGAGGGCAAGTGGTCGTCATCCTCCGGCGACAACGCCAAGTTCGGCCTCAACACCGCGGAAATTCTTTTCGCCGTCGAGAAGCTCAAGGCCGCCAAGATGCAGCAGTGCCTGAAGCTCGTCCATTTTCACATCGGCTCGCAGGTCCCGAACATCATCACGATCAAGGCCGCCGTCACGGAGGCCGCGCGCTTCTACTGCCAGCTCGCCAAGATGGGCTTCCCGATGGGCTACCTCGACGTCGGCGGCGGCCTCGGCATCGACTACGACGGCTCGCGCACGAACTTCGAGTCGTCGATGAACTACTCGCTCGAGGAGTACGCGCGCGACATCATCTTCAACGTCCGCGAAATCTGCACCGCCGCCGCCGTGCCGGTGCCCGACATCGTCACCGAGTCCGGCCGCGCCGTCGCCGCCCCCCACTCCATGCTGGTCGTCGAGGTCTTCGAGCGCATCAACAAGCGCGAGTCGCTCGGCAAGCAGCACCAGCCGAAGGCCAAGCACAAGGTCGTCACCGACCTCGAGGTGCTCCTGAAGAACAAGGCCCGCCTCGGCCGCCTCGAACGTTTCCACGACGCGCTCCAGAAAAAGGAGGAGGCTTTCTCGCTCTTCAATCTCGGTTACCTCGACCTTGAGAATCGCGCCGCCGCCGAGCAGATCTTCTGGCAGATCTGCGAGCAGATCGACAAGGAGGGCACCAAGAAGGGCTACCAGCCCGAGGAGCTGCACGATCTCAAGAAGCTCCTCGCCGACCAGTACGTCTGCAACTTCTCCGTCTTCCAGTCGCTGCTCGACTCCTGGGCGCTCAAGCAGCTCTTCCCCGTCACGCCGCTGCACCGGCTCGCCGAGAAACCCTCGGTCAACGCCATCCTCGTCGACATCACCTGCGACTCCGACGGCAAGATCGGCAGCTTCATCGACCTGCAGGACACAAAGGACTACCTCACCCTGCACCCGCTGAACAACAAGCCTTACTACCTCGGCATCTATCTCACCGGCGCCTACCAGGACATCATGGGCGACCTGCACAACCTCTTCGGCCGCGTCAACGAGGTGCACGTGTTCCTCGAGGACGACGAGCCCAACGGCTACTACATCGAGGAGGCGCTCGCCGGCTCCCGTGTCGCCGACGTGATCGAGGGCGTGCAATACCAGTGGGAGGAACTCTGCCGCCGCGTGAAGCAGCAGATCGACCACGCGACCAAGAAGGACCTCATCAAGCCGCGCGAAGGCGTGCGCCTGGTCGAGTTCTACGAGTCGCAGATGCTCGCCAAGACTTACCTCAACATCGAGCCGAAGAGCGGGAAGAAGAAGCCCTAGGCTTTCCCCTCCGATGAATGCGCGACGCTGGCTGGCCGGACTTTTTCTCCTGGTCGCCGCGCCCGCGGGTTACATGGCTTGGCTGACGTGGCGCGCCGGCGACAGCGGCAAGTGGCTGTTCGGCGTCTTCACGCTGTTCTTCCTGCTGCTCGCCGTCACCGCCCTGCTCCCCGAGATCCGGACCAAGGAGAAACCAGAGACCGTCACGTCGACCCGCTTCGTGCCGCATTGGTTCATGCTGCTCGCCATCGTGGCGCTGCTGCTCGCCGTGCTCCTGGGCATCGTCAACGCCGTGCTGCGTTTCCTGCGCTGATCGCGCGGTGCCACGAGCTCCGCAACCGCCGAATATTTTCCGCGAGTTGCACAGAACCCACTGGCCCGCCCGGCGCGATGCGCGCACACTGACGGCATGTCGCGTTCCCCCGCCCTGCTCTGCTCGTTGCTCCTTGCTTCTGTTCTGAACGCCGCCCCGCTGCCCTATCAGGACCACACCGCCCCCGTCGAAGCCCGCGTCGCCGACCTGCTCGGCCGCCTGACGCTCGACGAGAAGTTCTCCCTCATCACCGGCGACCGCGAGTTCTACATCCGCCCGATCCCGCGGCTCGGCCTGCCCGAGATCGTGATGGCCGACGGTCCGCTCGGCGTCCGCAACTACGGCCAGTCCACCGCCTATCCCGCCACCATCGCCGTCGCCGCCAGCTGGGACACCGCGCTCGCCGAATCCTTCGGCGCCGCCATGGGGCGCGATTGCCGTGCCCGCGGCGTGCACATCCTGCTCGCGCCCGGCGTCAACATCCAGCGCGTACCGACCAACGGCCGCAACTTCGAGTATTTCTCCGAGGACCCCCTGCTCGCCGCGCGCATGGGCGTCGGCGTCATCCGTGGCCTGCAGGGCCAGGGCGTGGTTGCGACGGTCAAGCACTACGCCGGCAACAACCAGGAGACCGAGCGCGGCACCATCAACGTCCGCGTCGGCCTGCGCGCCCTGCGCGAGCTTTACCTGCCAGCCTTCCGCGCCGCCGTCACCGAGGGCCACGTCTGGGCCGTCATGAATTCCTACAATCGCCTCAATGGCCCCTACGCCACGACCAACGACTGGCTGAACAACGTCGTCCTCAAGCGCGAGTGGGGATTCCCGGGCGTGCTCATGTCCGACTGGGGCGCCGTCCATGACACCGCGGCGCCGTTCAACGGCGGCCTCGACCTCGAGATGCCGGGCGGCGAATTCTTCACCGCGGAAAGGCTCCGCCCGCTCCTCGCCCTCAGCCAGATCGACACCGTCACGCTCGACGACAAGGTCTCCCGCATCCTCCGCCTCGAGATCGCCAACGGGTTTCTCGACCGTCCGCAGAAGGACGACTCCATCCCGCTCGACGATCCCCGCAGCGCCGCCGCCGCCCTGCAGGCGGCCCGCGAAGGCATTGTGCTGTTGAAAAACGAGCATGCGCTCCTCCCGCTCGACCGCGCCAAGCCGCAGCGCATCGTGGTGCTCGGCCCGCTGGCCGACCTCTATGCCTCCGGCGGCGGCAGCTCGCACGTCCGGCCCTTCCACTCGGTCTCCGCACTCGAAGGCCTCCGCGCCCTCGCCGGCCCGAAGGTCGAGATCGACTACATCCCCGATCTCGGGCTCGCCACCACCAACCGCCTGCTTTACGCCACGAAGTTCGCCACGCCGCTGAAGCTCGAGTTTTTCAACAACGTCAAACTCGCCGGCGAACCCGTCGCCACGCAGCAGGCCGACCAGATCAACTACGACTGGACCTCGGCGCCCGTCCCGGCGCTGGGCGACAAGAATTACTCCGCGCGCTGGACCGGCGAGATCGAGGCACCCACGACCGGCGAATACAGCTTCGTCCTGCAGAGCGACGACGGCTCCCGTCTCTACCTCGATGACGAACCGGTCATCGACCTGTGGGGGCCGCACGCCGTCGAGACCAAGACCAAGCAGCTGAACCTGCAGGCCGGCACCAAGCACCGCCTCCGCGTCGAGTATTTCCAGAGCGCGGGCGACGCCATCATCCGCTTCGGCTGGGGACCGACCCCGAAGGAAGACGCCCTGCCCGCCCGCTACGTCGAGCGCGTGCGCACCGCCGATGCCGTCGTCGTCTGCGCCGGCTTCCTCATGGCCGAGGAGAGCGAGGGCTTCGACCACGACTTCGCCCTGCCCAACGGTCAGCCCGAGCTCCTCCGGGCCGTCGCCGCCGTCAACCCGCGCACCATCGCCGTTCTCCACACGGGCAACCGCGTCGCCACGGCCGACTGGATCGGCGGCGTGCCCGCGCTTCTGCAGGCGTGGTTCCCCGGTCAGGCTGGCGGTCAGGCGCTCGCCGAGATCCTCTTCGGCGACACCAATCCGAGCGCCAAGCTCCCCGTCACCTACGAAGCGCGGTGGGAGGACAACGCCTCTTTCGGCAACTTCCCGGGTAAGGACGGCCATGTCGACTACGTCGAGGACATCTTCGTCGGCTACCGCTGGTTCGATCACAAGAACCTCGCCCCGCTCTTTCCGTTTGGTCACGGCCTGAGCTACACGACGTTCAAGTACGACGACGTGCGCGTCGCGTCCGCCGCGAACGGCGGCGCCAGCGTCACCTTCCGCCTCACCAACACCGGCTCGCGCCCCGGCACCGAGGTCGCCCAAGTCTATATCGAAGCGCCGCCGGGCAACGTGCCGCGCGCCGTGCGCGAACTGAAGGGCTTCGCCCGCGTCACGCTCGCCCCGGGCGGGAGCCAGTCGGTCACCGTGCCGCTCGGGCACGACGCGTTCACCTACTTCGATGAGAAATCGGGCGCGTGGCAGACCACGCCCGGTCGCCACGTCATCGCCGTGGGCGCCTCGTCACGCGACCTGCGCGGCTCGGCTCCACTCGACTTGCCCTGACGCCCCGCAGCCGCGCCATGGCTCAGGATCAGAATTCTTCCGACCGATTTTCATGACCATCCTGCATCGCCTCGGCGGTTTGTTCCTCTGCTTCGCGCTCACGCTGACCGGCCTGCACGGCGCGTCCATGCCCGCGACCTTCCCGCAGCGCACCGCCACGAGTCTGAACGGCGTCTGGCACACCATCGTCGACCCCTACGACACCGGTTACTACAACTACCGGCGCGAGCCTTACGACGCCGAGGCCAACCCTGGTGGCGGCTACTTCCTCGACCGCCAGCGGCAGGACCGCAGCGAGTTGCTCGAATACGACTTCGACCGCAGCCCGACGCTCGCCGTGCCGGGCGACTGGAATTCGCAGAGCGAGCGCCTGTTTTATTACGAGGGTTCGGTCTGGTATCGCCGCCGTTTCGACTGCCCGCGCGCCGAGGGCGGGGAGCGGCTCTTCCTGCACTTCGGCGCCGCCAACTACCAGGCCGATGTCTATCTGAACGGCCGCAAGCTCGGCACGCACATCGGCGGCTTCACGCCGTTCGTCTTCGAGGTCACCGGCGCCGTGCGCGAGACCGGCAACTCGCTCGTCGTGCGCGTCAACAACGTCCGCCAGCCCGCGGCCGTGCCGACCGTCAACACCGACTGGTGGAACTACGGTGGCCTGACGCGCGACGTGCGGCTCGTCCGCACGCCGGCCACATTCATCAGCTCCTTCCAACTCCAGCTCCAGCGCGGCACGCGCGACCGGTTCGAGGCCCGCCTCCAGCTCGACGGCCCGCAGCGCACGCAACGCGTGACGCTCGCCCTTGCCGGCACGGCCGTGACGGCCGAGGCCACGACCGGCGCCGATGGCGCCGCCGTGCTCCAGTTCACCGCCCCCGGCCTTGGGCTGTGGTCACCCGAGCAGCCGCGGCTCTACGACGTCACCGTGACGGCCGGCACCGACCGGCTCACCGACCGGCTCGGCTTCCGTACCATTGCGACGCTCGGCGCCGACATTTTGCTCAACGGCGAACCGGTCTTCCTGCGCGGCATCTCGATTCACGAGGAGAATCCGCAGCGCGGCGGCCGCGCCTACTCGGAGGCCGACGCGCGCCTGCTCCTCGGCTGGGCGAAGGAGCTCGGCTGCAATTTCGTCCGCCTCGCCCACTACCCGCACAACGAGCACATGGCCCGCGTGGCCGACGAGCTCGGTCTCATGGTCTGGGAGGAGATTCCCGTCTACTGGACGATCCATTGGGACGATCCTGCCACGCTGGCCAACGCCCGCGCACAGCTGACCGACCTCATCACGCGTGATCGCAATCGCGCCAGCGTCGTCGTCTGGTCCGTCGCCAACGAGACGCCTGTCAGCGAGCCGCGCACGAGATTCCTGCGCACCTTGGTCGACACGGCCCGCGGCCTCGACCCGACGCGCTTGATCTCGGCGGCGATGGAGGTGCGCACCGACCCCGCCGACGACAATCACAAGATCGTCGACGACCCCTTCGGCGAGTTCACCGACCTGCTCAGTTTCAACCAATACATCGGCTGGTACGACGGCCTGCCCGACAAGCTGCCGCACGTGCGCTGGACCATCGCCTACGACAAGCCAGTTTTCATCAGTGAATTCGGCGCCGACGCCAAGGCCGGCCTGCACGGCGACCGGCTCACGCGCTTCAGCGAGGAATACCAGGCCGACCTCTACCGCCAGACGCTCGCCATGCTGGCCAAGATCCCCCACTGGCGCGGCGCGAGCCCGTGGATCCTCTGCGACTTCCGCTCTCCGCGCCGGCCGCTGCCCGGCATCCAGGATGGCTGGAACCGCAAGGGCCTCATCGCCCCCGACGGCACGCGCAAGCAGGCCTTCGCCGTGCTGCAGGAATTCTACCGCGCCAAGGCCGAAGCGCCGGCCCGCTGAACGCGTCTCACGTCGCCGGAAGAATCCGGCGACGGGGCGTTACGGTTTTTTCTGACTGAGCAACCAGTCGTAGAACGCCGGGTTCGCGTAGGTCTCGGTCCACGAGTCGTGCCCCGCCTCGGGATACAACGTCAGCTTGGCGTGGCCGCCCGCCGCGTTAATCGCGTCGACGCGTTCCTGGGAGTTCTGCGGCGGCACCACCGGATCCTTCGCGCCGTGAAACGCCCATACCGGCATCTGCTTGAGCCGTTGCGCGACAATCAAGGGCGGATATTCGCCTCCGCCGCAGACCGGCGCGATGGCCGCGTAGCGCCCGGGATTGAGCGTCGCTGCATCCCAGGTGCCGAAACCGCCCATGCTCAGGCCCGTGAGGTAAACGCGCTTCGGATCGACGCGATAGCGCCGGCTCAGTTGCTCAACGAAGGCGTCGACTTGCAACGCCTGCCACCATCCGCCTTCCGGGCATTGCGGCGAAACGAGGATGAAGGGAAACTCCCGTCCCTGCGCGGCGAGCTTCGGCGGACCGTGCACGGCGACCTTCTGCAAATCCGTGCCGCGCTCACCCGAGCCGTGGAGAAACACCACCAACGGCCACTCGCGATCGTCCCGCCCATAGTCCTTGGGCAACTGCACCAGATAATGCCAGGTGCTCTCCACGCGGAAAGTCAGGCTGTCGGGGCCCGAGACGACGGGTACCGGCTTCGGCGGCATGGGAGTGACGGTGCAGGCGCTCAGCAGGAGCGCGAGCAGAGGGAGGAAAAGGAAACGTCGCATGGCGCGCGCAGACATAACACGCCGCGTGTTCCGCGCAAGTCCGGCGTCAGCGCCACTCGTGCCGCGGGTAGCGGCGCTGCAGCTCCTGTTTCACCTTCGGATATTGCTCCTTCCAGAAATTGCTCAGGTCGTCGGTCACCTGGATCGGGCGCTGGTTCGGCGCGAGCACCTCGATCTTCACCGGCACGCGGCCGTGGCCGAGGGTGAACTTTGAGCTGACGCCGTAAAGCTCCTGGATGCGCGCGCTCATCACCGGCGGGCCGTCCTTCGAGTAGGTGAGGCGGGCCTTGCGGCCGTTGGCCATCTCGATGCGCTCGGGCAGATACTCGTCGAGCACGGCCAGTTGCTCGGGCAGCAGCCAGTCGCGCAGCACGGGCATGACGGGCTTGTCCTTCAGCTCGCGCGCGCCGTGGCTGCCGTAGCAGATCTGCTCGATCAGCGTGGCGCGGTCCGCATCGGTGATCGGGTTGACCTCTAATTCCGGCCACCACTTCGCCAGGCAGTTGACGCGCGTGATCCAGTGCTCGGTCGCCTCCGTCCATTCCGCGAGCACGATGCGACCGGCCATGACTTCGCGCGCAAGCAGCGCGGCGGCCTCGCCCTCCGGTGGCTCGTCGGCCGTCTGCTTCGACTCGAGCACGAGGTCGCGGAAGCGCCGCTCCTTGCGCGCCAGCACGCGGCGCTGCGTCTCGTCGTAGACCACGCCGCCGGCATCCTGGAAATCCTCGGGAAAAAGTTCCTTGAGCCACGCCTCCTCCACCGCCGTGCACAGACCGAGCAGCGTGTTCACCTCGCCGCGGCTCTCGATCTCGGTGATCTCCGCGGCGACCAGCAGCGGCGCCTCCTGCACGGCGCTGTCGCGCGCGAGCACGCCCCGGCGCTTGTGCACCAGTTCGCAGCGCAGCGTGCCCTTGTCGAGGCGGCGCGCCAGATGGTCGCTGAAACCGAGCAGCACGCACTTGCGCACGGCCACGCCGTCGATGCGCTTCTCCGTCACGTCGAGTTTCTCCGCGGCGGCGATCTCGAGAAATTGCTCGAACAGCGGACCGACCTGCCGGGCACCCTGCACGTGAATGCCGAGCCGGCGGCAGGCGTCCATGTGGTAGTTCGCCTTGTCGGCATAGCGCCAGGCACGCATCAGCAGGAAGAAATCCGACTCGTGCTCCGCGCCGAAGAGTTCCTCGCGCGCCTCGGCCGTGCGCTTGTCGACGCCGCGCAGGAGGAAATTCCGCCCCTGCGTGAGCGCGGCCATGAGCGCCACCGAGCGCACGCAGCCGTAGTCCTGCGCCGCGAGGAACATGCGGGCGTAGCGCGGATGCATCGGGAAGCGCAGCATCTTGCGGCCGACATCGGTGATTCTTGTGGGAGGGGCTTTACGCGCCGACTCGCTCGCAGGAACGTCGGGGCGTAAAGCCCCTCCCGCCGCCGCTACAGCTCCCAGATCTTCCAACAGCGTCTCCGCCCGCTCGAGCGCCTTGGGTTCGGGTTTTTCCAGCCACGGGAAATTGTAGATGTCGTCGATGCCGGCGGCCTTGAGGGTCAGCACGACCTCGGCGAGGTCGAGCCGCTTGACCTCGGGCAGCTCCTGCAGCGACCGCTGCGCGTGTTCGCGCTCCGTCCAGAGACGCACGCAGACGCCCGGCGCCGTGCGCCCGGCGCGACCGGCGCGCTGGTCGGCGGAGGCGACGGAAATCTTCTCGATAAGCAGGGTGTTGATGCCGCGGTGCGCGTCGTAGCGCGCGACGCGGGCCAGGCCGCCATCGACCACAGCGGTGACGCCGTCGATGGTGAGCGAGGTTTCGGCGACGTTGGTCGAGACGATGATCTTGCGCGTGTCGTAGCGCGCGACGGCGCGATCCTGCGCATCAGGCGGCAGCTCGCCGTGGAGCGGGAAGCACGCAAAGCCGCGCAGCGCGTGCGAGCCCTGGATGTCCTGCACGGTGCGGCTGATCTCGAACGCGCCCGGCATGAAGACGAGAATGTCGCCCGTCGTCTGCGCCGCGACGCGCTCGCACTCGCGCGCCGCGACCGCCCAGACCGGGTCGTGCTCGAAGTTCACGGGCTTGGGCAGGTATTCGATTTTGACCGGGAACGTGCGTCCTACCGACGTGAGCACGTCGCACGGCGCCAGGTATTCCTTGATGAGCGCCGTGTCCAGCGTAGCGGACATCACGATCAGCTTCAGATCGGGCCGGCGCGACTGCTGGATCTGGATGGCGCGGGCCAGCGAGATGTCGCCGTAGAGATGCCGCTCGTGGAACTCGTCGAACACGATCGCGCTGATGCCGCGCAGCGTCGGATCGAATGACATTTGCCGGAGCAGGATGCCCTCGGTGACGAAGCGGATGCGCGTCGCCTTCGACACGCGTGAGTCGAGGCGGATCTGGTAGCCGACGATATCGCCGAGCTGCGTGCCGACCTCCTCCGCCACGCGCTTGGCCAGCATGCGCGCCGCGAGCCGGCGCGGTTGCAGCACGACCACCTCGCCGTCGCCGAGCAGCCCGTGGTGGAGCAGCATCTGCGGCACCTGCGTCGATTTGCCGGAGCCGGTCGGCGCCTGTACGATGAGCCGGCCCTGCGCGCGCAACGAGGCCACGAGCTGCGGCTCGAGTTCGTAGATGGGCAGTTCGCGCGGGACAGGCATGAGAGGCGTTTAGTGCGTCGCACGAGGCCCGCTGGCAAGCGATTCCTTTCGGGGAATAGCCCGAAGGCTCAACCGCTCCCACTGGCGATGCTACGAACTTCCGTCGCCCTCCTGACTTGCCTGCTGGTCGCCGGCCAAGCGTGTGCGGCTGACGACCTCTTCGATGGATTCAACGACGGCTGGCGGCAACAGTGGCAGGAGCAGAGTTATTTCACCCGACCGACCCGCTACTCCGTCGTGACCGACGCCGGCCGGCCAGTGCTGCAGGCCACCAGCTCGTCCGCCCATGCCGGATTGGCGCGGCGCATCGGACTGCTCGCTCCGACCAACGCCATCCTCAGCTGGCGCTGGAAAGTGCGTTCGTCGCTCACCGCCAACCGACAGGAGCGCACCCGGGCGGGCGACGACTACGCCGCGCGGGTTTGCGTGGTGTTTGAAACCTCGCTGTGGCCGCTTCGCACCCGCGCGCTCAATTACGTGTGGGCCGCCCACGAACCGGCGGGTGCGGTCTATCCCAGCCCGTATTCGCGCAACGTCGGCATGTTCGTGCTCCGCGCGGGCGACAGCGACGCGGGCCGCTGGCGGGCGGGGCGGCGCGATGTACTGGCCGATTATCAGCGCTACTTCGGTCAGCCGGCCACCCAGATTTCCGCGGTGGCCGTGCTCGTCGACACCGACAACACCGGCGGCGAAGCCGAGGCGTGGTTCGCCAAGCTTGCCCTCGATTCTTCCCGGCAGTGAAACTCCGCAATTCATGACGCGCGCGATCTCGGTCATCATCCCCACGCTCAACGAGGCAAAGCAGTTGCCCCGGACGCTGGCGAACGTGCGGGCCGCCCTGCCCGACGCGGAGATCATCATCGCCGACGGCGGCAGTGCGGACGGCACGCTTCATCTCGCCCTGCCCGCGGGCACCCTGCTGCTACTCACCGCGCCCGGCCGCGGCCAGCAACTCGCCACGGGCGCGGCACTCGCCCAAGGCCGGTTGCTGCTGTTTCTCCACGCCGACACCACTCTGCCGGCCAACGCGGCCGCGGTACTCTCCCGGGCATTCGCAAATGACCAGACTCTCATCGGCAGTTTCCGGCTGAGATTCGACGGCGGCGGCTGGTTCCTGCGCGCCTGCGCCTGGTTCACGCGCTTCGACTCCGTGTTCACCCGTTTCGGCGACCAAGGCATCGTGATCCGCCGCGATTTCTACGCGACCCTTGGCGGGTTTCCGCAATGGCCGTTGTTCGAAGACGTGGAGCTGCTGCGGCGGGCGCGACGACTCACCCGCGTTCACTCGTTTCCAGCGGCGGTCACGACCTCCGCCCGCCGCTTCCACCGCCAAGGTCCGCTGCGACGTCAATTCCGCAATGCCGGTTTGCTCCTGCGTTTCCTGTTCGGCACGCCGCCCGAACAACTCTCCGCCGAATACCGCCCGGAACCAGTCCCACCGGCCCGCGCCCGCTCCCTCCTTTCATGAAAATCCAATTCCTTGCCACCGGATTCGTCTTTCTCGCGCTCGGACTCACCGGCCGCAGCAGCGCGCCGGATCATTCGCTCTTCAGCCAAGTGCTGGCGGCGCACGTCAGGGACGGTCGGGTCGACTACGCCGCGCTCAAGCTGGACGCCCGCCTGCCGCGCTACCTGGAGCAACTGGCGGCGACGGATCCCGCCGGGCTCGCGAGCGACCAGGAGCGTCTGGCCCTCTGGCTCAACGCCTACAACGCCTACACGCTGAAACTCATAATCGACCGCGAGCCGGCGAAGAGCATCACGGAGATCGGCACCGGCGGCATTGCGCTCGGCTCGCTGCTCAAGACCACCGCGTGGGACATCGCGCTCGCCGTCGTCGGCGGCCGGAAGTACACGCTCAACCAGATCGAGCACGAGGTGATCCGCGCACAGTTCAAGGACGCCCGCGCGCACTTCGCCCTCAACTGCGCATCCGGCTCGTGCCCGATCCTCCGCACGGAGGCCTACGAGGCCGGCAAGCTGGACACACAACTCGACGACCAAGGCCGGCTCTTCCTGCGCGACAGTGCCCGCAACCGCTTCGACCTGGCGGCGAAGACCGCACAGCTTTCGAGCATCTTCAAGTGGTATCAGAAGGATTTCGGAAACGACGACCGCGCCGCCCTCTTGGCCGCGGCCAAATACGCGCCGGACGAGGTGCGCCGCGCGATCGAGGCCGACCCCGGTCCGTGGCGCGTCAGCTACCTCGCTTACGACTGGTCGCTGAATTCCATCGACCGGCCGAAGCCATGACCACCGCCCTCGCCCTGCTGCTCAAGGCGCCCGTCGCCGGCGCGGTGAAGACGCGGCTGGCCGCCGAGATCGGCGCGGCGAAGGCGTGCGCCATCTACCGCCAACTGGTCGAGCGACAGATAGGGGCACTCCCGGGCGAGCACCGGTCCGTCGTCTATTACGATCCGCCGGAGGCGGGGCCGGCGATGCGCGCGTGGCTCGCTCCGCTCGCCCACGCCCCGCTCGACTTCCAGCCGCAATGCGCGGGCGACCTCGGGGCGCGTCTCGCCGACGCCTTCGCTGATGCGTTCCGCCATCACGGAGCGCGCAAGGTCATCGCGCTCGGCGGCGACTGTCCCTCGCTGGATGCCGCGCTTTTGCGCTCGGCTGACCGCGCGCTCGCGCAAGCCGACGTGGTCCTCGGGCCGGCGACCGACGGCGGCTACTATCTGATCGGACTGCGCGCACCGCAGCCGGGCTTGTTTGCCGGCATCGCCTGGAGCACTGCCAGCGTGCTGGGCCAAACGCGCGAGCACATCCGCCGCGGCGGATTGAGTTTGGCGGAGCTGCCGATGGCCGACGATGTCGACACGCTAACCGACTGGCATCGGGCAGTGGCGCAAGGCCTGTTGGCAGAGAGGTAAAACTGACCCGAAGAAATCGCGTCGTGCCGGGTGGCAAACTTATGCACCGACCTGCCGCGGGGGCAGCGCGCAGGCCTGTCGGCGGACCCTCAACTGCCGCCCAAATGAGGCAGTTGCAAGGGATGCGCCGCGCGTCCGTTGCGGTGAATAACCGGTGAGGCAAATGTCGCTCACAAGTTATTCACCGCTCCGCGCCGGTGAAGAAGATGTGGGCAACAAACCCGTGACTTTCAGAGGAGAAACCGCATTTTCCTACTCGTTCCTTGATAGAACAGTCGCAGCGCGGCGGCATGAAAAACCCGCTGAGAGCGCGGCTGGGATAATCCCGGGCAACCGGGGAAAGGTCGACCGCAACTGGTGCGGTCCACCCCTCCGTGGCGCAAGCCACGCACAGGCATATATCACCAGTTCCTCTGGACGGTGTCGCAACCGATCCAGTTCATGCGACAAAGGAGCTGTGCGGCCAGGCGCGAAATCAGAAACCGCGTCCGAGCCGAGTCAGGTCCAGGGCCTGTTTCGGGCCCTGCACTGATGCAGTTACCCAGAGGGTTATGGCTGCTACTGCACGACCAGGACGCAGCGACGTGTTCGGGAGGGGTCGCACCCTCCAAAAGGCCCGGCTGGCGCAACTGGCTGGGCGCGCAAGGGACACGGCGCGGCGTGGAGCGGCGCGGGATAGGCAACAACCCGCCAGCCTTCCAAGCTTGGGGCGGCGCGAAAAACGCGTCACCCAACTCCAAGTCAAACGCAGCCTGAGAGGTAAGAGGTCAGACCCGTCGCACGGGGCCAACGCACAGCCAAAAACTGTGGCCGTCCCCGTGGTCAAGGTGCCGGTGCGAAAGATACTTGAAGGCGTGCCAGCACCCGTCCGGCGAGCGAATCATCGGCAGATGATCACCGAACCGGGCGTAGAGGCCTCACTCGAGAGATTCCGGTCTGAAAGGGTCGGAACGGTCCCGCTATGAGACCGAAATCATCGCCTGCCGCGGTGAGTAGCGTCGGGAAGCACCTGGCCCGCCATTCGGCGAGAGCGCCAAACGTGGTGCGAACGGGAAAGAGCGCGTGGCGAGCGCCCACCCCCGAATTTGGCCCGGAGACCGCAAGGTCCCCGGGCCTTATTCTTTTTATAGAACCCCTTTGGCAGCGCGCCGGGCAGCCCTTTAGGCCCGGAACCTCGGCCCTTAGCCCGGCCCGGCGCGCTGTCCGTGAGGGGTTTTCTGCTTGGCGGGGTGGGATTTGGGCGGTGTGCTGGATTTGGTCAGCTTCCTTCTTGCCAAGCATCAACCCGGGCCGCACCGTGACCCTTTTTCCGCATCACAACGAGCCGCCCGGCATGAACCAGAACATCCGCAATATCGCCATTATCGCCCACGTCGACCACGGGAAGACCACCCTCGTCGACAAACTCCTCAAGGAAGGCGGCGTCTACCGCGCCAACCAACGCGTCGAGGAACGCGCCATGGATTCCATGGACCTCGAGAAGGAGAAGGGCATCACCATCAAGGCCAAGAACACTTCCGTCCACTGGAAGGACAAGATCGTCAACATCCTCGACACCCCCGGCCACGCCGACTTCGGCGGCGAGGTGGAGCGCGCCCTCCGCATGGTCGATGGCGTGCTGCTCGTGATCGACGCCTATGACGGCCCCCAGGCCCAGACCCGCTTCGTGCTCCGCAAGGCTCTCGCCCACGGCCTCAAGGTCGTCATCGTCATCAACAAGATCGACCGCGAGAACGCCGACCCGGCCAAGATGTACGACAAGGTGCTCGAGCTCCTCATGGAACTCAATGCGACCGAGGAGCAGTTCGACGCCCCGGTCGTCTACGGCTCCGGCCGCGACGGCTACATGATGTATCACCTCGGCGAGGAGAAGAAGGACATGTCGCCCCTCTTCGAAACCATCATCGAGCACGTCCCGCCTCCTTTCGCCAAGCCCGACGAGCCGTTCCACATGCTCGTTTCCAACATCGACTGGAGCGACTACGTGGGCCGCATCGCCGTCGGCAAGATCCTCGGCGGCAAGGTCAACGTCGGCGATCCCGTCTTCGTCGTCCGCCACTCCGACGGCAAGCGCGTGCGCGCCAAGATCACCAAGATTTTCGAGTTCACCGGCCTCGGCCAGCGCGAGGTCGAGTCGGCCTCCGCCGGCAACATCGTCGGTCTCTCCGGCTTCGAGGATGTCGACATCGGCGACACGCTCGACGTCCGCGAGGAAGCCCACGCCCTGCCCTTCACCCAGATCGACCCGCCGACCCTCGAGATGCAGTTCTGCGTCAACGACGGCCCGCTCGTCGGCCAGGAAGGCAAGCTCGTCACCTCCCGCCAGCTGCGCGAGCGTCTTATGCGCGAGCTGAAGACCAACGTCTCCATCTACATCGAGGACTCCGACAAGGCCGGCGTCTACAACGTCAAGGCCCGCGGCGCCATGCAGGTGGCCGTGCTCGTCGAGACGATGCGCCGCGAGGGCTTCGAGCTCCTCGTCTCCCGCCCGACCGTCATCGAGAAGGTCGTCGACGGCAAACGCCTGGAGCCCTACGAGACCGTCTGGATCGAGATCCCGGACGAGTGCGTCGGCGCCATCATGCAGAATCTGGCCAACCGCAAGGGCCAGCTGACCAACATGGAGAAGCTCCCGCACTCCACCATGATCGAGGCCACCATCACCACCCGCGGCCTCATCGGCATGGAGATCGACGTCGTCAACGCCACCAGCGGCCGCGGCGTGCTCAGCCACTTGTTCAAGGAATACGGCCCCTACGCCGGCGAGGTGCTCACCCGCATCACGGGCACGCTCATCGCCACCGAGGCCGGCGAGACCACTTCCTACGCCCTGGTCATGTGCCAGGAGCGCGGCAAGCTCTTCGTCAATCCCGGCGAGCAAGTGTACGAAGGCATGATCGTCGGCGAGAATCCCCGCAACGAGGACATCTCCGTCAACGCCGTGCGCGAGAAGAAGCTCACCAACTTCCGCTCCCAGGGCGAAGGCGTCGCCGCCGGCCTCACGCCTGCAACCAAGCTCTCGCTCGAGCGCTCGATCGAATACATCGCCGCCGACGAGTTCGTCGAGGTCACGCCGAAAAACCTCCGCCTGCGCAAGCGCATCCTCAAGGATGTCGAGCGCCGCAAGGCCGAGCGCTCCGCCAAGAAGTCCGGCGAGTAACCGGCTTCCGTCTCTCACCCTTCAGAGCGGCCCGCGGGCCGCTCTTTTTATTTCCCCAATGCAAAAGGCGGTCCGGCTCAGCCGTGACCGCCTCGGGAAACAAAAAACGCCGGCTTTGCGGCTCAGCTCGTGGTCTTGCCGTAATCGATGGCGGACAGCAGGCCGTTGGCGTCGGCGGGATTGGCGAGCTTGAGCTTGATCATCCACGCGTCCGTGTAGGGCACCTGGTTGACCTTCTCGGGATTGGCGTCGAGCGCCTTGTTGACCTCGAGCACCGTGCCGGCGACCGGCGAGTAGATGTCGGAGGCGGCCTTGACGGACTCGACCACGCCGAAGGATTCGCCGGCCTTGAGGGCGGCGCCGACCTTGGGCAGCTGGACAAAGGTGATGTCGCCGAGACTGTTCTGGGCGTAGTCGGTGATGCCGACGAGCGCGGTGCCGTCGGCGGCGACTTTCAGCCATTCGTGGGATTTGGCGTATTTGAGATCGGCGGGAATGTTGCTCATGGAAGGAAAATTCAGTTCTTCTTTAGGGGGACGAAGGGCGGCTTGACGAGAGACAAATTCAGTTTCGTGCCGCGGATGTCGACCTGGAGCTGGTCCTTGGCCGCGGCGGAGTCGACGAGCGCGGAGCCGATGGCCTCGTTGATGATCGGCGAAAGCGTGCCGGAGACGACGATGCCGACCTCGGTGCCCGCGACGTTGAGCACGG
The DNA here is from genome assembly GCA_016187925.1 of Opitutia bacterium. Lineage (GTDB taxonomy): Bacteria > Verrucomicrobiota > Verrucomicrobiia > Opitutales > Opitutaceae > Didemnitutus. Next base: position 182,635 of record JACPIS010000037.1, on the reverse strand, counting down.
GCGAACCCGCGCGGACGATGCGGCGGTCGCCGGTCTTGAAGAACACGATCTTCCTGGCCGGGCCCTTGTCCTTCTCGGCCTTGAGCACCTCGGAGCCGATGAACGGGCCCTTGTCGAGCTTCACCACCCAGCCGAGGCCGGCTGCGATGGGGTTGATGTCCTGCGTGATCTCGTGGCCGTAGAGCGGGAAACCCGCCTCGAGACGCAGGCTGTCGCGCGCGCCCAGGCCGGCCAGTTCGAGTCCGAACGGCGCGCCGGCGGCCACGATGGCCTCGGCGAGCTTCACTCCGTCGGCCGCGGCGCAGTAAAGCTCGAAGCCGTCTTCACCCGTGTAGCCGGTGCGGCTGAGGAGGCACTTGATGCCGGCCACCTCGCCGTGGGCGAAGTGGTAGTATTTGATGTCGGCGAGATTCGCCTTGGTCAGCGTCTGCACCAGCTCGGCGCCGCGCGGGCCCTGAATGGCGAGCTGCGCGTACTCCGGCGAGCGATCAACGACCGTGCAGTTGAAGCCCTTCACCTGCTCCTGGAGCCAGGCGATGTCCTTGTCGATGTTGCCGGCGTTGATGCAAAGCAGGTAGTCGCCCTCGCCGCGCATGTAGACCAGCAGGTCGTCGACCACGCCGCCGTGCGGGTAGCACATGACGGTATAGAGGATGCGGCCGGGAAAAAGCTTGCTGCAGTCGTTAGTGACGAGGTGCTGGAGGAATTTGAGCGCCTCGGGGCCCTGCACGTCGGCCTCGCCCATGTGGCTCACGTCGAACAGGCCGACGCGCTGGCGCACGGCCTTGTGCTCATCGAGGATGCTCTTGTACTGGACCGGCATGTCCCAGCCGGCGAAATCCACCATGCGACCGCCGTGCTGCCGGTGAAACGCGTTAAGGGGCGTGGTCTTGAGGGCGCTCATGCGCTCCACTAAGCGAACCGGGCGCGGCGCGGGCAAGGAAACTTTGGGCGGGACCGTGGTCATAACGCCGGACGCAGCCGGCTAAAAGATATTGTGTTCAACCGGACCCGGCCCCACCTACACTGTCCTCATGCTCGTCTTTGCGTTCGCGGTGGTTTTCACCCTGGCGACCTCTTTCTGGTGCTCGCTGCTGGAGGCGATTATCCTCAGCACGACCACCGCCGAGGTCGAGGCCCTGAAGCGCGCCAAGCCGCCCCGGGGCGAGCTGCTGGAGCGCTTCCGGCACAACATGGACGAAACCATCTCCTCCATCCTTACGCTCAACACCATGGCGCACACGCTGGGCTCCGTCATCGTGGGCGCGCTCGGCGCCGATTTGTTCGGCCATCCGTCGCTAGGCATCATCTCGGGCGGCATGACGCTCGGCATCCTGATCGTTTCCGAGGTCATCCCGAAAAACCTCGGGGTCGTCTACCGCCCCGCCCTGCAACCGCATATCATCTATCCGCTGCTTTGGATGAAGCGCGTGCTCTACCCCATCACCTGGCTGTGCCGGCAGGTCGTCAAATTCGTCATCCGCAAGAAGGCCCACCAGCACCAGGCCGACCGCGAGATCATCCTGCTGGCCGAGCGTGGGGCGCAGGAGGGCACGCTCACGCGCAGCGAATCCAGCATCATCACCAACGCCCTCTCGCTCGACGACGTGCGCGTCAGCGAGATCATGACGCCCCGCATCGTCGTCACGGCACTGCCGAAGAACGCGACCGTCGGTGAGGTTTTCCGCGACCACCCCAACATCCCCCTCGCCCGCATCCCGGTTTACGGGAAAAACATGGACGACATCGCCGGCATCGTGCGCCGGCGCGATCTGCTCAAGGCCAAGGCCAGCAACCAGGATTTCGACCCGATGGAGAAGTTGATGCAGGAGGTGCAGTTCGTGCCCGAGACCGTCACGGTCGGCCAGGCGCTGCAGCAATTCCTCAAGGCGCACCAGCAGATCGCGGTCGTCGTCGACGAGTTCGGCGCCACCACTGGTGTGCTCTCGATGGAGGACATCATGGAGCATATCCTCGGCAAGGAGATCTTCGAGAAAGACGATCTCGCCGTCGACATGCGCGAACTCGCCCGCAGCAAAAGCCAGAAGCTCGGCCGCTCCCGCAAGCCCGCCCCCGCGACCGGCGCGCCCTTCCCGCCCAAGAACTGACCATGCCCGTCCTCGCCTACTGGGTCCACAATCTCAGCCCGTTCCTCATCCGCTTCGGCGAGAACTTCGGCATCCGCTACTACGGCCTCGCCTATCTCGCGGGCTTCGTCACCGCCGGCTGGCTGCTCGTGCGCTACCATCGCGCGGGGCGCACTCCGCTCGACCCCAACGCCGCGATGGACCTCATGCTCGCGCTCATCGTCGGGGTGATCGTGGGCGGGCGTCTCGGCTACTTCCTCCTCTACCAACCGCAATGGCTGATGCAGGATCCGCTCGCCCTCCTGCGCGTCTGGGAAGGCGGCATGGCCAGCCATGGTGGTTTCCTCGGCGTCGTCGGAGCGCTCGCCTGGTTCGCGCGGTCGCACAAGATCGGCTTCCTCCACCTCGGCGACCTCGTCGTCACCACCGCGCCGGCCGGTCTGTTTTTCGGCCGCATCGCCAACTTCATCAATGGCGAACTCTGGGGCAAGACGACCGACGTGCCCTGGGCGATCGTCTTCCCGCTTAGTGCGCCGCACACGGCGATCCGGCTCATCCCGCCGCGCCATCCGTCCAAGCTGTATGAAGCCGCCCTCGAAGGCGCCCTGCTCTTCGCCTACACGCAATGGCGCTTCTGGCGCAGCGATGTGGTGAAAGCCAAGCCCGGCCGGCTCGCCGGCGAGTTCCTCATCGCGTATGCCCTCGCCCGCGCCATCGGGGAGATCTTCCGCGAGCCCGACGCCGCGCTCATCCTCGGCCTCAGCCGCGGGACGTTTTACTCGATCTTCCTCGTCGGCGCCGGCGTGGCGCTCATCGCTTACCCGCGCCGGAATCCCCGTCAGAGCTTGTAGCCCGAAGGGATGGAGGCGCCCTTGGTGACGCAGAGGACGCCGTCGCGGATGACGATGCCGTTCGGATAGTCGCCGTCGGCCTTGCCTTCGGGAGAGAGCGTCACGTCGTCGCCGATGCGCGCATTCTTGTCGATGATGGCCCAGCGGATGCGGCAGTTGCGACCGATGCCGATGGGCGGCACGCCGCGCGCGCGGTCGCCATCGACCTCCTTGGTCACCTGATAATAGTCGGCGCCCATCATGACCACGTCCTCGAGGTTGCAATTTTCGCCGAGGATGGAGCGGATGCCGATGACGCAGTGCTTGAGACTGGAGTTGGTGATGATGCAGCCGTCGCCGATGACGACGTGGTCGATGCTGCAGCGGTTGATCTTCGAGGCGGGCAGATAGCGCGCGTGGGTGTAGATGGGAGCGCTGCGGTCGAAGAAATTGAAGGGCGGCAGCGGCTGCGCGAGCGCGAGGTTGGCCTCGAAGAAGGCGCTGACGGTGCCGATATCCTCCCAGTAGCCCTCGAAGATGTGGGCATAGAGACGGGCCTTGCCGAGGAGCGCGGGGATGATCTCCTTGCCGAAATCCTTCATGTCGTTCTCGAGCGCACGGCGGAGCACGTCGCGGCTGAAGACGTAGATGCCCATCGAGGCGAGACAGCGTTTCTCGTCGCACTTGGTTTCGAGCTTGGACTCGAGCGCGGGACTGAGCGTGAGGCCGTCGATGATGGCGGGATCCTTGGGTTTCTCGACGAACTCGGTGATCGTGAGATCGTCGGCCACGCGCATGAGACCGAGACCCTCGACCTTTGAAACGGGAAACGGGATGGCGGCGATGGTCACATCGGCCTTGGTCTCGATGTGCTGGCGGACGATTTTCTGGAAATCCATCCGGTAGAGCTGGTCGCCGGAGAGGATGAGAATGTATTCGTGCGCATGGCCGTCGAAGTGCACGAGATTGCGGCGGACGGCGTCGGCCGTGCCTTCATACCAGGCGTTGCTGAGGTTGGTCTGCTCGGCGGAAAGAATGTCGACGAAGCCGCCGTTGAAGGCGTCGAAGTGGAAACTCTTCTGAATATGCCGGTGCAGCGAAGCCGTGAGAAACTGCGAAAGCAGAAAGATGCGGTTGAAGCCGGAGTTGATGCAGTTGCTGATCGGGATGTCGACCAGACGGTACTTGCCCGCCAGCGGCACCGCCGGCTTGCACCTCTCCTTGGTGAGGGGAAACAGCCGCGTGCCACGACCGCCGCCCATGATCACTGACAAAACACGTTTCGTATACGCCATAGGGGTAAAAAGCTAATTCCTTGCCTATCTTTTGGAGGCCGCCTCAAATCGCCAGCCTAAACCCAAATTATGTGCGGCATCATCGGTTACATCGGCAAACAGAAGGCGGCGCCCGTCATCCTCGAAGGGCTCAAGCGACTCGAATATCGCGGCTACGACTCGGCCGGCGTCGCCACGCTTTATGACGGACATTTCGACACCGCCAAGAAGGCCGGCCGCGTCGACGGGCTGATCAAGGCCACGAAGGCGCAAAAGCTCCCCGGCACCACCGGCATCGGGCACACGCGCTGGGCCACACACGGCGGCGTGACCGACACCAACGCCCATCCGCACATCAGCAACGACGGCAAGATCGCGCTGATTCACAACGGCGTCATCGAGAATTACGTCGGCATCAAGAAATTCCTCACCGGCAAAGGCTACACTTTCACCTCCGAAACCGACACCGAGGTGCTGTGCAACCTGATCGATTATCACTATCAGAAGGAGCCCGTGACCAAGGAAGGCAGCCGTTTCCTCGAGGCGGTACGCAAGACCCTGCGGCACGTCGAGGGCACCTACGGCATCGCCGTGATGTGCGCCGACTGCCCGGCGGAGATCGTGGCGGCCCGCAAGGGCTCCCCGCTGATCCTCGGCGTGGGCGACGGCGAATACATGCTCGCGAGCGACGTGGCTGCGATCATCAGCCGCACCCAGAATGTCGTCTACCTGAAGGACGGCGAGATGGTGCACATGACGGCGAAGAATTTCACCATCACGACGCTCGAAGCGGAGGACGTCTCGCCCGTCATCGATACGGTCAGCTGGAACATTGAGGACGCGGAACTCAACGGCTACGCGCACTTCATGGAGAAGGAGATTTTCGAGCAACCGGCCGCGCTCGAGAACACGATGCGCGGCCGCTTCTCGGAGGACGGCAGCACCGCGCAATTCGGCGGCCTGAACATCTCCGCGGCAGATTTCCGCCAGATCGACCGGTTTCATTTCCTCGCCTGCGGCAGCGCCTGGCACGCCTGCCTCGTGGCCGAGCACCTCATCGAGCGCTTCGCCCGCGTGCCCGTGGAAGTCGATTACGCCTCCGAGTTTCGCTACCGGAACACGCCGCTCGACCGCAGCACGCTCTTCTTCACTGTCAGCCAATCCGGCGAAACCATCGACACGCTCGCCGCCATGCGCGAGGCCAAGCGCAAGGGCTACAAGGTTCTTGCGATCAACAACGTCGTCGGCTCCACCATCGCCCGCGAGGCCGACGGTGGCGTCTACCAGCATGTCGGCCCCGAGATCGGCGTGGCCTCGACCAAGGCCTTCACCTCGCAGCTGCTGCTCGGCGCGATGCTCGCGCTCTACATCGGCCGCATGCGCGACATGAGCTTCAGCGACGGCGTCGATTACGTGAACGCGCTGAAGTCCGCGCCGCAGCTCGTGCGGCAGGTGCTCGAACAGGCGCCGAAGATTCGCGAGATCGCGAAACGCTACGCGCATTATCACGATTTTCTCTTCCTCGGCCGGCTGTCGCTTTTCCCCGTCGCCCTCGAAGGCGCGCTCAAGCTGAAGGAGATTTCCTACATCCACGCCGAGGGCTACCCGGCGGCGGAGATGAAGCACGGCCCCATCGCCCTCATCAGCGAACAGTGTCCGTCGCTGTTCCTCGTGCCCGCCGGCGAGATGTTCAACAAGGTCGTCTCCAGCATGCAGGAGATCAAGGCGCGCAAAGGCAAAATCATCGCCGTGCTCTCCACGGGCTGCGAGCTGCCCGCCGGCCTGGCCGACGATGTGATCCATATCCCCGAGTGCCACGAAGCCGTGTTGCCGATCATCGCGACCGTCCCGGTGCAGCTGCTCAGTTACTACATCACGGTCGAGCTCGGCCGCGACGTCGACAAGCCGCGCAATCTCGCCAAGTCGGTCACGGTCGAATGACGATGCACGCCACACCCTCCCGCGAATCCTTCCTGCAACTCAGCAAGTCCGGCAATGTGGTGCCGGTGAGCACGGACCTGCTGGCCGACCTCGAGACGCCCGTCTCGGCGTTCGCGAAACTGCGCGGGCACGGTCCGGCTTTCCTGCTGGAATCCGTCGAGGGCGGCGAGCACGTCTCGCGCTACAGCTTCATCGGCTGCAACCCGCGCAAGGTGCTCAGCGTCCGCCCCGGCGACGGCGATCCGCTGAAGGTCCTTGAGGATGAGATGCGTCGCTATCGTCCCGTCGCCATTCCGGGTTTGCCTCCCTTCACGGGTGGCGCCGTCGGCTATCTCGGCTACGAATTCATCCATGGCGTCGAGAAGACCGTGCCGCTCGCCGCGCGCGACGAGCTCGGCCTGCCGGTCATGTGGTTCATGCTGTGCGACTCGCTCGTCGTCTTCGACCGCGTCCGCCAGATTCTCCGCCTCGTCGTCAACGCCCACATCGAGGGCGATGCCGGCGCAGCCTACGACCGCGCCGTCGCCGAGCTGGAGCGCCTGCGCAAAGTCCTGCAGCAACCCAACCCGCTCCAGCCGCTGCCGCTGGTGGACACGGGCGCCGTGGTGGTGCCGCCGAGCAATTTCACCAAGCCCGCGTTCGAGAAGATGGTCGAGGACTCGAAGGAATACATCCGTGCCGGCGACATCTTCCAGATCGTGCTGTCGCAGCGCTTCACCCGGCCCTTCGCTCGTTCCCCGCTGGAGCTCTATCGGGCGCTGCGCACGGTGAATCCGTCGCCCTACATGTTCATCCTGGAGACGGGGGATTTTTCCTTGGTCGGCGCTTCGCCCGAAGTGCATGTGCGACTCACCGGACGGCAGACCGAGATTCGGCCTATCGCCGGTTCCCGCCCGCGCGGCAAGACGCACGAAGAGGATGTCGCGTTGGAAAAAGAATTGCTGGCTGATGACAAAGAGAAGGCCGAGCACCTCATGCTGGTCGACCTTGCCCGCAACGATTTGGGCCGCGTCTGCACCTACGGTACCGTCAAGGTCCCGGAGTTCATGACGGTCGAGCGCTACTCCCACATCATGCACATTGTGTCACAGGTAGAGGGACAACTTGCGCCAGAACGCACCGCTTTTGACCTGATGCGCGCCACTTTCCCGGCCGGCACGGTCAGCGGCGCCCCAAAAATCCGCGCCATGCAGCTGATTGCCCAAATGGAGGGCCTGCAGCGCGGCAGTTACGCGGGAGCGCTCGGGTATTTCAGCTACGATGGCAATCTCGACTCCTGCATAACCCTCAGGACGGCATTGCTTAAAGATGGCAAGATCCACGTCCAGGCCGGTGGTGGCATCGTCGCGGACTCTGTTCCCGCTCTCGAATACCAAGAGTCGGTCAACAAGGCTTCGGCTATCCTGAAGGCGGCCGCGGTGGCGGAGAAAATGACCCAAACGGGCGTCTGAGGGGCACAGCCTCGCGTATCTTTGGTCGAAACAGTGCATCGGGAATTTATTCCCGGGCTCCGGCATCCTACATGCAAGGAGTTGGTTTCCTACTCAACTATCGTCCCTCCTATGCCTACCCGCCCAAAGAAGACCGCCCGCCCTGCTTCGCGTGTTGTCCCGCTGCCCGCGGCGCGTGCCTCGGTTCCAGTTTCCATCCCCACGGCCGATGCCGGCCTTAGCCTCCGCCCCGAAATCAAACCCGCCGACAGCACTGTCTCCGAGTTCGACAAGGCCTCGCCCGTCGACCGCCGCGACGAGCGTTCCAACCTCCAGCTTTACCTGAACGAGATCCGCCTGACCCCGCTCCTCACCATCGAGGAGGAGATCAAGCTCGCCGCCCGCATCAAGCGCGGCGACAAGGCGGCCCGCGACCACATGATCAAGGCGAACCTCCGCCTCGTCGTGAAGATCGCCTACGATTACAAGGACATGGGCCTGCCGCTCATGGACCTCATCAGCGAGGGCAACCTCGGCCTCATCAAGGCCGTCGAGCGCTTCGACCCCGCCAAGGGCGGCAAGCTCTCCACCTACGCCGCGTGGTGGATCAAGCAGTCGATGAAGCGCGCTCTGGCCAACCAGTCCAAGACCATCCGCCTGCCCGTCCACCTGGTCGACAAGATCTCCCGGATGCGCAAGACCATCGCCAAGCTCACCGACGAATTCGGCCGCGAGCCCACCACCGAAGAGGTGGCGGCCGAGATGCAGATCCCGACCAACAAGGTCGCCCTGCTCAAGACCGTCAGCGTCCGCCCGGCCTCGCTCGACGCCCCCGTCGGCGAGGACAGCGATTCGGCCACGCTCGGCGACCTCGTCGGCGACGAGGCCACGGTCGCGCCCGACGCCGGACTCGGCGAAAAAAACCTCAAGGAGAGCCTGCACGCCATGATCGCCTCGCTGGAGCCCCGCGAGGCCGAGATCATCCGCCTGCGTTTCGGCCTCGACGGCAAGGACGAGCTCACGCTCGAGGAGGTCGGCAAGAAATTCAAGGTCACCCGCGAGCGCATCCGCCAGCTCGAGTATCTCGCCCTCGGCAAGATCCGCCGCCAGCTCCAGAAGCAGGACAAGATCCTGACGGCCGACGAGGTCGAGCAGGAGCGTCACGCCGATGAGCGCGCGCAGGTCATCCGCGATTATCTCTCGAAGCAGCCTGAGCCGGCCAACGCCTGATTTTTTGCCACAGTCAAATGCCCGAGGCGCCCGCCGTTGTGCGGGCGCCTTTCTTTTGGCTCAGGCGAGGGATTTTTCCATCACCGCGTTCGGCAGGTCGACGCCGCGCACGTGCACCAGCTGGTGCTTCACGACCGTGAACCCCTGCCGGGCGAAGAACGGCTGCGCCGTGACGCTTGCCTGGGTGTGGATGCGCGCGAGCCCCTGAGCGCGCAGCGCCTGCTCGGCGGCGGTGTAGAGCGCAGCCGCGATGCCCTTCCTTTGCTGCGCGTGATGCACGAAGATGAAATTGAGGTAGCCGTCCGCGGTCCACGAGCAGAAGCCGGCGAGTTCACCGCCGACCTCGGCCACGACGACCTCCTCGCTCGCCAGCTTCGCCTGCCAGCGCGCGAGATCGATCTGCGCGGGCGCCCACGCCTCGACCTGCGCCGGCGTGTAGTCGCGGCGGTTGACCGTGTGGATGGTCTCGCGGAAGAGCTGCGCCAGGGCGGGAGCGTCTTCGGGGCGGTACGGGCGCAAGGTGGGCGGGGTGGGCATAGTCGGGTCTCTCCAATAAAAAAGGCGCCCGCCGAAGCGAGCGCCTTTGAAGTGATTCGCGGGGATCGCGAACGGCTTATTCCTTCTTGGCGGCCTCGTCGAAGATATCGCCGAGGTTCGTCAGGTCGGTGCCGCTCGTGTTCTTGGTGAACTGCTCGTAGGAGGCGGTCTCCTGGGCGAGCTGCTCGGCCGAGTAGTTGGCGGCCTTGATCGAGAGACCGATGCGGCGGCCGTCGCGGTCGATTTTCACGACGCGGGCGGTCACAGCCTGGCCGGGCTTGAGCACGTCCTTGATCTTCTCGACGCGATCTTCCTGGATCTGCGAGATGTGCACGAGGCCGTCGATGCCATCCTTCAGCTCCACGAAGGCGCCGAAGTTGGTGATCTTCGAGACGGTGCCCTGCACGACGTCGCCGATGCGGAAGAAGCTGTCGATGTCGGTCCACGGATCGGTGGCGAGCTGCTTCATGCCGAGGCTGATGCGCTGCTGGTTCGGATCGACGTCGAGGACGATCGCGTCCACCTCGTCGCCCTTCTTGAGGAGCTCGGACGGATGGTTGATCTTGCGGGTCCATGACATGTCGGAGACGTGCACCATGCCGTCGATGCCCTCTTCGAGTTCGACGAAGGCGCCGTAGGTGGTCATGTTGCGCACCTTGCCGCGGACGCGGGCGCCCACCGGGTAGTTGTGGCGGACCATGTCCCACGGGTTGGGCTCGAGCTGGCGGAGGCCGAGCGAGATCTTCTGCTCGTCCTTCTGGATGCCGAGGACAACCGCATCGACTTCCTGGCCGACCTTGAGGAGTTCGGAAGGCTTGGTGATGCGCTTCGTCCAGGACATCTCGGTGATGTGGACGAGGCCCTCGACGCCGGGCTCGAGCTCGACGAACGCACCGTAGGGCACGAGATTGACGACCTTGCCGCGGACCTTGGCGCCGACCGGGAACTTGTGGTCGATGTTGTCCCAAGGATTGTTCTTGGTCTGCTTGAGGCCGAGGGAGACACGCTCCTTCTCGCGGTTGATGTCGATGATCATCACCTCGATCTCCTCGCCCTGCTTCAGCAGCTCGGACGGATGCCCGATGCGGCCCCAGGACATGTCGGTGATGTGCAACAGGCCGTCCATGCCGTCGAGGTCGATGAACGCACCGAAGTCGGTGATGTTCTTGACGACGCCCTTGCGGATCTGGCCGGGCTGGAGCTTCTCGAGCAGGTCGCGGCGCTTCTGGTGGCGCTGCTCCTCGATGAGCTCGCGGCGGGAGAGCACGATGTTCTTCCGCTCGTGGTTGATCTTGAGAACCTTGAAGTCGTAGGTCTGGCCGAGATACTGGTCGAGGTTCTTCGGCGGCTGGATGTCGATGTGCGAAGCCGGCAGGAAGGAGTCGACGCCGATGGAGACGACGAGACCGCCCTTGACCTTGGTCTTCACGCGGCCGGACACGATGGTGCCCTCGGCGCAACGGGCCAGGATGTTCTCCCAGTTCTTCTTCTGCTGGGCCTTTTCGTAGGAGAGGATGGGATTGCCCTCCTTGTCCTCGAGCTTCTCGAGGAGGACTTCGATCGTGGAGCCGATCTGCAGCTCGCCGAGGTCGAAGAATTCATTGGCGGGGATCGCTCCCTCGGCCTTGCCGCCGATATCAACGATAACCTCGTTGGCGCGGATTTCCGTGATCGTGCCCGGGATCATCGAGCCTTCCTTCAGTTTGTCGAAGGAGGATTGAGCGAGCAGTTCTTGCATTAACGAACTCATGGGACTGTGAACCGGGAAACGAGCGCCGCACTCCTTGACGACCGCCTCTGCCGGCGTGGACCCTTGCGGATCCGATTGGTTGGTGGTTGACTGACGTTAAGCCGGTGGGAGTGCCGCGGCTGCACCGGCTTGACCTGAAGAACGCCGCGAAAGGGGTTGAAAGTCCCCTAACCCACCGGGCCCGGCAAGAGAAAAATCAGTTTTTCTTGGCCGCGAGCTCGGCGCTTTGCTCCAGCAGAACCGCCTCCAGCGTAGCGAAATAAGTCTCGAAGAAAGCATGCTCGCGCAACGGCTGCTGGCTCGGCCCGCCCAACGAGGCGTTCTCAACTTGTTCCTGAAGTGTGAGAGCGACTTCGGTCCGGCCCGGGGCCACCTCACTCAAATGCACCTGCGCGACCAATTGGCGCGAGTCGCCGAAGGCCTCGCTGGTGTGGATGCGGCTGCCCGCCTCGATGTGGGCCGAGCCGAGCGACGAACTCGTGAGCACGAAGTCCAGTCGCTTGAACGCGAGCTGCGCCGCGTAGTAGACCGTGCGTTGCTCGCCGTCGAAATCGCGCACCTTGGGCGCAACCGCCGCAAAGCGCTCCTGCACGCGCTCGGTCATCGACTCGCAACCGGCGAGCAGCAGCCCGGAGAGAACCAAGAGGGAGACGAAGGAGCGCATGGGGAAGCTCAGACCTTGCCGGAAGCTGGCTGTTGCTGGGAAATGCAATGCAGCGTGCCCAGACCCCAGATCAGATGATAGCAGTCGATGCCGATGACCTCGCGGCCCTTGAAGCAGCCACCGATGATCTCGCGCGCCTCGGCGTCGCGTTTCGGCTGGCGGAACTGCGGCACAAGCACCGCGCCGTTGATGATGAGAAAATTCGCGTAGCTGGCCGGCACCTGCTGCCCTTGAAAGGCGAACGGCTTGGGCATCGGCAACGTCACGATGTCGAATCGCTTGCCCGCCAGCGTGCGGAACGCGCACAAGCGCTCCAGATTTTCCTCGAGAATCTTGTGATTCGGGTCGCGCTTGTTGGACTCGACGCAGGTGATGAAGCCGTCCGGCTTGTAGAAGCGCGTGATGTCGTCGATGTGGCCGTCGGTGTCGTCACCGATGATGCCGTCGCCGACCCACAGCACCTGCTTCACGCCGAGGTAATCCTTCAGGTTCTGCTCGATGTGGGCGCGGGAAAGCTGCGGATTGCGGTTCTTGTTCAGCAAGCATTGCTCGCTGGTGAGCAGGAGCCCCTGCCCGTTCACGTCGATCGAGCCGCCTTCGAGAATCATGTCGTTCACGAAGCGGCGCAGCTTCAGTTTCTGCGCGATGCTCGGCGGGATCTTGTTGTCGAGGTCGTAGGGCGGATACTTATCACCCCAGGCGTTATAGGCCCAGTCGGTGATGGCCACCTCGCCCGTGCGATCGTTCTTCACGAAGATCGGACCGTGATCGCGGCACCACGCGTCGTTCGTCGGGTGGTTGTAGAAAGTCACGCGCGACATGTCCGCTCCCGCGGCGGCGCAGAGGCGCTTCGCGCGCGGCTGCAGCTTCGCGGCGCAGTTGAGGCGCACCTCCTCGAAGCGGCTGATCTGCTTCACGATCTCCGCGTAGACGTACGGCACGGGCCGGAACTGGCCGGGCCACGAGGCGTATTTGTGCGGCCACGAAAGCCAGATGGCGGTCTGCGGCTCCCACTCGGCCGGCATGCGGAAACCGAGTGCGGCGGGCGACTTCTGGGCGGCCATGGTCAGTCGCGGAAGCGTTTCGTCAGGTCGCCGTAGGCATCGATGCGCCGGTCGCGCAGGAAGGGCCAGTGCGTGCGCGTGACGTCGACTTTGCCGAGATCGACCGTGTGCAGGAGAATCTCCTCCCGGTTGACGCTGGCCTTGGCGAGGATCTGGCCGCTCGTGCCGGCCACGAAGCTCTGCCCCCAGAACTCGAGGCCGTCGCCGCCGATCGGCTGCTCGAGTCCGATGCGGTTGACCGAGGCAACGTAGCAGCCGTTGGCCACGGCGTGCGAACGCTGGATCGTTTCCCACGCGCCGTGCTGGTTGACGCCGTATTCCTTCTTCTCCTTCGGATGCCAGCCGATGGCGGTCGGATAGAATAGAATTTCGGCTCCCTGCAGCGCCGTGAGGCGCGCGCCCTCGGGATACCATTGGTCCCAGCAGATCAGCACGCCGATCTTGCCGTACTTGGTCTGCCAGGCCTTGAAGCCCGTGTCGCCCGGCGTGAAATAGAACTTTTCGTAGAAAAGCGGGTCATCGGGGATGTGCATCTTGCGGTACACCCCGAGCAGTTTGCCATCGGCGTCGATGATGACGGCTGTGTTGTGATAGAGCCCGCTCGCGCGCTTTTCGAAGAGCGAGGCGACGATCACGACACCGTGCTTCCTGGCCAGTTTCTGGAACGCCTGGGTGCTCGGGCCCGGGATCGGCTCCGCCAGCTTGAAATACTCGTGATCCTCGCTCTGGCAGAAATATTGCGAGCGAAACAGCTCCTGGGTGCAGATGATCTTCGCGCCCTTCTTCGCCGCCTGTTCGGCCAGCGCGAGGGTCTTCTTCAGGTTCTCCGCCGGGCTTGCGGAGCAGGCGTGTTGGAGCAGTCCAAGAGTGACTTTCATGACGTTAAAAGGTTGGCGCGTATCCGCGCGGACAGCAGCGAACGGCTCCCCGGTACGAATGACAAGAAATCTCTGAGCACCTCCGGCCGCCTACTTCATCTCGAACAAGGCTTTGACAACCGCCGTCACGATTGTAAAAAGCACGCCAGTCGCATCACACACCCATCTCATGTGCGCTGAACCCCGCCCCTTGATCATCGTCGTCGAAGACGAGGAAGAGCTCTCGAAGCTCATCTGCCAGCATCTCGAAGACGCCGGCATGCAGACCCAGCCCTACAACCGTTGCGCGCCCGCGCTGCGTTTTCTCCAGCGCAATTTTGCCAACCTGCTCCTCCTCGACGTCACGCTCCCCGACTCCACCGGCTTTCAGCTCCTGCAGGAGCTCAAGCAACAGGACATCCATATCCCCACGATTTTTCTCACCGGCAACATCATGGAGGCCGACCGCGTCAAGGGCCTCGAACTGGGCGGTGACGATTACATCACCAAGCCCTTCAGCTACGCCGAACTCGTCGCCCGCATCCACGCCGTCCTCCGCCGCACCGAGGGCCAGCGCGACTTCAACCTCACGAAGAACATCCGCACCGTCGACGAGGACTTCGAATTTCTCGGCTCCACTGTCCATCCCGACCGTCTCGAAGTCACTTTCCCGAATGGCGCCACCTACAAGATCGGCCGCAAGGAACTCGGCATCCTGGGCTATCTGAACACCCATCGCCACGCAGTCATCACCCGCAAGGAGCTCATCCACGCCGTCTGGGGCATCCACGCCGACGTGCGCAGCCGCTCGCTCGACCAATACATCGTCAAGGTCCGCTCCGCCTACGCCAAGAACGGCATCTCCCTCGACTCCTTCAAGACCGTCCACGGCATCGGCTACATCTTCGAGCCGCCGAAGAAGACCTGAGAGCAGAAAACGGATTACAGAGGACAGGAGACAGAGATCCAACCGGGGAAATCTCCGTGGATCATCTCCCCGTGGAGGGCTCAGCTCCCGCTGAGCCGCCCTTGCCCCACACCCTTCCCCTGTACCGGCGGCCCGTGACCGCAGAACCTCTCCCTGCCGGCCCCCACCGACCCGCAACCAATTCGGGCCGGAGGGCCCACGTCCCTGTGGGCCGGTCCCATCTATGGCGCACGCCCTCTCCCTGTAGCGGCGGTCTATGACCGCCGAACGTTTCTCCGTAGGGCTCGACCTTGCGTCGAGCCTCGCCTTCAGAACAACTCGCCCTGCCCACTGTAGCGCGTCTTCGCCTCGTTCAGCGTCGACTTCATCTCCATCTGCTCCAGCAGCGCGAAAAGCTTCACCGGCGCCGGCTCACCCTTGCCGACCATCAGCATCGGCGATTTCGTGCTGAGGATCGTCAGCTTCAAATTGCGCCGCAAATCGTCCGCCCGCGCCGCCACCTGCTCGCGGAAACGCTCGGGCTTCAACTCACCCACGCTAGCGATGATCTTCTCCAGCGTGCCGAACTCCGCGAACCACTTTGCCGCGGTCTTCGGGCCGACGCCGTTCAACCCGGGGATATTGTCCGAAGTGTCGCCGATCAACGCCAAGTATTCGGCGATCTGCGCCGGCGGCACGCCGAATTTCTCCACTACGCCCTGCGCATCCATCACGCGCCAGCCCAGCTTCGGGTTGGCGGTTGGCGGCGGCAGCAGAATCTTGATCCGGTCGTCCACACACTGCGCGAAATCCTTGTCAGCGCTCACGATCAGCACCTCGTGTCCGGCGTTCGCCAGCACCCGCGCCTGCGACGCCAGCAGGTCGTCCGACTCCACGCCATCCAGCTCCACGCCTACGAGCCCCATCGCCCGTGTCAGCTCTTTGATGACCGGGATCTGTTTCTCCAACGGCTCCGGCGTTTCCTTGCGCTGCGCCTTGTATTCCGGGTGAAGGGCCAGCCGGTCCTGCGAGCCACCGAGGTCGAAGAACACCAGCATCCCGTCGGGATTGATCTGATCCTGCAGCCGCCACATGGTCTTCACCCAGCCGTGCAACGCGCCCGTCGGGAACCCGTCCGTGCGTGTCAGTTCCGGCATCCCGTAGAATGCGCGGAAAGCCATGTTGAAGCCGTCAACCAGAAGCCACTTCGCCATGCCGCGACGAAAGCCAAAATCCTCCGCACGTAAACCCTATTACGGCTCCGTCGTTCCCTCTGCCCGCCAAATCAGGGCAACCTCAGGCTGCGGATATTGATGTGAGCGACTTCCATAGTTTGTCCGCAGGGGTAAGCCGGCGCCGGTAGGTGGTGAGGTTCCGGCTGAACGCGGCCGGGGCCCCCAGGCCTAGGCGCTCGCTCAGCCAGCCGTTGCCCGCCTGCGTGCGGGATTTCATCCAGGCGGCCACCGCGAGCTTCCAGCCGGCTGACTTGGGCTCCTGGTGGGCCTGAGCGAGCGTTTTGCCGGCCGTCGCCAACCCCCGGTCGAGCAGCTCCGCCCACCGGGCTTGCCGGAGTTCGGCGGCTCCTTCGCGCGTCCACGCCCGGGCGTCCTCGGCGAGCGCATGATCCGCCCGGAGGCTCGCCTTGAAGTCGGCCGTGCCCAACGCCCAGCCTTGGCTCAGGTTCACATAGGCCTTCGATTTGCCCACGGGGCCCTCTGCCGCCTGCCAGGCGAGGTAGTCCGCATAGCTCCGCCATCCGGCCGGGGTGTCGCTCAAACCGCCGACGCTCTGCAAGGTGAGTTGCGGCTGGTAACAGGCTGGACGCGTCTTGGGCTGCCAGAGATGCCAGTAGCTGGAAGGGCGGTAGTCCCGCAATCGGCCGGCCTCGACCAAGCCGGCGCGGACCGGGTTGAGGTGGATGTAGTGGCAGACCTGAGCCAGGGGTTCGCCCTCCTCGACCAGCAGCGCCTTGTAACGGCCCTGGAAGAGGTGGCCGCGCTCGCTCCGCAGCTTGTTGAACCGGTTCGCGAAGGTCGCCTGCAGCCACTTCATGCCCGCTACCAGGTTCCCCTCCGGCGTCTCCACGGCCAGGTGGTAGTGGTTGCGCATGATCACGTACGCGTGGAGCCCCCAACCGGATTTCGCCGCCGCCTCGAACAGACAGTGCTCGAACGCCTGCCGCGCCCCCTCCGACTCGAAGATGTCCGCCCGGTAATTGCCCCGGTTGATCACATGGTAACACGCACCGGGAAACTCGAGACGCAGCTTGCGGGCCATGCCCCGTAGGCTGCTCGCACGCTTTCAACCGTCAATATCAATATCCGCAGCCTGACCCTTTTCTGCCTTCCCACCAACTCTGTCGTAGCCGTCGTATTGGTTACCATTACGACACTCTACCTCGTCGTAGCTCTCGTAGCTACGAGGCACCCGAGACGACGCTTACCTTCGAGAAGCTTGGCCGTGCGTTTATTTTTCAAATGCCTGGCACGCCGCCCGCTATTGGTTGCCGCCTTATAACAGCTATACTCTCCCGACAACAGCAACCCGAAGCTCCTCAGGCAGAGTCGGAGTTTGTCCATTTGCAGCAGCCTCAGGGCCGAGCAAAAAGGGTCAGGCTGCGGATATTGATGTGGGTGCTTCCCAGCACACGGCGACTCCACATCTCGTCGCGAGCAAAAAGGGTCAGGCTGCGGATAGTGATGTCGGTGTTTTCCAGCACACGGCAACTCCGCATCTCGTCGCGTGAGGATTCGGTTTTCGGAATAAAAAGTGATGTTTGGGGGACTGGCATAAGACGAGAAGCTTGGTAGATCAGTTGCGCCGGGCAAGCCCGGGGGAGCCGGACTCGGTGGGTGTCACGATGACCGGGTTTTGGTAAAGGGAGTCGGGCGCGGCGCTGGTGACGGCCTGCTTCCTCAGGCCGCCGCCGGGGTTGACGAGGTTGGCGGTGACGAAGATGAGCAGATTTCTTTTCTGCGCGCTCTCGCCGTTGCTGCGGAAGAGACGGCCGAGCACAGGCACGTTGCCGAGCACGGGTATCTTGTCGCGGTTCTTCTTCACGTCCTCACGCGTGAGCCCACCCATGACGATGGTCGCGCCGTCCCAGATCGTCACGCGGGTGCTGACCTCGCGCACGCCGAAGATGGGCTGGTAGAAACCCGAGGGCACGGTGACGGTCGTGCTGCCGGAGATGGCGATGCTCTGACCGCCGTATTCGACGAAGCCCTCGAATTCGGTGACCTTCGGGTTCAAGTCGAGGCTGATGCTGTGATTATCCTCCTCCACCGTGGGCGTGACCTTGAGCTCCACTCCGACGTTGCGCGTGGTGAATTCCTGCGGCGTGCCCGCGGTGATCGCCACGCCGGCGGAGCCGCCGCCGCTCGCGTTGCCCGTGCCGACCTGGCTCTGCACCTGTCCGTAGGACTGCGGGTAACGGAGCTCCTGCGCGACCGTGATCGTGGCCGGATTGCCGGAAAGCACGGTGAGTTTCGGTGCGCTGAGCAACTCCGTGCCGGTCTTCTGGGAGAGGGCGCGGATCACGGCGTTGACGTTGAACTCGCCCAGCACACCGGTGACGGTGGCGAGCGGGTTGGCGCCGAGACCGAGATTGTTCGTGCCCGGGATGGGCGGCGGCGGATTGATGATGGGCAGGTTGATGCCGTCTTGCGCGGGGGTGCTATCGGTGGCCTCGACCGCGGGACGGACGATGCTGCCCTGTGTGCCCGCGCCGCTGCTGCTGAACGCGTCGGCGAGCGAGCGGTTGCCCGATTGGTAGGCGGCCACCGCTCCGGCGCCGCGCTGCGTGGCCTTGGTGGCGACGCGCCAGTTGACGCCGAGTTCCTCGAGCGCGCCGTCCTGCACTTCCATGAACTTCGCCTCGATCTCGACCTGCCGCACATCGTTGTAGCGGCTGAGAATATTGCGGATGCGTCCGAGGTTGCGCGCGGTCTGCGTGACGATGAGCTGCGAACCGTCGAAGGCGAGCGTGCTGCCCTTCTCGTCATCGAAGTTCACTCCGGCGAGCTGGAGAAAATTCCGGATCGCCCTCCCCTCGCCTTCGGAGGTCGGCGCCGCTCCCGCACGCCCCGCGAGCGGATCTCCCACCGGTGCTGGCGCGCCAGGTGCGCCGCGTCCGGTCAGGCGCAGCACCGTCGAGCGCGAGACGGCGAAGATCTCCGTTTCCAAGGCCGATTGCCCGCCGCCCGGCCGGACCACGACGGCGTCGGCCTGCACCTCGTATTGGTAGCCCACCGAGCGGGTGATGAAGTCCAGCAAGCGCTGCAGCGAAACGTTGCGCAAATCCAGACTGACTTGCGGATCGGCGTTGGCCGGGTCGATGAGGACAATGTTCACACCCTTCGGCGCCGCGCCGGATCGGTCGTATTCCTCGGAGATGGCACCCAGCGCGTGCACTACGCGGCTCAGTTCCAGTCCATGGAAGCTCACGCCCGGCAGGACGATGGTCTCGAGTTTTTCCTGCAACGGCGAGCGGACGGCGGCCGGCATCGTCTCAGCACCGCCCGCCGCGGCAATCGCGGGTCGTTGCCACGCACGCTGCACCTCGTTGAGCATCTGCGCGGAAGTCCGGGTGCGATTCGGATCGCGGTCGACGCCGGCTGCCGCGATGCGCTCGAGGAAGGTCCGGGCGTCGGTGTTTCCCGGGGCAAGTTCCAGCACCCGCGCGAAAGTCTGCGCCGCCACGCCGGGTTCGCCGGCGAGGTATTGCGCCCGGCCGCGCTTGAGCAGGGCGGTGATCTCCACGCTGGCGGCCGGGCCGGCGGCGTCTCCGGTTACGCTCTCGACGCTATGCCTCGCACCGGGTGGCTCCACCGTGGTGCCGGCATGGGCACCACCGCCCCAGAGCAGGATAGTGCCGAGCATAAATCGAAAAAAGACATGAGACGGAGGCGTGGGCATGGGGTGGAGGCGGTTCAGTGTTCCTTGTCGGCGCTGACGAGATTGGTTTCGGAACGGCGCTGCGCGGGCGCGTCGGAAGGATTTTTGCTTCGCTCTTCCTTCGCGCCGGCCTCGGACGAGGCGAGGCGCAGCACGCGGGCTTCCGTGCGAGGCCGGTCGGGAAGCGTCCGCAGCACGACGACTTCCGGCGGATCAAACTGGATGCGCTCCACGCGATAGGAGGCTTGGCCGTCCTGCACGCTGTCACCCTCGCGCAGTTCGCGCGGTTTGGTCGCGCCGCCCTTGAGCCGAAGCACGGCCAAAGGCATATCCGTCAGCTTTCGCCCGCGACTGTCGAGCGTGACGAGTTCACCCGTGGTCAAATCCTCCAGCACCGCACTCGCGGTGCGCTCGAACAAGGCGCCGTCCTCACCCGGACCGACAGGAACCAGCCCGACCGAGAAGCTTTTGAGCACCAAACCCAATTCGGTGAAACGACTACCCGCACGCGCGAGCAACGCACCGGGTAGCTGTGGACTGCTGAACGTCCCCGTGTAGTCGTCCGCCGAGCCGAAGTAGCCGACGAGCTGCAGACGATACGGCGCGCGCTTCACTTCCAGCAGCTCAAGACCGAAGGGCAAGGCGCCCTCTGCCTCGACGGCTGGCGGGACCACATCAAATGCGCGCGCGACCGTGTCGTAGTAGATGTCCGGCGGCGTAAACAGCTCGTAGACCCAGCCCGGTCCGCCGCGTTGCGCGCCCGGCTTGCGCCAAGCGGCGACCGATGCCTCGGATGCGACGTGCGGCGCTGGACGGAAACTCTCGCCCGACAGTGCGACCGTTTCGGAAATGGCGCGCAACTGCGCCAGTTGCTCCCGGCCGGTCCAGCCCCAACCCGCGCCCGCCGCGAAAAGCACCAAGCCCGCCCAGGCGGCAAGCTTCTCGAACGACATGATCAGGCGGACGTTCATAACGGCGTGCCGGACGCGGCCGGCAGTATCTCAAGACATTCGACGACGACCGAAAACTTCGAGGATGCCGCCGACACCAGCGGCGCCGGGTCGCGCGTCAGCGAGCCGGCGGGCGTACCGAGCGGCTCCACTTCGACACTGCGCACCACCAGCGGCAGCCGGAACTCCGCCAACGAATTCAGGAACGAGCGCAAGACCCGGGTTTGCCCCGTGAACTCAACCCGAAAGGCGGAGGTATTCACCAACCCCGGCGCCCGCAGCGTCAGCCTTTCGTCGGGCAGAAAGAAGTCCGCTGCGATCTCGTCCGTCCCGTCGACAAAGGCGGCATGCGCGTTCTCGACCGGCGACAGTGCCGGGCGAAGCGATCGCTGCGCCACAGTCAGCGGCCGTTCGCGCTGCACGAACAGCAATTCTTGCGGTCCCGCCTCGAGCAGGGTTTCCACCATCTGCTGCACGACGATTCGCTGCCGATGCACGACCGGCAGCAGGGCGGCCGCTGACGATTCCTTCGTAAAGCTGGCGAAGCCGAAGCGCTCGTCGCCTTTCAGCCTGACGTGCATGCGCTCGGCCAGGACGCGCGCCCGGTCCACAAAGCCAGCGTACTCGAAATAGATGTCGAGCGGCCGTGCCGGTGGCGGCCCCGTGAGCGCGTCCGCCTCGCGTCCTTGCAACGCGGCTCGCAACGTCTCCAGCGTCTGCGTGGCGACACGCAACTCAGCCGCGATGGCCTCCTCGTTGGCCTGGCTCGGCGCCGGATTCAGCCGCATCAGTTGGTCGCGTTCCCGCATTTTCCGGTCGAGCAGCGCGATATCGCGCTGCGCCTGCCGCTGTGTCCGCACCAACCAGCAGCCACCGCCACCAAGCGCAGCCACGTAGAGCAACAGCAGCCCAAGCACGCCGGGAGTGAGCTTCAGCGACTTCATGCTCACAGGGGCCGGTCCAGCCTGGCGACGAGCACGAAGTCGAATTGCAGGATGCCGGAGCGGTCGCGATCGAGGTGCGCCGCCTCCACCCGCTCGATATGGGGTGACCCACCGAGATCACCGAGCAAATGCTTCACCCGCGTCTGGGCTTCCGCGCCCGTCACTCCGCGGGGATTGAGTTTGTCGAGCAACCGGCCGGAAACGGCGATGCGCAGCGGAGCCGCGGACGAAGCCGGCGGAGGTCCGCCAGCCGGCGCCACGCTCATGCGCTCCAGCCACACGTCCTCCGTGGCCGCAAGGCGGTCCTGCAAGTCTGCGAGCAGCGCCAGCCAGGCGACCCGGCGATCCTCGATCCCTTGCAGCATGGCGATCTGGCGGCGAAGTTCGTCGAGCCGCTGGAGATTGGCGCGGTTGCGGGCCTCGCGCGCACGCAGAGGCGCGATCTCGCGCTCGATGGCGGCGGTCTTTTGCCGGGCCGCGGCGCTCGTCGCGCGCCACCGCATGATCGGCGGGAGCAGCGCGGCTAGCATCAGGAGCGCGGCCGCGACCAGCCACGGCAGGCGGCGGCGAAATGCCGCCCGCGTTCGCAGTTGCGACGGCAACAAATCCATCCCGGGAAGAGTCCGCCCGAATTGCAAGGCAGCCGCGCCGACCAGATCCGACACCGGAGGGACCGGCAGGGCCGCCCATGCCTGCGCGGCGGCTGCGCCGATTTCGAGCGCATCAAGAACAGCGAGGCGCGCGACGGGCAGTCCCAGCTTGGCGGCGAGCAGCTCGGGGAGCCCCGGCAGGCGCGCGGCACCACCGGTCAGCAGGATTCGCGCGGGAGCGGACACGCCGGATTGCCGCTGAAAGTGCAACACCGAGCGCGTGATCTCCTGTCCGAGCCGCGTGGCAAACGACTCGGCCGCGAACTGCAGCAAGTGGCGCGGGCAGTCGGTGAGTTTGAATTTCTCGGCTTCCGCGAAGTCGCGGCCGCTGCCTTCGGCAATCTGCGCGGTGGCGGAATTCCCGCCCAGCGCGAATGTGCGGGCGCAAAAGCGCTCCGGCTTCACGAGCAGGAGCGTGGTCGACCGCGCGCCGAGATTGGCGAGCAAAACCGGCGCGGGAGAATCATCCTCCATCCGCTGCACGCGACACGCCGCCAATGTGGCGAGCGGCGACGGCAACGCGCGGTCAATCCGGAAGCCTGCGGCTTCGACCGCGGCGCAAAGCGCTTCGAGGGCGTCGTGTTTCGCCGCGCAGAGCATCACTTCGGCCTCCCGGTCGGTGCCGCCCGCGGGCGCGCTGCCCCAGACCACTTCCGCCTCACCCAGCGGCAGGCTCTGCTGCGCTTCGAAGCGGATGATCTTCTCCTGTTGGGCGCGCGATACCCGCGGTGTCCGGATGAATTTCACCAGCGTGGCATGCGCCGGCAGCACCAGCACGACGGTGCCCGCGTCACTGATCCGCGAGCGCAACAGCGCCAGGGCCGCGCGCGTCCGCTCCAGCCAGTCCGCCTCGCGGCCGGGCTCCAGCGCGAAGGTCTCGACGGCATAATCCTCGAGCCGGAGACGTCCCGACGACGTGAGGGAAAAACGACCCAGCGCCGTGTGGCTGGCGCCGCATTCGAGGACAGTGGTCCGGCGGAAAAACATAACGGGCTCGCGTGGATAGCGGCCCGTTGCAGGATTTGTTTGCCGGAGTTCGGGCAAAGGTCACGCTCTTTTTTGCGCCATGTCACCCGTCCTCCCCTACAAGATCAGCGTCCTCGTGTTCATCGAGAACCGCGCCGGCGAGCTGTTACTGATGTTAAGAGCCAAGCAGCCGAACCTCGGCGTGTGGTCGCCGATCGGCGGCAAGCTCGAGATGGCCACCGGCGAATCACCGTTCCAGTGCGCCGTGCGCGAGACCGCCGAGGAGACCGGTCACCACGTGCGCGAGGAGGACATGCATCTCTTCGCCATGATCGCGGAAAAGGCCTACCAGGGGCAGACGCACTGGCTGATGTTCCTGTTTCGCTGCAAGGCGCCGCTCGACCGCCTGCCGGCCGACATCAGCGAGGGCAGCTTCAAGTTTTTCTCGCGAGCCCGGATCAACGAACTGCCGATTCCCGAGACCGACAAGGCCGCGCTCTGGCCGATCTACGACCGGTATCGCGAACGCTTCGTGTCGCTGCGGGCGGATTGCACGGTCTCGCCGATCAAGATCACCGTCGAGCAGATCACGACCGGACCGGATTCGGCAGGTTGAGGCCGGGCCAGAGTGACGGGGAAGCCGGCAGCCGGCGGGCAGGCGTGGCTTCGGGCGGGCGCATACCTGCACTAATACCAGCGGAAAGCGGAAGTTTCGCTTGTCTTTCCATGCCATTCTCTGGATGAGAAAAGTTCGGCGACCAGAAATCGCTTCAAACTTAAAACAATCGTGAGCAAGAAATCGCCCGCCCCTAAAAAGTCCGACGAGGCCACGCCCGCCGCCAGCGCGCGCCAGGCTCCCATCAACGCCAAGCTCGGCAAGGACGAGCTGATCCAGTTTTACCGCGACATGGTGCGCATCCGTCGCTTCGAGGAGCGCTGCCTGCGCGCGTACCAGCAGGGCAAGATCGGCGGCTTCCTGCACCTCTATATCGGCCAGGAGTCGATCGCGATCGGCTGCACGTCAGTCATGGGCAAGGACGACCACATCATCACCGCCTACCGCGACCACGGTCACGCGCTGGGCGTCGGCATGGGCATGAACGAGCTCATGGCGGAGAATTTCGGCAAGTACACCGGCTGCTCCAAGGGTAAGGGCGGCTCGATGCACTACTTTGATCCGACCCGCAATTTCTGGGGCGGCCACGGCATCGTCGGCGGCCAGATCCCGCTCGGCACCGGTCTCGCGTTCGCGCTGAAATACAAGGGCCTCAAGGGCGCGTGCATGGCGTTCATGGGCGATGGCGCCGTCAACCAGGGCGCAGTCCACGAAGCCTACAACCTCGCGGCGCTCTGGAACCTGCCGGTGATCTTCGTCATCGAGAACAACGGCTACTCCATGGGCACGAGCCAGGCGCGCTCGTCCGCCGGCCCGAGCCTCGCGCAGCGCGCCGAGGGCTACGGCATGAATTGGGAAATCGCCGAGAACGGCCACGACGTGCTCGAGGTGCGCGACAAGTTCGCCCGCCTGCTCAAGCTCGCCCACGACGAGTCCCGCCCGAGCGTGCTCGAGATCCGCACCTACCGCTACCGCGGCCACTCCGTCGCCGACCCGGACACCACCTACCGCGACAAGGCCGAGATCGAGGAATACAAGCGCACGAAGGACCCGATCATGGTCTTCGAGCAGCAGCTGCTCAAGGAAGGCACCCTCACCGACGAGCTCATCAAGCAGATCGACGAGGCCGCCCGCGCCGAGGCCGAGACCTCCGCGCAGTTCGCCGAAGCGAGCCCCTTCCCCACCGTCGAGGACATCAAGAAGGACGTCTATTGGGAGGCCGATAATCCCGCCGACCGCAAGTCCACCGGCTCGCTCTTCTTCGACTGAGCCGCGCGCCCTTCGCGCATCCCAAATCCCAGATCTGAAATTTCAAATTTTCCAGCCATGCCCGTCATCACTTACCGCGAAGCCCTCCGGCACGCCATGTCCGAGGAAATCGAGCGCGATCCGAACGTCGTCCTCATGGGCGAGGAAGTCGGCCAGTTCAACGGCGCCTACAAGGTCTCCGAAGGCATGTTGGCCAAGTACGGCCCGAAACGCATCATCGACACGCCCATCAGCGAAGCCGGCTTTATCGGCATGGGCGTCGGCGCCGCCATGCTCGGCGTGCGTCCGATCATGGAGCTGATGTTCTTCAGCTTCTACTCCGTCGCCTTCGACCAGATCTTCAACAACGCCGCCAACATCCGCTACATGTCCGGCGGCCTGATCAACTGCCCCATCGTGCTCCGCGGCCCCGCCAACGGTGGCACGAACGTCGGTGCCACGCACTCGCACACGCCCGAGTCCATCGCCGCCTACCATCCCGGCATCAAGGTCGTCGTGCCGTCCAACGCCTACGACGCGAAGGGCCTCATGAAGTCCGCCATCCGCGACAACGACCCCGTGCTGTTCATGGAAAACACCATGCTCTACGGCGAGTCGTGCGAAGTGCCGGACGGCGAATACCTCATCCCGCTCGGCCAGGCCAACGTCATGCGCGAAGGCTCGCAGCTCTCGATCATCGGCCACGGCCGCGCCATCCAGATGGCCCTCAAGGCCGCCGACCTGCTCCACGAGAAGCACGGTGTCTCCGTCGAGGTCGTCGACCTCCGCTCCATCCGCCCGCTCGACGAGGAGACCGTGCTCAACTCCGTGAAGAAGACCAGCCGCGTCCTGCTCGTCGAGGAAGCCAAGCCCTTCTGCTCCGTCAGCGCCATGCTCGCCTGCCTCATCCAGGAAAAAGCGTTCGACTACCTCGACGCCCCCGTGAAGCGCGTCACCTCGATCGACTCGCCGGCCATCTACAGCCCGCCGCTCGAGAAGCTCCAACTGCCCACCGTCGACCGCATCTACGCCGCCGCGCTGGATGTGCTGAAATAACTTCCGTCGCGTGTCATTCTGAGCACAGCGAAGAATCCATCTTTCATCCCTCAACTCTCAACTGCGCCGCAAGGCGCCCACCCCATGGCCCAAATCATCGATATGCCGAAGCTCTCCGACACGATGTCGGTGGGCACCCTCGTCAAGTGGCTCAAGCAGGAAGGCGATGCCGTCAAGGCCGGCGACATGCTCGCCGAGGTCGAGACCGACAAGGCCACGATGGAGCTCGAGTCGTTCTTCGACGGCACGCTGCTCAAGATTTTCGCCCCCGCCGGCTCGCAGATCGCCATCGGCGCCGCGCTCTGCGCGGTCGGCAAACCCGGCGAGACCGTCGAGGCTCCCGCCGCTCCGGCCCCCAAGGCCGCCGCACCGGCGCCGGCCGCCGCTGCCCCGGCCCCCGCGCCAGCCGCTCCTCCGCCGCCCGCTCCGATTGCCGTCCCCGCTCCCACGCCCAGCGTTCAGCCCTCCGCGCTCAGCGCTCCGCAGCCTGAGGGCCGCGTGAAAATCTCCCCGCTGGCCCGCAAGATCGCCGCGCAGAGCAATCTCGATCCGGCCCGCATCGCCGGCACTGGCCCGCACGGCCGCGTGGTCAAGGCCGACGTGCTCGCCGCCGCGGCCAATCCCGCCCTGCTCAAGTCCGCCCCGGGCGCCGTGCCGTCCTCGTCCCGACCCGCCGCCACCTTCACCGGCGGCGGCGTGTCCAACCAGGGCCCGATCCAGGAGGAGCGCGTCGTCCCCATCTCCACGATGCGCGGCGTCATCGCCAAGCGCATGGTCGAGTCCACCACGACCATCCCCTACATCTACCTCGACATCGAGATCGACGTCGAACCGCTGCTCGCGATCCGCGCCCAGCTCAACGCCGGTCTCGAGGCCCAGGGTGTGAAGCTCTCGGTCAACGATTTCGTGCTCAAGGCCTGCGCCGCGGCGCTGCGCCGCGTGCCCGCCGTCAACAGTTCGTGGGAAGGCACCCCTTCGACAGGCTCAGGGCAGGCGGGCATCCGCTACTTCGGAGCCGCCCACATGGCGTTCGCGGTCGCACTCGAAGACGGTCTCATCACTCCGGTCATCCGCGACGCCCACCTCAAGAGCGTCTTCCAGATCAGCACCGAGGCGAAGGCCCTCGGCAAGAAGGCCAAGGGCAAAAAGCTCCAGCCCGCCGAATACACCGGCGGCACCTTCTGCGTCTCGAACCTCGGCATGATGGGCATCCCGCGCTTCACCGCCATCATCAACCCGCCCAACTCCGCGATCCTCGCCGTCGGCACCACGGTCACCAAGCCCGTCGTGAAGAACGGCGCCATCGTCGTGGGCCAGACGATGACCGTGACGCTCAGCGCCGATCACCGCGTGTTCGACGGCGCCGTCGGCGCCCAGTATCTCGGCGCTCTCAAGGATCTCCTCGAGAAGCCGGCCCTGCTGCTGGTCTGAGTCTCGCCGCCACCCCTTCCCCGAGGCGCGCCCACCGGCGCGCCTCTTTTCTTTCCCCGTGAAACCGCCCGCCGCCCTGGTCGCCCTGCCGTTCCTGCTGGTCCTGCCCGGCCTCGCGCTCTGGCAGGGCGTGCCGCGCGCGCACCTCGGGCTCGTCCTGCTGCTCGGGCTGGCGGCCAATGCGGCCACGCTGCTGCTCAACTGGAGCGACAAACGCCGGGCCGGGCGCCAGCAGTGGCGCGTGCCGGAGGCGACGCTGCATCTGGGCGAGCTGCTCGGCGGCTGGCCCGGGGCGCTGCTGGCCCAGCAACTCCTGCGGCACAAGACCGCGAAGGCCGGCTATCGGTTTCTGCTGTGGGGCAGCATCGTGCTCCATCAGGCCGTGGCGCTCGACGCCCTGCTCGGCTGGCAGATCCTCGGCGCCGTGCGCGCCGGGCTCGGCCTCTAGCCGGCGGCGGTCCGCCGGAGACCAACTGCGCGCACCAGTGAACTCTCTGGTGCGCGCAGCGGTGTATTTCTTTCCAACCCAATTCGTCAGAGCTTGCAGCTGAACTCCAGGCGCGCCGTCGTGGGCGCCGCGTAGACGAAGCCGTAGCGTTTCTGGTCGTTCAGCACGTTGTTCACGTTGAGCTGCACGCTGGCGTCGCGCCCGGAGAGCTTGAAGCCGTAGCGAACCATGAGGTCGACGTTGGTCCGCGAGCGCGTCTCGAGCATGACATTTTTGCCGTTCTTGTCCGTGATCTGCTGGCCGCCGCCGTGGGTGAGACCGGAGACATACAGGCGGGGCGACTCGTAGTAGCCGCCGGCGCCGAGCGTCAGCCCCTTGGCGAGGCCGGTCGTGAAGTTGTAGCTCGCCCACATCGCGAAGTGGTGCTCGGGCGTGTCGTCCATCGGCAGGCCCTTGCCCCAGTTGATGCCGTTCCAGGTGGAGGTGTCGGCGGGATCGCCGTAAGCTTGGTCGAGAGGCACGCGGGTCAGGCCCCAGTCGCTATTGGGGAAATACCACGGCGCCCAGCGGTCCTGCGGATAAGGCGACTTCGCAAAATGGCCCGGGAACTCGACCTCGCGGGTCACGTGGGCGTAGCTCAGGAGGAACTGGAGGTGGTCGTTGGGCGCGAACAACAGCTGGGCGTCCCAGCCCGTGGAGTTATCCGTCCCGATCACGAACTCGTCGCCGCCGTTGCCGCTGGCGCGGGTGGGAAAGGTGTTGTTCGTGTTCGCGTCCGGTTCGTAGATCCAGCCCGGCATCGTGTAATTGTGCGCCTTGGTGTAGTCGAACACGGTGTCGAGCAGCTCGGCGCCGGTCGGCTGGGAAGCGTTCACATACCACTGCATGCCGATCTTGTAGATGGAGCCCGCCGCGAGGCCGGCATTCCACTGGGCGAGGGCCGCCTCGGCGGCACCGTTGTTCACCTGCGCGCCCCCGAGGCTGGGCGGCTGCAGGTCGGTGACGCGATAGACGATGTCCTTGTTGGGATTGAAACGGTCGGAGCGGTTCGACGTCGGGGCCCACCAGTAGAACATCGGGGCGTCCGTGCGCCGGATCTTGAACGCACTGACCGTGCCGCTGATCCGGCCGTCGACCAGGTCGACCTTCAGGCCGGCTTCGCGGCTCTTCGCCATCGTGGCCGGCAGCGGCACGCCGTTGACGTCGCGCTTGCCGTCGAGGTTCGGCTGCAGGCCCTGCGACTCGAGCACGTAGACCGACAGCGCGCGGCTGACGGCGAAGGTCGCGCCGAGCTGCGTGGTCGTCTGCGTCGTCGTGGGCCGGCGGGTCGTCGTCGACGACGGCATGCCGATGATTTGCTTCACCGTCACCTCCGTCTCGTTGCGGTCGCGCCGGACACCGCCGATCAGTGTCACGCGGTTGTGCAGGAGCTTGCCCTGATAGACCGCGTAGCTGCCCTGGTTCCACGAGGTCGTGTCCTGTCCGTTATAGGGCAGGACCGGCATCTCGGGCGTGCCGTTGGCCTGCGCCTGACCGAAGCGGAACGGGCCGTAGTTCGACGGGTTGTGGTAGTTCGTCACCCAGAAATTGTCGTTGGCCTGGTTCCACGCGGTCTGGGAGTTGGTCTTGTGCACGTCGGCGCGCATTTCGGTGTGTCCAACGAGCAGGGTGTTGTCCATCTGCGCCCATTTCCAAGCAGCACCCTCGAACAGCTTGAGCCGGTAGGTCGCCTCGGCGCGGACCTGGTCGCGCGCCGTCTCGCTCTGCTCCCCGACCCAGCGATACGCGAGCGTCGCCCGCGAGTAGCCGCTCTGGTTGCCGAGGCCGCCGCTGGCGTCCCCGTTGGCCGGATCGATCGTTTGCACGAGCACATCGCTGAAGGCCGAGTCGGGATTCGCGAACTGGTCCGTCCAAGGCTGGAAATTGCCCTGCACGTCGCGCTTCGCGGAGCGCACCCGCGAGCGGTTGTAGCCGGCGATGAAATCGATGTTCTCCCCGATGTGCTGCGAGACCTGCAGGCGGAGATTGGTGGCGTGGCTGTTCAGGTAGGTGTCGGGGCCGCTCCACCGGAAGGTGCGCGGATCCGTGCCGGGCAGCGTGTAGAAGTCGGCATGCTCGTTCTGGTCGTTGTTCACCCCGGGGCCGACGGAGGAGCGCACGCGCTGGAAGCCGATGCCGGCGTCGTGCGCGATGCCGTCCTCGTAGTCCACCAGAACCTCCGTGGTCTCCGTCGGCTTGAACGTGATGACCGGCGAGAGGAAGTGGTGGGAACCCTGGCGGTATTGCGTGTAGTCGTCTGCCTGCTCATACGCGCCCGTCAGGCGGTAATTGAATTCCCACTTTTTTGCCAGCGGCCCGGTGACGTCGAGCGTTGAGCGCCGGAAGCCGTAGGTGCCGACGCCGAGGCCGAACTCGGCCCGGGCCCTGGCCTCGGGGAGCTTCGGCAGGTAATTGACGATGCCGCCGAAGTTGCCGACGCCGTAGAGCAGCGCCGCCGGACCGCGCACGACCTCGATGCGGGCGATGTTGACGGAGTCGGTGGCGTTGAGCCGGAGGTAACCGTCGCGCAGCACGGACTCGGTGACGAAGCCGCGGAGCTTGATGCTCGTGCGGCTCGGGTTGGCGGTGGAGCCCTCGGCATTGTTCACGCCGCCCGGCCCCTGATACGCTCCGCCCGGCGTGCCGTAATCGTTCTGGCTCTGCAGGAGAATGCCCGCGCTGTAGCGCAGCGATTCACGCAGGTCGCGCGCACCGGTGTCGCGGAGGAATTTCTCCGTGATGACCTCGATGGGCATCGGGATCTCCTTGATGGGCGTGTCGAGCCGCGAGCCGGAAACGGAGTTGGTGGCGCGATAGCCCTTGTCCTTGTCGGCCGATACCTTGAAGGGCGAGAGCGCGATGACCTTCTCCTCGGGGTCGGGGTCGGCTGATTGGGCCCAGGCGCTGGTCGGCCATACGCCCAGGAGCGAACAGCCGGCCAGAAGGACGGCGCGTAATGTCAAACGGGGTTGCGGAATCATAACGATGTTTGCGGGTTGGTTTGGCGCACCGATGGCTCGGTGCGGGACAGGGAAAGAGGCCGGGGGTGAGCACCGCACCGGCGAACGGATGACCGCGGAGCAAGGCCTCCGGCCGGAAAGTGATCGCGTGCTTAACACCAGAAACGCGCGCACCCCTTCACGGCCGTCGGGCAGAATCCGCGCGCGGAAAACTATGCGTGTGCTAAGCGATTTTTTGCAGGGCTTCGCGCGGCGGCGGTGTTATGCAGTTTCAAGCAGTAACGTTGCCGCCCATGACTTCGCCCTCCACTCCCCCCGATCCGCTTGATCCCCTGCTCGACCGCTGGTCGGCCGCGCCCGAGCCCTCGCCGCGCCTCGCGGCCGACGTGTGGCAGCGCATCGCGGCGCACGAGGGCGCCCGGCGCACGCCGCGCTGGCTGGCGGCGGTCGACGCGTGGTTCACGCGTCCGTCGTTCGCCGCGCTGTTCCTCGTCAGCTGCGTCCTGCTGGGGCTGTTCCTCGCCGAGGTGCGGGTCAGCCGCCTGCAGCGCGAGCGCAACGCCGAGCTCGCCCGCAGCTACCTGCAGCTCATCGATCCGCTGCTCACCGCGGCCAACAGCCAACCGCGCCGATGAAACGCTCCCTCACCCTTCTCGTCCTCGGCCTCGTGGTCGGCACGGCCGCGCACCTCGGTTACTACCGCCTGCAGGCTCCGGAGGGCGGCACCCTCGACGGACGCCTCGCGTGGATGAAGACCGAGCTCCAGCTGAGCGACGCCCAATACGCCCGCATCAAGGCCCTGCACGAGGCCTCGGGCCCGCAATTGCTCGCCCTCTCGGCCCAGGTCAGCCAACTGCGGACGGAGTTCTTGGCGTTCGAGTCGGCCCGGCGCGACCGCGGCCAGGTCGACTTCATCGAGTTCGCCCGCTACGTGGATACCCGCCGTCAGGTGAACCGCGCCTGCCTCGACTCCACGCGCCAGCTCGTGCTCGCCGCCGCCGAGGTCATGACTCCGGCCCAACGCACCCGCTACCTCGACCTCGTCGGCCACGCCAGCCCCGCCGCCCGCGACCTGCTCAACTGAAGCCCGTGCCGGACGACACCCCTTCCCCCAGTCTGCAGGCTCTGCAACAGGGCCACGCGGCGGCCTTGAACGAGATCATCGCCCGCTGGCAGCGCCCGCTGCTCGCGTTCGCCTACCGCTACACCCAGAACCACGCGGACGCCCACGATCTCGTGGCCACGGCCTTCAGCCGGCTCTACCTGCAGCGCGAGCGCCTGCGCCCGGACACCAATCTCTCCGCCTGGCTCTTCACCGCGCTGGCCAATCTCTGCCACAACCACCACCGCTGGCAGCGCCGGCATCCCTCCGTCACGCTCGACGAGACCGCCCGTGCCGACGGCTCCCTCGGCACGTCCCTGCCCGAGCCCATGGCCACGGCGCCCACGCCGGGCGACGCCTTGGTGCAGGACGAGACGGTGAGCGCCGTGCGCGCCGCGATCGACGCGCTGCCGCATGATCTCAAGGTCGCGGTGCTGCTGCACCACTACGAA
Source organism: Opitutia bacterium (assembly GCA_016187925.1). Taxonomy (GTDB): domain Bacteria; phylum Verrucomicrobiota; class Verrucomicrobiia; order Opitutales; family Opitutaceae; genus Didemnitutus. Next base: position 150,306 of record JACPIS010000037.1, on the reverse strand, counting down.
CGGCTTTCCTACCGCGAGATCGCGGCCATCGCCGGCTGCTCCGAGCGCGGCGTCGAGACGCGGCTCTACCGCGCCCGCCAGCAGCTCAAGCAGTCGCTCGCCGTCTGGCTCGACGAGCCCCTGGCCCGGTCTTGACCGGGCCGAAAAACAAAACCGGCCGCCGGTGAGCACCTGGCGGCCAAGGGGAAAAACCGAGTTGCCTGCGGGTCAGGACTTCGGCGGCAGAAAGTGAAAGACCTGCCGGGTCAGCACGAGCACGGGCCGGCCTTTGCTGACCGGCGGCTCAAACTTCCAGGCGCGCACGGCCTCCACCGCCCGGTAAGCCAGCTCCGACGAGTTGCGCTCGAGCGCGGCCGGCATGCGCACCTGGCCGGTCTCGTCGATGTAGAATTCCACGGTCACGGCGACGGTCTCGCCCGGGGCGAGCGTTTCCGGATACGACGGCTGCACGACGTTCACCGGCACGGGAATGCGATCCAACTCCTGCATCGTCCGCGCGCGGTAGCCCAGCGTATTGCGATTCAGCCGGTCGATGCTGCGCGCCACCATGTCGAGGCCGGTGATGCTGTCGATCACCACGCCGGTGCGGGTGAAGGTGAAATGCACCTCGCGCACCACCGGCACCACCTCGCCGCGCACCTTGGCGGGCTTGTATTGCCAGCGCCGCACGGCGTCCGTCGCCTCGTCGGCAAACTCGCGCCGGGTGTAGCCCGTGACCAGCACATCCTGCAACCGACCCTCGGCATCGACGCTGAGCACCAGCCAGGCCTCGCCCCGCAAGACGCCGAGCTGAGTGAGCGCATACGGGAAGCGCGTCGGCTGGGTCTGCAGGATATCGAGGGAGGAGTCCCCGGCGGCCGTCGCCTGGTTGGACTGGGCGGAGAGCGGCGCGGCGAGCAGCAGGGCGACCGAGAAGAGCGGGAGCAAGTTGGGTTTCATGATGGACGTGTTGCCGAGTATAACACCGGGGACGCTGGTTGCCCTTCAAGCAAACCATCCTGCCCGCCATTGCCACTCGGCCCGCGACGGCCGGCTCCCGCCCGGACGACCCGGCCCGGCCGCAACAGCCGCGGTCCGGCGAGCGGGCCGGAGTTGGCGGAGCTCAGGAGGAGAACCAATAGGTCCATTTGACCATGAACTGGTTGCTCGCCGGGCGCTGGCGCAAGCCTCCGAGGGTCGACCACGCATCCTCGTCCTTGCCCGCCGCGGCACCCTCGCGCTGCTGGGCCCAGACGAAGTAGAGCATGGAGCCGCGGCGATACTCCCACTTGAAAACCAGATTGGAGTGAAAGCTGGCCCAGTTGCCGTCGGGATCGCCCAGCTCGTAGTCGGTCAGGCCGTCGCCGTTCTCGTCAAAGGCATAGAGCCCGCCCGCCAGCGACGCCGGCAACACGCCGCCGTAGCGCTGCGCGTGGTCGTCCGCCCCGGGTGCGAGCACGCGCCGGAACTCGGCGAAGCGCACCGTCGAACCGAACGGATTGCCGTAATACTGCACGCTGAATTCCGGCCGGATGTTCCACTCCGCCCGCAAGGCCAGGGAGCGCGACTCGCCCTCGATCTGCGAGACGAACCAGCCGTCCGCCGCGCCGTTAACGGACGTGAGCGGCAGGTAACGCTGGCGGTCCGTCTGCGTGTTTGCATCGGCGGCGAGCGAGAGCTGCAGCGTCGGCACCGGGCGGACGCTGATCTTGCCACCGTAGCCGGTGGAACTGGAGGCGTCGTACCGCGCCTGCGCGCCCTGCGCATAGACCTCGCCCGAGACGCGGCGCGAACCGTCGGTGTTGAGCGAGCCGGACCAGTTCCAGTTCGCCGGCACCCGCAGCAGGGGGCCGCCGCGCAGCGCCACGGGGTCGCGCCCCGCGCCGTTGCCACCGACGCGGACGTAGGCGCCCCACTTGTTCGCGAACTCCGCCGAAGCGTTCAGCTCGAGTCCGGACCCGAGGAACTCGCTGCGCGTGGTCCAGGCGTTGTTCTGGGCCAGCTTCAACTCGTAGCTGCGATACCAGGCCGCGGGCGTCCGTTCGATATAGGCGACCGCGGTGCCTTGCCGCAGCTGGTCGGCCTGCGCGAGGTAGCCGAGATCGTTCAGCTCGAGCCCGGGGCTCTTCGCGGTCAGCTCCTCGCTCCAGCGCCAGTGACCCTTGCTGGCCTTGCCGGCCTTCAGCCACAGCCCGGTGCCCGCAAGATTTTCCCGGCGGGGATCATAGGCGCTGCGCCCGGCGATGGGGCGTTGATAGAAACGGGCTGAGCTCAGCTGCAGGCGGCTGATGGCGCGCGGATCGCCGCGGACCTCGCTCCCGACGGCCGACGCCGAGAGAAAATACTCCCGGTCCGCCCAGTAGTGCACGAGGTCCACGCCGGCCGCGGTCGCCCGGTCGGCCATCTCCGCGGCGAGTTCATCCGAGGGCATGTCGCGCCGCACGTGGGTGACGATGCCACCCACGACGGTGTCGCCGTGCCGGAAGTCCTGCTGCGCGCGCAACACCAGCTGCGCGGCCCGCGGCGCCACGTCCACCCGGCGGTGGTCCAAAGCGTCGTCGACCGCGACCTCCTCGCGATCGGTCACCGCCGTCAGCAGGCCGAACGAGAGCCCCCGCCCGGTCTTGCCCGACACCTTCACGGCGCCGAGCAGCGTGGACGCCTCCGGCATGGCCTCGACCGCTCCGGGCGGAAAATAGGACGGAGCCTGGCCGATGCGGCGTGAGTAGAACAGCGTGTCGTCGTTGAACGGAAAATCGAAGATCTCCTTGCCCTCGAGGAACAGCGGGCGCTTCTCGGTCAAAAAGGTCTCGAACGCGGTCAGGTTCATCACCGCCGGGTCGGCCTCGACCTGGCCGAAGTCCGGCAAGAGCGAGGCGTCGAGCGTGACGTTGCTGGTCAGGCCGATCTTGGCGTCGAGCCCGGCCTGAAACTCGGTGCGGGTGGCGCCACCGGCGCCGGTCTCGGTCCGGACCGACCCGAACGGCAGCACCTCGATGCGGCGGGCCGGACGCAGGCCGGTCAGGCCGCGCAGTTCGCCGAAGGATTTCACGAAGCCGGAGTCGTCGTTGACGAGCAGCTGCCAATCGGACTCCTCTTTCAGGCGGTCGATCCAGCGCCACGCGTGCAGGCCCCAGACGGGATTGCGCGGATCGTAGCGCAGCTGACTGAGCGGGATGAGGAACTCCGCCGTCCAGCAATCCGCCTCGTGCGCGACCTTGCCCTCCCAGACGGCGTTCCACGTCGTGTCCCAGGAGTTGTTGGCCAGGCGCAAGTCGATCTTCTGGCCGCTGGCGGTCAGGTTGAACTCGAAGCCCGTGCGCTGGTCGTGGTAGCTGTCGAAATCGATGCCCATGATGTCGCCGGCGAACACGTCGCGGTCGCCCGCCTGCCGCGAGCGCTGGTTGACCGGATCGTCGTAAGCGCGCATGGCGACATAGAGGTGCCGCTCGTCGAAGAGAATCTTGAGCTCCGTGGCGTGCGAGGGCGAGCCGCCGTGCTGCGGCGCGAATTGCGTGAAGTGCCCCGCCCACTCGCCGGCCTCGGCCCAGGCGGCGTCATCCAAGCGTCCGTCGATCACCGGTGCGGCGCCCGTCAGGCGCGTCGCCTGATAGACGCGTTTCGGGCGGACAGCAGCCGGCCCGGCCCCAGCCACCGAAGTGACGACGAACACTGTCGCCCACAGCAGACTGCGCCAGGGAAGCAGGCTGCGCCAAAGCGCAGCGCGAGCGGAGGGGTAGGACATGAGCATAATGGTATAAAACCGGTCGAGTCCGCTTTCCCATCGCGAACGCATTTTTCCCCAAGGAATTTTTGTCATATCCGCTGTCCGTCCAATCAGAGCCGCCGCGCACTCCGGGGTGCGCCTTTTTGCTGAAGCGGCAGAAGGGCCTCGACCATCCGGGTCTTTCGGCTTGGCCCGGCGCGCGGAGCGGGATATTGGTGGTTCGCGCCGGCTCATCTGGCGTCACGACTTGGCCCGCCGTCACCCGCGCAGGCAGAGCAGCCCGGCCGCGTTTCCTGCTTCACCCATCAAGGAGAGCGCATGCAACCGACCATCCCGGGACCCAACCACCTCAGCCAGGGCGGCCATGCGCGCGCGGGTACCGCCGAGGCCATCCGGCGCGACATCGAGGACAAACTCTTCTGCATGGCGGGGCGCTTCCCCGAGATCGCCACGAAGAACGATTACTACCTCGCCGTCGCCTACGCCGTGCGCGACCGCATCGTGCACCACTGGGTCCGCACCGCCCAGTCCTACCTCGACAAGGTCAGCCGGACCGCCATCTACATGTCCGCCGAGTTTCTCGTCGGTCCGCAACTGGGGAAAAATCTGATCAACCTCGGCATCTACGATCAGACCGCCGAGGCGCTCCGTTCGCTCGGGCAGGATCTCGAGGTTTTGCTGGAGCAGGAGGAGGAGCCCGGCCTGGGCAACGGCGGCCTCGGCCGACTCGCCGCCTGCTACATGGACTCCCTCGCCACCCTGCAGATCCCGGCGATCGGCTACGGCATCCGCTACGAATTCGGCATTTTCAACCAGCAGATCCGCGACGGCTGGCAGGTCGAGCGCAGCGACAGCTGGCTGAAGCTGGGTTATCCGTGGGAGATCGGCCGGCCCGAGATCACCTTCGAGGTGAAACTCGGCGGCCACACCGAGCATTACGCCGATGCCACGGGGCGCCACCAGGTGCGCTGGGTGCCGGACCGCAAGGTGCTCGGCACCCCCTGCGACACGCTCATGCAGGGCTACGGCGTCGACAACGTGAACATGCTGCGGCTCTGGAAGGCGGAGGCCCACGAATCGCTCGACTTCCAGTCGTTCAACTCCGGCGATTACTTCCGCGCCGTCAACGAGAAGGTCGCCTCCGAGAATCTCGGCAAGGTGCTTTACCCGAACGATGTGCCGGCCGGCGGCAAACAACTGCGGCTCGAGCAGCAGTACTTTTTGGTCTCCTGCTCGCTGCAGGACATGATCCGGATTTACCAGCAACGCATCATTCCCCTCGATCGCTTCGCCGAGAAATACGCCATCCAGCTCAACGACACCCATCCGGCCATCGGCGTCGCCGAGCTCATGCGCCTCCTGGTCGACGAACACCAGCTGAGCTGGGAGCAGGCGTGGGGCATCACCCAGCGCGCGTTCGCCTACACCAACCACACGCTGCTGCCCGAGGCGCTGGAGTGCTGGCCGCTGCCGCTCTTCGCCCGCATCCTGCCGCGCCACCTCGAGATCATCTACGAGATCAACCGGCGCTTCCTCGACGAGGTGCGCATCCGCTTCCCGCGCGACGAGGAGCTGATCCGCCGCGTCTCCCTGATCGACGAAACCGGCGACAAGGCCGTGCGCATGGCCTACCTCGCCTGCGTCGGCAGCCACGCGATCAACGGCGTCGCCGAACTCCACTCCACCCTGCTCCGCGAGACCGTGCTGCGCGATTTCTACCAGCTGTGGCCGGAAAAATTTTCCAACAAGACCAACGGCGTCACTCCCCGGCGCTTCATGGCGCTGGCCAACCGCGAGCTCACCGCGCTCATCAGCCGCCGCATCAAGAACGGCTGGATCCGCAACCTCGACCAGCTGCGCCAGCTGGAATCCGCCGCCGACGATGCCGTTTTCCTCGCCGACTGGCACAGGGTGAAACGCGCCAACAAGGAGCGGCTGGCCACCGCCATCCACGCCGCCACCGGCATCACCGTGGACCCCGGCACGCTCTTCGACGTGCAGGCCAAACGCATCCACGAGTACAAGCGCCAGCAGCTGAATCTGCTGCACGTCATCGCGCTCTATTACCGGCTCAAACAGAACCCGCGCCTGGAGATGACTCCGCGCACCGTGATCTTCGCCGGCAAGGCCGCACCGGGCTACTTCATGGCGAAGCTCATCATCAAGCTCATCAATTCCGTGGCCGAGGTGGTGAACCGCGATCCGCAGGTCCGCGACCGGCTGCACGTGGTGTTCTTCCCGAATTTCAACGTGAAGAACGCCCAGCACGTCTACCCCGCCGCCGACCTGTCCGAGCAAATCTCCACGGCCGGCAAGGAGGCGTCCGGCACCGGCAACATGAAGTTCGCCCTGAACGGCGCGCTCACCATCGGCACGCTCGACGGCGCCAACATCGAGATCCGCGAGGAAGTCGGCGCGGAGAATTTCTTCCTGTTCGGCCTCACCGCCGCCGAAGTCGTGGAGCGCAAGGCCCGCGGCTACCGGCCCCGCGAGATGCTGGCGGGCAACCCCGAATTGCAGGCGGTGTTCGAGCTGATCAGCTCCGGACTTTTCTCGCACGGTGACCACGGTCTGTTCCGCCCATTCGTCGACTCGCTGCTGGACCGCGATGAATACCTGGCACTGGCCGACTATGACTCCTACGCCGAGTGCCAGCACCGGGTCGCGGAGGCCTACCGTCACCCCGAACGGTGGGCGCGGATGTCCGTCATCAACGTCGCGCGCATGGGCAAATTCTCCTCCGACCGCGCCATCCGCGAGTATTGCGCCGATATCTGGAACATCTCGCCGGAACCGGTGGAGTAAGACTACAGACATCCCACAGCGCACCCGACTTCCGGCGCCAACTTCGTATCCTGTCATTCTGAGCGCAGCGAAGAATCCACGCGTGCGAATCCTGCATCGCGCCCGAGCACGTGGATCCTTCGCTTCGCTCAGGATGACAGGCAAAGGAGGACCGAAACGAGTTCTTGTGGGACGGCTGTGGAGTAAGACCGGCCCGGCCGGGCCCGGCGAGCGGAGGATTACGGCAGCCGCCGGAGCGACGGTTGCGCGCCATGGGCAGGGCGAGACACGGCTCATCCGGAGGATTCGCCCTACCCCGGCTGAAGCACACAGTCCCCCTCTTGGCGCGCCGTAGCTTTAGCGGAGGCGGCCGGGCGCGCCGTAGCCTTGGCGAAGGCGGCTCAGCCCTCGGCGCGGTGCCGCGCGTCGGCTTCGATCAGTGCGCGCAGCTGATCGAGCGTCGCCTTCGCCTTGGCTTTCGCGGCGGGCAGGTCGGCGGCGGTCTTCACCGGCTCCGCGGCGAACAGGTAGAATTTCATCTTCGGCTCGGTGCCGCTGCCCCGCGCCGCGAACGAATAGCCGTTCGAGAGTGTCACGAGGTAGAGGTCCTGCGCCGGGATCTGCTCGTCGTCGGCGTCGAAGAATTTTTCGCGGCCGAAGTCCTGGAACTTCGTCACCTTCACCTCCCCAAACGCCTGGGGCGGGCTGGCGCGGTAGCCGTCGAGGATGCGCTTGATCTTCGCCGCGCCCGAGGCGCCCTCGTAGTAGATGTTGATCACGCCCTCGAGGTTGAAGCCGCAGCGCAGGTAGATCTCGTCGAGATACTCCGGCACCGTGAGCCCGCGGGACTTCACCCACGCGCACAGCTCGGCGAACATCAGGCAGGCAGCGTTGCCGTCCTTGTCGCGCAGCAGGTCGTTCGGCAGGTAGCCGTAGCTTTCCTCCGTGCCGAAGAGGTAGAACGTGCTGTGCTTCTGCAGCAGCGCGGCGCGCTCCTTGAACGGGGTGGTGTCGTAGTCGAAGCCCGGCCCCATCGCGGCGGTGAGCTTCTCCTCGTAGCCGCGCATCTTGCCGGCGATCCACTTGAAGCCGGTGAGCGTGTTGATGACCTTCACGCCGTGCGCGCGGCCGACGGCATCCTGCAGCGGTGTCGTGACGAACGTCTTCACGAGGCACGCCGACTGCGTGCCCTCGCGCGGAATCCAGCCGAGCTCCTTGTATTTCGCGATGCGGTAGTCGGCCAGCAGCACGCCGACCTGGTTGCCCGTGAGCAGTTCAAGCTTCCCCGTGCGGTTGCGCACGGCGACGCCCATGCGGTCGCTGTCCGGGTCGGTCGCCATCACGACGTCCTGCCCACCCTGCTCCGCCAGTTTGACGGCGAGGGCCAGCGCCTCGGCGTTCTCGGGGTTGGGTGATTTGACGGTGGGAAAATTCGGATTGAAGGCCGCCTGCTCCGGTACCTCGGTCACGTCGACCCCGGCGCCCTTGAGCAACGGCACGGTGGAGACGGCGCCGACGCCGTGGATGCACGTGTAGACGACGCGCAGCTTCGCCTTCCGGATGATGTCGTGGTCGATCGCCGCCTGCGCGGCCGCGGCGAGATAGGCGTCGTCGGCCGCCCGGCCGAGCGTGGTGATTTTCGCCAGGTCCTTCGCGAGAAACTCATGCACGCCGGAGAGCGGCACGGCGTTGACCTCGGCGATGATGCCCTTGTCATGCGGCGGCGTGACCTGCGCGCCGTCGTTGAAGTAGGCCTTGTAGCCGTTGTCGTGCGGGGGATTGTGGCTCGCGGTGATGACGACGCCGCAATGCGCCTTGAGCCAGCGCACCGAGAAGCTGAGCTGCGGCGTGGAGCGCGGGCCGTCGAAGATGACCGCCTCGCCGCCGAGGCGTGTCCAGGTCGACGCGGCCAGTTCGCAGAAGTGCCGGGAGAAGTGCCGCACGTCGTGCGCGATGACGATCTTCGGCTTGGCCGTGCTTTGCTGCTCCCGGAGATAGCGGCTGACGTAGCGGTGCAGGCCGAGGGTGGCGCGCACCAGCGTGAAATCGTTCAGCATGTTGCAACCGATGCCGGCGTGCTCGGGTGAGCCGGCCGCGGAGAGCTTGCCCGTCTCCGCCTGGGCTGCGACGGCGCCGACCGTGCGTCCGCGCATGCCGCCGGTGCCGAACTCGAGGTAGCGGTAGAAACGGTCGTTGAGCTCGCCCCACGCGCCGCGCTCGACGAGTTCGGCGATGCTCTGCGTCGCCCACTCGGGCAACCCGCCCTGCCACCAGGCGGACAGGTTCTCGACAGTGGAAGGCATCAGTTGACCCGCCTGACCGGCGGCGCGGACTTTTTCTAGGACGTTCATGGGGGAATTATTCAAGGTAGAGACCGTCGCGCGGTTGCGGCGGCGGGGCGAGCTTGCGCCAGGATTCGACAAAAGTTTCTGTGTCGTAGCCGAACAGCGGCGAGACCTCCAGCGCGAGCGCAGGCAGCCCGCTCGCATCGACCGGCAGGCTGGCGCCGGCGGCCTTGAACCAGCGCGCGAACTGCCGGAGCTGGTCCTCGCGCGAGGTCTTGGGTGAGTCGACGCCCTCGGCGTTCTTCACCGGACTGAAGTCGTCGGCCCGCGCTGTCTCGATGAGCACGGGGTTACGGGCGAACGGGAGCGCGTCGAAGACGAAGAGCTCGAACTTCACGCCATTGGGCTGGTCCGGCCGAACGGCGCGGCCCGCGGCATCGATCGTCGCGATCTTTTTGTCGGCCCGGTGAAAAGGCAGCGCCACGCCTTCGCCACCGGCGGCCAGGCGCCGGGCGAATTCCCGGTCGAGGACGTGGATGGCGATGTTGCCCGCGCCGTAGCGCAGCGAGCCGTCGGCATTGGTCTCGCGCTGCATCGCCATCGGCATGTCGCTGTATTCGACGACGACGAGAGCATCGCCGCGCTGGCAGAACAGCCCGACCTTCTCCTCGGGGTAGGCCTTCGGCACCATCTTGCTCGACATCTCGGACTGCCGCAGCAGATGGAAACCGAGGAACGCCGGGTCGACGCAGCGCACGAGCGGGTTGTCGACTTGGAAATAGCTGAGCGTCGTCACGCCCTCGGACTTCATGAGGTCCAGCGCCCCGCTGCGGTGCAGGGCGCGGAGTGAACCGCCGTGACCGTCGGGGCTGAGGGCGATGGCCGCCTTGTCCTCGAGCAGAATTTTCCCCGAGAAATCGACCGCCGGCATGCGCCCTTGGCGGAAGAAATGCACCCGGGCGTGGTCGAGGCCGAAGAATTTGTGGTCGCGGAAGAATCCCTCGGTCTGCTCGTGGTTCGCATGACTGGTCATGATGAACCAGTGCAGCGGCCGGCCGTAGCGGCGGCCGGCGGCGGCGATCTTCTCGGCAAAAACCTGGAAGAGCGACTTCCCCGAGACGGGCGTGACGGCGAACGTGCCCTTCGGACCGTCGTAACCAAGCCGCGTCCCCTGTCCGCCCGCGACCGTGAAAGCCGCGACGTGTCCGCCGCGCAACGCGGCCTCGCCCGCCGCCCGGGCCTTGGCCCATGCGGCTGCATCGCCTCCGTGTTCCGGCAGACGCTCGCATGGCGGCGGGGTGAGCCCTTCGAGCGAGACGCCCGCCTGCCCGGCGGACTTAGCCACCAAGGAGCGGAAGAGCCGGTCGACCTCGGCGAGGTCGATCTCGCCGGCCTGCGCGATGAGCGACGCGCGCTCGGCCGCGGATAATTGTTCCCAGAAAGCGAAGACCTGCGCCTGGCCGGCCTGGCGGAATTTTTCGATGAACGGATGATGCGTCACGGGGTGCGATTATCTTCGAAACGGAAAACGACCTCCTGCGCGCGGACGTAGCCGAGCTTCTTGCGGATCACGGACTCGACCAGCGCCGGGTCGTGCCGCAGTTGGTCGAGGTATTTCTCCTGCGTCTCCAGCTTGGTCCGGGCCTCGGCGAGCCGGCGCTGGTTGGCTGCTTCCTGCGCGCGCAGGGCCGTGAGGTCGCGGTGCATCTGGAGAAAGAAGATGCCCGACCACACCGCCACTGCGCCGAAAAGCGCGAAGAAAAAACCGGAGGTGAGCTTGTGCCAATTCACGTTCGCAGGGCGTCAGGTTAATGCCGCGCGACCGGGGCCAAGCAATAGTTTTTGAGCCGATTTTGACACCGATTTGGCGTGCGTTTTCACCTCCGGACCGGATACTCCGGCGCGATGTATCAGAGCTATTACGGTTTCACGGAGATGCCGTTCCACATCACTCCGGACCCGAAATTTCTCTACCTCAGTCCGACCCACCAGGAGGCCCTGCAGCACCTCAAATACGGGGTGCAGGAACGCAAGGGGTTCATCGTCCTCGTGGGCGAAGTCGGCTGCGGGAAGACCACGCTCTGCCGCAAGTTTCTGGCCGACCTCGACAATCAGCACTACGACACCGCGCTCATCCTGAATCCGCGCATGTCGGAGACGCAGATGCTCAAGGCGATCCTCACCGAGCTGGGCGAGGGCAAGATCAACCGCGGCAAAAGCGACCTCATTTCGCAGATCAACGAGGTCCTGCTTACGCGCATCGCCGCCGGCCGCGAGATCGTGCTCATCATCGACGAGGCGCAGAATCTTTCCTTCGAGGTCTTCGAGCAGGTCCGCCTGCTCTCCAATCTCGAAACCGACAAGCAGAAGCTCCTGCAAATCGTCCTGATGGGCCAGCCCGAGCTGAAGGAGAAACTCGCCGCCGACGAGCTTCGCCAGCTCCGCCAGCGCATCCTCGTCCACTACGAACTGCGCACCTTCACCCGCGAGGAGCTCGACCACTACGTGCAGCACCGCATCACGCTCGCCGGCGGCATGGGCCGCCCGAGTTTCACCCCTTGGGCGCTCCGGCACATCCACAAGGTCAGCCGGGGAATCCCCCGCGTCATCAACAATCTTTGCGACAAGGCGCTGCTTTCCGCCTTTATTCGCGACTCCGACGAGGTTAACTACTGGGACGCCCGACGCGCCGCCAAGGATATGGACCGCTTGCTCGATTGACCGCCCCCATGAGCCTCATCAACGAAGCCCTCAAAAAAGCCCAGCGGCAACGCCTGGAGGGCGGCGCGCCCCTCCCTCCTCCGCCTCCGGTCGATCCCGCGGCCAGCGCCGGGCCGCGCGTGGTGAAGCGCGACAAGCCGACCGATTTCCGCTCGCAACTGCTCCTGCTCGCCGGCGGTGGACTGGCCCTCATTTGCGCTCTCGTCGTCGCGGGATTTTTCCTCCTGCGCTCGAAATCACCCGAGGTGCCCGCCAACCCCGCGCCGAGCGTCGCCCAACCCGTCAAGGCACCACCTGCTCCCGTGGCCACCACGACCGCGCCTCCGGCTCAAGCCCCGGCGACGGTCACTCCGCCCGTCACGACTTCCGCCATTCCGCCCGCCGCTGTTTCCCCGACCGCCACCACATCCCCTGCTCCGGCTGTCACTCTTCCGACAACCACGACGCCTGCCGTGGCCGCTCCGGCTACGGCGAGCATCAAGCCCGCGGTTATTCCGAGTCAGGAGACGCCCAAGCCGGTGGAGAAACTCAAACCCTCCCCGCGCATGATCGCCATCATCGAGGCGCTCAAGGTCGCCGGTATCCGGTCCGCCGGTGCCGAGAGCAAGGTGCTCATGAACGACCGGGTCTACCGTCTGAACGACACCATCGAGCACGAGTTGAACATCCGGCTCACCGGCGTCACGACCAACTCGCTCACCTTCGAAGACGGGCGCGGCGCCACCTACACGCGCAACTTCTGAGCCGCGGCCCGCCGCGTCCGCTCAGTAAGCGCTCGGCGGCGGGAAGAAAACCTGCCAGAGCGTCTTCGCCGTCACCTGCACGTCGAGCCAGAACGACCAATGCGCGATGTAGTGCAGGTCGAGCCGGATGCGCTCCTGCAACTGCTCCGGCGTCTTGATCTCGCCGCGGAAACCCTCGCTCTGCGCGAGCCCCGTGATGCCGGGTTTCACCAGGTGCTTTGTGCGATAGGCGCGCGCCTGCCGCTCGAACTCCGCGTCGAGCAGCGGCATCACCGGCCGCGGCCCCACGATGCTCATCTGCCCGGTGAACACGTTCCAGAATTGCGGAAATTCGTCCAGGCTGTGCCGGCGCAGCCAGCGCGCGAAGGGGAAGATGCGCTGATCGTCCGCCTGCGCCTGCTTCACCTCGGCCCGCTCGTCCGGCGGCGCCACGTGCATCGTGCGAAACTTCAGCATCCGAAACTGCGTGCGCTGCTCGCCCGCCCGCGGCCGGATGTGAAACAGCGGGCCCGGCGACTGCACCCGCTGCACGAGCCAGACCACGAGGCACAGCGGCGGCAGGATGAGCACCACCACCGGCAGCGAGACCACGAGATCGAAGAGGCGCTTCAGGGCGCGGTTGATCGGCTCCTCCAGCGGCTCCTCGTGCAGCGTGAAGAAATGGTGCCCGTCCTCCTCGGTCGACACGACCGGGTGCCCCAGCCGCTCCTCGATGTCGTGGTGCAGCAGCAGCCGGCAGCCGCGATCCTGACAGGCCTCGATCACCGCGCGCGTCTGCGCATCGCTCGCCGGCAGCTCCATCATGATCACCTGTCCCACCGAAAACTTCTCGATCAATGCCGGCAGCTCCGCCAGCGACCCCAGCCATGAACCCAGCGGCGGGGTCGAGCCGGTGGCGTCGAGTGTGACGTAGCCGATCGGCTGCACTCCCAGGTGATGACGCTGCCGGACCCAGTCCTCCACCCCGGCCAGGTGCGCCGTGCGTCCCACGAACAAAGTCGGCACTTTCTGACCGCGCCCGTAGAACAGCTCCGCCAGCCGGTGCGGCAGCACACGGTGCAGCGCCGTCAGCCCCAGCCACGCGAACAGCAGGAAAGTGCCGAGAAACAGACGGCTGATGCTGCGATCCTGCGTGGCGAACATCAGGCTGAAGACCACCAGCGCCACGATCGCCACCTGCCGGCCGGCCAGCGCCGCCGCCTCGCCGCCGCCCAACCGCGTCAAACGCGGACCTTCCTGCACGACCTGCCGCCAGCCAAACAGCAGCCCGACCACCACGCTCAGAAAATACGGCATGATCTGCGCCTCGCGCGTCAGCCGCACCACGTCGGAAAACCAGTTGATGATGAACTCCGCGTACAGCCAGAAAAACACCGCCACCACGAGCAGCGTCGCGGCGTTGTGCAGATTCGTGAGCCCACGGTGACGGTTGAGCAGCATCGGAAGAGCCACCCGACGCTACAGAACCGACCGCACCCGGCAAGCGCATCAATCCTCCGCTCCGTGAATATCGCGTCGCCAGCCGGTCTGGCACCCGCACGGCTCGCGCCGGGGCATGACACGATTTGCGGCCTTGCGCTGACGGACGCGCCCGCCAGCCTGAGCGAACCGTCCGCAAAACGCGGCGGACTCTCTTATCCCCCATGTCTGACACCGGCATCTTCATCGGCACCGACAGCGGTGCGACCACCTCCAAGACCGGCGGCATCCGCGCCGACGGCTCCATCATCTCGCACAAGCTCCGCCAGAGCTCCACCAATTCCCAGGCCGGCCGCGAGGCCGTCATCCGGGGCTGGATCGACGGCGTGAACGGCTTCCTCGCCGAGAACAATTTCACCTGGGGCCAGGTGCGCGGCGTCGGTCTCGCGATCCCCGGTCCCTACGAGGCCTACGGCGTGCTCGGCCGCTCGGCCAACCTGCCCGCGAGCTTCGCCGGCTGGAATTTCCACGCCGACTACGGCCGCGCCCTCGCCGAGGCGGCGGGCCGCGCCGTGCCGCTGGTCGTCGGCAACGACGGGAACTACGGCGGCGTGGCCGAGGCCCACCGCGTGCGCGCGGGCCGCAAGGCCGGCGTGCTGATGTTCGCTCCCGGCTCCGGCCTGGGCGTCGCCTACGTCGACCCGCATGGCATGCCGCTCGATGGTGACACGCTCTCCGGCATGGAGGGCGGCCACATGCCCGCACCGCTCCAGTTGCTCGGCAACATCCGCCCGTTCAGCTGCGGCTGCGGCCGCGATTGGGGCTGCGTCGAGGCCTACACGACCATCTCGGGCCTGCCGCAACTGCTCGAGGTCATGCTCAAGAAGCACCCGAACCACCCGCTCGCCACCTCTCCGCTTTCGCCCAAGGAGAAGGCCCTTTCGCTGCGCGGCCTCGCCCAGAAGGGCGACGCGCTGGCGCTGGATATCTTCGACTTTCAAGCCCGCGTCCTCGGGCTCCACCTCGCCAACCTGGCCATGGCGGTCGATCCGGAGTTCGTCGTCATCGGCGGTGGCCTGATCGATCCCGAGGCCACGACGCCGGAGTTTCGCGAGCGTTACCTCAGCGGCATCCGCGCGGCGGCCGAGCCGTACCTCTGGCCGGTGCAGCGCGAGAAAATCAAGGTCGTGCCGGCCACGCTCGGCGAGCTCTCCCAGGCGATCGGCGCCGCCCTCGTGGCCCTCTACACCTTCGGCGACAAGGAGTGACCGCCGCCGCGCGGTCCGCTCCATTTCCCTCTCCGAAAAACGAAAAGGCCGGGCCGCCCCGGCGCATCGCTGCGCAGAAGCGGCCCGGCCGGTTTGCTTGGACGGGGTCAGTTAGCCGCGAGCTTGGAGGCCGACTCGAACGAGTCCACGACCTTGAAGGGCAGAACGACCTTCGAGGCCACGGGCTTGCCGTCGCGGAGCAGCGGGATGAACTTCCACTGCGCGAGGGCGTCGGTGAGCTCGTTCGCCAGCGAGGCCGGGACTTCGCCGGGGACGGAGATGTCCTGCGGCACGCCCTTGGCGTCGACGACGAACGTGAGCTTGACCGTGGTGCCGGCGTACTCCCGGTCCACGCGAGGCATGACGGCTTTGACGGGCACGGGAGTATCGGGACGACCACGATACGACTCGAGATAGGCTTTCTCGGACTCCGCGGCCAAAGCGGCGAGCGGAGCGGCAATCAAGCCGAGGCTTAGGATCAGTTTGCTGACGGTTTTCATTTTTTGGTTGGTTTACTGGTTGAACATCCGGGCCGCACGCAGGTGCAGGCGCCGGCTCCATCCTCCGGGCCGTTTGCACGGACACCGATGGATGAAATCGCGTTTGGGGACGCGGGTAACTCACCGCCAACTGATCCTCAGGTGGGGAAATTGCGAAAGAACACCGGGCAACGCCGGAGCGTCACCCTTGCCCATGGAAATGCAGCCTGCGTGCCAAGCAAGCGGGGCCGGCTGTGTATAAGCGAAACCCGCCGCGCGGCTCCGCCCGGTCAAAGACGGGGGTGGCCGATCGGCTGGGCCGAGGCGCGGCGAGATGGACCCGGAGCGTCCGGGTTAGGCGGCGACGGCCAGGCGGGCCCGCACCCGGGCCGCCACCAAGGCGGCCGCTTCGGCGAGCGGGAGCAGTCCGGTGTTGATCACCAGATCGTAGGCCGCGGGATTCTCCTGATCCGCGTTGAAAGTGCGCGAGGCATAGCGGCGGCGCGCGGCATCCACCTTGGCGATCTGCGCGAGCGCCTCGGCTTCCGGGATGCCCTTGAACTCCGCCCACGCACGCGCCCGGTTTTCGGGCGGAGCGATGAGCCGCACATGCACCCCGCCCGCGATGCCGACGGTGGCGAAGTTGGCGCCGCGGCCGACCAGGATCACCTGGCCGCCCTTGGCGAGGTCGCGCATGGTCTCGTTGGTCTTCTGCACGAGTTCCCAGAGGCTGGGATGCAGCCCCACCAATTCGCCGATCGAGGCGACGAGTTCGGAAACGTGATCCTCCGGCAGAAAACGCGCCAGACGGTCCGAGAGGTGGTTCGCCTCCAGCATGCGGTCCACGACGTTGCCGCCGTAGACCTGCCAGGGCACCGCGCTGCCATCCGTCTCCGCCAGCTGCTTCGCCACCAGCTGGGCCAGGCTCGAGCCGCCCGAACCCGCTTCGCGCGAAATGGTCACAAAGATGTTCGTCGGCTTGCGCACCCAAGGGGCGCGCGATCCGCGCCATTCGGCGCTGAAATAGCTATCGGTTCTCGCGAGGGCGTCCGGCAAGCTCATGGGGGATCCTTTTTCAGTGAGGTGACAGGGGTGGCTGTACGCCATGCATGAGAGCAGAACTTATGCCTCCCATAATCCCCACTAACCTACGTTTGCGTCATAACCCCTACCCAGATTCCCGCCAATTTAGTTGCTGGTCGCCGGTGGTCCTTCGCAGAAACCCGCCTTCGTCCGTCACTTAGCTCTGAACGGCGGTTGTCCCGCCAAAAGGGCGCCAGGGCGAGGCATCCGCTCAGCCGCGCACCACTTCGGGGAAAAACAACCGCGCAGTCGCGCCCTGGCCATCCCGGCTCTCGATCGTCACGGCGCCGGCATGTTGCGCCATGATGCCGTGTACCGCGGCCAAGCCGAGGCCGGCACCCGCCCCCGGCGGCTTGGTGGTGAAAAACGGTTCGAACAACCGGCGCTTCACCTCGTCGCTCAATCCCGGTCCCTGGTCGGCTACTTCGACGCAAAGCTGCTTGCCGCCCGTCAGCGGCGAGCCGGCGGCGGCCGCTTCCTCGCGGGTCAGGACCGCCACGCGCACCTCGATGACGGAGCCGCGGGGCGCGGCATCGCGGGCGTTGGCCACCAGCTGGACGGTCATCTGCTCGAGTTGCAGACGGTCGGCCATGACCCAGCCCGGCCCGCCGCCCTTGAGCACGACCCGGTGCTCCGGCCCAGCCGTGCGGCGCAGCAGTTCGCCCATTTCCGAAATTTCCCGCGCGAGGGAAAGCGCCTCGGGATTGCGGTAATCGTGCTGGGCAAAGGAAACCAGCTTCCTGGTCAGGCTCGCGGCCCGGCGTTGCGCCTCGAGAATGCCGCCCGCGAGCGACCGCACGTCGTCCGCCGGGTGATCCTGCATGAGGCCGGCGTTGCCGCCGATGGCGGTCAGGAGATTGTTGAACTCGTGGGCGATGCCGCCCGCGAGCTGGCCCACGGTCTCGAGCCGCTGCATCTGCGCGTGATGTTGCGCCAAGCGCCGGTGCTCGGTCACGTCGCGCAACACCAGCAACGCGCGCCCGGCGGCCCCGCGCGGGTTGCGGGCGACGGCCTCGACGACCCGCCGGCCGGAATCCAGCTCGAGCGTCGCGATTTCGGCCGGACGCAGCCGGGCGATGTCGAAGTCCGCCGGCGCACCCGCGTCCGCCAAAACTTCGGCCAAGGGACGCCGCCTGCCTCCGCGGGTTCCCAACTGGAGCAAAGCCGCCGCCGCGGGATTGGCCTCGATGATCCGATGGTGCTCGTCGAGCTCGACCAGCCCGTCCGGCGAAGAGCGGAAAAGCTCCGCATAATGCTGCCGCGACTGGGCCACCGCATCCAGCATCCTTCCGTAGGCGAGCAGGACGGCGCGGCCGAACAGCGTCACGGTCAGCAGGACGACTTGCAGGATGATCAGCGCAAAGATTTCCTGGCCGTGGAAGAACGGCTCGCTCCGGTGCAGGCGGCCCGCCAGCACCGCCGCCGGGATCAGTCCCCCCGCGGCCACCGCCGCCAGCACCATTGCCCGGGAGCCCCAGACCAGGCCAACCCCCACCACCAACGCCGGAAAGACCAGTGTCGCCGTGATATCGAAGGTGCCGAGCCGGAAAAACGACCAGAGCATTTCCGCGCTGATCGTCCCAATGACCAGCGCCGCGGCCCGCGCGGGCCTCCGCTCGGCCCACCCCAAGCCCAGCGCGCACAAGGCGCACGCGCCGAGCTCGACCAGGAACCAGGAAAGCGGCTCGGCGAACAGCGCATAGCCCAGAATCGCGATGATCACGTAGGCGCCCAGGGCCAGCCCGGTGGCCGGACGGACCCAACTGAGATTGTTCAAGGGATTCCTAACAGCATCAAACAGCATGGAAACGTAGAGAGAAATTGCGTTACATCGGCATCCGCGCGCCCCGGTTTAGCGGAAATCGCCGCCGCGTCGATTCCGGTCCGCGCGGCCGGCGCTCATTTGCGGGCGAAGAAATCCACCACCGCGCGCAGCGGGCGGGTGTTCAGGATGTTCTCCCGCGTCAGCCAGCCCTTGCGCGCCGCACCGACGCCGCACCGAAAATGCGCGAGCCCCGCCGTCGAGTGCGCGTCGGGATTGATCGCGCAGAGCAGGCCTTTCTCGGCCGCCTTGCGCCAGTGCCGCCAATCCATGTCGAGCCGCCACGGGCTGGCGTTCAATTCGATGATGACGCCGTTCGCGATGGCGGCGTCGACGATCTTGTCCACGTCGACCTCGTAGCCCTCGCGCTCCAGCAGCAGCCGGCCGGTCAGGTGCCCCAGCATCGTGACGTGCGGATGCTCGATGGCCTTGATGAGGCGCTTCGTCATCTCCTCGCGGCTCTGCTTGAAGCTCGAGTGCACGGAAACGACCACGTAATCGAGCTGCGCCAGCGTCTTCGCGGAGAAATCGAGCCGCCCGTCCGGCAGGATGTCGCACTCGGTGCCGCTGAAGACGTGCGTCTTGAATTTCTTCGCCGCGTTCAGCTGCTTGATGGCTGCCACCTGCTCCTCCAGCCGGGCCTCGTCGAGCCCGCGGGCTTGGAAACTCGATTTCGAGTGATCCGCGATGCCGAGAAACTCGAAGCCCAGCGCCTCGGCGGCCGCGGTCATCTCCTCGAGCGTGTTGTGTCCGTCGGAGGCCGTCGTGTGGTTGTGGAAAACTCCGCGGATGTCCGACTCCTCGACGAGGCGGGGCAGTTTCTTCGCCTCCGCCAGCTCGATCTCGCCGAGCCCCTCGCGCAGCTCGGGCGGGATGAACGCGAGGCCGAGATGGGCAAAAAGCTGTTCCTCGGTCTTGATATCAGTCTGACGGCCGCGCTCCTCGGCCTTCTGCTTGGCGGTGCCCTCGCCCTCCGCCGGCACGAGGCCCCACTCGCTCATCGACAGGCCGCGCTGCAGCGCGCGGTGGCGCATCTGGATGTTGTGGTCCTTCGAACCCGTGAAGTGGTGCAATGCGAACACGAACTGCTCGGGCGGCACGAGCCGCAGGTCCGCCTGGATGCCCGATCCGAGCCGCACGCTGGCCTTCGTCTCGCCCTGCGCCGTGACTTCCTTGACGCCCGGCCATTGGACGAACCACGCGACGATGGGCTCCGGCGTCTTCGTCGCCACGAGGAAATCCAGATCGCCCACGGTCTCCATGTGGCGGCGCAGGCTGCCGCAAGCCTCGGCGTGCAGCACGCCCTTGAGCACGCGCAGCCCCAGCAGGATCGGCTCGGCCACCTGCCACGCCTCGAGCCAGAGGTGCCGCTTGCCGTAGGCCTCGCGGTTGCGGATGCCCTCGACGATCTTCTCCTGCGTCTTTTCGCCGAAACCCTCGAGCTCGGCCACCCGGCCCGCCGCGCAGGCCTGCTGGAGTTTCGCGATGGAATCGATGCCGAGCTTGTCGTGCAGCGCCTTCACCTTCTTCGGTCCGATGCCGGGGATGGAGAGAATCTCGACCAACCCGGCGGGAATCGACGCCTTCAACTTCTCGTAGAAACCCAGTCTGCCCGTCTGCGCCAGCTCGGTGATCTTCTGCGCGAGCGCTTCGCCGATGCCCTTCACCTCCTCGAGCGTGCCCGCCGCGATGCGCTGTGCCAGTTCCTCCTCGCCGAGCGACTCCACCACGCGCGCACCGGACTGGTAGGCGCGAATCTTGAAGGGATTCTCCCCCTTCAGCTCCAGCAGCGTGCCGATGTCGACCAGCACGGCGGCGATTTCAGTTTTGTTCACGATTGAGGATTAAGAAATTCCGGGTCCTGATACCAAACGCCATTCGTCGGCGAGGTGCAACCGGGCGACCTCGCCCTGCAACCAAGGCGCATCCAGTTGGCTGCCCGACACCGCCACCATGCCGCGAATGTCGCGCAGATGCTTTTCCGACCGACCTTCGCGAAAAAAAAGCAGCTTTTGCAGAATTACGACCTCCGGTGCCGCCACCCACAAGGCACGCCCCGCCACGGCCAGACTGCGGCGGCGGGCAAACCAGGTTTGCTGGCCGGCAGGCAGCGGGTACAAATCTGCTTTGGCCATGACATCCAAGGCTATGATGTTGAGATGACCGCCTTCGGTGCGCTCCAGCTCGGCAGCCATCACCTCCTCCGGCGGCAGATAGAATTGATCGGCGGGATAGGCCGCGATCAACCGCGGGACATCCGACGCTTTCACCTGGATGACCACATCCACGTCATTCGTCGCGCGCGGCTCGCCATAAATCGATGCCGCGACTGAGCCGACCAGCGCATACGGAATCGATAGGCGCTCCAGCGGGTCGATGAAGGCGAAAAGCCAATCCCACATACGCGATCAGTCCCGGGTCCCCAGCCACCAGTTACGCAGCTTGAGTCGGCGGGCCGGGAGGGAGAGTTCTCCGCAAGTCGCCGCCAGTTGCGCCTCCTTCAGACCGATCAACGTGGCGTTCAGTCGGGCCACTACCGCCAGTTTGGCCTCGGGCGTCGCCACACGATACCGCGCGAGCAACTGCGGGTCGAGCGGCTCCTCCACCGGCAAACGCGGAGTCACCGTCATTGGGTGGCTGAAATCCATGGATAAAAGGTAGCCGGGCAATACCGGCCGACAAGAAGCAAGTATCAGCGGCCGCCGGCCTGTACCAACTCCGTTATCCGGGCGAGCAATTCAGTGCGGTTGATTTTCCC
Source organism: Opitutia bacterium (assembly GCA_016187925.1). Classification (GTDB taxonomy): domain Bacteria; phylum Verrucomicrobiota; class Verrucomicrobiia; order Opitutales; family Opitutaceae; genus Didemnitutus. The sequence goes on along the minus strand of JACPIS010000037.1, from coordinate 129,238 downwards.
GTGCGCGGTGCGCGGCCAATCCGCCAACGCGAGGTAACGCTTCGGGCGCTTGAACGCGGTCAAACGCCGGCTGAGTGCCTGCTCCACCTTCGCGAGATCGGGCCGGCTGGCGGCGGGATAGGCCGCGACCACCTGCTGTCCCCACTCCGGATGCGGCAGGCCCAGCACGATCACATCGGCGAATTCACCTGTGTCGCGCAAGGCAGCCTCGACGTCGAGCGGTTGCACCTTTTCTCCGCCGGTGATGATCACGCCGTCGCGCCGGCCGAGCACCCGCAGTCGTCCGGCCGTGTCCAGCGAGCCCAAGTCCTCCGTCGTGAAGCTCCGGCTGTCACTTGGCGCCGGATAATAGCCGTGGAAAATCGATTCTCCCGAAACGGTGATTCGTCCCTCGGCATCGAGTGCCAGCGAGGCATGTGGCATCGCCGTCCCGCAACTGCGGTCGCCGGCGAGAAACTCCGCCGGACGTAACGCCGCGACCATGGCCGCCGTCTCCGTCATGCCGTAGCCGAGCGACAACGGCAGCCGCGCGTTGGCGGCGCGCTCCAGCAGCTCCGGCCAGGCGGGCGCGCCGCCGAGGAAGACAATCTTGAAACGGCGCAGCCAGTCGACCGCCGCCGCGTCGCGCAACAGCCGCTCGAGCTGCGTCGGCACGAGTGAGATCACCCAACCGTCCTTTCCGGCCGGCAGCTCGTGGCGTTGCCCGGCTTCGATGTTTTTCCAATCCGCCGGCAGATACGTCCCGCCAGTAAGCGCGCAGCGCAGTGCGGCCATCAACCCGCTGACGTGGAAGAGCGGCAGCACGCCCACAGCGTTGACCGGGGAAAGCCCGAAGTGCCGCGCGAAGCCAGCGACCGCCGCGGCCACCGTGAAGCCGTCGTGCCGGGCGAACTTGATGGAGCCCGACGAGCCGCCGGTCGGAATCATCAGCCAGCCGCGCGCGCCGCGCTGCGGTGCAGTCTGAGCCAGCAATTCATCCACTTGTTTTCGCTCGGCGGTGCTCCAGGCCGGATTGCAGAGAAAAATCTCCTCCTCCCCTGCCACCGCATTGGCCAAGGCCGACAGGAAACTCTGCGGCGCGGACTCGGAAATGCACACGCGTCCGGCGTCGCGTTTCCCGCTGACTTCCGACCTCCGTCCTCCGAGCAAGCTGGCTAATTCAGCGCGTTCCATAACTCCTCCGGATCAACCGCGTCGCACCAACCGGCGTCGAGCAACGGCCCCACCGGAGGGCCATCCCAGACACGCGAACCGAAAATCTCTCCGATGCCGAAGCCGAGCGCCCGCTGGGTCAGTCTTGCCGACAAAATCCAGCGCAGGATCGCCGCGCGCCCGAGCGCCGTCTCGATGGCGCTCGAGAAAACCACGTCCGCCTTGGATTCGCGAATCCAAGCTTCCAACTCTGCGAGCGGCCCGGCCAGCGCGGGCTTGATCACAAAGACACCCCGCCAGCCGCGCGCCTGCCACTCGCGCGCCGCCGCCAGTCCTGTGACCGATTCGTCGAGCGCCAGTTTCACCGGGTAATCCTCGGCCAGTCCGAGCAGCAGATCGACCTCGGCTGGCGCGACCGGCTGTTCGATGAACTCCAGCGGACGCTCCGCGCAATATGCCAGCCAGCGCTCGGCCGCCCGGCGTTCCCATGCGCCGTTGGCATCGAGCCGTAGTCGCGTGTATGCCGGCAACGCGCCGAGCAAGTCGTCCAAAATCGCCAGTTCGTCCTCCACGCGCCCGACACCGACCTTCCATTTGAACGCAAGAAATCCTGCCTCGAGCCGCGCCGGCAGCGCTTCCAACGCCGCCCGGCCGGCCGGCAGCAGCGCGGCCACGGGCAACCGTTGATCCGCCGGCGCCTTCGCCTCCGCCGCGGGTTTCGCCGCCGCCAACGCGAAGCGCAGGCAACCGAAACGCGCGGGGATTGCGGCCATCTGCGCCTCAGTGAGGCGGTCGCCCCAACCGCGGCACAGCGTCTCGGCCTCGGCCAGCCTCTCCGTGCCGAACCACTCAAGCGGAGCGATTTCCCCCAGGCCAACGCGGCCGGTCTCGTCCGTCAGGCGCACCAGCAGCCCTTCGCGCTCGCGCCACAGCCCGTGCGCCGTGCGCAGCGGGGCGCGCAGCGGCAGGCGGTAGCGCTTGCTGGCGAAGAGGTAATTCATTGCCGCCCACGGAATACACGGAAGTCCCGGAACGCAACGCCGCGCATGCCCGCGGGTCGGCCCGGCGCATGGGAGCGGCTGCGCCGCGATGACACGTTTCGCCGAAAAATTTTCGAGGAATCGCTTGAGCTTTGCCGCGCCGGGATTATTCAGTCTGCGGCAACATGACCAAGCCCGTTGCCTCCGCTGACTCCGATTTCTACCTGCCGGCCGACCGCTTCTTCCCGGCCAATCTGCCGAATGCGCTGACCTACGACGACGTCTCGCTGGCCACGCTTTACAGCGAGATCCTCCCGAAGGACGCCGACCTCGCCACGTCGATTTCCGACGCGCTCCGGCTGCAGATTCCGATCATCTCGTCCGACATGGACACCGTCACCGAGTCGCGCATGGCCATCGCCATGGCGCTGAACGGCGGCCTCGGCCTCGTCCATTACAACCTTCCCGCCAAGGACCAGATCAAGGAGGTCGCGCGCGTGAAGCACCACATCCACGGCCTCATCCAGGATCCGATGACGGTCTCGCCCGACATGCTGGTGGGCGACGTGCTCGCGCTCATCGAGCAGCGCCGTTTCGACTTCCGCACCTTCCCGGTCGCCGACAGCGGCGGCAAGCTCGTCGGCCTGCTCGCCGGCAATCTCGTCCGGGACCGCTACAAGGCCAAGAAGGTCGCCGACGTGATGACGCCGCGCAAGCAGCTCATCACCGTCCCGGAAAAGCGCATGGCCGCCGACCCGATCAAGGAGGCCGACAAGTTCTTCACGGAAAACGTCGGCATCCACAAGATTCTCGTCGTCGACGACAAGGACCACCTGCGCGGCCTCATCACCATCTCGGACGTCGAGCGCATCACCACGGAAGCCAAATCCCGCCGGAAGCCCGCGCGTGATTCGCAGTTCCGGCTCGTTGTCGGCGCGGCGGTCTCACCCGTGCGCAAATCCAACGGCGAACTCGACCGCGAGAAGATCATTTCCCATGTCGGCGCGCTGGTCGACGAGGCGGTCGATGCGGTGGCCGTCTCCACTGCCCACGGCCACACCGCCGGCGTCGGCGACATGGTGAAGCTGATCCGCGGCGCGTTTCCTCATCTCTCCATCATCGCCGGCAACGTCACCAGCGGCTCCGGCGTCGAGTATCTGGCCGATTGCGGCGCGAGCGCCATCAAGGTCGGCCAGGGGCCCGGCTCGATCTGCACGACCCGCATCGTGGCGGGCGTCGGCATTCCGCAGCTCACCGCTCTCTACGTCGCCGGCCAGAGCGCCGCGAAGCGGGGCGTGCGCGTCATCGCCGACGGCGGCATCACCAAGTCGGGCGACATCGTGAAGGCGCTCACGCTCGCCGACGCCGTCATCCTCGGCGGTCTGCTCGCCGGCTGCCGCGAGGCGCCGGGCGAGATCATGGAAATCTCCGGCAAGCTCTACAAACAGTACCGCGGCATGGGCTCCATCGCCGCCATGAAGGCCGGCTCGGCCGCCCGCTACGGCCACGACAAGACCGACACGACCCGCAAGGTCGCCGCCGAGGGCATCGAGGCGCTCAAGGAAGTTTCCGGCTCCGTCGACGACGTGCTCGGCACGCTGATCGGCGGCGTGCAGTCCGGCATGGGCTATCTCGGCGCCAGGACGTTGCCCGATTTGAAAGCCAAGGCCCGCTACGTGCGCGTGACCCCGGCCGGCCAGAAGGAAGCTTCGCCGCACGACGTGATCGAGGTCGCGACCCGCAAAGGTTGATAAAAAGCGCATTCGGGATACGTAGGGATTGACGCCAATGGCGGCGTTACAATCGTTCAGCGTCGGAACTCACGGGCCAGAATTCCATCCCACTACCTATGCGATACAACCGTTTCGCCAGCTTGGGCCTTGGCCTGTTGCTGGCTCTCTCCCCCGGCCTCGCGCGCGCCACCACCGTGCAGCCCCCCGAATTTCCCGCCTTGGTCGACCAGGCCGACTACGTCGTCCGCGCCGTCATCAAATCATCCCAATCCGAGTGGCGCGAGAAGGCCGGCCACCGTTACATCGCCACGAAGGTGACGCTGGAGGTGCGCGAAGTCATCAAGGGCACTCCGCCTGCCACCGTTGTGCTGGACTTCCTTGGCGGCCGGGTGGGCGATGACGAATTGCGCGTCGAGGGCGCGCCCCGGCTCACGGTCGGTGAGGAGGATATTCTCTTCGTCCAAGGCAACGGCACGGTCTTCTATCCGCTCGTCGGCGTCATGCACGGCTTCTACCCCATTTTCCACGACAAGGCATCCGGCTCGGACTACGTCGTGCGCAGCAACGGCATGCCGCTCTACAGCGAAAAGGACGTCGCCCTGCCGATGATGCAGCTCAGCGCGACCAAGGCCGTGAACGCCCAGGCCAAGCCGATGACCGCAGCTGCTTTCAGCACGCGCATCCGCGCGCAGGTCGAAAATCGTAATCAACAGAAGCGCCTCAAATGAGCTCCGCCGTGAAAAAACATCCTCTGCTCTTCGCGGTGCTGCTGGCCCTGACGACGCTGCTCGCCGGTTTCACTTTCATCATCAATTCGAACACTGGCCTGCCGCTCAAATGGCCCCCGGGCAGCATTCCATTCCGCGTCACGCTCGGCTCCAGCTCAACTCTGAGTGATGGCACGAATTACAACACGAGCTTTCAAGCGGCCGCCGACAGCTGGAATCCTTTGCTCGGTAACGTGCAACTTACCACACAGGTTTTGGCCTCCGGCACTGGCGCCGACGGCAATCGTATCAATGAAATCACCTTCAGCGACACGATTTACGGCGACCCGTTTGAAACCAACACGCTCGCGGTCACCACCGTCTGGCATCGGGGCAACGACCGCGCCGAGTCCGACATCATCTTCAACACCAAGTGGACCTGGGACTCCTACCGCGGCATCCGCCGGGCGAATCTCGTCGATCTGCGGCGCGTCGCCATTCACGAGCTGGGCCACAGCCTCGGTCTCGATCATCCCGACGAAGGCGGACAGACCGTGGCGGCGATCATGAACAGTCACGTCAGCAATATCGACGCCCAGACGAGTGACGACATCGACGGCGCGCAGCAGCTCTACGGTCCGCCCGGCATCCCGGCCAACGACAATTTCGCCAGTGCCATCGCCTTGACCCTGGCCAACAACGCCGTCACCGCCACAGGCTTCAATACCAACGCCACCAAGGAAACAAACGAGCCCAGCCACGCCGGCGATCGCGGCGGGCGCTCCGTCTGGTGGAAGTGGACCGCACCCGCCGACGGCAGCGTCACCCTCGACACACGGGGCAGCCGCTTCGACACCACCCTCGGCGTCTATACCGGCACGAGTGTCGGCTCGCTCGCGACCATCGCGTCCAACGACGACATCGACCGCGGCGTCGTCCAAGCCAGCACCGTGACTTTCACGGTCGGTAATGGCACCACCTACCTCATCGCGGTCGACGGCTTCGACGGTGATTGCGCCGGAATCACGCTCAACCTCGTCTTCACCCCCGTCGGCGGTTCGGCTCCGACTATCACGACGCAGCCCACCAGTCTGACGGTGACTGCCGGGGCGAACGTCACCTTCACGGTCGCCGCGACCGGCACAGGCACGTTGACCTATCAGTGGCACTTCAATGGCAATCCGATCAGTGGCGCCACCAGCGCCAGCTACTCCCTCACGAGCGTCCAGCAGGTCAACGCCGGCAATTACTCCGTCACGGTTTCCAACAGCGCCGGCACCGCGACCAGCACCACCGCCACGCTCACCGTCAACCCGGCCACGACCATCCCCTCCTTCACCACGCAGCCGGCCAGCCAGACCGTGACTGCCGGAGCAAATGTCACCTTCACCGTCGAGGTCGCGGGCAATCCGACGCCCACGCTGCAATGGTTCTTCGGCAGCACCGCCATCCCCGGGGCCACCAGCACGACCTACACCATCACCAATGCGCAGGCGGGCAGCGCCGGCAATTACTCGGTTACCGCGGTCAACACCGCAGGCTCGGGTGTCAGCAACACCGCCACGCTCACGGTCAACCAGCCTCCACCTCCTGCGCCGCCGCCGTCGAGCGGCGGTGGTGGCGGCGGTGGCGCGCCCAGCCTCTGGTTCGTCGGCGCGCTCGCGTTGCTGGCTGTCCGGCGCGGCCTGCGCCGCGAGTGATGCGCATGCACTGGCTGCGGCAGCTATTCCCCGGACGTCCACCTTGGACGTTTCTCGCTTTGGCTGCCGCCGCCCTGCTCATCCAACTGGTCCCGGGCTGGCGCGACGTGCTCCTCTATGACCGCGCCGCCCTGGCTCGAGGCGAGTGGTGGCGGGTGTGGACCGGGCATGTGGTGCACTTCGGTTGGCCGCACTTCATCGCCGACGTCGGGCTGTTCGTGATCCTCGGGTGGTGGCTGGAAGCGCGCCATCCGTGGTTCAGCCGGCTGGCCCTCGTTTTCATGCCGCTGTTCGTGTCCGCCGTGATCTACCGGCTGGATCCGGGCATGCTGCGCTACGGCGGTCTGAGCGCGGTGAACCTCGGGCTGCTCCTCTTCTTCGCCGGGCAGGGCTGGCAGCGCAACTGGTCCGACTGGTTCTGGCCCGCCGTGCTCGCGATCTATGTCGGCGAGGTGATTTTCGAAGCGGTGCAGGGCGGACGCGGCGGCGGCATGATCCGGTTCGACGACCCGGGCATCCAGGTCGCCACGAGCGCGCATCTCGCCAGCGCCGCGTATGCCGTGCTCGCCTGGCTCGTCGCCTGGCGCACGCAACAGCCGGCGGCGGATGCGAACGGCTGACGCCCGTGCACGGTTTCGATTTTTCCGAATATTGCACAAGCGGGTATTGACCGCGCTTGCGCGGAAGCAGCACGCTCCACCACCCATCTCCCCATGTCTACCCGTTCTCTTCTCTGCCTGTTCACTCTGCTCCTTTCGTTCGCCGCCGTCTCCGCCACCGAGACCCCGGCCGGCGGCACGCGCCCGCTGAATCTCGAGCTCGAGGGCCGCTGGATCGGCTCCGGCGTAGCCTACGGACCCTACCGCCGCGGCCAGGAGCCGGACGGCCAGCAACTGCCGACAGATGCCCAGCTCCTCGAGGACCTGAAACTCATCAGCCCCTATTGGCAGCTCATCCGCGTCTACGATTCCTCCTCCGTGTCCGAGCGGATCCTCCGGCTCATCCGCGCCCACCGGCTGCCGATCCGTGTGATCCTCGGCGCCTGGATCAAACAGGAAAATGCGCCCGCCGATCGCGCCACGAACGAGACCGAAGTCGCCAACGCCATCCGCCTCGCCAACGAGTACGCTGGCATCGTGCTGGCCGTGAACGTCGGCAACGAAACCCTCGTCGAGTGGTCCGGCCACCGCAACACGCCCGGGATTCTTCTCGGCCACCTCCGTCATGTGCGCACCGGCATCAAGCAGCCCGTGACGACGGCGGATGACTACGGATTTTGGGAGAAGGAAGAGTCCAAGGCCGTGGCCGCCGAGGTCGATTTCATCATGCTGCACATCTATGCCCTCTGGCACGGCCGGCAGGTTGCCGAGGCCCTGCAGTGGACCAACGGAATCTACGACAGCGTCCAGCGCCTGCACGCGGGCAAGACCATCGTCCTGTCCGAGACCGGCTGGGCCACGCAGCACGACGCCTCCCGCAAGGAATCATGGCAGGAAGGCGGCCTGATGAAGGGCGAGGTCACGGTCGCCGCGCAGGAAGCCTACCTCCGCCAGCACTACCGCTGGGTCGCCGAGCGCAAGGTCCCCACCCTGCTCTTCGAAGCTTTTGATGAACCGTGGAAGGGCGGCGGCGCCAAGGTCAGTGAACTCGCCGCCGAGAAACACTGGGGCGTGTTCGACGAGAACCGCAAACCGAAGGCCTCGTTCGAGGCCATCATCCGCGAGTTCTACCCGACGGCCAAGTAGGCCGGTTCAGGGCTTCGGCTCGAGTTTTTTCCAGTCGAAGCGCGCGCAGCTCTCGCGCATCACCGGCGACCACTTGGCGAACAGTGCCCGCGCCACCGCGACGCTGTCGCCCTGCGGCTCGGTCGGATAGCTTTCGTGCGCCTCGCACCACGCGTATTCCCAGCGCGAGAGCTCGCGGTAGAAGTCGCTGGCGTCGTTGTTGGGCCGGTTGGTGCCGCGGGCAATCTGGTCGTCACGGTAGCTGGCCGGCTGCGTGTCGAGATACGCGAAGAATTTCTTCCAGCGCTCCAGATAGAAGCCACGCAGCAGCCCCGCCCACTGGCGGCAGGCATAGTCGAAGATGTAGGCCTTGGGGCTGTCGGGGCCCCAGACCGTGATCAACTGCCGGGCGTTGCGCTCAAACTGGTCGGCCTCGGCCGGCGTCGTGCCCCAGCGGCGGGCATCGGCCAACCACGGCCCGAGCAGAAAATCGCGGCGCGTGGCCAGCAGCGTGTCGAGATCGGTGCCGAGATCGAGGAAGCGCGCCTTGGCCGCCGTGAAACGCGCCTGGTCGCCCGAAAGCCACGCCGCCGTCACCTCGCGTTGCAAGGGCAGCGACAGATCGGCCAGCGCCTGCCGGGCAACGTCGACCAGATCGTAGCGGAACGGGTCCACACTGCCCAGCGACTCGGCCGCCGTCAGTAGTTCGCCCCACGCGGTCCAGACCTGTGTGATGTCGTAATCGCGCTCGAACGAACCCCAGGGCGACGCGGTCGTCATGGCCGCGAGGGCTGGGCGGGCCTGCAACGGGCTCTCCATCGGAGGCTCGGGACTGCGCTGCGAGTAAACCGACGCCACCAGGCGCGCCCAGGCGCTCTGCGCGGCAGGCACGTCGCGGCCGTAACGGGCGAGCACGTAGCTGCGCGTCCACGCCGGCAGGTCGGGCGCCGTGCGGTGCCAGGCGAGGTCGGTCGCCAGTTCGTAAAGCAGCGGATTGATTTCGATGGCCTCGGGGAAAAGCCCCACGCCGACGAGTTGCCCGCCCTTTGCGGGATCGGCGAGCAACGAAGGGGCATTGGACGCGAGCTGCGGCAGGTTGCCGCCGAGATAGTGGCGTCCGCCGAAGTTGTGCAGAATACCCGCCACCCACGGGCGGCCCCAGAACGCCTGCGTCTCGCGCCACTTCTGGCCCGTGAGATCGAGCGCGAGCAACCGGTCGGCGGGGATGCCCTTCACGATGCCCTCGCGGATCGTCCAACCCTGCATGACGATGATCGCCTGCGGATCGAAGTCGTGCGCGATCTGGAAAAGCTTGGCGCCGACGTCGCGTAGATAGTCGGGCGTGTTCTGCGGTGGCTCACCCTCGTGGAACGGATCGCCCGCGTAAAGGTGGTCGGTGCCGAGCAGCCGGGTCTGCTCCTCGAGGAACGCGCGCCCAAACTCCGCAAAGAGCGGATCCTCCGGATCGAGCTGCGCCGTGCCCGGCGGCACTTCGCACCAGATCTGCTTCTTCAGGATTTTCGCCGCGGGGAATTTCTCGAGGAACGCCAGCGGCACGCAGCCGGTGAAACCCTGCAGGATGGGCGTCATGCCCAGTTCGCGCTCGCGCTCGATGATGAAGCGGCCGAGCTCGAGGTGCGAATCGATCCACGGCTGCGGCAACGGGCCGCCCCATTGTTCCATATTGGTCATCCACTGCCAGGCGCCGAAGGCCGGGCCGGCGAAGAAGCGGCGGATCTCGTCGTCGTTCATCCGGAAACGGCGGAGCGTGGCCTGCCAGACCGCCTCCTGTCCTGTGGCGGCGAGCGGCATGGTAATGCCGTGCAGCGCCATCCAGTCGATCTCGCGCTCCCAACGCGCCCGGTCCCACCAGGACATCGTGTAGTTGAACGTGCAGTAGTTCAGGTAGACGCGGTGCCGGTAGGGCGAACTGATCCGCACCTTCTCCGGCACGGGCGGAAGTTGCGCGGGCAAATTGAGATTGTCGCCGTTCCAGGAAATCTGGGCGTGGGCGACGTTGCGCAGATACCAGTTCAAGGCCGAGCCGACGGTCACGCCGTTGTGCCCGCGCAGCACGAGCCGGCCGCGGCGCGTCTCGACCTCGAACACATCGAGCCCGTCGGCTGCGCGCGGGAGCGCCTCCACGTCGATCTGCGCCGCATGCGCCGGCAAAATCCGGCCGACAAGGGCGCGCGCCGCGGGGAGAAAGGCTTCTTCCCGGGAGAGTCGAGGCCCTGCGCTGGCAGTCGACGCAAGGGCGGAGATCGCAAGCACAGCAACAAGGAGCAGACGGCTCGGAAGGCTTCGCATAGGAAATCCAACCAAGCAAAGGACGGGAACGGATGCGATGGGAAAAAACCTCCACTCGACAGTCCCGCCGCGTCCGCCAAGCATCGGCGCGTCATGCCCGCCGTCGTGTCCCCCGCCCCGACTCCGTCATCGCCTCGCCTCCTGTCGCTCGATGCCTTGCGTGGTTTCGATATGCTGTGGATCGTGGGCGCCGACGCGATCGGTGGCGCCGTCGCGCGCCTGCAGGGCGGCCCGCCGGTGCGGGCGCTGGCGGAGCAACTGGAGCACGTGGCGTGGGCGGGATTTCATTTCTACGATCTTATCTTCCCGCTGTTCGTCTTCATGGTCGGCGCCGCCGTGCCGCTCTCGCTGGACAAGATGGTCGCCGCCGAAGGGCGCGGCGCGGCGCTCCGCCGCGTGCTGCGGCGGACGTTGCTGCTCTATGTGCTCGGGTTGTTTTATTACGGCGGCTTCGCCACGCCGCTGGCGGAAGTGCGCCTGCTCGGCGTGCTGCAGCGGCTGGCGCTGTGCTACGGCGCGGCCAGTCTGCTCCACCTGTATCTCCGGCCGCGCGGGCTCGTCGTGGCCGCCGTTGCGTTGCTGGCGGGTTATTGGGCGCTGCTGACTTTCGTGCCCGTGCCGGGCTTCGGCGCGGGCGACTTCGCCGAGGGGCACAACCTCGCCAACTGGATCGATGCGCACTACCTGCCGCTGCACCAGTGGGACGGCGATCACGACCCGGAGGGCCTGCTCAGTACCCTCCCGGCCATCGCGTCGTGCCTGCTTGGCGCGCTGGCCAGCCTGTGGTTGAAACGCAGTGACCGCAGCCCGGCGGCCAAAGGCTGGTGGCTCGCCGGCGCGGGCGCGGTGCTAATCGCGCTCGGCCATGCCTGGGGTCTGCAGTTTCCCGTCATCAAAAAGATTTGGACATCGTCGTTCGTGCTCGTGGCCGGCGGCTGGAGCGCGGCGCTGCTGGGTGCGTTTTATCTCGTGCTCGATGTGGCGCAGGTGCGCGTGTGGGCGTGGCCGTTCGTATGGGTGGGCGCCAACCCGCTGGCGATCTATCTCGCGAGCAACATCGTCGACTTCGGCAAACTCTCCGAGCGTTTCGCCGGCGGCGACATCGCCACGGCGCTCAACGCGCTGTGGCCCGGTCTCGGCGGGCTCGTGCTGGCGCTGGTCGGTGCGGCGCTGTGCTTCGCGCTCTGCCGCTTCCTTTACCAGCGGAAGATTTTTCTGCGCATTTGAGCGGGCACCCGATTTGCCGGCCCAAAAAACACCCGCCTCGCGCGGCCGGCGGAGCCAGGCGCACGAGGCGGGCGAAAGGAAGCGGAGTGGAATTACTTCCCGGCGTCCGGGCCGGCGTTTTTCTTCGCGCGCGCGGCCATGAAGAGCATGAAGCCGCCGAAGGCGAGCAACACCAGGCCCCAGATGAGGTTGATGTTGATGTCGAGCGAGCGGCGGTAGAGCTCGGCGTCGCCCTTGGTGAGGACGCCGTAGCCGGTCATGAGCAGACCGACGAGTGAGAACATGAGGCCGATGGGCCAGCGGATATCGAGTCCCATAAAATACTCCTTGGGTTACCAGAAGATGAGGTTGAGGACGACGCAGGCGGCGAGCAGCACGACGCCGATGACACCGGGGCGCTGGTACCAGGCGGCACCTTCGTCCTTGATCTTGGGCGTGAGCGAATAGACGAGGCCGCGCAGTTCGTCGTCGGTCTTCGTCCGCGAAGTCGCGAGCGAGATGCCGAGGGTGAGACCGAAGCAGCCGAGGAAGGCGAAGGTCGCGAGGGAGAAGTTCTGCGCCATCTCGCTCGGGAAGGTGTGGAGCACGCCGAGGTAGCCACCCTTGACGCCGGGCGCGTTGCCCTGGGCAATGGTGAGCGCGTGGAAAAGACCCGAGGTGGCGGTGCCGCCGAGCAGGCCGAGGAAGGCGCCGGTGGCGGTGGTGCGCGCCCAGAACATGCCGAGGAGGAACGTGGCGAAGAGCGGCGCGTTCACGAAGCCGAACACCAGCTGGATGATATCCATGGCGTTGTTGTACATGGCGGCGAAATACGCGCAGCCGATGCTCAGCACGATGCCGACGACCGTGACGGCGCGGCCCATCCACATGTAGTGCTCGTCGCTCTTGTTGGGCGCGAGATAGGCCTGGTAGAGGTCGTAGGTCCACACCGTGTTGAAGGCGGTGACGTTGCCGGCCATGCCCGACATGAAGGACGCGAGCAGCGCGGTGAGCGCGAGGCCGAGGAGGCCCGGCGGGCAATAGCGCTTCACGAGCGAGAGGATGACGCCGTCGTAATCGTACTCGGCCACGGCGTTCCAGAGACGGTCCTTGAAGACGGCGGGCGCGAGCGAGCCGGCGGCGTTGTCCTTGATGAGAGCGGCGACCGCGGCGGCATCCATTTTCTTGCCGACGGCGGCGCTGACCTGCTTGAGCGCCTCGTCCGCGGGCAGCGTGGCGACGGAGGCGACCACGGTCTGGGCCTTGGCGTAGATGGCGTCGTCGAGGATCGGGGCCGGGATGCGGTAGCCCTTCGAGGGGACGGTCATCAGGGCGACGGCGATCATGCCGGGGACGATGACGAGCGCCGGGAAGAGCATCTTAGGCACGGCGGCCACGAGCGGGGTGTTGCGCGCGGCGGTCATGTTGCGCGCGGCCATGGCGCGCTGGACGACGAGGAAGTTGGTGCACCAGTAACCGAAGGAGAGGACGAACCCGAGGCCGAAGACCATCGAGAACCAGTCGACGCCCATCGGATTGGCGGACGGCCCGCCGAGCAGCGGCTGCCAGGCGCTCGACCAGGCGTTGGCGCCGTAGGTCGTGCCCGCTTCCTTCAGGTGGAGTGCGCCGGGGTTGGTGGCGACGCCTTCGAGCAGGTGCGTCATCGCGGAGTAGCCGCCGACGTCCTTGAGGCCGAGATAAACGACCGGGGCGAAGCCGAGCACGATCATGAAGAACTGCAGCACCTCGGTGTAGATGGCGGAGGTGAGGCCGCCCTTCAGCACATAGAGGAGCACGATGGCCGAGCAGATCCAGAGCGAGACGTGATAGTTCCAGCCGAGGAGGAGATTGAGGAGCTTGGCCAGGGCGTTCATCGAGATGCCCGAGGCGAAGACCGTCATGACGGCGAACGAGATCGAGTTCAGCGCGCGGACGCGCTCATCGAAGCGCATCTTGAGATACTCGGGGACCGAACGCGCCTTCGAGCCGTAGTAGAACGGCATCATGAACACCGCGAGGAAGATCATGGCCGGGATCGCGCCCACCCAGTAGAAGTGGCTGGTGGCGATGCCGTACTTGGCGCCGGAGGCCGCCATGCCGACGAGCTCGAGCGCACCGAGGTTGGCGGAGATGAACGCCAGTCCGGTCACCCACGTGGGGATGGAACGGCCGGACGTAAGGAAGTCCGACGAGCTCTTCATGTATTTCCGAAGAGCGAAGCCAATGCCGACGACGAAGCCGGTATAGGCGAGCAGGATGAAGTAATCGAGCCAGGTTAGGTTGACTTGCATGACGGGGGAGTGTGTGGGGAGAAAAGGGCCGGCGCACAAACAGCCGCAAGGGGTGGCACAGGGTGCTGGGCGCAAAAAATGAAATCAAGCATGGATGCCGGACACCGCTGAGGAAAACAGGACATAACCGAGATCAACGGCCGGAGCGGACGTAGGTCTGGATGCCGTGGGCGGGAATGGAGCACGCCAGCGATTCGCCCGCGGCCGCGAGACTGAAACCCACGGCGGCATCGGTCGGATTGACCACGACCGTGACGAGCGAGCCGTCGGGATTGGCGAAGGCGATGGTCTGCAGCTGCGCCGGACCGCCGGAGGTGCCGATGCGGTGCGCGCCGGGCGGCACGAACTTCGAGAAATGCGCGATGTAGTAGAACGAAGTCATGTAGCGCACTTCCTTCGTGTTCACGTCGACGATGACGGGAGCTTCGCAGAAATTGCCCACGTGGTTCGGCCCGCCGCGCTGGTCGAGCACGATGTTCCAATCGATGTAGCCCGTGACCCAGTTCGAGAGGTCGCCGATGATGTTGCGGGCGTAGCGCTCGCCGTTGTCCCAACGGCCGATGAGGGCGCCGCTCTCGACGCAGCCCTCGGTGAAGAGGATGGGCTTGTCGGGAAACTTCGCATGCACGCGGGCCGAGGAGGCGAAATCCTCGCTGACATACCAGTGGATGCCGATGCCCCAGAGATATTTTGCGGCCTCGGGATCACCGAGCATGGCATCGGCGCGCGCTTCCGTGCGGTCGCGGTTGTGGTCCCACCCGATGAGCTTGATGCCGGAGTAGCCGGCCTGGGCCAGCGCGGGACCGAGGTGGTTCTTGACGAAGTCGCGCTCCTGCTCGGGCGTGTAGAGGCAGGACTCCCAAGTCTGGTGCGCCTCGGGTTCGTTTTGCACCGTGAGGGCCCAGATCGGAATCTTCTCCTCCTGCTCCATCGCCTGGATGAACTTCACGAAGTAGTTCGCCCACGGCGCGGCGTACTCGCGGCGGAGCGTGCCGCCGTCGTCCATGCGGAAATTCGTCTTCATCCAGGCCGGCGGGCTCCACGGCGAGGCGAGCAGCTTGAAGCGGTCGGGGCCGGCGATCTTTTGCGTGTCGTGGATCAGCGGCAGCACCCACTTGCGCATCGGCGCGAGCGTGAAGTTGTGCAGGTCGTAGTCGCCCGGGACGTCGTCGAGCGCCCACATGTTGAGCGAGAAGTCGCAGGAGTTGATGTGCGTGCGGGCGAGCGTGTAGCCGATGCCTTCCTGCGGGTCGTAGTAGCGGCGGAGGATCTCCGCGCGCTTTTCGGCCGGCAGCTGGGCCAGCACCCAGGCGGAGGACTCAGTGAGCGCGCCGCCGAAGCCGACGATCTCCTGATAGCGTTTGCCCGGATCAAGCGTGAGAGCGCCCGCGGCGGGCGCGCCGGCCGCCGGAGCCGGGGCGGCGATGGATTCGAGGCGCTGGCCGTTGTCACGCGCGGTCTGGACAAGCGACCAGGTGGAAGCGAAGGAAGCGGTGGTCATGGACAGGGCGAGCGCGGCGAGCGCACCCGCAGACTGGAGGGAGGTTGAACGCATAGTCATGGGAAATGGAAACTCAGGCGGCCGCGGGAGCAGGCGGGCCCTTGCGCGCCGCGAGTTCGCGCTCGATCTGCTTCACCGTGGTCTCGTCGAGCCGGTAGAAAATGACCGACAGGCCGCTGAGCAGGGCGAAGGCGCACGGCAGAATGGCGAACACCAGGTGAATGCCGAAGAGCGCCCGCGGAGTCTGCACGGCGTTGGCCACGTAGCCGTAATAGCTCAGCAGCCAGCCGAGCATCGCGCTGCCGAGGGCCAGGCCGACCTTCTGCGCGAACACCGCCGCGGAAAAGACGAGGCCCGTGCTGCGGCGGCCGAACTTCCATTCGCCGTAGTCGGCTGTGTCGGCATACATCGACCAGACAATGGCGGGAGTCGGACCGGCCACGAAGGCGGCGAAGATGTTCAGCGCGTAGAGCACCGGCAGGTTGTGCGCGTCGACGACATAGAACGCGCCCATGGCGAGGGCGTTCAGGCTCGTGAGCCAGATCATCAGGGCGCGCCGGGAGCCGAGGCGAAGGAACAGCTTGGTCGAGAGCGAGCCGATGATGAACGCGAGACCGCCGAAGAGGTTGTATTGGCCGAGGCCGGACTCGTCGCCCACGCAGTATTTGAAATAGTAGATGTTGGCGCCGCTGCGCAGACCGACATTGGCGAGAGTCAGGAACGCCGTGAAGAATAGGATGAGCCAGGGCGCGTTGCCGCTGAGATCACGGAGATCGGTCCAGACGGACTGCTGGGCGCTGACGGGCGCCTTCACACGCTCACGGGTGTTGAAAAACGTGTAGAGGAACATACCCACGGACACGACGGCGAAGATGGCCATGGTGTTGCGGAAACCCTCGGCGGGCGTGGCGCCGCCGCTATGGTCTTTCAGCCACGGCACGAGCCAGCCGATGAGCAGGCCGCCGGTGAAGGCGCACGCGAAGCGATAGGTGGAAAGGGAGGTCCGGTCCTCGGACGAGGCGGACATGACGCCCATGAGGGCGGAGTAAGGCGTGTTGATCGCCACGTAGGCCACAAGCATGAGCCCGTAGGTGGCGTAGGCGAAGACCAGCTTGCCGCCGGAGCCCAGCGCCGGATTGGCGAACATCAGGTAGCCGAGGGCACCGTACGGCACGGCACCCCAGAGGATGTACGGGCGGAACTTGCCCCAGCGAGACTCGGTGCGGTCGGCGGCGATGCCGACGAGCGGGTTGAGCAGCGCCACCATGATCGGCATGGCGAACATCATGGTGCCGACCGCGTCGGCCTTCAGGCCGAAGATGTCGGTGTAGTAATAGACCAGGAACTGGTTGAAGACCTGAAAAAAGAAATTCGAGGCGGTGTCGCCGAGGCCGTAGGCGAATTTCTCGCGGAAACTGAGGCGTTCCTGTGAAGTGGACAAGACGGGGACGAGTTGGGGTTTGAGCGCTTCCTTTTTAGGAAAAGGCGGGTGTGGTGGCGAGGCCCAAGGAGCCGGAGAGAGAGACTGGGAGGGAGATAGAAAAAGCGCGCACCAACCGTGAAGCTGGTGCGCGTTTGTATTTCTACCCCTTGCCCGGGTGGGGAATCAGAGCTTCTGCGAGTAGGTCAGAGTCCACTTGCGCGGAGCCTGCGCGATGAAGCCGTAGTAGTCGGTGTTGTTCGCCAGATTGTCGATGTTCAGCTGGACGCTGGCCTCGCGGCCACGGACCTTGAACTCGTAACGGGCCATGCCGTTGTAAATCTTCTTAGCCTCGGTATTCAGGAAGACAATGTTGCCATTGGCATCGCGAACAATGCGGTTGAAGGCCGGGTAGATCGAGCCGGAGCCGGTGTAGATCACACCCGCGCCAAAGGAGAGACCGTGAAGCGAGGAAGACTTGTCCATCTGGTAGTGCACCCAGGCGGAACCCGTGTTCTTCGGAGTGTCATCCAGCGCCAGCCCATTGCCGAACGAGATGTGCGTCGAGGTGTCGCTCACATCCGTGTAGCGCTGGCTGGCCGGCGTGCCACCATCCGCCCAGTCGATCGGAGCGTACCAGATCGCCCACTTGTCCTGCGGGTACGGATACTTGATCCAGCCCGAGGCGTTGAGGACCTTCTTCTCGATGTGCGCCCAAGAGAGCGACACCGACAGATTGTCCGTGGGGTTCAGGAGGATCTGGGCATCCCAGCCCGAGGAACGATCAGAACCCAGCGGAACAGACTGGCCACCGGTCGGCCCGGGAGGAGCGCCGCCGTTGTAGTCGGACGTCGCCTCATTGGTCAGGTTGTCGAAGCTGTAGATCCAGCCCCACCAGCCGGTCTGCTTGAGCGCGACGGCATTGGCGAACACGGCGTCCATGAGCGCCGCACCCGTGGAGCTGGACGCATTGACGTACCAGTTGGTGTTGTTGGCGGAATTCGTCGCCTGATAGACCGTGCCGGCGGCGACCGCGGCATCCCACTGCGACTTGGAAGCAACGATAGCACCATTCCAACCGTTGTTATACGGATTCAGATCGTTGACCTGATAGACGATGTTCTTGTTGGGATTGAACGTGAGGTTGGACGGATTGGTCGGAGCCCACCAGGTGCCACCGGGATTGCCGATGCCCACGCGGGTGCGGGTGATCTGGAACTTGCTGACTGTGCCGGACACGCGGCCATCGAAGAGGTCGAACTTGATGCCGATTTCCTTATCCTCTCCGAGCGAGGACTGGAGCAGGTTGCCGGAGAAATCCTTGGCGCCGCTGTAATTCGGCAGGCTGGCCTCGGACTTCATGGCGAAGACGGACAGGCTGCCATCCTTGATCAGACGCACGTCGATACCATACTGGTGCGTCGTATCCCTGCTGGGTGTGCCGTAGACGGCTACCGGTTTCAGGTCGGAGCCTTGATTGTGACCCGTGCGGTTGGCACCCCATTGCGGATTGTAGTGCCAATTCTTATTCCAGCTGCGGTCCTTGCGGATGCCGGCTATGAAGGTGACCCAGTTGTCAAGGAGCTTGCCCTGATAGATCGCGTAGCTGGCGGCGTCCTGCGTGATGTCCTTGCGGTGCGTCAGATCGTCCATCTGCGTATCAGGCGTGCCATCCGGCATGAAACCGAAACGGAACGGGCTGAAGTCGCCCGGATTCTTGAAGTTGTTCCGGTTATAGACCGTGCCGAAATTGGAGGACTCGTGGGTCTCGTTGGTGTAGTTGAGACCGATGAGGAAGGTGTTATCCATCTTCATCCACTTCGACGAGGCGTTCTCGAAGAGCTTCAGGGTGTACGTCAGGTCGGCACGGATCTGCTTGTGCTTATCGTTCTCCTTCGAGTCATTCCACTGATAGCCCACGGTGGCGTTGCGGGGACCGGTGGGGATACCCTGCTGGCCTGTGACGAGCGGGCTATAAACGACTGTGCCAATGGCCCAGGCCGGCGTGCTCGTGCTGGTGTTCTGGATGGAAGCGCTCACGTCACGCTGATCGTAACGGAAGCTGGAGTAGTTCGCCCCGACCGAGAAATTCAGGTCGTCGGTGATGCGCTGCGTGAGTTTGACGAGGAAGTTGTAGGCCTCGCTGTTGTTGAAGGTATCCGGGCCGCTCCAACGGAACTCCTTGATGTTGCGACCGGGGATGTTGAGGAACGAGCCGTCGTAACCCGCCGCATCGTTGACGAAGCCATTGGGCACCGCGCGCAGGTTTTGGAAGCCGATACCATCGCGATCCTGTTTGCCGAACTCGGTATCGATCAAGATTTCGGTGCCGGAGAAAGGCTTCCAGAGGAGAACCGGCGAGACGTAGAAATGGTTCTCGTGAGCGAAGTCGGTGTGGTCCTTCGTGTCCTGATAGGCGCCGGTGATGCGGTAGCCGAGCGTGTCATTGATCGGACCGGTGAAGTCCAGCGTCGCCCGCTTGAAGCCGTAGCTGCCGAAGCTCGCGGAAATGGAACCGTCGTTCTTGGCCTCGGGTTGCTTGACGAGGTAGTTGACCACGCCACCGAAGTTGCCGACGCCGTAGAGCAACGCGGCCGGGCCACGGATGACTTCCACGCGGGAGATGTTCACCGAGTCGGTGGAATTCTGGCGGCGGAAACCGTCGCGCAGGGTCGACTCGGTCTGGAAACCGCGGATTTTGACGTGGCTTTGGTCGGCCGTGGAGGTCACGCCCTCGGGATTGTTGATGCGGCCGGGAGTGGCGGAGGCCCAATCGGTCGGGCTCGACCAGTCATTCTGCGTCTGCAGCTGGATACCTGCGCTGTAAGACAGAGCCTGCCGCAGATCCCGCGCGTTCGTGTCCTTGATGAACTGCTCGGTGATGACCTCGATCGGCATCGGCAGATCCTTGATTGCCGTGTTCAGGCGCGTGCCCGAGGTGGTGTTAGTGGCGCGATAGCCCTTGTCCTTGTCGGTCGTCACCTTGAAGGGCGACAACTGAATGACCTTTTCTTCCATCGGGGCGACTGCTGCGGTCGTCGCGTCCTTCTTCGCATCCGCAGGGGCGGAAGCAGGTGGTGATTCTTGGGCCCAGGAGGCCAATGGCCATGTGCAAAGCATGGCCAGCAATCCGGCACGGAGTGCCGAGCGATTCTTGGAGTTCATAGCGGGGTGGTTTGGGTTAGAAAAACTCCTGAGGCTCCACGGTCTAGCTCGGCGCAGGGTTGAGGGGGTTGCCGGCCAGACTACGGAGTTCGGAGTGGCGTTGGGAAAGAAAGACGGACGGGGAACCCGCGCGTCTGGGCAAGGAAATCGCGCACAGTGCATCGGTGTCAACATCACTGTGCATCGATTTGTGCATGCTGATGCAGCATTTCATGTAATCAATTAACTTTTATTAAAAAATGACTTAGAAAACAATCAAATAATTCGTGCACCCAATCCACAATCTCATTCCTAGTTTTCGTGCATAGTTTTTAAACCTTGATTTCCGCGTCTGTTGCACTAACCACTCTGCAGCGCTTTTGAGGTCAGCACCCCCACGACTGGCCGCCCCACCCCGTCATGTCTTCCATCAATCAGGAACTCATAGCCCAGCGATTGAACATCTCCCGCTCCACCGTCTCGCGGAGCCTAGCGAATCATCCGGCCATCAGCATGGAGACGAGAGTCAAGGTCCTGAACATGGCCGAGCAGATGGGCTACAAACTCTCGCCCGGCCGCATGGCGCGCCGCACGCGGAATTCGCGCCGCCTGACGGTAGGCGTGCTGATCGGCGTGCCGGCGGAAAACGTCGCGATGGCGACGTTCCCCTACATCCTCAAGGGCATTCGCGACCGCGCGGCCGTCGAGCACGTAAACCTCGACGTCTGTTACCAGGCGCCCGGCGAGTTTCATCCGGAAGAGGGCAACCAGTCCGTCTCGCGGCAAATCCGCGCCAACGACTGGCGCGGCACCATCCTCATCTATCCGTTTCCCGAACCGGCGGTGGAAATGATCTCGCGCAAACTGTCGACCGTCGCCGTGCTCGAGAGCTACAACCAGCCCGGCATCGACATCATCGACACCGACGACCCGTCGGCCGTGCTTACGCTGACCAACACGCTCATCGCCGCCGGCCACCGTCGCATCGGCTTTCTCTCCTGGGCGTATCCGGTCGGCGGCCACTGGGTGGCGCGCCGCTTCAGCGGTTACGTCGAGGCGTTGTTCGTCCAAGGCCTTGAGTTCCACCCCGAGTGGGTCATCAACGTGCACAAGAACGGCCCGCGTCTCCTGCCGCCGCAGATTTCCGAAACGGTCGCGCGCCTGATCCGTGAGCAAGGCGTCACGGCCTGGGTCTGCGCCGCCGATCACCAGGCCTACCCGCTCATGCAGGATCTGCAGAACCGCGGCCTCCGTGTGCCCGAGGATTGCTCCATCACCGGCTTCGACGGCCTCGAGCCGCCGGCCGGCCTGCGCCGCGCCACCTCAATGCGCGTGCCGCACGAGCACATCGGCGCCTCCGCCCTCACGCGCCTCGTCAATCGCATCCAGCATCCCGCTTCCCCGCGCCGGAAAATCCTCGTCGAGGCGCAGCTCGTCAACGGCTTCACCGTCGCCCCGCCGCCGCATGTCGTGGCCTGAGTCCGCGCGCAATCCGCTTGGTTCTCCCGATGCCCCGCCCGCCCCACGCCTGCCGCTTCCCGCGCGGTTTTGTCTGGGGCGTCGCGACCGCCGCGCCGCAAATCGAGGGGGCCGCCTTCACCGGCGGCAAGGGCCCGTCCATCTGGGATCACTTCGCGCGGCGCCGCGGCGCGATCCGCCAGGGCGATACGCTCGAGGTCGCCTGCGACCACTACCATCGCTTCCGGCAGGATTTCGCCCTGATGCGGCGGCTTGGCCTCCGCCACTACCGGCTCTCCCTCGCCTGGCCGCGCATCTTTCCCGAGGGCGACGGCGCGGTTAATCAGCGTGGCCTCGATTTCTACCGCCGGCTGTTCGATGCGCTGCACGAAAACGGCATCACCCCCTGGGTCACGCTGTTTCACTGGGATCTTCCGCAAGCGCTCGAGACGCGCTACGGCGGCTGGCGCAACCGGAAGGTGGCCGACGCGTTCGCCACCTATGCCGACACCGTGGTCTCCACCTTCCGCGACCGCGTGAAGCACTGGATCACGCTGAATGAAATCCGCTGCTTCACCGTCCACGGCTACGGCGGCATGGACAAGGCGCCCGGCCGGCACGATCCGCCGCAAGTCGTCAACCAGACGATGCACCACGCCCTCCTCTGCCACGGCCACGCGGTGCGTGCGGTGCGCGAACACGGCGGCCGCGAGGCTCGCGTCGGTCTGACGGACAATTGCGAGAGCATCATTCCGGTCACGGAATCGGCCGCCGACGTCGCCGCCGCGCGGTCCCGCTTCGAGGAAGCCAACCAGCCCATCCTGGGCGCCGTCTACACCGGACGCTACGCCCCGGCCTACCTGCGCCGGTGCGGTGCCGCGCGGCCCAAGGTCGCGCGCGGCGACTTCGCGCTCATCAGCCAGCCGGCGGATTTCGTCGGCCTCAACATCTACTCGGGCTGCTATGTCCGCCGCGGACGCGATGGGCGGCCCGAAGTCGTTCCCACCTCTCCCAGTTACCCGTGCGCCGACAGCACTTGGCTCAAACTCGCCCCCCGCGCGCTGTACTGGGGGCCGCGCTTCGTCCGCGAGGTCTACGGCGAGAAAAACATCTGCATCACCGAGAACGGCTGCGGCTACGACGACGACCAAGTCGTGTACGGCGAATGCCCCGACCTGCACCGCGTCGAATACGTCCGCGCCTGCCTCAAGGAGCTGCACCGCTCCATCCAGGACGGCTCGCCGGTCCGCGGCTATTTTCTGTGGTCGCTGCTCGACAACTTCGAGTGGGCCGACGGCTACACGCGTCGCTTCGGCATCGTGCACACGGATTTCAAGACCCAGCGCCGCACGCCCAAGCTCAGCGCACACTGGTATTCGCAAGTCATCGCTGCCAACCGGCTGGTCTGAACGGGCCGACGATCCGGTGGTCCGTCGCAGGTACGGACGACGAATTCCAAAAAAGAAAAAGCGCGCACCGTCTTCGCGGTGCGCGCTCGCAATTTTTCCGGTCGGGTTGGGCTTAGAACTTGTAGTCGAACACGAGGCGGGCCGTGGTCGGCGCCGAGTAGATGAAGCCGTAGAGCTTCTGGTCGTTGAGCACGTTGCTCACGTTCAGCTGCACGCTGGCTTCGTGATCCGAGATCTTGAAGGCATAGCGGGCCATCATGTCGACGTTGTAGCGGGCCTTGGTGCGGAGCATGACGGGGTTGCCGTCCTTGTCCGTGATCTGCTGGCCGCCGCCGTGCGTGAGGCCGGAGAGGTAGAGGCGGGGCGACTCGTAGTAGCCGCCGGCGCCGAGGGAGAGACCCTTGAGCGTGCCCTTGGTGAACTCATAGTTCGCCCAGGCGGTGAACTGGTGCTCGGGCGTGTCGTCCATCGGGAGACCCTGGCCCCAGCGGGTGCCAGTCCAGGTGGAGGTGTCGTTCGCATTGCCGTAGGCCTTGTCGAGCGGGGTGCTGGTCAGGCCCCAGTCGGTGTTGGGGAAGAACCAGACGGCCCACTTGTCCTGCGGATAGGGCGACTTGGCGAAGTGACCGGCGCTCTCGACCACGCGTTGCACGTGGGCGTAGCCGAGCGAAATCTGGAGATTGTCGTTCGGCTTGATGAGTATCTGGGTGTCCCAGCCCTTGGAGGTGTCGGCACCGAGCACGTACTCGCTGCCGTCCGGACCGGAGGCGCGCATATCCCACGAGTTGTTCGTGTTGGCGTCGGTGTTGTAGAGCCAGCCCGGCCAGGTGTACTTGTGCGCCTTCGTGTAATCGAAGATGGCATCGAGGAACGCGGCGCCGGTGGCCTTGGAGGCGTTGACGTACCAGTTGTTGCCCACCTGGTAGGCGGCGCCGGCGGAGACGGCGGCATCCCACTGGGCGACTGAAGCGTCGTTGGCGCCGTTGGTCCAGGTCGGACCGCCGATGCTGGACGGACGGAATTCGTTCACCTGATAGACGATGTCCTTGTTCGGGTTGAAGCGGCTGCCGTAGTTCGAGGTCGGGGCCCACCAGTAGAAGATGGGCGAGTTGGTGCGCTTGATCTTGAAGGCGCTGACGGTGCCCGTGATCTTGCCGTCGAGGAGGTCGAGCTTGACGCCGACTTCCTTGCTCTTGGCGAGCGTGGCGGGCAGCGGCTTGCCGTTCACGTCGCGGTTGCCCGTGAAGTTCGGCTGCAGGCCGCCGGAGGACAGGGCGTAGACGGAGACCGCCGGGATGATCGCGAAGGACGCGCCGATCTGGGTGGTCGACTGCGACTCGGCGGGGCGGCGGGTGCTGGTGGGCGCGCGGTTGCCGAGGTACGTGACGTTGCTGCTGGTCGTCTCGTTGCGGTCGCGGCGGACGCCGGCGACGATCGTCAGGCGGTCATCCAGCCACTTGCCTTGGAACACGCCGTAGTCGGCCTGATTCCAAGTCGTGGCCTTCGAGCCGGTGTTCTTGAGGAAGGGCAGCTCGGCGGTGCCGTTGGCCTGCTTCTGGCCGAAGCGAAGGGGCGAGGCGTTGCCGGGGTTGTAGTAGTTGGTAACCCAGAAGAAGTTGTTCGCCTGGTTCCAAGCGCTCTGGTAGGTGGTCTTGTCGGTCTCGAAGCGCAACTCCGTGCGGCCGACCATGATCATGTTGTCCATGCGCAGCCACTTGTTGCTGCTCTCGGAGAAGAGCTTGAACTTGTAGAGCAGCTCGGCGCGGACCTGGTCACGGCGGTTGGTCTCGTTGTAGCCGGTCCAGCGATAGGCGAGCGTGGCGCGGGTGAGACTGCCGACGTTGCCCAGGCCGAGATTGCTCGTGCCGTTCGGGCCGGCGGGCGTGAAGGGCACAAACGCGAAGGCGCTGTCGGCGTTGCTGAACTGGTCGGTCCAGCCCTGGAGGTTGCCGTAGACGTCGAGGTTGTCGAATTTCACCTTCGACTTGTTGTAGCCGACGAGCAGGCGGAGGTTGTCCGTGAAGGATTGGTCGAGCTGGATGCGGAGATTGTCGGACTCCGTGTCGAGATAGGTGTCGGGGCCGCTCCAGCGGAACGTGCGCGAGTTGGTGCCCGGGAGCGTGTAGTGGGCGGCGTGCTCGTTCTGGTCGTTGTTCGGGCCGGGGCCGACGGAGGAGCGGACGCGCTGGAAGCCGATGCCTTGGTCGCGGGCGCTGCCGTTTTCATAGTCGATCGTCACTTCCGTCTTCTTGGTCGGATGGAAGGTGATGATCGGGGCAAAGAAGTGGTGCCGCGACGTGCGGAAGTCCGTGTAGTCATCGGACTGCTCCCACGCGCCGCTGAGCCGGTAATTGAAATCCCAACCGGGGCTGACGGGGCCCGTAACGTCGAGCGTGCTGCGCTTGAAGCCGTAGGAGCCGATGCCCACGCTGAACTCGCCCTGCTGCTTCGACTGGGGCGTCTTGGGCAGATAGTTGACGATGCCGCCGAAGTTGCCGACGCCGTAGAGCAGCGCCGCGGGGCCGCGGACGACCTCGACACGGTCGATGTTGATCGAGTCGGTGGCGTTCTGGCGGAGATAGCCGTCGCGCAGGACGGACTCGGTCACGAAGCCACGGATCTTGACGGAGGACTGGCTCTTGTTGGCCGTCGCGCCCTCGGGGTTGTTGACGCCGCCCGGACCCTGGTAGGCGCCGCCGGGGGTGCCGTAGTCGTTCTGGGACTGCAGCTGGATGCCCGCGCTGTAGCGGAGGCTCTGGCGGAGATCCCTCGCCCCGGTGTCCTTCAGGAACTGCTCCGTGATGACCTCGATGGGCATCGGGATGTCCTTGATCGCGGTGTTCAGGCGGGAGCCCGAAATGGAATTCGTGGCGCGATAGCCACGGTCCTTGTCCGTCGTCACCTTGAACGGTGATAACTGGACTACCTTCTCATCAAGCGATGCGACCTCCTTGGTCGCCTCGTCCTTCTTACCGCCTGTGGGTTGGGCGGAAGCCGGGGTTGTTTCTTGGGCCCAGGAGGCCAGCGGCCAGCTGCAAAGCATGGCCAGCAGTCCAGCGCGAAGCGCAGAACGATTGGTTGTGTTCATGGCGGGGTGGTTTGGGTTCGAAAACCCTGAGCCTCACTGCCACTCCCGCCCGGAAAAAGGAGCGAGTGATCAGCTAAGCTCGGGGGATATGGAAAATGTTCACGAGATACCCGTGAACTGACGGAAGAAAATCGCGCACTGTGCATAGCTGTCAACATTGCTGTGCATGCAACCGTGCATGAATCTATGGCACCATTATATGTTAACTATTGGCTATTATTTAATGGATTACGAAATTAATATTTTATATCTCGCCACATAAATCAGACATCGTTCTTGTTTTTGTGCACTAGCTTCGTTCTTGCCTTAAAAAAACGATTCGGTAGCCAGTTTCGCGCGCCTGAAA
Source organism: Opitutia bacterium (assembly GCA_016187925.1). Lineage (GTDB taxonomy): Bacteria > Verrucomicrobiota > Verrucomicrobiia > Opitutales > Opitutaceae > Didemnitutus. The sequence goes on along the minus strand of JACPIS010000037.1, from coordinate 103,069 downwards.
CTATCAACCCCACCTGTGCGACCGTCTGATTCTGGCGCAACTCTAACTCCGGCTCCTCACCGGGTTAGCGAGTGCTCTACTCCCATTTTCCAGTGAAGTCCGCTTCCCCTTCCCTCCCCCTTTCTTCCACCGAGCCGGCCGGCTCACTCGTCGACGCCTTTGGCGGACGCTACTATCGTATCAGCAGCGTCAACGTCCTCCCGACGTTCTTCATGAACGTCGTCAGCTCGTCCGACCTCTGGCTCTTTCTCGCCAGCAACGGAGCGCTGACCGCCGGCCGCATCGATGCCGAGCACGCCCTCCTGCCCTACCAGACGGTCGACAAGATCTACGACAGCGCCGGCCTCACCGGCCCCTGCACGGTGTTGCGGGTCGCCGTCGACGGCGCGGAGACTCTGTGGGAACCCTTCGCCCCGCACGCCGATCACGACCGCGCCATCACGCGCAATCTCTTCAAGAGCGTCGAAGGCGACCGCGTCTGGTTCGAGGAAATCAACCACCGTCTCGGCCTCGCGTTCCGCTACGGCTGGTCCAGCGCCGAGTCCCACGGCCTCATCCGCCGCTGCGAACTGGAGAGCCTCTGCGACCGTCCCGTCTCGCTGCATCTCCTCGACGGCCTGCGCAACCTGCTGCCGCCCGGCGTCTCCACCCGCCTCCAAAGCACGAGCAGTTGCCTCACCGATGCCTACAAGACCGCGGAGCTTCTCCCCGGCACCTCGCTCGCCGTCTACACTCTCGCCGCCGGCATCGTCGATCGCGCCATCCCGATGGAATCGCTGCACGCCGCCGCCGTCTGGTCCGAAGGCCTGCCCGACGCCGCGATCCTCCTCTCCTACGCGCAGCTTGAGACCTTCTGCGCCGGCGGCCGGCCGGCGACCGAGCCGCACCGCCGCGGCGTGCGTGCCAGTTATGCTCTCGCCGCCTCGCTCGAACTCGCGCCGCGCCAGACGCGCCGCTGGCTGATGGTCGCCGATACCAACCTCACCCAGGCCGACGTCGCCGCCCGCCGCCAGGCCCTCGCCGCCGGCGGCCTGGCCGAGGCCGCCCTCGCCGACGCCGACGCCTCCACGCGGCGCCTCCGGGCCATCGTCGCCTCCGCCGACGGCCTCCAGCACAGCGGCGACGAGACCATCGCGGCCCACCACTTCGCCAACGTTCTCTTCAACGTCATGCGCGGCGGCGTCTTCGCCGACGGTTACCAGATTCCCGGCGAGGATTTCGCCGCCTTCGTGCGCACGCACAACCGCGCCGCCTCCGACCGGCACGCCGCGCTTCTCGCCGCGCTGCCCGCCTCGCTCCCGCGTGACGAACTGCTCGCGCGCATCGCGCAGACCGGCGACGCCGACCTCGCACGCCTCGGCGCCGAATACCTGCCCATCACCTTCAGCCGCCGCCACGGTGATCCGAGCCGGCCGTGGAACCGCTTCAGCATCCGCGTGCGCGACGCGCAGGGCCGGCGCCTTCTCACCCACGAGGGCAACTGGCGCGATATTTTCCAGAACTGGGAATCACTCTGCCTGAGCTATCCCGAGTTCTACGAGGGCATCGTCGCGAAATTCCTCAACGCTTCGACCCTCGACGGCTACAACCCCTACCGGCTCACGCATAACGGCATCGATTGGGAGGTGCCCGATCACGAGGATCCCTGGGCCACCATCGGTTACTGGGGCGACCATCAGGTCATCTACCTGCTCAAGCTCCTCGAGTGGTCTGCGCGCTTCCACCCCGGCCGCCTCGCCGCGAGCCTGCGCGCCGCCAGCTACAGCTATGCGCGCGTCCCCTATCGCATCACGCACTACGCCGCCATGCGGCAAAATCCGCGCGCCACGATCGAGTTCGACGCCGCGCTGCACCGCACCATCGAGCAACAAGTGCCGCAGGCCGGCACCGACGCGCGCCTCGTACCCGCGCCGGGCGGCGGCGTGCTTCACGTTAACCTCACCGAGAAACTCCTGCTGCTCGTCCTGACCCGTCTGACCAACTTCGTGCCCGGCGGCGGCATCTGGATGAACACCCAGCGCCCTGAGTGGAACGACGCCAACAACGCGCTCGTCGGCTACGGCGTCTCGGTCGTCACGCTCGGCTACCTGCGCCGCCTGCTGCAGCATTGCCGCACGGTGCTGCTGCCCGCGCTCGACTCCGCTCCCGTATCCGTTTCCGGCGCCCTCGTCTCTCTCGCCCGGCAGGTGCAGACCGCGCTGGACGCGCACCGCTCCATCCTCGCCTCCCGCGAAATCTCCAGCACGGCCCGCCGCGCGCTGCTCGATGCCCTCGCGGGCGCCGGCAGCGATTACCGCGCCCAAGTCTATCGCAACGGTCCCGGCGCGCCCGCTGCGCTGGCCCCCGCCGACATCATCCGGTTTTTCGACACCGCCCTCGACTTCGTCGACCACTCGCTCCGCGCCAACCGGCGCGCGGACGGCCTCTACCACGCCTACAATCTCCTTGAGTTCACGGACCAGCCCAGGGGCCTGCAAGTCCACCCTCTCCAGCCGATGCTCGAGGGCCAGGTCGCTGTGCTCAGCTCCGGCCTGCTCACGCCCGCCGAGACCGTCGACCTGCTCGTCGCGCTCCGGCGCAGCCCGCTCTATCGCGCCGATCAGCACAGCTACCTGCTTTATCCCGACCGGCAGTTGCCCGGGTTTCTCGACCGCAACCAGCTGCCGGCTGACGCCGTCGCTTCCTGCCCGCTGCTCACCGCCCTGCTCGCGGCCGGCGACAGCCGTCTCATCCTGCACGACGCCTCCGGCCAGCACCGTTTCCATGCCGACCTGGTCAACGCCGACGCGCTCGACCAGCGCCTCGGCCAGCTCGCCGCCGAAAAACGCTGGGCCGACGCCGTCGCCGCGCACGCCCCGCAGGTGCGCGCGATCTACGAATCGGTTTTCCACCACCGCGCCTTCACGGGTCGCAGCGGCTCGATGTTCGGCTACGAAGGGCTGGGCTGCATCTACTGGCACATGGTCGCGAAGCTGCTGCTCGCCGTGCAGGAGAACGTGCACGCCGCCCAAGCCGCCGCCGCGCCGGAAGCCGCCCGCCTCGCCGAACTCTACTACGACGTGCGCGCCGGCCTCGGCTTCAACAAGACGCCGGCCAGCTACGGCGCCATCCCGACCGATCCGTACTCGCACACGCCCGGCCACTCCGGCGCGCAGCAGCCGGGCATGACCGGCCAGGTCAAGGAGGAGATTCTCACCCGCCTCGGCGAACTCGGCGTCTCCGTGCGCGACGGAGTGCTTGCCTTCGCGCCGGCTCTGCTCCGCGCCAATGAATTCACGCCGGCATCCGCCGCGTTCCGCTACGTCGACCTGCACGGCCGTAACGCCACCCTCGATCTGCCCGCCGGCGCGCTGGCCTTCACGTTCTGCGGAGTACCGGTCGTCTATCGTCTCTCGGCCGACGCGGCCCGGCTGCGGCTGCGCGCTGCGAGCGGCAAGATCACCGAGGTCGCCGGCACCGCCTTGGACGCGGCGGCAAGCAGCGCCGTCTTTGCCCGCACCGGAGCCATCGCGACAATCGAAGTGTTCCTCGGGCCAGCCTATCGCCCGCTCTGAGTTTCAACCATGCGCTGCGCACTCCTCGGGCTGCTCGCGTTCGGTGCGGTTGTTTCCTTCGCCGCGGACAATCTGCCGGGCGGGCGGCGCCCGCTCAACTTGGAGTTGAACGGCGAATGGATCGGCCGCGGCGTCGCTTTCAGTCCGTATCGCGACGGCGAGGCGCCTTACCAGCGGCCGCCCACCGACGAGGAAATCCTCGCCGACCTGCGCCTCGTTTCCCGCTACTGGCAACTCATCCGCCTGTACGAACTCACGCCGGCCACGGAGCGCACGCTGGCGTTGATCCGGCGCGAGCACTTGCCGATGCGGGCGATCATCGGCGCCTGGGTGACCGCCGACCGGACGCCGGCGGAGCAGGCCAAGAACCGCGCCGAAATCGACGGCCTGATCCGCCTCGCCAACGCCTACCCCGACATCGTCCTCGCCGCCGCCATCGGCAACGAGGCCTGCGTCTTCTGGTCGGGCTTCCGCACCGAGCCGGCGAACATCGTCCGCTGGGCCCGGGAGGTCCGCGCCGCCGTCAAGCAGCCCGTGACCTCTGCCGACGACTATAACTTCTGGAACAAGGACGAGTCGCGCGCCGTCGCCGCCGAGCTGGATTTCATCATCTTTCACGCCTACGCGCTTTGGAACAGCCAGCCGCTGGAAGGCGCCATGGCGTGGACCGCTGCGCGCTACGACGAGGCCGTGCGTTTTCACCCGGGCGTCCCGATCATCATCGGCGAGACCGGCTGGGCCACGCAATACGACCCGACGCGGAAGAACCCCGGCGAAGAAGGCTACCAGATGCGCGCCGAGGTCTCCGTCGCGGCCCAGGAGAGTTACCTGCGCCAGCACTACCGCTGGGTGGCCGAGCATCGCGTGCCCACGATTCTCTTCGAGGCGTTCGACGAAAACTGGAAAGGCGGCGGCGCAGTCACTCCGCCGCATGTCGTCGAGAAGCACTGGGGCGTCTTCGATGCCCAGCGCCGCCCCAAGCCGTCGTTTCAGGCCATCATCCGGGAATTCTACCCGACGGGGAAGTAACGCCGGCTGCGCCGCGGTTGCGCGCTGCCTGGACCGTCGCCGCCTGTCCGCGGCATTTTTCGGCTCGTCGGGACGACTCGCCCTGCCGGGTAATGCCTTCCAAGGGCCGGAACGTTGACTTCACTCTGTCATGCCGCCGCCCGGCCGGCATTTTGCCTTGCTGTCCCGGGGCGGGTCGCGTTTGAGCTTTTCCGCAACCGGGGACTCCTTCTCTGGCTGCCGTGCATCGCATGTCGCTCCTCCCTTTCCGCAGCCAGCTCATCGCCGACGTCGGCATCTCCTTCGGTGACGAAGGCAAGGGCCGCCTCATCCCCGAGGTCATCGAGGAGCTCCGCTCCACGCCCGCCGCCGTCTCCGTGGTCTTCAAGGTCAACGGCGGCTCGAACTCCGGCCACACCGCCGGCGGCATCCGCCTCAACCTCCTGCCCGCAGGCGTCGTCGAGAAATCCGTCCCGCACCTCGCCATCGGCGCGGGCGTCGTCGCCGATCCGCGGAAAATCCTCTGGGAAGGCCGGCCACTCGAGAAAAAGGGCTACGCCATTTTCTCCCGCCTCGTCGTCGACGAGCGCACCATGGTCTCCGACCTCTCCCACCGCCTGCTCGACCTCGCGTGGGAGGATTACCGGGTCAACGTCCTCGCCGAGGAGCCGCGCGGCTCCACCGGCCGCGGCATCACGCCCGCTTACCAGGACGAGACCGGCCAGTGGCAGATCACGTTCGCCGACTTCCTCGGCGGCCCGAATTTCTTCGCCCGCAAGCTCGCCGCGCGCGCCGACCGCGCCCTGCGCACCATCCAGCACGTCTGCCGCGTCAGCCCGGCGGCATGGGACGCGTTCTTCGAGAAACTCTCTGCCGCCGAGACCAAGGCCAACGCCGAGGCCATCGAGCTGGGCCTGTTCGCCAAGGAGGAATTCGATTTCCAGAAATTCCGCGGCGCCGAGCCGTTCACGCTGAATGTCGCCGAGCTGACGCGCGTCTATTGGGAAGCCGGCCAGCAGCTGCGCCAAAACATCGGCGAGGTGCGCGAGCTGGTGCTGCGCGAGCTCGCCGCCGGCCGCAGCATCGTGGGCGAGTTCGGCCAGGCCTACTGGCTCGACAAGCGCCACGGCTTCTCGCCCAACGTCACCGCCTCCCACACGTTCACGCCCGAGTTCTTCGAGAGCGCCGGCGTGCCCGTGCAACCGATCCACACCTTCGCCGTCGCCAAGGCCTACGACACCAAGGTCGGCACCCACACCTTCATCACGCAGATGGAGGACAGCCTGCCCATCTGCCAAAAACTCAAGAAACTCGAGTTCGGCGTCGTCACCGGCCGCCAGCGCATGGTCGGCTGGTATGATGCCGTGGAGAAGGGCGACGCCCTCCGCTACGGCGGCTACCAGGATCTGATGATCAACAAAATCGACGCCCTCACCGGCGCCGACGAGCTGCTCATCTGCATCGCCTACGAGGACCCCAACGGCCGCCGCTACACCCACGTGCCGCGCAACGAGGCCGTCCGCCGCGTGCTCAAGCCCGTCTACACGAAGCATCCCGGCTGGGCCGAAGACATCTCCGGCGTGCGCCGCTTCGCCGACCTGCCGAAAAACGCCCAGCGCTACACCGCCGCGATGGTCCGCACGCTCGTCCAGATCGCCTACCCCGACCAATTGCCCGCCACCCTGCCAAATCTCCGCTACCTCGGCGTCGGCCCGCAACCCTCGCAACTCATCAAGGACGTCCCCTCCACCGCCGAACTGCTCGCCCTCGCCTGAGAGCAGAGCAAGTTGAAGCGACAGCCATAGGTAGGGCGAGTCGTCCCGACGAGCCGCGCCCATCCAGAAAATTCGCGTTACTCGGACCAGAGTTCCGCAACCTGAACGTGGCGATTCAGTGGATTGCTTCTCCGCCCGAACCCACCGAGTTGGACTCCTCACGTCCAACCCGACCGTGGAACTCCATTATTGCCAGCCCGCGGCCGGTCATGCTTCCTCCTGCAAACGGGCCAAGCCAGCGTAGGCTTTCTACGCAGTCTGAATTACACTGCTAGCCAAAGAAACATGAGAGCACGCGATGCCTTTTCTACCATCCTACTTGTCGTGTGTCTGTCAGCGTGCACAAGAAAGCTGTCGCCCGATTTGGAAAGCGATAGAGTGATTCGAAGTGGTTCGCACGTCCATATCACCCATACGCTACCGGGAGGATATTCGGCACCAGTACTGGCCATCGCAAATTCGAAGCTCGATGATTTTGTCAGTCGATTGGGCAGCGACGTCCAGATCGAGTGCGTTTTAGTTCCACAGATTGCCGGATACGACGTCGTGATTCTCTCTCGGCGGCGCTTGACCAAAGAAGAAGAGAAGAAGGTGAATGAGTTTGTTGATGCCGCTGTTGCTGAGGCCCAGAAAGAAGCGCATATCTACTTCGATGAAAAGAAGAGCTAACCAGAGCATCACAGACAATTCCGGTGGCCCCTTCGTGTCTGGCTGATGGCGTTGACCCAGCGAAAGAAAAGCCCTCCCTATGCCTGAAATCCTCGCCTCAATGTTCGTGCTGGCCGTAAATGATCTGGCGTCGTCGAGGCGGTTTTATGTGGAAAAACTCGGCTTCACCGAGGACTTCAGTGTCGACGGGTGGGCGTTCTTGAGCCGCGGGGCCTGCATGCTGCGTCTGGGCCATTGCCCCGAGGCGAAACCGATGTCGCAGGCCCGGGATCACTCGTGGTTTGCCTATCTTCACGTCCGGGATGCGGCAGGTTTATACAAAGAGACGCTGAAGAAAGGCGTCGAGATCTGGCACCCGCTCGAGGACAAGCCGTGGGGTATGCGCGAGTTTGCCGTCGTCACTCCCGACGGTCACCGGATTGTGTTTGGCGAAGAATTGCCCGGCCAGTCCGCGGCAAAGCACGCCAGCAAAAAAGCCTGACTTAAAAAACGGGACCTATGGCTGACACAGACAAGGTCTTCGCCGGCTCGATCCCGAAATTCTACGAGGAGCACCTCGTGCCGCTTATATTTGAGCCGTATGCGGCGGACTTGGGCGAGCGATTGAAGGCGAGAAAAGTCGCGCGGCTTCTGGAAGTCGCGGCCGGCACCGGGATAGTCACTCGCGCCCTGGCCGCCATGCTGGACCAAAGCGCGGCCATCGTGGCCACGGACCTGAATCAAGCCATGCTGGATGAAGCCGCCGCAGTCGGAACAGCCCGCCCGGTTGACTGGCGGCAGGCGGATGCGATGGCACTGCCATTCCACGAGGGCGAATTCGACACCCTGGTGTGCCAGTTCGGGGCCATGTTCTTTCCGGACAAGGCGAAGGCCTTTGCGGAGGCGCGGCGCGTGCTCCAGCCGGGAGGCGTGTTCATCTTCAGCGTGTGGGATCGGATCGCGGAGAACGAATTTGCAGACAGCGTCACAACGGCGCTGGAGTCCATCTTTCCCGAGGATCCGCCGCGCTTCCTGGCGCGCACACCCCACGGTTATCACGATCCTCGGCTTATCGAGCAGGATCTCAGGGCCGCCGGATTTCAACGGCCGCCACAGATTGTGACCGTGAGCGCGCGCAGCCGGGCGCAATCTTCGCTCGTCCCCGCCATTGCGTATTGCCAGGGCACGCCCCTCCGCAACGAGATCGAGGCACGCGATGCTTCCCGATTACTGGAAGCAACGGACGCCGCGGCCAAGGCCCTGACGCAACGATTCGGAACTGGCGCCGTTGACGGGAAAATCCAGGCGCACGTTGTCATCGTCGACGCTTATTGAGCCTCGCGTATCAGACTGACAGGTAGGGCGCACCGCCAATGCTGACGCACTTGTCGCCGGCCCGGTGCGCCGGGAACGTGATATCACCCTCGCGGCGGAGCGGGCCGCTCCGCCCTACCTTGATAACGTCCGGCGTCCTCAGAAATCCTGCAACCGGCCTTCGCCGGAGCCGCGGTCGGGTTCGATGCGGGTGTACACTTCACTGAGCAGGTAGATTCGACCACGTCGTCTTTCTAGCGAGCCTGCCGGATGTCCACGGGCTTGAGGCCGGCTGCCTTGGCCAGCGCCAGTTGCCGGTCGTCCGCCGACACGAAACGCGCGCAGCCCAGCTCCGCAGCCACCGCCACATGCAGGATGTCCAGACTGCGGCAAAGCAGCCGGGCGGCATGCCCACGCGACAATTGCACCGCGTCATGAAACACCTTCGGCCACTCCATCGTCATGCTGACCAGCCGTTGCGCCTGCTGGTCATCCTCCATCTGTCCGAGCAAAGCGCGCGACTCCTCGGCAGACAGCAACCCCCCTCCAGCCAGAACCCGCAGCGCATTGCCCACCTCCAGCGTGTGCAGCCAGGTGAAGGGTATCTGCGGCACCGCTTGTGCCTCCTTCCGCGCCCGGTCCGAATGCGCTTCCGTGACGTAGATTTTCACCAGCGCACTGGAATCGAAATAGGTCTTCACCGGTCCCCCCGCCCGGCCAGGACCTCGTCCGCCGCCTCGGTCCGCAGCACGCGCTTGCCCAGCACGCTCTCCGCCCGCGCCCGCAGGTCAGGCCAGCCCTTGGTGGCCGCCGACGGACGCGCCGGCCCGATTTCGGCCACCACCTTCCGCCTCCGGGTCACCCGCAACGTCGCACCACGCTCCACACGCAGCAACGCGCCCTTCAGGTTCTTCTGCAGCTCGCGGACAGTGACCGTGTTCATGCCGGACAATTTGCCGGGCATCAGTTCATTGTCAACTTGCGATGATCGGCACCTCAGGCGACTCGCAAGCGGTTTTCACCCCGGGTAGGCGGCACCCCTGAGTCCGCCGCATTTTCATTCACGTCGCGCCCAACGGACGCGCCCTGCCCATGACAACTGGATCGTCATATATTTCGGCCAGGCAAATAGGATCATCAGAGGGCAAATCCCGGCAACTCAGCTCCGCCAAGCACCATTGCAATCGGCTGCTCAGAAATCCTGCAGCCGGCCCTCGCCGGCCAAGACAACAGCTTCCGACTTGCCTGAGTCCATTTGCAGACTAGCTTCGTTGCCATGCCAGTCACCACCCGTCTCGCCGCCGAGTTGCGCCGCTTGTCCGCCCGTGAAAAGGCTGCGGTGGCGGACCATCTCTGGCGCGAGGCGGAAGCCAAGCTAGGGCCCACCGCCTCGCAGCTGGCCACCCTCAACTCCCGGGCCGCTTCCGCACTCGCCCATCCCCACCGGTTGAAACCGGCGGGTGATGCCGAGCGCCGACTGCGGCGATGAAGGAGTTCCGCGAAGCCGAGGGTTACGCCGCCGACCTGCAGGTGGCTTACGACTACTACCGGAGCTACAGTCCGATGGCTGCCGCGCGATTTCTCGCCTCCTACGCGCGCGCCATCCGAGTCATTCAACATAATCCGCAGGCCTGTCGCACCAGGCGGCACGGCTGGCGGCAGATGATCATCCCCGGACACCCCGGTTTCTCGATTTTCTACCGCGAGCTTCCCATTTGCTGGCTGCTGGGCGGCGTGCTCTCGACCGTGCGTGATCCCGATGCCATTCAGGCGCGTCTACTCATCCGCGAAATCGCCGACGAAGAAACCTGAAGAAGCCGCAGGTTGCGGGAGCTCAGCTCAGAAATCCTGCAACCGGCCCTCGCCGGAGCCGCGGTCGGGTTCGATGCGGGTGAGCACTTCGCCGAGCAGGTAGATCGAGCCGGTGACGACCACGGTGTCGTCGGGGCCGCCGACCGAGCAGTGGTGGGCGTCGGGGAAAACCTGCTCCAGCGTGGCGCGGCGCAGCAGCGCGCGGTGCTCCTCGGGCACGATGGTCTCCAGCTGCTCGTAAGTGCAGGCGCGTTCCTGGTGCGGCGGCACGAGGTGGACCTCCTTCGCGTAGCGGCAGACGACGTCGAGCAGCGCCCGCGCGCGGAACTCGCCCAGCACGCCGGTGACGATGACGGGCTTGCGACCGGTCGAGGCGACGAGCTTGTGGAGGTTGTTCTCCAGCACCTGCGCGCCCTCGGGATTGTGCGAGGCGTCGAGGATGAGCGGCCGGCCGCCGATGCTGGTGCGCTGCCAGCGGCCCGGCCAGCTGACCTGCCGCAGCCCGCGCGTGATGGTGGCATCGTCGAGCTTGAACCGGCTGCGCAGCAGCCGCGCGGCGAGCGTGGCCGTGGCGGCGTTCCAGCGCTGGTAGTCGCCCTCGAGATTGGTTTCGGGATAATCGGCGAGATTCTCGCCGAAAACCTCGCGCACCGAGTGGATCGGCGCGTGGTGGGCGCGCGCGACCTCGCGGATCACCTGCTCCGCCTCGGCGGGCAGGCGGCCGAGCACGACCGGGCGGCCGTCCTTGATGATGCCGGCCTTCTCGTGCGCGATCTTGGCGACGTTGTCGCCCAGTTGCTCCATGTGATCGAGGCCGATGGACGTGATGACCGTCACCTCGGGCTGCACGACGTTGGTGCCATCGAGCCGCCCGCCCAATCCGACTTCGATGACGGCCACATCGACTTCCCGGCGCGCGAACTGCAGGAAGGCCATCGCGGTCATGAACTCGAAGAACGTCGGATGCTCGTCCGGTCCGGCCGCAGCGAGCTTCTGCGCCACGGGCCGGAGTTCGTGCGTGTAGGCCACGATCTCCGCCTCACTCAGGATGTGGCGGTCGACCTGCACGCGCTCGCCCAGCTTCACGAGGTGCGGCGAGGTGTAGAGGCCGGTGCGGCTGCCCGCCGTACGCAGGATCGACTCCAGCATGGCCGAGACCGAGCCCTTGCCATTGGTGCCCGCGAGGTGGACGACCGGGTAGCGGCGCTCCGGGTGGCCGAGCGCCTCGACCAGCCGGTGCATGCGATCGATGCCGAAGCGCACGCCGATGCTCTTCAACGCGAAGAGATACTCGGTGATGGCCGGGTAATCCGGCGCGGGCGGATTACCCGAACTTTCAACGCTCAACGCCGAACGCTCAACGTTCACCTGAAGACTCCTTCCTCAAAGTGCGCTTTTTTGCGGTGGAGATGCTCCGATAGAAAATCCGGATCAATTCCTCGGTCTCGCGGAGAAGCGGGTCAACGGATGAATCCGTCTTCACCAGCGGGACGCGTTGCGCCAGGCGCAACCAACGCCGCGTCTCGCGCAGCTCCTTGAGGCAGATGCTCAGCTTGTGCACGAAATCGGCCGCTGATTCCGCCGCTTGGGCTTCACCATGGTTGGGCAACGCCGAAGTGCCCGAGCGCAGCAACTGTGCGGCCACGTGAATGCCCGCCTGCGTGCGGCGCATGGTTTCGGTCAGCCGGATGATGTCCGCAGCATACTCGAGCAGCCGTTCCTCCAAATCGAAATCCCGCTTGCCGGAATCCATGGCGGCTTCCTTGAAAGTTGAACGTTCGGCGTTGAACGTTGAAAGTTGCCTTAAGAGGCCGCCGCGACGGCCGGGGCCGTCTCGACCTTGAGCTTCTTGTGCGTGTGGAACACGGACAGCAGGTTGCCCAGGCGGTCGCGCATCTCGGTGCGCGGGACGATCTGGTCGATCAGGCCGTGCTTGAGCAGGAATTCCGCGGTCTGGAAGCCGGCCGGCAGCGTCTGCTTGGTCGTCTCCTTGATGACGCGCGCGCCGGCGAAGCCGATGAGCGCGCCGGGCTCGGCGATGATGACGTCGCCCAGCGTGGCGAAGCTCGCCGTGACGCCGCCGGTGGTCGGATGCGTGAGGATGGAGATGAAGGGCAGCTTGGCCTCGCTCAACCGGCCGAGGGCCGCGCTGGTCTTGGCCATCTGCATGAGGCTGTAGATGCCCTCCTGCATGCGCGCGCCGCCCGAGGAGCTGACGATGAGGCACGGGGTTTTCTTCTTCACCGCGCGCTCGATGGCGCGGGTGATTTTCTCGCCGACGGCCGCGCCCATGGCGCCGCCGCAGAAACGGAAGTCCATCACCGCGAGCGAAACCGGAATGCCGAGGATCCGGCCCGTGCCGCAGATGACGGCCTCGGGCAGCCCGCTCTCTTTCTCGTATTTCTTGATGCGGTCGGGATACGCGGCGGAATCGACGAACTTCAGCGGGTCGGCCGACTTCACATTGGCGTCGTATTCCTCCCAGGTGTCCGCGTCGATCAGCGCCGCGATGCGCTGGCGGGAGCCGATGGGAAAATGGTAGCCGCTCTTCGGCACGACCATGAGATTGGCCTCGAGGTCCTTGTTGAAGATGATCTCGCCAGAGACCGGGCACTTGGTCCAGAGGCCCTCCGGGATGTTCTTCTTCTTCTTGGGAGCGGAAAGTTTGGGTTTGGTGAAATGTGCCATGGCGAATCAGCCGTGACCGAAAGTGACGACGTCCAGGCTCAGGCAACCGGCGCGGCGCAGGATTGCGGCGCAGGCGTTGAGTGTGGAGCCCGTAGTGAACACATCATCAACTAGGATATAACGTTGGCCGGGGGTTATGGCGGCGCCGGGGGCCAAGGCAAAGGCATTTTTCAGGTTCTGCTGGCGCGTGGCGCGGTCGAAATGCGTTTGCGACACGGTGTCTATGACCCGCCGCAACAAATCCTCGACGCGCGCCTGCCCGCCAACGGCTTGCGCCGCGCACTCGGCCAGCAGGAGGCTCTGGTTGTAGCCGCGCTTGCGGAGCTTCCGCGGATGCAGCGGCACCGGCACGAGCACGGCCCCGCGCAAATAGTCCGCATAACCCGGCGCCCGGCGCATGAGCTCCGCGATGTCCTCGAGGACGTGCAGGCCGTGGTGGTATTTGAGCGCATGGATGAGCGCGCGGCCCGGGCCCTTGAGCAGGATGGCGGTCTTGCCCTCGCCGAACTCCGGCACGAGCGCCTCGCAGTGTTCGCAGAGGCGGTTCGCCAGCATCTCGCCGTAAAAGGGATGCCCGCACGTCGTGCAATGCGGGGCCGCGACGACATGCAGCGTCCGCTCGCAAGTGACGCACAGGTGCCGCAGTCCCCCGCCCTCCACCAACCCGCCGCAATGCACGCAGCTCCGCGGAAACACCACATCGAGCGTGTCGCGCCAGAGTTCTTGCATCGTCGCGTTCATTGTTTGCCTTCGCGAGCTTGGTGCAGCCAAGCGCGGCGATCCATCTGGATTGCTTCGTCGCTGCGCTCCTCGCAATGACAGAAACAGGGAGCCCGGTCCTTCAATAAATCACCTTCACCAGAAACAGGCCTTGCGACGGGGCCGTCTGCACCTGGGCGGAGCGCCGGGCGGAGTTGAGCAGCGCGGCCACGTCGGCCGGTGTGAGTTTGCCCAAACCAACGTTGACCAGCGTGCCGGTGAGGCTGCGCACCATCTTGTAGAGAAAGCCGTCGGCCTCGAACGTCAGGCGCACCCGCCGGCCACGCCGCGCCACATCCAGCCGGCGCAGGTCGCGCACGGTCGTCTCCCGCTCCGTGCCGCCCTCGGCGGCGAAGGCCCTGAAGTCGTGCTTCCCGCGCAACATCGCCGCCGCCTCGCCAACGGCCTTCCAGTCGAGTTCGCGGTTGAGCGACCAGCAATACGGCGCCGTGAACGGGTCCGCCTCGCCGAGGAAAATCTCGTAGCGGTAGATTTTCCCCTTCGCGGCAAAGCGCGAATGAAACTTCGCCGCGGCGCGCCGGACGCTCTTGATCTGGATCGCCCGCGGCAGCCCGGTCTGCAGCGCCAGCCGGAGCTTGTCGGCGCCGTGCGTCCAGACGGTGTCGAAGTGGAATACCTGCCCGTGCGCATGAACGCCGGCATCGGTCCGGCCGCTGCCGTGGATGCGCAGGTCGCGCTTCAACACCGCACGCAGGCGCCGCTCGATCACGTCCTGGATGGCGTTGCCGCTCGCCTGGCTCTGCCAGCCGTCGAACGCCCCGCCGTCGTAAGCGCAGACGCATTTCCAGCGGGCGACTTCTTTAACCACGGATTTCACTGATTCTCTCGGATAAGGTTGTTCTGAATCCGTGTCCATCCGTGTGATCCGTGGTCAAACAACTCACTCCTCAGACGGCAAAGCCGGCGGTTGCTGCTGGTCGAGGAAATCCTGCAGGATGATCGTCGCCGCGCGCGAATCGATGAGGCCGCTGTCGCGCACGGCGCGGCGGTCCTGTTTCTTGATCGATGACTCCGCCGCGTAGCTGGTCAGCGTCTCGTCGACGAGGTGCACCGGCAGGCCGAAGCGTTCCTTGAGCTGCGCCACGAATGCGTCGACCTCCTTCGCCTTGAAGCCGACCGAGCCGTCCATGTTGTAGGGATAGCCGACGACGAGGTCCGTGATGCGCCGCTCCTGGATCAGCTGGCCGAGGCGCGCCCACGGCTCGACGGTCGCGACATCCGTCAGCGCCGGCAGCGGCACCGCGACGCCGACCTCGTCCCCGTGGCTGAGGCCGAGGCGCTTGGCGCCGTAGTCGATGCCGAGGCAGCGCATGCTCAGAGATACCGCTGCGTGTTTTTATCGGCCTGCAACCGTTGGAGCAGTTGCTTGATGTCCTGCGTGCGATCCTTCGGGCAGACCAGCGTCGCATCGGGCGTGTGGACCACGACCACGTTGTCCAAGCCGAGCACGGTGGTGAGATGCCGACCCTCGGAAATGACGATGTTGCCCCGCCCCGCCTCGACGCGGGAGAGACCGCGCAGGACGTTGCCCGCGGCATCCTTGCCGTGGTGGCGCGCCACGGCGGGCCACGAACCGACGTCGTCCCAACCCATGCCGGCGGGCACCACGAGAACGTTGCGCGCCTTCTCCATGACGGCGTAGTCGACGGAAATCCTCGGCAGCTTCGGGTAAATCTTCGCCAGCGCTGCGTCAGCGGAGCCGCGCCGCAGGGCCTGCCCGAGTTGACGCAGGCCGGCGTGCAATTCCTTCGCGTGCTTTTTCAGCGCCGCCTCGATCACCGGTACGCGCCAGACGAACATGCCGGCGTTCCAGCAATAACGTCCGGAGGCCAGATACGCCTTGGCCTTGGCCAGGGTGGGTTTCTCGACAAAACGCTTCGCGCGCAGCACGCGCACCGGACCGCTGTGCCAGAGGGCGCCCCGCTCGATGTAGCCGAAGCCGGTCGCGGGCTCCGTCGGCTCGATGCCGAGGGTGACGAGTTCGTCGGCCGACTCGGCGGCCTTGAAGGCCTCGGCAAGCAGCTCGCGAAATTTCGCCACGTCACCGATGACATGATCGGCCGGCAGAATGGCGAACGCCGCATCGGGATTGCGTTGCTGCACGAGGAGCATCGCGAGTCCGACCGCCGCCGCGGTGTCGCGACCCATCGGTTCGGCCACGATGTTGGCGCGCGGCAGACCCGGGCAGGCCTTGCGTACCTCGGCCAGCTGGCTGCGCGTCGTGATCACAAAGACGTTCTTCTTCGGCACCAGCGGCAGGACGCGCGCGATGGTCTGCGTGAGCATCGGCTGCTGGCCCACGATGGGCAGCAGGTGCTTGGGCTTCTTGAGTCGGCTTTGGGGCCAGAACCGCTCACCGCGGCCGCCGGCCATGATCACCACGAAACGTTCGGTCATGGCTTTATGGCAGCGCGCCGCCGCCGCGCGTCAACGGCGAACTCTGGGTTGATTTTCCGGGCGGCCCGGGCATGTTGCGCGCCTCCACCATGGCTCCACCGCTCGAAGTCGACGTCACCACCGCCGCGCAACAGTTGCGCGAGGGCGCGCTGCTGCTCGACGTGCGCGAACCCTACGAGGTCGCGGCCTGCGCCATCCCCGGCAGCCGGCACATCCCGATGCGCCAGATTCCCGCGTCCCTGCCCGACCTGCCGCAGGACCGGGACATCCTCGTGCTTTGCCACCACGGCGGCCGCAGCCTGCGCGTGATGCAGTTCCTCCGGGCCAACGGTTTCGCGCGGGTCAGCAACGTCGCCGGGGGCATCGACGCCTGGGCGCTCCAAATCGACCCCGCGCTGCCGCGTTATTGAAGCCGGCCCACGCGCTTGACTCCGGCGCGCCACTTGGGGCACAACATCCGTCCAACCTTTCCAACCTATGGGCAAACAATACAACAAAGTCATCAAGAAGAAACGCCGCGTCGCTCTCAAGAAGCGCCGCAAGGTCAAGGCCAACGCCGCCAAGAAGAAGAAGTAAGGCCGCGTCCGCCGCCCCCTTCCCAGCGCGCCCGCGGCATCAGCGGGCGCATTTTATTTTATGCCCATCAAGGTCAGCCTCATCTCCCTCGGTTGCGCGAAGAATCTCGTCGATAGCGAGATCATGGTCGGCCACCTCCACCAGGCCGGCATGTCGGTCATCCCCGACGCCGCGCAGGCCGACGTGGTGATCGTCAACACCTGCTCGTTCCTCGACTCATCCAAGGAGGAGTCGATCGGCCACATCCTCGAAGTGCACCAGAACCGCGGCATGAAGAAACGCCGCAAGGAGCAGAAGCTGATCGTCGCCGGCTGCATGTCGCAGCGCTTCTCGAAGGACCTTAAGGGCGAGCTGCACGAGGTCGACGCCTTCATCGGCCTCGACCAGGTCACGAAAGTCGCCCCCATCATCGAGGAGATCTACGCCCGGGAGCGCGGCAAGAAGGACGCGCCTACCGACTACGTCGCGGGCCGCTCGACCTACATCCCGGATTACGACACGCCGCGCTTCCGGCTCACGCCGAAGCACACGGCCTACATCAAAATCGCCGAGGGCTGCAACCACCCCTGCACGTTCTGCATCATCCCGCAGATCCGCGGCCGGCACCGCAGCCGCACGGTCGAGAGCGTCGTCGCCGAGGCGCGCCAGCTCGTCAAGGAAGGCGTCAAGGAGATCAACCTCATCTCGCAGGACACGACCTTCTTCGGGATGGACACCTGGGAGCAGCGCCCGAACCCGCGCACGCCCGTCGACTCCTCGCGCGGCACCGCCCTCACCACTTTGCTCCGCCAGCTGAACGCCATCGAGGGCGACTTCTGGATCCGCCTGCTCTACACGCACCCGGCCCACTGGAGCGACGAGCTCATCCGCACCATCGCCGAGTGCCCCAAGGTCGCCCGCTACATCGACATCCCGCTCCAGCACATTTCCGACCACATGCTCGGCCTGATGCAGCGCGAGACGAGCGGCGACTACATCCGCGACCTGCTCCAGCGCATCCGCGCCGGCATCCCGGGCATCGCCATCCGCACGACCTTCATCGTCGGCTTCCCCGGCGAGACCGAGGCCGACGTCGACGAGCTCTGCCGCTTCATCAAGGAAACCGAATTCGAGCGCCTCGGCGTCTTCCGCTACTCGCAAGAAGAAGGCACCCGCGCCGCCAAGATGGATGAGCAGCTCCCGGCCAAGGTGAAGGAAGCCCGCTGGCACCGCACCATGCAGCTCCAGCAGGATGTCGCCCGCGAGGTCTCCAAGAGCTACGTCGGCAAAAAACTGCGCGTGCTCGTCGAGGAGCCCGGCGTCGCCCGCGGCGAGGCCGACGCGCCCGACATCGACGGCCGCGTCTACGTCTCGCGCAGCCTGCCCGTCGGCGAATTCGCCGAGGTCACGATCAATTCGTTCCACGACTACGACCTCATCGCCCTGCCCAAGGGCCAGGAGCCCGTCGTCTACAAGGTCGCCAAGCGGGCGCAGTAACGTGGCCGAGGTAGGGCGAGTTCTCCGAACGAGCCGTCTCAACCATCGACAACACCAGCCATAGGCTCCTTGGGCCAGACAAACGCCCATTCCTCCGCCTTGGCAACCAATCCGGCCCTCACCGGGTTCATCCGGATGTAATCGGCCTTCTCCTCGAGTGATTCCACCGAACGCAATCGGTGGTCAAAGAATCCCGACTGCCAATTCACGTTGAACGCTCGCGTCTGATAGGCCTTCCAACGACGAAGAACCACGGGCAGCGAGCGGTCGGCCGGCACTGCCAGCAATGCGTGCACATGGTCTGGCATGAGCAAAAACAACCTCAGCCACCAGATTTGCTGCTCATGGTAGAAAATCGCTGATTCGATCACCTTTTCGCCGATCTCATCCCGGCAAAGTTGGTTCACCCTTCTTGGCTGCGTGCAGAGCGTCACAAAAAACAACGAACCTGATTCCACCCACGGCGGAATCGCGTGATGCAATCGCTTTCGTTGCGGCAATTCAGGCATCGCTAGCGTGCGGCTCGTTCGGAGAACTCGCCCTACCTTGTGCCATTCTCGCCTTACCGTTTCCCTGTCTGCTGGACAAAGCCCGCGATGATCCCGTCGAATGATCCGTTGGTGAAGAACACCACGAGTTGGGGGTTGGTCGTCTCGGCGGCGACATTGGCGAGCATCTTGTCGAGCAACTCGGCGTTGGTCGGCGCGGTGTGGCCGTGCACGCCCTGGACGGCGAGGTGCTCGATGATGGCCTCGTGGTCGAAACGCTCGTCGGGCTTCAGCAGGTGCGCGCGGGCCACGGGGCCGAGATAGACCTCGTCGGCGTTCGCTAGCGCGCGCATGAACGCCGTCTGCATCACCTTCCGGCGCGACGTGTTGCTGCGGGGCTCGAACGCCGCGTGGATCACATGCCCGGGATAGCGCGCGCGCAGCGACACGAGCGTCTCGCCCACCGCGGTCGGGTGATGGCCGAAATCCTCGACGACCTTCAGCAGCGGCGTGTCCACGAGCAGCTCCTGCCGGCGCTTCACGCCGCGATAGCGGGCGAGCGCATCGAGCTTCACCCGCGCCAAGCTTTCTGCCGGCAGGGCAAATCCTCCCGCCGCCGGGGCGGTGGCGGACAGGCCGGACGAGCCGTGGCCCGAGTGCGGCTCCTCGAGACGACGCGCCCTGCCACCCTCGAGGGCCAGCGCGGTGGCCGTCGCCGCCATCGCGGCGTTGCGGGCGTTGAACAGGCCGGGCTGCGTCCAGTGCACGTCGGTCCACAGCTCGTTGTTCCAGGTGAGCGAGAAGCTGACGCCCTCCGGTGACTCGGTGAAATCGACGATGCGCACGGTGTTGCCCTCGCCGGTACCGACGCGCACGACGCGCGTCCAGCCGAGCGGCCCGAGCGCGCGCAGGTTGTCGTCGTCGCCGTTGAGCACCACCCAGCCGTTGCGCGGCACGATGCGCGTCAGGTGGAGGAACGTCCGCTGCACGTCCGGCAAGTCGCGGAAGATGTCGGCGTGGTCGAACTCGAGGTTGTTCAGCACGGCGATGTGCGGCGCATAGTGGATGAACTTGCTGCGTTTGTCGAAGAAGGCGCTGTCGTACTCGTCACCCTCGATGACGAACGGATCGCCGGCCGTGCCGAGATGGTTGCCGACCGGCGGGTCCTGCGGCACGCCGCCGATGAGGAAGCCCGGGTCGCGGCCGTTCTCCCGGAGCAGGAACGCCGTGAGCGCGGTCGTGGTCGTCTTGCCGTGCGTGCCGGCGATGACGATGTTCTTGCGTCCCTTGAGCACGAAGTCCGCCAGCAGCGCCGGCACCGACGTGAACGCGAAGGCGCGTGTGTCGAGCAGCCACTCGACCTCGGCGTTGCCGCGCGACATGGCGTTGCCGACGACGACGAGGTCGGGCTGCAGTTTTTCAAGGCGCGCCGGGTCGTAACCCTCGTGGAGTTCGATGCCGGCGGAGGCGAGCACCGTGCTCATGGGCGGGTAGACGCCGGTGTCGGCGCCGAGCACCTCGTGGCCGGCCGCGCGCACCAGCAACGCCGCGTTGCCCATCGCCGTGCCGCAAATGCCCATGAAGTAAATCCGCATGCCAATGCATTGGCGCGCGAACGCCGTCCGGCCAACAGTAATTTTCAGCCCGCCGTGCCAGACGCGCCATCCGCCAGCCCGGGCGGCAGCAGGGCCATGTCGCGCGCCACCGCCTGGCAGAGGCCGACGAAGGTTTCCTCCCCCAGCGGCAGGCGGCGCTCCCGCAGATGCACGACACCCCAGCGACGGCGGAGCTTGCGGCGGCCGAGCGGCAGCGCGACGAGCGCTCCGCTCTCCAGCTCCGCGCGCGCCACCCACGGGGCCAGCACGCCGACCCCGAGCCCGATCTTCACGAGTTCCTTGATGGCCTCCATGCTGCCGAGCTCGATCGACGCACCGGGTATGCCGCCCTCCTCGCGCAGGTATTCGCTGACGAGCCGGAAAGTGTAGCTGGACTTGTTGTAGACGATGAGAGTTTCGTTCGCGAGCCCGCCGCGCGGGATGCGGCCCTGCCGCGCCCACGCGTGCATGGGCGACACGAGCACGCGCAACTCGTCCTCGAACAGCGGCACGAAGGTCAGTCCGGCCTCCTTGTCCGGCTCAAGCATCACGGCGAGGTCCACGCTGTTGCCGCGGAGCAGCTCCAGCTGGCGATGGTAGTCGCCCGGCTCGATGCTGATGACGCATTTCGGAAAACTCTGGCGAAATTCGCGCAGCACGGTCGGCAGGATGTGCTGGCAGGCGGTGGTGCTGGCGCCGACCCGCAGCCGGCCGTGGCCCCAGCGGGAAATGGCGTCGAGCCCTGCGCGCGCCGTATCCATTTCGCGCAGGATGGAATTCACGTGGCGCAGGAACTGTTCGCCGGCCTCGGTGAGCGAGATCGAGCGGCCGTTGCGGTCGACGAGCCGGAAGCCGAGATCGTCCTCCAGGGCGCGGATGGCGTGGCTGACGGCGCTCTGGGTCAAATGGAGGTCCTTCGCGGCCAGAGTAAAACTCTGCCGGCGCGCGACGGCGGCGAACGCCTGGAGCTGGCGGCTGTCGAGGGCTTCGCTCACAGATGAATGTGGTTCATGTCAGGAATGAAATCATTGCGTAGCAATAAGCGGGCCAGATGCGTGCGCTGGCACATCCCCGGCTTTTCCGGGCGGCATAGTGACCACCGCCACCAAACCCGCCGTCCGCCGCAACCGCCGCCCTTTGCGCGTGGGATTTGTCGCCTTGAGCGATGCCGCGCCCTTCGCCGCGGCCCGCGAGCTGGGGCTCTTCACCGCCCGCGGCCTGACGGTGGACCTCCGGCGCGAGGTCGGCTGGGCCAGCGTCCGCGACAAGGTCATCTACGGCGAACTGGAGGCGGCGCAGGCCCCCGCCCCGATGCTCTGGTCGGCGCAGCTCGGGCTCGGCGGACCGACCGCCTCCGTGCTGACCGCGCTCGTGCTGAATCTCCACGGCAACGCCCTCACGTTGTCCACGCGCTTGCGCACCGCGGGCGTGCACGATGCGGCCACGTTCCGCGCCGAGGCCTTGCGCCGGCGCGGTGACGGTCGCCTGACGCTGGGTGTGGTCTTCAAATACTCCTCCCACCACCTGCTGCTCCGGCAGTGGCTCGCCGCCGCCGGGCTCGATGCCGAGCGCGACGTACGGATCGTGGTCGTGCCGCCGGCCCAGATGTTCCGCAACCTCGCCGCCGGCACGCTCGACGGCTATTGCGCGGGCGAGCCTTGGAACACCGTCGCGGTGCAGGCCGGCGAGGGCTGGTGCCCCGCCTGGAGCGCGCGCCTGGCACCCGGTCACTTGGAAAAGGTGCTGATGGTGCGCGCGGATTTCGCGCAGGAGCGCCCCGCCGAACACCTCGCGCTCGTCGCCGCCCTCACCGAGGCCTGCGCGTGGTGCGACGTGCCCGCCAACCGCCCCCAGCTCGCCGCGTGGCTGGCCGGTCCGCGTTATCTCGACCTGCCGGTCGAGGCGATCCGTACTGCGCTCACCGGGCACTTCGATGATGGCTGCGGCCACGCCGCCGCGGTGCCGGATTTCCATATCTTCTCCCGGGGCGGCGCCAACGTCCCGCAGCCCGCCGCCGCCGCCGCGCTCCAGTCCGAGCTCGTCGCCGCCGGCCTGCTGCCGCGCGAGCTTGCCACCGCCGATCTGCCGCGGCGCCTGTTCCGCGACGATCTCCACCGCGCCGCCCTCCGTGAATCCACCGACCATGCACCAGCCCACATCACCCACCCCCGCGGGTTCTCCTCTTCGGAGCCCTGCCTTGCTTGACCGCCGCCAGTTCCTGAAACGCGGCGCCCTGCTCACCGGCTCCGCCGCGCTCTTCGCCGCGCTCGGCTCCAAGAGTTGGGCCGCCACGTCTGCCGCCGCGAGCGACGCGCCCGAGACGCCCGACGTGAAGTTCGGCATCATCGCGCTCACGGACTGCTCGCCCATCGTCGTCGCACACGAGAAGGGTTTCTTCCAGAAGTACGGCATCCGCTCGAAAATCTCGAAGGAGGCCAGCTGGGCCGTCATCCGCGACCGCCTTTCCACCGGCGACAACCAGGCGACGCACATGCTCATCGGCATGCCTTACGCCTCGACCATGGGCCTGCTCGGTTCCCCGAAGAAGCCGATGGTCTACGCCTGGATGCTCAACCGCAACGGCCAGGCGATCAGCCTGAAAAAGCAATACCGCGGCAAAGTCGCCGCCGACGCGAGCGCGCTGAAGCCCTTCGTCGACGAGGCCAAGAAGGCCGGCAAGCCGCTGACCTTCGCCCAGACCTTCCCGCCCGGCACGCACGCCATGTGGATGCGCTACTGGCTGGCGAGCGGCGGCATCCACCCCGGCGACGCCGCCGGCGCGGGCGCCGACGTCAACCTCATCACCATCCCGCCGCCGCAGATGGTCTCGAACATGCGCGTCGGCAAGATGGACGGCTTCTGCGTCGGCGAGCCGTGGAACGCCCGCGCGATCGACGACGGCATCGGCTACACCGCGCTCACTACGCAGGACATGTGGGCCGACCACCCGGAGAAGGTCTGCGCGTTCACCGCCGAGTTCGCCGAGAAGAATCCGAAGACCGTGAAGGCCGTCCTCAAGGCCCTGCACGAGGCCAGCGTGTGGCTCGACAACCTCGACAACCGCTCGGAGCAGGCCGACATCGTGTCCGCCCCGGCGTACATCAACTGCCCGAAGGAGATCATCCTCGGCCGCCTGCTCGGCGACTACGATTACGGCGACGGCCGCAAGAAGCAGGATCCGCTCTACATGTCCTTCAGCGCCCGCAACTGCAATTTCCCGCAGCCGAAATACGGCAAGTGGTGGCTCACGCAGTTCCGCCGCTGGGGCATGGTCAACGGCGCGCCCGACTACGCGGTGGTCGACAAGGTCTGCCGCCACGATCTCTACAGCGAGGCCATGGCCGAGCTCGGCGTCAGCGGCCGCACCCTCGACAACGCGCCGGAGAAATTCTTCGACGGCACGACGTTTGATCCCGCGGGCGACCTCGAGGCCTACGCCAAGGGCTTCGCCGTGAACTCCCTGAAAGGCTGACCGTGAGATTCAAATACGACTGGCTCGTCCTGCCGCTCATCACCATCGCGCTCTTCGTGCTGGCCTGGCATTTCTACTCGGCCCACGACCGGGCGAAGGACGACAGCAACTACTTCCCCGGGCCGCACGAGACGTGGGAGAACAGCAAGTCCTACATCACCGATCCGCTCGCCTACCGCGGCGAGCAGGACCAGGGCATCCTCCGTTTCACGTGGAAGTCGCTCTATCTCGTCGGCAAGGGCTACTCGCTCGGCCTGCTGCTCGGCGTGCCCATCGGCCTGATGCTCGGGCTCTCGACGCTGTTCACCAAGGCGTTCGACCCGATCATCCAGATCGTGCGGCCCATCTCGCCGCTCGCGTGGTTTCCCATCGGCCTCGGTCTTTTCAAGGGCCTCGACGGCGCGGGCCTGTTCACCATCGCGTTCTGCTCGATGTGGCCGACGGTGCTCAACACCGCGCAGGGCGTGCGCGCCGTGCCGCAGGATTACCTGAATGTCGGGCGCGTGCTCCGGCTGTCGCACTTCCAGATGCTCTGGCGGATCATCATCCCGTCCACGCTGCCGTACATGTTCACCGGCTTCCGGCTGAGCCTCGGCATCGCGTGGCTCGTGATCGTGGCCGTCGAGATGCTCACCGGCGCGCCCGGCCTGGGCGGTTTTCTCTGGCAGGAATACAATGCCCTCAACTACCGCCACATCGTCATGTGCGTCATCGCCATCGGCCTCATCGGCTTCGCGCTCGACCGGCTGATGAGCCTCGCCGAGGCGAAACTGCGCGCCGCGACCTGACATGACCCAGGTCAAGGACGCCCCCGCCGCTCTCGGCTACAAACATCCTTCTTCAACCCAGCACCAAGCCATGTCCTTCCGATTCACCCGCCTTGTCCCCCTGATCGCGCTGCTCGGCGCCCCGCTCGCCGCGCACGCCTATGTCTTCGGCGACCCGCTCACGGCCGCCGGGGGCAAGCTCGCCTTCGACTTCAACCTCCGCCTGCGCACCGAGGCGCGCAGCAACACGTTCGATTTCAACTCGCTCACGAACACGGCGAACGACGACACGTTCACGCTCGCCCGCTTCCGCGTCGGCGCGAAATACACCGCGTCGCCCACGCTCGCCTTCTACGGCCAGCTGCAGGACGCCCGCGAGTTCGACTCGAAGCGCCCGAACGTCCCCTACGTGAACGCCGCCGAGGGCGACGCCCGCGCCGACCTCCGCCAGCTGTATGTCGACCTCGGCGACCCGCGCGACTCCGGCTGGTCCGGCCGCGTCGGCCGCCAGATGGTCGCGTACGGCGACCAGCGCCTCATCGGCGGTTTCGAGTGGAACAACCCCGCCCGCGTCTTCGACGGCGCCAAGGCCGTCTACAACTGGGCCGACCAGCGCACGACCTTCGACCTGTTCGCCCTCAGCGTCGTCACGCCCGGCGAGACCACGCCCGACCGCGTGCGCCACGCCAAGCTCGACCGCTCCGACAAGGACGACCTGTTCCTCGGCCTCTACGTGCAGAATTCCGGCAAGATCCGCAACCAGCGCACCGACCTCTACCTGCTCTACCGCGAAAAGACCGAGAACTCGCCCAACTACGTCGTGGCCGCGCCGGCCTTCGGTAACGGCAGCATCCGCGCCTTCGACGTGCCGGAGAAAATCTGGACGCTCGGTTTCCGCTTCCAGAACATCTCCATCGCGCCGCTCAAGGGCTTCGACTACACCGTCGAGGCCGCCTACCAGTGGGGCAAGGCCCGCCCCGGCCTGCCCGCGACGACCGTCACCGGTTTCAACTGGTTCGATCACCGCGCCTACGCAGTGCACGCCGAGACCGGCTACACGTGGGAGAAGAGCAAGTTCTTCCCGCGCGTCGGCACCGAGTACAACCAGGCCTCGGGGGACAAGAACCCCAACGACACGAAGAACGAGGGCTTCCTGAATCTTTTCCACACGAACCATCTTCACTACGGCTACATGGATGTCTTCGCCTGGAAAAACATGCGCAACTTCGCCGTCAACGCGCGCTTCAAGCCCCTCGTCTATCTCGATTCCTCGCTGAAAAAATCCATCCTGCGCCTCGACTACCATTGGTTCTGGTTGGAGCGCACCACCGACTTCTGGTACCGCGCCAACGCCATCGCCATCGTGCGGCCCGCGGCGTCGCGCACCGGCGCGCTGCCCACGCAGGCCGGCAACGAACTCGACGTCACCTGGACGTGGTCGCCCAGCGCGCCCTACGACGTGCTGCTCGGCTGGAGCCGTTTCGAGGCGGGCGATTACCTCGCCGCCACCGGCCGGGCCGACAACGCCACCTTCGGCTACGCCCAGCTCGTGGTGAAATTCTGATGGACGCGGCCACGCGCATCTCCGCCCCGTTTTCCGCCGCGCTGCGCGCCGTCTGGCTGCGCGCGGCGCGGTTTTCCCTGCCGGTCGGTCTCCTGCAGGTCGCGATCAACCAAGGCGACCACTGGCTGCACGGCCAGGTCACGCCCGTGGTGTTGGCCAAGTCCCTGCTTACCCCGCTCGTGACCTACAGCGTCGCGCTCTGCACCGCCATTGCCACCTACCGCCAGTTCCAGTCTCCGCCCTGACCTCATGTCTTTCCTCGAACTCCGCCAAGTCTCCAAATCCTTTGGCTCCACTTCGGTCCTGCGCGACATCAACCTGACGATGGAGCGCGGCGAGTTCGTCGCCATCGTCGGCTACTCCGGCTCGGGCAAGACCACGCTCATCAGCCTCGTCGCCGGCCTGCTCGCCCCCGACGCCGGCACGCTCACGCTCGACGGCCAGAAGATCACCGGCCCGGGACGCGACCGCGGTATCGTTTTTCAGAACTACTCGCTGCTGCCCTGGCTCACCGTCTACGAGAACATCGCCCTCGCCGTCGACCGCTGCTTTCCCGACTGGAGCCGGGAAAAACGCACGGCCCACGTCGAGCATCACATCGAGATGGTCCACCTGACCCCGGCGCGCGACAAGCTACCGCGCCAGCTCTCCGGCGGCATGCGCCAGCGCGTCGCCGTCGCCCGCGGTCTCGCCATGAGCCCCTCGTTGCTGCTGCTCGACGAACCGCTCGGCGCGCTCGACGCGCTCACGCGCGGCTCGTTGCAGCAGGAAATCGTCCATCTGTGGGAAGCTGACCGGAAGACCGTCCTGCTCATCACCAACGATGTCGACGAGGCCCTGCTCATGGCCGACCGCGTGATTCCGCTCACCACCGGCCCGGGCGCCACGCTCGGCGAGTCCATTCCCGTCAACCTCGCCCACCCGCGCAATCGCAAGGACCTCAACCACGACCCAGAATACAAGCGCCTGCGCTCCCACGTGACGCACCGGCTGCTCGAGATCGGCGCCAACCGCCGCGGCTCGCTCGGTCCCGACCGACCGCCGCCCGACTTGCTGCCCGAGGATCTCACGCTCGGCCGGCCCATCTTCGCCTGGGGTCGCCCGCCGCGCCGCCGCGAAACCGGCCCGACTCCTGCTCCCGTTGCCCCGCCCGCCTGACCTGCCGCATTTCTCCCCATGTCCACCTACCTCGAGCTCTTCCACCTCGCCAAGTCCTACGGCCCCGCCGTGATCGTCGAGGACTTCAACCTCCGCATGCGGCGCGGCGAGTTCGTGGCACTAATCGGCCACTCGGGCTGCGGCAAGTCCACCGTGCTCTCGATGATCGCGGGGCTCACCCCGCCGTCCGGGGGCAACATCGTGCTCTCCGGCAAACAGGTCTACGAGGCCGGCCCCGACCGCGGCGTCGTCTTCCAATCGCCCTGCCTCCTGCCGTGGCTCACTGCGCTCGAGAACGTGCGTCTCGGCGTCGACCAAGTCTACTACACCGCCACCGCGGCCGAGCGCCGCGAGCTGGCCGAGTATTATCTCTCGCTGGTCGGCCTGGCTGATTCGTTGCACAAGCGCCCGGCCGAGCTCTCCCAAGGCATGCGCCAGCGCGTCGGGCTCGCGCGCGCCTTCGCCCTTTCGCCCAAGATGCTGCTGCTCGACGAGCCGTTCGGCATGCTCGATTCGCTCACGCGCGCCGAGCTGCAGGACGTGCTGCTCGAGATGTGGCAGCGCCTCAAGATCACCGCACTCATCATCACGCACGATGTCGACGAGGCCCTGTTTCTCGCCGACCGCGTCGTTTGCATGACCGACGGCCCGCGCGCCACCATCGGCGAGGTGCTGGAGGTGCCCTTCGCCCGCCCGCGCGTCCGCACCGACCTGCTGGAGGACCCCGCGTATTACCAATGCCGCGAGCACCTCATCTCGTTCCTCGAGGAGCGCAGCCATCTCCGTCCTTTGCCCGCCACGGATGATCCTCCCTTCCCGGGGACTCCGCTGCCGGAAACGACCATCGTGTCCCGCGGCCCCCTCACGCGCTTCCAACAATCCTTCGCCGGCTGGCGGGGCCGGGCCGTCGGCGCCCGCGAGTGAACGCCGCTCATGCGAACGAGCCGCAGACACCGTTCGCCATGAACCGGCCTCATGCGCCGCATGAATAGTTTTCGGCCAGAAATCCCGCCCGTTTGAGCGCATGGCACGCCGGGAGCTTTCTCCGGGGTAGATGCGCCCCGAGGCCCCAGTTCCCGCCGCCCCCGCCGGCTTCACCGCCGAGCAAAAGGAGTACCTGCAGGGCTTCATGGCCGGCGTCGCCGCGAGCGGAGCGTTCGTGGGGCGCACCACCAACGGCCGGCTGACCGCGCACGCGGGTGAATCCGCCACTGCCAACCTCGCCGCGCCGGCCGCTGAGGAATGTGTCTGCGGCACGCCGCTCAGCGAGTTGTCCAAGCCCGAGCTCTGGAAGCACGCCGAGAACCCGCTCGATCTCTGGGAAAAACTTTGCGCGCACGCCGCCGAGGATTGCTTCCCGGACGAGGCCGACACTTTTCGCTTCAAGTATCACGGCCTGTTCTACGTCGCGCCGGCGCAGGACAGTTTCATGCTCCGCCTCCGTCTGCCGGCCGGCATCGTCACCGCGCCGCAGCTGCACGGGCTCGCCGAACTCGCCGCCGAGCTCGGCAACGGCTGCGCGCACCTCACCACCCGCGCCAACCTCCAGCTGCGCGAGTTCCGGCCGCGCGACATCGTCGCCGTCCTCACGCGCATCCAGGAACTGGGCCTCACCTCGCGCGGCGCCGGCGCCGACAACATCCGCAACATCACCGCCACGCCGACCAGCGGCTTCGATCCCGGCGAACTCATCGATGTCGTTCCCTTCGCCAAGGGGCTTCACCACTACATCCTCAACCACCGCGACCTCTACGGCCTGCCGCGCAAGTTCAACGTCGCCTTCGACAGCGGCGGCCGCATCTCCGCCGCCGTCGACACGAACGACATTGGCTTCTTCGCCTGCCGCGTCACCGCCGAATCCCTTTTAAATCACAAATCTGAAATCTCAAATTCCGTTCCCCCCGGCGTTTATTTCCGCGTTCTGCTCGGCGGTATCACCGGCCACCAGGATTTCGCCCGCGACACCGGACTGCTTATCGCGCCGTCGCAGGCCGTCGCCGTCGCCGCCGCGATGATCCGCGTGTTCCGCGAGCACGGCGACCGCACCAACCGCAAGAAAGCCCGCCTGAAATACCTGCTCGAACGCTGGGGCGTGGAAAAATTCCTCGCGGAAACGCAGAAGAAACTCGCCTTCCCGCTCGTGCGCCTGCCGCTCGCAGCCTGCGAGCCGCGTCCGGCTGTTGTGAAGCACGGTTGGCTCGGCGCGCACCCGCAGGTTCAGCCCGGCCGGTCGTATCTCGGCGTCGGCACTCCGGCGGGTCGGCTCGACGCGGCCCAGTTGCATGCCCTCGCCGGGCTCGCCTCGCGCCACGGCACCGGCGAGCTGCGGCTCACTGTCTGGCAGAGCGTCCTCATTCCGCATCTGGCCGACACCGACGTGTCCGTTGTCGCCCAAGCCGTGCAGGCGCTCGGCCTTCATACCGAGGCGAGCTGCGCCGCCGGCGGCATCGTCGCCTGCACCGGCAACCGCGGCTGCAAGTACGCCGCGGCCGACACCAAGGCCCACGCAACCGCGCTCCATGCCGCGCTGGCCGGCCGCCCGCTCGTCGACACGCCGCTCAACATTCATTTCACCGGCTGCCCGCACTCCTGCGCCCAGCACTACTGCGGCGACATCGGTTTTCTCGGCGCGAAGCTCGCCGACGGCGCCGAGGGCTACCACGTCGTCCTCGGCGGCGGCATGGATCACGAGCAGGGCATCGCGCGGGAAATTCTTCGCGGGGTTCGCGCCACGGAGGTCAACGCCACCGTCGAGCGCATCCTCGCCGCCTACTCCACCCGGCGCACCACAGGCGAAACCTTTGCCCAATGGTCCCGCCGCCACAGTCCCGACCAGCTCAAGGAACTGCTCAGCGCCTGAGTCTTACCACTCGCCAAAGAATCTTCCCCGATGTCCTCCGCCGCCCTTCCGCTCATTCCCGACAGCGCGCCGTTCACCGCCGAGCAGCGCGCGTGGCTCAACGGCTTCCTCGCCGGCATTTTTTCGCGCGGCCCGCAAACCGCCCCCACTCCGTCCGCCCCCGCCGTCCCGGCCGAGCCGCTCGCCATTCTCTACGGCTCGCAGACCGGCACGGCCGAGTCGCTCGCCAAGCAGGCCGCCAAGCAAGCCGCGCAGCGCGGCTTCGCTCCGGCCCTCGCCGAACTCGGTTCGTTCGACCTCGCGAAACTTGCCGCCACCTCGCGCGCGCTTGTCATCACCAGCACCTACGGCGACGGCGAACCGCCCGACAGCGCCAAGGCCCTGCACGCCGCCCTGGCCGCCGCGAGTGCGCAACCCTCGGCGCCCAACTCGCAACTTGCCGGCCTCCGTTTCTCCGTCTGCGCACTCGGCGACACCAACTACGCGAAATTCTGCCAGTGCGGGAAGGACTTCGACTCGTTCCTAGCCAGACTCGGCGCCACGCCCACCGCCCCGCGCGTCGACTGCGATCTCGATTACGAAAGCGCTTTCACCGGCTGGCTCGACACCGCGCTGCAGTCGCTCACGCCAACCACCGCGGCCTTGCCCGCCGCGCCCCAGGAAGAGCCAGCGCCCGTCGACGCTCACCCCACTCACTCGCGCAAGAATCCTTTCCCGGCTCCGGTGCTTGCCGTGCGCAATCTCAACGGCGCCGGCTCGGCCAAGGAGGTCAACCACGTCGAATTTTCCCTCGAGGGCTCCGGCCTCGCCTACGAAGCGGGCGACGCTCTCGGCGTGTTCCCCGAGAATTGCCCCGACCTCGTCGGCGAGGTCATCGCCACGCTCGGTTGCGATGGTGAGGAGGCCGTGCCCACGCCCGCCGGCGAGATGTCGCTCTGGCGCGCGCTGACCGAGCATTACGACCTCGGCAAGCCCACGCCGTCGCTCGCCAAGCTGCTGACGCCCGTCACCGCCGGTGTCGCGACTGAATCCGTCGCGTCGTCCGCTCCGGTGCGCCATGTCATCGACCTGCTGCTCGCCGCGGAGAAAAAGCCCTCGCTCCGGGAATTCGTCGCCACGCTGCGCCCGCTCCAACCGCGGCTTTACTCGATCTCCTCCTCGCCCAAGGCCCATCCCGGCCACGTACACCTCACCGTCGGCGCCGTGCGCTACGAAGCCGCGGGCCGCCGCCGCAAGGGCGCCTGCTCCACCTTCCTCGCCGAGCGCGCGCTGCCCGCCGGCCGCGCCCGGGTGTTCGTGCATCACAACAACGGCTTCCGGCTCCCGGCGGACGGCAACACGCCCGTCATCATGGTCGGCCCGGGCACCGGCATCGCGCCGTTTCGCGCGTTCCTCGCGGAGCGCCGCGCCACCGGCGCCAAGGGCAAGAACTGGCTGTTCTTCGGCGACCAGCGCGCGAGCACGGATTTTCTTTACCGTGACGAACTCCACGACCTGCAGCGCGCGGGCGTGCTGACGCGGCTCGACCTCGCCTGGTCGCGCGACCAGACAGAGAAAATCTACGTGCAGCAGCGCATGCTCGAGCACGCCGTCGAACTCTACGCCTGGCTCGAGACCGGCGCGCATTTCTACGTGTGCGGCGACGCCTCGCGCATGGCGAAGGATGTCCACGCCGCCCTGCTCGAGCTCCTTGCGCGCGCCGGCGGCCGGACGCCCGCCGAGGCCGAGCACTATCTGCAGGCCTTGAAAACCGCGAAGCGCTACCAGCGCGACGTCTACTGAGCCGTCACCTTGGTCGCCGATGGCAAAACAATCATCGACGCCTACCTGGAGGAGCAGCGACGGCTGCAGACCCCGGTGGCGCGTTTCCCGGGCACGCATGGAGGCGGGACGGCCCCGGCGCTCGCCCCGGTCTATCGCGACCTGATCCCGCTGACCGCGCCCGGGCCGGGCGAGCAATACGCCTTCGAGGTCGATCTCGACGCCTGCACCGGCTGCAAGGCCTGCGTCGCCGCCTGCCATTCGCTCAACGGTCTGGACGACTCCGAAGCCTGGCGCGACACCGGCGTCATCCTCGGCGGCACGCCGGCCGCGCCTTACCAGCAGACCGTCACCACCGCCTGCCATCACTGCGCCGACCCGGGCTGCCTCGAGGGTTGCCCCGTCCTCGCCTACGAAAAGGATCCGCGCACGGGCATCGTCCGCCACCTCGATGACCAGTGCATCGGCTGCCAATACTGCATCCTGAAATGTCCGTACGACGTGCCGAAGTACAACGAGCGCCTCGGCATCGTGCGCAAGTGCGACATGTGCCACCAGCGTCTCGCGCATGGCGAGGCCCCGGCCTGCGTCCAAGCCTGCCCCACGCACGCCATCCGCATCGTCGCGGTCAGCGTCACGCGCACGGCCGGCGGTCCGTGCGCCGACACGTCGCACTTCCTCGCCGCCGCACCCGACCCGGCGTTCACGCAACCGACCACGCGCTACGTCTCGCGTCTACCACTCCCCGCCGATGCCCACGCGGCCGATGCCCATGCGCTGCGACCGCAACCGCCGCACTGGCCGCTGGTCGTCATGCTCACGTTGCTGCCGTCCGCCATCGTTTTCCAAATTCTCTCCCTGACACCCTTCGCTGTCGCAGTACCTGCACGCTGGCTGCCCTGGGCGACAGGACTCGCGGGACTCGCCGCCGCCACGTTCCACCTCGGGCGGCCGCTGCGCGCGTGGCGCGTCTTCCTCGGCTTGCAACACTCGTGGTTCTCCCGCGAAGCCGTGCTCTTCGGCCTGTGGTTTGGCATCACTGCGCTGGCGTTGTCCGAACCGTTCTTTCGCCCGCTGGCCGCGCTCACCGGCTTCGCCGGATTGCTCTGCTCGGTGATGATCTACGTCGACACGCACCGTGCCGCGTGGCGCCTGGCGCAGACGCTGCCGCGCTTCTTCGGCACCGGCGCCGTGCTGGCGCTGGCCGTCGCCACCCCGCGCGCCGCCGCGTTCGTGCTCACCGCCAAGCTGCTTTTTGAACTCACCACGCTCCGCGACCGCAGCACGGCGGCGCAACTCTTGCGCGGCCCCCTCCGCCGCGCCACCCATCTGCGCTTCGCCCTCGGCGCCGCCGCGCTCTGCGGCCTGCTGTACGGCTCCGAGGAAAGTGTCATCTATTATATGACACTTTCGGCGGCACTCGCCGGCGAACTGGCGGAGCGCTATCTGTTCTTCCGCTCGGTCGACGCGCCCAAGATGCCGGGCCAGCCGCAACCGGCCACCGGAAGCACGCCTGCATGAAGCCGCTGGAAAATCTCCTGCGCGCCCACGAAGGCCCGATGACCAGCGAGCTCGTGCTGCGGCCGGGCGACTTCGGACTCGGCCGCGTGCCGGCGCGGCTGAAACCGGTTTCCACGACGAACACGGTCTGCGGGTTCTGCAGCACCGGTTGCTCGCTGCGCGTGCATCTCGATGCCGCCGGACAGGCGGTGAACCTGACGCCCGACCCGGATTATCCCGTCAACCTCGGCATGGCCTGCCCCAAGGGCTGGGAGGCGCTCGCCCCGCTCGCGGCGGCGGACCGCGTGACGACGCCGCTGCTCCGCGCCGCCGGCGGACGCTTCGCCCCTGTCGGCTGGGAGCAGGCACTGCGGACGTTTTGCGGCCGGCTCAAGCACGTGCAGGCCCGCCACGGCCCGCACAGCGTCGCGGTGCTCAGCACCGGCCAGATCGTGACGGAGGAAATGGCGCTGCTCGGCGCGTTGACGAAGTTCGGCATGGGCCTGCTTCACCTCGACTCCAACACCCGGCAGTGCATGGCCACCACGCACGTCGCCTACAAGGAGTCGTTCGGCTTCGACGCGCCGCCGTTCACCTACGCCGACTTCGAGGAGAGCGACGTGCTGGTGTTCATCGGCGCGAATCCCTGCATCGCGCACCCCATCATGTGGCAGCGCGTGATGAGCAGCCGGCGCCAGCCGCTCGTCATCGTCGTCGACCCGCGTCGCACGGAAACGGCGATGGCCGCCGGGCGACACTACGCGATCCAGCCGAAGAGCGACCTCACGCTGCTCTACGGCCTCGCCCATCTGCTGATCAACCGCGGCGCCGCCGACGAGGCGTTCATCCGCGCCTCGACCGATGGCTACGAAGCGTTCGCGCTGCACGTCCGGGATTTTCCACCGTCGCGCGTCTGCGCCGCCACCGGCCTGACACCGGAGGAATTGGAACAGTTCGCCGCCGCCCTCGCGGATCGCGAGAAGCGCGTGTCGTACTGGTGGACGATGGGCGTCAACCAGGGCCACGAATCGACCCGCACCGCGCAGGCCATCATCAACCTCGCGTTGCTCACCGGCCAGATCGGCCGCCCCGGCACGGGCCCGAACTCCATCACCGGCCAGTGCAACGCGATGGGTTCGCGCCTGTATGGCAACGCCACTTCGCTGCTCGGCGGCTACGATTTCGCCGACGCGGAACACCGCGCGCACGTCGCCCGCGTCCTCGGCCTCGACGCGGCGCTCATTCCTTCCGCCAAGAGCTGGGCCTACGACCAGATCGTCGACGGCATCGAGTCGGGCCAGATCCGCGGCCTGTGGGTGATCGCGACCGACCCCGCGCATTCGTGGATCAACCAGGGGCGGCTCGCCGCGCTGCGTTCGAAACTGGAATTTCTCGTCGTGCAGGACATGTACGCCACGACACGCACCGCGCAGCTGGCCGACCTCATCCTGCCCGCGGCCGGCTGGGGCGAGAAGGAGGGCGTGCTCATCAACTCGGAGCGGCGGCTCGGCCTCGTGCGCAAGGTCGCCCGCGCGCCGGGCGCCGCGCTGAGCGACTTCGCCATCTTCAAGCTCATCGCGGAATACTGGGGCTGCGGCAAAATGTTCGCGCGCTGGTCGTCGCCCGAGGCCGTTTTCCAACTGCTCAAGGAGCTCTCGCGCGGACAGCCCTGTGATTTCTCCGGCGTGCGCGACTACGCCCATCTGGCGGAGGCCCGCGGCATCCAGTGGCCGTGGACCGAGGCCAGCGAAATGGCCGCCAGCGGCCGGGCGCCCCAGCGGCAGCGCCGGCTGTTCGCCGACGGGCGCTTCTTCACGCCGCGCCGGCGCGCGCGCTTCGTCTTCGACCATCCGCGCCCGATGCCGGAGGAGCCCGACGGCTCTTATCCGTTCCTGCTGCTGACCGGCCGCGGCACCTCCGCGCAATGGCACACCGGCTCGCGCACCGACAAGAGCGCCGTGCTGCGCAAGCTCGCGCCGCGCGGCGCGATCATCGAGATCAACCCCGTCGACGCCCGCCGCCTCGTCATCCGCGCCGGCGACCGCGTGCTCATCCAATCGCGCCGCGGCGAGATGCGCGCGACCGCGGTGGTCACGCCGACCGTGCAGGCCGGACAGGTTTTCATCCCCATGCACGACGACCAGGTGAACCGCCTGACTTTCGCGGCCTTCGATCCCCACTCGCGCCAGCCCAGCTACAAGGCCTGCGCCGTCCGCCTGAAGCGCGCCATCCAGGAACGGAGGAGCACATGACCCGTCTGTCCAAATTGGGTTTCGTCTGGCTCGTCGGCGCCGGCCCGGGTGATCCCGAGCTGCTTACGCTGAAGGCGCGCCGTCTCATCGAGACCGCCGACGCCCTTGTGCATGACGCCCTGAGTCCCGTCGAGGTGCTGGCGTGGGCGCGGCCCGGCGCGGAGCTGCTCGATGTCGGCAAGCGCTGCGGCCGGGCGTGCCGCCCCCAATCCGAGATCAACGCGCTGCTGGTGCGGCTGGCGCGCGCCGGCCGGCGCGTCGTGCGGCTGAAGGGCGGCGACCCGCTCGTGTTCGGCCGCGGCGGTGAGGAACTCGCGGCGCTGGCCGCCGCCGGCGTGCCCTGCGAGGTGGTGCCGGGCGTCACGGCGGCCGTGGCCGCAGCCGCCGCGGCGCAAGTGCCGTTGACCGAGCGCGGGCTGAGCCAAGCCGTGTTGCTCGCCACCGGACACGAGGCACCCGACCTGCCCGGCCGCGTCACGCGCTGGGCCGACTACGCGAAGCTCGACGCCACGCTCTGCATCTACATGGGCCGGCGCCGCGCGGCGAAGATTTCCGCGGAACTGCAGGCGGGCGGCCTGCCCGCCGACACGCCCGTCCTGCTCGTCGCCGCAGCGGCCACGGCGGAACAGCAAATTCTGCCGGCCACGCTCGGCACGATGGCGGCGGTGGCAGAAGCCGCCGCGCCCTCCGCCCCGCTCCTGATCATCGTCGGCGAAGTCGCCCGCAGCCCGGGCGAAGCAGGCCCGCGCCCCGCCGGAAAACCGGTTGCCCGCGCCGCGGCGCTCGCTTTGAGTCCGGCCTGATGCTCCACGTGCGGCACATCTTCATTTCGCCGGGCCATAATTTTTTCGGCAACTACGGCAAGCCCGCCGGCACCCACCCGGTTGTCGAGGTGCCGGAGGTCGAGTGCGTGGCCGGCTACGGCCTGCGGGGCGACCGCTTCTACGGTTACCGGCCGGAGTACAAGGGGCAGGCCACTTTTTTTGCGACGGAGATCTACGACGAGCTGCGCCGGATGTTCAACCTGGCAGAGCTGCCCGCCTCCGTGTTCCGCCGCAACATCATCTCCGAGGGCGTCGACCTCAACGCGCTGATCGGCGAGCGTTTCACCCTGCAGGGCGTGGAATTCGAGGGCATGGAGGAATGCCGGCCGTGCCACTGGATGGACAAGGTGGTGGCTCCGGGCGCCGAGGAGTGGCTCAAGGGCCGCGGCGGTCTCCGCTGCCGCGTGCTGGGCGGCGGCTGGCTCCGCACCGGCTGATGAAGCTCGCCGGACAACTCGGCGGCGCGGTGCTGGCCGGCGGCAAGTCGAGTCGCATGGGCCGCAACAAGGCGCTGCTCCGCGTCGACGGTCAACCGCTGTGGCGCCGCCAACTCGGCGTGCTCGCGCAAGCCGGCGCGAAACCCGTTTTGCTCGTGCAGGCGCCGGGCCAGCGGGCGCTGCGTCGGCGCGTCGTGCGCGACACCGTGTGCGACGCGGGTCCGCTGGCAGGATTGCATGCCGCGCTCTCTGCCTGCGAGCCGCCGTGGCTCGCCGTGCTGGCGGTCGACATGCCGGGCATCGACGCCGACTGGTTCGGCCGACTCGCGCGCCATTGCCACGTCGACCGCGGCGCCGTGGTGCGCACGCCTGACGGCTACGAACCGCTGGCGGCGATCTACCCGCGCGCGGCGCTGCCGGAGATCGTGAAGCGACTGGCCGCAGAAAAATTCTCGTTGCAGCAATTGCTCACGACGTTGGTGCGGCGCGGGCTGATGACGTCCGTTCCGTTGCGACGCGCCGACCAGGCGCGGGTCGCCAATTGGAACACGCCGGCGGACGTGGCCTGACGCAGCCCGCGATTTTTTCGTGTAGGAGCCTGCTTGCAGGCGACTCAGCGCAGAATCCGTCGGTGCGCGTTCCCTAACGCCTGCAAGCAGGCTCCTACAACGCGACCAGGCCGGAGCGAGCTCCGGAGTATCGGACCCGCGGCGAATGAACTCTGGTTCGTCCGCCCCTCAGACGAGGCTCATCGGGTCGACGTCGAGCACCTGCGTGACGTCCTCGGGCCATGCGAATTCGCTCTGCAGTTTCACGAGCTCGGTCACGACCTTCTGGGTGCGGTGCGTGAAATACCAGACCTGATAGCGGTATTCGTCCTTCACCTTCTCGATCGGCGCGGCGGACGGCCCGCGGATCTCCACCGCGTTGCCCAGCGCGGCTTCGACCTTCTTCACCCAGTGCTCGGAGTAGAACTTGATCTTCTCCGGGTTCGGTCCGCGGAAGAGGTGGTGGATGAGATGCCGGTAAGGCGGATACTGAAAACTCTTTCGCATCGCCAGCTCGGTGTCGGCGAAGCCGTTGAAGTCCGCGTGCCGGGCAAACTGGATCGCACCCGACTGCGGGGTGAAGGTCTGCACGACCACCTCGCCCGCGCGATCACCACGACCGGCGCGGCCGGCCACCTGCACGAGGAGCTGGAACGTGCGCTCATTGGCCCGGAAATCCGGCACGTGCATCGAGAGATCGGCGTCGACCAGCCCGACGAGCGTGACGTTGGGAAAGTCCAGCCCCTTGCCGATCATCTGCGTGCCGATGAGGATATCGATCTTGCCGGCGCGGAAGTCCGACAAAATCTGCCGGAAGCGGTGCTTCTTGGACATTGTGTCGGTGTCCATGCGCTCCAACCGCGCGCGCGGCAGCACGCGGCGCACGGCCTCCTCGACCCGCTGCGTGCCGAGTCCGCGCCAGCGGATGTCGGGCGCCGCGCACTTCGGGCACACGGCCGGAGCGCCGCGCTGGTGGCCGCACAGATGGCACTTCAACGTCTCATCGGCGCGGTGGTAGGTCATCGCCACGCTGCAATGCGGGCATTCCTCCACGTGGCCGCACTTCCGGCAGAGCATGCTCGACGAGTAGCCGCGACGGTTGATGAAAAGGATGATCTGCTCCTTGCGCTCGAAGCGCCGGTGCATGTGGTCGACCAGCAGGCGCGACAGCGTGACCATGCCGCGCGTGCGCATGATCTCGACGCGCATGTCGACGACATGGATGTCGGGCAGCTGCTTGTCGTCGACGCGCTTGGTCAGCGTGTTGAGGTGGTATTTGCCCGCGCGGACGTTGGCGACGGACTCGAGCGACGGCGTGGCCGAGCCGAGCAGGCAGACGGCGCCCGCGAGCTTCGCGCGGTAGACCGCCACGTCGCGACCGTGGTAACGCGGCGTCTCGTCCTGCTTGTAGGCCGGTTCGTGTTCCTCATCGACGACGATGAGCCGCAGGTTGTGCACCGGCGCGAACACCGCCGAGCGCGCGCCGACCACCACCCTGGCCCGGCCG
The DNA here is from genome assembly GCA_016187925.1 of Opitutia bacterium. GTDB lineage: Bacteria > Verrucomicrobiota > Verrucomicrobiia > Opitutales > Opitutaceae > Didemnitutus. The sequence continues at coordinate 64,308 of JACPIS010000037.1, read as the reverse complement.
GACGCCAGCGCGGTCCAGCCGTCGAGCCGTTCGCCCTCGCTCAGGTGGCTGTGCCAGACGACGGTCTGATGGCCCGCGGCCTCGAAGCGTCCGCGCAACCGCGCCACCGTCTGCGGCGTGAGCGCCACCTCGGGCACGAGGTAGATCGCGCTGCCGCCAGCGGCGAGCACTTCCTCGACCGCGCGCAGATAAACCTCGGTCTTGCCCGACCCGGTGACGCCGTGCAGCAGGTGCACCGCGAATTTCCCCTTCGCCAGACTGCCCGAGACCGAGCCCACGACCGCGGACTGCTCCTCGTTGAGCTTCGGTGGCTGCGCGGCGACGACCTCGCCGCCCGACCAGCCGTCGGCGTAGGCCACGCGCTCGACGTGCCGCGCCTCCTCGCGCACGAGACCATTCTTGACCAGCGCGGCGGCCACGGCGGCGGTCGTGTCGAGCCGCGAGAGCACGAGCGACTTCTTCACCGGGTGGAACTGCTGTTTCAGGAAATCGTAGAGCCGGGCCTGCTTCGGGGCTTTGCGCGCGAGGGCGGCGTGCTCGTCGGGCGTGAGCGCGCGGGCGGGCGCGAGGTATTTCTCCTGCTTGAGCCGTGCCCCGTCGCGCACGGCGGCGGGGATCATGGCCTCCAGCACCGCCTCCATGCGCGCGGCGTAGTAGCCGTGCATCCAGCGCGCGAGGTCGAGCAGGTCCGGGGTCAGCGCCGGGTAATCGTGCAGGATGCCGCTGACCGACTTCAGTTTCTCCACCGGCACGTCGGGCACGGCGTCGGTCTCGAGCACGAGGCCCAGATGCTGGCGGTTGACGATCGGGATGCGCACGAGCTGGCCCGGCCGCAGGTGCGCGCGCAAAGCCTCCGGCACCCGGTAGTGCAGGAGCTTGTCGAAGCCCGCCAGCGGTTGGACACCCACGATCATCGCCCCAGTGATTGGCGGCGCGCGGCGGGCTGGCAACGCGTTTCGCGCCGGGCCGCGCGCCCGGGGCGGACAATAGATGAGTTGACAGTCGGAAAACCCGCGCGCGACACTCGGCCCGTGAGCGTCGAAGCCTCCCGCGAAAAATTCCAAGCCTACCTGTCCGAGAAGGGACTCCGCGTGACCAACCAGCGTCTGGCGATCTTCGACGCCGCCTTCGCGCAGAAGGAGCACTTCACCGCCGAGGAACTGCTCGACCACGCCCGCGCAATCGACGACTCCGTGTCGCGGGCCACCATCTACCGCACATTGCCGATCATGACCGAGAGCCATCTGCTCCGCGAGGTCGACATCGGCAAGGGCGAAAAATACTACCTCCGCGTCGGCGACACCGGTTCGCAGGTTGCCCAGGTCGTGTGCGTCGACTGCGACAAGATTTTCGAGATCAGCGCCCCGTTCATGGAATGGTACGGCAGCACGGTTTCCTCGAAGCTCGGCCTGAAACCCGTCTCGCAGCGCCTGCAGGTCAGCGCGCAATGCATCGCGTTCCGCCAGCACGGCCGCTGCCCCAACCGCGCCCGCAAGTAGTCATGGCCCGCCAACCCAAGAACGATCCCTCCTTCGATATTTCCTTCTACGAGTCGGTCCACCGCCGCGTGCCGGCCTACACCGACGTCATCGAGCTGCTCGGCGGGCTCTACACCAAGACCGGACGCATCGCCGACGGCCTGCGCATGGACCGCAAACTCGTCCGCCTCCTGCCGGACAACGCCACCGCCCACTACAACCTCGCCTGCAGCCTCGCCCTGAGCAAGCGCCGCGCCGACGCCCTCCGCACCCTGCGCAAGGCCGTCTCGCTCGGCTACTCCGATCTCAACTGGATGCTGCGCGATCCCGACCTCGAGAGCCTGAAGGACACGCCCGGCTTCCAGCAGCTGCTCGAAAAGCTCAAGCCCCAGAGCTGATCCATGGCCACCTACCTCGTCACCGGAGCCGCCGGGTTCATCGCCGCGCGCACCGTCGAGCTGCTGCTCGACGCCGGCCATGCCGTCGTCGGCCTCGACAATCTCAACGACTACTACGACGTCCGCCTGAAGGAGCACCGGCTGGCCCGCTTGCGCGCGCAGCCGGGGTTCACCTTCGTGCGCGGCGACATCGAGCAGTCCGCGGCGCTCGAGCCCGTGTTCGCCGCGCACCGCTTCGACGCCGTCATCAACCTCGCCGCCCGCGCCGGCGTGCGTGCCAGCATCGAGGCGCCGCGCGTCTATTTCACCACGAACGTCGACGGCACGCTCAATCTGCTCGAGCTGATGCGCCGGCACGGTGTAAAGAAATTCGTCCTCGCGTCCTCCTCCTCGCTCTACGCCGGGCAGCCGATGCCGTTCAGCGAGACGCTCGCCGTCAACACGCCCATCTCGCCCTACGCCGCGTCCAAGAAGGCCGCCGAGGTCCTGACGCATTCCTACCACCACCTGCACGGCATCGACTGCTCCGTGCTGCGTTACTTCACCGTCTACGGCCCGGCCAGCCGGCCCGACATGGGCCTGTTGCGCTTCACGCGTTGGATCGACGAGGGCCAGCCGATCGAACTCTTCGGCGACGGCTCGCAGGCGCGCGACTTCACCTATGTCGACGACATCGCGCGCGGCACCGTCGCCGCGCTCCAGCCGGTCGGCTACGAGATCCTCAACCTCGGCGGCGGCCGCAACCCCATCACCGTCGCGACCCTCATCGCCAAGCTGGAAAAACTGCTCGGCAAGCCCGCGCGCTACGACCGAAAACCTTTTCACGTCGCCGACATGAAGGAAACCTGGGCCGACATCGCCAAGGCCGGCCGCCTGCTCGGCTGGTCGCCCCAAGTCAGCCTCGACGAAGGCCTGCAACGCTCCGTCGACTGGTATCGCGCCAACCAATCCTGGTTGAAGGACCTAAAGTTCTGAGCGGCAGCACGCCCAGGAGGGCCCGCATCCCCGCGGGCCGCGGCCTGACGTGGCTCGACACAAGGTCGAGCCCTACGTCACATCAGACGCTCACTCGTAGGGCCTCACCTTGTGTGAGGCCTTGCGTGCCTTCTCGTCCGGAGGGCCTGCGTCCTCGCGGCCGCGGCCTTCCCCGGTAGGGCGGGACCGCCGGGCCCGCCGTAAGGATTCGGTTGGCCAGCAGAACGGACGGCCCGGCGGCGCGAAGTGCGCAAGCCTTCGCGGGTCCGTCCCTACCGGCGCTGCCGCGCCAAAGCGGGCCACGGCCTGCTCGGCTCGACGCAAGGTCGAGCCGTACAAAGCAGCAGACCCTTACTCGTAGGGCCTCACCTCGCGTGAGGCCTTGCTCGACTAGACAGCAGAGCGAGCCCTACAAAACCTCGGCTCAGCGCACGCCGAAGACCTGCTGCAGCATCATCGCGAGGTCCGAGCCGGGCTCGTAGCCGCTGCGCCGCGAATAGACGAGCGACTTGCTCCGGTTGGCGCGCACCAGTGCTGCTTCCACCGACACGATCTGCACGCTGCCCGGCCGTGCGCCGACGAGTTCGTTTGGCCCGAGCGGCGTCCACGCGAAGGGCAGACCGGTCGAGTTGCATTCCACTTCCCAGCCCGCGACGAGCCCCGCCGGCATCGGCTTCCGCAGCAGCGCGGGATAGCGCGAGATGAAGTCCGGCACGCGGCTCGTCGCCACGCGCACGCGCACCACCGCGCGCATCCGGCTGAGGTATTGCTGGAAATCGTCGACCTTGCCCGCGCGCCATTGCCGGAGGAAATCGAGCGGGTCGAGGCCCATCAGGTTCATGCCGTTGTAGACGCCGTGCTCGTTCGGGCTGCCGAATTTCCGCGTGCGGTACCATGTATCGAAATTGTCCGTCGCGCGCAGGCCGATCTCGAAATGCAGGTGCCCGCGCTCCTTCGGGATCGCCTGTCCGCTGGAGCTGCGGCCCATCAGCGCGATCGTCTGTCCGGCCTCGACCGCCGCGCCTGCGCGGATGCCCGGCTCGACGCGCGCGAGGTGCGCATAGAGCGTGTAGACCGCCGGCTGCAGGTCGGGGTGCTCGATCACGATGTAGCGGCCGTAGTTGCTCCCGCCGGGGCTCAAGCTCACGTAACGCACCACGCCGCGCATCGCGGCGAAGATCGGATCGGCCGGCTCGCCGCTGCGGTCGCGTTTCACGGGCTTGATGTCGAGACCCTCGTGGAATTGCCGGCCGCCGCTGCGCACGCCGCCGAACGTGCCCGACTCCGGGTCGCCCGACGCGGTCGGCTGGATGAAATCCTCGATCGGCCGGCCGCGTTCCCACGCCTTGTTGGGCGTCGGCCAGACGAACTCGATCCGCGCGGCCCAACCGCTGGCAGTGCCGAGCAACAGCAGAAAAACCGACAGCAGACGGCGGCGCATGGTCAATCGGTTTTCGCCTTTTGCGCCGCGGCGGCAAGGTCGGCCGAGGTCCGCTTGATCCGCTCGACGAGCCCCGGTAACTGGTCATCCGGCGACTCGACGAAGACGAGGACGACTCCGTCGGTCAGCGCCGATTCGATCCGGCGCGCGCCGAGGAAGGCGTCGTTGAGCGCCAGCACCAGCCGCCGGCCGTTGGCCGCGACGGAGAGCCGGTAGAGGTCGCGCGCCGCCGCGGGCGTGAGCTGCAGCATCAGGCAGTGCCCCAGCTCGACCTGCGCCACCTCGGCGTTGGCAATGTCGTATTCGACAAACACCGGCTTCGGCGCGACGTTGATCACCACGCCGCTCTGCGGCAGCTGCGCCGCCACGCCCGCCTCGCCGGGCTTCGTCTCAAGGAACAGCCGCGCCACCAGCGGCTCGGGCGCGGGTTGGCTCGCCGGTATGGACTGGCAACCGCTGAGCATGACGGCGGCGAGCAGCAGACCAAACAGCCGGAGCAGGCACGCCTCCCCGGCGTTTTTCGCGAAGCCGATCCGTGCGCCGATGCACCGTCCTTGAGGCGATAACGTGGGAGGGAATAATGCAGAAGGGGACAACGTGGGAGGGGCTTTACGCCCCGACAGGAATCTCCTGATTCGAGCCAGCCTGGATCGCAGCGAGGGCGCCGCGGCTCCATGAAGTCGGGGCATAAAGCCCCTCCCACTCGGCAACCCGCTTGGGAAAATACGTGACGCGCTCATGAGCCGGAGACTTTCTCCGTCGGCCCGAAAGCCTCAAGAATTTCCGCGCCGACCGCGTCGGCCACGAGGCGGCCGCGCGGTGTGAGCCGGATGATGCCCTCGGGGCTGTCGGTCATCAGGCCTTCGAGCAGGAATTTCGGCAGCAGGTCGAGCAGGCCGCTCCATTGCGGCGTCGGGAAACGCCGCTGCAGCAACGGCAGCGACACGCCTTCGTTCATGCGCAGGCCGAAGATCACGCTGTCCGACGCCAGCAGAGCGGGCGTGAGCGCGGTGCGGTCGCTTTGCGCGCGCCGGCCGGCGGCGACATCGGCGTGCCATTGCGTGAGGTCGGGCGGATTGCTCGCGCGCCAGCCCGCGTGCTGCGAGGCGCCGGACGGCCCGAGCCCCACCCACTCGTGCATGCGCCAGGTGTTGAGGTTGTGCCGGCAGACGTGGCCCGGCCGGGCGAAATTCGAGACCTCATACTGGGCAAAACCCGCCGCGGCGAGATACTCCCACGTGCGCAGGTAGAACGCCGCCTCTTTCTCCGGGTCGAGCTTCACCTTGCCCTGCGAGAGCTTCACCCAGAGCGCGGTGTCCTCCTCGAAGGTCAGGCAGTAGGTCGACAGGTGGTCGGGCGCGAGCCGCATGGCCTCGTCGAGATCGGCGCGCCATTGCGCCTCTTCCTGGCCGGGCAACGCGAACATCAGGTCGAGATTCACGCTGGCGAAGCCTGCCCCGCGGATCAGCTCGTAGGCGCGGTAGACCTGCGCGGGCGTGTGCTGGCGGCCGAGCGCGTCGAGCAAGGCTGTGTTGAAACTCTGCACGCCCAGCGAAATCCGTGTGACGCCCAGCGCCTTGAGCACGGCCAGCCGCTCGGCGGTGACGGTCGCCGGGGCCATCTCGACGCTCCACTCGTCCGGTGCTCCGCCCGTGTGCGCCAGCATTGTCCGGCCGAGTTGCTCCAGTTCGCCCGCACGCAACAGCCCCGGCGTGCCTCCGCCCCAGAAAGCCGTGGTGACGCGCCGTTTCGCGGACGCGGGCCGCGGTAGGGCGGGATTGCCTGATCCCGCCGAGGCTGATCCCGCCGCGCCTGATCCTGTCGGCGGGGTCGGGAGACCCCGCCCTACATCAGCCGCGTCGGTCGAGACCGGAGCAGTCCACTCGACCAACTGCGCTTCGGCCGCGATGGCCGCGAGGTAGCGCGGCACGGCATCGGCCTTCGGCACGGTCTGGTAGAACGCACAGAAGTCGCACGTCGTGGCGCAGAACGGCACGTGCACGTAGAGCCCGAGCGGCGGCTCCGACGGGCTGCCGCTCGGGTTATTCGCGGCTTTTTCTTGCGCTGGGGGGTGCCCGGGCATTTAAGAACGAGTTAATTTACGAACCATCAGCGGCCTGCGTGGCCGGCGAATTTCCCTCCCAATGCACAAGACTCCCTTCACTCACGCGAGCAGAATCTTCCCGGCGCTCATCGCCGGCCTTGCCCTGCTGGTGTTCAGCGGTTGCGCCACGGTGACCGTCACCAACCTCACGCCCGACAAGGTGCCCGCCAACCCGTCGCAGATCTACACGATCACGACGAGCGTCCACCCCGCCTCCAGCAACGTCGCGACCGAGACCATCAAGTCGACCATCATCATCGACGGCCAGCGCTTCGACATGACGAAGAGCACGACCGGCTCGGACCTCTGGGAATTCGACTACCAACTGCCCGCGGGCCGCACCGGCGCCACCTATTATTTCATTACCTATTACGCGATGCGCAACGGCAACAACTCGACCGGCGCCGTGCAGGAGCTCACCTCCGAACTCTACTCGCTCGCGGTCGCCGGCCGCTATGTGCTGCGCCCCGAGGCCAGCCGCGCTCCGGTCGGCTCGCGCGTCAGCGTGCTCGGTGCGGGCTTCACGCCCGGCGACGTCGTCTATTTCGGCGGCACGCCCACGCGCACGGTGTTCGAGTCGCCCAGCTCGCTCAGCTTCTTCGTCCCCGCGGTCGACGCCGGCCGCAGCTACAGCCTGCGCATCGCGGGTGGCGGCCAGGACCTCGACGTCGGCTCGTTCCGGGTCGACGCCATCAGCTTCACGGTCACGCCCTGGGAGCTCACGCTCCGCACCGGCGAACAGCAGGCCCTCACCTTCACCATCCCGCAGCCCGCGCCCGCCGGCGGCATGCTGGTGGACGTGACGACCGACGCCCCCGCGAGCATCGTCATGCCCGAGGTGATGATCGCCGCCGGCCAGACCAGCGTCACCGTCGCCGTGCAAGGCGGCAAACCCGGCACCGGCTCGCTCTTCTTCAAGAGCAGCGCCGGCGAGAGCTCCATTCCGCTCACCGTCACGGCGAAGTAAACACCGAGGCTCGACGCGAGGTCGAGCCCTACGGGCTGAACGGCAGCGTCGCCATTTTTCGTAGGGCCTCACCTCGTGTGAGGCCTGAATGTCCGACACGAAGTCGGGCCCGACGACCACCCGAAGCGCGCGGCAACATCCGCGCGCTTATTGCTGGGCGCTTGCCAAGATCGGGCGACTCGATTGAGCTGACCCCTGCGGGCCACCAACCTCCCATGACTATCATTCCTCTGTTTGCCGGAGCTTCGGGCGTCCTTGCTGCTGTCGCCCTGCTGTTTATGCACGGCGTGCTTGCCATCGCCATCAACCGCGATGCGTCGGAGCGCAACTATCGCCACCAGCCGATCCACATCCTGACCCGCGGCGAATGGACCCTCGTCGCCTTGGTCGGCGGACTGGCTGGCCTCGCCCTCTATTGGGGCGCACACTACTCGACCCTGGCCCGCGAAAAATAAGAGCGCGCCAGCACCACCTGCACCCGCGTAAAGCCGCACCCAAAATCTGCGGTCTTGAATCCGAGGGAGTTGCGGGGTGAAATGCCGCCATGAACCCTTTCCCGGTGCGGCTTTCGAGTGCGGCACAATAACACTGATGGGCGAAGAAAGATGAAGCGTATCGGATATCTTTTTGGCCTCGGAGTCGTTGCTGTAATCGCGTGGCGCGCTTTCCAGCCGTCAGCCGATGCTGTGATGCAAGATTTCTACGCCGCGAAAGATCGGGCGGAAGATATGCTCATGGACCCTTTGATTCTTCACAGCCGCGTTGTGCATGAGCGCGTCGCCCAAGAGGTCGCCGACCCAAAGATGCAGAAGCGAAGGTATGCTATTGGTTTTCTCGGTATCGACGGTCGCCCCGATGCCTTGCCAGCGTTGCGCCGCATTCTCGAAAGCGCCGAGGAGATCGATTATTTCCGGGCCGACGCTCTGTCTGCCATATGGCAGATTAAGAAGGAAGAGGCTGTGCAGCGTGCTTCGACTTATCAGTCGCGAGACGACCTTCTAGGGAGATTCGCGAAAGAGATCACCGCCGGTGTTCACCAGCCATACATCCGCTCTTATTGGCAGGCATTGATTGGAGCACACGAATGAACGGCCCATCCAGAGCATCACAGACAACGACGGGGCTGCGCCCCGTCGTGTCTGACTGCTGACGATGGGCAAAAAAATCCGCCGTATGCTAAAGTTGATTAAAGAAGAGCTGACTCGAAGCGCGCTGACGGTTCTGCTTTCGGGCTTGGGCATCTTACTGGCATTCATCGGCCGAGACGCATGGGCAGCGGTCGTGACATCGGTCTTTCCGGCAATCAAGAAGGAGTCGCTCGCGTCGGCTCTTTTGCTGTCCCTCGCGCTAAATCTGGTTTTGGTTGGTTACTTTATTTGGAGCCGCTCGGGAATCAGGCGATTGAAGAGGGACTTGGAATTCATACCGCAAGTTGGTGTGTGGAGACATAAGAAGACGGGACTACATTATTGTCCTTCCTGTTTGAATCGAGGCATCGAGTCGCTTTTGCAGGAGAAGTCGGACCGATTTTTCTGTCCACAGAAAGACTGCACTCGTTTGACCCACAAAGAAAATTACCGTGCCTCTCTTATCGCATGAAGAAAACGCCCAACCAGTAGGAATGAGAAGGCGTAGAGCGCCTCGCACGGAAGTGTGAGGTGGATACTCTCCGCCTTATGACCACGAACAACGTCACGATCGGAATCGACCTCGGGGACCGCAAGCACAGCGCCTGCGTCCTCTCTACCGCCGGCGAGATTCTCGCCGAGGAAGCGATCACCAACACGCGCGAGTGCCTGACGGCCTTCGCGCAGAAGCATCCCGGGGCCACCTTCGTGATGGAGACCGGCACGCACAGCCCGTGGGTGAGCCGCCTGCTCCAGGCCCTGGGCCACGCGGTGATCGTGGCCAACGCCCGCAAGCTGCGGGCGATCTCGCAGAGCACGACCAAGAGCGACGAGGAGGACGCGCGGATGCTTGCCCGGCTCGGCCGGGCCGATCCCGCCTTGCTCAGCCCGGTGCAGCACCGCAGCGAGTCTGCCCAGCGCGCCTTGGTGCAGCTGAAGGTCCGCGAGGCCCTCGTGCGCTCCCGCGTCAACCAGATGAACAGTGTCCGTTTTCTCGTGAAGAGCCTCGGGCTGGTCGTGCCCCGTGGCGTCAAGGCCACCGCCTTCGTGCGCCAGTTCCGGGCCCGCGCCGACGCCGCGACGGCCGCGCTGGTCGAGCCGCTGCTGCAGACCATCGATGCGCTCAACGCCCAGATCAAACAACTCGACGTCCGGCTCGAACAGATGGCTGATGAGCAATATCCCGTCACCGCCCGTCTGCGCCAGGTCGACGGCGTCGGCCCGCTGACCGCCCTGTGCTTCGTGCTCACCGTCGAGACGCCGGCGCGCTTCCCGCACACCCGCGACGTGGGCGCCTACCTCGGACTCGTGCCCCGAAGGGATCAATCGGGTCTCACCGACAAGCAGCTGCCCATCACCAAGGCCGGCAACGGCCAGTTGCGCTGCCTGCTGGTCAACTGTGCCCACTACATCCTCGGGCCCTTCGGCCCGCCCTCGCACTTGCGTGAGGCCGGCGAGCGCATCGCCTTGCGCGGCGGCAAGTCCGCCAAGAAACGCGCCGTCATCGCCGTCGCCCGCAAGCTCGCCGTCACGCTCCTCGCCCTCTGGAAAAGCGGGGCCGAGTATCAACCCCTCCTCCAAGCCGCCTGATTCCCGAATATTTCCCACCCAGGTTCCGTCCTTTGGCTACTGCGATCTGGCGCCAGCATGAGCAATCAATGCGATAACCAGTAGGCAGGGCCAGCCCCTCTCCGGTTTCACGGACTCCTCCCTGCACCGCCCGGGCATTGACGCCCACCCACCGAGTGCGTATGGAAGCCTGACCATCCGGAACCGCCGAGGGCCAACGGCACCGACCAGCAAAATGGTGAACCATTTTAAACATTACCCTCGACACGCCTTCTCATGGAAGTCGCTAGAGCCAACGACCCTGCTTGGCACGTCGGCTGCGGAGCAGCCTTTGGTGCCAAGCAGGGTCGTGGCTCATCTGTAACGTTAGCCGAAGAGAGATGAAGATTCTTGCACAACTCGTGTGTGCGACCGTTGCGATTATCGCATGTGGTTGCGCGGCTGGCCCTCGAGACATGGACAGGATGATCCAAATGTTGGAGCGCGATGATCCTGCGAAGTTCGAGCCGGTCATGCGGAGATTCGTCGCCTTTGCTATCGCCGGTGATGCAGAAGGAATGATTTCGCTCACCAGCAAGGTGACGATCCAGCAGACCGGAATTGAGAAGCTGCGGCAGCTCTATCTAGCCGATACCATCCCAGCGATTCAACTCTTCCCCCGGATGCTGAACAGCGGACGAGTGCATTACGTCGACGACCGTAAGGGCACTACCGGTTGGGCTTATAAGCAGGATTTTATGTCGGCCGCCGGAAAGAAGGCCAAAATTCAGTTTGTGGTGTTGCGTGAGCAGGGCGAGATTTGCGTCAGTTCAGTTGGACTATGGAAATAAGGGCTAACCAGATCATCACAGACAACTCCGGGGCTTCGCCCCTCCGTGTCTGACTGATGACGATCGGCGGAAGAAGATGAATCCCACCAAACAAGACGTGCAGCGGTTCATTTCACTCGGCTATGCGACCGATGCCCTGAAGTTTGCCGACCACGACTGCACGCAGTTGTCGCAGATTAGCCCGGAAACGAGCATGGCATTTCTTTCCGGCATTACCTCGCTGGTCACCCACTACGCACGCCCATTTAAGCGCTCGCGTGGCATGTCGATGCTCGAGGAGAGCTTTGTTCCCGCCGAGAATTTGTCCCTGCATCGCCTCCTGATTGAGGCGCGCGACAAGGCTCATGCACATCTCGACGGAGATCTTGGCGATCCAGCAGCCGGAAAGGTGTGCCATCAGATTCGTTTGCTGAAGCAGCGCGATTCCCAGCACTACTGGGTCCCGGCTCGGCTGCTACCATTCGGAAGAAAGAAGCTGCCCGAAGTGCAGGCTCTGATTGCATCGCTGCTCACGAAGCTCGATACCGAGACGGACGTTCTTGAGGGAAGGTTGCTGTCCTTCATCACGAAGCTTCCGACCGGACTTTATGTCTTATCCGAGGTCGCGCCATTCTTCGTCCGTGACGCTGCGCACGACGGCATTGATGAGATAGGCGACATCGTGACCATAAATTGAGGCCGATCCAGCAGCCACAGACCAACGCCCTTGCTCTCACCTGATTCGCTGATGATATCTCCGCTCGACATGACCCAGTTATTCAAAAGAGACGGCTCGCCCGCCCGGCGGGCGTGGCTGATCTGAAGCGTTAGCCAAAGCAGATGGATATCGAGACCAAGAAGTTGATCGTTACGTCGGCCATTCAGCTCTTCCTCGGCGCGGGCGCTTGGTTCTTCGGTTGGCGCATTGCGCGCGCGCAGATTCACAACCAGAGATCAGATCTTCGAATTAAGCTCTTTGATCAGCGATACGCAGTTTACTTGGCGTTCAAAGACTTTGTTGAGCACTGCGCACTCCATGATCGCTATAGCGAGCCTGCTCTGAAGAAGTTCGAGCAGGAGACAGAGAAGTTCGAGTTTCTTTTTGGACCCGAGATTCGAAAGTATCACCGAGAGGTCATTGCGAACGCCCTGGCAATTCGAGGCATCTTGGAAGATCTCCCATGTGAAGATGGTCCAGTCGTAGGTGGAATCGTCGGTTACTTTCAAGGCAGCACTGTTCTTACCGACGTGCCGTCCCTGCAGGGGTGGTTTGTTCAGCAGCATCTCCACGATCTACGCCAGTATTTCCTCCCATACCTCGACTATGGTTCCGCCGGCGTGAACTTGGATTCGATCACGATGTCGCCTCCCGACTTACCCTATCCACCACTTGTGAAGCGACCGATCCGAAATGCAAAGAAGGGCTAACAAATCGCCAGAGCCAATGGCAGGGCGGCGCCCTGCCATGGCTCATCTGTGACGTTCGCCGCGAGGTCGAACACGGCGAGGATACGGGTGTGCAATTTCTAGCATCCATCCCGGAAAATTGTAGAGCGGGGTCGCTGACCCCGCCTCATGCCTTCCATCACAAGATCACGTTCGCGGCGGGGTCAGGCGACCCCGCCCTACAACCAACCGCTAATTGGCGCTAATGAACGCTAATCAGCAGATTGGGTCTGCGAATCTACGTTTGGTTCCTTCACCTGCCCGGGATACGCGGTTTTATGGATTTGTGTTGCTGCAATTTTATCAGCGCTGATGAGCGAAGATTAGCGGTTACCCAGCTACGGGATTTAGGATGAGAGCACGGCGGGCCCAGCGGTCCCGCCCTACCAGCGCAGGCGCGCCAAAGACCGGAACGGGCGGTTGAGGGCAACCGCCCCTACCGTTTTGGATCGACGGCGAGCTTTACGAACACGGCGCGGTGGTCGCTTCCGACGAGGGAGCCGGGGCCGTCGTGGATGGTGGCGTGGTCGCCTGCGACGAGCGGCTTGAGAGCGGCGGATACGAGGAGGTAGTCGATGCGGCTGTAGGTGTCTTCACGACGGAAGAAATGCGTCCACGTCTCACCGCGGGAGTCGGTGGCGCGGAGGATTTCACCGAGGTCGGTCTTGCCGCGACGGGCGAGCGCCTTGACGGGCTTGCTGGAGCGGGTGTCGTTCCAGTCGCCGCAGACGAGGAACTTCGCCGCAGCGGGCTCGGGAAAGCGCGTGAGCACGAGGTCGCGCACGGCCTCGGCCTCGGCGAGGCGCTGGGTGTTGCCCTCGGGATCGTCGGGCCGCTCGGTGCGGCGGCTTTTCAGGTGGATGACGAAGAGCGTGACGTCGCCCGCCTCCGTGGCGAAGGTCACCTCGAGCACGCCGCGCTTCACGACGTCCCTCTGCCCGAGGAACGTCACGGGAACGGCGTTGTGCCGGCGGACTTCCTTGAACGGCAGCTTGGAGAGCACGGCGACGTGGCGGTCGGGATCGGCCGCCTCCAGGACGACGGCGTGCGGGTAATCGGCGCCCTGCTTCCGCAGGTCGCGCTGGAGTTCGTCGAGAAACGGCGGCGTGCCCATCTCCTCCAGCGCAAGCACGTCCGGCGCGAGGTCGCGGATGACGCGTTGCACGGCGGCCTTCTCGGCCTCCGGCTTCGGGTAGGCCGGGCGATAGACGCCGTCGACCAGGCGGTCGGCCACGAGGTAGTTCTCGACGTTGTAGGTGGCGACGGTGAGCGCGTGCGCGGCCGACAGCAGGAGAAACCACAGGCCGACAAACCACCAGATTTTTGAACCACTAATGGACACTAATGAACGCTGATGAGTCGACCCGCCCAATCGGGGATCATCCGAATTAGTGCTCATGAGTGTGGATTAGTGGTACCCGGCCTTGGACTCCAGCGCCCGTTCGCGTTCGACGATGGTCGGGTGCGAGTAATAGACGGCGCTGTAGAGCGGGTGCGGGGTGAGGTTGGTGAGGTTTTTCTGGGCGAGCTTGCGCAGGGCGCCGATCATCGGCGCGGCGGAGTTCATCGCCTTCTTGGCGAAGGCGTCGGCCTCGTATTCGTGTTTCCGCGAGATCCAATTGCCAATCGGCGAGAACCAGAAGGTCACCAGCCCGCCGAAGAAGCCGAAGAGCAGCAGCGCCGGCGCGAGCGCACCCGCGGGCAGGCCGAAGGCCGGGTTGAACCACGGCGCGGCGGCCAGCCAGGCCACGACCGCGAAGCCGCCGAGCTGGAGCAGCGCCAGCGTGACGAGCCGCTTCGGGATGTGGCCGCGCTTGTAGTGGCCGATCTCGTGCGCGAGCACGGCCTCCAGCTCGTCCTGCGCGAGCTGGGCGATGAGCGTGTCGAAGAGCACGATGCGGCGGAAGCGGCCGAAGCCGGTGAAGAACGCGTTGGAGTGGCCGGAGCGCTTGGAGCCGTCCATCACGTCGATCGTCTGCGCCGCGAAACCGGTGCGGTCGGCCAGCGCGAGCAGGCGCGAGCGCGGCTCGCCCTCGGCCAGCGGCGTGAGCTTGTTGAAGAGCGGCAGGATGAGCTTCGGGTAAAGCACGATCATCAGCAGTTGGAAACCGAAGAGCAGCGCAAAGCCCCACACCCACCACAGCGGGCCGACCCAGCCCACGAGCGCCAGCAGCGCCCACGCCAACGGAAAGCCGATGGCCAGGCCGAGCAGCGCGGACTTGAGCTGGTCGGTCAGCCAGAGGGACGGCGTGCTCTTGTTGAAACCAAATTTCTCCTCGAGGCGAAAGTGCGACCACCAATCGAGCGGCAGGCCCGGCACGCTCAGCAGCAGGCCCGTGCCGACGAGGAACAGCGCGCCGCTCCACGCCGCGCCCGGCGCGAGGGCATCGAACCGCGCCCAAAGCCACGGCAACCATCCGCTGAAGAGCACGCCCGCCAGCACGAGGGCATCATAGACCAGTTCGACGCACGCGAAGCGGCTCTTCGCCAGCGTGTAGTCGGCGGCCCGGGCGAAGGTCGGCTCGTCCATGATGCCGACAAAGGCGCCCGGCAGCACGCCGGCATGCAGGCGGGTTTCGGAACGGTTGAGGGCCTCGAGCGTGAGCTGGGCGGCCAGGCGAGCGGCCATCAGGGCGACGACCGTTTGCGGCAGGGAAAGCATGGCGCGAGAGTCCATACGGATTTTTTGCCGCGCCAATCCTAAACCGGCCCAGGGCCGGGCTTTGGCGGTGCGCCCCCGCCCGGGAAGGCGAAAGATTGTTTGAAATCGCCCCCTCCCCTCGCATCGTGGCGGCGTGGATTCAGACAAGACCTCCAAGCTCAGCTTCGAAACCGCGCTCACCAAGCTCGAAGCCATCGTCGACTCGATGGAACAGGGCGATGTGCCGCTGGCCGACCTGCTGGGCAAGTACGAGGAGGGCACCAAGTTGCTCAAGATCTGCGAGTCGCGCCTCAAGGAGGCCGAGCTCAAGATCGAGAAACTGAAGAAACAGAAGGACGGCAGCGCCGCCTTCGAGGGCTTCGAGCCCGCCCGCGGCGAGTAAGCCGCGGCTCCCCGCAATCCACGCACCGAATGAGCTCCCCCCGTATCCTCGACCGCATCCAAGGCCCCGCCGACGTCAAGGCGCTCGCCCCCGACCAGTTGCCGCAGCTCGCGCAGGAAATCCGCGACGAGATCATCGCGGTCACCGCCAAGAACGGCGGGCACGTCGGCCCGAATCTCGGCGTCGTGGAGCTGACGCTCGCGTTGCACCGCGTGTTCGACTCGCCGGCGGACCAGTTCGTGTTCGACGTCGCCCACCAGGGCTACGTGCACAAGCTGCTCACCGGCCGCGGCGGCGAATTTTTCCACGGCCTCCGCAAGACCGGCGGCGCCTCGGGTTTCCTCTACCGCGCGGAGAGCAAGCACGACGCGTTCGGCGCCGGCCACGCGGGCACGGCGCTTTCCGCCGCGCTCGGCATGGCGACGGCGCGCGACCTGCGCGGCTCGCCCGAGCATGTCGTCGCGGTCTGCGGCGATGCGGCGTTCACCTGCGG
The DNA here is from genome assembly GCA_016187925.1 of Opitutia bacterium. GTDB lineage: Bacteria > Verrucomicrobiota > Verrucomicrobiia > Opitutales > Opitutaceae > Didemnitutus. Next base: position 48,457 of record JACPIS010000037.1, on the reverse strand, counting down.
CGTGACGCTCGAGGCGCTCAACAACGTCGTCAGCTCCACCAAGCGCCTGATCGTCATCCTCAACGACAACGAGTGGTCCATCGCCAAGAACGTCGGCGCCATCTCCACCTATCTCAACCGGATCAGCACGAACCCGACCTACAACAAGCTGCACCACGACGTGGAGAAGTTCTTCACGAGCTTCCCGACCGGCGTGGAGATGAACCGCGTTTACCACAAGTGGAAGCGCGAGACGAAGGACTTCTTCGTCGAGTCGTCGCTGTTCGAGAAGTTCGGCCTGCGCTACCTCGGCCCGGTCGACGGCCACAACCTCGAAGCGCTCGTGAAGAACCTCGAGTTCGCCAAGCATTGCGACGTGCCCGTGCTCATCCATGTGCTGACGAAGAAGGGCAAGGGCCTCGAGGCCGCCATCGCGCACCCGGAGAAATTCCACGGCGCGGGCCCGTTCGACCCGATCACCGGCGAGAGCGCCAAGAGCGCACCCGGCACGCCGCCGAATTACCAGGACGTCTTCGGCCACGCGCTCGTGCGCTTCGCCCAGGCCAACCCGCAGGTGCTCGGCATCACCGGCGCCATGCCCAGCGGCACCGGCCTCACCCACCTCGCCAAGGAAGTCCCCGGCCAGTTCTTCGACGTCGGCATCGCCGAGGAGCACGCGGTGCTCTTCGCCGCCGGCCTCGCGACCAAGGGCTTCCGCCCCGTCTGCGCCATCTACTCGACCTTCCTCCAGCGCGCCTACGACATGGTGATCCATGACGTCTGCCTGCAGAATTTGCCCGTGACGTTCTGCATGGACCGCGCCGGCCTCTCGCCCAACGACGGTCCGACGCACCACGGCCTGTTCGACATCGCCTACCTGCGCTGCGTGCCCAACGCCACCGTCATGCAACCGAAGGACGAGGACGAACTCGTCGACATGCTGCACACCTCGCTGCAGCTGCCCGGCCCGGGCTTCATCCGTTATCCGCGCGGCGCCGGCACCGGCGTGAAACTCAAGGCCCAGCCCGCCGTGCTCCCGCTCGGCCAGGCCGAGGTCGTGCGCGAAGGCTCCAACGTCATCATCTGGGCGCTCGGCCCGATGGTGCAGGAGGCGCTCAAGGTCGCCGACCGCCTCGCCGCCGAGGAGGGTCTCTCCGTCGGCGTCGTCAACGCCCGCTTCATCAAGCCGCTCGACAAGCACCTGCTGCTCAGCCAGGCCGCCGGCGTGCCGCTGCTCGTCACGCTGGAGGACCACGTCGTCACCGGCGGGTTCGGCAGCGCGGTGCTCGAGGCGTTGCAGGAGGCCGACTGCCTCACGCCCGTCGAGCGCATCGGCTGGCCCGACAAGTTCGTCGAGCACGGCAGCAGCACGGAAATCCTCCGCGCGGCCTATGGACTCTCGACCGACGACATCGTGCGCCGCATCAAGGAACGCGCCAAGCGTCTCGGCGCCGCCCCGATCGAAGCCGAGGTCTGAGCAATCCGCGGGGCTGATGGCTCCGCCTCCAGCTCGGGTGCAGGCCCGGCAGCGGCTCGCTCATGCGGACTCATCGTAGGGCGCGACCTTGCGTCGCGCCTTTTGGTTTTGGTTGCAGGGCTTGACCCCGCGTCGGGTCTTTTTGTTGGTGGACGCAGCGCTTGACTCATCGGCCGCACACGAGGTGCGGCCCTACGTTGTTTACCCCGGTCGACCATCTGACGAGGCCCACTGGTAGGGCGAGTTCTCCGAACGAGCCGAGCTGGGGTTGATGGGGATCACGTCCGTGTGGACCGCGCCCAGTAGGGCCGCACCTCGTGTGCGGCCGAAGCCAAGGCTCGACGCGAGGTCGAGCCCTACACGCTGGGTGCGGCCCACGGGGACGTGGGCCCTCCATCAAACTTGGCGACGGCTCGTTCGGAGAACTCGCCCTACCGGTATTGCCGCAAAAAAAAGCCGCGCCCGGTCAGGGCGCGGCAAGGTTGCTTGGTGAGATCCTGCAGGACGAGCGGTCAGCCTTTGGGGCATTGCTCGCACTTCTTGCCATCCTTGGCGGCGGCCTCGCAGCAGGAGTGGTCGCACTTTTTGCCGTCTTTTTCGGCTTGGGCGCAGCACTTCGCTTTGGGGGTTTCCTTCGGCGCGTCGGCGGCTTCGCTGAACGCGTAGCCGAGCGCCATGCCGAGCGCAATCAACGCGCAGAGTCGCAGGGTTCTCATCTTTGTGGGGTATGGGTTGGGGATTGAGGTGACGACTGACAAACTAACGACTGACAGGGGAAAGTCCGCCTTCGCCCCTTCGACTGGCTCAGGGCTACGGCGGACAGTTTTCTTTCCGCTTCGGAAAGAAAACTGGTGCGCCATGAGGGAATCGAACCCTCCTCTCAAGCTTGGGAAGCTCGCATAATAGCCGATATACTAATGGCGCGCGAAAGAACGGGCGGAGTTAATAGAGGCGGCGGGGTTGCGGGCAAGCCCGCATTCGTTCAATAGGCCCTACGGCCCTCAAGGGCGCTCTTGAGGGTGACGGCGTCGGCGTAAAGCACGCCGCCTCCGCTGGGCAGGCCGAAGCCGATGCGGGTGACCTTGACCCCGGCGTGCGGCAGGCGCTCGGTCAGGTAATGACAGGTGGCCTCGCCTTCAACGTCGTTGGAGAGCGCGAGGATGAGTTCGGTCACCTCGCCGCTCTGGAGACGCTGGAGCAACGTGCTGAGATTGAGGTCCTCCGGTGCGACGCCGCGGATGGGCGAAAGCTTGCCGTGCAACACGTGATAGCGGCCGCGGTAGGCGCCGGAGCGCTCGATGGCGGCGAGATCGGGCACGTTTTCCACCACGCAGACCTGGCCGGTCGCCCGACGTTCGTCGGCGCAGATCGGACATTGCTCCTCCTCGGAAAGATTGCCGCAGCGGGTGCAGCGCCGGACGGATTGCGCGGCGGCCTGCAGGGCGTTGACCAGCTCGGGCAGCTTCTGCGGTTTCTCGACGAGCAGGTGCAGCGCGATGCGCTCGGCGGAGCGGTAGCCCACGCCCGGCAGCTGCTTGAGCTGCTTCTGGAGGTTTTCGAGCGCCGGCGTCACGGGAAATCTCTCCTCGGCGCGGCGCGCCTCAGAACATGCCGGGCACCTGGAAGGCCGACGAGATGCGCTGCATCTCGGAGTCGTTCAGCTCCTTGGCCTTCGTCGCCGCTTCCTGCACGGCGTTGAGGATGGTTTCCTCGACGAGTTTGGCGTCCTCCTTGAGGAACTCGGGATCGAGCTTCAGAGCGAGGAACTTGCCGGAGCCGTTGATCTTCACCTGTACGGCGCCACCGCCGCTCGAGATGTCGAGCTCGCGGGTCTCGAGGGATTTCTGCATCTCCTCGATGGAGCGCTGCATTTTCTGGGCTTGTTTGAGAAGTTTTCCGACGCCGGCCATAGGTTTGAAAGTGGAGGGGCAAGATTGTCCCTGCCCTGTCCGACGCAAACACAAAACCTCGCTCAAGCGCCGTGCAGGATGGCCTCGTAGCCGGCGCGGAAATCCGTAAACCGCGGCCGCCAGCCTAGGCGCGTGCGCAGCCTGGTGTTGCCGATGATGCGGTCGGGCGTGGCACGACCTTCGCGACGGACGGCGGCTACCGGAGCAACAACCGCCGGAGTCGGCCGCCCGAGACGCTCGGCCAACCAGCGCAACACTTCGTCCTTCGGTGCAGGCGCATCGTCGGCGACATTGAAAATCCCGCCCGGGATTTCCGCCGACGCGCCGAGGCAGGCCAGGATGGCCGCGACAATGTCGTCGCGGTGCGCGAGATTCAGCCGGTGCGAGCCGCCAGCAGGAGATTCGCCGGCGCGCAACTGATCCAGCAGGTAATGCCGGCCGGGGCCGTAGATGCCCGCGAGCCTCAGGATGAACGAGCGCCGCACGGCCGCGGACGATGCGGCTCGCAGCAGGTTTTCCGATTCGACAAGGATTCGGCCGTTCGCGGACGCCTGCGCGGTGTCCGCGGTCTCGTCCACGACAGCGCCGCCGCCCTGCGGATAAACCGAGGTGCTGCTCGTATAAACGAAAGTGCCGACCAGTTGGGCGGACCGACCCGCCCAAGCGAGAATGGAGCGCATGCCCTCGACGTAGGACTGGCGGTAGCCGTCGACTGTCGGCGCGGCGGCGCTCACGCAATTCACCACCCAATCGGCCGCGGCGACACGCTCGTGCCATTCGGACGACGCCAAGTCCGCCACGACGACCTCGGCCACGCCAGCCGCGCGCAGCGCGTCGGCTTTGGAGGAGTTGCGCGTCAACGCCGTCACGCGCGCCCCGCCGGCCGCCGCGCTGGCCGCCAGCGCAGAGCCAACGTAGCCGCAGCCGAAGATGACGAGACGTTGGCCGGAGAAGGAAGACATTCCGAAAGTATCAAGGAGCAGGTAACAAGTAACAAGAAGGAGATGCGCACCTTCGCCGCGCCAGCAGCAACTTGCCACTTGGCCCTTGATCCTTGATACTTCGTCTATGTCCTCCGTGCTCGTTCTGCTCGCCGATGGGTTTGAGGAAATCGAAGCGTTCACGCCGATCGATCTGCTCCGCCGCGGCGGCGTGGGGGTCACGACCGCCTCGTTGCCCGACAACCGGCACGTCACCGGCCGCAGCGGCATCACCGCGCATGCCGACGTCGCCGTGAGCCAGTTGGACGGCAAACTGTGCGACCTGCTGTTCCTGCCCGGCGGAGCCGGCGTGAAAAATCTGCGCGCGGATCCCCGGGTGAAGGAAATCGTGCTGCAACATCACCGCGCCGACCGCTGGCTCGCGGCAATCTGCGCCGCGCCGACGGTGCTGCACGATTGCGGCCTGCTGGACGGACGGAGCTACACGGCCCATTTCTCCGTCGCCAACGAGCTGCCCGCAATCAAGGCGCACGAGCGCGTCGTGACCGACGGTAAAATCACGACCTCGCGCGGCGCGGGGACCGCGGTCGATTTCGGCCTGCATTTGGTGGCGCTGCTGGTCTCGGCCGAGAAATCGCGTGAGATAAGCAAAGCCATTTGCCTCTAAGAGGTTGCGCGAAAAAGCGCATTGCCACGCGAGAGCGCCTCGCGTTGACTTAGCCCGGGCCAGCCAGTGGCCCTTAGCTTGGTCGTTTGCCCATTTGCCTCTACCCCGCCGCTCAATGCCTCGGAAGCGACGCGGCGAAGCTGTCCCTAGAGATTTCTCCCTATGTGCGGCATTGCCGGACTGATTGCCCCGACGCTCTCTCCTGAGCAGCGCGAAGTTGCGGTCACCCGCATGATCGACTGCCAGTCGCATCGCGGACCCGACGATCGGGGAATTTTCTCCCACGCCTCGGCCACGCTCGGCATGTGCCGGCTCGCGATCATCGATCCGGCGCACGGGCGGCAGCCGATGCAAAGCGCCGACGGCCGGTTCGCCCTCATCTTCAACGGCGCGATCTACAACTACCGCGAGTTGCAGGCGGAGTTGCGCGCCGAAGGCCACGCCTTCCGCACTAACTGCGACACCGAAGTGCTGCTCGCCGCCTACGCGCAGCACGGCACGGCCTGCCTGAAGCGGCTGCGCGGGATGTTCGCCTTCGCCGTGTGGGACACCCGGGAGCAAACGCTCTTCGCCGCGCGCGATCCACTCGGCATCAAGCCGCTGTATTACGCGCGCGTGCCGGGCACGGGTCTGGTGTTCGCCTCCGAACTCAACGCGCTGCTCGCCAGCGGTCTCGTCGCGCGGGAAATCGATCCGGTGTCGGTGGGCGAATACCTGGCGTGGTTCAGCGTGCCGGCGCCGCGCACCATCTATCGCGGCATCGTCAACCTGCCGCCGGGGCATTGCCTCACGGCGCAGGCCGACGGCCGCGTTAAGACCGAACCGTGGTGGCGCCTGCCCGCCCCGGCGCCAGCCTCCGGCACCGCGCAAAACTACACCGACTTCACCCGCGGCCTGCGCGCGCAGCTCGAGGACACCATCCGCGCGCACCAAGTGGCCGACGTGCCGGTCGGCGCGTTTCTCTCCGGCGGCCTGGACTCGACTGCGATTGTCGGCCTCATGACCAAGACCGGCGCCAGCCGGCTGAAAACATTCTCGCTGATCTTCGGCGAGGCGGACTTCTCGGAGCAGCAAAGCGCGCGGCTCGCCGCGCAGACGTTCGGCACGGACCACCACGAAGACGTGCTTACCGGCGAGCGGGTCGCGCGCGATCTTCCGCACATCCTCGCCAGCTACGACCAGCCGACGGGCGATGGCATCAACACCTTCTACGTCAGTCGCGCGGCCAAGGCCGGCGGAGTGAAAGTCGCCCTCTCCGGCCTCGGCGGCGACGAGCTGTTCGGCGGTTATCCCTCGTTTCGTGATTTGCCCCGGCTGGCGGGCCTCCTGCCGTGGTGGCGCCGCCTGCCCGCGAGACCGCGCCGGTTCCTGGTCGAGCGCCTGCAAAACCTCAACTCCAGCCGCGCGCGCAAGCTGGCGGATTTTCTTTCCCACGCGCGCGATCTGCACGAGCTGGCGTCCCTGCAGCGGCGCGTGCTGCCGGAGGCGGCACGGCTGTCATTGCTCTCGCCGGAGGCCAGGCAGATGACCGCGCGGCTCGGGCCGAACCACCCGATGCTGGACGACTTCGTGCACGACCTGATGGGCGCCGACGCTTTTCAGATCATCAGCGCGTGGGAAATGCGCACCTACATGGCCGATGTGCTCCTGCGCGACAGCGACGTTTTCAGCATGGCGCACTCACTCGAACTGCGCGTGCCTTTCGTGGACGCGCGCTTGCTGGAGTGGCTGTGGCCGCAGCGGACCGGCTTCAAGCGCGACCCGCGGATGCCCAAGCGCGCGCTGGCCGACGCCGTGGCCGACCTCGTGCCGGCGGCCATCCGACAACGAGCGAAGCGCGGTTTCACCCTGCCCTTTGCCCACTGGATGAAACGCGAGCTGCGCCCGTTCCTCGATGAAACCTTCAGTGCGGCTTCGCTCGATCGCTGCCCGTGGTTCGACGCGCTGCCCGTCCAGGAAATGTGGCGGCGTTACCTCGCGGGCGACGACCCGCGCGCCTGGTCGCGGGTATGGACGGTCGCCGTCTTGATCGCCTTCGCCAACCGCCCCGCGCGCGCATGAGAACGCTGCTGCTCAGCCCCGAGCTGTTCCTCGCCGAAGGCGGCATCGCACGCATCATGCGGCTTTACCTCAAGGCACTCTGCGAACTGGCCGGGGCGGGCGACGAAGTCTCCAGCCTCGTCCTGAACGACCAGCCCGGCCCCGAGCCGCGACTGGCACGCTACTCCTCGCCGGCGCTGCGCACGCACACCGGCTGCGCGCGCGGCAAGTTGCGTTTCATTGGGGAAACGCTCCGGCTGGCGTCCGGCGCGGACCGCATCATCTGCGGGCACCTGCACCAGCTGCCGATCGCCTGGCTGGCCAAGAAGCTCCACCCCGCCCTCGACTATTTCCTCGTCGCCCACGGCATCGAGGTCTGGCGGCCTTACTCGTTCTTGGAGCAGCGCGCGTTGCTGGGCGCACGCCGCATTTGGTGCGTGAGCGACTACACGCGCCGACAGTTGTTGCGGTTCTGCCCCGCGCTCGACGTGGCGCGGCTCGTGGTGGTGCCCAATGCACTCGATCCATTCTTCCAGCCCGATGCAGCAGCTACCCGCAGCGCGGCGGTGGAGTCGCACCCGCGCATCCTCACGGTCGCGCGGCTCGCCGCCACCGACACCTACAAGGGCATCGACACGCTCATCGAGGCGTTGCCGCTGGTGCGGCGCGAGCATCCCGGCGCAACCCTGCGGATCGTCGGCGGAGGCGATGACCTGCCGCGCCTGCAGGCGCTCGCGGCACGAGTCGGTGTGGAGACAGCCGTGTCGTTCGCCGGCTCCATCGGCGACGAGGCCCTGCGCGGCGAATACGCCGCTTGCGATCTGTTTGCCTTGCCGAGCCGGAAGGAGGGCTTCGGCCTGGTGTTTCTCGAAGCCATGACCCACGGCAAATCCTGCCTCGGGGCGCGCGCTGGCGGCGTGCCCGAAGTGTTGAATGACGAGGTGGGCGCGCTTGCCGAATACGGCAATATCCCCAACATCGCCGCCGCCGTGTCCGATCTCCTCCGCTATCCCCGCGACCCCGTGCGCATCCGCGCGCATGCCGGCTCGTTCGCTTTCCCACGCTTCAAGCAGCGACTGGCCGCCGCCCTCATTTGATGTCCGACTCCACCACCCAGACCGAACTGCTCATCGAGGCCGGACGCACCGAGCGCCACTACTGGCGCGATCTCTGGCGCTATCGCGAGCTGCTCGGCTTCCTCGCGTGGCGCGACATCAAGGTCCGCTACAAGCAGACCGTGCTCGGCGCCGCGTGGGCCCTCATCCAGCCGGCCATCACGCTCGTCATCTTTACCTTCGTCTTCGGCAAGCTGGCCGGAATGCCGTCGGGCGGCGTGCCTTATCCGCTGCTGGTGATGGCCGGCCTGCTGCCGTGGCAGCTTTTCGCCAATTCTCTTTCCGGCACCAGCGGCAGCTTGGTGAGCAACACGCACCTGATCTCCAAGGTCTATTTTCCGCGGCTGATCGTGCCGTTGTCCTCCATTGCCGTCGCCCTGATCGACTTCTGCGTCGTGCTCGCCCTCTATGCCGGCCTGAGCGTGTCCTACGGCCGCCTGCCCGACTGGCATCTGGTGGCTGTGCCCCTCTATATCCTCCTCACCTTGCTGGCGGCGCTGGGCGCGGGCCTCTGGCTGACCGCGCTCACCGTGCGCTTCCGGGATTTTCGTTTCATCCTCCCGTTCGTCATCCAGGTCGGCGTGTTCCTTTCGCCGGTGGGCTTCAGCACCTCGAACATGCCCAACTGGCGCCTCGCCTACTCCCTCAATCCCCTCGTTGGCGTCATTGATGGGTTTCGCTGGAGCCTGCTCCGCGGTGATCAGCCGCTCTATTGGCCGGCGCAAATCATCGGACTCGCCATCATCATCCTGCTACTCTGGTCGGGTGTATGGTTCTTCCGTCGCACCGAGCGGAGCTTCGCTGACATCATCTGAGCATGAGTGACGTCGTCATATCGGTCTCCCAGCTGGGCAAACGCTATCGGATCGCCCATGAGGCGCGTCACGACACCCTGCGCGACACCCTCATGCACGGCGCCCGGGGCGTCGCGCGGCGTTTGCTCCGCCGCCACCAAGCCCCAACCACTGAGGAGTTCTGGGCCTTGCGCGATGTTTCCTTTGACGTGAAGCAGGGTGAAGTGGTCGGCATCATCGGGCGCAACGGTGCGGGCAAATCAACTCTGCTCAAGATCCTGTCCCGTATCACCGAGCCAACGGCCGGCTCGGTCCGTCTGCGCGGACGGGTGGCATCGCTGCTCGAAGTCGGCACCGGATTCCACCCCGAGCTGACCGGCCGGGAAAATATCTTTTTGAACGGTTCCATTCTCGGCATGCGCCACGCCGAGATTCAGCAAAAATTCGACGAGATCGTGGCCTTCGCCGAAGTGGAGCGGTTCCTCGACACGCCGGTGAAGCACTACTCCAGCGGCATGTACGTGCGCCTCGCCTTCGCGGTGGCTGCGCACCTCGAGCCCGAGGTGCTCATCGTCGACGAGGTCCTGGCAGTGGGTGACGCAAGCTTTCAGAAGAAATGCCTCGGCAAGATGAGTGAGGTTGCCCGGGGATCGGGTCGCACCATCCTTTTTGTCAGCCATAATATGGCAGCAGTTCAGCATCTCTGCCAGCGGGCCCTTTGGCTTCGCGCCGGTCAGATCGCAGGGCAAGGCAGTGTACATGAATGCGTTTCCGCCTACCTAAACGAGTCCGCTGAGTCCCGGGGTGAAGTGCTCGTTACTTTGCCGCCTCATGCCGAGGCCACGGAATTCAGTTTCCAGCGGGTCGCCGTGCTCGACAGAGCCGGGCTGCCTTCCGCCCGGCACAATCTTTCCGCCGGGGTTACAGTGGAATTGGACTACACGCTCATCCGAGCGGTGCAAGGGGCCCAAGTCGTTTTTGAACTATGGGACGACTTCGGCGTCTGCGTGCTTTGCAGCACGGATTTCGATACCGTGACGGATAGGATATTTTCTGAAAAATCCGCTGGGCGTCATCGGACGCGTTGCCGGATTCCAAGCGAATACCTCCGCCCGGGGGCCTACACATTATCCGTCTCCGCCAGCGTCCCCAACCGACGTTTTCTCGCGGAGCACAGCCAACTCCTCAGCTTCGAGGTCGTTGATGATGGCAGCGTATTGCTGAAGCTTTCCCAAGGTCGGGCCGGGGTCGTACTCCCCATCCTGCCTTGGGTCGAACAGCCGGCCCCTTGAGAACGACCATTCGGAACTTCCGTCGCAACCTGAAGATGAACGTTCAGGCGCTGGGGTCGGGTCAACGCCTTGCTTATCGCTGGCTGGTCCGTCCTTTCCTATCGAAAGTCGAACGCGAGTTTTTCGAAGGCATACCTGGCATACCCGGACAGCTCTACCGGGCGGAGCGGCGGGCGCTGTATGAGGCGATACTTGCACGCGCCCCGGCTTATGCCTTTGAGATCGGTACATTCAACGGCGGCGGCAGCACCTATTTTTCCGCCCGGGCCTTTGCCCGACTTGGACGCGGACGTCTGATCACTCTGGAGATTGATCCCCTCCTGCAAGCACGCGCGGTCGAGCTCTATGACTCGCGTCTGCCTGCTTTGCGTCAGCACGTCGAGTTCCTACTCGGAGGCGACCCTGCCCTTTTCCAACCCTATCTCCAGACGGCGGGTGCTGCGGAATTCGTCTTCCTCGACGGCGCGGAACATGCCGAACAAAGCCTCGCTCAATTCCGCTTCTTCGAGCCCTGGTTTCGGACCGGCAGCATTCTGGTCATGCACGACTGGGAGACGGAAAAAATGCGCCTGGTCCGGCAGGCCCTGACCCAATCACCCAACTGGCGCGCGCGCCAGATACTCGGCGAGCCGGACAGCATAGGGTTTGCGCTCTATGAACACCTTTGAACAGGCCCCGACATGCTGAAGCCTGAGCAATCGGCGGTGCGGCGGTCGCGAGCAACGTTCTGGCTTTGCTTTGCCGTCCTGCTAGCCGCAGGCCTTTGCGTGCGGGCCTATCGTTCACCGCATTTCAACTTCGATATGCTCTATTACGTCGCCAATGCCCTGGATGAGGGCCAGCCCGAGCGCCAGTTGCATGCGGAAGTCTACCAACTCGCCGCCGCCTCGCTGCCTTCGGAGGCCTACGACGCCCTCGTCAACGCGCCACAAATCGAGCCAACTTTCCGTCGCGCTCAACGGGATGACCCTGAGGCCTTCGGTCGCACCCGGGGGCTCTTCAATCAGCGGGCCGCATATGTCGGCGCCATCCGGCTGCTTCACCATGTGGGCATCAATCCATTTCGCGCCAGCGTCGCGCTCAACGCAACCGCCACCTGGATTCTCATCACCCTGATGCTATGGTGGCTTTCACCCTACTGGCCGGACTGGGCCCTCGCACTCGGTCTCGTGCCCATGACCTATGCGCTGCAATTGATGGATATAGCCCGGCTCAGCACCTCTGACATGCTGGCCGCTTCGCTCTGCTTCGGAGCATTGTACCTGTTGTTCGAGCGAAACCGCGCGCCCCTGGTGGCCTTTGCTCTGCTGGCCCTCGCCGTCCTAGCCCGTGCCGAGGTGATCATACTGGGTTTGATGACGGTAATCGGACTCGGCTGGATCGGAGGAGCCAAACGACCATCCTGGGCGATTCTTGCTTTGGGCTCTCTTCTGATGCTGTCCGCTTACGGCTGGCTCGTATTGTTCCGACCGGGCTACGGTTGGCGGATGGCCGTCAGCTATTGCCTGATGGAGCACCCGCCGGTGCCCCGCTTGATCGATTTCACGGCCGGGGAATATCTGCAGCTGCTCTGGCGGCAGAGTCGGGTGGTGCTGGGTTCGGCGGAAATGCTGCTCTGGCTCATCGGCTGGGGCGTGGCACTTATCGTGGCTTGGCATGACACTCGAGTGCGATCCTGCCGGAATCTCCTGCTGCTTATTGGAGCGAACCTCGCAGTTCGTTTTGTTCTCTTTCCTGCTCTCGACTACCGTTATTACCTTACGTTCGTCTCGGTCACTGCCGTATCCGGCCTCCACCTCCTGGGTCTGATTCGCAGCCGTGACGCGGTTGATGAGGCAACCGTCGCCCACCCAGCCGGTTTGTCCTGATTTTTCTCAGCTGCGGCAGTCATCCGTTGTGCCGGTTTCGCAGCCCCGACTCGCTCCGCCGGACGGCTCCTAAAATTCAGTTCTGAGTGCTTTCCCCATGGCCGACCCCATCACCTCCACCAGCACGCTCGGGCAAAAAATCCTAAAAGGGTTGCGAGATCCGCGAGCGATCATCAGCCACCTGCGCTTCCTAACCGACCCCGAGCGCGTGCGCAGGGTGAAACGGCACGGAGAATGGTACTATCGCTATCGCGGTGTGCTCTACCCCGACTATCTCAACCAGGGAAACGCGGCAGAACACATCCGCAGCGAGGCATTGAAATACTGCACCGGCCAAGGACTGGACATTGGCGCGGACCGATGGCCTTTCCCCGGGGCAACGCCGGTCTACAATGAGGCCCATCGGAATGCCTATCTCCTCGATGATGTATCCGACGGCTCGCAGGATTACATCCACAGTTCCCACTGTCTGGAACATCTGGATCGGTGGCAGGAAGCGCTCCGGCTTTGGGTTCGCAAGCTCAAGCCCGGCGGCCATCTTTTCCTCTATCTGCCGCACGAGGACATGAAGTTGTGGAACCCCGGCAGCCCATGGGTCCATGACGGCCACAAATGGCAGCCCACCCACGCCGTGCTCAAGCCCTTCCTCGAATCCCTCGGTCTGCAAGTCGTCGCCTTCAACCCAGGCCACGACCATTATTGGAGTTTTCACCTCGTGGCCCGTAAATAAATGGGACTGCTTGACCGCTTCCGTCGCCGTGCTCCTGCGTCCGCTGTCGTGCGTCTCGGGTCTGTCGGACGCACCCGGGGCACGGTCTTGCTTTCGTATCTTATCGACAGTTTTCAAGGAGAGCCCGAGACCCACTACCATACCAACCGCTGGGAATGTCAGTGTATGGCCCGGCTGTTGCAGGAGGCCGGGTATGCGGTCGAAGTCATCAATCATGACAACCGCCACCATCTGCCGCCCCCGGATTGCGTCGCCGTGATCGATCTGCACTCCAACCTGGAGAGGTTGGCGGCGGCAGCCCCAAAGCACGCCCGGAAAATCCTGCATGCCACGGGTGCTCATTGGCGTTTTCAAAATGAAGCGGAGCTGGCCCGTCTGGCTGCGCTGCGCTCGCGCCGCAGAGTCACGTTGCCTCCGCGGCGTCAGGTTCCGGAATCACACGCGATTGAATGCGCCGATCTGGCCACCACCACCGGAAATGCCTTCACGATCGGAACCTTCGCCTTCGCGGGAAAACCCGTACACCGGGTTCCGCTTTCGACCACTTACCGGCAGGACTGGCCGACGGGCAAGGATTTCGCCGCAGCCCGCGCACACTTTCTCTGGCTCGGCAGCCACGGGCTGGTCCACAAGGGCCTCGACCTGGTGCTCGAAGCGTTCTCCCGATTGCCCGATCTCCATCTCACGGTCGCCGGCCCGGTCAGCGCCGAACCTGATTTTGCAGCCTTGTACCAGAAGGAACTCTCCTTGCCGAATGTGCGGGTGCTGGACTGGGTCGATACCCGCTCGCCCGATTTCCCCACGTTGCTGGGAAAACATGGCGCCGTCGTCTATCCCTCTTGTTCTGAGGGCGGGGGAGGTTCCGTCATCACCTGTCTTCACGGCGGCCTTGCCCCCATCGTGACCCGGGAAGCCAGCGTGGATACAGGGGAATTTGGTTTGGAATTGCGCGATACGCACATCGAAACCCTGATGGCCGCCATCCGGGAGATAGCCGACGGCAATCCGGCCGACCTCGCACTCCGTAGTCGCGCCGCCTGGGAGTTCGCCCGTAGCCAACACACCCGGGAGAATTTCGAACGCGTCTACCGCGAACTCGTGCGCACGGTGTTCAGAATTCCAGAGGCCGGCTAACGATGCCTCAGTTTTCCGCCAAGTCTTGGTTCCGTAGCGGCAGCAACTGGTTCTTTGCCCCCGCCCGGATGGCCCGGTTATATCCGCCACCTCCGAACCGGCCGATCCTCTGGTCAAAAGCCCGGCGCATCCTCGTCATCAAACTGGATGAAATCGGCGATTTCCTGCTGGTCGCGCCATTCTTACGCGGCCTACGCCGGGCTGCACCGGACGCCCATCTGACCCTCGTGGTCAAACCAGCTTTGCTCAACCTCGCCGAGACGTGTCCGTATGTGAACCGGGTGTTGGTGTACGATGGGCAAACGAAGGGCCTCTCGGCCTGGCAACTCCGCCGTCAGTGGCGGGCATGGCGACTAGCCCGTGGAGCACTGCAGCGCCCGCGCGCCGACATCGCGGTTCTTCCTCGCTGGGGTGAGGATGCTTACAACGCAACCTATCTGGCCGCCATGGCGCGACCGGAAGCCATCGTGGCATACTCGGAATCCACCACCCCCGGGAGGCGAATCATGAACGCCGGCTTCGACCGGCTGCTCTCCCACGCCGTTTCGCCCGGAGCGCCAGCGCATGAGGTGGAACATCATGCTCGTCTTCTTAGGGAATTTGGCGGCGAACCTGATGCGGGCAGCCTGGAGCTCTGGCTGACGGAGCAAGACAGGGTCCGGGCCCGTATGGCACTTCCCCACCAGGGCCCTTTTGTGGCCATCGCTCCGGGAGCGCGCGACGAACTTCGCCGCTGGCCAGCCGGACAATTCACCGAGCTCGCGGCATGGTTGCAGAAAGAACACCAGCTGACCCCTGTCGTGCTCGGCGAGACGGCCGATCCGGGCATCGGCGGAGCCATCGACCTGCGCGGGCGCACCACTTTGCGGGAAGCCGGCGCCGTGCTGGAATGTTGCCGCCTGTTCGTTGGCAACGACAGCGGTCTGAAACACCTCGCCGCTGCGGCCCGTATCCCGGTAGTCGAACTCAGCGGGTTCCGTACTGGTGGCGATCCGAATCACAATCACTCTCCCGCCCGCTTTGGTGCCTGGGCAGTGCCTACCCGCATCTTGCAACCATCCCCCGGACCGGGCCAGCTGGCGGTGACTGAGATATCACTGGCCGCAGTCCAGGCCGCCTGCACCGCCCTGCTCACCCCTCCATGAGCGCTCCTCTGCCCCTCATCTCTCTGGTCACGCCCTCTTTTAACCAGGCCGCCTATCTCGCCCAAAGCCTGGACAGTGTGCTGGGGCAGGCTTATCCCGCGCTCGATTATGTGGTGGTCGACGGCGGGAGCACCGACGGGAGCCGGGCATTGATCGAAGCACGCGCACCCGCTCTCTCCTGGTGGTGCAGCGAAGCGGATGACGGGATGTACTCCGCCCTCAACAAAGGATTCGATCACACCCGAGGTGAAATCATGGGTTGGCTCAACAGCGACGACCTGTTGCAACCCGGCGCGCTGCAGACCGTCGGGATCATCTTCCGTGACTTCCCCGACGTGCAGTGGCTGACCAGTCTTTCGCTCAGTACATGGACTGCCTCCGGAGCCTGCGCCGGCATCGCAAGTATCGCCGGCTATTCGCGCCAGGCTTTTCTGGATGGCGCCTACCTGCCGGGCGGAGCGCGCCACTATGGCTGGATCCCCCAAGAAAGCACCTTCTGGCGGCGTTCGCTCTGGGAACGTGCAGGGGGACAGCTTGCCGCCAATCTGCACCTGGCCGGTGATTTCGAATTGTGGTCGCGTTTCTACCAACACGCCGAACTTGTCGGGACACCGGTACCGCTCGGAGGGTTTCGCCTCCATGAGCGACAGAAGAGCCGGGCCATGGAGGACTATCTCCGCGAGGCTCGCGCCGCCTTGGCCACGGCCCGGCGGACGGCCGGTTACCGGACTGCTCCGATCCGCCTCCTAGCCCAACGCTCCCGCGCAGCGGAGATGCCCGGACTACGTGGGTTTCTCGCAAATCGCGTCGGCTATGATGCCCGTCGTATCATTCCCATCTCCGAAGGAGGCTGGCGCTCCGAAACCTACCGCTTCCTGTGACCACCTTCAGCCTGCTTGCCCAACTCCCTGCGTGCGATCGTTCGCTCCGTGGCTGGCCTTGGACAGAGGAAACCTCACCAGCCGAGTACGCCTCGCCACCGCTGGGTGGCTGGCCGCGAGTCACTATCGTCTGCCCGTCCTTCAATCAGGGAGCCTATCTTGAGGAGACCATGCGCTCCGTGTTGCTTCAGAACTATCCCGACCTTGAGTTCATCGTCATGGATGGGGGCAGCACGGACGCCACCGTCGATCACCTGAAGCGCTACTCGCCGTGGATCACCTATTGGGAATCACAGCCTGATCACGGCCAATCGCACGCGCTCAACAAGGGGTTCGCGCGCGCGACGGGCGACATTCTCGGTTGGATCAATTCGGATGATTACTATCAGCCTGGGGCTTTGGCCGCCGTGGGGCGCGCCTTTCGAGAGACGCCCCGCGCACTGCTCTACGGCGATTGGTGCGAGCGCGAGGAGAGTGCCCCGGGCCTGATCACCCATCACGAGCGCCCGGCATTCGCGTTCCAAGTCGCGGCCGGGGGACGCACCTTGCCGAGTCACGCCACCTTCTGGCCGAGGTCGGCACACCAACCAGTCGATGAACGGTTGAGGTTCACGATGGACGCCGAGCTGTTCAAACGACTGGCCGCATCCGGACTTAGGCCCCGGCACCTCGCCCGGCCCCTGGGTGTTTTCCGCCGCCACGCCGAGGCAAAAACCTCGACCATCATCGAAGTCGCGCGCGCCGAGACCGCGGCATGGAGCCGTACCCAGCCGTGGCACACCCACTGGCGTTGGCTCGCTTCGCGCGCACTGGACCGGATGAGAAGCCTTTTTGCCCGCTGATGCCCCGCGCCGCCCAATTCGACGGTCTCCGTGGTCTCGCGATTTCCCTGGTGCTGTGGCATCATTTGGTTGGTGCCTACCTGCCGAGTGGCCATGACAGCTGGCTGGGCTGGCTCAAGGCCGGCACCGACCTGGCGTGGTGCGGTGTTGATCTCTTCTTTGTGCTCTCAGGCTATTTTATCGGCGGCATTCTGATTGATCGCTGGCAATCGCCACGATTCGCCCGTGTCTTCTACTTGCGGCGATCCGTGCGCATTCTTCCGCTTTATCTCGTCACGCTGGCGGCGATATTTCTCGCGATCTGGGCGGGCTGGCCCGGAGCCTACAACCGCTTTGCACCTTGGGTCTACGGCCTGTTTCTGACAAACTTCGGCCTCGCCGCCGGCAGTGTGTGGGACTGGGGTCCGCTGACGGTGTTATGGTCGCTGGCGGTGGAAGAGCAGTTCTATCTGGTGGCACCCTGGGTGGTAGGAACAATTACGCCGACACGTTTGGGCTGGCTCGCCGCGCTACTCGTCATCGTCGCTCCTTTTGTCCGGATTGGGCTCTGCCTGCTTTGGCCTGAATGGCATCTTGCTGCGCACGTGCTGATGCCCGCCCGCATGGATACACTGGCTTGTGGGGTGTGGATCGCCTGGGGCGTCCGCTCACCTGCGGCCAGGCCGGTGCTCGATTGGCTGCAGTCCCGGAGTCTTGCCGTGTTCGCCGTCAGCACCTGCGCGCTCGGTCTGCTGTCGGCACTGCGTTTTCGCGAAGGCGACGTCACCCAGCTGTGGTTCGGCTACTCCCTGATCGCACTCACGTTCGCAGCCGTGGTGGCGCTCGTGACCAGGGGATCTCCCCCGGGGTTGATCCGTCTGCTTTCGCTGCAACCGCTGGTCGCACTTGGCCGGCACAGTTATTCCATATATCTTTGGCACATGCTGATCGGCGTCGGAGTGATCCGGTGCCTAGGGGGACCGACGTTCGTGCTGAACTCATTCAGCGGACTTTGCAGCGTGCTCCTTGGTTTTTCTGTCACCTGGATTGCCGCCGCCTTCTCCTGGAAATTCCTCGAAGCACCTCTCATCAATTGGGGGCATCGGCATGCTTACTGACCTCCCTCTTTCGGTCGTCATACCGACCCACAATCCGGACCCGGAGCGCCTGCGGCGCACGCTGGCAGGCTTGCGCGGTCAGACGCTTCCGTTTGCCCAGTGGGAAACCATCCTCGTCGACAATGCTTCGACACATTTCCCGGCGGAAGTGGATATCCGCCATGACGCCCCGCGCAATCTCCGCCTCATCGGTGAACCGCTGGTCGGTCTCACCGCGGCCCGGACACGAGGGCTCCGGGCGGCGGCGGGAGGGTTGGTTGTGCTGGTCGATGATGACAATGTGCTAGCGCCCGATTTTCTCGAGCAAGCGGTGGTGATCATGTCCTCCAATCCGATACTCGGCGCCATCGGCGGAAAATCTCACCCCGAATTTACCGCGCCTCCCCCCGCGTGGGCCCGGGAGTTTTTCCCGTTGCTCGCGTTGCGCGATCCGGGCAACGAGCCGGTGACCGCCGATACGCTCCGCCCAGCCGGATCGTCGCACAATGTTTATCCAGCCTGCGCCCCCATCGGCGCGGGGATGGTTCTCCGGCGCGCTGCTTGGCAAGCTTGGCTTGAGGCCCGGTCCAGCAGCGCCGGCCCCGGGGATCGCCGCGGCTCGGAACTCAGCTCCTCCGGCGACAACGATATCGTGCTTACGATTATGCGCGCGGGCTGGGCGGTCGGATATTTCCCGCAGCTCGCCCTCACCCACCTGATCCCTGCCAGCCGCCTTCAGGCCGGCTATCTCGCCCGGTTGAATCGCGGCATCCAGCAGTCATGGATGCAAGTGCTCGCACTCCACGATGCCAGCCCGTGGCCCCCACTCACCCGCGTTGGTGCCTTACTCCGCGAGATCAAGGCTTGGTTCGCCTACCGCGCGTGGTCCTCCCCCTCCGCCTACATCCGCTGGCAGGGCGCTTGCGGGCAATTCGAGGGCCGCGCCTCTCTGTCCCGCCGCTAATGTCCCTGCCCGGAAAAATCCTCTACCACGCCTGGCACCAGCCCGTCGGTGCGCTCCAGGACATCATCGCCGCGGGTGGTCCTTGGGAGATGCGCCGCACAGAGCGCGGGCGCCAGAAAATGGAAACCGCCGCCCGCGACCTCCCGGCGCTGTCTGCAGTTTCAGGCACCCCGCTCGAATTGCATCTGCTAACCGGCCGGCGCTTCTGGTATCAGACCGCATTCTGCCTCTGGTCATTCGCCCGCCACGCCGGACGACCACTCGCCCCCGTCATTTACGATGATGGCACCCTCGCGGAGGAGTTTTGCGTTCCGCTCCGGCGTCTTTTCCCAGCAGCGCGCTTCGTCACGCAGACCGAAACTGTCACCCGCCTCAACGCGTTCCTGCCCGCCGCAAAATTCCCCGTCCTTCACGAGCGCTGGCTGAATTATCCGAACATCCGCAAGCTGACCGATCCCCACGTCGGCGCCAGTGGTTGGAAACTCGTGATCGACTCCGATCTGCTTTTCTTCCGTCGACCCGGTTTCCTGCTCGACTGGTGCGCCGCACCCGACCGGCCACTGCACGCCGTGGACTGCAAGACCTCCTACGGCTACTCTCGCGCCTTGATGAACGAGCTGGCCGGGACACCGGTCGCCGACCTCGTCAATGTCGGCCTCACCGGCCTCAACAGCAGCGAGCTCGACTGGGAGCGGCTTGAACACTGGTGCCGCGCACTCATCACCCGCGAGCGCTCCAGCTATTATCTCGAGCAGGCGCTTGTCGCCATGCTGGTTGCCGGACGGGCCTGCGCCGTAGCGCCCGCCGCCGACTACGTCACCCATCCGCTCCCGCCGGAAGCGGACGAGTGCCGCGCCGCCATGCACCACTACGTCGCGCACTCCAAGCGCTGGTATTTCCAGCACAACTGGCGTGTGGCACTCACCCGATGAGCTCCGGCTTCGTCAGCATCATCATACCCTGCTACAATGCCGCTCCTTGGCTGGCACAAACCCTCGACTCAGCCCTGGAGCAATCATGGCCTCATAAGGAAATCATTCTTGTCGATGACGGCTCAACAGACCAAAGCCTCCGCATTGCCCGCGAGTACGAGGCGCGCGGAGTCAAAATCATCATCCAATCCAACCGCGGGGCTTCCGCCGCGCGCAATCTCGGCCTGGCCGCCGCTCGCGGCGACTTCATCCAGTTCCTTGATGCCGACGATCTGCTCTCGGCCGGGAAGATTTCCGCCCAGATCACGCTGCTGCTTCACCGGCCGGCAGGTACGCTCGCCACTTGCGCGTGGGGACGTTTTCAGCAAACGCCAGAGAGTGCCCGCTTTGTTGATGACGCGGTCTGCCGGGACTTTCAGCCTGTCGAATTTCTTGTGCTCGCCGGAGAGACCGGCGCGATGATGCATCCATCCTGCTGGCTGGTTCCCGGGAATCTGGCCCGTCAAGCCGGGCCATGGAACGAGTCGCTCTCGTTGAACGATGATGGCGAGTACTTCAGCCGCGTGATCCTGGCCAGTGCAGGCCTCGCCTATTGCGCGGATCCTGCGGCAAAGAGTTATTACCGGTCCGGTCTGCCCGGCAGCCTGAGCCAATCCCGCAGCACGCCGGCGCGCCACTCGCAGTTTCGCTCCCTTGAGCTCATCACCGCCTCACTGCTAGCCGCCGAGGACACGCCTCGCACCCGCCGGGCCTGCGCTGGTTATTGGCGGCGCTTCGTGCATGACTTTTATCCCTTCCCGCACGATCTGATTCAACGTGCCGAGGCGCATGTGCAACAGTTTGGGGAATCCGTCGGTCGCCCGCCGATGGGTCCCAAAACCGCCACCCTCGCCGGGGTGATTGGATGGCGAAGCGTATGGCGGCTGAAACATCTCCTGCATCGGTGAATTCCAAGCGCATCCTGATCGTCAGTGGTGCGGCTCTCAGTCGCAATCCGCGCGTGCTCAAGGAGGCTTCGACGCTCGCCGACGCCGGCCATGCCGTTACCGTCCTCACCTTGCGCAACCACCCCGCTGCCGAGGTCTTCGACCGTGAAATCATGGCGCGAGCCCGCTTTCAGCGCATCGTGCTCGATGTCGCCAACGTGCCGGGCGCGTCGCCCGTGCGCGTGCTTCTGCGTCGGTTGAGAACCTCGTTCGCCCGCTGGGCCGCGCACCGATTTGACCGCGCGTCAATCGAGACCATCGGTCCCGCAGCGGAATTGCTGTCCATCGCGCGGCCCCAGCCGGCCGACTTGGTCATCGGCCACACCGAACTCGGTCTCTGGGTCGCCGCCCAATTGCTCGCGGAGGGCCGGAAAGTCGCCGCCGATTTCGAGGACTGGCATTCCGAGGATCTGCCTCCCGCCGACCGGGCCGGCCGCCCCGTGCGCCTACTGCGCGACACGGAACGTGCGTTGCTCCGCAGTGCCGCCTACGTGACTACAACCTCGGAAGCTTTAGCCGCAGCGCTTCAGCAGGCCGACGGAGGTCGGCGCCTCACCGTGATCAGCAATGCCTTTCCGCTGCAACCCGACCCGCGTCACGGCCCGCCCGGCGATCCGTCCGCGTTTTTCTGGTTCTCCCAAACCCTGGGGCCCGGCCGCGGACTGGAAGAGTTTCTGGCCGCCTGGAATCTGACGACTGTCCCGTCCCGCGTCGTGCTGCTCGGAGAGGACCGGAGCGGTTACCGTGACAG
This sequence comes from Opitutia bacterium, assembly GCA_016187925.1. Classification (GTDB taxonomy): domain Bacteria; phylum Verrucomicrobiota; class Verrucomicrobiia; order Opitutales; family Opitutaceae; genus Didemnitutus. The sequence goes on along the minus strand of JACPIS010000037.1, from coordinate 26,933 downwards.
GCTGCGCAGCCTGGTGACCGGTCCACGGCAGACGTTGTTGGAATTCTCCGACCTCGTGCCGCCCGATGCACTGCCCGCGCTCATCGCCCGGCATGACATAGGCCTGGCGCTCGAGCACACGGCCAATCGCAACCGCGACCTCACCATCTCAAACAAGGTCCTCCAATATCTCAATGCCGGCCTGGCCATCGTCGCCACCCCCACAGCGGGGCAACACGAGGTGCTGGCCCACTCGCCCGAGGCTGGTGTGTTTCTCCAATCCGATCCGACGGCCGCAGCAACCACGCTTGACGAAATGCTGCGCGACAAGGTGCGGCTGCAGGCACGGCAACGCGCGGCACGCAGACTGGCGGAATCATATTATTGCTGGGAGCACGAACAGCCCATCTTGCTCCGTCTGATCGAGCAGGCCCTGTCCTGATGAACACCCGCCGCCTGCTGATCGTGAGTCCGCACTTTCCGCCGGTCAACGCGCCCGACATGCAACGCGTGCGGATGAGTCTGCCCTATTTTGTGACGGCCGGCTGGGAGGTGACCGTGCTGACCGTCGCGGATCCTACTCCCATCGCACCCCTTGAGTCGGAACTCGAGGCCACCGTGCCGTCCGGGGTGCGTGTTGTGCGGGCCCATTGTTTCTCCCGCCGATGGACCGGATTGCTGGGCGTCAACAACGTCGCGCTGCGCTCGCTGCCTTTCCTGTTTCTTACCGGCTGCCGTCTACTGACGGCGCGCCGTCACGACGTGGTCTATTTCTCCACGACGATGTTCATCACGCTGCCTCTTGGGCGACTCTGGCGGGCGCTCTGCGGCGTTCCCTACGTCATCGACCTGCAGGATCCTTGGGTAAGCGACTATTACGAACGTCCCGGCGCCCCACGTCCACCCGGTGGCTGGAAATACCGCGTCACTCAGTGGACCGCCCGCGCGCTCGAGCGGTGGACGATGCGCGGTGCCGCGCAATTGATCACGGTGTCGGTGGCCTACGGAGAATCGCTGCGCGCGCGCTATCCAGAGCTGTGCACGACTCCGTGCACCGAGCTGCCTTTCGGTTCGCCCGATCCCGATCTACAGCATCTGCGCGCGACTCTCGCCCAGCGGCCCGCGATGCTGCCCCCTGATGGACTGCGCCTCGCCTTTGCCGGCGCGCTCGGCCCGGGCATGCTGCCGGCGGTCGAGACATTGTTCGCCGCCATGGCGTTGATCCGTCGCGAGGGCGTGCGCGTGTCGGCGCATTTTTTCGGCACCAGCTATTCTCCCTCGGCAGAAGGGTGCCCTGCCACGCTTGTCCTCGCCGGGAAATATGGCCTGATGGACTGCGTGCACGAGCGGACGGATCGCCTGCGGTATCTTGACGCCTTGCAGGTGACGCTGGAGGCGGAGGCCAATCTGCTGTTTGGCTCAACCGAACTGGCGTTCACGCCGTCCAAGATCCTCGCGGTGCTCGCTGCCGGCCGTCCCGTGGTGGCGCTCGCGCCGGCGGGCAGCGCGATGACCGCACGCCTGGCCCAACTCGGCCAAGCTTGCGTGACTTTCCCTGCTGACGGACCGGATGCCGCCAGCGTGCGCGAGGTGGCAGGAGAGTTGCGCGCGCTGGCCGCTGGGCAATTGTACGACCCGAACGTGGCCGCGCCCGGTCTCTATAGCGCCCGTGCAGTTGCGGAGCGCCAGTTGGAAATTTTTGCCACCGTCGCCAGCTGCGCGTAAATCACCCTCTCATGGAATTCGTCAACCCCCGACCGCAACCGGACGAAACCGTCGTAGACTACTCCATACTGGGCGGCGCTCACGCGCAGCGCGGCCGCAAGCTGTTTCTGACCGGCCTGGGCCTCCTGGCGGCAGCCCTCGCCTACCTCGCGTACCGGGCCGACGTTGGGGACATTCTCCATCTCTACCTCGGTCTGATCATGTTCGCCTTGGCGGCGGTCCCCGCGCTCCTTTGGGCCCGGGACGGAGGAAGCCGTTTCCCGGTCTTCGAAACCGTCCTGATTCTCACCGCCAACGCCTATGCCATGCCCGTGCTCAACCGGCACGAGCAACTGGCCGGCTACTCTCCGGAAGTCATTACCCGCGCTTGCCTCGCGGTCATCATCTACCAGCTCACCGCCATCATCACCTACCAATCAGTCCGGGGGCTGCCCGGGCGCACCCGGTTCTGGCGCGAGTCGCTGATCAGCACGGGTGTGGAGAAATTTATCGTCTATGGCCTGATCGGTTCGACCGTCTATATCTGGATTAGTACGTTCACTTCCTGGGTGCCGGGGGAATTGGAAAGCATCCTGCGCGCAGTTTTCTACGGCGTAGGTATTCTTTGCACTTTTATCAGCACACAGCGCTGGGGCCGCGGTGAACTCACTCGGACGGAAAAGATCGTGCTGGTCTGCACCCTGGTCCCCCAGCTCCTCGTCATGTGCATCGGTCTCATCCTGATTAGTGCGATCAGTCTCATCGGCATCGCCCTGCTCGGCTATCTCTCGGGTGGAAAACGGATCCCTTGGGTGGTCTTCGCGGCGGCCTTTGCCATTCTCGCGGTGCTGCATACGGGCAAGACTCCCATGCGTGAAAAATATTGGGAGCAAAAACTGCCCCAGCCGACCGTCGCCCAACTGCCGGCCTATTTCGCCGAGTGGTTCGAATACGGTCTCCAACCCAGCAGCGAAGGCAAGACGGCCAGCCAGAAGATGCTCGAGCGCACCTCGCTCATGCACATCCTCTGCCTCATCATCGACTACACGCCCGCCCGGCAGGATTATTTTTACGGCAAGACCTACGGCTACGTCATCCCCCAACTTGTTCCGCGCTTCTTCTGGCCGGAAAAGCCGCGCTCGCATATCGCCACCTACGAGCTCGCCATCTACTACGGACTGCAGGACGAACAAGCGACCTCGACGACCACGATCGCCTTCGGGCTTCTGGCGGAGGCTTACGCCAACTTCGGTCTGTTCGGCGCCTTCCTCCTGGGATTGTTCTGGGGCTTCTGGCTGAAGAAACTGCAGATCTGGTCCACCTTCAGCCCGATGTTCTCCTTTGCCGGTCTGTTCATGGTCCTGCTCACGGCGTGGGCATTCTCCGCCGAGCTGACCATGGCCGCCTGGGTGTCGTCACTCGAGCAGGCCGTTATCGTCGTGCTTGGCGCGCCCCTGCTTATCCGCGCCCTGCTCGGCCGCTAAACCCCAGCCATGCGCCGCCTCGCCGTCATCCTCTCCCACCCGGTACAATATTACAGTCCGTGGTTCCAGTGGCTGCGGGCGCGCACTTCGCTCGAATTTCGCGTTTTCTATCTCTGGGATTTCGGCGTCGCCCGGCAACGTGATCCACAATTTGCCACGAGCTTCCAATGGGATGTCGACCTGCTCGCCGGCTACGATTCCGAGTTCGTTCCCAATGTGGCACGCGATCCGGGCACCCATCACTTTCTCGGACTCAACAACCCGTCCCTCACCGCACGCCTCGCCGCCTGGCGCCCGAGCGCCCTTCTGCTCTTCGGCTACAACTGGCCTTCCCACCAGCGTGCGCTCTGGTGGGCGTACCGACGGGGCATTCCCCTGGTGTTCCGCGGCGACTCGCACCTGCTCGGTCGTGGAAAGCTCGATCTGCTGCCGCGACTGGCACTGAGGTTTCTCTATTCGCGCTTCGATGCCTTCGCCACCGTGGGAGCCGCCAACCGCGATTATTTCCTCGCCTGCCACGTGCCCGACGAGCGTCTGTTTTTCGCGCCGCATGCCGTGGACGGCAGTCGCTTCAACCCGCTCGACCCAGCGACGCAGGCTGCCGCAGCGCAATTGCGCGAATCCCTCGGCCTGACTGGCAAACGTGTCGTGCTGTTCGCCGGCAAATTCCATGAGCGCAAGCAACCGGTCGAGCTGCTCCGGGCTTTTCACGAAGTCGCCACCACCGATGACGCTTTGGTCTTTGTGGGCGATGGACCGCTGCGCCCCGAATTGGAATCCCTGGCCGGCACGCGCCCGGATCGGTTGGTTCACTTCCTGCCCTTCGCCAACCAGACGGAGATGCCCGCCCGCTACCTGCTCGCCGATGTCTTTGCTCTGCCTTCGCGCGGACATTACGAAACCTGGGGGCTCGCCGTGAACGAAGCGATGCATCTCGGCGTGCCGTGTTTCGTCTCCGATCTCGTCGGCTGCCAGCGCGACCTCGTGGTGCCGGGCGAAACCGGTTGGGTTTTCCCAGCCAATGATCCCGTCGCTCTCGCCCGCACCCTGCGCGAGGCGTTGTCGACGTCGTCGGAGCAAACCGCGCAACTGAAGCGCAATGTCGCTGCCCGTATCTCCGGCTACACATATGAGCAGACCACGCAAGGTCTGCTGCAGGCGCTTGCCAGTCTCGACGAAACCCACGCCTGACCGGTCATCCATGCGCATCACCCTCGTCAACGGATTCTTCCTCCCTGTGCCACCGGTCAGTGGCGGCTCGACGGAGAAGACTTGGTTCGCGCTCGGTCGCGAGTTCGCGGCGCGCGGACACGAGGTGACGAGCATATCCCGCCAGTGGCACGCGTTCCCTGACCGCGAAACCCTGCACGGCGTCCACCACCTTCGTCTCAAGGGTTATGACCATCACCGCGACGTACGGCACAATCTTCTCCGCGATCTGTTCTGGAGCTGGCGCGTCTTTCGCGCACTGCCACCCGCCGACATCGTCGTGTGCAACGCCGTGACGCTTCCGATGTGGCTGGGGCGGCTCAAACCTTCGGCGGGGCGCGTCGTCGTCATGCCGGGCCGCATGCCCAAGGGCCAATACCGCCGCTACGCGCGCCTCGCGCGCGTGCTGGCTCCGAGCAGCTTCGTGCGGGACCGCGTCGTCGAGGAGAATCCCACGCTCGCCCCGATCGTCCGCGTCACGGGTTATCCCATCGACTGGACGCTGCTCAGCAGCAGTCCATCCGCCGCGCCGCACGTCCTGCCTCCCCCTGCCGAGCCCGGCGAAGTCACGCTCGGCTTTGCCGGCCGCCTGCATCGGGAAAAAGGTCTCGAACTGCTCGCCGCGGCACTCCCGTTGCTCCGGCAGCAACCCGGCCTGCCGCCGTGGCGTTTCGTGCTCTGCGGGCCTTCCGACATCGCGCGGGGCGGCTCCGGGGCGGAATTCCGCAGCCAGTTGATCGGGCAACTTTCCCGCATCATCCCGACCTCGCGGCTTCATTTGCTCGATCCGCAGTTCAACGAGCGGACGCTGGCCTCGATCTACCGCGCGTTCGATGTGTTCTGCTATCCCAGCCTCGCCGAGCAGGGCGAGACCTTCGGCGTGGCCGTGGCCGAGGCGATGGCCGCCGGCGCCGTGCCCGTGGTCTCCAATCTCGCCTGTTTCCGCGATTTCGTGCGCCACGGAGAGAACGGACTTGTGTTTGATCATCAGGCTGCGGACGCCCCGGCCCGCCTCGCCGCGGCGCTCGGCCGCGCGATCCAAGACGCCGCCCTGCGGCAGCAACTCGCGATCCGCGCGCGCGCGGAGGTGCGGCGCTACGATTTTCCGGTGTTCGCCGAGGCACTGCTGGCGGACTTCGCCGCGCTGACCCGCAGTTGACCAACCTTTGCCGCGCCCGCATAAACCACTGAGCCGATGAACCCCGACGCCCCTTACCTCGGTCGCAACTGCGCGACGCCCTACCCGCGCTCCGAGGTGCTGCGCCGCTGGCTCTGGCTGCTCGTCCAATCCACGCTCTTCCGCTGGAGCCCGCGTCCGCTGCACGGTTTTCGCGCCCGGCTGCTCAAGCTGTTCGGCGCCGACATCCCCGCGCCGGGGCAGGTCGTGATTTTCCCGACCGCCAAGGTCACGTTTCCCTGGCGCCTGTCCCTCGCCCCGCGCTCGATGGTCGGGCCGCACGTCGATCTCTACAACCTCGGCCCCATCCGGCTGGAGTTCGGAGCCAACATTTCCCAACACTGCCATCTCTGTTCGGGCACGCACGATTTCACCCGCTGGGACATGCCGCTCGTGACCAAGCCCATCGTCATCGGCGCCAACGCCTGGCTCGGCGCCGACGTGTTCGTCGGCCCGGGCGTGACGGTCGGTCCGCTCTGCGTCGTCGGGGCGCGCTCCGTCGTGGTCAAGGATCAGCCGCCGCGGATGATTTGCGCCGGCCATCCCTGCCAACCGCTCAAACCCCGGCCCGATCCTGTCTGAGCGCCTGCGCAATGCGCATCTGCCACATCGTACCCAGTCTTGAAGAGCGCCACGGAGGACCATCAAAATCGGTGCGCGCCCTGGCCAACGCGCAAGCGAAACGGGGCGAAGCGGTCGAATTGCTCGCAACGATCGAGCCCGGCCAACCCGAACCCGACACGCGGGCCGACAGCGCGCGCGTGGTGATTTTCCCGCGGCAAGCTCCGCTGCGCCTGTGCCGCTCCGCCGGCCTGCGCCGGCACTTGCTCGCCCAGCCGGTCGACTGCGTACACCACCACGCGCTGTGGCTGCTGCCTTTGCACTACGCGCATGAAGCGGCGCATCGTCACGGGGTCCCGCTGGTCATCTCCCCGCGGGGGATGCTCAGCGGCTGGGCCCTGCAGCATCATAGCTGGCGGAAGAAGTTCGCCGAACTCTTCATCCACCCCGGCGCCTTTGACCACGCCGCCGGTTGGCATGCCACGAGTGAAGCGGAAGCGGACGACATCCGCGCGGCGGGTTTCAAGCAGCCCGTGTGCGTCTCGCCCAACGGCGTCGAGGTGCCAACGCCGGAAGCGCTCGCCTCCGCCCGTGCCGTCTGGCTGGCCAGGCACCCGGCGCTGGCCGGCCGGCGGGTCGCACTCTTCTACTCGCGTTTTCATCGCAAGAAACGGGTGCGCGAACTGATCGATCTTTGGACTTCTGCCCCGCGTGGCGACTGGGTGCTGCTGGTCGCCGGTCTGCCGGAGGAATATTCCGTCGCGGAACTCGCCCAGCGGGCCGCAAACCAGGTCGCGGCCGGCGAAATCGTGATCGCCGATTCGACCGGCCTGCCTCCGCCCTACGCGGTGGCCGAGCTTTTTGTCCTGCCCTCGCACTCGGAAAATTTCGGCCTCGTCATCGCCGAGGCACTCGCGGCCGGTGTGCCTGCGCTCGTCACCGAGACGACTCCGTGGAGCGGCCTGTCGGCCCACGAAGCCGGTTGGTGCGTTCCATGGGCCGGTTATGCCCGCGCGCTGGAGGACGCCCTCGCCCTGCCCGCCGACCGGCTCGCCGCGCTCGGGAAAAACGCCCGCAGCTGGATCGCCCGCGATTACACCTGGGAAAGCGCCGCCGGCCTGCTGTGTGACTTCTACCGCCAGGTACGTCATGTCTGACACCGGTGAAAACATCATGCCCTCCCGGCCGCGCGCCGCCGGCGAAGCGCGGCACCGCTCCCGCTCACGGGACGATGTTCTGGCGAACATCGTGCTGGCCCACTTGGGCGCGCTGATCGTCGGCACTTCATGGGCCTTCGGTGGCCAATCGCCCGGCGCCCGGATTTGGCTGCTGATCTGGGGCACCTTGGGCATCCTGCTGTTTTTCGTGGCCCAAGCCCGGAGAGCGGACGACCGGCCCGCGCCGCGCTTCGGGGCGCTGCGCGACCTCTGGCCTCTGGTGTTGTTCGATCTCTGCGTCGGGGCGAGCTGCCTGAATCCGAGTTTCCAGACCATCTTCCGCGACGGCCTGCCGTATTTCATCCTGCAGGATCCGCCGTACCGCTGGCTGCCGAGCTCGGCGCGTCCGGAGCTCACGCTGCGGGAGCTGTGGCAGTTCAACGGCATCGTTCTTTCGTGCTACAACGCTTTCCTTGTCCTGCACAGCCGTCGCAAGCTTCGCCAAGTCCTCTTCGTCGTCGCCCTCAACGCGCTCGTTTTGGCCGTCTTCGGCACCTTTCAAAAACTCGTGGGCGCAAAGGGCCTGTGGTTCGGGCTCGTCCCGTCGCCGCAGGAGCACTTCTTCTCAACCTTCGTGTATCACAACCATTGGGGCGCCTTCACCGTGCTGAACACCGCGGCGTGCCTCGGTCTGTTCTTTCATGCCTTGCGCCGCGGCGGCTACCGCGACCTGTGGCACTCTCCGGTCCCGGCCGGCGCGCTCGCCACTTTGCTGCTGGCCGTCGCCGTGCCGCTCAGCGCGTCGCGCTCCAGCACGGCCTTGACGTGCGTGCTGCTGGGCGCCGCGACCATTCATCTCCTGTGGCGCACCATCCGCCGCCGGCGCGAACATCACGAATCCGCCCTCCTGCCCGTCGCCGGCATCCTCCTCTGCGTCCTGCTCGCGCTCGCCGCCATCGTCTATCTCGGACGCGATGTCATCCAGCAACGCGCCCGGCTGACCACGGAACAGCTGGCGCGCATCCGGCACGAGGACACGCTCAACTCCCGCCTCACGCTCTATCGCGACACTTGGCGGATGGCATCACTCAAGCCGTGGTTTGGCTGGGGTCTCGAGACCTACGGCGATGTCTTCCGCGTCTACAACTCCCAACGCGCCGTCGAGGTGTGGTTCGGGCAGCCCTATTATCGCGAAGCGCACAGCGACTGGCTGCAGGCGTTCGCGGAAGTCGGCGCGGTGGGCACGGCGTTGTTGGTGCTGCTCGGCGCCCTCCCTCTCCGGCTCGTCCGCTGGAGCAAGGTCGAATCGATCTTGCCCGGCTACCTTCTCGCGGGCTGCGCGCTCATCCTGCTTTACGCGTGGGTGGAATTCCCCTTCGCCAATCCGTCCGTGATGATCGCGTTCTGGACCAGCCTCTACGTCGCCGCCCGCTACGCCACGCTCGACCTCGGCGCACAATCCGCCGAGAACCATGCCTGACATGCCCGCGCGCGCGCCCATTTCCGTCCTCATCCCCGTGAAGAACGAGGCGGCCAATCTCACGGCCTGCCTCGCCTCGGTGGCGTTTTGCGACGAGATCGTCGTGGTGGACTCGGGCAGCACCGACGGCACCCGGGCCATCGCCACGCAGGCCGGAGCGCAGGTGGTGGATTTCAAATGGAACGGCGAATTTCCGAAGAAGAAGAACTGGGCGCTGGCCAACGTGCCCTGGAAACACGAATGGGTTTTCATCATCGACGCCGACGAGCGCGCCACGCCCGAGTTGGAACGCGCCCTGCGCGCGGTCGCGGCCGGCCCGGCGACCGCCCACGCCGGCTACTACGTCAACCGCCGCTTCTGGTTCCTCGACGGCTGGCTCAACCACTGCGGCTACTACCCCAGCTGGAACCTCCGTCTTTTCCGCCACCGCCTCGGGCGCTACGAGAAAACTGCGGCCATCGCCGGCACGGGCAGCGGCGACAACGAGGTGCACGAGCACGTCGAGCTGCAGGGCTCTGCCGGCTACCTGCCGGGCGAGATGGAACATTACGCCTTCCCCGATATCGCCACCTGGGTGGAAAAGCACAACCGCTACAGCAACTGGGAGGCCCGGCTCCAACTCGAAGCCGCGGGCGGGACCGGCGCGCACGCCTCGCTCGATGCCGGTCTGGCGCGCAAGCGTCTTCTGCGTCGGCTCGCCTGGCGCCTGCCCTTCCGCCCGACGCTGCGCTTCCTCTATCACTACGTGTGGCGCGCCGGTTTTCTCGACGGCTACCGCGGCTACGTTTTTTGCCGTCTGATGGCCTACTACGAGTTCCTCAGCGCCGCGAAGGCGGCCGAACTCCGGCGAACCGGGCATCGTCCTCCTGCGTGAATCTCCGCGAGTTGCCACGGATCATTTTTGCCAACCGCGTCTACTGGCCGGCCGAGGCCGCCACGGCGCAACTGCTGACCGACCTCGCCGAAGCGCTCGCCGCGCGAGGCTGGCCGGTCCACATCATCGCCGCCGGCACGGGACCGGCTGAACGCCATGGCGTGCTCATCCATCGCACCGGCGGCGGCGAGCGGCATGCAGGCCGGCTCTCGCAAGCGCTGAATTACGGGAGCTACCTGATCGCGGTGCGCCGCGAGATCACCCGGCTGGCCCGGCCCGGCGACATCGTCGTACTGATGACCGACCCACCCCTGTTGGCCGCAGCTGCCACCGGAGTCGCCCGGCATCGCGGCGCCCAGGTCGTGCACTGGATCCAGGATATCTATCCCGAGATCGTCCCGGCGCATCTCGGAGCGTGGGCCGCCCTGCCACTGTGGCCGCTGAAGCTTTGGCGCAACCACGCGTGGCGCACCGCGTCCCGCTGTCTGCCGGTCAGCGAGGACATGGCCCAACTCGTGCGGACCCAGAAAATCGACGCGGCGCACGCGCTCGCCATGCTCAACTGGGCCCCGCGCGAACTCGACCAACCGGCCGCCGTCGAGGCGGTCGCCGCGCAGCGTGACGGCTGGAGCCTCACCGGCAAATTCGTCGCAGCCTACTCCGGCAATCTCGGCCGCGTCCATGAATTCGCCACGTTGCTCGATGCCGCGGACCGGCTGCGCTCCGATCCGGAGATTGTCTTTCTCTTCATCGGCGATGGCCCGCGCTTCAACGCGGTGAGGCGCGCCGCCGAGTCGCGCGGCTTGGCGAACGTGCGCTTTTTCCCCGCCCAGCCGCGGGAACGCCTCGGCATCACCCTCGCGGCGGCCGACGTGCATTTCGTCACGCTCCTGCCCGGCTTCGAGCGCCTCGTGTTTCCGAGCAAGCTCGCCGGCATACTTGCCGCCGGCCGGCCGGCGCTCTTCGTCGGTCCACCCAGCTGTGCCCTTGCGACGAACCTGAGCCGCGACCGGTGCGGGCTCGCTTTCCCGGCGGGCGACGGCGCCGGCGTGGCCCAGGCCCTGCAGTCGCTGCGCGCCGATCGCGCCCGCGTGACGGAATTTGGCCGGAGCGCGCGGGCCAGCTACGAACGGGGATACACTTTCGCGCAGGCCGTGACGCGCTGGGAGGAGCTGCTCCGCGGCCTGGCCACCGGGCGCGTGGCGAAGTGATTTGCCAGCGTTCGCCGCGCCGGTCTTAGTCCATACCGAGAATGCCCCGGGGAAAACAGATCACGTTCACACTCGTATTGCTCGATACGCTGTGCGTCCTCCTCGTGTTCAATCTGGTCGGATACACCTACGGGGTGATCAGCCTGCACACGCTGGTCCTCGCACCGCTCCAGCTGCCGGTGATGATCCACCTGCTGGCCGTCTATCTGATCGACGGCTACAATCCGCGCACCGACATGATGTCGCTCACTTATGCGTCGCTGCATGTGATCGCCCTCGTCGCCGTGCTCCTCGTCACGCTCTTGCTCACGTATGTGTTCATCCCGGCGGGCTTCCTCCTGCAATCGAGCCGCTTCGTCACCATCGCCTCCTACGCCGCGTTACTGCCCCTCACGCTCGGCTACCGGCGCTTCTTCTACCAACGGCACAGCGCCCGGCAGCAACAGCGCTACTTTCTCTTTCTCGGCAGCCCCGAGAGCTGTCTCGCGTTCAAGGACGAATGCCGGAAGAACGACATGTCGCAGGCCGTGCTCTACGCGACGCATGACACCTTCCTGCACACCTCCGGCGGCAGTCCGGCGGTCTCGGCTCCCCCCTTCGGCGATATCGTGAACTATCTCGACGAATATGCCGGCCTGATCGATGCCGTCATCCTCCGGGAGTCCAGCCAGGAGCTGCCCGCCCCCGTGGCGGAAAAGTTGATGCAGCTGCAGTTCAGCGGCGTGCCCATCTACACGCTGGAACTGTTTCACCAGATTTATTGGCGGAAAATCCCCCTCTACCGCCTCAACCAGACCTGGCTCTTCCAGGAAGGGTTTCAGATCGCCCGCGAGCCGGTCTTCGAGCGCCTGAAGCGCGTGAGCGACATCGCCCTCGCGGGAGTCGGACTGCTGGTGTTTCTCCCGCTCCTGCCCTTCGTTGCCGCTGCAATCTGGCTGACCGACCGCGGACCCGTTTTCTTCCACCAGACGCGCGTCGGCCGCAACCGCGTGCTCTTCGAAGCCTACAAACTCCGCACGATGCGCGTCCACGCCGCCGGCAACGTCTACACACAGAAGGACGACGCCCGCATCACCGCCATCGGCCACTTCCTCCGCGCCACGCGGCTCGACGAGGTGCCGCAGCTCTGGAACGTCCTGCGCGGCGACATGAGCCTCATCGGCCCGCGCGCCGAGTGGGTGAAGCTCGTCGAGGAATACGAGCAAAAGATCCCCTGCTATCACTTCCGCCACCTCGTGAAGCCCGGTATCACCGGCTGGGCCCAGGTCAATTACCCCTACGGCGCCAGTCTCGATGACACCCTGCGCAAGCTCGAGTACGACCTCTATTACATCCGCTATTTCTCGTTCGTGCTCGATGCCTCCATCGCCCTGAAGACGATTCAGATCATGCTTTTCGGCAAGGGCCGTTGACAAAACGGGATTACGGCGGACCGTCCGGCGCTCCTACCTTCTCTTGAAAACCTACGATCTCATCTGCATCGGCGGCGGCAGCGCCGGCTTCAACGCCGCCCGGCTGGCCGCCTCGCTCGGCCGGAAGGCGGCCGTCATCGACGGAGCCAAGGAGCTCGGCGGACTTTGCATCCTGAAGGGCTGCATGCCGTCCAAGACGCTCCTCTACACCGCCGAGATCCTCCACCACGCGCGCCACGCCGCGAAGTTCGGCCTGCGCGTCACCGGCGCCCGTGCCGACATGAAGGCGATCCACGCGCGCAAAAGGAAAATCATCGGCGAGTTCGCCGACTACCGCGTGCGCGCGCTCACCGCGGGCAGGTTCGACCTCATCCGCGCTTACGCCAAGTTCATCGACCCGCACACCGTCCTGCTGAGCAACGGGAAAAAACTCCGCGCGAAGCGCTTCCTCATCGGCACCGGCTCCCGCATCAGCGTGCCGCCCGTGCCGGGCCTGAAGGACGCGAAGTTCTGGACGAGTGACGACGTGCTCGACCTCGATTTCCTGCCGAAGAGTGTGATCGTGCTCGGTGGCGGCATCGTCGCCTGCGAGCTGGCGCAGTTCCTCAACCGCATCGGCACCCGCGTCACCCTCATCCAGCGCAGCCAGCACATCCTGCGCGACCACTCCGACGAGGCGTCCACCGTCGTGCAAAAGGCCTTCGTCGACGAGGGCATCGAGCTTTTCGCCGGCACGCAGCTCCAAGGCATCACGCAGGACCGGCGCGGCACCACCGTGAAGTTTCTCCATGACGGCAAGACCGTCACGCGCCGCGCGGCGCATCTCTTCAACGCGCTCGGTCGCGAGCCGGCCACCTCCGGCCTCGGGCTCGACACCGCCGGCGTGCGCACGCACCCGGGCGGCCAGATCGCCATCAACCGCTGGCAGCAGACCAGCGCGCCGCACATCTACGCCGCGGGCGATTGCTCCGGTCCGGCCGAGATCGTCCACATCGCCATCGCCCAGGCCGAGCTGGCCGTGCGTCACGCTTTCGACGTCAAGGGCATCAAGCCCGTCGACTACGACCAGTTGCTCAACGTCGTCTTCACCGACCCGCAGCTCGCCACCGTCGGCCGGCTTGAGCGTGACCTCGACGAGCAGGGCGTCAAATACCTGTCCGCCTCCTACCCGTTCGACGACCACGGCAAGTCCATCCTGATGGAGGCAAAATACGGCTACGTGAAAGTCATCGCCGAGCCGAAACGCGGCCGCATCCTCGGCGCCGAGATCGTCGGCAAGGACGCCGGCGAGCTCATCCACTGCATCTCCATCGCCCTCGCCCAGCGCGCCACCGTCTTCGACCTCCTCCGCGCCCCGTGGTACCACCCCACGCTCGCCGAGATCCTCACCTACCCGCTCGAGGAAATCGCGGGGCAAATCAAACCATAGCTCCCCGCCTATCTCCCGCTCACCCCCAGGAGGCCCACCCGGCCTCCTTTTTGTTTTCCGCAGATGCGTGTTCCCCGCAGCATCACACGCAAAAGGTTTCCGCCGAAAACTCGGGGATTGAAAACCGACAGGTTCTCGCGCTTCCTCGTGCCGGCGGGCCAAGCCAGCGTAGGCTTTCTACGTAGTCTGAATTATACTTCAGCAAAAAGTCTCCTCCCGTGAGCGCATCCGACAATGTTCTAGTTGACGGCGCGATCCAACTGAACGGCGAAAGTCTCCAGTTGATGCGTACGTCCCAAAAGAAGTGGTTTATCGGCGCAGTGATCTCGGTCGCGGCATACGCCGTCGCCGTAGGTGTCATCGCCCTGGCAGCAGAAGTTAGCGGAGTTGTTTCCCTGCTCGCGATGCCCCTTTTCATCGTCGCATTCCAAGCTGGGCGACTCGCTGGAAGGATTGAGACCGTTGAGCGGGCGCGAGCGTTGAAGCGCGGATGAAAAAGGCCGAACTCAGAGCGTAAAACTAGCAGCCACAGCGCGACGCCCTAGCTCTCATCTAAATCACCGATGATGCTTCCGCTCCACATGACCCCGTATTTCATCCGCCTTCGCCAAGGCTTCGGCGCGACAAGAACAGACGGCTTGTCCGCCCGACGGGCGGGGCTGATCTGAATCATTGGGCGAAAAGATATGCCTTCATCTGACATCAGCACCGGAAAGAAGACAGCAGCCTGGATCCTCGCCATCGTTGCCGGCCTAGCAGCCAGCTACGCCTGCTTTATGGTCTGGGGTGTAGTCGGCGTGCTCACGCACGTCATCGCGATGTGCTCGGACGCACCAGAGTGGTGGTCCATGACCTACATGTGGCTTACCCTTTTGGTCCTGATTCCTGGCTACTATTCCGGCCGTGGTTCCTATCGCTGGTTTGTCGAAAGGGAGCGCTACAAGTTGCGTTCAGAAGATCGAAGAACCGAGCCCAACCAATAGCCAGCCCAGCGCGACGCCCTTGCTCTCACCTAAATCGCCGATGTCATCTCCGCTCCACATAGCCCCGTATTTCAGCCACCCTCGCCAAGACTACGGCGCGACAGGAAGTGACGGCGCGCCTGCCCGACGGGCGTGGCTGATCTGAGGCGTCAGTCCCAAAATTATGTGCGCATCTCCCACCAAGTCCTCAGCAGGCCCGAGCACGACGAAGCGTTCCTTGCTTCCGCTGCCGTTTGCGGTGTTCGCGTTTGGAAGCGTCTTCCTCATGCCGATGATGGCACGACAGTCGAAAGAGGTGTCGGCGGCCATTTACGCCGCTTACCCCGCCGTCATGGCCGTGGCTGCCGGAGTGATTTTTATGAAGCAGAATCGAAGAGGCATGGCTGTGGGCGCGGCGCTCGCGTGTGCAGCGTTTACGGGAGTTTCCGTTTTCTACGCTTACCTGGCGTATGGCGCTCAGCGTTGAAAAGACCAACCAATCAGCCACCGCAGCCAACGCTCCCCGCCGAGACCTCGCACTCCTCGCCATCCACCCTTCCCCATTATGATAAGCCCGCTCCAAACTCCGTCTGCCGCTCCCGGTGGACGCGGCTAAGCTCAATCGTTAGACGAAAAAAAACGGCGCCATGTCTGAAATCAGCTGGTTCATTCGTTAAGGCAGTGGTCGAAAATCCACTCACATGAGCAAACAGATATTCCTCAACGTCCCGGTCGCCGACTTGCCCAGGTCGATGGCCTTTTTCAAGGCGCTCGGCTATTCGCACAATCCGCAGTTCACCGACAACACGGCCGCCTGTGTCGTCATCAGCGAGACGATCAACGTCATGCTGTTGACGCATGCCAAGTTCCGCCAGTTCACCCCCAAAGCCATCTGCAATACGACCCAGGCGGTGGAGGTCCTGATTAACCTCAGCTGCGAGAGCCGTCAGGAAGTCGACTATCTCGTCGCGAAGGCCATCGCCGCGGGAGGCTCGACCTACGACAAGGCGGAGGACTTTGGATTTATGTATACGCACAGCTTCGTCGACCCCGACGGCCACGGATGGGGGCTCTTCCATATGAGCGCGCTGCCGCCGCAGCCATGATTTCGATAAAATCAGAGCCAATCCCGCATGCGCGGGATGGCTCACCGTGAACGCCAGGCAAAGTCCCCATGAAAACATCCCCGCGCCCGAAGCCGTCCGGCCGGACACTTGTAGACCGAGTGAGAAAGATGCTCGTTCGCGTTCCCGGCGTAAGTGAAAAGAAAATGTTCGGAAGCATTGCTTTCATGGTCCGCGGCAAGATGTGTGTTACCGCGCGCGCCGAGCGCATCATGTGTCGCATCGCCCCTGAGCAACACGACTCCGCACTGAAGCGCCAAGGCTGCGAGACGGTGGTCATGCGAGGACGGGAATATCGCGGATACGTTCATGTCCGGGCTGAGGCGGTGAGGACCGAGCGCGCCTTGAAGTATTGGGTCGATCTGGCGCTTGCCCACAGCAAGACAATCGAGGGCAAGCAGCGTACCTGACCAGTGTCAGTGCCAACGCGCGAGAACGGGGCGTGATTCACCTGGGCAAGGCAGATGAGCAGCCCCGACGACGCCTCGCCTAAGACGATCGATGGCATCATCGACATCAACGTCCATGAAGAGTCCGCCGTCTTCGAGATATTGAAGGAACTCAAGCAGCGCTTTCCGCACGAAGGTGCCGAGACACTTCGGCAGCGCACGCAAGAAAAGATCGCAGAGAAGGCGCGCTCAGGTGTTGTCGGTTTCTTCCGGAGGAAGTGGCCCGCACAGATTATCACGGACATCTCAGCTGAAGAGGGCATCGAGCGCTTGAGTCGCCCGGAGACGTGGGTTGAGAATTGGGATGACCAGTTGGTCGCCTATGAAAAAGAGCCGAACCAGAAAGATTGAGAAGACGCCAGAGCCAACATCGCGGCGCGTCATGCCGGCTGCTGACGCACGAGTCGAGCCGGCTGCCGTCGTGGTTCACCTGTAGTCGAAAGCGGTTGGCTGAGGGCGAAGACCGGCGCCATTTCCCCGTTGCGGGACGGCGGGGATTGAACAGAGATTGAGCCCATGTCCGACTACCAAGCCCCTGTTTTCCTGACCGAGTTGCTCAAGGCCAAGTCGCCGTCCGGCGCTGAAGCGCAGGCCCAAGCTGTCTACGACGCGCATGTGAAGCCGCACGCCGACGCCTACGCGAACGACGCGCTGGGCTGCCGCCACGCCACGCTGAACACCAAGGGTGGCCCGACCGTGATGTTCTCCGGTCACATGGACGAACTCGGCCTCATCATCACCTACGTCAACAAGGACGGCTTTCTCTACTTCGACACCATCGGCGGCCACGACAAGATCATGATCCCCGGCCGGCGCGTCATCATCCAGACCGCCCACGGCACGGTGAAGGGCGTCACGGGCAAGCGCGCCATCCATCTGATGGACGAGGCCGACCGCAAGAAGGTGCCGGAGATACACGAAATCTGGATCGACATCGGCGCCAAGTCCAAGGCCGACGCCCTGAAGCGCGTCGCGATCGGCGACGTGGCGACCTACGACCACGAGTTCGAGCTGATCCACGGCAGCGTCGGCACCGCCCGCGCGTTCGACAACAAGGTCGGCGCCTACATCGTGGGCGAGGCGCTCATCCGGCTCGCGAAGGCGAAGACCAAGCTCAACGCCAAGATCGTCTCCGTCGCCACCACGCAGGAGGAGATCGGCGTGCGCGGCGCCACCACCTCGGCTTTCGCGGTCGATCCGCATGTCGCCCTCGCGGTGGATGTCGGCCACGCCACGGACCACCCGGATTGCGACAACCGGAAATACGGCGAGACCAAGCTCGGCGCCGGCCCGATCATCTGCCGCGGCCCGAACATCAATCCGAAGGTCTTCACGCGCCTGATCGAATGCGCCAAGCGGGCCAAGATTCCCCATCAGCTCGAAGCCGACCCGCGCCCGACCGGCACCGACGCCCGCGCCATCCAGATGGCCCGCGGCGGCGTGGCCTGCGGCTTGGTGTCGATCCCGCTCCGCTACATGCACACGCCCAGCGAGGTCGTCGACCTGCAGGACGTGGAGAATTGCGTGAAGCTCTTCGTGGAGTTCGCCAAGTCCATCGCCAAGGACGAGAGTTTCAATTGGTGAGGCGACTGGCTCGACGCGAGGCCTGACACGAGGTCAGGCCCTACACTGATTCTCCCGGGCGGCCAACGCCGAGGTCCGATGGTAGGGCGAGTTCTCCGAACGAGCCGAAATCCATATCCGCAATTGACGACGGCTCATCCGGAGGCCTCGTCCTGCCTGATCTCAGCGAAATGGAAACGAAATATCCTCGAAGCAAGCGTCGAGGGATTGGATCAAACCAACGCCAACTCAACTGGTCCCTTGTTCTCCTATTTGTAGGAGCCAGCTTGCAGGCGATTCAGCGCACGATCCGTTTCCTATCGCCTGCAAGCAGGCTCCTACAACGTCCCCTCTGAAAATGCAGAAGGCGCGGTGGTTACCGCGCCTTTTTCGTTGCCGGCCCGCGGGGATGCGGACCTTCCGGCCAAATCTCAGGCTGCGTTCTTGTCGCTGGCGGCCCGGCGGGGGGCCTTCTTGAGCATGGGCTTCTTGCGGCCCTCGACGACGGCCTGGTCGATGATGACCTCGGTGATGTCGTCGCGCTGCGGCAGGTCATACATGACCTCGAGCATGAGTTTCTCGAGGATGGCGCGGAGGGCGCGGGCGCCGGTCTTGAGCTCGATCGCCTTGGCGGCGATGGCGCGCACGGCGTCGCGCGTGAAGCGCAATTGCACGCCGTCCATGGCAAAAAGTTTCGAATACTGCTTCACCATCGCGTTCTTCGTGCGCAGGAGGATCAGCTCGAGGTCCTCGACCTTCAGCTGGTCGAGCACGGAGATGACCGGCAGGCGGCCGATGAACTCGGGGATCATGCCGAAGCGCACGAGGTCCTCGGGGGCGACGGAGCGCATCATCTCGTCGGGCGAGAGATCGTGGTCCTTGTCGTTGATGTGGAAGCCGAGCGAGCGCTGGCCGAGGCGTTTCTTGATGACGGCGTCGAGGCCGACGAACGCGCCGCCGCAGATGAAGAGGATGTTCGAGGTGTTGACCTGGATGTATTCCTGGTTCGGGTGTTTGCGGCCGCCCTGCGGGGGGACGTTGCACGTGGTGCCCTCGAGGATCTTGAGCAGCGCCTGCTGCACACCCTCGCCGGAAACGTCGCGCGTGATGGAGACGTTCTCGGTGGTGCGGCGGATCTTGTCGATCTCGTCGATGTAGATGATGCCGCACTCGGCCTTCTTCACGTCGTAGTTGGCGGACTGGAGGAGGCGCAGGACGACGTTCTCGACGTCCTCGCCGACGTAGCCGGCCTCGGTGAGCGTGGTGGCGTCGGAGATGGCGAAGGGCACGTCGAGGATCTTGGCGAGCGTGCGGGCGAGAAGCGTCTTGCCGGAGCCGGTGGGGCCGGAGAGCAGGATGTTGCTCTTCTCGACCTCGACTTCGCTGAACTCGGCGGGCATGGACGAGGCGTCGCGGTTGTTGCCGTGGCCGGCGTCGAAGTTGAGGCGCTTGTAGTGATTGTAGACGGCGACGGAGAGAACCTTCTTGGCGTGGTCCTGGCCGATGACGAAGTCGTCGAGTACCTTCTTGATCTCGGACGGCTTGACGAGCCGGAAGGCCGGTTTCGCCGCGGCGGCTTCGGTCGCCGGCGTGGTCTTCACCTCGCGGTCGATGATCGTCTTGCAGACGTTGACGCACGAGTCGCAGATATAGACCCCCGGGCCCGCGATGATCTTGCGGACTTCCGCCTGCGATTTGCCGCAGAACGAGCACAGGGTCATGCGCGAGGATTTGGCCATGTTGGGTGTTTATATCGGCCCCTTGGACCGATTAGTCGAGGGATTTTTCCCGGCTTTCAGTTATGACGCAAGGCGCGCTCAGGCCGCGCTTTGCCCGGAGATTTGCTGGGCATCGCGCGTGGAGGCGACCACGTGATCGACGATGCCGTACGCCTTGGCCTCCTCCGCGCTCATGTAATAATCGCGGTCGGAATCCTTGCCGATCTGCTCGGCGCTCTTGCCGGTGTGCTTGGCAATGGTGTTGTTGAGCGTCTGGCGCCAGCGGAGGATTTCCTTGGCTGCGATGGCGATGTCGGCGGCCTGGCCGCCCGCACCGCCGCTGGGCTGGTGGATCATCACGCGGCTGTTCGGCAGGGCGAAACGCTTGCCCTTCGTGCCGGCGGCGAGGAGCACGGTGCTCATGCTGGCGGCCATGCCGATGCAGTAGGTGACGACGTCGCACTGGAGGAAGTTCATCGTGTCGTAGATGGCCATGCCACCGGTCACGACGCCGCCGGGCGAGTTGATGTAGAGGTGGATGTCCTTCTTCGGATCCTCCATCTGGAGGAAAAGCATCTGGGCGATGACGAGGTTCGCCACCACGTCGTCGATCGGCGTGCCGATGAAAATGATGCGGTCCTTCAGGAGACGGCTGTAGATGTCCATCGACCGTTCGCCACGGCCGGTGTTCTCGAGGACGATGGGGACGTAGTAGCTCATGATTTCGGCGCTGAGGCCGTCTTCACGGTAGCCTTGGAGACGAGGAAATCAAGGGCCTTGTCGAAGAGGATCTGCTGCTGGATGCCGCGGATGTGCTCGCGGTCCTTGCCCAGCTCCTTGGCGAGCTTGTCGGGCTTCTGGCCGGAGCGCATGGCCTCGCGCATGAGCCAGCTGTTGAGGTCCTGCTCGTCGACCTTGATCTTCTCGGCCTCGGCGATCTTGGCGAGGATGAGCTGCATCTTCACGCGGGCGACGGCGGCCTTCGAGGCGCTCTCGAAGAGCTCCTTCTTGTTCTTCTCGAAATCCTCCTGCGGCACGCCGCGGCGCATGTTCTCCTCGATGAACTGGCGGAGCACGCCGTCGCGCTCGCTGGCCACGAGGCTCTCCGGCGCGGGGAAGCTCGCCTTGGCGAGCAGCGCGTCGGTGATCTGGCGGCGCTGCGCGGCGCGGTTCTCGTAGTCCTTGCGCATGCTCAGGCTCTGCTTCACCTGCGCCTTGAGCGCGTCGAGGCTGTCGACCTGGTTTTCCTTGAAAAACTTCTCGTCGAGCGGCGGCAACGCGCGCTCGCGCACCTCCTGCACCTCGATGGCGTAGGCGACGGTCTTGCCGGCCAGCGCGGGCGCGGCGGCGAACTCCGCCGGGAAGCCCAGCGTGACGGTCTTCTTGTCGCCGGCCTTCACGCCGGCGAGTTCCTTGCTCATGCCGGGCAGGAGGCCCTCGTTGGCGCCCTCGACCTCTTCCCACGTCTGCGGGGCCTTGGCGTAGATGGCCTTGTCGGCGACGATGTCGGCCAGCGGCTTGCCGTCGAGCGTCCCCTCGTAGCCGAAGCGCACGTAATCGCCCTTGGCGGCGGGGCGCTCGGCGACCTTGAAATCGGCGCGCTCGGAGCGCAGGCCCTCGATCACGGCGTCGATCTCGGCGTCGGTCGGCTCGGTGGGCTGGATCTCGGTCTCGAGGCCGGCGTATTCGGGCAGGGTGAACTCCGGGCGGACGTCCACGGTGAGCTTGATGGCGGCGGACAGGCCGGGCTGGACCTCGCCCTCCTCGACGTCGACGAGCGAGATCACGTTGAGCTTGGACTGCTCGAGGCCGTCGCGGTAGGCCTTGCTGACGACGCGGCCCTTGAACTCCTCGCGCAGCTCCTTGCCGTAGTGGCGCTCGACCAGCTGGGCCGGGGCCTTGCCGGGGCGGAAGCCGGGCAGGCGCACCTGTTGGGCGAACTGGCCAAGGATGACCTTGTATTCACCATCGACCTCACCCTTGTCGAGGGTCACGGTCAGCGTTTTGCGGGTATCGTTGATGTCGGCGATTTGGACGTTCACGGCTTTAAATTCAGAGTGGTTTTCGGACGGAAAAGAGGTCGAGGTAAGTCGCCTCCTCCAGCCCGGTCAAGGCCTGTTTCTCCCGGTGCCACGCTCGAATCCCGCTTGGATTTTCCGCCAACACCACCCAAGCTGCGCGCGCGATGGCGACCCTTGCCCAACTCCTTGCCAATCACGGCTGTATCCTCGTGCTCGACGCCGCCGCCACGTCCGTGCAAGTCGGCCTGCTGCGCACCGGCGCGCCCGCCGTGTGGCATACGTCGCCCGACGAGGCCAGCAAGTCGCTCTTCGCCTGCGCTGCCGCCGGCCTGCGCGACGCCGGCGTGGGCCTCGATGCGGTCCGCGCCTTCGTCTTTTGCGAGGGTCCCGGTTCGATGCTCGGCGTCCGCACCGTCGCGATGGCCATCCGCACCTGGCAGGCCGTGCAACCCCGCCCCGCCTACCGCTACCAGAGCCTCGTGCTGCTCGCGCACGAACTGCAGCGCGCCGGCACCCCGGCGCCGTTCGCCGTCATCGCCGACGCCCGGCGCGACACGTGGCACGACGTGACCGTGTCCGCCGCCGGCCAAATCGCCCCGCTCCGCCGCGTCCCGGTGACCGAACTCGCGACCGGCACCAAGCCGCTCTACCAGCCCACCGCGTTCCGCGCCTGGGCAAAATCGCCGCGCGCCACGCAAGACTGCGCCTACGATGTCGCCCAACTGCTCGCCGCGCACGCCGACGCAAACCTGTTCGCCGCCACGGACGCACCCGACGCCTTCCAATACGAGGCGCCCGAATACAAGAAGTGGTCTGCGCAGGTCCACAGCGCCGCAACGGCCAATCCGAAATGATGCCCTCCGCCCAACTCCCGCGCCGCTGCTGGGCCGAGATCGATCTCGCCGCGCTCGAGCGCAACCTGAAGCTCATCCGCGCCTCGCTCCCGCCGGGCATCCGCTACGTCGCCGTCGTCAAGGCCGACGCCTACGGCCACGGCCTGCCGCAGACCGCCGCGCGGCTGATGCACGCCGGGGCCGACCTCTTCGCCGTCGCCAACATCGCCGAGGCAATGGCCATCCGCGAGCTCAGCGCCGACTGGCCGATCCTGCTGCTCAGCGCCGTGCTGCCCGACGAGGACAAGTACCTCGCCGAGCACGCGCTGGCCGCCACCGTCTCGTCCGCCGACGAGGTGCAGCGCTTCGACGCCGTCGGCCGCGCGGCCGGCCGGCCCATCGACATCCACCTGAAAGTCGACACCGGCATGGGCCGGCTCGGCGTCTGGCACGAGCAGGCCGCCGCGCTCTACGCGCAGATCCGCGCCGCGAGCGGCGTGCGGCTCGCGGGCATCTTCACGCACTTCGCCAGCGCCGACGAGGATCCCGTCTTCACCGCGGAGCAGCGCCGGATTTTCGTCGCGCTCCTCGCGCAACTGCCCGGCCTCGATCCGACGAGCCTGTTCATCCACGCCGACAACTCCGCCGGCCTCGAGACGACGCCCGGCCACGGCGGTGTGTTCAACGCCGCGCGCGTCGGTCTGCTGCAATTCGGCGTGCTGCCCCACCCCAACTCCCTGCTCGCGCGCGTGCGCACCGAGCCGGTGTTCAGTTTCCACACCCGCGTCGGCCTCGTCAAAGAGCTCCCCGCGGGCACCGGCGTCAGCTACGGCCGCACACACACGCTCCGCCGACCGACGCGCGTCGCCATCCTCACCGCCGGCTACGGCGACGGCATCGCGCGCGCCTGCAGCAACCGCGGCGCCGTGCTCATCCACGGCCGCCGCTGCCCGATCCTCGGTCGCGTTTGCATGGATCAGACCATCGTCGATCTCACGGACGTGCCCGGCGAAGTGCGTTGCGGCGAGCCGGTCGTGCTCGTCGGCCGGCAGAACGGCGCCGAGATTTCCGTGGCCGAGTTCAGCGCCTGGTCGGACACGATCCCCTGGGAAACACTTTGTTCCGTGACCAAGCGCGTGCCGCGCCTCTACCGCAACGCCGCCGGGGTGTGAGACGTTGAAACCCGGCGCCGGCCCCGCGCGTCTCAGGAGCAACGAACCACGGGCCATGCCGGAAAAACTCTCCACCCTTTCCCCCGCCGAGGCCTGGCAGCCGTTGCCCGCCAGACAATGGGATGAAGCTGCCGCGCGGCACCTGTTCCAACGCATCGGGTTCAGCGCCACGCCCGCCGAGACCGCCCGCGCGCTGAAGGACGGCCTGCTGCCGACCCTGAAGCGTCACTTCGGGCAGATGCCGGCGTTCGCCAAGCCGAAGCTCATCGCCGAACTCGAGGCCGATGCGCCCGAGCTTTTCCGGCGCATGAACCGGGGCGACCCCGAGCAGAAGCGTCTCGCCGCGCAGGATGCCCGCGAACGCTCGCGCGAGGCGCTTGGCGACATGACGATCAGGTGGCTTGATCAAGCGTCGCGCCCGGAGCTTTCCCCGGCGGAGAAGTGGCTGCTGTTTCTCTCGGACGTCTGGGTCGTCAGCATCGAGAAGGTCAAGAACTCCGCGCTCATCTATCAGCATCAGGATCTCATCCGCCGCTTCGCCCTCGGCAGCGCACCGAACCTGGCCAAGGCCATGTCGCGCTCGCCGGCGATGATCGTCTACCTCGACCTGCAGCAGAGCCAGCGCGAGGCGCCGAACGAAAATTTCGCCCGCGAGCTCTTCGAACTCTTCACCCTCGGCGAAGGCCACTACACCGAGGCCGACATCAAGCAGGCCGCGCGCGCCTTCACGGGTTACCGGCAACGCGCCGGGGAATTCATCTACAACCCGCGCCAGCACGACTCCGGCCGCATGACCGTCTTTGGGCATGCGGGACATTACACGGGCGACGACGTCATCGATCTCGTCTTCAAGCAGCCGGCCGCCGGCACGTTCCTGCCGAAGGAAATGGTCCGCTTTTACCTCAGCGACACCCCGCTCCCCGTTGCCTACACCGATGCACTCGGCGCCGCGTGGGCACGCGGCGGCTACAGCCTCGGCGGCCTGGCGGCCGCGTTCTTCGGCAGCCGGGCGTTTTTCGCCGAGGAATTTCGCGGCAACTACATCAAGGGTCCGGTGCAATTCTACCTCGGCCTGCTGCAGGACCTCGATCTGCGCGTCGCGCCGCTGCCGCGCCGCGTGCTCGGTGCGCTGCGCCAGATGGGCCAGATGCCGTTCGATCCGCCCAACGTCCGCGGCTGGGTCGGCGGCCGGGCCTGGATCAACTCCGCCACGCTCGCCGTCCGCCATCAGGTCATCAACGCCCTGCTCTCGCCGCTGAACGAGGACGCGCTCAACGGCGACGAGCAGCACGCCCTCGCCAACGCCCGCACGGAGGGCGTCACTCACTTCACGCTCGGCCCCGAGCAGCTCAAGCCGCTCGCCCTGCTGCCCTCCGCCCAGGCGGCGCAACAACTGCTCGCCCGCGCGCTCCCCGGGCGGCCCGCCGAACCGTTCGGGAGCCAATTGGAGAAATTCCTCGCGCGCGGCGGCGCCCGGCCCGAAGCCGCAGTCCGCGCCGCGCTCTCCGCGCTCCTCGAGTCGCCCGACTACCAACTCTGCTGAGATGATTCTTTTTCTTTGTAGGAGCCTGCTCGCAGGCGACCTCGCAGCACATCGCGTGCAAGCACGCTCCTACGCGCGCTACTCATCGCCATGAAAAATCCCACGCCCTTCCTGCCCTCCACCCGCCGCGAGTTTCTCAGGCTCGGCGCGCGCGGCATCGGCCTGCTCGCCTTCAGCCGTTTCGCGCCGTCGTTCGTCGTCGAGTCCGTGGCGGCCGAGGCGCCGGCGCCGGAGAAAGACCGCACCATCCTCGTCCTCGTCCAGCTCGCCGGCGGCAACGACGGCCTGAACACCGTCGTGCCCTATGCCGATCCGAACTATCGCCGCCTGCGGCCGACGCTGGGGCTCGGCCAGGAGCAGCTCGTCACGCTCAACGACTCCCTCGCGCTCAATGCTGCCTGCACCCCGCTCCACCGGCTGCTGCAGGACGGCAAGCTCGGCATCGTGCAGAACGTCGGCTACCCGAATCCCAACCGCAGCCACTTCCGCTCGACGGAAATCTGGGAGACGGCCAGCGAGAGCAGCCAGTTCCTCGCCACCGGCTGGCTCGGCCGCTACTTCGACAACGCCTGCTCCGGCCTGCCCAACCACGACCCCTGCGGCGTCAATATCAGCAACGAGGTCCCGCAGTCGTTCCTTGCGGAGCAGGACCATCCGACCTTCAGTTTCCTGCCCAACGCCCGCGGCGGCCGCGGCGGGCGGGAGAACCTCGCGCTGCTGGAGAGCATGCTGCAGGCGACGGAGCACGACGGCCACGAGCACGACAACGCCGGCTACCTGCGCCACACGATGATGGATGCACTCGTCACCGAGAAGCGCTTCCAAGGCTTCCTGTCCGGCTACCGGCCAGGGGCGGAGTATCCCGTCTCGCCCTTCGCCAACTCGCTGCGCAACGTCGCCGCGCTCATCGCCGCCGGCGTGTCGACCCGCATCTATTACGTTTCGCTCACGGGCTTCGACACGCACACAAACCAACTCAACACGCAGAACAACCTGCTCAAGCAGTTGAGCGAGGGACTGGCGGCGTTCCAACGCGACCTCGAGAGCAAGAAGCTCGATGGCCAGGTGCTGACGATGACGTTCTCCGAGTTCGGCCGCCGCCCGAGCGAGAACGACAGCAAGGGCACCGACCACGGTACCGCCGCCCCGCTCTTCGTGCTCGGCTCGCGTGTGAAAGCCGGCGTGCATGGCCGCGCGCCCGACCTGAACGTCGGACACAACGAAGACCTCGCCTACTCCACCGACTTCCGCGCGGTTTACTCGACGGTGCTCAGCCGCTGGCTCGGCTGCGACGCCCAGAAAATCCTCGGCAAGGATTACGCTACGCTCGGCTTCGTCTAGGGCGTGTTTAAAGCCCCACCAATCAACTCAACCTGTCATTCTGAACGAAGGGAAGAATCCATACTTTCGCTCGCGACATGGCCTTCGATGCCGCGGATCCTTCGCTGCACTCAGGATGACAAACCGGGTTTGACTACACGCCCCAGCGAAGTCCGCGCAACCGACCGGCAGGTAGGGCGCACCGGCCCGGTGCGCCGGGGAACGTGATACCACCCTCGCCGCGGAGCGGGCCGCTCCGCCCTGCCTCCGGCAACGCCGGCGTCAGTCTTTTCCGCAAACCGCACGAAGAGCTCCTTTCAAAAACCCATCTTTGTGTAGGGGCGTGGCTCGACCACGCCCGGACGCGCACCAGGCGCGCCCCTACGAGGAAACACGGTTTTGAAATGAGTTCTAAGCCGGACTCATGCAGTCGAGGTCGAGATAATCTGATTTTTTCCGGCTCTGGCGGCGAGGGCGGCAACTGCATAGCAGGGATCCGCGTCGCTCAATTGGCGGAGGAGGACGCGCCACCAGTGGCGGTGTTTTTCCGT
>JACPIS010000035.1 GCA_016187925.1 Opitutia bacterium | reverse complement strand
CTTGTATGTTCAACCTGATGTTAAAACTGGATGAGCGCAAAGCCAAAGCCGGCTGCCGAGAATGGGCCCAAAGCTCGTCGGAGGCAGCCGGCTTGGGCGGGATTGCCAGCCGGGGCCGAGAGGTCTTAGCTGCGCAAACCGGGACGTCGTGCCGACTGGCCGTCGGGGCGACGCTGGCACCGGCAGGCCGTTTGGATCCCCGAGGCTCGACCTCCCAGCGAAGCCCAGGGCCCCGGTGCCAGACCTGGTTAAACTCGAACCGCTGACCGAGCCTCCGAGCTCGCATTGCAAGATGGAGCCAACCAACCCCCAACCTGAAGCCACCTACGTCGGCCTGGACATTGCCAAGGACCGGCTCGACTACACCGTGGACGGCGTGCGCGCCGCCCATGTGCCCAACACTCCGGCCGGTCACAAACGCTTGCGGGAAGCGCTGCGGCCGTTCCCCCAGGCCCGTGTCGTTTGCGAAGCCACTGGCGGCTACGAACGCGCGGTCGTCGCCACGCTGCTGCTGGCCAAGATCGAGGTCTGCGTGGTCAACCCCGGCCGGGTGCGCGCCTTTGCCCGGGCCGAAGGCCTGCTGGCCAAGACCGACCGGCTCGATGCCGCCTTGCTGCGGCGCTTCGGCCAGAAGGTCCAGCCCCGCTGGCACGCGCCGATGGACCCGGCGGCCGTCGCCTTGCGCGAGCTGCTCGACTACCGCCGGCAAGTCAGCGACCAGCTGGTCGCCGTGCGCAACCGGTTGGAACTGGCCGGTCCGCTTCTGCGCGGACGCTTGCTGGGCCAGGTCGAGTTCTTGCAAAAGGAACTCATCGAGGCTGCCCGGCTGATTGAAGAACACATCGCGCACGATGACACCCTGCGGGGCAAGGCCGAGCGCCTCCGGGAACTCAAGGGGGCCGGCCCGGTCTTGGCCGCCACGTTGTTGGCGTATCTGCCCGAGTTGGGCCAGATCGACGATCCCCAGCTCTCCTCGCTGGTCGGCGTCGCGCCCTATGCCCACGACAGCGGCCGCAGCCAACGCCCGCGGCATGTGCGCGGAGGCCGGGCCGTCGTCCGCCAGATCCTCTACATGGCCGCTCTGGCGGCCACCCGGCACAACCCCATCCTCGGGGCGTTCTACGCGCGGCTGATTGCCGCGGGCAAACTCCCCATGGTCGCGCTCGTCGCGGTGATGCGCAAAATGCTTCATGTGCTCAACCGGCTCCTCGCCGATCCCCACTTTGTCCTTGCCCAGTAAACACCGCTGCTTCGCTTCGCTCAGGATGACAAACCGGGTTTGAGGGCACGCCCTAGGAGCATGTGGCGCACTTTCGTCTAGCGCGCGCGGGCCGGGTGCTATTGATACAGGGCGATGACCGATGCCGTGTCTGCCGCCGCCACTCCGCCTCCCGCCCGACTCGCGCGCGCCGCCGAGTGGCTGTTGGTGGTCGGACTGGCGGTGACGCTGGCGTGGACGACGCTCTGCCTCGGCGGCTATCGGGCGGAGACGATGGTGCTGACATCGTGGGCGGTGTTCGCTCTCGCGGCGCTGGGCGGAGGGCTTTGGTTTTTCCAATCGCGACGTTTCAACCGCGCGGCGTTGCTGCCGGTACCGTTTCTGCTCTTTGCGTTGGCGAGCGTGCTCTGGCTGGCGCCGGCGCAGTGGCTGGCGTGGCGCGAGTGGCTGCTCTGGTTGCAGATGTGGCTCGTGTTCGTGCTGGCGCTGCATTTCGGCCGGTCGCGCGGCCCGGCGTGGGTGCTGGTGGGAACCTTCGTCTTGCTCGGATTGGTTGGCGCGGGCATGGCGGCCTACCAGCGGTTCGCCGATCCGAAGTGGATGATGCTCGGCCGCACGCAGGCGGAGCAGTTCGTCGGGCGCTCGGCGGGGATGTTCGGCATTCCGAACAGTCTGGCGGGCCTGCTGGAGCTGATGATCCCCGCCTGCCTCGCGCTGCTGTGGTCGCGCGCGGCCTCCCTCGTCGCGAAGCTCGTGTGCGGCTGGCTGGCGGCGGTGTTTGTCTTTGCGCTGGTGCTCACGGGCAGCCGCGGCGGATGGATCGCGCTGGCGCTGGCGCTCGCGGCGTGGCCGCTGCTGATCGGCGGCGACTGGCGGAAAAAACTGGCGGGTTCTCTCGCGGTGCTCGCCTTGGCGGCGGGTGGAGTCGCGGCGCTTTATCATTTCAGCCCGTATGCGCGCGGGCGCATCGCGCCGTTCCTCACCGGCGAATTCGAGTCCAGCCGGCCGCTCATCTGGCGCGTGGGCGTGGCCATCTGGCGGGAGCATCCGTGGCTCGGCAGCGGAGCGGGCTCCTACAACGTCGTGTTCGAGCCCAAGCGTCCGCGCGGCTTCCTCAACGAGACGCAGTGGACGCACAACGATTACCTGAACACGCTGAGCGACTACGGGCTGGCGGGCATCGCGCTGTGGTTTGCCGCCGGTGCGGCGTTGCTCTGGTTCGGCTGGCGGGCCGTGCGCCGGGCGCGACGCGAGCCGGTTTCGCCTTTTTTCGCCCTGTGGCGCTGGAAGCTCGGGTTGTGGCTCGGCCTCGTGGCTTACGCGCTGCATCTCGGCGTCGATTTCCACACGAAGCTCCCCGCGCTGGCTTTCGCGGCGGCGGTCGCGGCGGCATTGTTGTTGCGCGACGAAGAGGATATCCAGACCGAATGCAGGGGAGTGCGCTGGCTAGGCATCCTCGGCTCCGCAGCCGGGCTCGTGCTGGCGTGGCGCATGGCGGCGCCGCTTTACCGGGCCGAGGCCCTGCGCGAGGAATGGCGCTATCGCATCGACAAGCTGGCGGATGGACAGGGCCGGCTCGATGCGGTGGTGCCGTCGGCGCAGATCGGATTCCAGGACGCGGTGAAATTCGATCCGGCCAACGGCCGGGCCTGGGCGGACCTGGCGTATGCCATCGCGCTCAGCTGGCACGTGACGCCGAAGGCCGATGCCACGGCGATCGGCCGGCGCGCGGAGGCGGCGGCCGACCGGGCGCTGGCGCTCTGCCCGGTAAGTGCGGAATACTGGGTGCGCAAGGGTGTTGCGCTGGACATGCAACGCCGTCCGAAGGACGCCGAGACGGCGTTTCGGCGCGCGCTGGCACTGGCCCCGCGCCACCCCGAATGGCACTACTATTGGGCGTATCACCTGAGCACTTTCCCCGAGCGAAAAGCCGAGGCGGCGGAGGCGGTGGCGACCTGTTTATCACTTGACCCTGCAAATTCCGCGGCGGTAGCTTTGCGCGAGCGGTTGAAAGCTTCCCGCTAACGAGCCAACCCACCCGGATCCATGAAAACCTACGTGTCCCGTTTTTTGGCCTTTGCCGTTGTTGCAATGTTTTTGACCTTGGGCGCCTCCGCCCAAACTTCCGCGGGCCCGAGCAAGCCCGGCGCCATCAAGGTTGCCAAAATCGAGGGTGAGGTCACGAAGACCGCCCCGGATGGCACCGCCGTCCGCCTCAAGAACGGCGACACTGTCATCGAGACCGACACGGTGGTCACCGGCAAGAGTTCCAGCGTGGTGCTCGTGTTCATGAACGGTTCTTCGATCAAGCTCGCGGCTGACTCGAAGCTCGCCATCGACGAGTTCAAGATGGATCCGCTGGCCGAGGACATCGATCTGGCCAAACTCGACAAGGAGCCGAGCGTTTCCAAGACGTCCTTGAATCTCGCCTACGGTGAGATGGTCGGCAACGTGAAGCACCTCAACAAGGACTCCGGCTCGTATTACAACGTGAAGACTCCGGTCGGCGCCGCCGGTATCCGCGGCACGACGTTCCGGATCGTTTTCCGCCCGACGGGCGACGGCAAGGCTTTCACCTTCACACTGAGCACCGCGGAAGGCGTGGTGCTCTTCACCGGCACGACCCAGGGCACCGGCGCGCCGGTCGACGTGCCGCAGGACCAGGAAGTGGTCGTGACCGCCGAGGTCGACACGACCACCGGCCAGATCACCTCTGCCACCGTGCAGTCGCAGGGCATCTCCACCGAAGCCGCGGCGCAGATCACCACCGCGGTCACCGAGGCCATCACGCAGGCGCAGCAGGCCACGGTCTTCACGCAGACGGAGCAGCAGAATGCGGCCAACACGCCGCCCCCGCAGCCGCCTCCGCCCCCGCCTCCACCGCCCCCGCCGCCGACCAAGCCTCTGACGGATCTGACGCCCGGTGCGGGCGGCTAAACAAACAGTCCCGCTTTTGGCGCCCGGCACCGCAAGTGCCGGGCGCTTTGTTTTCCCTTTATCTCGTCAGGCCCGCAACTACGCTCCCGCACCGTGGCGAAACCCAAGCTGAAGTTCGACTGGCGGATGCTGCTGTTGCTGCCGATTCCGCTGCTCTGGGCGCTGGCCGGGCAGGCGGGTTATCTGCAGAAAGTCGAAAACCTGCTGCTCGATTTGCGCTTTCGCTATCGCGGCGAGATCGATGCCCCGGTGAAGGTGCACTATGTCGATGTCGACACCCGCGCCATCCAGAAGATCGGCGAACGCCCGTGGAATCGCGCCCGCTTTGCCGAGGCAGCCCAATTGGTGATCGAGCAGGGCAAAGCCAAGGGCGTCGGCTTCGACTTCGTCTTTTCCAACTTGGGGCATTCGGAACTGGTCAGTCCCGACGACAGCAAGAAGGGCAACTTCGCCTTGGCCCGTCTGGCGCGGAAATACCCGGGCATCGTCCTCGCTGCCCAATACACCGTCGGCGAAGCGGTGACGGTGTCCTCCGGCGTGCGCCAGTTCCCGTTGCTGCGCCTCGGCCTGACGGACCGCAGCAAGAACGACGTGCCCGAGCTGCCGGAGTATCCGATGATCAACCCGGCTTCGTCGGCGACGATCGGTCTCATCGACATCGATTACGAACTCGGCGGCGATGAGACGCCCCGCTGGGCGGCGCTGTTCGCCGAGACGAACGGACCAGTCTTCTGGCACATGGCGGTGCAGCTCGCGTGCATCGAACTGGGGTTGCCGCCGGACTCGGCCCGCCGGGCGGGCGATTACGTCGAACTGGTCGGCCCCAATGGGGAAGTGAAGCGGCGCATCCCCGTGACCGCCGGACAGCTGCTGGAGGTGAACTGGTTTTCCAAGTGGGACAATGTCGAACTCAATCCGCGCACCAGCTTGGCTGATGTGCTGATCGCCGGCGAGATGCTGAAATCCGAAAGGAATCCGAGCGCGCCGAGGCAGTCGATTATTTCAAACGCTTCGCCGGGGCGATCGTGCTCATCGGGCCGACCGATCCGCTGCTGCAGGATGTGGCAAACACGCCTTTCGACGATGTGCCGGTGCCGAAGGTGGGCGCGCACGGCAACATGCTTAAGACCATCATCGCGGAGCAGTACCTGCGCCGGCCGCCGTCGTGGGTCCTGTGGTTCGCTACCTTCACTCTGACCATCACAGTCACAGCCCTGACCATCACCGGCGGCGCGCGCAGTCTATTTTTCAAGATCATCGCCGTGCTCGTGCTCGTCGGCTTCGGCATCGTGGGTTTCTACATTTTCCGGATCTCTCATCTGTTGCTGCCGCTCTCCGCCCCGATGAGCTCCGCCTTCATGACCGGATTCATCGCGACCATCATCCAACTCGTGGACGAGGAGAAACAGAAGGGCCGCATCAAGGGCATGTTCAGCGCGTACCTCGCGCCGACGGTCGTCAACAGCCTCATCGATTCCGGCAAGGAGCCCGAGCTGGGCGGTCACGAGGAGATCATCACCGCCTATTTCTCGGACATCCAGTCGTTTTCCACCTTCTCGGAGAAGATGACCCCGGCCCGCCTCGTCGAGCTGATGAACGAATACCTCACCTCCTGCACCGACATCGTGCAGGAGGAGGGCGGCACGCTCGACAAATACATCGGCGACGCCGTCGTCGCCATCTTCGGCGCGCCCATCGCGCTGCCCGACCACGCCTACCGCGCCTGCGTCGCCAGCATCCGGGTGCAGAAGGAAATTCAGAAACTCCGCGACAAGTGGAAGAGCGAAGGCGAGAAGTGGCCGCCGGTCGTCCACAACCTCCGCGCCCGCCTCGGTCTGAACTCCGGCGCCGCCATCATCGGCAACATGGGCAGCCGCACGCGGTTCAGCTACACGATGATGGGCGACAACGTGAACCTCGCCGCCCGCATGGAGTCCGGCGCCAAACTCCTCGGGGTCTACACCATGGTCACCGATACCACCCGCGCCGACTGCGAGAAGCACGGCGGCGACCGCATCGTCTTCCGCTTCCTCGACAAGATCGTCGTCAAGGGCCGCTCGCTGCCCGTGCCGGTGCACGAGGTCCTCGGCTTCCGCGACGAGATCAGCGCGCAAACCCTCGAATGCCTCGCGTTGCACGCCAAGGCCGTCGAGCGCTACCTGGCGCAGGATTGGGACGGTGCCATCAAAGCCTTTGAGGAGAGCGCCAAGCTCGAGCCCAATCAGCCGAGCAAGAAACTCGCGATCGAGAGCAACCCCTCGCTCATCATGGTCGAGCGCTGCCACTACATGAAGGAACACCCGCCCGGCGCGAACTGGGACGGCGTGTTCGTCATGAAGGAAAAAGGCTGAAGCAAGATGTAGGGCGGGGTCGCTGATCCCGCGCCGGTGCGTCAATTGCCCGCGGACAGTAATCCCAATTGGCGCGACAGGCCGAGCTCGTCGAAATCGGACCACTCGTCGGTGATCTGTCCGTTTTCCAGACGGAAGATGGCGATGCCCGTGATCTGGACGAATTTTCCATTGCCGGGCATGCCATTGCCTTGGCCCGTGTTGTGTCCTCGGGCGATGAAGCGCACCGTGACGAAGTCACCTTCGGCGACGACGTGGGTCACGGACATTTTCAAATCAGGGAACGCGGTGCGCCAACCCTTGGTGGCCTCCCGGTCCTCGGCTCTTCCCGCAGATTGGGTGATGCTGTGTGCGGCGAATTTCGGCGAGTAGAGGTGCTCGTTCTCGTCGATCCTGCCTTGGCCGAGGACCTCCTCGAAAACTTTTCGTGCGACGGCCTTGTTGGTCTCGATCTTACCGGCCGGAGTGGCGCAGCCGCCAAAACTGAGCGCGGCGGTGAGCAGCGTCAGGCATAAGAAGCGCGGGGTTTTCATGATTTTGTAGAGCGAAACAATCCCGGACGATGTCGCGGCGCAATCCGGCGCCGGATGAGCGGATGCGGATGCAGGTCGAAAGGTGCCGATGGCTCATGGCGGGCCGACAAAAAAGCCGCGCCTCACGGCGCGGCTGAAAAGGTAGGGCGAATTACAGCGGGTAGGGCGAGTTCTCCGAATGAGCCGTCCCTGCGTGGGACTGCTTACTTGAGCGCCGCGGCGTAGTTCTGCTCGGCGGCGTCCCAATCCACGACGTTCCAGAAGGCCGTCACATAGTCCGGGCGGCGGTTCTGGTAGTGGAGGTAGTAGGCGTGCTCCCAGACATCGAGCGCGATGACGGGCTTGCCTTCGATGCCGGCGACGGACTTGCCCATGAGCGGGCTGTCCTGATTGGCGGTCGAGCCGATGGAGAGTTTCTTGTCGGCGCCGACGACGAGCCAGGCCCAGCCGGAGCCGAAGCGGCCGACGGCGGCCTTGGCGAACTCGGCCTTGAAGTTGTCGAACGAGCCCCAGGTGGCGTTGATGGCCGCGGCGAGCGAGGCCTTCGGTGCGCCGCCCTTGCCCGGGCCGAGGATCGTCCAGAAAAACGAGTGGTTGCTGTGGCCGCCGGCGTTGTTGCGGATGACGCCGCGGATCGCCTCGGGAACCTTCGTGAGGTCGGCGATAAGGGCGTTGACGTCCGTCGCGGCGAGCGCGGCATGGTCCTTCAGCGCATTGTTGGCGTTGGTGACGTAAGCCTGGTGATGCTTTGTGTGGTGGATTTCCATCGTGCGCGCGTCGATGTGCGGCTCGAGGGCGTTGTAGGCGTAGGCCAGCTTCGGGAGTTCGTATGCCATGTTCGTGGTGGGTTGAAGAATCAGTGCCAAGGGTGCACGCATCGCTGCCGGCGTCAACTTTCCGCGCCTAATAGTTTGGCGCCGGAGTCATAAGCGGCGAGCCGGCTCAGGCGCGGCCGGGTGGCTTCCGGCGTGGAGGGCTCATCTCCTGCTGCGCCCTCCATCGGAGGCCGGCGGTTGCCGTACGGCTCAGGCTTCCTTCCGCTTCAGCTGGAAATACGCCTGCAGCAGCGCGAGGCATTCCTGCTCGAGCACGCCGCGTGTGATGAGCAGGTGGTGGTTCACCTGCGGCAATGCGTTCAGGTCGGTCGCGCCGCCGAGGCAGCCCATCTTCGGGTCGGACACGGCGTAGACGACGCGCTTCACGCGCGCCATGAGCGTGGCGCCGGAGCACATCGGGCAGGGCTCCTTGGTGACGTAGAGCGTGGCCTCGTTAAGCCGCCAGTCGCCGATGGCCTTGGCGGCCTGCCCGAGCGCGAGGATCTCGGCATGCGCCGTCGGATCGCCCGAACTGTCGCGGCGGTTGTGCGCGGCGGCGATGACTTCGCCGCCCAGCTCGATGACCGCGCCGATCGGCACCTCGTCGCTCCGCCAGGCGTCGATGCCCTGGTTGTAGGCCAGCGCCATGAAGAAGGCGTCGTCGCGGACCAGTTGCGACGGGAAAACCTTTTCGAACGGGCAGGGTGGTCCGTTGCGGGTCAGCGGCTCATCCATGGGCGTGGCTTCGGGCATGGGCGCGTGTCCCCGCCGCACCGCAGCGGGCGGCGCGCGCAGGCGGATCGAGGGGGCAAAGCGGTGGTTCGCAAGAGGAGAAATCGGTCATGGCGGCGGGCCGCCGCCAGGGGCGTCCCGAATGAAAGCCTTGACTTACGGGCGCCGCTCCGGTGTTACAACGGCTTTTTATCACGCATGCAGCATCCCTCCATCCAGCACCCTCACCATGTCTGACGGCAAAGCGATCGAAGTCGAAGGCAAGATCATCGCCGTCCTCCCGGGCACGATGTTCCGGGTGCAACTGACCAACGGTCACATGGTGCTGGCCCACATCTCGGGCAAGCTGCGCAAGCATTTCATCAAGATCGCCGTGGGCGACAACGTGAAGATGGAGATGAGCCCCTACGATCTCGACAAGGCGCGCATCACCTACCGCATGCGCGACACCTCCGCCCCGCCGCCCCCGCCGGGCGCCCGCCGCGGCAACCGCCGCTGAGCCCGTTCCGTCGCCGGCCATGAAAACCGGGCGCGACCAACGGCGGCAGCGGGACGAACCCATGCCCCCTGTGCCCGCCGGCTTCGCCGACGACATCGACGCGTACCTCAGCTACGTCGAGCTGGAGAAAGGCCTGTCGCGCAACACCGCGAAGTCCTACGAAAACGATCTGCGCCAGGCCGCGCATTTCCTGAAAAAGCACGGTGCCCGCGGCTGGACGACGCTCAACGTCAAGCATCTCACCGCCTGGCTGCACTGGCTGAGCGACGAGGGTTTTTCCGAATCGAGCCAGGCGCGCAAGCTCACCGCCGTCCGCATGCTTTGCCGCCACCTCGTGCGCGAGCACCGGCGCAAGGACGACCCGACCGAGTTGCTGCAGGGGCCGAAGTTCCGCCGCAAGCTCCCGCAGACCCTTTCCGCCGGTGAGATGGAGAAACTGCTCGCCGCCCCCTCCGGCGGCGATGCCTACGCCATCCGCGACCGCGCGATGCTCGAGCTTTTCTACTCGAGCGGCTTGCGCATCTCGGAGCTCTGCGGCCTCTCGCTCCAGCAGATCGACCTCGAGCACGGTTTTGTGCGCGTCTTCGGCAAAGGATCGAAGGAGCGCGTCGTCCCGCTCGGCGCCAAGGCGCGCGACGCCGTGCAGGTTTACCTCGTGTCCGGCCGCCCGCGGCTGGTGAAGCCGCGCACCGGCAGCGAGCTGTTCCTCTCCGAGCGCGGCAAGGCCATCTCGCGCAAAACGCTTTGGTACATCGTCAAGAAGTACGCCGCGCGCGCCGGCCTCGAAAAATCCGTGAAGCCGCACCTGCTGCGCCACTCATTCGCCACGCACCTGCTCGGTGGCGGCGCCGACCTGCGCGCCATCCAGGAGATGCTCGGTCACGCCAGCATCGGCACCACGCAGATCTACACGGCGGTCGAGAACTCGCGTCTGCTCGATCAGCACGCGAAGTTCCACCCGCGCAACCGCCGGAAGTAGCGCGGCCCTTCCGGGGCTGGCGCCGGTTCACTTCCGCTCGTCGAGCGCCAGCCGCACGGCCAGGCCGCCAAGCACTCCGCCCATCAGCCAGCGCTGGGCGTTGAGCCAGTTCGGGCGGGTGGCGAAGTAGGCGGCGATCGTCCCGGCGGTGATCACGATGGTCAGGTTGACCGAGAAGCTGACGCACATCTGCGTCACGCCGAGCTGCACGCTCTGGCCGAACACATGGCCGTGCTCCGGCCGCACGAATTGGGGGAGGATGGACAAATAGAACACGGCCGCCTTCGGGTTGAGCAGATTGGTCAGAAAACCCATGCGGAACAACCGGCCCGGCGAATCGGGCGCCAGCGTGCGCGCCGCGAACGGCGAGGCGCCGCCGGGCCGCACGGCCTGCCACGCCAGCCACAGCAGGTAGGCGGCGCCGACGTATTTCAGCACAGTGTAGGCCAGCGGCACCGTTACGAACACCGCCGTCAGGCCGGCCGACGCGCACAGGATGTGGAAGAGGAAGGCTGTCACCACGCCGAGGAGCGAGATGAAGCCCGCCTGCCGGCCTTGGCAGATCGAGCGCGAGAGCAGATACATCATGTTGGGGCCGGGCGAGAGCGCCATGCCCAGCGCCGCCGCGGAGAAGATGAGCCAGTCGTGCAGGGGAATCATGAGTTGCCAACAAAGCGTTCCCGCCGGCGCGCACAAATCGCAAGCGCCGCCAGACCGTCACAGCGGTCTGCATATTGCGGGAGCGCACCGGCGGGCCGCTGCGGCGCCGCCGGAATTTCTGTAACCGCGGGCGCTTTGACGGGTTCTGGAAGCGTGCACTCACTTCTCTCCCTGTCTGATTTCCGGCAAACCCTCCGGCGCCTCGCGCGCGAGCGCGGCTTCACGGCGACCGTCGTCCTCACTCTCGCCCTCTGCCTCGGCGCCAACGTGGCGATCTTCGCCGTGGTCGACGCCATCCTCGTGCGCTCGCTGCCGTTTGTGGAGCCGGACCGGCTCGTGACGGCGGTCAACGCCTATCCCGGTGCCGGCGTCGAGCGTGCCGGGGCTTCGCTGCCCAACTACTACGACCGGCGCGCGGCCATCAAGGCCTTCGCGTCCACCGCCATCATCCAGGAGGGCAATGCCATCATCGGCGAGCCGGGCGCCACGCTGCGCGTCGACCGCGACCGCGTTTCGCCGGAGTTTTTCGCCACCCTTGGCGTGCCGCTCACGCTGGGCCGCAACTTCACCGAGGAGGAGATGTTCTACAAGGCCAGCGACGTCGCCATCCTGACCGACGCGTTCTGGCGGAAAAATTTCAACGCCGACCCTCACGTCCTCGGCCGCAAGTTCCAGGTGAACAGCCAGCCCGTCACCGTCATCGGCGTGCTCCCGCCGGGTTTTCGCTACCTCTCGAGCAAGGCGCAGTTCTTCGTCCCTGCCGCCTCGAACGCCGAGGACCGCGCGCCTGATCGCCGGCATTCCAATAATTTCCAGCTCATCGCCCGGCTCGCTCCGGGCGCGACGCTCGCGACCGCGCAGGCGCAGATCGACGCCTTCAACGAGCAGCAGAAGGCCGACGACCCGTTCGCCGACCTGATCAAGGGTGCGGGTTTCAAGACCACCGTCGCGCTCCTTCATGTCGACCACGTGCGCGAGATCCGTCCGATCCTGCTGTTGCTGCAGGGCGGTGTGCTTTCGCTGCTGCTCATCGGCGGCGTCAACCTCGTCAACCTGCTTCTGATCCGCGCCAGTGGCCGCGCCAAGGAACTGGCCGTCCGCCAGGCACTCGGCGCCAGCCGCCGCCACATCGCGCGCGGTGTGCTGCTCGAGACGGTGCTGCTCGCCACGACAGGCGGCCTGCTCGGCCTCGCGGTCGGTGCGGGGGGCATCCGGCTGCTGGCCACGCTCGGCACCGACCAGTTGCCGCTCGGCGCCACGATTGTCTTCGACGGCCGGGTGGCCGCTACGGCCCTGGCGGGTTCCGTGCTCACCGGCCTCGCGCTCGCGCTGCCCGTCGTGTGGTTCAGCCTGCACGGCCAGCTGGCGCCGGTGCTGCAGGCCGAGTCGCGCGGCGGCACGGTCACCCGCGCCGCGCAGCGCGTGCGGCACGGCTTCATCATCGCGCAGGTCGCGCTGGCCTACGTGCTGCTCACGGGCGCCGGCCTGCTCGGTCTCAGCCTGCAGCGCGTTCTCGCCACCCCGCCGGGGTTCCACTCCGGGCAGGTGCTGACGGGCCGGATTTCCCTGCCGTGGAAAAATTATCCCGATGAGGCGAAGCGCCTCGCCTTTGTCGAGCGGTTGCTGGCCGAGTTGCGCACCCAGCCGGGCATCACCTCGACGGGCTTCATCACGGCGCTGCCGATGTCGGGCCAGAGCGACAACAACGGCCTGGCGGTCGAGGGCGTGGTGCTCGCGCCGGGCGAGACCATCCGCGCCCACTACACTTCGGGGACGGGCGGCGATTACTGGCGCACACTCGGCATCCCGCTCATCGAGGGCCGGTTTCTCGAGGACGCCGACAGCCACCGCGAGCAGAAGGTCTGCGTGGTCGACCAGGATTTTGCCCGCCGTTACTGGCCGGGGAAAAGTGCGCTTGGGCATCGCCTGACCAACGGTCCGCGGTTCGACGAGAAGGACTGCCGCACCATCGTCGGCGTCGTCGGGAGCGTAAAGCAGACCGGTCTCACCGAGACCGGGGCGCAGGGCGCCGTCTACTACGCCTATGCGCAGTATGCCTCGTCCAGTTTTTCCGTCGTGGTGCGCAGCTCGTTGCCGTCCGCTACGCTCGCTCCGGTGCTGCAAAGGATCGTGCGGCAGCTCGACCCCGAACTGCCGGTCGACGACCTCAAGCCGATGCAGGCCTGGGTCGACGAGAGCCTCGTGTCGCGTCGCTCGCCGGCGGTGCTCGCCGGAATCTTCGCCGGCGTGGCCCTGCTGCTGGCGGCGCTCGGCACCTACGGCGTGCTCGCCTACGCCGTCAACCAGCGCCGCCGCGAGATCGGCGTGCGCATGGCGCTCGGCGCGCAGCCGCGGCAGGTGCTCGGGCAATTTCTCGGTCTCGGCGTGCGGCTGCTGCTCGCCGGCACCGCGCTGGGCGTGCTCGGCGCCTGGGGCGCGGGCCGCGCGCTGCAAAGCCAGCTCTTCGGTGTCGGCGCCCTGCACCCCGGCGTGCTGGGAGCAACGGCGGCGGTCATGCTGCTCGTCGTGCTCGCGGCGACCTTCCTGCCGTCGCACCGCGCCTCGCGCGTCTCGCCCATCGACGCGCTGCGCGACGACTGAGTGCGCTGCCCCGGCTGGAAATGCAGGCTTTCAACCCGGGCGGACGTTCCGCTAGCTTGGCCGCATGAGTGAGCAGCAAACCCATGTCGACAACGTCTGTGAAGCGTCCGGGAAAATCATCGCCGCCTGCGGCGCACTGAAGCCCAGGATCGCCATCATCCTCGGCTCCGGTCTGAGCGGGCTGGCCAAGCGCATCGAGAATCCGGTGACGCTCTCCTACGGTGATTTGCCCGGCTTCCCGGTGCTGACCGTCGCGGGCCATGTGGGCGAGCTGCTCATCGGCAAACTCAACGGCGTGCCCGTCATCGTGCTCAACGGCCGCAAGCATTTCTACGAGACGAGCGATGCCTACCCGCTCAAGACGATGATCCGCTCGGTGAAGGCCGCGGGCGCCGAAACGCTCTTCCTCTCCAACGCCGCCGGCAGCCTCCGGCCGCCCATCAAGGTCAGCGAGCTCATGCTCATCACCGATCACATCAATTTCCTCGGTCTCAATCCGCTCGTCGGACCGAACGACGAGGCTTTCGGCCCGCGCTTCGTGCCGGTGACCGATGCGTGGGACAAGGAACTCGGCGCGAAGGTGAAGGCGGTGGCAAAGCAGAACGGCATCACGCTCCACGAGGGCGTCTACGTGGCATTTCGCGGGCCGTCGTTCGAAACGCCGGCCGAGATCCGCATGGCGCAGGGGTGGGGCGCCGACGCCGTCGGCATGTCCAGCGTGCCCGACTGTCTGATTGCCCGGCATTGCGGCATGAAGGTCGTGGGTGTTTCCTGCATCACCAACATGGGCGCGGGGCTCTCCGACGAAAAACTCTCGCACGCGCACACGCTCGAGAACGCCGCGCGCGGCGCCGGTGCCTTCGAGCGGCTCGTCACGGCCGCGGTGAAGGTGCTGTAAAGGACAGGAGGGTGGAGCGCGTTGACCCAACGCGCAGGATCGTGCCCACAGCGGACGGAGCGCATTGAGGTCAATGCGCTCGACCGCCGGATGCCAACCCCGCGTTCAGCGTCCGCGCGCGTAGTCGCGGATCGCCACGAACTGGCTTTCGCCGTCCAGACCGGCCTCGGCCATGACCATCGTCCCCGTGCCGCTGCCGAGGAAATGTCCGTGGCGGAACGGATGGAGCGAGTGTGCGCGCCCGTAGTCCGAGCGCACCCACCGTGTCATGGTCGCGAGCGTGAAGTCCGTGATGCCCATCGCCTCCTGCTGGTGCGACTCGGGGAAGATCCTGGCGCGCTCGAATGCCGGCAGCAGGTCGAACAGCTCGGTGGAGGTGACGGCATAGACGTTAAGATCGATGCCTTCGCGGTCGAGCATAGGCAGGGTCGTCGTGAGAAACGCGTTCGTGACGCCGGTGCCCTGCAACACGACCGTGCCGTGGGATTTTCCCCGAGCGGAGCGAAGACAGCAGACGCCCTGGGCCGAGCTGGAAGCCGGCGGCAGGCCGAGCGCGGCGCGGTCGAGGACGGTCTCCGGGGGACGCGTGACGAACGGCGCGATGATCGCGGGCCGATGGGCGAGCGCCGCGGAGACGAGATACCAGATTTCCTGCGGATCCCACGGCGTGAGCGTGATCATGGTTCCGGGCGGGAAGTTGTCCTGCAGCAGCTGGAGCGGTTGCGGGTCGGCGTGCGTCGGGCCGTCCTCGCCGGTCTTGAGGCCGGCGTGGGCGCAGACAAGGAAGAACGGCCGGTAGGCGCCGCCCTCGCGCTCGACGCGCGCCTGGTTGCCGATGGCATGCAGCCGCGCGGCGATGTGGCCGAGCGGGGCGTTGAACGCGCCGTAGGACGAGCCGGCGCCGATGTGCGCGCCAAACGCCGAGATGCCCGCGAGCATCGCGCTCATCGCGTCCTCGCAGATGCCGCCGATGGCCAGCTGCCGGGCGAGGGGATTCGTGCGGCGGTTGTAGAAGCCGGCCGGGAAACCGTCGGCGACCTTGTTGATGCTCGTCGAACCCAGCAGATCCGCCGCGGCGACGACGAAGGCACCGCCGGTGAGCTTGTTGTAGTGGTTGAGCACGCGGCCGAGTTCGTCGCGCAGCGTGACTTTCGCGCCGGGCTTGAGCGCGAGTTCGGGTGGCAGGTGGTCGGGCGCCCCGGCCGCCGTCGCGAAGACGCCGGCGAGATGCGGTGCGTCCGGGCGGAGCTGGCGGACACGGGCGTCGAGCCGGCTGCGGGCGCTGCGGAGTTGCCCGGCGAGCGCATCGACCGTGGATCGCTGCGACTCGAGGGCATGACGGATGAGGCCGAGCGTCTCCCAGAAACACTGCTCGACGACCTTGGGGTCGGTGCCGCTGGCGCAGCGTTGCGTGCTGCCCTCGCA
Source organism: Opitutia bacterium (assembly GCA_016187925.1). Lineage (GTDB taxonomy): Bacteria > Verrucomicrobiota > Verrucomicrobiia > Opitutales > Opitutaceae > Didemnitutus. The sequence goes on along the minus strand of JACPIS010000035.1, from coordinate 23,472 downwards.
GCAGGGCAGGTGGGCGGTGCCCTTCGGCAGCAGCGGAGCGACAGCCGCGTAGAATCCGCTCGAACACAACGGATGGCCGGCGCCGTGCGAGGCGCGGCCCTCGATGCCGTACTGCCAGCCCTTGACCGTGCGGTAGACGATCGCGGTCGGCTGGCCGTTGTCGAGTTTGAGCGCGAGGCGCTGAGCCATCGTGATCTGCTGCCAGTCGAAGCCGTTGGGCACGTAGATGACGTTCCAGTCGTGAAGATAGGCCAGCTCGGCGGGCGTCCACTGCACGTATTCGCCGGGCATTTCACCGTCGCGGCAGACGCGGTTCGAGTCGATGGAGGCCTGGTTCCAATCGATGTGGAGCACGACATTGCCGAGCGAGGCGGTGCCGGCGGCGGCGAGCGACTCGGCCACGCGGCCGGGGGTCAGGCCGCCTTCGCCCTCGATGATGTGGACGCGCGGGGCGTCCTCGCCGTAAAGATCGGCGGCACCCCAGGCGAGGCCGAGCGAGGCGGGCAGACCGACACCGGAGGCGCCGGTCGAGAGCCGCACGAACGGCGTGGCGGGGGTCGGATGACCATCGAGCGCCTTGGCGTGCATTTTCCGGAACAGCGGCGTGGTCGAGATCGGGTTGCGGCGGAAACCGAGCAGATCTTCCAGCCGCAACTGGGCGTCCTCGTCCGGCGGGAGCAACTCGGGTGCGCCGAGGCGGGCGATCTCGTTGCGCAAGGCCCAGAGCGCGTAAAGCCCGAGCGCCTTGTGGCCGGCCGCGTAGGAGATGATGTCGGCGTCCTGCCGCTCGGGCCGGGCAAGGTCGTAGTCCATCGTCTCGAACAGCAGGCGCGAGACGAAGCGACCCGACGAGAGGGAACCGCCCGGGTGGCCGGACAGCGGCACGTAGTTGTACATCGCGGCGCAGAGCGTGCGGTAGACGAGGTCGAAGGCCTCGCAGTGCTCCACGGTCGCCTCGTCGAGTGGCCAGCCGTCGTGCGCGACCCGGTCGGCGATGTTCACGTAGATGCCGCGGCGCGGCCCGAACGTCAGGGGCGGGGTTTTCTCCAGCCGCGCCGGCGCGGCCTCTTTGACTGTGGGGTGCGTTAGCATAGGTGTTGCCCTTCCTGGATGAAGATTTCGAAGCCGGTGCGGTCCTCCGCGGCGGTGCGGATGCGGGCGAGGCCGATCTGCAGGTCGGCCAACGAAGTGGCGATGGAGAGCCGCAGGTAGTGCTGGCCCTCGGAACCGATGCGGCCGAAGGAGCGCCGGTCCATCGTCGCGACCTGGTAGCGCCAGAGCAGGAACATCTGCACCAGCGTCGCCGGACTCGTGCGCGCGCGCAGCCCGACCGGCAGGTGCTTGTAGGCCGCGATGGCGCCGAGCCGCTCGCAGAGGCCGGCGATGTTCGGGAACAGGTAGAACGCGCCGCCGGGCTTCCGGCAGGTGATGCCCGGGATGGAGTTGAGGCCTGCCACCATCAGGTCGCGCCGCTCCGTGAACGCCGCCAGCATGCGCGCGATCTCGACGGCGCTCTGCGGCGACTCGAGCGCGAGGGCCGCGCCCATCTGGTTGTAGGCGGGAATGCAGGAGAAATAGTTGATGTTGAGGTTGCGGAAGACGGCCGCCTCCTCCGCCGTCGGAAACACCGCCCAGCCGACGCGCCCGCCGGTCCACGCGAAGGACTTCGAGACACCGCTGACGAGGATCGTGCGCTCCGCCATGCCGGGCAGTGAGGCGATGGAGCGGTGCCGGTTGCCGTCGAAGAGGATCTCCTCGTAGATCTCGTCGGAGTAGATGCGCGCCTGGGGCGGGGCTTTCTTGCGGATGACATCGGCGATCTCCTCCAGTTGCGCCGCGGTGGCGACGCCGCCGGTCGGGTTCGAGGGGAAATTCAGGATGATGAGGCGCGTGCGCTTCGTGATGAGCGCGGCGAGCTCGCGGCCCGTGAAGCTGAAGCCGGCTTCCTCGCGCAGGTGCAGCGGCACGGGCTTGGCGCCGAGGTAGGTAGTGAAGGATTCGTAGATGGGGAAGCCGGGACTGGGGTAGATGACCTCGTCGCCGGGATTGCAATATGTCTGCTGCGTCAGGCCGATGGGGGGCTTGCCGCCGGGGAAGACCACGACGCGGTCGGGCGTGAGCGCGAGGCCGCGCCGGGCCGACATCGTGCGGGCGACCGCCTCGCGCAGCGCGGGGAGGCCCTGCGGGTCGCAATAGTGCGTCAGGTCGAGATCGATCTGGCGCTTCACCTCCTCGGCGATGTGGCGGGCGAGCGGGAAGTCCGGCTCGCCGAGGTTGCACTTGATGACCTTGTGGCCCTGCGCCTCGAGCTCGCGGATCTGCGGGCCGATGCGAAAGGCGTTCTCGCTGCCGATGCGCAGCGTGCGGCGCGAGAACAAACCCGCGGGCAGCCGGGACGGAGCGGAGAGGATGATGGGGCCTTTCTTAACAGGGACAGGCAGGGTGAGCGTGCTCATGGGGTGAGACGACGGGGGCGGTTGGGGGAGTGGACGGAATTGTGGGGACTAATTCCTGAATCACCCGGCGCGCAGACATGCGGCCGGCGGTTGCCGAGATTGTCCTCCTATCGGCGCCGCACGGCTCGGCCGGGATTGGCAAAAGCGTCGCGTTTCTTGCTCGCGGGGCAGCCCTGGTGGGGACGCCCGCCGCGGCTTTCGCGCCGCTCGCCGGATGTGGCAAGGTGCTGGCCGCACCGGCCCGCCGGATTGCCTGCTTGCGGTTGACGCACCAGCGGCCCGCGGGCAGCGTCGCGCTTTCACTCCCCCCGAGAATCCATGCTCCCCCAAAATCTGCCTTCGCTCCGTTCCGCCTTGTCCGGCGCCGTGCTCGCCGTCGCATTTTCCGGCTTCGCTTCCGCGTTCGCGGCCGAGCCGGTCCCGACCAAGGGGTTCGACGAGACCGGCATGAACCGGGCCGTCGCGCCCGGCGATGACTTCTACGCCTACGCCAACGGCAGCTGGGTCGACCGCACCGAGATCCCCGGCGATCGCGGCAGCTGGTCCATCTTCTCCCTCATCGCGGAGCGCACCAATCCGCAGATCCTCGCGTTGATCGAGGCCGCCGCAAAGGACCGCGCGCATGCCACGCCCGCCGGGCGGCTTGCCGCCGATTTCCACACCGCCTACATGGACGAGGCCGGCATCGAGGCCCACGGCCTCGCTCCGCTCCAGCCGAAGCTGCGGGAGATCGCGCAGATCGCCGACAAGGCCGCCCTGGCCCGCGCGCTGGGCGGCACCGTCCGCGCCGACGTCGACGTCATGAACGCCACGCAGCTTCTCACCGAGAACATCTTCGGCCTGTGGGTCACCCAGGGTTTGAACGACCCGCAGCATTACCTGCCCTACCTCCTGCAGGGCGGCCTCGGCATGCCGGATCGCGCCTATTACCTGACCGAGAGTCCGCGCATGGCGGAGATCCGCGCCAAGTATCAGACCCACGTGGCCCGGGTGCTCGGGCTCGCCGGCTTCGCCGATGCCGACGCGCGCGCCGCCCGCATCTTCGCGCTCGAACGCAAGCTCGCGCAGGCGCACGCGACCACCGAGGAAACCTTCGACGTGCTGAAGGCCAACAATCCGTGGCGCCGCGAGGAGTTCGCGACCAAGGCGCCCGGGATGGACTGGGACGCGTTCTTCGCCGGCGCGAGTCTGATGCAGCCGCCGGTCTTCATCGTCTGGCACCCGCGCGCGATCACCGGCGTCGCCGCCCTCGTGGCGAGCGAGCCGCTCGCGGACTGGCGGGATTATCTGGCCTTCCACACGCTCAACCGCCTCTCGGACGTGCTGCCCAAGGTCTTCGCCGACGCGCGGTTCGCCTTCTACGGCACGGCGCTCACGGGCACGCCGCAGCAGGCGGCCCGCTCGAAGCGCGCGCTCGCCGCCGCCAACCTCGCCATCGGTGACGCCGTCGGCCAGCTCTACACCGCCAGGTATTTTCCGCCCGAGAGCAAGGCCAAGGCCCAGGCCATGGTCGCCAACATCGTCCGCGCCTTCGATCAGCGCATCCAGAAGCTGGTGTGGATGAACCCCGCCACGCAGGAGCAGGCCCGCGCCAAGCTCAAGGTGCTCTACGTCGGCATCGGTTATCCGGACAAGTGGACCGATTACACCGGCCTCGCCATCGATCCGGCCGACGCCCTCGGCAATGTCGTCCGCGCGGCCGAGTTCCGCTACCGCCAGCGTGTCGCGCTGCTCGGCGGCCCCGTCAATCCTACCGAGTGGTGCATGACGGCGCAGGAGGTCAACGCCGTGAACATGCCGATGCAGAATGCGCTCAACTTTCCCGCCGCCATCCTCCAGCCGCCGTTCTTCGATCCGGCCGCGCCCGACGCCTTCAACTACGGCGCCATCGGTGTCGTCATCGGCCACGAGATCAGCCACAGTTTCGACGACCAGGGCTCGCAGTTCGACTCGCAGGGCCGCCTGCGCGACTGGTGGACGCCGGACGACCTCGCGCACTTCAAGGCCTCGGCGGCCGCCCTCGTCGCCCAGTACAACGGCTACCATGCGTTTCCCGATCTTGCCCTGAACGGCCAGCAGACGCTCGGCGAAAACCTCGCCGACCTCGCCGGCCTCGCCGCCGCCTACGACGGCTACCGCGCGGCCGTGGGCGCCGCCGTCGACGACAAGCTGTTCTTCCACGCGTTTGCGCAGAACTGGCGCTCGAAGTACCGCGAGCCGCAGCTCCGCCGCCAGGTGCTGACCGACGGCCACTCGCCCGGCTCCTTCCGCGCGCTCACCGTGCGCAACCTCGACGCGTGGTATGAAACCTTCGGCGTGCAGCCCGGTCAGTCGCTCTACCTCGCACCCGCCGATCGCGTGCGTGTCTGGTGACCTCCTTTTTGTGGCGCCGCTGCTCCGTCGGCGGCGCCATTTTATTTGCGCCGCGCGGTGCCTTCTGGAAACTGGCCTGACCCCATGGCCAAGACGCGCGTCGAGATCGTCCAGGACAATTTGCATGCTTATCTGGCGTCCGCGCCAGCCGCCTCCGCCGCCCTGCCGCCCGCTGCCCCGCTGACGGCGCACACCGCGCTCACGGTCCGGCAGGCGCTGGAGCTTTTCGAGGATCAGGTCGCGAGCCGTCTGCTCGATGTGGCCGCGCGCGAGCTGCGCAAGACGAACCAGTCCTTCTACACCATCTCCAGCGCCGGCCATGAGAACAACGCCGTGCTCGGCGCGCTGCTGCGCCCGGACGACCCGTGTTTCCTGCATTACCGCTCGGGCGGCCTGATGATGGCGCGCTCGCGCCTGTCGCCGGACATCGACCCGATCCTCGACGGCGTGCGGTCGTTCTGCGCGTCGGCGGACGATCCCATCTCCGGCGGCCGGCACAAGGTCTGGGGCAGCAAGCCGCTCTGGGTGCCGCCGCAGACGAGCACCATCGCCTCGCACGTGCCCAAGGCCTACGGCATGGCCTACGCGCTGCGCCGCGCGCACCGGCTCGGTCTCGAGAATGGCCTGCGCGCCGACTCCGTCGTGCTCTGCTCGTTCGGCGACGCCTCGGCGAACCACGCCACCGCGCAGGCCGGCATCAATTCCGCCTGCTACGCCGCCCGCCGCGGCGGCGACGTGCCGGTCATCTTCCTCTGCGAGGACAACGGCATCGGCATCTCCGTCGAGACGCCGGCCAACTGGATCCACGACAGCTTCAGCGCGCGGCCGCACCTGGCGTATTTCGAGCTCAGCGGCACGCTGGACGAAATCTGGGACGGCGCCGCGACGGCCATCGCGCACTGCCGCCACACGCGCAAGCCGGTCTTCCTCCACCTGCACACCATCCGCCTCTGGGGCCACGCCGGCACGGATGTCGAGACGTCCTACCGGTCCGTCGAGGAAGTCGAAGCCGTCGAGGCGCGCGATCCGCTGCTGGCCAACGCCCGCCGCCTCGTCGAGCTCGGCGCTGCCACGCCCGCGGCGCTGCGCGCGCTCATCGCCGGGGTGCAGGCACGCGTCGACGCCGCGTGCACCGAGGTGGTGCGCCGGCCGAAGCTCACGAGTGCCGCGGACATCGTGCGTCCGCTCGCGCCTTACGCCGAGGCTGCCATCCGCGCCACGGCGGAAATCCAGGCGAGCGACGAGGCGCGCCTGGAGCACTTCGGTTCGCCGCTGCCGGAGAAAAACGCCACGCCGCTCAAGCGCACGCTCTGTTCGCACCTGAATTCCGCCCTGGCGGACGAGATGCTGCGCTTCCCCGAGATCAGCCTCTTCGGCGAGGATGTCGGCCGGAAGGGCGGCGTCTACGGCGTCACGAACGGCCTGCAAAAAGCCTTCGGCCCGCACCGCGTGTTCGACACGCTGCTCGACGAGACGACCATCCTCGGCCTCGCGCAGGGCGCGGGCACGGCCGGGCTGCTGCCGATCCCGGAGATCCAATACCTCGCCTACATCCACAACGCGCTCGACCAGCTGCGCGGCGAGGCGTGCTCACTGCAGTATTTCTCCAACGGCCAGTTCGCCAACCCGATGGTCGTGCGCCTGCAGGGCCTCGCCTACCAGAAGGGTTTCGGCGGGCATTTCCACAACGACAACTCCATCGGCGCGCTGCGCGACATCCCCGGCCTGCTGCTCGGCGTGCCGGCGCGCGGCGACGACGCGGCCATGATGCTGCGCGGCCTCGTGGCCACGGCGCGCGCCTGCGGCCGCGTGGCGGTCTTCCTCGAGCCCATCGCGCTCTACCACGAGCGCGATCTCTACGCCGAGGGCGACGGCGGCTGGCTCTTCGAATATCCGACGCCGGATCGCATGCTGTTGCCCGGCGAGGTCGGCGTCTATCACGAGAAGGCGAAGGATCTGCTCATCGTCACCTACGGCAACGGCGTGCGGCTCTCGCTGCGCGCCGTCCGGCGTCTGGCGGAGCAGGGCGTGAAGGCCCGCGTGCTCGACCTGCGTTGGTTGAACCCGCTGCCGCTCGATGCCATCCGCCGTCACGCCGGCGAGTGCCAGCGCGTGCTCGTGGCCGACGAGTGCCGCGCCACGGCCGGCGGCATCGCCGACGCGGTCATCGCGGCGCTGGCGGAGTCGGGTTACGGCCGGCCGCTGGCCTCCGTGCGCGCGGTCGATTGCTACGTGCCGCTCGCCGCCGCAGCCAACCTCGTGCTCATGTCCGAGCAGCAGATCGTGGACACCGCCGCGCGACTCTGCCGCTGAAGGCGCCGCTCAGGCGAACATCAGCCGGCAGATGACGACCGAGGCGACCACGCCGACGAAATCGGCGAACAGGCCCGCGGCCACCGCGTGCCGCGCCCGGCGCACCGCCACCGAGCCGAAATAAACCGCGATGACGTAGAACGTCGTCTCCGTGCTGCCGAAGATCGTGCCGGCCATGCGGGAGGTCAGCGCGTCCGGCCCGAGGCGTTGGATGAGCTCGGTGAACAGGCCGGTGGTCGCGCTGCCGCTGAGCGGTCGCACGAGCACCATAGGCAGCAAGTCCGGCGGGAAACCCAGCGGGGTGAGCAGAGGGGCGAGCGCGCTCTTGAGCGCCTCGATGCCGCCCGCGCCGCGGAACATGCCGATGGCGACGAGGATCGCCACGAGGAAGGGGATGACGCGCAGCGCGACTTGGAAGCCTTCCTTCGCGCCCTCGACGAACTCCTCGTAGACCTTCACGCCGCGCAGCGACGCGTAAACCGGGAAGAAAAGGAGCAGGAACGGCACGGCCAGCAGTGACAGCGTGCCGACCGCGCGCAGGGCGACGTGTTGGGCGGAGTTGTCCTCCCATGCCGGGGCGGCGACCTGCGCCGGGAAAATCCGGGCGTGCAGCGCGTTCGTGGCGTCGTGGTAGCTGGCCGGCGCGAAGGTGATCCAGACGAACAGGGCGGCGAAGGCGGCGAGCAACAGGCCGATGACGGGCATGCCCCAGGCGGACAACGGTGCGGGTTCGGGCGGGAGTTCAGGAGCGGCTTCGGCGGCCGTAGCCGCGGCACCGGACGCTGCGGTCGCGACCGCCGGCTCGAGGCGGAACAGGCGCCAGCCTTGCATCCATTTCACCGCGGTGATGCCGGCGATGGTGGAGCAGACGGTGGCGAGGAAGGCGGTGCCGACGATGGCGGTCGGGTCCTGCGAGTGTTGCGTGGCGAGGATGGCGATGGCGGTCGTCGGCAGGAGCTGGATGCTGCTCGTATTGATGGCGAGAAAGGTGCACATGGCATTGGTCGCCGTGCCGGGATGCTTGTTCAGCGTCTCGAGGTCGCGCATGGCCCGCAGGCCGAGGGGTGTGGCGGCGTTGGCGAGGCCGAGCATGTTGGCGGCCATGTTCATCAGCATGGAGCCCATGGCCGGATGGCCCTCGGGCACGTCGGGGAACAGCAGGCGCATGGGCGCACGCAGGGCGCGGGCGAGCTGTTGCACGAGGCCGCTGCGCTCAGCCAGACGCATGACGCCGAGCCAGAGGGCCATGATGCCGACAAGGGGCAGGGCGATCTTCATCACGGCCGTGTCGGCCATCTGGAAGGCGCCGGAGGTGACTTCGGCGAGGCGGCCGGTCGCGGCGCCGATGAACACGGCCAAGGCCACGAGGGCGAGCCAGAGGTAGTTCAGCATCGGGGCGCAATTAAGGCGCGGGCCAATACAGCGGCGAGCGAAAACCGTGCGGAACAGGCTTGGGGCTTTTCTTCGCCCGGCGGGCCCGCTAGCAACGGCGCATGGAAAACGTGCAGGAACTCCAGCGCCTCGCCTCCCCGGCCCCCAAGCCCCAATCGCTCGCCTGGGACGGCTCCTCCCTCTGGATGGGCTCGCGCGACACCAAGCGCCTCTACGCCATCGATCCCGCCACCTGGACGGTGAAGGGCGAGATCGCCGCGCCCGGTACGCCGTGGGGCATGACGTTCGTCGACGGCGGTGAGCTGCGCGTCGTCAGCGGCGAGACGGCCGAGGACCACCGCATCATCCGCCGCTGCATCCCGGGGCATGGCTTCGATTCCGTGTTCGGCCTCCCGTGCCCGGACGACAGCGGCGCCCAGCTCGGCTGGGACGGTCGCCGCCTGCACCTCAGCCAGTGGTACCCAAAGAAAGTGCTCGTGCTCGGCGCCGAGGGACAGGTCGAGCGAGTCATCACGGCGCCGCACGGCATCTGCGGCCAGGTGATCGTCGACGGCCTCATTTACCTCGTCACGACCGACGCCGAGGAGACGACCGACTACTGGCTCACGCGTGTCGACCCACGCCCGGCCACGGCCAAAATCGAGGACATCGCGCGCATCCCCTTCGCCGCGCGGGCGCTCGCGTGGGACGGGCAGAACTTCTGGACCAACCACCGCGAACAGGACCAGATCGTGTCGTTTAAGCGTCCCGATTGATTGCCGCAACGGGTTTGCCGGCTCGCCGGGCATCGCGCGTACATCCAGATTATGTCTTCCATGCAAGAAGCACTCAGCGAGCTGCTCGCCGGACGCCACGGTCATTTCCAGATGGAGTCCGGCTATCACAGCGAATTGTGGTTCACGCTCGACCCGCTGCTCGACCGACGGGAGGAGCTGCGTCCGTTCGTGAGCGAGCTTGGCCGGCGTCTCGCCGCCCACGGCATCGAGGCGGTCTGCGGGCCGATGACGGGCGGGGCGAAACTGGCGCGGATGATCGCCGACGAGCTGGGCATCGCCTGTTGCCACGCAGAGCGCTTCGAGCCGCCGCGGGCGGACGGATTTTTCCCGGTCAAATATCTCCTGCCCGCGGCGCAGCGGTCTGTCGTGCAGGATCGGCGGATCGCCATTGTGGATGACGCCATCAGCGCCGGCTCCGCGGCGCGCGGCACTTACGCGGACCTGTTGGCGTGCGGCGCCCGGCCCGTCGCGCTCGGAGCGCTGTTTGTGTTCGGTGGCGCTGCGGCGCGCTTTGCGACGGAGAACCAACTCGCCTTGGAAGGCATCGCTCCGATGGACTTTGGCATGTGGTCGCCGGTCGATTGCCCGCTCTGCCGCGCCGGAGTGCCGGTGGAGAAGGTGTCCGATGCCGCTTGAGCGGATCGGGACGGACGTTGCGTTCGCCAGGCGAAGCACCCACCTTCGCGGCATGAAGAAGTTTTTCGTATTGCTGGCGGCACTGACGGTCAGCGCCCTGCGCGCCGCAGAGCCGGCGCATGTGACCGATCCCGGCCGGATGCTGCCGGCTGACATGGAGCAGGCGGTCGAAGTGAAACTCGCGGACTTCGAGCGCGAGACCGGCATCCGGCTGCTCGTGCGGCTTCACGCGAAATCGCCCACCGAGGAGGAGGACAAAGTGCCCGGCGCCTACATGCAGGCGCTCGCGGACAAGCTCAGCACGCGCGAGCGCGGCGTGCTGGTGGTTTACTTCGCCGACGATCCCGACTGGCGCGTGTGGATCGGCGACGAGCTGACCGCGCGTTTCGCCGGTCAGGCCGGCACCGTGGCCGAACTCACCGCGAACAAGGCCATCCACAATGCCAAGGAAGCCGTCTTCGCCACCGCCAAGGCGCAGGCCGACGCGGTGGAGAAAAATCTGAAATCACAAAAGCATCTCGCAGCCGAGGCGGAGGCGCTACTCGATGGGTTGAAGCAGCGCCTGGCGAAGTAAACGACGTGTGCCATTGCGGTTTTTGTAGGGCTCGACCTCGTGTCGAGCCTGGCGCTCGAACCGGAAGCAGGCCTCACACGAGGTGAGGCCCTACGATCTCACGCCGGGAAGGTAGGGCGAGTCGTCCCCGACGAGTCGCTCCGGAGCGCGGCCCGCTCCGCGGCTCACGGGGACGTGGGCCCTCCGAGCGCATGGCTGCGGCTCAGCGGGAGCTGAGCCCTTGTTGCTCCAGATAATTGCGAGCGCCGGCTCAGTCCGCCGTCTCGTTGTAGAGTTCGCGGCCGATGAGCACGCGGCGGATCTCGTTTGTGCCGGCGCCGATGTCGTAGAGCTTGGCGTCGCGCAGCAGGCGGCCGGTGGCGTATTCGTTGATGTAGCCGTTGCCGCCGAGGCACTGGATGGCCTCGAGCGCGACCTGCACGGCGCTCTCCGAGGCGTAGAGGATGCACGCGGCGGCGTCCTTGCGGGCGGCGCGGCCGAGGCCGGCGTCGAGCGAGCGGGCGACGGAGTAGCTGAAGGCGCGGGCGCTCTGCAGCGAGACATACATGTCGGCGATCTTCGCCTGCATGAGTTCGAAGGTGCCGATGGCGGAGCCGAACTGTTTTCGCTGGTGCACGTAGGGCAGGGCGATGTCCAGCGCCGCCTGCATGATGCCGAGCGGGCCGCCCGAGAGCACGCAGCGCTCGGTGTCGAGGCCCTTCATCAGCACGCGGGAACCGCCGTTGACCTCGCCGAGCACGTTCTCCTCCGGGATGGCGCAGTCCTCGAAGACGAGCTCACAGGTGTTCGAGCCGCGCATGCCGAGCTTGTCGAGCTTCTGGGCGGTCTTGAAGCCCTTCATGCCGCGCTCGACGAGGAAGGCCGTCATGGCCTTCGAACCGGCGTCCTTCGGGGCGGTGCGCAGGTAGACGATGAGCACGTCGGCCTCGGGGCCGTTGGTGATCCACATCTTTGTGCCGTTGGCGATCCACGCGCCGGCCTTTTTCACGGCGGAGCAGGCCATGGAACCGACGACATCGGAGCCGGCGCCGGACTCGGACATGGCGAGTGCGCCGACGAACTTGCCCGAGCAGAGCTTCGGCAGGAAGCGCGCGCGCTGCTCGGCGTTGCCGTTCAGGTAGAGGTTGTTGACGCAGAGATTCGAGTGGGCGCCGTAGGAGAGGCCGACGGAGGCCGAGGCGCGGGAAATCTCCTCCATCGCGACGATGTGCGCGAGGTAGCCGAGGCCGGAGCCGCCGAGCTCTTCCGGCACGGTGACGCCGAGCAGGCCGAGCGCGCCGAGCTTGCGCCAGAGGTCCTGGGGAAACTCGTTCTTGTGGTCGATGGCCGCGGCGCGCGGCGCGATTTCCTTGGCGGCGAAGTCGCGCACGGTCTGGCGCAACGCATCCAGTTCTTCGGACAATGAAGGTTCGAACATGGGAAGGGGTATCTAGGGTAGGTCGGCGGCCGCAGTGACCGCCGGGGAATAGCGGAGATGACTCTACCAAAAGCATCCTCGTGTCATACGCAACCCCGCACGCGTAAACCCGGGAAAAGTCCCCGGGTGCTCGTTCAACCCACCCAGGCGCGGGCGTTGCCGTTCAGGGAGAGTTCTTGATTTCCTGCCAGAGCGCGGCGAGCCCCATGCGCTCCAGCCAGGGTGCCATGACGGCCTCGTCCACGCCGGTGACATCGCGGATCGCCCGGATGTCGGCGGGATGCTTCGCTGAACGGCCCTCGCGATAAAACTCCAGCTTGCGGAGCACCACGTATTCCGGCGGAGCCACGGCGATTTCCAAACGGGTGTTCCAGCGCAGGCGCCGCTGTCGCGGCAGGGCCCAGGCGTGCAGCGGGTCGGTGCCGGTCAGGTAGACATCGGCTTTGTAGCCGGATTCGAGATGGATCAGGTTGAAATGACCGCGCTGCGGGCGGGCCTGCTCGGCTTGGATCACGGACTCGGGCGGAACGTAGAACTCGGCTTCCGGAAAGGCGCGCAGCAAGGCGCCGCGGGCTCGGTCATCGAGGTTCAGCACCACGTCGAGGTCGTTGGTGACCCGCGGCTGGCCGTAAAGGATGGCGGCCGTGGCGCCGGTCACCATGTAGGGAGCGCCCACCGTCTCGAGGCGCTCGACAAACAGACTCAGCTCATCCGGTCCGGGCATGGAGGATGCGGTCGGCCACCGCGCGCTTGACCTGCGACTCGCTCCACTCGGGGTGGCGGCTGCGAAAACCCACGGCCATCAGCTCGCGCATGCTGCGGTTCATCCGGAGAGCTTGCGCCAACCGTTGTTCGGGAGACATGGCCCGATAGATCGCCACCTGCCGCTCGTGCGCGGCACGGACATGCTCGGGTTCGGCGAGGGCGGACATGAGGGGACTACTAGCCGCCTCAAAATGGCTAGCAACACAAACAATGGCCGCACTCGGCCGCTCAACCCACCCAGGCGCGGGCGTTGTAGAAGAGCTGCATCCAGGGAGAGTCCTCGCCCCAGTCGGCGGGGTGCCAGCTCAGGGTGCAGGTGCGGTGCACGCGCTCGGGGTGCGGCATCATGATGGTGGCGCGGCCGTCGGTCGTCGTGAGCGCCGTCATGCCGAAGGGCGAGCCGTTCGGGTTGAGCGGATAAAGTTCGGTGGGCTGGTGGTGGTTGTCGCAGAACCGGGCGGCGACGAGGCCGGACGCGCTGCAGGTCTGGGCGGCCGCGGCGTCCGGAAACTCCGCGTAACCCTCGCCGTGCGCGGTGACGATGGGAATGACCGAGCCCTCCATGCCGGCGAAGAGGATGCTGGGGCTCTGCTCGATCTTCAGGGAGACGAAGCGGCCCTCGTAGCGCTCGGACTGGTTCTGCACGAAGCGCGGCCAGTGGCCAGAGCCGGGGATGATGGCGCGCAGGTTGCTCATCATCTGGCAGCCGTTGCAGACGCCGAGGCTGAAGGTATCGGGCCGGGCGAAGAACTCCGCGAACTCGGCGCGGGCGCGCTCGTGGAAGAGGATGCTCTTGGCCCAGCCCTCGCCGGCGCCGAGCACGTCGCCGTAGCTGAAACCGCCGCAGGCGGCGAGGCCGCGGAAATCTTTCAATGACACGCGGCCGCTGAGGATGTCGGTCATGTGCACGTCGATCGCCTTGAAACCGGCGCGGGTGAACGCGTGGCCCATCTCGATCTGGCTGTTGACGCCCTGCTCGCGGAGGATCGCGACGGCGGGGCGGGCGTGGCGTAAGGGGTAGGGCGAACCGTCCTCGGTGAGCCGTGAATTTGGTTTTTGTGCGGAGGGCAGCCCGTCGGGAGACGGGCCCTCCAATTTGGGTCCTACCTTGAACGTGAGCTTCGGCGAGACGCCCGGGTTCTTCGGGTCGAGCTTGAGCCGGAACTCCTGTTCGGCGCCCTGCGGGTTGTCGCGCATCGCCTGCATGCGGCGGGTGACGTCGGACCAGATTGCGCGCAAGGTGAAGAGACTCTCCTCGACCAGCACGCGGCCGGTCTGCGTGACGCGGAAGGTGTGCGTCGAGTTCAGCGTGCCGAGGCGGCTGACGCAGGCCTTGAGGCCGTGCGAGCGCAGCACGGCGGAAACGTCGTCGAGGTCGGACGCGCGGATTTGGATGACGGCGCCGAGTTCCTCGTTGAAGAGCGCGGCGAACGGCTCGTGCAGGTGCGGCAGCTCGAGGTCGACGCCGGTGTGGCCGGCGAACGCCATCTCGGCGACGCAGGCGAAGAGGCCGCCGTCGGAGCGGTCGTGGTAGGCGAGCAGCTTCTGCTCGCGGCCGAGCTGCTGGATGGCGTTCCAAAATCCCTTCAAGTGGGCGAGATTGTCGAGGTCGGGCGTGGTCTCGCCCATCTGGGAAACGACCTGCGCGAGGATCGAGCCGCCGAGGCGGTTCTTGCCGTGGCCGAGGTCGATGAGGAGCAGGACGGTTTCGTCGACCTGCTGCAGCTGCGGCGTGAGCGTGAGGCGGACGTCGGCGCAGTGCGCGAAGGCCGATACGATGAGCGAGACCGGCGCGGTGACGCGTTTTTCCCGGGCGCCGTCCTGCCAGACGGTGCTCATGCTCAGCGAATCCTTGCCGACCGGGATGGTGATGCCGAGGGCGGGGCAGAGGTCGAGGCCGACGGTCTTGACCGCGGCGTAGAGGTCGGCGGCGTCGCCGGGCACGGCCGGGGCGGCCATCCAGTTGGCGGAGAGGTTGACCTTGCCGAGGTCGCCGATCTGCGTGGCGGCGAGATTGGTGAGCGCCTCGCCGACGGCGAGGCGGGCGGACGCGGCGGCGTTGTTGACGGCGACGGGCGTGCGCTCGCCCATGGCCATGGCCTCGCCGGTGTAGACATCGAACGTCGCGGCGGTGACGCCGCAATCCGCCACCGGCACCTGCCACGGGCCGACCATCTGGTCGCGGCAGATCAGGCCGCTGACGCAGCGGTCGCCGATGGTGATGAGGAAGGTCTTATCGGCGACGGTCGGGTGCGCGAGCACGCGGCGGAAGGCGTCGGCGAGCGTCAGGCCGCCAAGCGACAGCGGGAACTGCGGGCGGCGGCGCGATTTCTCGGAGCGGTGCATGCGCGGCGGTTTGCCCAGCAGCACCTCGAGCGGGAGGTCGATGGGCTTGTTCTTAAAATGAGGGTCCTCGACGGCGAGTTGTCTGGCCTCGGTCGCCTCGCCGACGATGGCGAAGGGGCAACGCTCGCGCTCGCAGAACTGGCGGAAGGTCTCGAGGCGGTCGGCCGGCACGGCGAGCACGTAGCGCTCCTGCGACTCGTTGCACCAGATCTCGAGCGGGCTCATGCCCGGCTCGTCGTTCGGCAGCTGGCGCAGGTCGAAGCGTCCGCCGCGGCCGCCGTCGTTCACGAGCTCCGGCAGGGCGTTGGACACGCCGCCCGCGCCGACGTCGTGGATGAACGAAATGGGATTCTCCGCGCCGAGCGCCCAGCAGCGGTCGATGACTTCCTGGCAACGGCGCTCCATCTCGGCGTTGTCGCGCTGCACGCTGGCGAAATCGAGATCCTCGCTGCCGGCGCCGCTCGCCATGGAGCTGGCCGCGCCGCCGCCGAGGCCGATGAGCATGGCCGGGCCGCCGAGCACGACGAGTTTGTCGCCGGGCTTGATGGCGCCCTTCTGGACGTGGTCGGCGCGGATATTGCCGACGCCGCCGGCGAGCATGATGGGCTTGTGGTAGCCCCTGATTTCCGTTGCGGCTTTCGCCGCACCGGAATGTTGAGAGTCGAACGTCGAACGTTGGGAGACCGGGCCGGCTGAGGCGGCGCGGGTGCTTTCACCTTTCAACTTCGGGCTTTCGACGGCCGAGGGAACCTCGGCCTCGAAGGTGCGGAAATAGCCGTTGATGGCAGGGCGGCCGAACTCGTTGTTGAACGCCGCGCCGCCGAGCGGGCCCTCGAGCATGATGTCGAGCGCGGAGACGATGCGGCCGGGCTTGCCGTGGTCCTTTTCCCACGGCTGGACGGCGCCGGGCAGGCGGAGGTTGGAGACGCTGAAGCCCACGAGGCCGGCCTTGGGCTTGGCGCCGCGGCCGGTGGCGCCCTCGTCGCGGATCTCGCCGCCGGAGCCGGTGGCGGCGCCGGGGTAGGGCGAGATGGCGGTCGGGTGGTTGTGCGTCTCGACCTTGCAGAGCAGGTGAATCTCCTCGTCGTGCGCGGCGTATTCGCCGGTGCGCGGGTCGGGATAGAAGCGGCCGCCGCGGGTGCCGGCGAGCACGGCTGCGTTGTCCTTGTAGGCGGAGAGGATGCCGTCCTTGTGCTGCTCGTAAGTATATTTGATCATCTGGAACAGCGAGCGGTCCTGCTTCTGGCCGTCGATGTCCCAGGTGGCGTTGAAAATCTTGTGGCGGCAGTGCTCGGAGTTGGCCTGCGCGAACATCATCAGCTCGATGTCGTGCGGGTCGCGGCCGAGGGTCGTGAAGGCCTTGACGAGGTAATCGATCTCGTCGCCCGCGAGGGCGAGTCCGAGCGAGCGGTTGGCGGCGACAAGGGCGGCGCGGCCCTGCGCGAGCACCGGCACGCTCGTCATCGGGCGCGGTTGCTCGTGGCGGAAAAGCGCGTCGCAGGCGGCGAGGTCGGCGAAGACCACCTGCGTCATGCGGTCGTGGAGCTTGGCCGAGAGAGCCTGCTGCTGTTCGGCGCCGAGCGTCGCGCCGCCGAGGTCGAGGGTGTATTCGACGACGCGTTCGATGCGCTTCACCTGCGTCAGGCCGCAGATGTGGGCGATGTCGGTGGCCTTGGACGACCACGGGGAAAGGGTGCCCGGGCGCGGGGCGACGACCTGGACCAAACCTGTGACGGCCGCGGCGGCACGGCGCGGGCCGTAGGTCAGCAGTTTTTCAAGGACGGAGCGCTCGGCGGTGGTGAGTTCACCGGTCAACTCGGCCACATGCACGAAGCTGGCGCTGAGGGCGCGGGCGGGCAGGCCGGCGGCGGCGAGATCCTGAAGGAGCTTCTGGAGGCGGAAGTTCGAGAGGGCAGGTGAGCCGCGGAGCGTCAGCATGGTCGGGAAAAGGCATAGTCACGAACCTGCCCGGCGCGTCAAGTGGGGGAACGGCGCGGGCGTTTGTATTATGATACGCCCTCCGCCGAGAAAGCCATTGACGAACCCGACCGGGTCGGAGGAAGGTGCTTTGGCACGCCTGTGACTCTCCAACATCACCCGAAATCCGTCACCCTCCAGACCGACGGACGCAGTGTGAACGCAGGACGCCCGGTGCAGACCGGCGCCCGCCCCGGCCGGGAGGATAACCAGCCATGAGCGAACGGATCGCCCACGAATGCGGCATCGCCCTGGTGCGGTTGAAGAAGCCGCTGGCCTACTATCAGGAGAAGTACGGCACCCCGCTGTGGGGCCTCTACCAGCTGTTCCTGCTGATGGAGAAGCAGCACAACCGCGGCCAGGACGGCGCCGGCGTGGCCTGCGTGAAGTTCGACATGCCCGCGGGCGAGCCCTACATGTTCCGCGAGCGCAACGTCGAGTCCAACCCCCTCGACAAGATTTTCCAGACCCTGCTCGCACGCTACAACCAGCTCGTGGCTGAGGGCACCGCGCACCCGGAGTTCCCCGACACCGTCAAGAAGAGCTACGATTTCTGCGGCGAGCTCTACCTCGGCCACCTGCGCTACGGCACCTCCGGCGGCTACAACCTCAGCGCCTGCCACCCGTATTTCCGCCGCAGCTCCTGGCCGACCCGCAACCTCGTGCTCGCGGGCAATTTCAACATGACCAACACGGCGGCGCTCAACGAGCGGCTGACCGCCATCGGCCAGCACCCGATCTTCGCCACCGACACCCAGGCGCTGCTCGAGATGATCGGCCACGGCCTCGACGAGCATCACGAGGAGCTTTACCGCACGCTCAAGGCCCGCGGCATGCCCGGCGTGGAGATTTCCCGCCGCATCAGCGAGGAGATGGATCCGGCCCGCGTGCTCCGCGAGGTCTCCGGCGACTGGGACGGCGGCTACACGCTCATCGGCGCGCTCGGCAACGGCGACGCCTTCGTGACGCGCGACCCGTCCGGCATCCGCCCCTGCCACTGGTTCGAGAACGACGAGGTGGTGGCATTCGCCTCCGAGCGCGCGCCGCTCTGCACGGTGTTCAACCTCGAGCCGGCGCAGGTGCGCGAGCTCGAGCCCGGCACCGCTGTCGTCGTGAAGAAGGACGGCACCGTCCGCGCCGAGCGCGTGCGGCCCGCGCTGCCGAAGACGCAGTGCACGTTCGAGCGCATCTATTTCTCGCGCGGCAACGACGCCGACATTTACCGCGAGCGCAAGGCGCTCGGCGCCGGCCTCGCCGACCAGATCCTGCGCGCCATCGGCGGCGACCTCGAGCACACCATCTTCAGCTTCATCCCCAACACCGCCGAGGTCGCCTACTTCGGCCTGATGAGTGAGCTGCGCGAGCGCCGCCGCAAGGAGGTCAAGTCGGCCGTCATGACCGCCGTCCAGCAGGGGAAGTTCACCGAGGCCCTGGTCGACGACCTCATCATGCGCAACTGGCCGCGCGGCGAGAAGATCGTGAGCAAGGACGTGAAGCTCCGCACCTTCATCGGCCAGGAGAAGCAGCGCAACACGCTCGCCTCGCACGTCTACGACGTCACCTACGGCCTCGTCACGCCGCAGGACAACCTCGTGTGCATCGACGACTCGATCGTGCGCGGCACGACGCTCCGCCGCTCGATCCTGCGCATCCTCGGCCGGCTCAACCCGAGGAAGATCGTCATCGCCTCCACCGCCCCGCAGATCCGCTATCCGGATTGCTACGGCATCGACATGTCCGAAGTCGGCAAGTTCATCGCGTTCGAGGCCGCCATCGCGCTGCTCAAGGAGCGCGGGCAGAGCACGTTGATCGAGGAAGTCTACCGCCTCTGCCGCGACGAGCTCGCGCGGCCGTCCGCCGAGCCGGTCAACCATGTGCGGAAGATCTACGAGCCGTTCACGGCCGAGGAGGTCTCCAAGAAAATCACGCAGCTCGTCTCGCCGAAGTCGGCCGACTGGCACGGCGAGATCGAGATCGTGTTCCAGCCGATCGAGAGCCTGCACCGCGCGCTGCCGAATCACACCGGCGACTGGTATTTCACCGGCAAGTATCCCACGCCCGGCGGCTACCGCGTCGTGAACCAGGCCTACGTGAACTATTTTGAAAAGTCCGAAGGCCGGGCGTACTGATCCTCCGCGGATGACGCCGATGAACGCGGATAAAAGACAGTCCAGCGCAACCGATCATTCGGGGCGCAGCGAAGAATCCGGAGAAATATTCTCCGTCGAACCTGACGAAGGACCCTTTGTCTCGCGCAGAATGGTGCGCCGTGCATATCCGCGTGCATCCGCGTAATCCGCGGGGAAATTCCACTTCCCATGTCCCTCTCCTACGAATCCTCCGGCGTCCGTTATGATCAGCTCGATGCGTTCAAGCGCGCCTGCCAGCAGGCCGCGCGCACGACCGCCGGCGAGCTGCGGGCCCACGGCTACGCCGAGCCGGCGACGACGCGCGGCGAGAGCGCCTACCTCATCGAGGCGGCCGACCACTACCTCGCGCACGTCGAGGAGGGCCTCGGCACCAAGAACCTCGTGGCCGACGCTGTCTACGCCGCCACGGGGAAGAATTTCTACCGCGAGATCGCCATCGATACGGTGGCGACGATCGTCAACGACCTCATCACCTGCGGTGCGCGTCCGATTTCCGTGGCCATGCACGCCGCGGTGGGCGACTCGGGCTGGTTCGCCGACGCCGCGCGCATGCAGGCGCTGGTCGACGGCTGGGCCGAGGGCTGCCACCGCGCCGGCGCGGTCTGGGGCGGCGGCGAGACGCCGACGCTCAAGGGCATCGTCGACCCCGCCACCATCGTGCTGGCCGGTTCGGCCATCGGCAAAATCGCCCCGAAGACGCAGCGCATCACCGGCGACGTGCAGGACGGCGACGCCATCATCTTCCTCGCCTCGACCGGCGTGCAGACCAACGGCCTGAGCCTCTGCCGCCTCATCGCCTCGAAGCTCCCGCAGGGTTACCAGACGCCCCTCGGCCACGGCGACCCGCGCACCTACGGCGAGGCGTTGCTCGCAGCCTCGGCCATCTACGTCGACTTCGTCGTCCGCTGCCAACAGGCCGGCGTGAAGCTCAACTACGTGGCGCACGTCACCGGCCACGGCTGGCGCAAGCTCATGCGCCTCGAGGAGCCGTTCGTCTATGAGATCACCGAGCCGCGCGGCATCCCGGCGCTGTTCAAGTTTCTGATGGAAGCCGGTCCGATCGACCTGCGCGAGGCCTACGCGACGTTCAACATGGGCGTCGGGTTCGCCGCCTACGTCGCTCCGTCCGCCGTCGAAGCCACGCTCGCCGCGGCGAAGGCCGCCGGCCACGATGCCTGGGTCGCCGGCCGCGTGCGCAAGGATGGCAACCGCAAGGCCGTCATCATCCCGGCACTCGGCCTCGAATACTCCGGCGAGACACTGCAGGTGCGGTGAGCGGGCGCTTGCGCTGAGGACTGAAAGCGCTTTCCTTCGTCCCATGCGAAACGAGTTCACCGCCATCATTGAAAAGGACGGCAAGTGGTTCGTGGCCTACAGTCCGGAGGTTCCCGGAGCGAATGGCCAGGGGCGCACAGCGGCGGCGGCTAAAAACGATCTATCACGGGCCATCAAATTGATTCTCGACGACCGGCGGCGCGATGCCCTCAAGGGACTGCCGCGCTCCGCTTCGCGCGAGATTCTGACCGTGGTGTGAAACGCGGCGACCTGCTCAGGCACATCCGTCTGTACGGCTGCTACCTCAAGCGCGAGGGTGGCTCGCACTCGCTTTGGACCAATCCGCGCACGGGACACACCGAGGCGATTCCCCGGCACACGGAAATTTCAGATCATCTGGCGCGCAAAATCTGCAAGATGCTCTCCGTGCCCGATCCCAAGCGCTGAGACTGGCGGCAATGCGTCTTGAAGCATCGTAGGGCGCGACCTCGTGTCGCGCCTTCGCGTGAGGCCGCACACCAGGTACGGCCCTACTATGAAGACCCCGGCAACCGGCCTCATTCGCCGAAGCATTCGAGGTATTTCACGCCGGCGCCGGTGTTGAAAAGAACCACAGATTCGTCGGCGCGGACGGTGCCAGCGGCGAGCAGGTGCTTGAGCGCGGCGTAGGTGGCGGCGCCCTCGGGGGCGACGAACAGGCCTTCGGCCGAGCCGACTTCGCGCACACCGGCGATCATCTCGTCGTCCGTGACGGCCACCGCGCCGCCGCCGGATTTTTTCAGGATGTCGAGCATGATGAAATCGCCGATGGCCTTCGGCACGCGCAGGCCGGAGGCGCGGGTCTGGGCGCCAACGTGTTCGGCGGCGGATTTTTCTCCGGCTTGGAAGGCGCGGACGATCGGCTGGCAGCCGGTGGCCTGCACGCTGAACATGCGCGGACGCTTTTTCCCGATCCAGCCCATGCGCTCCATCTCGTCGAACGCCTTCCACATGCCGACGAGGCCGGTGCCGCCGCCGGTCGGATAGAGGACGACGTCGGGGAGCGTCCAGTCGAGCTGCTCGGCCAGTTCGTAGCCGAGGGTCTTCTTGCCCTCGACGCGGTAGGGCTCCTTGAGCGTGGAGACATCGAACCAGCCCTCGGCGGCCTTGCGCTTGGCGACCTCGGCGCCGCAGTCGGTGATGAGGCCGTGAATGAGCGTGACGTGTGCGCCGAGCTCGTGGCACTCGATGATGTTGGCCTTCGGCGTGTCGGCTGGCATGAAGATGTGCGCTTCCAAGCCGGCGCGGGCGGCGTAGGCGGCCATGGCGCCGGCGGCGTTGCCGGCGGAGGGCACGGCGAGTTTCTTCAGGCCAAACTGCTTCGCCATCGACACGGCGGCGGCCATGCCGCGCGCCTTGAAGCTCTGCGTGGGGTTCTGTGACTCGTCCTTGATGAACAGCCGCGCGAGGCCGTGCTTCGCGCCGAGACGCGGGGCGGGGAGGAGCGGCGTGAACCCCTCGCCGAGCGTCACGATGTCGGCGTCGCGCTTGACCGGCAGCACCTCGCGGTAGCGCCAGAGTGACTTGCCGCGGGTCTTGAGCGCGTCCTTCGTCAGCGTGCGCGCCGCGGCGACGAGGTCGTACTGCGGGTAGAGCGGCTTGCCGCAGCAAGGGCTCACATTCTGGGGGATGCCGGCGTCATGTTGCTGGCCGCAGGCGGTGCAGGCGAGGTGGGTGAGATGCACGCGGCGACAAGAACACAGAATCGTTTCCGCGCAAAACCAAACCCGTAACAAAAAAGCCGGTCCGTGCGGACCGGCTGATTGATAGTCCAAACGAACAAACGCGAGCAGCGCAGGAAAACCGCGAGTAGGGCGAGGCGTCCTCGCCGAGCCGTGGGTTGCGGCTCACCCGGAGGGTTCGCCCTACCTGACTACCGATGGCCTTACTCGCCGAGCAGCGCGGCGAGCTTCTTCTCGAGTGCGGCGCCGCGGAGGTTCTTGGCGACGATCTTGCCATCCGGGCCGACGAGGAAGGTGGCCGGGATGGAGTCGATGCCGTATTGCTGGGCGAGTTTGTTCTGCCAGCCGAGGCCGTCGAAGTATTGCTGCCAGGTCATGTTCTTCTCCTTGATGAATCCGGTCAGGGCGTCGCGGCTCTTGTCGAGGCTGATGCCGATGATCTCGAAGCCGCGGCCGTGGAATTTCTGGTAGGCGGCGATGACGTTGGGCAGCTCTTCCTTGCACGGGCCGCACCAGGTGGCCCAGAAGTCGACGAGCACGACCTTGCCCTTGAACTGCTCCAGGCTGAGCGGCTTGTCCTCGAGATCCTTTTCGGCGAAGGCCGGGAAGGGCTGGCCGATGGCGAGCGCGGAGGCGCTCTCCAGCTGCTTGGTGACCGCAGCGATGACGTTGTCGAGGCCCTCGGCGATCTTGGTGCCGGGGAAGTCCGTCTTGATCTGCTTCAGGATCGCGAGGCCCTTTTCGGGGTTTTCAAGCACCTCGAGGTAGAGGCGCGCCTTCATGACGGCGATCATCGCGACCTCGTCGGTCTTCTGGGCGGAGTACTTGGCGAGAATGACGTCAAAGTCCTTCAGCTCGGCCGCGAGCTCCTCCTCGGATTGCTGGCCGGCCTGGAGCTTGGCCTTGATGCGTCCGAACAGCGCCTCGAAATCGGCGCTCGGTCCGCTGGCCGGGGCAGCGGGTGCGGCCGGGGCGGCGGGAGCAGTGCTTTCCTGCGCAACGGCGCGGGTCAGCGGGCTGAGAACGAGCAGGGCGGCGAGGACGAGACGCATGGTCATGAGGCGGAATAAAGGAATCAGTTATGAGCGGGTTGCACGCCTAAATGTTCCGGGAAGCCCGGCGGGCGTGGGTGTGGAGAGATGACGGGCCGGGGCGGCGGTTCTTAGCCGGACTCATGCAGTCGAGGTCGAGATAATCTGATTTTTTCCGGCTCTGGCGGCGAGGGCGGCAACTGCATAGCAGGGATCCGCGTCGCTCAATTGGCGGAGGAGGACGCGCCACCAGTGGCGGTGTTTTTCCGT
>JACPIS010000036.1 GCA_016187925.1 Opitutia bacterium | reverse complement strand
TCTTTGGTGCCCAAATCCAACCGCACCGTTTGGTTCGCCGTCATGTTGACGGCATCGTCGCTTGTAATGTTCACACCATCAACGACGCCAAACGGTGCGCCTTTTGGCGATCACTGCTTCAGCTGCATGAGTCCGGCTTAGGAGTTTCGCCGGCGATTGGGCTCTTATGCTTCTTTGTGGCAATTCCCCTGCCTTGGCTCGGCGCGTGGCTTTCGCGCTCAATGCAACGGCGGCGTCCGTTTACGTGGATTTCGGCCGGACTTTCCACGCCTCGACGATCTGGCGGATGGTTTCCTCGAGCGACTGCGTGATGTCCCACGACGGGTAGTGGGCGCGCATCTTGCGCAGATCGGAGTAATAGCAGATGTGGTCGCCGGCGCGGTTCTGGTCGACGTAGGTGTAGACCTGCTTCTTGCCGGAGAATTTCTCCGCAATCGAGAAGGCTTCGAGGATGGAGCAGGAGTTGGCCTTGCCGCCGCCGAGGTTGTAGACCTCGCCGGCGCGCGGGGCCGCGACGAACGCCGCCATGAAGCGCGCGACGTCGAGCGAGTGGATGTTGTCGCGTACCTGCTTGCCCTTGTAGCCGAAGACCCGGTATTCGCGGCCCTCGAGGTTGCACTTCACGAGGTAGGAGAGGAAGCCGTGGAGCTCGACGCCGCTGTGGTTCGGGCCGGTGAGGCAGCCGCCGCGCAGCGCGCAGGTGGGCAGGTTGAAGTAGCGGCCGTATTCCTGCACCACCACGTCGGCGGCGACCTTCGAGGCGCCGAAGAGCGAGTGCTTGGACTGATCGATGGTGAACGTCTCCGGGATGCCGTGGGCGTAGGCCGGGTCGGCATAGTCCCAGCGCGTCGCGAGTTCGGTCAGCGTGATGCTGTTCGGCGCGTCGCCATAGACCTTGTTCGTGCTCATGTGCACGAAGGGCGACTCGGGGCAGGCCTGGCGCGCGGCTTCGAGCAGGTTGAGCGTGCCGACGGCGTTGGTGTCGAAATCGTCGAAGGGGATGGCGGCGGCGCGGTCGTGCGAGGGCTGGGCGGCGGTGTGGACGATGACGGAGGGCTTGAGCTGCTTGACGAGGGCGAGCACGCCGGCGCGGTCGCGGATGTCGAGCTCGTGGTGGACGAAGCCTTTCAGCTCCTGCGCGAGACGCTGCTGGTTCCAGCGGGTGTCACCCTGCGGGCCGAAGAAGACGGCGCGCTGGTTGTTGTCGACGCCGTGGACCTGATAGCCTTGGGCGGCGAAATAAACGCAGACTTCCGAGCCGATGAGGCCGGAGGAACCGGTGACTAGAATCGTCTTGGCCATGGGAGAAATAAAGCGGCAAGACATAGCGGGCGGGCAGGTGGTGGCCAGTCGAAACTGGACCGGGGATGGGGCTTGCCATCGGGTTGGGCCGGGGCGTGATGGGAAAGATGAAGTTTCCGCATGGGACGGTCGCCGCTTGGCTCGGGATGGGGCGCTGCGCGCTCGGCGTGTTGCTGGCGTTGGTCAGCGTCCGGCTGGCCGCAGTCGAGCGTCGCTTGGAAATCACGGCTCCGGCCGCGGTGGCGGCGGATAAAAACGCCGAAGTCACCATCTCTGCGAGCACCGATGCCGGCCGGGGAGAGCAAGTGGGATTCCTGCAGGTCGATTTTTCCCTGGATGGGGGCAAGACCTGGACGGCGCTCTGCTACGTGGACAATGTCGGACCGAGGGTGGTGCGACAGGTCAGCCTGAAACCGGGCGCAGCGGGTACTCCGATCCGGGTGCGGGCGCGCGCGGCGTTTCGCGACGGATTGGCGGGCGATGTGGATTATCACGGCGCGGCCATCCGCTGGCACGAAAGCTGGAACGACTGGGGCGAGTCGCCCGCGAAGCACGCCGAGATAGCCGTGACGGCGCGCTGAAGGCCGCTCAGTGGAGGTGATAGGCGCGCTGCAGCGCCTTGGCCCGCTCGATGTGCATGAACTCCAGCGCAGGCACGCGCACGGCGGGATCCGAGGTGGCGGGCGCCGCCATCAGGCGGCGCAACTCGGTGCCGCGCCAGCCGGTGAACTCCGTCAAGACGGCCGGCCAGCCCCACAGGCAATAGCCGGCGAGCAGACCCAGCAGGGCAGTCGCGGCCCACCGGTGGGGGAGCAATGCCGGCAGCCGGTCCAGCCCGGCGGCCAGCACGAGCGTGAGGAACGGCAGCGTGGCGAGCAGCGCGCCGTATTGGTAACGCGAGCTCAGCGCGGCGAAAAACCCCGTGTGATAACGGCCGATGCCGATCAGCACCGCGTTGCCCAGATCGAAGGCCAGGAAAAGCAGGAGCAGCTGCCGCACGCGGCCGCGGGCGATGACCAAGGCGCCGGCGACCGCGCCGAGCTTGAGGGCAGCGAGCAGCAGCAGCAGCGCCGGGTGCGCGGAGGCTTCGCCCGACAGCGCATGCAGGGGATTCAGCAGAAAATAGGAGCCGCCGAACAGCAGGGCGTCGGCCCAATGGCCGTCCATTTTTTGGAAATTTCCGCTGGAGCACAGCATGATCGTGAGGGCCACGCCGGCCGCCGGGAGCAGGCTGAAGACCGCGCCGGGCAGCCGGCGGGGAACGGCGCGCCAGTTGTCCGCCACGGCGGGCAGCACGAGGCCGAGCGCCAGCACCGCGCCGGTGAGCACGCCGCGGGAAAACGAGCAGGCGCTGGCCGCGGCGAACAGAAAAAGCGGCAGATGCAACCGCCACGGGAAGACGCCGGGCTCGTCGCGCCGCGCTTCATGCCACCACAGGGCGAGCAGCAGAAAACTCGTGGCGAGCACGGCCGACCATTGTACCGACCAGCCGAGTGATTCGATATTGGCCGGGGTCAGGGCAAAAACGATCTGGGTGGCGAGAACGGAAACCCAGGGGAAGCCGGCGCGATGCAGGAGCCTCCCGAGCAGGAGGGTGTTCACGGCGTGGGTGAGCCAGAGCAGCCAGAGCATCGCGGCGTAGCTGCCGCCGAACAACAGGGCCGAGCCACCCCAGAGCAATTTGAACAGCGGCACGAAATTTTCCGAGAAGACGTGGGTGATCCAGTCGCCCAGGCCCATGTAAGCCATCTGGTCGAGCAGGAACAGGTCGTCTCCAAACCAGAAGAGTTCCCGGAAGCGGCCGTACCAGAGGAGAAACGGGGCGAGCGCGGCGAGTCCGGCGAGCCAGGGCAGGGCGCGCGGCCAAGGTGCAGCCGGAATTGGAGCGGGCAGCGGCGCGAGAGCGTCAGCCGGGCCCGGCTCACACGTTCCGGGTGCGAACCACGCCATGATCGCATCCCAGAGCGTCGCGACGATGAACACGAGCAGCAGCGGATAAAGCGGCGCGAAGGACGAAATCGTGAGCACGGGGAACGAGGTGACCTCGATCATCGCGTGGATCAGGATGGACGCGCTGCAGGCGCCGGCCGCGGCCACCGCCACCGTCAGCGGGTAGGTCCATTGCCGCCGCCAGACCGACTGCCCGATGCGCAGCAAGGCCACGAGCACGGCCAGACCCCACAAGCCCAGCAGGACGGGGCGCAGTGCCTTGCCGATCCGTTGCAGTGTGTCGACTTTCCACAGGTTGAACATGTATTGCGCGGCGCCGACGACATCCAGTTCGCCCGCGGGCGGAGAGATGCGCTCGCGCGTGATACCGCGGAACAATTGCAATTCCTCGGGCGAACCTGTGCTGGCGGGCGCCCGGGCGCTAAAGCGACTGAAGCGCACGACGAAATCCGTGAAGTCGAACGCCGTGCGCCCGAACGGGCCGGTCTGCTCCTCGCGCCAAAGCGGGACGAAACCGGAACGAGCAGGGCCCGCGGGCAGGCGGCCGCGGTCGCAGGCCTGATTGATCTCGCGAGCCAGTTGGCGATAGAAGGCCAGCGCCTGACCGGCACTGTGGTGATACCCCGCCCGGGCGACGGCCTCACGGAGCGCCCAGATCATCCAGCCGCCGCCGATCTGTTCCTGCTCGGGCGGGAGCTTGGTGAGAAACTCCGAATTGCCGGCCCATCCGCGTGCGACGCCCGCCTTGAAACCTGCCTGAACGCTCGCGAAACTCGGGCTGACGGCCGCCATTGCCTCGCGCGCTTCGCGCGTGACCGGCACGTAGGGCAGCTTCGGTCCCACACGGACGCGCAGCATGGCGCCGTACGCATCCTGCAGGGCGGGCGAACGGAGTTCACAAGTGCCGAACCATCCGTAGTAATGCCGGTTCAGGGCAGAGACGATCAGCACAGGAGTGCAGGCGGCTACCGCAGCCAGGGCGAGCGAGCCGGCCGCACGTTGAGCGGTGGCACGGGATATTTTCCAAGCCACGGTCAGGAACGCGCCGGCCAGCAACACCACGCTGGGGGCAAACCAAACCGCCTCTTCCCGGGTAAGGTAGAACGCTCCGCCAGCCAGGCCGAGCAGCAGTGCCCACGGCGCCTGCCGGCGCGCGGACTCCGCCCGGCGCAGGTAAAGCGCGACGAGGCCGGCGAAGATCATCAGGCCCAGCGGTCCGTAGACATGCTGCCGCAGCACCCGGCCCATGCTCGAGGCATCGAAAGTCATCGGGTTCCACAGCAGCAGCGCGTAGATGCCGAGCCGGATCCACGGTGAAGCGATGGCCGGGCGCAACGCCCGCGCGAACCACGCGCACGCCGCGGCGTAAAGCAGGTGCTGCGCGAGGAAGAGCGGTAGGCCGAGGGTGAAGGCCGCGGCGATGAACAGGGAATAGAACGGTCCCTTGGCGAGGGTCATCTCGTTGTAGGGTCCGAGCCAGTCGCCGCGGATCAGATGCCGCGCGAGTTCCAGGAAAAGCCGGTCGTCGAACCCCGCGCTGCCGATGGCCCACACGCCCTGTCCGCGCGTCAGCCACAGCTTGAAGAGAGTCAGGATGAGCGCCGCCCAGATCCAGGGCCGGCGGAAAAAACTGGCGCGGGTGGTCATGCGGAGTCCGAGCGCGTATCGAGCCGCAGCACGCCGAGGAAGAAGCTGGTCAGGATCATCTGGCTGCCCAGCACCAGGCACAGCGCGCCGGGGATCACCCAGCGCAGCGTCTGGGCAGGTTGCAACGGACCGAAGCCGTGGCCGCCCCAGATCCAGAATGCCCCGCTCCACAGGATGACGCCGGCCAGGACCAGCCCGAGTCCGAGCAACAGGCCCGACTCGAGCGTGACGTGGCGAAACCAGCTTTCGAACCGCGCCGCGGGCAGCTGCAACCCCGCGCGGATGGCGAAATATTTGCTGAGCACGGCGAAGAACACGGCCTGGAAACCGGTGAGCACGGCCACGGCCGCGAAGAGCAGGGTGTGCACATCCAGCGCGATGTGGCCGAGGGCCAGCGGACCGGGCAGGAGGGCGCCGCCCAAGAGGGTGCCGGCTGCGATCAGGAACATGCCCGGGTACCAGAACAGCCAGCGCGGACTGAACAGCAGCATGAAACGGAGATGCCGCCAGCCATCGCGCCACGGCCGCAGGT
This sequence comes from Opitutia bacterium, assembly GCA_016187925.1. Classification (GTDB taxonomy): domain Bacteria; phylum Verrucomicrobiota; class Verrucomicrobiia; order Opitutales; family Opitutaceae; genus Didemnitutus. The sequence continues at coordinate 63,174 of JACPIS010000036.1, read as the reverse complement.
GCGGCGGACGGTCGCGACCGTCCTTGCGCAGCACCGTCGGCACCTCCTCGACGCGCAGACCGAAGAGCACCGCCTTGATGACCATCTCGGAGGCGAACTCCATACCGGTGGTGCGCAGGTCCATCTTCCGGTAGGCCGCAGCGGAGAAGCCGCGCAGCCCGCAGTGAAAGTCGCCGATGCCGGTGCGGAAAAAGAGCCGGCCGAGGAACGAGAGCACGGGATTGCCGAGGTGGCGGTTTTTCCACGGCATGGCGCCGGGGTGGATGCCGCCGCGGAAACGGTTGCCCATGACGAGATCGGCGCCGGCGCGCAGGCGCTCGACGAAGCGCGGCAGGTGGCCGAAATCGTAGCTGCCGTCGGCGTCGCCCATCAGGATGAACCGGCCGCGCGCCGCCGCGATGCCGCCGCGCAGCGCGTTGCCGTAGCCCTTGGCCGTGACGGGCACCACGCGCGCGCCGGCTTCGGCGGCGATGACCTGCGAGCCGTCCGTGCTACCGTTGTCGGCAATCAGGACTTCGCCGGAGATGCCGGAGGCGGCCAACGCGGCCAAAGCCTCGCGGACGCAGCCCGCAATCGTGAGGGACTCGTTCAGGCAGGGCATGACCACGGTTAGCTCGACGGGCTCGGCGGACTGGGAGGGAGCAGCAGACACGGCCCGGAGCAAAACAGCCGGGCGGGGCATGGCAAAGGCAGAAATTTCGCGGCAGCGGCGGCCAGGGCCCGCCAGGGCGGCGCTCAAAAAGTCGCCGTGACGGAGAGCGAGTAGCCGCGGCCGCGCCAGTCGCCGTAGGGCTGCACGCCGGAGCCGGAGCCTTCGTTGGCGTATGGCGGGAAGGCGGTGCCGAACACGTTGTTCACGCGGAATTGCGCGCGCAGGCCGTAACGGCCGTTTTTGCCGGGGAGCCAGCGGCTGAGATCGGCGTGCGCGTACGCGTCGAACTGCCAGTACGGATCGATGCGGGAGGAGCCCTGGCTGGTCCGTTCGACGGCGGGCAGGATGCGCGAGTGGAAATAATGGCCGTCGATCCCGCAGCCGCCTGTGCGGTTGGTCCAGCCGGCGCCGAGGTTGGCGCGGTATTTCAGCACGGCGGAGGTGAGCCCGTCGGGCGCACCGAGTTCGTCGACCACGGGCGAGGAGGGAAAGACGCGGCGGTCGTAGCGTTGGTACCAGATCCAGCGGGTGTGGAGGTCGAGCGTGCCGCCGGCGCATTCCGTCCAGGAATAGTCGAGCGCCGCGTTCCAGTTTTGTGAATGGCGCTGGTCGGTGTTGATGGCGCCGGTGAGCAGCGAGGTGATGAATCCGGCGGAGTGGGTGTCGCCGGGCTCCAGCGGCGCGCGGCGGATCCGCTCGGGAAACATGGCTTCGACGTCCGCGACGTTCTGGGGTCCGAGCCCGATGACTTCATTGACCTTGCGGGTGTCGACGAAATCCAGGGCGGCGCGGAGGCGGTGCACCTTGCCCGTCCGGTAGACGATGCCGGCGGTCTGGGTGACGGAATCCTCGGGGGAGAGCGTCGGGTTGAAGTCTTCGAGAATCTGCACGGCGTAGCGCTCGTTGCGCACAGGGTCGGTGATGGTCTGGAAATTGCCGCCGCCTTCGCCACCGCCGGGCAGGACGACGCGCCGCGTCATCTGCGGGGTGGGGATGCGGCTGGAGGTGGAGACACTGCCGCGGAAGATGACGCCGCCGCTGGTTTCGAGCTTCAAGGCGAGCGTGGGTGCCGTGTTGGATTCCTTGGCGTTGGCGGAGGCGATGTACCGGACGGCGAGATCGGCTTCGAGGGCGTGCACCCAGCGCGGGAGGCGGCTCGGCGGCAGCAGCGAACCCTGCACTTCGGCGAAGGCGCTGTAGCGCTGCAGCGTGCGTCCCGTCCAAAACTCGGGGTCGGCGGCCGGCGAGCCGTCGGCGTAGCGCAACTCCTGCGTGTACCGGGCGAGTTGGTTGCGGCGATAGTCGGCGCCGAGGTTGATCACGCCCGGTCCGGTGGGAAGGTTGAAACTCTGGTGGGTGAGCCGCGCGGCGGCGTCGACCGTCTGGTAGTCGCCGAACGTGACGAAGCGGTCCTTGCCGCCGAGATAGACGAGCACTTCGTCGTAGAAGGCCGGGGGCGGGCCGTAAACCTGCGTGTCGCGGAGCGGATTGTAGGCGCCGCGGTCGACCAGCGCCTGCCAGCGGTCCGGGTTCACGCCGTTGAGGCCGCGGTAACGGATGATGTTGCGGGCATACTGCAGGTCGAGGGCCAGGCGCCAGCCGGCGGGGAGCTTGAGCAGCGCGCCGAGGACCGCGGAGTAGGAATCGACATGCGCCTCGCTGTAATGCTCGCCGAGGGCGGGCGCGGTCTCGTTGAGCGAGACGTAGACGTCGCGGCCGAAGGGATTGAACGGGCTGCCTTGCGCCAAAAGGAGATCGGCGCGCGGAACATCGAGGCCGCGGTTGATGACGGTGTGCGACCAGGCGGCGTCGGCGCCGAGTTGGAGCCACGGGAACGTGTCGTGGACGATCGAGCCGGCGAAGACGCGCCGCTGCTGGCGGAGGCCGTAGGGAAAATCGAGGCTGTCGGGCGAGATGGACAATTGTCCCGGCGCGTCGAACAACGCGAAGCTGCGCAGGCCCTGCCGGCCGGCGAAGGCGGCGAGGCCGCCCGAGCCGTTGGCCCCGGGAGCGACGGAGGTTACAGAGGACGTGCCATCGCCCAAGAGCGGCAGGCCGTCGGCGCTGCGGACGTTGGGCGTGGCGCGATACAGGGGCGCACTATCCGCAATGAACGAGGCTGGCCGGGACTGGCGGTAGCGGAGCTCCATTTCGGTGGGCGGGGTGGTGCGGCTGTACGAGGCCTGCAGGCGCAAACGGAGCCGGCCGCCGAGCATCGTGCGGCTGTGGACGAGCGACACGGCGGACTGGGGCGCATCGAAGCCCCGGAGCGCGTTGGTGTAGGTCGTGGTGAGCTCGGTGATATTGGTATCGGGCGCGGGACGCAGCACGATGTTGATGACCCCGCCGACCGCATTGCCGCTGTAGAGCGAAGAAGCCGAGACGGGCAGCACGTCGATCTGCTGCACGAGGCTGAGGGGAATGAAGTTGACGTCGGGCGCGCCGGCCGGGGCGCCGGTGATGAGCACCTCGGGCACGCGGCGGCCGTTGACGAGGATGACGGTCTCGTCGGCGCCGAAGCCGCGGAGGTTGAGGTTGGTGCTTCCATTGATGAAGTCGCTGACCGACGAGCCCGAGCCGGGCGGGCGCGAGGCGGCGTCGCTCTCGAGGAGTTCGCGCTGGAGAAACTCGTTGAGGTCGACGACTCCGCTGCGGGAGATCTGGTCGCGGTCGTAGATGGTGTAGGGCAGGGCGCCGTTTTCGGAGCGGGGCAGGTCGAGGTTGCCCGCGGCGCGCAACGGCATGCCGAGCGTCTGGCTGTGCTCGAAGGGCCGCAGGTTGGCGGAACGGCCTTCGACCAGATACGGGTCGAGCCGGGAGACCTCCTCCGAAGCCTGGAGCGTGATCGGCGCCAGTGCGCGCACGCGGTCGGCCTCCACCTTCACGTCGGGCAGTTGCAACAACTGGTAACCGGTGCCGACGGCATACAGCTGGTGTGCGCCCGGCAGGACCGAAGGGAAATCGAACCGGCCCTGCGCGTCGGTCACCGCCGATTGTCGCGCTTCGGGCAGAATGACGCGGACGCCGGCGGCCGGACGGCCGTCGGGCGCGAGGAGCCGGCCGGTAATCGAACCCGTGGGCGCGGTGGTGCGGGTCACGACGAATTTGCCGGTGCCGTTGCGCCGCGCGGCAAACCCCGTGTCCCGCAGGAGCCGATTCAGGGCGTCCTCGGGTTCGTAACGGCCCTGGACTTCGGTCGAGCGAGCCTTGCTCAAATCGTCGAAGGGGAAAAGCACCTCGATGCCGGCCTGCTGGGAGAAAGCCAGGAGGGCGTCGGCCGCCGGCTGCACCGGAAGAGAGAAGCTCGTGGGCTCCGCCCGTGCGATTGGCAGGAGCAGACAACCGAGACAGAACAGGAAACGATGCGTAATGCCTAGGACCCGGCGGGTCGGTCGGGAGACGGTGGAGCGGCGCAAGGGGAATGAGGAAGGTGGCGGTCCGCGGCGAAGCCGGAGACGGGTGAAATAATTGGAAACGGATTACTCGAGGCGCCGGATCACGCGGACGCTGCCATCGGGATCACGGGTGACACGCACAGTCGGGAAAGACTGCTCCAGACCCGCGAGGAAGCCGTCGAGGTCGTCCAAGCTGTAGCGTCCGCCGACCCGCAGCTCCGCGACATCAGCCGAAGCCGTGATGCTCCGGCCGTGATACCGGGCGAGTTGCGCGAGCGCCGCGTGGAGCGGCACACCGGCGAACACGATCTGTCCGCGCCGCCAGGCGAGGGAGTTTTCCAGGTCGCGCTCGGAAAGCGCCTGCACCGCCACGCCCTGGGCATCGCTGGAGAGCTGGTTGCCCCGGGTCAGCGCGACGGGCGAGGCGGTCTTGCCGGGTGCTTCGCCCGGGCGGACGAGCACGGAGCCTTCGACCACCGTCACCTCGAGGAAGGACGGCAGAGCGGTTCGGACATTGAAGGTGGTGCCCGTCACGCGCACCGAGCCGGCCGGCGTCTCGACGTAGAAGGGCCGGGCCTTGTCCTTGCTGACGGAGAAGAAGGCTTCGCCATCGGCGAGGCGCACGCGGCGCTCGGCGCCGCCGATCTCGATGCGGAGGCTGGTACGGGCGTTCAGCTCGACGCGCGTGCCGTCGGCGAGCGTCACGGCCTGCCGGTGCGCGGCGGGCGAGGCGATGTCCGTGGATTGCCGGGCGGGCCGGCCAAGCCAGAAGACAAGGGCGACTGCTGCAGCCGCGGTCAGCATCGCGCCGGCCAACGTCGGCCAGCGCAACCAAGGATGCGGCTGAGCAGTCTTGGGCGCCTTGCGGCTCTCCGCCGACAGATCCTTGATACCTTCCAGCAACGGTAACTGCTGCTCGAGGTCGGCGGAAAATTGGCAATACGAGGAAAGCAGCGGGCGGTGCGCGGGATTCTCGGCCAGCCAGGCGTCGAGCGCGGCCCGATCTGCCGCGGAAAGAGCCGAGCCGTCGAGACGGGCGGCCCAAAGCGCCGCTTGTTCCTCGGCGGCGGGATCGAGGTGCCTGTGGGATGTGTTCATGGGTGACCCTCCTGCTCCGACGGGGTGGGGTTGGCGGAAAAAACCGAATCGACAGGCAGCGCGGCGCGCAGCAGCCGCAAGGCCCGGGCGTGCTGCTTTTCCACGGTGCTGATGGCGATGCCCAGCCGTGCGGAGATTTCCTGGTGGGAGAGAAGCTCGATCTTGCGCAGCAGCAGCACCTGCCGGCAGCCCGGCGGCAGCGCGGCGATGGCCTGCTCCAATAATTGCAATTCCTGCCGGGCCATCACCTGCCGGGCGACATCGGGCGCGGAGGAGGCGGTGGTTCCCTCATCGGGCGGCGCAGCGACGAAGGGCGATATCTGCCGGCGCTTGATCTTGTTCAAGGCCAGTCGCCGGGCCGTGGTGTAGAGCAGAGCCTCGGGTTTCTCGGCGCGCTGCTCCTCGACAGTGGACTTGACGCGCAGGTAGGCATCATGGGCCACATCCTCGGCCTCGGCGGCATTGCCGAGCAGGCGCGACAGGTAGCGGCGCAAGGGCATCACCGTGGCACGGTACAGACCGGCGAAGTCGCGCGAGGGGGGCGGGCTTTCGGACATGGCGAGATTCTGTAGCACTTCACCCCGTATGACAACCCCGGCACTGCCACCCACCATCCCATGGGATAATATTTCCCCTCCCGTCGGGACCGTGCCGGGGGCTCAACGCCGACGATACCACCAAGAGATAATCGCGCCCAGCAGGGCGACCACGGCGACCACGGCCAGGCCGGTGTGGACATTGGCGTGCTGTTCTTGCTTCAGGCGGCGGGCCAAAGTGTCGGCCAGTCCGGCGGACTCAGTGGGGATGGGCGGGGCGGCGGCCACCCATGCCTCGGTGTCGGTGCGGCCGTCGTATAGCACCAACCGGGCTTTACGGCCCAGGTGGGCGCGCAGATTGACCAGCCAGAAGCCAATGCCGTCGAGGTTGGGTCCGGGGCAGCCGATCTCATCGCCCACTTTGCGCCCCTCTTCGTCCACGATGCGTACCCGAAGTCCGTTGCCGTTGCCGACCGGATAGCCGGCGTAGGGCACGACCAGCAAAGGCTTCGTGATCGCAAACGGTGAACTCAGCACCGTGCAAGTCAGCTCGGGGCCTGCTGGCGCTGTGCCGAAAAATTGATTCCGCAGCACCGGGGGCCGGAGCGGAGCGGCGCCTTGCAGGCGCTCGGGGCCGAAGGGCGTGGGCGCGGCGAATTCGAAAGTGAGATTCTGGATGGCCTGTTTGCCGCCCAACACCTGGTTCCAGCGGTAATCCGGCGAAAAACTCAACGGGTCAGGCCAGGAAAACACCAAGGCGCCCGCGATCAGCCCCGCGCCCAGTGCAAGACGGCCCAACCGACGATCGGACGTGATCACTAACGGCGGAAGAGGCGCGGCGGCCGTGGCCCCGTGACAAATGACCCGCACTCCGCTTGCGCTGACCAGCAGGGCGCCGGCCGCGAGCAACCACCACCAGCGGGACTGCAGTTCGCGGACGAATTTGCCCGCCTCATCCGGCGGCGAAGCGGGATTTACCGAGGCGGGCAGGAGCGCCCGGAGCGCCGGCCGGTCCAGCAAGCCAGTGACGACATCGGTGCTTTGGGAAAGGACCCAGCGTGTCTCCGGTTTTTCCAGCAATTGCCGGTCGCCGTTCCGCAAGTACGCCTGCACAGCATCCCGGCGTAGTGCCGCAGTTTGGGCCGCGGTCTGATGGAAATAACGGGCGTGACCCTCGGTGCTGCGGATCACGAGTCCCCAGGTCACGAAGCCGGCCCACAACACGGTCCCGGCCGTAAAGAGCCGCCGTCCACGGACAGAGTCGAAGGTCAGCCGTGCGAGAGCGAGCGCGCCGGCGAGAACACCTACGAAAAGCAGGTCACCGTAACGGGAGACGTAATCAGCCGTGTCGCCATTGCGCGCAAACCCCAGCGCAGCGGCCTGCACCACGCTCCATAGTCCCAGGGCAAAGATGATCCTGTCAATCGCCGGGAGGTCGGCACGCCCCCGGATGTGCAGGGCGTGGAGGAGCCACGGCAGCTGGAGAACCGCCAAGGCGCCGGGCACGCCCGTAGGCCAGCCGAGGAGGTGCATGAACGAATGCAGGAAATCGAACGGCGAACCGGTGACCTGCGCGAAGAATCCGCCGCTGTCACCCTGGGCGCGGATGATGGCGAGGATAAGTATGCCGAGGCCTGCGATCGCCAGTGGTGCGACCAGCGGCTTGCCCTCGCGACGACCTGTCCAGAACAGCGCGGCCGCTACGGCCAGCGGCGCCACCCACATACTGGCCAGCGTCAGCAAACCGGCGAGCCCGGCGGCTTGGGCGAGCCACCAGCTGCGTGAGCCCGGCGGATGCGTGAGCACGCCGTGCCCATGGGCAAACAGGCAGAGCAGGGCGACGGGGAACTGGGACTGAAATCCCCAGGCGATGTTTTCCCAAGCGTGAGGCAGCGCAGCCCCCAGCAGCAGCAAAAGCGTGATCAGCAGGGCGGCCCGCACCGCCAGCGTCCGCCACACCCAGCGGGTGACGAACCAAACGAACGCCGTATGTAACCCGGTGTTGACGGTCATCTGCACCAGCGGATCCCAGCGTCCGGTGACGACCACTTCCAGCCAGGCCAGCAGCCGGGTCCAGACTGGCAGGTGCTCGAAGTGCGGCCGGAAAAAATCCGTGAGGTGCAGCGTGCCGTCGAGCCACGGTGCGATGATTTGCCTGGCCTCGATGAACCACTGGTCGTTGTAAGGCACGTCGCTGGCAAAGGCGTGAACCTCCCCGAGGCGCGCGGCGAAGACGAACAAGGCGGTGCCGGCCGGCATGAGCCACAACCAGCGCACAGGTGCGCCTCGCTCCGGTGTCGTCGTGGCGACAGCGGCACGTCCCCAAGTCGCGGCGGCGTCAACGACGATCACGACAAGGGCGAGCAGGTAGAGTGGATAGGCGGCGGCCATCGCCGCGGGACTCATGTTGTAGAACGATGTGACGTGCACCAGCACGTTGATGGCGAGGTAGGCGGCGCAGGAGGTGAGCAGCGCGCCCGCCACGCCGAGCAAAAACGTCAGCCGGCGCTCGAGCAGCGATTCGAAGGCCCGCAACAAACCGGCGAGGAGAATGAACGGTCCGGCCACCATCAGGCAGAAGCCGAGGGTGGTGCCGGTCTTCTCCAGCAGACCCATCTTCCACCCATCGAGAGTCGTCTGGTCGGGATCTGACGGCAGGGGGGAGCGTGGCGCGTGGCTGAGGGGCGTGCCGGCCAGGTCGCGGAACGGCTTGAGGTCGGCGTAGTCGCCCACGCTGTCGGGCGAAACGGCCGTGAAACCTTTGAAGCCAAGAAAGAATGCGCCGTATTCGAGAAAACCGCCGGTCAGGGGCTGGATCAGGTTTTCATCGAGAGGCGGAAGGAATCCGCTCCGCCGCGGCCGTGCCGGCACGCGCCCGGCATCGCACGCCGCGTTCACTTCGTCGGCGACCTGTTGATAATAGCGCATGCCGGTGCCTGCATCCGGGGCGAGGCCGGCCGCGACGGTCGCGTCGCGCAGGGCCCAAATGAACCAGCCGCCGCGAATCTGACGTTCAGAGGCAGGGAAGAGGGTTGTCTCCACCCAGTGGTCGCCGACTGCGCCCTCGATGTAGGGTTGCAGCTTGGCGAAGGCCGGGCTCAGCCGATAAGCCTGCTCCCGCATCTGGCGGGTGACGGGCACTTGCGGCAGCTCCGGCCCGGCTTTCAGCCGGGTGAGGGCGCCGTAGGCATCCTTGAATTCGCTGGCCCGGAACTCGACGGTGCCGAACCAGCCGTAATGCCGCAGGTTCAGCGTGCAGACGGCGAGGATGGGCAACAGCGCAGCCACCGTCAGAATCGCGAAACTGGCCGTGAGCGCACGTCCGTGGGAGTGAAGCTCGCGGTCGAGCGATGCCGCGATGCCGAACAGCAGCAGGCCGACCGCAGGCAGCAGCCAAATGCTCTCCTCGCGGGTCAGCCAGAATCCGCCGAGGGCCAGACCGGCCAGTGCGGCCGGTCCCACCTGCCGGTGCCAGGGCTCGCGGCGACGGGTGAAAAGGTAGACGAGCCCCGCGATCACCAGCAACCCGAGCGGAGTGTAGATATTCTGCCGCATGAGCCGGGAGAGATTTCCGGCATCGTAGCTCATCGGGTTGCACAGGAGGAGAGCGTAGAGTGAGAACCGGGCGGCGCCCGAACGCAGCCAGGGCGCGAGGGAGTGGGTGACCACGGCGCACGCGCCGGCATAGATCAGCTGCTGCGCGAAGATCAGCGGGAGGCCGAGCCGGAAGGCGCTGGCGATGAAGAGAGAGAACAGCGGACCCTTGGCCAGGGTGAATTGCGTGTAGGGGCCGAGCCATTCGCCGTTGAGAATGTGCGCAGCGAGCTGGGCGAACAGCTTGTCGTCGTGAATAGCCGGCCCGATCGCATAGATCGTCTGCCCGGCCGTCAACCAGAGCTTGACCGCAGTCAGGGCGAGCGCCGTCCAAAACCACCAGCGGCTGCCGTCCTGGGCCGACATCTGAGAGGGGCGGCTCACTTGAACTCGATGCCGGTCCAACCGGTCCAGTCGAAGGCGTATTCGTTGTTCTCGCCGGGATCGATGCGGCAGATGACAGTGCCCTTGCCCTTGGGGAGCCTGGCGGAGAAGTGCTGCAGGCCGCGGTCGTTCAGCCGGGTGACGGGATCGAGGTAGCGTTCGTGCAGCACCATGCGGTCGTTGCCGTCGCTCCAATAGATGGTGAACTGGGCGCCATTGGTGCGGCCGCCGTTCGAATAGGCTCCCGGGACGAAGCCGAAATCACCCTGCATCATGGTGGCGCCGGCGGGCACCTCGAAGACCATCTGGCTGGGAGCGTGCATGATCATCACCGGATGCTTGTCGATGGCATCCTCGTTTGGCGGGTTCAGCGCCTCGTAGGAGATGGGCGTTTCCATGAACATGTGGAACTTGGCCTTGTCGGCATTCTTGAAATAATCCTTGCCGGCATCGGAGGGTGGCAGGGAGTAAAAGGATACCGTGAACTCGTCCTGCACGCAGTCGCGATCCTGCGGGGCGGTTTCGATGCGAATGCTGCGGGCGCGTCGCGTCGGAACGCCGCCGGCGGCGCGCATGTAGTCCAGGATGTCGTTGACCACCGGGCTGAGCATGAAGCCGGCGCGACCGATGGGCTGGGGCAGGCGGTGGACGGACTCCGCGCCCTTGTCGTCGGTGATGCGCAGGTTGACCAACGGTGGCCGGAAGAAGAACCGGCGCAGCTTGCCGAGCAGGCTGAAATGATAGTCGATCTCGACCCAGACGTTGGGATCGGCCAGGTCGGCGAGTCTGATCGTTTCGCCGAGCCGGTGCGTGGAGGAGCGGGTGGGCTTGGGCTCGAAGGCCGCGGCGTCGAAGGGGCCGGGCTTGCGTCGCCAGAGAGCGAAGCCCTGTTCGGAGAACAGGTAAGTGTAGCGCTGGATCAGCAGTCGCAGTACATGGGGGTCGTCCATCGTGGCGAGCCGGCCGTCGAGGGTCTGCAGCTTGAAGAGCACGAACTCCGGGGCGCGATCCGAGGCATAGTAATCGTAGTTCAGACGCGAGAGATACGGCGTGTAGGCGGAGTAGCCCTGGAAAACGGGGCGAGGCTGGTAATTGAAACCATTGTAGAGGGCCACCGCCTGCTCGAAGCCGAGCACGTCGAGCGAGGCATGGCCGGCCGCGGACTTGGTCTTGCGGAGGTCCACGTTGTTGCGCTCGGCTTCCATCTTCCCGGCGTAGACTTTGGGCGTATAAGCCTGGCCGAGTGCGAAGGCGACGTTGCGATTGAGATTGTTCTGGGCCCCTCCGATGGCGCCGCGCACGAGGCCGGGCAGCACAGTGTCCAGGCTGACGAGTGCAACCAATCCGGCCGCGGCGAGGAGCAGGTTCTTGGGGAGGCGCAGGCGAGGGCCGTCCTCCAGCAGCATGGGGGAGGCGACGACAAGGCTGAGGGCAGCGTAGTGAAAACCGATCTGGTGGCCGTCCGCGCGGATGAAGCCGTGTTTCCAATTGAGATAGAGCAGGGCCAGGGCGCCGAGGGTGAGGGCGGTGCCGCGTTCGCGGTCGGGACTGGTCGCGAGGTTGACGAGCAGATAGGCGATCATCAGGCCTGCGACGGTGAGGCCGAGATAGAGCTGGTTCGACGGGCAGGACAGCCCCATGGCATCCTGGTAGCCTTGGCTGATCTCCCACGAGCTGCGGAAGTATGCCGGCAGGTTGCCCACATGCTGGCCGCAGAGCATCCACCCAAGGAGGAACAGGCCGAGAAACAGGCCGGGCACCACCAACCCGGAGGCACGCCGGGTCTTCCACAGAGCCAAGCCGCCGCCGAGCAACACAAGGAAGAAGCCGAGCAGGAGATTGGTGAACTTGACCAACGAGAGGATGGCGAGGAGCGCGAGAAGCGCGGCGGAACTCCATCGCCAGGGCATGCCCGCGCGCCGGATCAATTCCAATCCGGCGTACGCCATGATGATCTGGTGCGCCGCATCCTGGTACGAAAGGCCGAAGAGATAGAAGAAGACGAAACAGAAAATTCGCGCGTAGCCGGTCAGCCGGTAAGCGTGCCAAAAGACGATGGTGGTGAACACCACTGCCTGCACCACGTGCCAGCCGATCAGGATGGACCAGTGATCACCCCAGTAGGTCTTGCCCATGGCCCAGCCCAGCGGGCCGTACGTGAAGACAATATCCGTGCCGAATTGGCGGCCTTCCATGAAGAACCTGCCCAGCGCCATGCGCCACGAGGAGTCCAGCTCCATCGCGGGAAAGAGCGGAAGGCAGAAGGAGACCGCAATCATGGCGGTGAAGCCCAGGATACGGAAAATCCAATCGAGCGGTGTGGCCTTGGCGGGTGGGAGTGGGACGGAATCCATGGATAACTTCAGTTCACTAGAAAAGGGCGGGGAGCACGTCTAGGGGGATTTTTCCAACACGAGGTCGCTCCAGAAGGTCCAGTCGCTGGCGGAATTCTCGTAAAGCCCGGTGCCGATCACCAATTCCAACTCGCCGCCTTGATGTGGTGGGAGATTGATTTGGAACGACTGGATGCCGCGGTCGGCCTGCACTTCTCGCGGACGCAGCAATCGGCGCAAGAGGGCCTGTTCGGTCCCGCCGTCCCGGCGCCAACGGATGATGAATTCCGCGCCGTCGGTCGGGCCGCGATTTTCCGGACCGTAGGCGTCCGCCCGGATACCGAAGCCGCCGTGCAGGGTGGTGACATTCGCCGGCAGGCGATACACAATTGAAGAAGGGGCGTGGGCGAAATACTCGCGGCGCCCGCCCACGGTGGTCAGGTTCCCCCCATGCGGTGCGCTCGCGCGGAGGGGGACCAGTGGTGTGCCCAGCATGGGCAGCTTTAGTGACGCCGCCACATCGGCCGGCAACGAAACTTCGGCGGTATCTTCCGTGGTGTCGCCGGGATCCCGCATCTGGTACAACCGGAACCCCTGAGGCACGAATTGATACGATTCCACCTGCCGGTAGCGCGCCCGCACGAACGCGAGCAGGAGAGGGTAGTTGTCGATCGGATATTTCTGCCACGAGCGGTTGGGGCCGGCGCTGCAATCCACAATGTATCGCGGTGGCCGGGCCGTCAGATCGGCGAGTAGTTTTTCCATGGTCCCCGGCACGATGGCATAGTGGGTGTCGATGTGGGGCGCGACATTGGTCCAGGGAATCATGCCGGTCTGGAACGTGGTGAAGACGTAACGGCTGGCGGGCCGGCGGTTCGCGTAGAGATAAATATCGGCATGGAAGCCCCAGACGAAAATACGGTCATTGGGCTTGGTGTGCTCCCGGATGTAATCCGCGATGCGGTGTGAGGGATCCTCTGACAGCGTACGCCCTCGGCCCGTGACGGCGGAGGAAACCGCCTGATATGACGTGAGCAGCAACAGCAGCGCCGCACCAAGGCGGAGCAGCCCGCGGGTCGAAACCGACCGGACCCAACCGCCGAGTTGCGCGAGCACCAAGCCCGCTCCGAGGCAGAACGGGGCCAGGAATTGCACCGTGTAGTGGTCGAAACTGCGCCCGCTGGAGGCCGCTCCGGCGAGGGCGGCCAGCGAGGCGACCGTCACGAAAACCATGCCAGGGTTCGTGGCCGTCTCCGCCGGCGTGGGCGTGCGCTGCAGCAACCGGTGCAGCGTGACGAGTGCGCCCGTTGCCCAGAGTCCGAGCAGGCACGGCTGCGTGGTTCCGATCAGTTTGAACGGCCCGAACAGCGCGGTGAAGCGGTCGGCGGTGGCGATTTCCGGGCCGTAGTAGGTGAGATTGTAGATCCAGGTGTAAAATATGGCGTCGCGCAGCGCGCCATGCGCGGCGAAGTAGCCGACGGCGAGGAGTACCGGTGTCAGCCAGCCTACGGCCACGGCGGCCATTTGGAGCAGCACGGTGCGGGCAGGAAGGGCCTGCCGCCAGCCGGAGTAGAGCAACATGGCCAAGGGTGCGGCGATCTCGAGCAGCGCGGGCTGCTTCGAAAGAAAGGCGCAGGCGGAGAGCAGGCCGGTCGCAAACAGCCGCCACATGCCTGGCCTGGCCCCACCCATGAGAAAAACCGCCGTGGCCGCACTGGAGAAGAAGGCGACATACCACTCCGTGTTTGAAGCGTTGGCATCGGATTGGGTGAGGGCTCCGGTGGCCAGCAGCACATAGAGCGCACCGGCGGCTGCACCCGCGAAGGCATGACGCAGCTTGCGCCCGGCGAGAAAGAGAAACCAGCCCGTGCCGGCGACGAGCAGCGCGGCCAGGGCGCGGACGGCCCACAGATTGTTTTTCCCGAACACCGCGAATACTGCCGCGACGGCATAATAGCTGAGGGGATGGCGGATATCGACGGCGTCGCGATACAGAACGCCACCTTCGAGGATCGTCCGGGCGGCGGCGGCGTGGATGGACTCGTCGACATTCCAGAGGCTGAAGCCGAACGTTGACCAGCGCAGCCAGAGGGCGAGCGCCGTCAGCAACACCGGCAACAACAGCAGTCCGATCCAGCGTGGGAGGCGGTGCATCACGGATTATTCCATCTTAGGTTCGGACTAGAAGGTCCAGTCCTTGCCATGCTGCCGTTCGGGCGGGAGGAGGAAAACCAGTCGTGGCTCTTCGTTGGATTCCCACCATAGCGACGGTTGATATAATGATTTTCCAGACAAGAACTGCGTGGAACGCGAACATGAACGTGCATAGGACGGCAAGCAGGAGCGCGGCATCTAGTGGTTTACAGTTCGAGAACTGGCTCAACATGATTCTGCGGATGAAACAGCCGCTTGGCTCGGGCTGTCAGCAGGAATCTGAAGTGGATGCCGGTTACAGCGCCAGGCAGTCCGAACGGATTGCTTGATGCAAGAAACTGGCGGCCAATATGCACATTCATGCTTACGACCATCGGAAGCGCGCAACCCACCATCGCAATCAGAGGTTGAATCGCAAATCATGCCAGAAAGTCCACGCCCGACTCAAGCCATGCCCCGGGCGGGCGTCGGTCCGAAAGACCAAGTGCTCGAAATGATCCTGGGGGATCGGTAGGGAGAAGGAAATGAATCCGCGGTCTTCCGGGCGGCTCTGGGGATCGAGCTCGCGGCTCCACAATTCGACCCGCTGGCCGTTGGCGTATTCGCCTTCGACGACAAAACGTGCGCCCTCGCAGGGATCGGAGCCGGCATAGGCTTGGTCAATCAGACCGAAGGAGCCCGTGAGGTGTCGCACATCGGCTGATGGACGGCAGACTATCTCCGACGGCGCGTGGGCGTATAGAACCCATCGTTGTTGATATTCCATTTCACTGTAACCAAAGCGCGCCACCACCTTTTCCGGCTCGAGAGGTGAGCCGCGCAGGGTGATCACCGGCGGCGATCCCTCGGCGGTCAGCGCGGCCCAGTAGGTGTGGTTGAAAGAATTGTCCTCCGGATGGGTGGGGAGGATCATCAGCCGGATGCGGCCTTCCGCCGGATTGGGCAGTGGCACGAGGAGAGCCTGGCGCTCTCGATCCTTGGCCACATGGACGGGATCGAGCTGTGCTTGGTATAACCGGTTGGGTTTTCCATTCGCAGGCAGGTGCCAGATTTCAAAGGTGGCGCCAACCGAACCCTTGGGGCCGGTCCATGCCGAGGATACCAGCCCGAAAACACCCGTGAGCCGGCGCATGCCCGGACGGAGCTCGAACTCAATCTCCGATGGCGCGTGGGCCAGTGTGGCCTCGAGATCGCCGACATGCATTTGGGCCAGACCGAATGGCGCGCTGATGCGGGCAGGGAAGAGTTGTAGATTCCGGAAAGCCAGGCTGACGGGCACGCCAATTCCGCGGATTGCCTTGAGTTTCACCCAATCACAGGAGGTGTCGCTGGAGCTTCCGGGTGAAAACCACACGGTCACGCGACCGGGTTCGTCGGACGGGAGGATCACTTGTTGGCGCTGCAGGCCCTGATCGGCCTTGTTGAAACGCGCATCGAGATGGCGGCGGTAAAGTTCGGTGCGTTTGCCTCGTTTTTCTTCAAATTGCACGACGACATCGATGCCGTCGGTGTGCCACCGGCGCGGTTCCACCGCCAGCACGTCGCTCATCTTGTATTCGAATTCGACGCCAACGAGCCCCGGCGGACGTTCATAGACTATC
This sequence comes from Opitutia bacterium, assembly GCA_016187925.1. GTDB lineage: Bacteria > Verrucomicrobiota > Verrucomicrobiia > Opitutales > Opitutaceae > Didemnitutus. The sequence goes on along the minus strand of JACPIS010000036.1, from coordinate 47,427 downwards.
CTGGCCGGTGCCTGGACATTCCACAGGCCTTCTCCGGGCTCCCGAGTCATCACGCCATCGATATTGGTCGCAATCAATGGAGCGTAGCGGGAACCGCCGAATTCCAGCATCGGACCGGTGGATTTGCTCGGTCGCGCCGGGGTAACTTGCAGGGACATATCGTGGCTGGCGGTCATGTCGGTGCCCTGCGCAAGGGCCTGGAACTGCCGCTGACCGAGAGACAAGTCGGTTTTCAGGACATGAAACACCACAGCGCCCGCCTCGGTGGAAATCAGTTCCAGATGACGGTAAAGCGCTCCGTCTTTGTAAAGTTCAAGCGAGCGGGTGCCGGCGGGGTAGTGCACCGTTACTCGGACGTCTTCCGAGCGAGACTCGGTCGGCAGCTCTAGGCGCAGGTGGGCATCAAGCGGCACATTCGCCGGAAAAGACGCCCCGGGGGCGACACGGGTGACCCGCCGGTAGATTCGGAAACCAAGCCGACCGCTCGCGGCGGGTTCAATCTGGGCGAATTCGCTCAGCACCTTCTGCCAAAGCCAACCTTGCCCGGGCAGTGGATATTTTAAGTACGTGCGCAATGCGCCGGTATCGACCACAATGGCCGGAGGGCGCCTCTCGAGATCCTGCCGCAACTGCTCGGCCGTGCCGGGGACGATGGCGTAGGCAGTGTCCTTGAGAAAATCGCTGTTGGTCCAGGGGATGAAACCGGTGATCCAGTTGGTGTAGATGAAGCGTGTGCTGGGCAGGCGTCGGGCGAAGACGTACAGTTCCGGCATGTAACCCCAGATGAACATGCGTTCTTCCGGCCGGGAATTGCGCTGGATGATCTGACCGAGTTCGGGGCCGTAACCGTCGTTTGTGTCCGCGGCGGCGATCATGCGGACGTCTTGCACGACCAGGCTCAGGAACGCGCCCGCCACAGCCACGCGGCTGATCCAGCGCACGCGACCGGCGCGATCCCACAACCAGGCCAGGCTCCAGCCACACACCAAAGCGGCTCCCGGCAGGACCTGGATGGAGTAGTGGGAAAAATCCCGGCCGCTCAGCGTGGTGGACAGCAGGCCGCTGGCCGCCCAGCCCAAGGTGAGCCAGGCCAGCGTGGCGCGGGCCGGCTCACGTCGCTCGCGGACCATGACCAGCCACAGCAAGCCCAGCAGACCGGTCAGCGCCAGACCGAAGGCGACAGGCATGCGCTCGGTGAAGAGCTGATATGGCACCCGGATCGCCGCAAGACGCATCATGAGCGGGACTTCGGGCACGTAATACTGGGTGTTGTAGGTCCACGCGTAGAACTTCAGGTCGGCCAGTGCATGGTTGGCCTGGAAGTAAACGAACGTGACAGCCAGCGGCACGCAGAACCCGGCCACCATGAAGGAGAGGAGCCGCCAGGCGCTCCTCATCTCCCGGCCCAGGGAGAGGAGGAGCACGACGATGGCGGTGACGCCGAAATCGAGCAGGCCGGGTTGCTTGGCCAGCATGGCGAGGCCGAAGCTCGCCCCGCTCAGGCAGGCTGCTTGGCGGGACTGCCGAGTCAGGGCGTGGCTGAAGACCCAGAAACCAAGGGCCGAGAAGAAAATCAAAAACCATTCCGTGTGGGCGCTCAAACTGTCCACGTCTGTGATCAGTCCTGTGCCCAACCCGGTGAAAGCGAGCGCCGAGAACACACCCACGCGTTCGTGGCCGAGCCTGCGGCAGGTCTGCCACAACAGAATTGCTGTCAGGCCGATCATCAGCGCAAGGGTGAAGTGGATGGCCCAGGTGTTCCAATTCCCGGTGACCGCGAGGATCAGCGCCTTCACATAGGGCACCAGCGGGGTGCGGTTGTCGGCCACGTCCCGGAACAGCACCTGTCCGTCCAGCACCTGTTGCGCCATGGTGATGGTGGAACCCTCGTCGAGATTCCAGATCTGGCGGTCCAGCGCGGACCAGCGGAGGGCGACGGTGCCGCCGATCAGCAGCAGTGCGAAGATTACTCGGGCGTAACGGGTGAACAGCATGGATTGCGAAGCGGACAAAAGATTGGGGTCGCGATGCGCTTGGCAAGCTTCCGGACCGATTAGTTTAGAGTGTCATGAATGGTGCTACGGTGCCGACTTGGCAACGGCTTCATGCAAGTGGCATCAGGTACTCTGACCTCCTGACAAATGAGCGAGATTGTCTTACCATTGGTCATCTACATTTCTCGCGTATGGAGACGCCGGGAAAGCCGATTGATCAGGCGAGTCGGGAAAGTATGCTGGGTTTTCCAGCCAGATATGGTGACGGCATGAGTCAGGGCGGTGAAGTAGTAGCTCCCGCAGACATGGTGGTTGATGTGATCGCGCGCACCAAGGTGAGGGTGGCGACCGCGCCCAAAGCCGGCAGGGGATTCTCGCAGGCGACACTTCGGAGAATACGATGAAGCCCAAGATGGTCGGCCACCGGTGCGGACAGTGAGCGTGCTGGCGTGCAAGACCGGCAACAGGCGAGAGGGCTTGCGCTGGACCCGACATCCGGCCCACCTTTTCGGCCTCTTCCATGACCAACGAATCCCGGCGTTTCTCTCTTCTGCCGTGGGGCGGATTGGCCATCGTTCTGGTGTTGGCCCTGCTGCCCTGGTGGCGGAATCATCATTATCTGCGCGACCTGTACGATTATGGCTTGGTGATTGCGGCCAACGGGCATCTGGACCGGGGACAACGGCCGTACGTGGATTTCACGACGCCGATCCAGGCGGGATTTCTCGGCATGAATTGGGCGGTGGAGCAGGCTGGCGGCGGCACCTACGCGGCGCTCACGCACGGCGCGGCCGGTCTGATTCTGGCCAGCGGCCTTGTCCTGCCGTTGATGCTGGCGCGGCGCTGGCCCGTGTGGGCAGCGGCGCTGGTCGGCGGAGCCGTGACCGTGGCGAGCGCTTCGCAGCACACGATCCTCTGGCATAATGCGCTCGGGGTCTTCTGTCTGGCCGTGGTGAGCTGGTCGACTGCGATCGCGTCGGTGCTGCAGCGGGTGAACTGGCCCTGGCACCTGCTCGCGGCTGCCGGATTGTTTCTCGGTGGGATCAACAAATTGAACTTTCATCTCGTCGCGGTGGCCGCTGGCCTGGCCTGGGCTCTGCGCGCCGGGCTGGTGCGCCGGGTCGGTTGGGGGCGGGTGGTTGCGACGATGTTGTCCGTTTTTGCGGCAGGGGTGCTTCTACCGCTTGCCGCGGAGCTGGCTTGGACCGGGGCCTCGTTGCAACTCTGGTTGGCGAATGTCGTGCAACTCGCCGCCAACTCGCGGTTGGATACGCTCCCCAAGATTGGCTCGGTGAGTTTCTTGCTGCAGCCGATTCATGATTACTATGGTCCGCAGTTGCCGCCACAGGCCGGTCTGTTCGGCCTCTTTGTATCGCTGGCGGCAATGGCCGGATGCTGGCCGGGCAACGGTGCGGCTCGCGCGGATCGCTGGTTGGTCCCGGCGGCGGCTTTGACGGTGGCGGGAGCCGGGGCCGCGTTGCTGGCGACCAACTTCGAGATCGCCAGCGTCGGGCTCGGGGCCTGGCTCGTGCTGGCCGCCAGCCTGTGGCTGGGCTTTGCTCCGACGCGGCGCCGAGCCGTCTTTCTGGGCGGTCTGCTGCTGCCGGCGTTGGCGCTGGGTTTCACTGGGTGGCGGTCGGCCTGGCTGGGGCAGCGTTCTCAGTTCGGCTATTCGAGCGTTCCGCGATCCGAGTATGTTGAGGTGGAACGGCTCAACCCCGCCTATGCGCGGCTGGCCGGTCTGCGGCTGCCGCCCGATTTCGCCCTGAGCCTCGAACTGTTGGAGTCGAGGCTGCCTGAGCGCGGCGCAGACGGCCGATACCCGGTCTTTTATGGCGCAGGTTTGGAATTTGCGGACCGTTTTTTCCCGGGCATCTGGGAAAAGGGGCAGCAATTGTGGATGCACTGGGGCACCACCTACGGCCCGGCAGACCGGGTACGGTTCGAAGCGCGGCTGGCTCGGGAGAAATATTTCCGGGCCGTGTTGTGCACTGTGCCCTTCGATTATTGGCCGGGGTCCGTGCATGACCTGCTGCAGGCCTATTACGTCAGGGACTCGGTCGGGCCGGTCTTCCGCCAATGGATCCGGCGCGACGAGAATTCCCTCAATCTCCGCGACAGCATTCAGAGTATTGCCGAACTCGGGGGCAACGTGGACGGCCGCGTGTTGCACCTGCACCGCGATCCGTTGACGGGAAGGCAGGCTTCCGATGGCCGCCGGGTGCTGGGTACCGTCCGCCCGGCCGGCCAGGTGTTGGTGCGCACTCCGGTCCACCGTGTGGGCGGAATGGTCGTGTTGGATCGACAACCGGGCGCGGGCGACGGTCCGTTGATGGCCGACGTCAAGGCCATCGTCCATGGTGCGAGTCCGGAGGACGTGCGTTGGACGGCGCGGCTTGAATTGCCGGCCGGGCAGCAATCCTTGGCGGTGCCTTTCCACGCGGATGGTTCCGGCAAACAGCTTTTGCTCTGGATCACGCAGCCGGCGGAACAGTCGGGAAAACTCCTCGTGGGGCTGCGTGATTTGGAAATCACCCATGCCGCCGATGCGGCCGGTGGCGCGCCGGTGTTGCAGGACGAGACGATGCCCGAGGCGCCGCCCACACTCGAACTCGCGCAAAGCCTTTTTGGTGACATCGCCTGGCGTCCGCAGCAATTGGTGACACGGGGTGGCCGGCCCGGGTCGCAGGGCTTGGAGCTGCCTTCGTGGGGTGAATTGTGGCTGCACACATCCGGGATGACCGGAGAAATCCGCGGACGGCTGACCGTGACCACGGCGACGGCGCGGCCCACGCTGGTGAGAGTATTGTGGTACAAGAGCGGACGTCTGCAGATCCTGCAGCACGCATGGGTAAGGCCTGATCGACCGACTGATTTTCGCGCTTGGACCGCCGAACCCGGCGGCTGGATTGGCTGGGTGGTCGAACGGGCTGCGGGTGCGGTGCCGGTGGAAGTGCGCATTGTGCAATCCACGCTGACGCCCTGAGCCGGCCGCGCCTGGTCAGACGTGCGCGAGCCAGGCTTCGCGCGCGAGGTCCACGTGGAAGGGCAGGACCTTGCGGTGGTCGTAGAGGCGCAGCGCCTTCGAGTAGGCGGTCGGCGTGAGCGATTTGCCGCTGCGTTCCTTGGCCAGGCAGGTCCACATCATGCGCGAGAGGCCGATATGGTCGCCGGGCGACACCAAGTAGCCCTGCTGACGCTGGCCGATCATCTCGGCGATGCCGTGCACGTCGGTCGAGACGATCGGCGTGCGGAACGCCATCGCCTCCATCACGACGCGAGGGAAGGATTCCTCGTAGCTCGTGCAGACGAACTGGTCGGCCGCGACGAAGAAATCGAACACTTCGCGGGTCTCGGGGATCAGCGTGACGTTCGGCAGCTCGAGTCGGGCGAGGTCGCGCTTGAGCAGGGCGAGGTAGATGCCCGGGCGCGCGCCGACCATGACGAAGCGGAACTTGCCGCGGTGGCCCTGCCGGTTGAAGTGCTCGATCGCGCGCAGGAAGACGTGCTGGCCCTTGCGCTCGCAGACCGTGCCGATGTTGGCGATGAGGGTCTCGTCGTCGGTGAAGCCGTGCTTGCGACGCATCTCCGTGCGGGTATGCGCGGCCCGGAACGTCTCGATGTCGCCGAGCTTGATCCAACTGGGTACGAGGCGGAAGTTGCCGCTGACGTTGTGGTCCTCGTAGTAGGCGCGGGTCGCCGCGCAGAGAAACAGCGCGCGGGTGGTCCGGTGGAACGCCTCCGCCACGAGCCGGTGCAGGTCGAGCTCCAGCTTGCGCTCGAAGAACCGGAAGATCGTCGCGCTTTCGTGGATGTAGAACAGCGAGGGCTTGCCGGCGCGGGCCGCCAGATGCACGCCCCAGAAACTCACGAGCGTGTTGCACACGATGAGGTCGATCTGATCCCAGTCCAGCTTGTGCTGGATGTCGTCGAGCCGGTGGTGAAATGTGTCCTCGTCGGGCGAGGCATAGAGTGGGCCAGCGTCGATGACCGTGATGTGCGCACCGAGCGCCTCGTAGGCGCTGCGCAGCGGACCGTCCTGCGAGGCCAGCACTTCCAGCGTGAAGCCCGCCTCGCGCACCATCCAGGTGGCGTATTCGAGCAGGAACAGCGGGGCGCCCTCCAGGTTGAGGTTGTGTGTCAGCAGCAGCAGACGGAGTTTGCCGGCGCGCGCGGCGCGGGCTGGGGTGGTGACGGTGCAGCGCAGGCGGTTGTCCTCGAGCGCGAGGTGGCGGCTCAGGAACGAATCGCGGCAGGCAGGATAGCGCTCGGCGAAGGCGATATGCTCGGCATCGTCGAAGGTCACGCCGCGCGTCGCGCTGCCCCAGTGCATGAGCTTGGCTTGGGGCGTGTAGATGACGCGGCGGCCGGCGGCGCGGGCACGCAGGCAGTAGTCGACATCGTTATAGGCGACGCCGAAGTCCTTTTCGTCGAAGCCGCCCAGCTCGGCGTACAGATCAGTGCGCGTCATCAGGCAGGCGCCCGTCACGGCCGAGACTTCGCGCGCGGCGTCGTGCCATTCGACTGGAACCTCGGCGGGATTGACCTTGGCGAAGGGTGTATCGGCGAGGCCGCCGTGCGGGCCGACGATGATGCCGGTGTGATTGAGGGACTTGTCGGGATAGACCAGTTTCGCGCCGACCACGCCGACGTCTGGTTGCCGGAACCATGAGGCCATCTCCTCCAGCCAGCCGGGTTCAAGGGCGTTCACGTCGTTGTTGAGGTGGAGCACCAGCGGCGTGTCGAGATGCGGGCGCGCGAGGTTGACGAGATGCGAATAGTTGAACGGCGCGGCGCGATCCTCCGGGCGTACCACCACGCAGCGCAGGTCGGAGCGCTGCTGGATGGTGGCGAGGTAGCGCACGGCATCGGCGTCGCGCGAATGGTCGTCCACGATCACGAGCTTCACATGGCGCCAGTCGACCGTCTCCTCGAGCAGCTCGACGCACTCCTGCAGCAGGTGCAGCCGGTCACGGGTAGGAATGACGATCGTGACGGGCAGCTGCGCCAGGATGCCCGGCTCGGCGCGGAATTGATAATAACGCAGCTGCCGGTGGTGTCCGGCTTCGGGCAGGAAAGGCGCGGCATTTCGTCCGCGCCGGCGGGCGGCGGCGATCAATGCCTGCCGGGTCTCTTCGAACGACGGATCGGTGAGTGCGGTTTCGCGCGGCACCGAGGCCCGGATGTGGTGGCAGACCAGGGAAATGTGCGCGACCTGCTCCGCGCGCAATTGATCGCTTACACGCAGAAGCAGATCGAACCAAGGCAGTCGCGGGTATTCCGGGCGGAAGCCGCCGAGCGAGGCAAAGCGGTCCTGGCGGATGACGCAGAGCTCGCCGGGGAAAAGTCCGGAATCGGCGAGCGCGGGACTCCAGGCCGGCTTGAAAACCGGATCGGAGCGGATGCCCGCATCGTCCATGCGGTCTTCGTCGGTGTAGATTAGCTCCAGTGCGGGATTCCCGCGGAGCGATACCGCCATCTCGGCCAGCGCATCGGCGCTCAGGCGTGAGTGGCCGGGCAGCAGCGCCACATGCGACCCTGCGGCGGTGCGCGCCGCCCCGTTCAGTTGTCCGACGAAATCCGTCGCGTCCCCCGGGGCGGACTTCAGCCGCGGATCGCCATCCGGCGCCGGTGCGCCGGCAAACCATGCCTGCCAATGCGGGTAAATTTGCGCGCGCAGCGACTCGGCGAGGTCGCGCAGGTGCGCCGGCGTGCAGTCGCGCGCATCGACAAGCAGCGTGAAGCGCGGTGCCGTGGGTCCGGCCTGCTGCGCATCGGCTTCCAACAGCTGACGCAGGCGTGGCGTGAGCGCGTTGGCCTGCTGCCACGCGGTGTAGGCATCAGGCGCCGCTTGCCGCAGGTGGGCAAGGGAGGTCGGGGCGAAACGCCGGAACAGCCGGTAGGCCGTCTGGCACTGCCGCCAGTAGTTGCGCAGCCCGCCGAGGCGGATGCCTTCGGCGCGGCAGGCGGCGGCGAAACCCCCTGCCGCCTCCAAAAACGTCGCTCGGCTGAATTCCGGCAGGGGTCTCTCCTCCTGCGTGCAGCCGCGCTGGTAGAAACGGCGGACGAAAATCAGATGGCGCGTGCCGTCCTCGAGGTCGGCGAACACCTTCAGGCACGCGGGATCGTCGGTTTTCTCGTCGATGTCCACCATGCCGAAGTATTGGGAGCGGGCCGCATGGGGATGCCCGGGGAACATCGCCCCGGCGTCGAGCCGCTCGCGGTCGCCGTAGTCCATCTCGACCTCGACGAGCGGGTGCGTCGACGCGACGAGCCGGCGGATGCGCTGCTCCTTGTGGATGATCCAGCCTTCGACGGAGACCTTGCCGAATTGCGAGCCGCCGGTGAGCAGCGGTTTTTCCAGAGCGCCGAAAAAAGGCGGGTTGGGCAGCGTGTCCAGCGGCACGACGGCCGATTCACGCGCGAGGCGCCGCGCGAGCGGGGCTAGATCGGCATTCGGGTTGGCGCGCCGGGCCTGCAGGAGCTTGCGCAGTTGGTCCGGCACGATGCCGGCGTTCAATCGCCCGCCGGGCTTGGGACCTTGACGCACCTTGATCGGGGAGCGCCAGAACTCGACCCAGTTGCCGCCGGAGTCCAGCAGTTCGAGCCGCAGCTCCTTCGCCCCGGCCGGCGGGCAAACTTGGAGGACAAAGCCGGCATGAGGCAGGCCGATGCGCCCGCGATGCCGTTCCTCCACATCCGGCCGCGGAATGCCGAAAATCCCGAGGTGGACTACGCCGCCCGTGACAGCGCGGAGGTCGCTGAAATACGCCTCCGTCTTCGACAAAAACCAGCCGCTGATCCAGGTCGGTTCGCCGGAAAAAACCCATTTCGTGGGCAGTTCGACGTCAAAAATGTAGGAGTCGTTTTCGTTCACGCGACAGTCGTGGAACCAAGACAGAGGGCGCGGCGTGGCGCAAGCCCTCAGCCGCGCGTTGCCGCGACCGTGGCGAGCAGGCCGGCCCAGCGCGACAGCAGTTCACCCGGTGAATGCCGCGCCTGGATCCGTGCCGCGGCGGCGGTGGATTCGCGCTGGTCCAACTCAGGCTGCGTGTCGCAGGCGAGCAGGGCGTGCGCGAGGGCGAGGGGATTATCCTCTGCGCTCAAGGGCAGGCGCGTCTCGGCGAACCATTCCTCCGTCGTGGGCGTGCGCGGCGCGGCCAACGGCACACCGGCCGCGGCGGCATCAAGCACCGGCCGGAGCGGGCCCCGGCCGAAAAGCGGTCCGAGGCAGAGCGCGATGCCCCCGATGCTCCAGTCCGCGCCATGCTGCAGCGCAGGAGCGTTGAACGGGTCGTCCTGCCGCACGAGACGCTCGGCGGAATTCAGGCCGGCCGGCCCCTGGCGGAAGCTCCAGTGCGCCGCGACGGCGGGATATTGCCGCACGAGCCAGTCGACGGTGCGCAATGGAGCCAGCGCAACCCGCCGGCCGTCGGCGGCGGCGCGCGGCGGCAGGTTGGGCGAGTGCCATTGGGCGATGATTTCCGCCGGCCGGTCGCCGAACTGGCTGTGCTGCGCCCGCGCGGCGGCGGCGGAGCCGAAACACAGGGCGGTGGCCGAGCGCCAGCCATCGCGCAGCAGCGTCTGCACGGCGGGCAGGGCGGTCGGATCGGGTTCCATCGGCTCGTCGGCGAGACAATCGAAGAGCACGGGGATGTTCTGCCGCCGCGCCAGCGTGATCGCCCACCCGCACACCGGATCGAAGACGGCGACGGCATCGAGAGCGCCCCACCAGATTTGCCGTTGCAACCGACCGAGCGCGTGCTGCATCGCGGTTTCGTCGCAGGCGGAGAAAAGCGGTTCGGGGTCCACCACGAGCGAGCCGATGTTGGCGCGTTCGAAATCGTGTCGCAGCGGTCCGTCTTCGGTGCTGACGAGCCGGCAGGCCCACTGATGGCCGGCGGTCAGATGGCGGGCGAGATCGAGGGCGCGAAGCGTGGCGTCGTTCGGCCACAGGCTGCGCGTGACGAGCAGCAGACGGCGCGGGCGGCCCGACGGCAGCGGCGGCAGCGAGCGCGGCGTCACTGGCGGATAAGACGCGGCCTGCGAATGCTCGGCCGTCACCGGTGCTTCGGCCGGGGTGATCCGTTGGGCAAAGCAGAGGCAGGCCGAGCCGTCGGACGAGACGGCATAGACGCGCAGACAGGCCGGCGGAAAAATCGTCACAGGGAAATCCACCTCGCCGCGCAGGCGGGCCCGGCGGGCACCGGGATGGCTGACTTTGGCGGCAAGCGCATCGTCCGTCAGACTGTGTTCGAGGTGATTGAAGACGAGCGTATCGGTCGTCGCGAGCACGGCGGCGAGCGGCCGGGTCTCGTCGAGCAGCCAACCGAAGACGGGCGCACGGCCGTGCCGGAGACGCGGGGCCGGGCCGGGATCGTCGAGGTGACCGTGCAGCGGATGATGGGCATCGCGCACCGTCCAGCTGCCATCGGGCGAAGATTCAAGCCGGCCCTCGACGCGCGGGGCCGGAGCGCCGTCCGGGGCGATGATCAACGCGAGCGATTGCAACTCGTGCCACGCCCCGTGCGCGTCCATGGCCTCGAGCGCGAGGGTGACCGGTCCGTCGGCCACGGGTACGCCGAGGATGAATTCCGCGGGCAGCCACGGACGCGTGGCGCGGAAATGCGCCGCAAGATCCACGCGGGGCAGTCCGAGCACACCGAGATGGATGCCGCCGCCGTGCCGCACGCGCACGTCGATGAAATCGTGCCCGGGTTGGCCGACGATCCAGCCGCGCAGCCACACGACGGGACCGGCCAGGCAAGCACCGGCCGGCGGCCATTCGAGATTATGAAAACAAAGGGCGCTCTCTTGCATCGTCAGGTCCGGCCCGCGGCCACCGCGCGGGCGAGCCGGAGATGGCGGGGCAGGGAATTCGCTTCGTGATATTTGCGCAGCACGGAGGCGCGGGCCTTCTCGGCGCGGCGGCGGTCGCCGGCGAAATGGGCGTCGAGCGCGAGCTTGAGCGCCTCGGCGAGCCGGTAGCGGTCGCCCGGGGGAACCAGCCAGGCCTCGTCGGGTCCGATCATCTCCGCGATGCCGTTGACGCTGGTCGAGACGATCAGGCGGCGGAAGGCGGCCGACTCGAGCAGCACGCGGGGAAAGGATTCCTCGAAGCTCGTGCAGACGAAAACGTCGGCCAGTTGGTAGAAGTCGAATATCTCCCCCGTCTCCGGCACGAAACGCGCCAGTTCGCCGAGGCCCAGTCGCGCGATTTCCTCCTGCAACGTCTCGAGAAACAGGCCGGGGCGGGCGCCGACCATGAGGAACTGGATTGGGCGGCCGGGATGGACGCGGGCCAGCTCGGCCTTGAGCAGGTCGACCGCCTGGATGAAGATGTGTTGGCCCTTGCGTTCGCAAACGGAGCCGATGTTCACGACCAACACTGCGTCGGGGTCGAGCCCGTGTTTGCGCCGCAGGTCGGAGGCGTGGTGGGTGGCGGCGAACTCGTCCACCCGGCCGGCGTCCACCCAGCTCGGCAGCAGGGAGAAATTGCGCCGGTCGCCGAGATCGGCGAAGACGCGGCGCGACGAATCGGCCGTGAACACCACGCGGCCGGCCAGCCGGAAAGCATCCTCGATCACAGGGAAGAGCCCTGCGTCGAGATCGGTCTTGAAGAAGCGGCGGATGACCGAGCTTTCGTGGACGTAGAGGAGGGAGGGTTTGCTCGCCCGCTGCGCCGCGTGGATCGCCCAGAAGGAAACCATGGTGTTGGCGATCACGAGATCGGTCGTGTCCCAAGGCAGCGCAGCCGTTGCGGCGTCCAGCCGGGTGGAGAATTCGATGGTGGACTTGGCGGCCAGCGCGGGAGTGATATCCACCAGCTGGACGGGCATGCCCGCCTCGGTGAAGACGCGGCGCAGCGGGCCATCCTGGGGCGAGACCACGCGCACGGTGACGCCCGGCTGGCGCGCCAGATACCGGGCCAGCTCGAAGATGAACCACGGGGCGCCCTCGAAATTGAGGTTGTGCGTCGCCACGAGCACGCGCAGCGGGGCGGAAGAATTTTTCAGCGCGGCCGGCTCCGGCGCGAGGCGGGCGCGGCTGTTCCGCGACGGAGCCTCCAAGGCGTAGGCGGCCCACGCGGACTTTAGCGCGGGGCGCACCGCCGCCCAGTTGCCGGGGGGCAGGCCGTGGCGCTTGGTGGATTCACGCAGCGCCCAGGCGGCGCGGACGAACGTGCGGAGCGACCGCGCCGGCAGCGCGGGCTCGGCGCCGGCGATCACGCGCGGGGTGAAGCGCTGTGAGAAGACGAAGTGTTTTTCGCCATTGTCCAGCTCGGCGAAAACCTTGAGCAGCACGGGCACGGCGGTGTCGGCAGGCAGATCCACGTGGCCGACGAAGGCGGAGTTCTCATGGCCGCGCAGTCCGGCGAACTCGCTGCCCACGTCGGTGCGCTTCAGTCCGTAGAGCAATGCGCCCTCCTGCAACGGATCCACCATCGCGGTGATGCGGGTGATGCGATGCTCGCGATGGGCCAGCCAACCCGTGATCGAGAGGCGGCCGTAGCGAATCCAACCAATCTCGCGCGGCGCCTCGAGGGCGCCGAAGAACGGCGGATTGGGCAGGGCATTGCGTGGCTCGGCCACCGCGCCGGAGACAATCTCGTCGGCCAGCGCGGGGAGGGGCGCGGCGGGCCGGCGCACTTGCAGGCGTAGGAGCGTGTTGAGCTCGGAGGGCAGCAGTTCGGGAAAGGATTTGGGCGGCGGACAGCCGGGCGCGTCCCCCGCGACCGTGATGCCGGTGCGGAAAATTTCCGTCCACTGGTTGGTCTGGTCGCGCACTTCGATCCGCAGCAGCGAGGCGCCGGCGTGCGGCTCGAGCAGCAAAGTGAAGCCGAGATAGGGCGGACCGGGGCGCTTCAGATAAACCTCGTCGAGGCCGGGCTTGGGCAGACCCCAGTTGGCGAGGAAGCAGCGGCCGTCCACCCACGCGCGCAGGTCGGTGGTCACGCGGTTTTGCGGCGACCACAACCAGCCGGCGAGCCAGGTGATGCCCGCGGGAAACCGCCAGCCGGCCGGATGCACCTCGATCGCGAGCTTCCACTGGGGCGTATCGACGATCATGGCGGAGCAGCGTCCCGGACAGACGATCCGAAGTGGGGGATGACGGACGGGGGTTCGTACATGCGCTGGTCGCAAGGGCACACGATGCAGTACGGCCCAGTCAATGCTAAGCTGGTCGCCCGCACCCGGATAAATGTTGCCGGCGGGTCGACTGGGACTTTGCTAGGGCGCCATGTCGAGTTCGGAAACCACCCGCCGAGAAAATTGGTGTCTCATCGGCTTGTTCGCCGCCGCCTTGGCCTACAGCCTGTATGGCGTCACCTACCACTGGACGATGGGGTTCATGTCGGGGCACGAGTTTCGGCAGGCGCAGACGGCGATCGTGGCCTACTACATCGACCAACAGGATAATTTTTCCCTGCTCTACGAGACTCCGATCCTCGGCAAACCTTGGGTGTCGATCTTGCTGGAGGTGCCCATCTACGAGTGGAGCGTGGTGTGGTTGAGCAGGGCGACCGGTTTGCCGCATGTGGTGGCGGCGCGGACGATCTCGGCGGGTTGTTTCTACCTGATGCTGCCGGCTCTCTGGTTGCTGCTGGGCCGGTTTTCGGTGCCGAAGCCGCGCCGCTTGTTGCCGCTGGCGCTCGTGCTGAGTGCGCCGGTCTATATCTATTACTCCCGCGCCTTCCTGATGGATGCGATGGCGCTCATGTGCAGTGTGTGGTGGCTGCTCGGGTTCGTGCGCACGATGGATGAACGCCGCTGGGGCTGGCTGGCTCTGACGGTTGTTGCGGGCACGGGAGCGGCGCTGATCAAGAGCGCGGTGCTGGCGGCTTGGCTGGTGCCCGGGGCGGCGTACGGCGCGTGGCTGCTGTGGCGGGATCTACGCGCCCGCACCGGCTGGGCTGCGCCCGTGAAAACGGTGTGCTGGGGCGTGGCGACGGTGGTGGTCGCCCTCGGCGCGCTGAAGGCGTGGATCGTCTACACCGACCCGATCAAGGCGACCCACGCCTCTGCCTGGATCTTTACCTCGAAAAACCTCTCGCAGGGCAACTGGGGCCTCTTCGACCTCAAGGCTCTGTTCAATGGCGGGTTGTGGGGGCTCCTGATGCGCTGCTGGGAACAGGCGATCATGTCCCGCTGGCTGATCGGTGCGGGCCTGGTTGTCGGATTGGCCCTGCCCACGGTGCGCAGGCGGGTGCTGGGCGTCGGAAGTCTTTTCTTCGTCGCGCAACTCATGTTCCCCTTCGCCTACGCCTACCAGGATTATTATTTTTATATCTGTGCAGTTTTCCTGCACGGTGCGCTCGGGTTTGCTCTGCTGGGCGTGTTGGACTCGCGGCTGCCCCGCTGGGTTGTAGCGTCGGTTTTCGTCGTGCCGTTTGCGGCGCAGGTGAGGGCCTACTGGCAGGACTACCGCGTAGGCCAGAGCACCATCCACCAGGGTGGTTATCCTTTCACGGAAGTGCTGCGGGACCTGACGCCGAAGAACTCAATCATCATCGTGGCCGGGGCGGACTGGGCCGCGATGACGCCGCTTTACGCGCAGCGCAAAGCACTCATGGTACGCAACGGCCTTGATCATGACCGGACCTACCTGCAGCGCGCATTCAAGGATATCGCGGATGAGGAGGTCAGCGCATTCGTGGTATTCGGCGGACTTCGGGCCAATCGGGGATTCACCTCCATGGTGGCGGCGCGTTTCGACATGGACGTCGCTCCGACTTTTTCGAACTCCAACGCCGACATCTACATCTCGCGGACCTATGCCCGGGGGGTGCTCTTCCGGCTGCGCGAACGTCGGCAATACAGTATCGCTCCTCCCGTCAACACGGTGCCGGACATCCCCTCGAAGGATCTAGTCAAAATTTCCCCTGCGGAGGCCGAGCACATTTTCGAAATTGTCCGGCCCGCGCCCTATCAGGCGGAGTTTCAGTTCGGCATCGGCTGGGTAATGGCCGGACGGAAGGTCGTGCTTTCCTCACATCCCAAAACCGACCTGTGGCTCAGTCCGCCGGCGAACGCGAAGCAGATCGAATGGAGTTACGGTATTTTCCCCGGAGCCTACGAGAAATCCGATGCCCATACCGACGGCGTCGAATTCATCATCTCTGGCGAGACGCCCGACGGCCAAAACCACCAAATCTACTATCGCCTGCTGGATCCGGCTCGCAACCTGGCTGACCGATCCGAACAGCACGAAGTCATCCCTTATAAGCCGCTTCCAGGCGAGAGCCTGCGTTTCTCCACGCGTCCGCACGAGAACCCGGCTTTCGATTGGGCCTATACGATCCGGATCAATGTGAAGTGAGCGCGGAAAGCAGCGCGGCATGACGCGGCAGCAATACGCGGCTGTCGTACTCGGCCGCGACGCGCTCCCGCGCCGCCGCCCCCAGAGTCTGAGCAGCCTCCGGCGCGGCGAGAACGGCGCATAGGGCGGTGGCCAGCGCAGCGGAGTCGCCCGGCGGGACAAGACGCGCCTCGCGCCCATCCCGGACGATCTCAGGAATGCCATGGACCGCGGTGGTGACGATCGGCAAGCCGAAGCCCATGGCCTCCAGCACCACGCGGGGGAAGGATTCCTCATAGCTCGAGCACACGAAGAGGTCGGCTGCGCCGTAGTAAGGATACACTTCACTCGTCTCGGCCACGATGCGCAGGTTGGGCCGCCCCAAGCCGCGGAGAAAGTCCACCAGCGTGCGATCATAGGGTGTATCGCGCCCGCCGATCATCAGGAACTCCGCGGAAGCGGCGAGATCGGGTGCATCGCGCCAGAGCTGGGCAACAGCCCGTGCGAAGAGATGCTGGCCTTTCCGTTCGCAGACGGTGCCGACATTGATGACGAGCCGACGCGTCGCAGGCAGGCCGAGTCTCGCGCGCAGCTCGTCCCGCGTGTGCGTTGCCCGGAAGCCATCGATCTTCGTCAGGTCGATCCAACCCGGGTTCAGGCAATAGTTGGTTCCGTCCGACAAGTCCGCATAGTATCGCGCGGTCGCCGGGGTGAGGAAGGAGACGCGGTCGGCCAAGCGGAAGGTCTCCTCGATCACCGGTACCGTGGGGGCGGCCATGGAGACGCTGAAAAACGCGCGGGGCGGCGTGCTTTCGTGGATGTAGAGAAGATTCGTCCTTCCGGCCTGCCGGGCAAGATGCACGCCCCACCAGCACGAAAGCGTATTGGCCACGACCAGCCTTGCGGTGGACAGGTCCACGCCTGCGGCCAGCCTGCGCAGGGCCGCGCGCAGGGCGGCGGCATCCCGCGCCCCATGTAGTGGCCCGGTCTCCACGATGCGAACGGTAGCACCCAGTTTCTCGAACTCCCGGCGCAACGGCCCCTCCATCGCACTGGTGGCCGCCAGCTCGGCTCCGGTCTGTGTTCGGAGATGGCGAGCATACTCCAGCAGGAACAGCGGCGCGCCTTCGTGGTTGAGGTTGTGGGTGACGAGGTGGATCAGGTTGCGGGAGCCGGAAGCAGCCGCTCGCGCCGGCGGCGCCGGCCGGACGGCGGTCCGGTGTGGTGCGCGGGCGCGGTAATCCGCCCAAGCATCGAGGATGGTCTGGCGGTAGTCCGGCCCCCCCGGCACCTGCCAGCCGCGTTGCCGGATGGCGCACGCGAGCGCCCGCCAGGCCCGCCAGAAGGTCAGAGGCGAGAAGGCCGCGTAGGCCCGCTTGGCGAACTCCTGGTCGGTGACCGTGAAACGGGCGACCGAGCCGAGGTGCCAGCTTCCGTCCTCGAGTTCGGCGTAGACTCGCACCGTGGCCGGCAGCGGGATCTGCGCAGGCAAATCGAGGAAGCCATCATAACCGGCGCAGGCGGCGTGGGCCGAAGCCGCGGCTCGGTTGAGCAGGAAGGGTGTCTCGCGGCCATATTTCAGAGCCTGCAGCGCGAGCAGATCCGTGGTGGCGAACACCCGCTTGATCGGGAGACTTTCATGGAAGACCCAGCCGGTGATCGAGAGCCGGCCAAAGAGAGAAAAGGACCAGATGTGGGGTTGATCGAGATGTCCGTAAAAAGGACGGGGCGGGTGCTGCAGGTGGTGACGCGGAGGGGTGGCGCGCACGATGGCGTCGGCCGCTTCGCGGGGTGTGACCGCAGGATCGGACAGCCGCCGCAGCATCACGCGCAGGGCTTCGCCGACAGCCGCGGCATCAAGCGGCGAGCGAGCCTCGGGGTCCGGCCGGGCCTCGGCCGGGGTCACATCGCGTTCCACCGAATCCAACACCTCCCATTTTCCATCAAGAGAACAGGCTTCGAGCGTCAGGCGGTGCCGCCCCGCCGGCAGCGTGAGCGTGACGCTGAAGCCCGCAAGCAGGTAACGTTGATCCGATTTGAAGAACTCCACGAGGTCGCGCCGGGGAATGCCATGGACGCCGGGGAACAGTTTCCCTCCGGCGGAGACACGCACATCGGTGTAGTGTCGACCGGGCTTGGCCACGAGCCAGCCATGCAGGATCGAGCCTCCCACCAGGCCGGGATAGGGCTCGTCAAAGTGTAGGATGGCGGTGGGAATCTCGTGCATGATGCGATGAGCGGCGAAGCTGAGTAACATTCCAAGCCGGCTCAATTCCGTAAATGCATTCCGGTTCCTGGCGGGTGCACCTTCCTGCTTGTTATCGCATGCCGCGGCAGGGAGTAGCGGGTCTTGAAAACTGCCTTGTCATCAAGTCGGGTGACAATTTTTTCCGCCAATGATCGCACGCCAGAATTCCGATCGGATCGAAAATATCGCTACGCTGGTATGCTTTTTACTCACCCTCGCCTTCCATGCCTGGGGAGCGAGCATCGGCTGGAGCAATCTGAACCTCCCGGGATGCGAGTTCCGGCAGACACAGACGGCCATTTCCGCGCATTTCATCCGGCAGGAAAAGAACTACTCGCTGGCTTACCCCACGCCGGTGCTCGGCAAGCCCTGGTCCATCCCCATGGAGTTTCCGCTCTACCAGTGGACGGTCGCCAAGGTCGCGGATGAATCGGGTTGGGGGCTGACCCAGGTCGGCCGGCTGGTTTCGTTGGTTTGCTTCTACCTTACGCTGCCTGCACTCTACCTGCTTGTGCGCCGGCTGGGTGTGTCCGGAGGCCGGGCCCCGCTCGTGCTCGCTTTCGTGGTCGCTTGCCCGCTCTACATTTTTTATGCGCGGGCATTCCTGATCGAGATGATGGCCTGGATGTTCGGCGCGTGGTTTCTCGTGGGTTATGTTTTGGGCGTGGAAAGGCGCAGCCCGGCTTGCCTGGTCATCGCCGCGGTAGCCGGAGCCGGGGCCGGTTTGGTCAAGGTCACCACGTTGCTGGCCTTTCTCTTTCCCGCTTTCACCTGGACGCTCGGGTGGTTCTGGCGTGATTGGCATGGACACCAAGGCGCCGTGCGCTGGCGGGCCTTGGCCGGACGCGCGGGCTGGTGCGCAGCAGGCGTGGTCCTGCCGTTCGGCGCGGCTTGGTGGTGGGTGCGGTATTCGGACCACATCAAGGCGCAGTCGGCGGCGGGCGCCTTTCTTCAGTCGGCGAGCATGACGAACTACAATTTTGGGGTGGGGGTACGTTTTGATCCGGCGATATGGAGCCAGCACTGGACGGTGATATCCAGCGAGCTGGCGACGGTTCCGGTGCTGGTGATCTCCGGGATCGTCGCCTTGTTCTTTGCGCGCGCGCGCTGGCGGCAGATCGGCCTGCTGGTCTTCTTCTTCTTCGCGGTGCAGCTGATGTTTCCGATCCTGTATGCATGGCATGAGTATTATTATGTGGCGATTGCGATGCTGCTGATGACTGCGGTCGGCCTGGCGGTGTGCGGCTTGTTGGAATCCCAGGTGCCGCGTTGGGCGGCTTGGGCGGTCATTGTCGGTCTGCTGGCGATCCAAGGACATGCCTATCTTGTCCGCCTTTACCCGGTGCAGGCGGCCCCGAGCCCCGGCGGCAGCGAATTGACCCGGGCCCTGCGGCAGGTGACGGAGCCTGATGACATCCTCATCGTTGCGGGGGACGATTGGAGTTCGATGATCCCGTATTATGCCGAGCGGCGCGCGTTCATGATCCGGCGCGACCTGGAAACAACCTGGCAACTGATCGAGCCGGCCTTCGCGGCGCTGAAGGGTGAGACGGTGGGCGCCCTCGTTCTCCTCGGGCCGCAGCGGGAAAACCAACGTTTGCACGACCTCGCGGTCACCCGGTTCCAGCTCGATCCGCGGCCGGCCTTCCACCGGCAGGATGCGGACGTGTATCTGCCCCGGCAATCCCGCGCGCTGGACCTCGCGCTGTTGACCAAGGTCCCCGGCATCGCTCTTCCGCCGGAAGCGACGCGGCCTCCCGAGGCGGCCTTGGGACGGGAAATCGACATGTCGGGGTGGCGGCCCCGGCATCAAACGCTCTTTGCGATGATAACCCCGCGGCCGTGGAAATACTTCTCCACCTTCGGACTCAACCCGACCCGATACCACGATCACGACTACGTCTGGGCCCATCCGGAGACACGTCTATGGTTCAGACTGCCCGCAGGACGGCATCGGCTGACGGCCTTGACCGAGTTCATCGCCGATGCCTACGAGGGAAAACTTAGCTGGCAGGATAGGTCCGACGGGGTGGAACTGGTCCTTCAGGTCCGGGGGCTGGGTGGGGAGCCCCGGGAGATAGGACGCAAGCTGATCGATCCGCGGGCCAACCCGAAGGATCGTGGCCGGAGAGTGGTCGTCTTCGATTTTGTCCTGGAGGATGCGGGCGATATGCAATTCGCCGTGCTACCTGGGCCAGTGGGCAGCACGACCCGGGATTGGTTTCTATTGGGGGCAATGAAAATCGAATGACCGGCGGCAATGACCGGCACACCCGGCGAGAAACAGCCGTCCGACGGAATTTGCCTCTATTCGATGGCGGTTTGGGCGCTTGGGGTTGTCAATCAGGTGCGCAAACCGGACTATCACCCCGATGCAACGATCGGACTCGTTTGCAAAAAGCTGTTGCCGCATCGCGTATCCCGATCTTTGAAGAGCCCACCATGGCCAATCGCACACCTGCCCAAAATGAAAGCCTGATCCTTGGGGTGATTTTCGCAGGCATGCTGCTGGCGCACGTCTGGCTGGCGACGCGGAACTGGACGGTGGGCTTCATGCCCGGGCATGAGTTCCGGCAGACCCAAACCGCCTTCATCGCCCATTTCATCGACCGGAACGACGATTTCTCCCTGCTCTATGAGGCTCCGATTGTCGGCAAGCCCTGGGTGTCGATCCTCTTGGAGGTGCCCATCTACGAGTGGAGCGTGGTGGGATTGAGCCGGGCGACTGGATGGCCGCACGTGGTTGCGGCCCGCACTGTATCCCTCGCCTGTTTCTACCTCGTGTTGCCGGCAGTCTGGCTGCTGCTCGGCCGCTTCAGGGTGCTGCGCCCCCGCCGATTGCTCCCGCTGGTCCTGATCCTGGCCTGCCCGATCCATATCTTCTACTCACGGTCCTTCCTGATGGAATCCATGGAGCTGATGTGCTGTGCGTGGTTCCTGGTCGGATACGTGTGGATGATGGACCGCCGGCGGTGGTTCTGGTTTCTGCTCGCCACGGTGGCCGGTACCGGGGCCGCGTTGATCAAGAGCGCCACGCTGGCCGTCTGGCTGATCCCCGCGGCGGCTTACGCCGCCGGGATGCTGTGGCGTGGCCTGCGGACGCGGGCGGGATGGGGGGCGTTTGCGCAGACGGTCTTTTGGGGGCTGGCGGGCGTGGTCGTGCCGCTGGGGGCGTTGCAGCTGTGGATCGGGCTGACCGATCCGCTCAAGGCGGCGCATGCCTCGGCGTGGATCTTCACCTCGGCCAATTTGTCGTTGGGCAACTGGGGTCTGAACGACTTTGCCGCGAAGTTCTCGCCCTCGCTTTGGAACGTTCTGGTACAACGTTGGAGCGAGGCGCTCATGCCGTCGTGGCTGATTGGTGTGACACTGGTCGCCGGGTTCGCGGCGTTCCCGGCCCAGCGTGCACGGGTGGCGGGTGTCGTAGCCGTCTTTTTCCTGGCCCAGTTGCTGTTCCCCTACGCTTACGCCTACCAGGAATACTATTTCTACGCCTGCGCTGTGTTCTTGTTCTGCGGCCTGGGCTTCATCCTGCACGGGCTGCTGGATTCGCGTCTGCCGCGCTGGTTGTGCTGGTTGCTGATAGCCGTGCTGCCTGCGGCGGAATTGCACACCTACTGGCGAGTCTATCGCCCGGGGCAAATCGCCGTGTCGCAGGGAGGCTTTTCTTACACGCGAGCGCTGCAGGCCTTCACCCCGCGTGAATCCGTGATTGTGGTTTGCGGGGCGGACTGGGCTGCGATTGTCCCGTATTACGCGCAGCGTCGGGCGCTGCTGATTCGCAATGGACTCGTCAGCGACCGCGTTTATCTCGAGCGGGCGTTCTCGGAATTGGATGACGAGGACGTGGCGGGGCTGGTGTTGATCGAGGGGCAGCGCGGCAACACCCTCGTGCGCGATCTGGCGGCAAAGGCTTTTGCGTTGGACGAAAGGCCCACGTTTTCCAGTCCCCGGGCCGATGTCTACATCGCGAGCCGCTACAGTCAGAAAATTAAGGATGAGATCAGGAATCGCGGTTACTTTGATGACCTCAAGATTGCAGAGCCGGTTACTCCGGCCCGCACCGTCGATGGCTTGGTGAAGCTCGATCGGGGTCCGTTCAAAGACAGCACCACGCTCATCTCACCGGTTCCGATCATGGCGCGTTTCAATTTCGGGATGAACGTGTTTACCTACGAAAACCGGCCGGTTTTGAACGCTCACCCTGACAGCGAAGCTTGGTTGCGACCGGCTTCCAAGGCCAGCGTCATCGAGTGGGAGTTTGGCATGGTTTCATCGGCATGGGAAAAGGACGGCGGCAGGACGGATGGAGTGGAGATGGTCGTTACCGGGTTGAGACCAGGTCGGGACCGGCGAGTGATCTATCGGCGCGTCCTAGATCCGGTGGCGCATCCCGAGGATCGCGGGTTGCAGCATGCGACCATTCCTTATCAACCTCTGCCGGGCGAGTTCCTGCTTTTCTCGACCAGCCCCCGCCGCAGTTACTCCTACGATTGGTCCTACTGGGCGCGCATCAATGTGAAGTGACCCGGCTCAATGGTCGACTTGGGCTGCCTCAGTGAGGAGCGCAAGATGCCGGGGCAGAACCATCGGGGAGTCAAAGCGGTTTTCCGCGCGGGCGCGGGCGCGGAGCGCCAGCTCCCGGCCGAGGGCAGGCACAGACAGCATCCGGGCCAGTCCGTTGCACCACGCGACGGTGTCGCCGGCAGGCAGCAGAACGGCCTCGCGATCGGCCCGCACCAATTCGGGTACGCCATGCACGGCCGAGGAGATGATTGGCGTGCGGCAGGCCATGGCTTCGAACACGACGCGCGGGGACGATTCCTCATAACTCGAGCACGCGAAAATATCCGCAGCCAGGTAGTAGCGCAGGTAGTCGGTCGTTTCGGGGTGGACGGTGAGATTGCCGCGCCCCAGTTCCGCGAGCGCTTCGCCGAGCATGCGGTCGAAAGGTGTGTTACGCCCGCCCAGCAGAATGAATCGCGTGCGTGCAGCCAGCTCCGGGTGACGCTGCCAGAGCAAGTCCACCGCCCGGGCAAAGGTATGCTGACCCTTGCGGTCGGACACCGTGCCGATATTGCAGACGAGCTGCTCGCCCGGCTGCACGCCAAGCTCCCGGCGCAGCGCCTCGCGGTCCTGCCGGGTGATCCACCGGTCCAGCGCCGCCACGTCCACCCAACCCGGCGTCAGGCGGTGACGCTCGGGCCGCCCGTAGCCGAGATGACAGTTCCGCGTGGACGCGGTGGTGAACGACACGAAGTCAGCGAGCGCGAAGGCGTCCTCCGCAAGAGCAATCACCGCCTCGGGCACGCGCTGTCCGTAGAACGCCGCCGGAGTCGTGCTTTCGTGGACATAAAACAGAACCGGGCGACGGGCAGCCTTGGCGGCATGCACGGCCCAGAACGTCGTGAAGCTGTTGGCGACGACCAGATCGGCCGCCGCCCAGCCGGCTTGCGGTCCAAGGCCATCCAGCGCGGCGTGCGCTTCCGTCATCGATCCGGCCTGCATGACGCCGCTGCAATCAATCACGCTCACCTTGGCGCCGAGGGTGGCGAACTCGGCCCGCAACGGGCCGTCCTCCGCGCTCACCACTTCGAGTATGGCGCCCGCCGCGGCATAGGCGCGCCCCAACTCGAGCAGGAAACGCGGCGCGCCTTGCAAGCTCAGTCCGTGCGTGGCGAGCAGAATGTTTTTTGGGCAAGCGGCGCCGGAAGACCGCGGCGATTCAACCAACGGCGCGGCGGTCTGCGCCGGGCGCTGGCGGCCCGACGCTTCATACTCCGCGCGCAGCGTGGCAAGATAACGGTCGAACTCGGCGTCGCGTGCCACCGGTGCGCCGCGGTTCGCGAGAGCCTTTTCCCAGGCGGCCAGCGCGGCATCGAAGGTGAGTCCGGTCCGGCCGGCCAATGGCAGCTTTTCATCCTCGGCCGTGTGCAGCCGGGTGCGCACAACCGGCCCGAGGTGCAGGCTGCCGTCCTCGAGCTCCGCGTAGATGCGCAGGCTCACCGGATTCGGCAGCTGGGCGGGCACATCCACCAAGCCGGTGAAGCCGCAGGCCTGGGCGTTGGGAAACTGGGAGTAATGCGCCGCAGGTCCCGGCGAGGGTCGGTGGATTTCGAGCGGTTGCCACGACTGCAAGTCCACCGTGGCGAGAATGCGCCGCGTGCGGAGCTTGGGATGAAAAAGATGGCCGAAGGCGGGGATGCGTCCAAAACGGCAGCAGCACACCGAAGCCGGCTCGTCCACGAATCCGTGCAGCGGTGCCGGCGCGTCGCGCAGCACGCGCGGCCACGGCAGTTCGGCGGCCAGGGTTGCGGCGAGTTCGTCCAGCGGACGCCCCGGCTGGCGCGCCGCCTCGAGCAGCAACTGCCGCAAGCCATGTCCGTGGTCGATCCAGCGCAGCGGTCCCTCTGGAATCGCGAAGTGCCCGGGCGATTCCGTCGGCACGACCGTCCACGCGACGGCTTGAAACGCGGTCCAGCGACCCTCGATTTCCAGCGCTTCCAGCACGACCTCGATTGCGCCTGGGGCGAGGTCAATCACCACATAAAACTCCGCCAGCGCGACCGGCCGTCCGGTTTGGAAATGCGCGGCAAGATCGGGGCGTGGAAGGCCGTAGACGCCGGCAAACACTTTTGTTCCGACCCGTGCGCGCACATCAACGAAGTGCCCGCCGGCCTTCGGCCACACCCAGCCGCGGATCAGCTGGCGGCCGGCCGGTAGCGTCGCGCCCGGAGCGGGCGACTCGAGGTGGCTGTAGCTGAACGGGGTTTCGGGCATGGGCAAAAATTAATCGAGCGGAAGCGCGGCCACAGTGCGAATCAGATCCGCGTGCCGGGGCAGCAGCATGGCGGCGTCGAAGCGCGCACCCACGGCTGCACGCGCGCGCTCGCCGCGGGAAAAATCCCCGCGCCGGTGCGCGTCCCGCGCCGCTTGCATCGCCTCGGCCAGCCGGCCGGCATCGTCGGGCGGCACGAGCCAGGCGTCGTCCGGGCCCAGCATTTCGGGGATACCGTTCACGTTGGTCGACACGATGAGCCGGCCGAAGAGCGCCGCCTCCATCACGACCCGGGGGAAAACCTCCTCCAGGCTGGAGCACACGCACACATCGGCAGCGAGGAAGTATTGGTAGGCGTCGGCGGACTGTGCGAGGATCTGGACTTCGGGCAGCGGGAGCGCGGCGACCGTATGCCGGAGCAGGTCGGCATAGGGATCGGTCCCGCCCTTGGCGCCGACCAGCCAGCAGACGAAGGATTGGCCCGCCGCCGACTGGCGCAGCCGCGCGACTGCTTCGAGGAACACATGCTGGCCCTTGCGCGGCAGCAGCGAGCCGATGTTGGCGAAGACCATGGTGCCGTCGGGCACGCCGAACCGGCGGCGCAGTTCCGCGCGAGAATGCGCTGCGGCGTAGGCGCGGATGCGCGCGGCGTCGATCCAGCCGGGCAGCGTCCGGAAATTTCCGCGTCCACCGAGTGCGGCGTGCACCCGTTGCGCATCGGCGGCAATGAAGACGGTGCGGGTGGCGAGTTCGAAGGCGCGCTCGGCCCGCTCCAACGCCGGCGTCGCCAGTTGCAGTGCGAAAAAGTGGCGGATGCTGGCGCTTTCGTGCACGTAGAAAAGCGACGGCTTGCGCAGACGGTGTGCGAGATGCACGGCCCAGAACGATACGACGGTGTTGGCCACGATGACATCGGCATCCGGCCAGCCGGCGGCGAGCCGGTCGAGCGCGGCGGCAAACTCCTCATCGCCTCGGGCACTGAGCAGCGGCGCCGGATCCACCACCGTGACGCTCAAACCGGCGGCGGCGAAAGTGGCGCGCAGCGGCCCTTCCTGCGCCGCTACGATCTGCACGCTCCAGCCCGGCAGGCTGGCGAGGTGGCGGGCGTATTCGACGGCGAAAAGCGGCGCGCCCTCGAAGTTGAGGTTGTGCGTCACGATCGTCACCCGCAGCGCCCGGGTGGCCGTGGGCAACGAATCGGCCGGGTGCGCGGGTGGCAGGTGGAGGACCGGCGCGGCCATGCGAAATTCATGCCACGCGGCGCGGAGCAGCGCACGGTCCGTCGCGCCGCCGGCGCTCCGCAGCGCCCAGGCTGCGGCGGTGAATTTCCACGCCGAGAACGGTGGCAGATCGGTGCCGTATCCGCTGGTGAGGACCGGGTGGAAGCGTTTGAGAAAAACCAGTTCGCGTCGGCCGTCGGCCAGCTCGGCGAAAATACGCAGGGCGAGCGGACGCGGCGCCGTGAGCGGAATGCGGAGATAGCCGGCGAACCGCGAGTTCGCCCCGTCCACCAGCCCCGGGAAAAGCGTGCCGGCATCCGGCCGCGCCAGGCCGTGCACCAGCGGCAGCGGCGCGGCGGTGTCGAGGAAGGCGGTGAGGCCGGTGATGCGTTGCTCGCGGTGGGCCACCCAGCCGGTGACCAGCACATGGTCGTAGGGGGCCGCCGTGAGCGACTCCATCTCCTCGAGAGCGCCGTGAAAAGGAATGCTCGGCATCACGTCGAAACTTTCGGCGTTTTCGGCGAGAAGGATTTCCGATGCGAGCGAGCTCCAGTTTTCGCGCGGCCGGGCGTGCTTGGCGCGCAGGAGACGGAGCAGCAGGCGGGTGGAAGGCTCGGCTGCGGCGGCCGGCGGAGTGTCGCCGGAATGGGTGACGGTCTGGCGAAAGATTTCCGTCCAGCGGCCGGTTTGGTCACACACCTCGATGCACAACCCATGCGCGCCGGAGACAGGGCTGAGCAGGAAAGAGAACCCGGCCTGCGGCGGACCGGCACGGCCATGCGTTTCGATTTCCTTGTCCGGACGGGGCAGGCCGCAGAGTCCGAGGAAGACCCGGCCGCCGAGCCGGGCGCGCACGTCCACGGGCACGAGGCCGGAAGGGGAGGCAACCCAGCCGGCGACCCAGAAACGCTCTGCCGGGCACACCCAGTCCGGCGGATGGATCTCGATGGCGGACTTCCAGTCGGGCGGGGTCATGCGCGGCTCAACCGAGCCAGGCTTCGCGGATCAGCTGCAGATGCCGGGGCAAGGCGCGGGCGTGATGGTAGTGGCGCGCGGCGCGGGCGCGGGCCATCGAGAGCATCCGCCGGTCGCCGGCGAAGTGATCGGCGAGGGCGAGTTTCAGCGCGGCGGCCAGCTTGTGCTGGTCGCCGGCCGGCACGAGGTAGGCCTCGTCGGTGTTGGTCAGCATCTCGGCGATGCCGTTGACATCGGTGCTGACGATGCGGTTGCCGAAGACCATGCCCTCGAGGATGACCCGGGGAAAGGACTCCTCGAAGCTCGTGCAGACGAGCAGGTCCGCGAGCCGGTAGAAGTCGTAGATGTCCGGCGTCTCGCGGAATATCTTCACCTCCTGCAGGCCCATGAGCTGAATGTCCTCCGTGAGCGTCTCCATGTAGAGCCCGTCGCGGGCGCCGACCATGACCCACTGGATTTTCTTGCCCGGGAAGAGGGTGGGCAGCTCCTTGCGCAAAAGGTCGATGCCGCGGATGTAGATGTGCTGGCCCTTGCGCTCGCACACGGAGCCGATGTTGACGACCACGACGGCGTCGGGGTCGAGGCCGTGCTTGCGGCGCAGCTCGGCAGGGGTGTGCGCGGCGGCGAAGGCGTCGATGCGCGCGAAATCCACCCAGCTGGCGACGCTGCGGAAGTTGTCGTTGAGGTTCTGCTCCTCGTGGATGTCGCGCGTGGACTGCGCCGTGAAAATGACGCGCGTGGCGAGGCGGAGGGCCTCTTCGGCGGTCGGATGCATGAGCGGTGGCAGCGTGGTCTCGAAGAAGCGCTTCACCGGCTTGCTCTCGTGGAGGTAGAGCGCGGAGGGCCGGCCGAGGTGCGCGGCGAGGTGCACGCCCCAGAACGCGAGCAGGGTGTTGCAGAGGAAAAGTTCGGCGTCGTCCCACGTGCGCGTGCCGGCGAATTTCTTCAGGGCGGCGTTGAACTCGTCGGGCGTCTGCGCCGCGGTCAGCGCGGTTGCGTTCCAAATCTCGACCTTGAGCCCCGCCTCCTCGAAGCGGGCGCGCAGCGGGCCGTCCTCGGCCGAGGCGACGGTGAGCTGTGCGCCGGGCTGGCCGGCGAGGTAGCGGGCCAGTTCAAAGATGAAGATCGGGGCGCCCTCGAGCTTGAGGTTGTGCGTGAGCACGAGCGCGCGGAAGGGCCGGGCGGTCTCGGCGTAGCGCTGGTGGTAGGGGTTCAGCGGCAGGTTGCGCGGCGGGAACTGCAGCGATTCGCTGTGGTAGGGGTCGCGGTAGGTGCCGTGCCGGGCGATGTATTCGAGATGCTCGCGCTCGGCGTAGGTGATGCCGCGCGACGCGCTGCCGACGTGCCGGAGCACGGCTTGCGGCGTGATGACGGTGCGGAAACCCGCCGCGCCGGCGCGCAGGCAGAAGTCGACGTCGTTGTAGGCGACGCGCAGCTTCTCCTCGTCGAAGCCGTGCAGCCGGCGGTAGAGGTCGGTGCGCGTGAGCAGGCAGGCACCGGTGACGGCGGCGACGTTGCGCGCGGTCTGCGGCAGGAAAAGATAGCCGAGTTCCTCGGCGGGCTCCCGCTCGAACAGCACATGCGCGAGGCCGTCCTCGCGACTGAGGGAGATGCCGGCGTGGTTGAGGGTGCCGTCGGGGTAAAGCAGCTTGGCGCCGACCACGCCGACGCCGGGGACGCTGAGCCAGCCGGCCATGTCTTCCAGCCAGCCGGGGGTGAGCGCCTCGACGTCGTTGTTGAGGTGCAGCACGAGCGGGGTGTCGGCCCGGGCCGTGCCGAGGTTGACGAGGCGCGAGTAGTTGAAGCCCTCGGACGACGCGGGCGCGCGCACCACTTCGGCCCGCAGGTCGGTGCGGGCGGGCAGATCGCGCAGGAATGCGAGCGTCTCGGCGTCGGTGGAGTTGTCGTCCACCACCACCACCTGCACGGACTCGCGCGGGGTCGTGCGGGCGAGCGAGTCGAGGCAGGTCTGGAGCAGGTCGACGCGGTTCTTCGTCGGAATGACGATGGTGACGGGATTCTCGCGCAGGATCGCGGCATCCCATTTCAACTGGTGCAGGCACAGCGCGTAGTGCTTCGCGAACTCCGGCAGCATCGGCGCGGCGCGCAAGCCACGGCGCGCGATGGCCTCGGCGATGCCCTGGCGCGCGGCTTCGAACAGATAACCCTTCTGGTCGCCGCGGGTCGCCGTGCTCTCGGCGTGGGCGCGCCAGTGGTAGCCGATGAACGGCACATGCACGACATCGCCGTCGTCGATCAGCTCCCAGCAACGGAGGAAAAGGTCGATGTCCTGCGCGCCGTTGAACTCGGGGCGAAGCCGGCCGGCTTTCTCCACGATGGCGCGGCGGATGACGGTCAGGTGGTGCGTGTAGTTGTGCGTGAGCGCCATCTCCGGGCTCCACCCACCCTTGAACTGCGGGTCGAAGCGCCGGCCGTGGTCGTCGATCTTGTCCTCGTCGGTGTAGAGATAACCCGCGGTCGGGTGGCGGTCGATGGCCTGCGCGATGTGCAGCAGCGAGTCGTGCGGGAGCAGGTCGTCGTGGTCGAGCAGCGCGATGAATTCGCCGGTCGCGGCGTCGAGGGCGGAGTTGGTGGCGCGGGAGATGTGACCGTTTTCGGGACGAAAGACCGGCTTGATGCGCGGATCGGTCTTGGCCGCCTCCTCGAGGATGCGCCGCACGTGCGGCTGCGGCGAGGCGTCGTCGGCGATGCAGAGTTCCCAGCGCGGATAAATCTGCTGCTGCAGGCAGGCGAGCAGCTCGCGCAGGTATTTCTCCGGCGTGTTGTAGGCGGGCACGACCACGCTGATGAGCGGGCCGCCGGCCTTGACGAGGGCGTCGGCGTCTTGTTGCAGCACGGCGCGCAGGCGCGGCGTAAGGCGGTTGTGCCAGCACCAGCGCGTGTAGGGATCCTGGTCGCGGCGGCGGACGATGACGTCCGGGATTTTCTTTTCCTCGCCGTGGCTGAGGATGGAGGCGAAATGCGCTTTCAGCCGGGCGATCTCGGCGCGCGCCTCCGGCCAGCTGTCGAACTGGAAGCGGCCGAGCAGGGTGCCGCGCAGGAAGGCGGCGACGACCTTGTAGAAAAGGAACGGCTTGAAGACCGGGATGGGGCCGGAGTGCTCATCGCGCCGGTCGAGATGGAGGCGGCGGGCGAAGGCGAGGGAGCGGGCGCCGTCGGAAGTCTCGGCGAAGACCAGCAGGTTGGCCGGGCTGGGCGTGTCCTTGCGGATGTCGATGAGGCCGTAATAGCCGGACTTGAGGGCGTTCGCGTATTCGGGGCGGTGGCCGGCGACGTCGGGCCGGTCCTTGGGATAGACGAGGCGGTTTTCGACCAGGCCGCCGGCCAGTGCGCCGAGACGGGTGATGTCGCGTCCGATGCCGAACGCCCAGCCGGTGACCCGGAATTTCTCGTAGTTGACGTTGACCCAATGCCCGGGGTTTTCGATGAAGCCGACGAAGCCGTCGGCGACCTCCACGTCGCTCACGGGTGTGAGCACGTCGCGCAGCACGGTGTCGGTCTCGCGGCACAGCGTGCCCCACGGGGCGCGGTGAAAGTGGCGGTAGAGGTAGTGCAGCGTCTGGTAGACCAGCGCGGCCCGGAGGATGCGGGGCGGTTTGGTGTCCGTGCGGGGCAGCGACCAGGTGTCGAGCGCGGTGCGGAAGAATTCACGCCATTGCCGGCCGTCGTGCCATTCGAGGGAGAGTTCGCGGGCGCCGCGCCAGGCCTGCACGCGCTGGAGGAAACCCGTGTGCAGGGCGGCCGCCGAGCCGCCGAAAATCTTCTGGGTGTCGGGCCGCTCCAGGCCGTAGATGCCGAGCATGACGCGCTGGTCCACCACGGCGCGGAGGTCGACACAGCGGTTCCGCTCACCGGCGTAGAGCCAGCCGACAATCTCGAAACGGGCGGCGGCGGGCCGCCAGGCCGTGGGACTGTCGATATGGAACTGAGGCGAGACCGGATCGGACATGCGAATGAGTCCGCATTAAGTCCGGGCGGTGACGGGGGAGTAAAGCCTGTTCCGACCGTCCGGGAGCGCGCACAATCGGGTTGGCAGGCGCGGGGCGATTTCATTGCCTGTCGCGATGGAATCCGCTGCTCCTCGGGAGCCCTTGCGTTGGGAAGGCCGGCTGGCGCTGGCCGTGTTTGTCGCGTGCCTGTGCTTTCATTTCTGGGGCGTGCAGGTCGGCTGGCAGAGCAAGAACCTGCCGGGCGGGGAATTCCGGCAGGCGCAGACCGCCTTGTCGGCCTACTGGATCAAGGCGGAGAACAATTTCTCGCTCGCTTATCCGACGCCGGTGGTGGGCAAGCCGTGGTCGATCCCGATGGAGTTTCCGCTCTACCAGTGGACGGTGGTGGTCGTCAGCCAGGTGACGCACTGGAGTCTCACCAAGGCGGGCCGGGCGGTGAGCATCGCGTGCTTCTACCTCACTTTGCCGGCGGTGTTCCTGCTGCTGCGGCGCTGGAACGTCGCTCCGGCGCGGCGCTGGTGGGTGCTGGCGGTCGTGCTGACGTGTCCGCTCTACATTTTCTACACGCGCGCCTTCCTGATCGAAACGATGGCGCTGATGTGCAGCGTGTGGTTCTGGGTGGCGTTCGAGCGGGCGGTGTCCGAAAGGAGCAAGGGCTGGCTGGTGCTGGCGATACTGGCAGGCGTGGGCGCCGGGCTCGTCAAGGTGACCACATTCATGCTCTATCTGCTGCCGGCCGGGTGGTGGGCGCTGACGCGGTTGTGGGCGAGCCGGAAGCAGGCATGGAAGACCGAGCTGGCGTGGATGGCCGCCGCGGTCGCGCTGCCGTTTGCGGCGACGCTCTGGTGGCTGGATTTCGCCGACGCCACCAAGTCGCTGAACCCGCTGGGCATCGCCTTCACCTCGGCCGGACTGCGGGAGTTCAATCTCGGCACCACCGCGACGCGGTTTTCGCCCGCGCTGTGGGCGATCAAGGCCCGCATCGTGGGCCATGAACTCAGCTGGCTGCCGGTCCTGCTCCTGTGCGGACTGCTGGTGCCCCTGGCGGGCCGCGGTCGCTGGCGGGAGATCACCGCGTGCCTGGTATTTTTCGGTTCCGCCCTGGTCGTTTTTCCCGTGCTCTACACCTACCACAGCTACTATTACGTCGCGAACACCCTGCTGTTGCTGATGGCGATGGGGTTGGCCTTGGTGGCACTGGCGGAGTCAACCGTCTCGCGGTGGCTGGCGGGTCTTGCGATCTGTTTCGTTTTGGGCGGCCAGATGTGGAGCTATTTGGAGCAGTATTATCCGCCGCAAAACGCCGTCAGCCCCGGCGGCGACGGCCTGACCACGTCGTTGCGCGTCCTGACCAATCCCCGGGATGTGATCGTGGTGCTGGGGCAGGACTGGAACTCGATGACGCCCCACTACTCCCAGCGGCGCGCCGTCATGATCCGCGATGACATCGCGAGGGACTCGGCGAGGGTGGAGCGGGCGCTCGCCGGGCTGGGCGAGGACAAGATCGGGGCCTTGGTGGTCGTCGGCCAGCCGGGTGGAGCGCAATGGCTGATCGACCGGACGGTGGCGCGCGGGCTGGGCCCGGAGCCGCTCTACGTCTGGCACAATGCGCGCGTCTACGTGCCGCAGGCCCGGCGCGCCGAGCTGCTGCTGGCCTTGCTCGAAAACAACTTTCACGAGGTGGCGCTCGCCCCCGGCGTCGAGCCGCCGCGGAGCAATCTGGCCGGCAAATGGTTCGAGCTGGCGGCGGTGCACCGCTGGCAGCGGCAGCCTTTCGTGGGGCTCCGGCCGCAGCCGGTCCGCTTTTTTGCCACCTTCGGCCCGGCCATGGACGGCTCCAGCGGACAACCCATGTATGGCGCGCACCCGACCACCCGGCTGGTCTTCGCGCTCCCGGCCGGCCCGCACACGCTGCGCAGTTCGCTGCAGATGCCGTTCGATGCCTACCGCATGGATCTGAAGGAGGGCGACGCCACCGATGGTGTGGAAGTGAGCCTGTTCTCCCTCACGCCGGACGGGCAGAGAACAAAACTCGCCACGCGCTCTTTCGACCCGCGGCACAATCGCGACGATCGCGGCAACCTGCGGCCACTGGAGTTTTCTTTCACCCTGCCGGCGGCGGGCGAGGTGGAGCTTTTCTTCGGCCCGGGCCCGGCGGGCCGGGATACGCGGGATTGGATCCAGCTGGGTCCGCTGCAGATCGACTGAGCCGGCTCAGTGTGGCTGAGGTCGGAGCCGCGGGGCCCTCGCCGCGGCCGGTTGTTCTCAGCGAATCTCGACCGAGGCCCAGTAAGCCCAGTCGTTGGTGGGATTGCCCGCCGGTCCGTTGCCGAGGCGCAGGATGAGTTCGCCCGTGAAACCCGCGGGCAGATCCAATTCGATGGTCTGCGGTCCGCGGTCGCCCGGCTGGCGCGCGGGATCGAGCCGGCGTTGGTAGAGGAGCTGTCGCGCGCCGGGAGTCACGGCGATAACCTCGATCGTGATGCCGTCGGTGATCGCGTCGCGCCCCGGCGCGAAGGCGCCATCGGGCAGCCCGGCGACGGCGTGGAGGTGGCGCGCGCCCGGTGCGGGGTGGAATTCCAGTTCGGAGGGCGCATGGGCGTTGAGAATCGGATGGCCGTCCAGCTCGGCGGAACTCACGCCGTAGCGGCTGCGCACCGCTTGCGGGGCCGGCCGGAAGATCGCGAGCGCGGCTCCGGTCGGGTTGTCGGTCTTCAGGTCCGTGGGAAAACCATACTCCCCGGCGAAGCTGATCGCTGGTGCCGGTGGCCGGAGCGGAGCCTGTCCGGCCGGCAGGTAGAGCTCGTCGTCCTTGTCGCGGGCGGCGGCCTCGGAGGAGAACCCGAAGCGGATCGCGCGTTCGCGGATGAAATCCGGCCGGGCGCGGAGCTTGGCGCCATGGATGACCATCGCGGCGATGCGCCGGGGCGGCAGCCGGGCGAGCACCTGTTCGAGCACGGCGGTTTCGTTTTCACGCTCGCCAGGCACCATCAGCGCCCGTCGCTGAAAATAATAGGGCAGGAGCGGATTCCAGTCCGCGCCATAGATGAGCACGACACCGTCGGCCGGCACTGCGTTGCGAATGGTGGCCGCCAGCTCCGGCGGTGGAGGAGCAGGATGGCGGTGGTGGGACTGATAACCCCGGTAGAATGCGTGCAGTTGGAAGGCGAGGACCAGCCCCAGCACCAGCCAGTTGGTCCCGCGCGGCAGGCGCGGATCGTCCCACGCCGCGGCCAGCATCAGGCCGGCGGCGGCCAGCAACAACAGGGAGTTGGCCGCGTAATAATAGTCGTGCAGGTGGTAGAGATTGGCGAAGACGAGCGGGCCGGAGGCGAAGCCCAGCACCGCCACGGCGGCGAGGCGGCGGCTTCGCGCCGGAGCGAAGACCGCGCACAGCAGAGCGAGGGCGAGGGCGCCCTCGGCGAGGTTGTAGCCCACGATGTTTTCCTGAATGTGAATCCAGAACGACGCATCGAAGCGCAGGTTCCATGTGCCGAAATTCCAGCCATGCAGCTCGCGTGCGGTCAGGAAGCCGGTGAAGGGGTTCGAGTCCTTGACGGCGTCGGCGTGCCTGACCCACCACCAGCCGAGTCCGAGCGACACGACCGCGGGCACCAGCGCGGCGAGCGCACTGCGGCGCACGGTCGCGGCCGGCCGGCGCAGGGCGGCCACGGTGAGGGCGAGGGCCGGGATGCCGAACACCAGAAACGTGGTGATCTTGGTCAGGGCGGCGAGGGTGCCCGCCAAGGCCGTGGCGGCGACCCACGGCCAGGCGGGGTTCGCCAACGACCGCCGCAGGAGCGCGAGAAACCACACGGAGAAACACAGCGCCGTGGTCTCGATCATGAAGGTTCGCGCATAGAACAGGTAGACCGGAGAAGTCAGCACGACGGTGAGCACGATCAGGCGGCGCGAGGGTTTCAGGTCGGCGAGGCTGAGCAGGTCGTAGAGCGCGGGCAGCGTCGCCAGCAGCATGAGGATGCTGGTCAGGCGCCCCGTTTGCTCCAGCGGCAGGCCGGTGAGCGAGTGCAGCGTGGCGACGATGACCTGATAAACGGGGAACTCCATCGGTGCCGACCATGGTGGCCCGAACAACGGCAGGGGATAGTCCAGTTGCCATCCTTCCTGCGCGATCCAGTAGGTGCTGAGCGCGGTCTGCAACTGGCGGAACTCGTACCGGTCGAGCAGCGAGGCGTGCCATGACTGTGCCAGCAGCAGGAGCGCGAGCCCGGCCACGAGGGCAAACATGATGGCGAGCGCCCGGGATGAGGTTCGCGATGAATCGGTGCCGGGCATGGTCAGGGGGCGGATTGGCCGGCGGCGAAGCGCCGGATGCCTTCGTCGAGAGTGATGCGCGGACTCCAGCCGGTGGCCTCGCGCAGGCGGCGGATGTCGAGCCGACTGTCCTGTACGTCCCAGGCTGCGGCCGGCGTGGTGGTTGTGGCCACTTTGCGGCCGGTGTGTTTTTCCACGAGCGCGAGGATCTCTCCGACGCGGTACGATTCGCCCGCACCGAGGTTGAAGGTGCCCGTGAGCCGTCGCGTCAACACGGCCTCAAGCGCGGCGAGGAAGTCCGTGTAATGGATGAAGTCCTTGCGGGCCTGGCCGTCGCCCCAGAGCGTCAGCGGCCGGCCTTCGACGGCGGCGCGGATGGCGTGCGGGATGATGCCCTGCAGGCGGCCGCTCGGCACGGAGTAGCCGTAAGGATTTGAAATGCGCAGAATGGTGCAGGGCAATTGATGACGGGCGGCCGCTGCGCGGATCATTTCTTCGGCGGCGAGTTTGGCTTGGCCGTAGCGACCGATGGGATGGCAGGCATCGCTCTCGACGTTGGGCCGGCCGGGGGCGTTGCCATAGACGGCGCCGCCGGAGGAGAAGAAAACAAAGTGCGGCCGCCGTTCGGCGGGTAGTGCGGCGAGGGTCGCCAGCAATTTTTCCAACAACGGCAGATCGTGCGTCTGCTCCGCGCCGGGATTTTGCTCGGCGGTGGCGGGCAGCGTGCTCCAGGCGAGATGCAGCACTGCGGTGGCGGCCGACAGCGCATCCGGGCCGATCAGCTTGGCCAGATCGTGATACCCGGGAGCCGGTTGCCGGGAATACAGCGCGACCTCGTGCCCCGCGGTGCGGAAATGCTCGGCGATGAGCGCGGCCAGGCGGCCGCGGCCACCCGAAACCAGAAGACGTGGCGGCCGGCGGGTGGTCATGTGCTCAAGGGGCGGGAGAAATAACCCACGGAAGGATGCATCGCTGCGGGGCGACGGGTCGCGTCAGGTGAACTTCAGTTTGCGCGCGGCAAACATCACCATGCGCAGGAGCAACCAGCCGTGCTTCCAGCGCTGGATGTTGGTGGTGCCATAGGTGCGCTCCTTGTAGCGGATCGGTACGTCGGCGATCTTGAGGTTGAGCTTGGCGGCGCCGAAGAGCAGATCGAAGTCGCCGAAGGGATCGAAGTCGCCGAAATGCGCGCGGTTGGCGGCGATCTTCTCGTAGTGCGCGCGGCGGAGGACCTTGGTGCCGCAGAGCGTGTCCTTGACCGGCTGGCCCAGCAGCCAGGTGAAGATCAGGCCGAACGTCTTGTTGGCGCAGAGATTGAGGAACTGCATCGCCTCCTTGTCCATCGGGTAGACCAGGCGCACGCCGTTGGCGAACTCCGCCCGGCCGCTCGCGAGCACCTCGTAGAACTTCGGCAGCTCCTCGGGCGGCATCGTCAGGTCGGCGTCCAGAATCATGAGGATGTCGCCGGTGGCGGCGGCGAAGCCCAGGCGCACGGCGTCGCCCTTGCCCTTGCCGGTCTGCTGCATGATCTTGATCTGGCGCCCGGGATTTTCGCGCTGCACGCGCTGGATCTGCTCCCAGGTGTCGTCGCGCGAGTGGCCCTCGACGAAGATGAGCTCGGTGCCGGCGCCCATGTCGG
This sequence comes from Opitutia bacterium, assembly GCA_016187925.1. Classification (GTDB taxonomy): domain Bacteria; phylum Verrucomicrobiota; class Verrucomicrobiia; order Opitutales; family Opitutaceae; genus Didemnitutus. Next base: position 11,028 of record JACPIS010000036.1, on the reverse strand, counting down.
GCGTGCGGCTCACGGCGGCGGCGATGTTGCCGGCCTCGTTGCGCGCGGGGATGATCACCGAGACCGACGGGCGGCTTTGCGCCGCACCGCGGACGGGGCGCGCGGCGATGAAGAGGGTGAGGCAGAACCACTGGAGCAACGGGGCGAGCCAGCGGTTCACCAGCAGGTCGAGCCCGAGCAGGGGAACGGGCAGCAGCACGCGAGCCTGCCGGCTGACGGGGCTCCACCCGGCCAGCTGCATGAGGTTCACGATGTCGGAGCCGGCCAGCCAGCTGCTCTGCGGCTGCCGGCTCTTCAGGCCCAGCCAGGTGGCCGGGAGGAAAATCGGCCGCCAGAGGGAATTATGGAAATTGACGAACAGCCGCGTGTCGGCATGGGCGACGCTCTGGAGCTGCTCGAACAGCCGCTGGACATCGGCGGCGAAGTTCAGCGTGTCGGAGATGACGATGCAGTCGAAAGCCTCTGCGAGCTGCAGCGTCTCGCCGGCCTGGACATGAAACTCGGCGTCGGGTACGCGGGCGCGCGCCAGCTCGATCTGGCGGGGGGAGAGGTCCACGCCGACCTTGCGGCGGGCGTGCAGGTGGGCGAGCAGTTCGCCGCTGCCGCAGCCGATCTCGAGCACCGAGGCGCCGGCCGGGATGAGCTGATTGTAATACCGCGCCAGCAGTGCCCGGTAATGACGGGCCGCCGCGCCGGGCTCGGGCACGGTGTCGAAGAAGGCCCGGATCTTCGCCAGATGTTGTTCGGTGATTTCGGTGGGAGCGGACATGTCAGGACTTCTCCTTCTCGAGCACGACCATCAGCCGCGCGGCGAAGATCCTGGGAAAGGGAGCGGTGGCGAAATCGACGGCACACATCAGCGTGTGGAGGAAACGGCCGCCCAGCTGGGGACCGGAGAAGCCGCCCGAGGCGAAATAGTCGAACGACGACAGGGGGTGGACCTCGCGCAGATGCCAGCCTTTCAATCGCGTGTGGCCTTCGCCCCACCAAAACAGGCGTGTGGCAGAGCCTTGGGCGGCATAGTAATCGGCGTCAGCGGCAGAGAAGCCCGGCGGCGCCTCCCAAGTGATGGGGTCGCGCACGGCCACCGGCTCGTGGTGGAAAAAATGATAGACGAACCGGCCGACCCAGCTGGCCGCGGGCTCGAACAGGATCAGGCGGCCGCCGGGGGTGAGCACGCGGTGAAACTCCTGCAAGGCGGTGCCGGGATAACGGAGATGATGCCACACATCGAAAAGAATAAGATGCGAGACCTCCCTGTCGGCAAAGCTCAATTGGTAGCAGTTTTCCCGGCGGTCAAGCCAAGGGTTGGGAAAGAGGTCGGTCGTGATGCAGCGGGGGATTACCTCCTTGATGCAACCCATCCCCGAACCGAGTTCCACCACCAGGCCGGGGACCTGCGGGTCGATGCGCGTCGCGATCCGGCGGTAGAAACCATGATAGATCTCCCGCAACATGGGCTTTTGCCGCCACGCCTCACGGTTGCGTTGGATTTCGATATTGTGCTGTTCGAGCGGAGGCGCGGCGGGGGGCGTCATAGGCGTTGGCCGGGTGGCATACGGGCAAAGCGGCGACCCTGCTGACAAGCTCATAATGCCCCCTCAGGCCGGTAACAAAGACTGGTAGAAGGCGGCCAGTGCCGCCGCACTGCGCCGCCAGCTGAAGCGCTTCGTGGCGAAGGCGGCGGCCCCCGCGCCCAGGCGTTCGGCGAGCGCGCGATCCCGGCGCAGCGCGGTGACGGCGCCGGCTATCCCCGCGGCGTCCGCCCGCTCGAGCACGTAGGCGTCGACGCCGTGGTGCAGGGCCGTGCCGAGGTTCGTGCGCGGCAGGATCACCGGCCGGCCGAGCGCGAAGAACTCCGGCAGCTTGGAGGGGAAGCGATAGTCGTTGAAGGCGTCGGGGCCGCCCGGTTGCACGAAAATGTCCGCCAGCGCCATGAGCGGCGGCAGGTGGTGATGGTGCAGGATCTGCCCCAGCTCGAGCACATGCGGCCGGACGCGCGCGGCCTCGTTGCCGAGGAAGTCCACCTGGTCACGGCCGGTGCGGATCAGCGTCACGGACTCGCCGGCCTCGTTGAGCCGGGCCACCGCGAGGTAGAGCTCGCGCATCTCGGCGGCATTGGCGGTGTGCGCGTTGCCATGGTAGAAGAGCGTGGTCGTGCCGGGCGCAGTATCGAGGATGCGCCGGAACTCTTGCGGCTTTTCCCGCGGAAAAAAATAGCGGGCGTCCGCCGCGGGCCAGAGCGTAGTGGTGGGCTTGTCCGCCGGCACGAATTCGCGCAGGCGGTCGAGGATGACCGTCACGCCGTCGGCCCGGGTCAGGAACTCGCGGCTGCGGAGCGGATGGGAAAGGTCGGGCGGCACCAACGCATCGAGCTGCGCGGCGGGCAGCTGTTCTAGCTCGGCCATGCTGCGGCCAAGGGTGAGCGCGAGCAGTTGCGGCTCGTTGTCTTCCAGATGGACGATCACGCGCGAGTGGTGCCGCGCCCGCAGCGTCTCGGTCAGGCGGCGGACGTTTTCGCGCGTCGTCCAGGCGTGGATGATGTCCGGGCCGCGGCCGTTGGCGAAGCCGGTGCTTTGCCCGGCGGCGGCGAAAGTCAGGCCGCGGAACCGGGGCTGCACATAATGCGCGAGCGTCTCCGGATCATGCGGGACGGCGACCGCGCAATCGTGGCCGGCGGCGGCGAGCTCGTTGGCCAGCGCCGCCACGTGCAGGGCGCTGTTCGCGGCGAAGCTGCCGTGCAGAATGAAGAGCGTGTTCAGCGGACGCGCGGCGCGGGGCAGCGGTTCGGCGGGCCGGGCTGCCGGGGTCGGCAAGGGAATGCGGGGCGCGCTCCAGTCGAACTCCGGGCCGTAGTTTTCATCCGTGGCGATGTTGACTTCCAGTCCGGTGCGGGCGAGCGCCACCGAACCGTCGGCGAGCCGGGCCTTGATCCGCAGCAGGCCGCGGCCGGCGGAGAGAATGGTCCGGCCGGTGAAGCCTGCGCTGGCGGCCTGCGGAGCGCCGGGGAAGAGTTGTGCCAGATCGGGCCGGGGCCGGCCTGGATCGGCGGGGATTTCCTGATGACCGTAGCGCAGCGTCAGTGCCTTGATCGGCTGGTTTGGATGCACCGCCCAGCCGGTCACCAGCACCCGGGAGCGGACCGTGCCGGTCGCGGCGGGTGTTTCGAGTGTCGTGGTGAACGGCACCGCCTCCGCGGCGACGGTGAAGCGCTTGAAAATCTGCCAGACGCCGCCGGCGGTCCGGGCTTCCGCCTGCGCCAGATGCACGCCGGCCGGCACGGTTCCCTCGATGACGAAGCCGCAGCGGGCCGCGGCCGGATGTTTGGGGAAACGCGCGCGCACATCGGCGCGCTCGGTGGACGATGGCTGGGCGGCGAGCACCGCGCCGCCGACGGACAGGCGCACGGCCGGCGGGGCGGCCTGGTCCTCGTCGAGGCACCAGCCGGTCAGCTTGATGCGGCCATGGGTGGCGCGGAGCGGGCGCGGGGTGTCGACCTCGCTGTGCAGCCGGACGGTGTCGGCAATGCTCATGGCGGCGCTAGCGGAGCGCGCGTTCGAGGGAGCGGAGCCAGGCGGTCCAGCGCCAGCTGCGGGAGGCTTTCGTCGCCCGCTGCTCGGCGTCCAATTGTTCGATACGGGTCTGGTGGGCCGCGGCCGTGGTGCGGGCTTCGGTCAGCTCCTGCTGCAGACGGCCGGTTTGCTCGCTGAGATGCGCGGCCTGCGTGAGCAGGCCGATGGCTTCCTGCCGGAGGCGTTCACTGTCCTGCTCGGCGTTGGCGAGCTGGCCGCGGGTCGTGTTCAGCGCCTCGTTGGTCACATGCTGCATGTGACGCATGTGCTCGAACTGGGCCTGCAAGTCGGCGCGGACTTTTTCGAGATGCGCGGCCTCGTCCGCCTTGGCGTCGGCGAGTTCCTGCGCGGCGCGCAGCAGGCGGTCCGTCTCGGCGAGCCGGGGTGCCAGTTCGTCGCGCACGTCCTCCAATTCCATGATGCGCACCTGGGCCAGGATGAGTTGCTGGCGCACGCGATTGAGCAGCTCGGCCGGCTCGGAGGATGCGGGCTTCATGGATGACAGCACATCAAGGCGCACCGCCGCCGGATGTGAAGTCTTTTGTCAACGCGGCCATCATCAGTCGGGTCGTAGGCGGTAAAATGTGGCGGCGTCAGGATGATGTCGAGGGCGCGAAGTCGTCGCGGAGCCGGTAGTCGCCCGAATCCGGAGCGAAATGGCGGTTGTAGAACGGATCACGAAAACCGATGGCGCCGACCGACGCATTTTCCGGCAGCGGAGGAGTGTTGCCCACCGTCAGCTGCACCGCCGGCGCCACACGATGGTAAAGTCCGGCCTTTCGCAACACCTCGAGGAATTCTTGCCACGCATCGCCGCGGTATCCGGATGCGATGGTGCGGCGCACCGCAATGCAGATGGGTGACACGGCTGCAACCTCGCGCGTGCAACGGAGCGAGCCATTGTAGCCGTCGCCGCTGGCGTCGAAGCCCTGCATCAGCCGGACGAATCGCCCTCCGGTCAAGGTGCAGCCGGCTTCGATGACGCGGCTGGTCGGGGACACAAGTACCGGTGCGACGCAGCCGGAGTCCGGTCGCATCGCGAGTGCGGCCAGCTCGCGGGGCCAGTCATCGGTGGGCGCTTGGACTTCGGTGCCGAGCAGGACGAGCACTTCCGCCGCGGTTACGGCTGCAGCGCGCCGGAGCGCGGCGGGCGCCGACTCGCCGGCGACCGGGCGGACGAGCGCAAAGGCGGGTGCGGCGCCAGCGGCCAGCCGCACGCGATGTTCTGACAAGGGGACGGCTGTTTCGCTGCGCCCGGTGCGCCGCAGATGCGCGCGCACCGCGGCGGCCTGTTTCTCGTCCATGTTGCCTTTGACGTTGCCTTGCAGTGCGCTCGAGCCGGGCGACTGGCGCCAGTGATAGAGCATCTTGTCGATGTGCCCGATACGGCGGGTCCGCTCGGTGACGCGGAGAAAGAATTCGTAATCCTGCACGCCGTCGTAGGTCGAATCGAAGCCGCCCGTCGCCCGGGCCACGGTGGTGCGCACGCTCAGGGCGTGGCCGATATACATGACCCCCAGCAGGAATTCCGGTGAGAAATCGGGTTTCCCGATGGGCAGGATGAGCTGGCCCTCGGCCGTGATCTTGCCCTCATCGCTGTAAAGTGCATCAAGCGATGGCTCGGTCGCGAGGCGGCGCGCGAACTCAAGCAGGGCGTGCGGGCGCAGCAGGTCATCGTGATCGAGCAGCACGATGAATTCGCCGCGCGCCATCGCCAAGGCGTCGTTCGTCGCGCGGGCGATGCCGCCGTTGGTCGCGCGGGTTTGTACCCGGATGCGGGCGTCGGCCGCGGCGGCTTCACGCAGGACGGCACCGACGTGCGCGGCGGGCGAGGCGTCGTCCACCACGCAGAGTTCCCAGCGGGGATAGTGCTGCGCGCGCACCGAGGCCAGACAGGTTCGCAGGAACTCGGCCGGCGTGTTGTAGACCGGCAGAAGGATCGAAAACCGCGGACCATCCGGTACGGTGGCGGGCGAGGGCGGATCGGGGTCGTGTTGCGCGGCCCAGCGGGCGTAGTCGCCGAGTGTGGGACCGCGTCCGGGCAGCGCCTCGGGGTTTACCGTGCGAAAGGGTAGCAGCGCACCGGCGTTCGTCTGGGCGCAGATAACGAGCTCGGTCGGGAATCCGGTGAGTCGGGCGGTCAACGTGAAACCGGAGCTCAGCGCGCGTGGTTCGCCCGCGAAATGCCGCTGCACATCGCTCCGCTCGATCAGCGGGGTCTCGGCGAGCAATTTGTTGTCGGCGAAAAGGCAGATGGCGCGCAGTGCCCTCGCCTCGGGCACATGGCACCAGCCGGAGAATTTGACGGCGGCGCCGGGCAAGGAGACCCAGCGCGCCTCCTCCACCTGGGCCTGCGCGGCGAGGGCATCGGTTGCCCAGCCCGTGAGGACAACGCCCAGGGTTTGCTCGGCGAGCCGGCGAATGAGTGCGAGGCGGACGGGGAGGATCCCGGCGAGGTATTCAGGTGTGTTGTTGGTGGCCTCAAGCCCCAGCTGCCGCAGCCAGAAATACAAATGCCAGGCCGGGCCGGGCAAAGGCTGCACCGTTGAGAACCACTCGGGATGAGCCCGCGCAATGGACGACAACACATGGAAGCGCACGGCATCCTCGGCGTGGAAATGGGTTCGCGCGGCAAACTCCAGGTCGATGAGCCGCGTTTCTCCGCCGGGGGCGACCAGCAGGTTTGCGCTGATGAAGTCGCCATTGCTCCAGCGGGTCGCCGGCGATGCCACGGCAAGACGGGCGTAGAGGCGTGGTAGGATCTGCTCTTCCAGCAACGAGCGCCCGAGGGGCGTCCAGAAGGATAATTGCGTGAGCGAGGCGGACCATTCCCGCCATTCCCGCCGACGTGCCTCTTCGCTGGAGGCTTCCTCGGTGGCGGCGAGAATGGAGCAGGCGCGGGCAAACGCGGCCTGGATCTTCTCGGGGGCGGGGGAACCGGATTGGCCGGCCTGCTCGATCGAGACGCCTTCAAAAAACTCCTCCGCTGCCGCCTCGCCTTGGGCCAGGGAAACGAAAAAAAGCAGCTCGGGCACCAGCGTCGGGCAAGCGCGGGCGAACGCGGCCTGGCGCGCCGTCTGCGCGGAGAGTTTCGGACCGAGGGTGAGCCGCACCGTCCGTCCATCGGGTAGGTGGGCTTGCCAGGAAAGGCGGACGTTTTCAGCGCGCCGGTCGGCGTTGCCGCCGGAGAGCGGCGCGGGTGGTGGAGTCGGAGCGACCAGGCCGCGGCGGACCAGCTCGGCGAAAATTTCCGCGATATGGATGTCGGCCATGGCGGACGGGCGGTTTCAGCGGGCGCGGACGAAGAAGCTCGGCACATAATGCCGGGCCACACCTGCGGCGGCGAGCGCATGGTATTGCGCGGCCAGCTCGGCTTGGAGCGATTGCCCGAGCGGACTGCCGTCGTAGCCGTTATGCTCGGGCGGCAGCGCGCCGGAGCGGAGAAATTCATGCAACGCCGCGCCGCCGTCCGCCAGGTTGATGATCCGCTCGGGCAGCTTGTAGTCGGGGAACGCGGCGAAAAATTCAACCTGCCCGAATCCGGTGTCGCGCAGCAACCGGTCGAGCTCCACGAGCGAATAGGTGAAACTGCGGAGCGCGTGCCGGCTGGTTTCCTGCCAGCGGCGGGCGGCCAGCTCGGCGGGCAGGCAGGCGATGTGCGGCACGCCGATATGGTCGTCGGGGCAGCCGAGCAGGTATTTGAGGCCGAGCCGGTTTTCGATGCCGAGGACCAGCGCGCCGCCGGACTCCAGCTCGCGGCGGGTTTTGCTCAGGAAATCGCGCTGCCGTTGCCGCGGGTCGGCGGCATCTTGAAAAGCCCCGACCCATTCCAGCACGCCGATGGCGCAGATGACGGCGAACCGGGTGGCGAACTCCACTTCGAGATAATCCGCGCCGAGGCCTGCCAGGCGCTCTTGCACACCTTCCTGTCGCGCCGTCGCCCTGACGAACGCCAGGCGCTCGGCCACGGGTTCGAGCGCCACGACCGGACGTTCATGGGCCAGTGGTCGGGCGGTTTGTCCCCAGCCGGAGCCGATGTCCAGCACCGGCCCGGGGCCGCCGGGAAGCACCTCGTTGAAGAAGGCGGTACGGCTGGGATCCGTGACGATGCGATGGAGCCACTTCTTTCCCGTGGCGTAGCGGGCGGCGACGGCGTCCCGCCAGGGGCGGCCTTGCTCGATTTCCGCCACGAGAGCCAGCAGTTCACCGGAGGGCGTGTCGCGGAAACCCAGTTCGCGCGGGCGGGCAAAATACTGGCCGGGCTGGAGGGAGTGACTCTGGCCGTGGCAGGTGAATTGAAACATATCAGGCAACCGTCGACGGACGCACGGTGATGCGGGTGGGGCAGTGGGCCAGGCCGAAGGATTTGTCGCGCGGCAGCACATCGAAGCGCAGGACGTCGTAGCGTCGGTGGACGACGACGACTTCGCCGTTCACGAGGCGGACCCAGCCGAGCGAGATGAAATAGACACCGGGCTGCACGTTGAGCTGTACGTCGAAGACGGCCTCGACCCGGGCGTGCGCCGGCACGGCCGGCAGCGTCTGGTTTTGGAAATAGGTATTGGTGCCGTAAATCTCCTGGCCGCGCACATCCTTCACGGTGAGCGCATAGATGGGGTTGGGGATTTCCGTCGCGGCCTCGCAGCTGATGTGGACCCGGATGGGGCTGCCCGCGAGGAAACTCAGGCGTGCTTGATCCTGTTCATCCGTGAGCTGGACGGAGGTGATCCGGCCGAGCGCGCCGCCATAGGAATATTCCTTGTCGGAGACCTGCTGGTGGGCGCGTTCGTCGGTGAGAAGGCTGGTGGCGGAGGCGGTGCGCCCATCGACGGCGGCATCGAGATTGGCTGCGGCTGAAGTGATCGAGACTGCCGGAGTGGATTCCGGTTCGGACCCCCGCTCGCGCAGGGCGGCCAGATCGTCCCGTATCGCCTCCACGCCGTGCGGGCTAGTGATGAGCTTCGTGTAGATGTTGGTAACGTCGTTGGGCGAGCCCTTGAGCAACACCTCGCCGCGCTCGAGCAGGACGGCGGTGCGGCACATGCGTTTGACGGAGTTGGTGTCGTGTGAGACGAAGATGATGGTGCGGCCCTCTTTGAGCATCCGCTCGAGCGTGGCGTGGCATTTGAACTGGAAGCGCGCATCGCCCACCGCCAGCGCCTCGTCGATGATGATGATGTCCGCCTCGACATGCACGCATACCGAGAAGGCGAGGCGCAACGTCATGCCACTGGAGTAGGTGCGGACAGGCTGGTCGATGAATTCGGCGATGCCGGAATACTCCACGATGGAGTCGAATTTGCGGGCGATCTCCTCCGGGTCCAGGCCGAGGATGGCGGCGTTGAGCTGGATGTTTTCCCGACCGGTGAAGTCGGGGTTGAAACCGCTGCCCAGCTCGAGCAAGGCGGCGACACGTCCGCGCACGGCGATGGTGCCGGCGGTCGGTCGCACGGTGCCGGCGATCATCTGCAGGAGCGTGCTCTTGCCCGCGCCGTTGCGGCCGATGATGCCGAGACATTCGCCGGGTGCGACGTCGAGGGAGATTTCGCGCACCGCGGTGAAGAGCCGGCCTTGGGTGCTTCGATGTTTGGTTCCGCCCGGCAGCAATCGGCGCAGCGGCGCCAGCAACCGGTCGGAAGGATCGTCCCAGATGGCGTAGGTCTTGGTCACGCCGTGCAGGGAGATGACGGGTGCGTGATCGGCCGGGTGGGTGGGAGAAGCTGACATGCTCGGAGAGCCAAGGAGAACCAAGCCCGCCGGAAGGGGCAAGTGGGAAGGTCGGGGGTCATGGCCCGGCGGCCATCCGCGGCAGTAGGCGATAGGCTAGAGGCCAGAGATCAGAAGCGACACCGCATCTCCAGTATCCAACTTTCAACTCTCAACCCTCCGTTCCCATTCAGCGCCGGGTGGCCAGCGACCGGTTGATCTCGGCGAGAGCGGACGGAGAGAATTCCAAGATCGGGTCGCGGGCTTCGGGTGGTGTTTGCAGCCGCAGAAAGCCGCCGTCTTCGCCGAGGCGCGCGATGTCGCGCTGCGGCACGAGCGAGTCGAGCGGCAGCACCGCATGGGTGATGCCGTCGGTACCGACGAGCCGGATGCCGCGGATGTCCAGACGGCCCGGCGCATCAAAGGGATCGAAACGCAGCGCGCGCAGCGGGCCCGGAGGCAGCGGGAAGCGCAGGGTCTGGAGACCTGCCACCGGCTCGTAGCCGATGCGGACGCTCTCCGTCTCGTTGTAGCCATGGCCGGTGTCCCGGAACAATTGCGCCGGGGTGGGGTGATCGCTGGCCAGATCCATTTCCAGGTTCAGCGCCGGGCTGGGCGCCGGGAGCGTGAAGCGCGCATAATGGAAGGAATGGCGGATCAGGCCGCGGTTGCCGACGAGAGAGAAGGGCAGGGCAATGGCGGCCATGAAGCCCACATGCCGGAAGAAATCACGCCAGCTCTTTGGGCGCCAGAAAGTGAACAGCACCGCGAGCAGCAGAATCCACAGCATCATCGCGAGGTAGCCCGAAGAGAGGAGGCAGCGTTGCAGATTGCGGCCGTTCAGGCCCACGGCGTAAAGCGGTGCCGGCAGGTTGATCCGGGTATAGGGATCGTTGTTGCCCGGAGTGGACGTGATGGTCCAGCCGTCGGAGGCGGATTGGATGGCCGCGATTTCGTGAAGCGGCGTGAACATGTCGCGGGTGAAGCGGCGGACTTCGGTGCTGCGGCGGTCGATGATGCGCATTTGCCGGATCGTGAGCGTGCCGCCGTCGGCCACGGGATCGAGCCGCAGCTCGGTGATCGGTGCGTCCTTGAGCGGGAAGGTATAGGTGAAGGTCTGGGTGGTTGGGGAGATCGGGACGTAGATCTTGTCCAGCTCGTTGATGCCGTCGGTCGTGTTGTAGTAGATCTCGAAGAATCCGTTTTTGTCCGCCGCGCAGGTGATTTCGAGGTAGAGGATGTCCTGCCCCGGCTCGTTGAGCGGGTACCACTCCAACGGGACTTCCTGCGGCAGGAGGAATCCTCCGATCGCCAGCGCGAGGGCGAAGACCCAGCGCCCCCAGGTGGGGGAAAACCACTCGGGCGAAGTGGAATCGGGAGTAGGCGCAGCTTCGGACACGGCTGCCTAGCGAATGAAGACGCGCCATCCACCGCCAGCCCGAAGTTTGCTGGCTGCGAAAATGGTGCAGCGGTCGCATGCCCCACACGATCGATTGCCGGCCCGCGAAACACACCAGGGTGTGTCTTCCAACCCCACCCATCAACTCAACCTGTCATTCTGAACGAAGTGAAGAATCCATCCTTTCGCTCGCGATCTGGCCTTCGATGCCGTGGATCCTTGTATGTTCAACCTGATGTTAAAACTGGATGAGCGCAAAGCCAAAGCCGGCTGCCGAGAATGGGCCCAAAGCTCGTCGGAGGCAGCCGGCTTGGGCGGGATTGCCAGCCGGGGCCGAGAGGTCTTAGCTGC
>JACPIS010000033.1 GCA_016187925.1 Opitutia bacterium | reverse complement strand
GGGCAGCGGGGAAAAACGTCCGTTGTGCAACGTCACTCAGGCGCACATCAGGAAGTCGCGGCCCTCGGCGTAGCCGCGGCGCTGCAGCTCGGCCCGGATCAGGTCCCGTGCGCCGCGCGGCCGACTCGTGCTGAGGGAATTGCGGGAAAATACGAGCCACGTCCGGCTCAATCAACTCAACCTGTCATTCTGAACGAAGTGAAGAATCCCTGCTTCCGCGCGCGATCTGGCCTTCGATGCCGTGGATCCTTCGCTTCGCGCAGGATGACAAACCGGGTTTGAATATACGCCCTCTAGCGCATCGCCGATGGGAGAGACGGGCGCCGGCGCACGTAGCCTTGACGAAGACCCCTTGGCGCGCTGCTCTTCCCCGTGCTCTGGTCGATCCATGGGACTCACTTTTTCGCACGGAATATCAATTCCCGCAATCCGACCCGTTTTGTGTGTTCCTACATCAATATCCGCAGCCTGACCCTTTTTCAGTTCCCCTTTTTCAGTTCCCAATCCGACCCGTTTTGTGTGTTCCTACATCAATATCCGCAGCCTGACCCTTTTTCAGTTCCTCGCAGCCTGACCCTTTTTCAGTTCCTCCGGCGCAACGCTGAGCGCCGCTCAGGCCGTTGTTTGGAGCTTCTCAGTGATGCGGTTGCCCAACATGGCTGACTACAAGTATCTTTCGGTCCCGGGAGGTGAAACCGTCTCGTGCTACTCTTGGGCTGTGGAAGCAGTGGCTGCGGGCTGGGTAATTGGCAGAATCCCCTTCTGATATGCGCGAACGAATGCTAGCAGCGCGGCAGCCCGTTGCGCCCTTCGAGGTTATTTTCCCATGCACATTAGAAGTGCTTGGCGATTCGTGCGCGCCGACGTTTCGCCTGCACGTTCGGTGGCGTGTGGCGGGCCTAGGCGGAGATGTTCAGGGGCTTGAGGACTCTTCGCATCTGGCCGTCCTGACTCGTAGGGGCTGGGGGCACTTGGATATCCAAGTGATAAACGCTCAAGACAGCAGGCCGATTGAGTCATGGGTATTGTCGAGGGCTGCGAATGATGAAGAAGGCTGGCGCTTGGAACTCGATGAGATCCTAGACCCCGGCAGTTTACGTGCAGCAGGTCGCGACTTTCAGAAGCTGGCCGAGAGGCTGCGAGAATGCTTTGGTGTCGTGCGAATCTGGCCGAAATACATTGAGCGCAATATGCAGGCTAAGTGAACCCCACCAGCCAACCGTGGAAGACGAGCCGAAGGGGTCAACGCGTTGTTAGTTTCCAGTTCGCAACGTTTCCAAAGATCCAAGCGGCACACGACGCGCCAGCGCCGAGCCGCTGTCACGCCGTCTGCTTCCTCCTCCGCGTGCGCTCCGTCCGGTGGAGTCCAACCCCGCCGGTAGGAAACTGAAAACGGGTCAGGTTGCGTAAATTGATGTCCCCTCTGAATAATCGATCTACAGACGGCAGATGGCGCGCTCACGAAGCTCTCGCTCCCGTCCGGCTCAGATCGAGACCGGGCCGTGGGAGAGTTTTTCGCCGAGGCGCTGGGAGGCGCGTTCGAGCACGATGGGCATGGCTTCCTCGAGCATCTCGGGCGTGAAGCCCCACTCGCGGAGGAAACCGCCGTGCAGCGTGATGAGGAAACCGTCCTCCGTCACACCCGGGCCCATGGCGGTGGCGAGGTATTTGGCGGCGTGCAGGTGCGCGAGCAGCGGCAGCACGGCCGCGGGGGCCTCGGTGGGATGCATCATGTGCTGCGCGACCTGAATGAAACTCGCGGGAAATTTCCAAGCCGTAAGCAGCCGCACGCTCACGTCGCCGTGATGGTAGCCCAGCACGGTGCGCTCGGCCTGTTCCCACGTGCAGTGCGTCTGCTCGCAGAAGGCGCGGACCGCCGGGTAGTGCTCGGTGCAGATGTGCGCGAGGGCGAGCTTGCCCAGGTCGCAGACGAGTCCGGCCGTGTAGGCGGCCTGCGGGTCGATGCGCTCGGTGGCCTCGGCCAGCACCTCGGCGGCGATGGCCGTGCAAAGCGCGTGGCGGCTGAAGTCGCCCGGCTCCCAGCGGAGCAGGACGTTGGAACCGCTCTCCCAGCGGTTGACCAGCACGAGCGCGGCGAGGCGGTAGATTTCCTTCGCACCGAGGCGGAACACCGCCTCCTCGAGCGAATCGATGCCGCTGCGCGAGAACGCCGCCGAGTTGGCCAGGCGCAGCGTCGCGGCGGCCAGCGAGGAATCGAGCGAGATGAGCCGCTCGATCTCGGCGGCCGAGCTCTCGTCGCTCTGCAGCGCCAGCGCCAGCCGCGGCAGCAGCGACGGCGAACACGGCAGGCGGAGCGATTTCTCGCAAACCTGGTCGATGGACGGCGGCTGGGGCGCGGCGGTGGACATGGCGGAGAAACTCAGGCGGCGTGCAACAGCGTGCCGGGGTCGAGGATGAGGGCGATGTTACCGTCGCCGAGGATGGCGCCGCCGGCCACGCCGGGCAGACCCTGCATGAAGGCGCCGAGGTTCTTGATGACGACCTCCTGCTTGCTGACCATCTCGTCGACGAGCAGCGCGGAGACGCGGCCCGAGTGCTCGACGATGACGACGATGCCGTCCCACGGCTGCTGGGCGTCGGCCGGGATGCCGAAGCGGCGGTGCAGGCGGTGCAGCGGCAGGATGCGGCCGCGCAGCTCGAGCACCTCGCCCTGGCCGTGCACGGTGGTGATCGCCTCGCGCGGCGGGCGCAGAGCCATCTGCACGGAGGTGCTGGGCAGGATGAAACGGTCGGCGCCGACACGCACCACGAGGCCGTCGATGATGGCCATGGTGAGCGGGAGCTTGATCTTGAAGGTCGAGCCCTTGCCCACCTCGGAGGAAATCTCGATCTTGCCGCGCAGTTTCTCGATGTTGCGCTTCACGACGTCCATGCCGACGCCGCGGCCGGAGACGGCGGTGACCTTCTCGGCGGTGGAGAAGCCGGGGGCGAAGATGAGGGCGAGGATCTCGTCGCGGGTGAGCTGGGCGCCGGGGGCGACGATGCCCTTCTCGACGGCCTTCTTGTAGATCCGGTCCGGGTTGATGCCGCGGCCGTCGTCGCTGAGTTCGATGACGATGTTGCTGCCCTGGTGGTAGGCGCTGAGGTGGATGGTGCCCATCTCGCCCTTGCCGCCGGCCGTGCGTTCCTCGGGCGGCTCGAGGCCGTGATCGAGGGAGTTGCGCACCATGTGCACGAGCGGATCGCCGATCTCCTCGACGACGGTGCGGTCGAGTTCGGTATCCTCGCCGCTGACCTGGAAGTGGACCTTCTTGCCGAAATTGCGGGCGAGGTCGCGCGCGAGGCGCTCCATCTTCTGGAACGTCGGCTTGATGGGGATCATGCGCAGCGACATCGCGGTGTGCTGCAGCTCCTTCGTGATGCGCGAGAGCTGGGCGACGTTACGCTGGAGCGGAGAACCGGCGTCGCCCTGGGCGCGGGCCGACTCGATGAGCTGGCTCTGCACGATCACGAGTTCGCCCACGACGTCCATGAGCGAGTCGAGTTTCTCGGTGTTGACGCGCACGGTCTGGTTGCCGGCCGCGGCCTTGCCCGTGGCCTGCGCCTCGATGGCGTTGGCGGCCGCCGCGGAAACGTGCGGGACGGCGGGCGCCGCGGGAGACGGAGCCGCCGGGGCGACCGCCGGCGCCTCGGCCGGCGCCGGGGCAGGCGCGCTGGCCACGACCGCGGGGGCCGCGGACGCAGGCGCCGCCGGAATCTCGGCGGGGGCTGCGCCTTTGGCGTCGGGCACGGCGAGTTTCTTGACCGCGCGCATGAGATGGCTGACGGGAACGATCTGGCTCGGGAGCTGGCCTTTTTCGAGGGCGACGGCCACCTGCTGCGTGAGTGCCTGCAGGGCGTCGCGGCTGCGCAGGATCTCGGTGATGATGGCCGGCGTGAGCAGCAGCTCGCGGTTGCGGGCGAGATCGAGCAGCGACTCGACCTCGTGGGCGAGCGTGTGCATGGGCACGAGGCCGAGGAAGCCGGCGTTGCCCTTGATGGTGTGGAACGAGCGGAAGATGGAGTTGAGCGCCTCGGGATTGTCGGCCTGCTGGTCGAGGATGAGCAGGGCCGCCTCGATCTGCTGGAGGTGGTCGACGGCCTCGGCATAAAACTCGCCCAGCAGTTCCTGGTTCTCCGCGAGATTCAGGTCGAGCAGCACGTCGGCCACCGGAGCCGCCTCGCCGGAGGCGGGAGCCGCGGCGGCGGGCGCCGTCGGGGTGGCGGACGCGTTGAAGGCCGCCGGGGCCGCGCCGGCCTTGATCTTGGCGAGGGCGCCGGGCAGCCAGTCGATCAGCTGACGGAGCCTGGCCAGCGTGGGCTCGTCGAACGGCTGCGCGGTGTCGAGCCGCTGCTCGAGCAGCGCGTGCGTGGCCACGATGGCGGCGTGCAGCACCGGCTCGGGCGCGCAGAGGTCGCGCACTTCGCCCAGCAGGCTGTAGGAGGGAATGAGGCCCTCGTCACGCCCGGGGGCGGCGAGGATGGATTCGGCGGCGAGACGGTTAAGAGCGTCGTCGAGCGCCTGGAAGGATTCCGGAGCAAGGGGCATAGAAGCGTTGTGCAGCTGTCCCGCTTTAATCGGTCCCGGCGGGAAAAACTTAACCTTGGACCCGGTTTTGGCGCGGTTTCCCTCAAGCCGGGGAGGGTTGCGCCGATATGCCTGCTTGGCCGATCCCCTCTTCGTAAACCACCACTCATGAGTTCCGCCCCTGCCACTTCTTCCACCTCTGCCGTCGTCCAGAAAAACGCCGGCAAATACCTGACCGTCGTCCTCGATAACGAGGCCTACGGCATCGCTGTCCTCAAGGTCCGGGAAATCATCCGCATGCAGAAGATCACCCCGGTGCCGCAGGTCCCCTCCTTCGTGAAGGGCGTCATCAACCTGCGCGGCCGTGTCATCCCGATCATCGACCTGCGCGTGAAGTTCGGCCTGAAGTCCGAGTTCACCGAACGCACCTGCATCGTGGTCGTCCAGGTCAAGCTGCCGAGCGAACAGGTCGTGCAGATGGGCCTGATCGTCGACTCCGTCGAGGAAGTCGTGAACCTGACCAGCGAAGAAATCGAGCCGACGCCGGAGTTCGGCGCCAAGATCGACACCACCTATCTCCTCGGCATGGCCAAGGTGAAGGGGCAGGTGAAGACGTTGCTCGACATCGACCGCGTCGTCGCGCCCGAGACCATCCAGGCCATCGCCCAGCCGGCGTAAGCACCCATTTTGTCAGCAGGGGTTAAGAAACGCCCGGTGCTCCGCTCAGCGGACACCGGGTTCTGCCTGGACGGGGTGTTGGTTTGGCGTGAATCCCGCGGCTTTTGTCTTTCCTCGTGCGCCAACAGGCGCATTTTTGATTTACCCCAGCCATGCCAGCCACCGAGCGTATCCTCCATGTCGATGACGATGAGACGAGCCGGTTGGCGCTGCACTGTTGGATGGAGCGGTCCGGATTTCTCGTGACCTCCGCCGCCACGACGGCCGAGGCCGACCGCTGTCTGGACGCAGAGAAATACGCTTTGATCCTGAGCGATATCCATATGCCCGGAAATATGCGGCTGGAGTGGATCGAGCGCTTGCTGGCCCGCGAGGATGCACCCGCCGTCGTACTCCTGACGGGCAACCCGGAATTGGAGACGGCATTGCGGGCCGCCAACCTGCCCGTGGCCGCCTACCTGCTCAAGCCGCCCAACTACGCCCTGCTCGGCCAGGCTCTTCGGCGCCTGCTCGATGAACGCCGCCACCGCGAGGAACTGGCCGATTGCGTACGCTCCATCCGGCAGATGCTGGCGGAGCGCGGCCAACCCGGCGCCAACGCGGATGGACTACTGCCCGACCCGCTCTCCGACCTCGCGGGCAAGCTAGCCCGTGCCGCAGCACCGCACCCTCGTTCGGCGACCACGCTTCATGGGCAGCCTCTTCTTCGGCAAGTGCTCACCGAAACGATAACCACATTGGAAAAGACAAAGGGCAGCTTTCGCTCAAAGGAGCTGAGAGATTTGCGCCAGCGGCTCGAGCGCGTGCTCGCCGGCATGGGCGAACCGTGACGGAGACACGACCGGGTGTGTCCGATTGGGGGCTGCAAACGGGTTGATCGGTCCGCCTGGGCCGGCCGACTTCGTTTCCGCAAAAAAACGCTAAACTTTCCCGGCCGCGGACCGAAATAGGTATCAAGCGTTGCGGCATGCCCCGCGCATGGCCGCCGATTCGGGCAGATTTTTCGGATCTGTAAGGAAAGGAGCGACGCGACCGACCCCGAGTCGGTGCCCCAGCCCTTTCAGTCACGCCTGTACCCATGAGCGCGCCAACCGCAGCCCCCGGCCAAGACCGCTGTCGGCGCCCGCCATTCAGCCCCCAACCCGAGAAACCACGCCCCGTCATGAAACTGAGCTCCAAAATCATCATCGCGGCCACGATCTCCGTCGTCGCCACCGCGATTGGCGGCACCATCACCGTCTATTGGTTGTCGTCGAAGAATCGAATCGATGCCTTGCGCCACCAGATGTCCGTCGTGCTCAAGCAGGCGGAAACCGTCGCGGAAAAGATGGAAGCCATGCACCGCCAAAAATCCTTCGACATGGCCGGGATGGTGGCCCGGGCGAAGCAGGAGAGCGGCGACCGGCCGTTGCACGACACCTACCGCGGCACCTCGCTCTACAACGCCATACCCATCGTCGCCTCCTGGCAGGCGGCGGAAAAATCCGCCCGCGATGAAGGCTACGATTTTTTCACGCCTTCCCGCCCCGATCTGACCGCGCGCAATGCGAAGAACAACAACGGCGCGGAATTCGCCGATGCTTTCCAGGCTTTCGCCTCCGGCATACCGGAGTATTTCAAGCACGACGGAAAAACAAACACCCTGATCCTGGCACGACCGGTGCGCTTGGCCGAGGGCTGCCTCACCTGCCACGGCGATCCGGCGCATAGCCCGACCGGCGATGGCCGGGATCTCCTCGGCTTCGCCATGGAGAACATGAAGCAAGGCGACATCAAAGGCGCGTTTGTGCTGCGGGCGCCACTGACCAACGACGCAGTGGTGACCCGGACAATGAAGAGCATGAGTTTCGTCAGCCTCGCCCTCCTGGGTTTCGTCGTCACGGGATTCTACTTCTTCAACCGCCACTTCGTGAACAAGCCGCTCGGCCTGGCGATTTCCCGAATCGCCGCCTCCGCGCAGCAAACCTCCTCCGCCGCCGGTCAAATCTCCGCCGCCGCCCAGACCCTCGCCGAGGGTGCCAGCGAGCAAGCCGCCTCCCTCGAAGAGACCAGCGCCTCGCTCGAGGAGATATCCAGCATGACCAAGCGCAATGCCGAGAGCGCCGGCGAGGCCAAGGACCTCGCCGCCCAGGCGCGCAGCGCCGCCGATACCGGCGCCGCCGACATGGCCGTGATGAAGGGCGCCATGGACGCCATCAAGCACTCCTCCGGCGAGATTGCCAAGATCGTCAAAACCATCGACGAAATCGCTTTCCAGACCAACATCCTCGCACTGAACGCGGCGGTCGAGGCCGCCCGGGCCGGCGAGGCCGGCGCCGGCTTCGCCGTGGTCGCCGAAGAGGTGCGCGCCCTGGCCCAGCGCTCTGCCCAGGCCGCCAAGGAAACGGCCGCCAAGATCGAAGACTCGGTGGTCAAAAGCGAACACGGCGTGAGCATTTCCGCCAAGGTGGCCGACTCCCTCCAGGTCATCCTCGAACGTGCCCGCCGGGTCGATACCCTCGTGGCGGAGATCGCCACCGCATCCGCCGAGCAAACCCAAGGCATCGGCCAGGTCAACGGTGCCGTCGCCCAAATGGACAAGGTCACGCAATCCAACGCTTCCGGCGCGGAAGAATCCGCCGCCGCCGCCGAGGAACTCAACGCGCAGTCCGCCGAACTCCAACGGCTCGTGGGCGATTTCCAAGCCTTGGTCGATGGAGCCGGGCAACCCGCCGCGCCACGCGCCTCCACTCCGGCCCATCAGGCCAATAACCTGGCAGCGATCAAACCGGCCCCGGGCAAAAATCGCCTCGCCGCGCTCGATGCCCCCGGATCAATCGACGCCCGTCATGACGATTTCTTCCAAGTGCGATAAGAGCCTGTCCGGATATCCCGGCCGACGGGTCGGGCGAACAGCCAAGGCTGACGCCCTGATCGCCGTCCCGGCGCGCCGCGGCTCGGCGGGGACGCTTCGCCCTGCCCAAGGCGCATCGCCGCACGCCCAGTTTTTCGGGTAGGCTCTGAGTACCCGGCACAACGCGAGGTGCGCCCGTCCATCCCCGCGCACCGGCGCAAATAGCGGCGCGGTCTGAGCCGACACTCCGCGGGCATCTTGCGCCCAGCTCAACCCTCCGCTGGGCGCTCATTTCAAAACCATCCTGTCGCGCCGCCCGGGCACTCCTCGCCCTGACAGCTTTTGAAATGAGTGCTTAACCTTCACTCCCCAAGGCCGAAGAAATGAGCAAGCGTTGCGGCATGCCCCGAGCATGGCCGCCGATTCGGGCAGGCAATGCGGCCTGCAAGGATAGGAAGCGACGCCAAGCCGGTCCATTGGACCGTGGCCTGCCGCTTCCATGCCCGCTCCGCTTCCCCAGTCTCCCGCCCGCCCCTTCCCCGCGCGCCACTGCGCGCCAGTCTTTCTGCTGTCTCTGGCCGTCGGTCTGGCCGTCGCTGAAGACCGCCCGCCAGCGAGGGCGGTCCGACCCGCCTACCAGGTGCTCCGTTTCGAGGAGAACTGGGATGTTCTGCGGGGGCGACCCGCGGACGACATGCTCGATCCGCTCAAGTTCATCGCACTCGGCGACGCCAGCCGCGCGTGGTTGAGTCTCGGCGGTCAAGCGCGCTGGCGTTGGGAAACATGGCGCAATTTCGCTTTCGGCACGCCCGCGGCACCGGAAGACGACTTCGGCCTCGGGCGCATCCAACTGCACGCCGACCTGCGGTTTGGATCCACCGCGCGCTTTTTTGCGGAGTTGATCGACGCCCGGATGCTGGGCCGCCGCGCCCTCCCCGGAGGGACGCGCGCCGCCGATGTCAATTCGCGGGAACTGCTCAACGCCTTCGCCGATTTCTCAACGACCATCGATGCCCGTCGGCTGACGCTGCGTCTCGGCCGGCAGCAATTCTCCTTCGGCCGGCAGCGTCTGGTCAGTCCGCTGCCTTGGCTGAACACCTACCGCCACTGGGATGGGGCCGCCGGCCTCTGCGAATCCCCGGCAGCCAGGGCCACGGTATTCTACAGCTGGTTTGTGCCCGTCCAGAAATACGCCACCGACCGGCGCAACCGCCATGAGCGTTTCTACGGCACCTACGTCACTTTCCGGAGAAGCACCGAATTGTATCTGCTCGTCCGCGACCGCCCGGTGGCGCAGGATCGGCGGCAAACCTTCGGTTTCCGCCGCACCGGCAGACCGGCCGGCAACTGGGAATTCGATCTGGAGGCGGCAATCCAGAGGGGATCGTTGGCCGGCAAACCGGTGCGCGCCTGGATGCTCGGCTCCGAATTGGGCTACACCGCCGCCCGCCTCGCCTGGAAGCCGCGCTTCGCCGCCGGCTTCGACTACGCCAGCGGCGACGAGAATCCCACCGACCGCCGTATCGGCACCTTCGACCAGCTCTACCCCCTGGGACACGCCTTTCTCGGATACGTCGATCTCGTCGGCCGGCAGAATATCAGTGCGTGGAACGCCAGTCTCGAACTCAAGCCGGCCAAAGGAATGCGTCTGCAACTCGTCGCACACCGGTTCACCCGCGCCGAGGCGGCCGACGCCCTCTACGATGCGGGCGCCGTCGTCGTCCGACCCGCCGGCGCCGGCCTCAGTCGCACTATCGGCAGCGAAATCGACCTCACGGTCTACTACGCCTTCGACGCGCACTGGAATTTCGAGGCCGGCCTTAACCGCTTCTTCGCGGGTTCCTTCGTCCGCCAGACCGGCCGGAGCGACGCTGTCGCCTTCGCCTACGCCCAGGCGCTCTACCGCTTCTGAGGCGCCGCCCTTTTTCGTCAATCCCACCAACACAACTCCACCCCATCCCATGAAAAACTGGACCATCGGAAAGCGGATCGCGCTCGGTTTCTGCGCCACCATCGCGGTGGCCGTGACACTCGGCGCCTTCGCCTACACCCAGCTCATTGCCATCAAGCGCAACTCCCATCAGATCACGACCAACGCCCTCCCGGGCCTCTCGACCATCACCACGGTTTCCAACCTGGCGGAGAAAAACTACATCCTCACGCTCAAGCACGTGCTGTCCGACTCCACCGAGGAGAAGGGCGCCCATCTCGCGGCCATCCAGACGAACGTCGCCACCATCTCCAAGCTGCTCGACGACTACAAGCCCACCATCGAAGACTCCCGCGAACTGGAACTCTACGAAGCGATGGCCGCGCGCCGGGCCGAATACGTCACCGCCTTCAAGGCGCTGATTGCCCTGAGCGAGCAGAGGAAGGACAGCGAGGCCATGGGCCATCTCCGCCAGAAGATGGAGCCGGCCTTCGGCGCCTTTGACCGGGCGATCGATGCAGTCGTCGAACATAACAAGGACGACGGCGAAACCTCCGGCGCCGCCATCAACGCTTCGGTGCAAAGCGCCCAAACCGGCATCGTCACCGGCCTCCTCGTGGCGGCCGTCCTCGCCTCGGGCATCGGGGTCTTCATCACCCGCGGGGTGAACCGCGCCCTGGGCGACGCCATCGGCCAGATCGACGCCGCCAGCACCCAGACCGCCGCCGCCGCGCAGCAAATCTCCGCCTCGAGCCAGTCTCTCGCCGAAGGCGCCAGCGAGCAGGCCGCTTCCCTCGAGGAGACCAGCGCCTCGCTGGAGGAGCTCAACAGCATGACCAAGCGCAACAGCGAAAGCTCCCAGCAGGCCAAGCAAGCCGCCAGCCAGGCCCGCACCGCAGCGGATGCCGGGGCCCAACAGATGAACGCGATGCAGACCGCCATGCAGGACATCAGCCGCGCCTCGGAGGATATCACCAAGATCCTGAAAACCATCGATGAGATCGCCTTCCAGACCAACATCCTCGCCCTCAACGCCGCCGTCGAGGCGGCCCGCGCCGGCGAGGCGGGCGCGGGCTTCGCCGTGGTCGCCGACGCGGTCCGGAGCCTCGCCCAACGCGCCGCCCAAGCCGCCCGGGAAACCGCCGGGAAAATCGAGGACTCCGTGGTCAAGAGCCAGCAAGGCGTCCAGATCAGCGCCGGGGCGGCCAAGAGTTTCGAAGACATCCAGACCCGCATCCGCCAGCTCGATCAGCTGGTCGCCGACATCGCCACTGCCTCCGGCGAGCAGAGTCAGGGCATCGGCCAGGTGACGACCGCCGTCACCCAGATGGATCAGGTCACCCAAACCAACGCCGGCAACGCCGAGGAAACTGCCGCCGCCGCGGAAGAGCTCAATTCGCAGGCCGCCCTGCTGAAAGAGTCGGTGTCCTATCTGTCCGCCCTCGCCGGTGCCACTTCGCACCGCGAGGCCCCGCCGGCCGGCATTCCGGAAAAATCGCGCGCCAAGGCGCCGTCCTCCAACCTTGGGCCGCTCCCCGGTCGACACGGTTCCGCCAACGCGGTGCAGACGCCTGTCCTCACAACCCGCACCCGCCAAACCAGCGCGGTCCTCTCCACCAACGGGCACGACGGCAGTCACGACCATCATTTCCGGGACCTCTGACCCGTCCCGAAAATCCCGCCGAGATGCCGCACGCCTTCTCTGCATCTTGGCTGGATTCCCCCTCCCCATCATGCCCACCCCTGAAATCCCCGTTCCTCCGCCCGGCCGCTGCCCGGTGACACAGGTGTCCCGGCTCGCCACCCGGCTCGCCCCGGCACCCTTAACGCGACATCCGGTTGCGTCCCTCTTCGGCGGATTGCTCCTCCTGATCGTCGCCTGCGAAGGACTCATCATGCTGGTGCTGGCCCGCCTGCCGTCGCTCCCTCCGTGGCAGGAGGCCCTGGTCGATTCCCTGTCGCTCGCCCTGTTGCTCTGCCCTGCTCTCTGGCTGCTGACCCGGTATCTCGCCCGGCGCATCCGCACCACCGAGCACGAGCAACTCGCCGCCCGCACCGCCGCCATCCTCGCCATCTCGACCGACGGCGTCATCGTCACCGACGAGCGCGGCCGCATCCTGGAGTTCAACCGCGGCGCCGAGCAGATCTTCGGCTACGCCTCCGCGGGGATTGTCGGCCGCTCCATCAACCTCCTCCTGCCCGAGCGGGTGGCCCGGGGACACGATGAATACCTCCGCGGCTTCGCCCGCGGCGCCACGACCGCGCGCTCCATGCACGACCGCAACACCCTGCCCGGCCTCCGCCAGGATGGCAGCGAGGTGCCGGTGGAGATCTCCATCGCCAAGGCCGAGGTGGACGGCGCGACCATCATGGTCGCAGTCGTGCGCGACGCCACGCAACGCCAGCGCATCGAGGACGAGTTGCGCCGGGCCAAGGAGCACGCCGAAACCACCGCCCGGGCCAAGAGCGAGTTCCTCGCCAACATGAGCCATGAGATCCGCACGCCGATGAACGCGGTCATCGGCCTTTCCGACCTGCTGGCCGACACCGAGCTCACACCCGAGCAGCGCGACTACATCGAGACCATCCGCACGAGCGGCGACGCGTTGCTGACCATCCTCAACGACATCCTCGACTTCTCCAAACTCGAGGCCGGGCGGGTGGAGTTGGAGCACCAGCCCTTCGATCTGCGCCACTGCGTCGAATCCGCCCTGGATCTGTTTGTCCCCGCGGCCGCGCCCAAACGCCTCGATCTCGCTGCGTCGATTGAGGACGACGTGCCCGCCACACTCGAGGGAGACGTCACCCGTCTCCGCCAAGTGCTCGTGAATCTCGTCGGCAATGCCGTCAAGTTCACCGAGGCCGGTGAGGTCGTGGTGCGTGTGCGCCGCATCGCCGGCGAGCCGGCGCCACGCGAAGCTGCGACCGGCACGCTGGGCGTCGATCAGGTGACGCTGCAATTCGAGATCAGCGACACCGGCATCGGCATTCCCGCCGAGCGGATGGACCGGTTGTTCAAGTCGTTCAGCCAAGTGGACGCCGGAACGGCGCGGCGCTACGGCGGAACCGGCCTCGGACTGGCCATCTGCCAGCGCCTCGTATCAATGATGGGCGGCCGCATCCAAGTCGAGAGCACGCCGGGCCGGGGCACGACGTTCTCGTTCTCCGTGACTCTCCCGGAGTTGCCGCTGCCCGCGCCCAACTGTTCCGATCCGTTGCCCGAATCGCTCCTCGCCGGCCGGCGGATGTTGGTGGTGGACGACAACCCGACAAACCGCCTCATCCTCTCGCGCCTGTTGATTGGCTGGGGAGCCCGCGTCCATGCCTGCGCGGGCGGCGCCGAAGCCATCGTGCATCTGCGCCGCTCGGGCAATCCGGATTGCGCCATAGTCGACCTGCACATGCCCGACCTGGACGGTGCCGAACTCGCCAGCCACCTCCGCGCGGACCCCCGCACCGCCGGCCTGCCGCTCGTGCTGCTGAGTTCCTCGGGGCCCCATGTCGAACCGGCCGTGCGCGGGTTGTTCAGCGAGGTCCTCGCCAAGCCCGTCAAGCCCGCCCAGTTATTGCGCGCGCTGCATCGCACCCTCGGCGAGCCTGTGGTTCAACGATCCGTCCCGGTGGCCGGCGATGCGTTCCCGCCCCAACTCGCGAGCCCTTTGCGCATCCTGCTCGCTGAGGACAATCTCGTAAACCAAAAGGTCGCCCTCGGTCTTCTCCAACGGCTCGGCTACCGCCCGGCCGTCGTCGGCGACGGCCGCGAGGTGCTCGAAGCCGTCCGTCTCGCCGACTACGATGTCATCCTGATGGACGTGCAGATGCCGGAAATGGACGGCCGGGAGGCCTCCCGTCGTCTCCGGGCAGACCAAGGGCGGAACGGGAAACGCCCCTATATTGTCGCCCTCACCGCCAGCGCACTCGAAGAGGATCGCGCCCAATGCGCCAGTGCGGGCATGGATGACTTCGTCCCGAAACCGCTGCGCGCGGTCGACCTGCACCAAGTGCTGTCACGCGCAGTTGATGCCCTGAACGCCCGCTCGCGTGGGCCTGAGCCCACCCCCCATGCCCATGACTCCGATTCTTCCCACGCCCGCTCCTCCCGCCTCGGCTGGCAATAGCGTCCCTCATGGCACCACCGCGCCGCCCTCAATCGCCGCGCCGGCGTTTCGCCAGCGCCGGTCTTTTGTCCGAGGCTTTCTGTCCGGCCGGCATCGCCTTCCATTCATCAAGCGGCAGGCTCTGTCGCAAGCGCCGGAAAACATACGGGAAATTCTCCGGCTCTCCGTCGGCCTCGGCCGCATCGAGATAGGCTTGGAAGTAGACTTCGCAGTCGGCGCGCGTGGGCATTATAAGCATCCCGGCGCCAAGGATTCGCGAGAGCGGCTTATCTCCATTACCGGAAGCCGGCACCCGACCGTCAACTGGGTTGACGCAACCGTCAACCCGCTCGCTTTCCATCCGTTCGGCCTTGATGCGCAGCAGCTCGGACACCTCTCGGCTGCCGTTCTCCAGCATCGACAGCCAGACCCGTGTGATGCCCAGCCGCTCCGCCATGCCAGTCTGGTTCAGCCGGAGTGCTTTCCGCAGGGAGCGGAGCCGTTCGTTCCAAGTGACTGCGTGGGTGGCCAAGAGGAATGTATACCGACTTTACGATTTGGTGTTGACGCCAATTTTGTTGGCGACTGTAACTCTAAACTTCCCATGAAATCCGCCAAAGAGCAAGGGGGGAAAACCCTTGGCCGGAGCTCGGTGGATTCCGTCGCACAGGCAGCGTGCCGGCGAAGAAATCCCCGGGGCGATGCCCGGAGGATAATGGAGGCTCCAGATGGGCGATGAGGTTCAGAGCACTCTCGGCCATGCCGCCCGGATAGCGTACCGCTTTTTCGACGCTTTGTCCGACACTGAGCGCGAGCAAGTGTTGTTGGCTCTCGTTGAGGTGCTGCCTCAGCCGGACGCCGAAGTGGCGCAGAATGCCCTTTATCATCTCCAGCAACAGCGCAAGGCCGGGCTCGCCCTGCGCACTCGCCTCCTGCCCCCGGAAGACGCCGACCGTCCCGTCATCGATCCGTCTCGATCCCGGCCGTACCTTGGCAACACCGGGCGGATTTGCGTCAACTTCGACCATTACCTCAAGGCCATCGTAAGCGAACTCGTTAGCCCTCCTGCCTCCGGCACCACCGTTGCCCGTGCCACGGTGAACGCGCCTGCACTCCGCTTGCCCGTCGAGTTCGCTCTTCCTGTTGGAATTATCGCCCATGAGCTCGTGGCCGACGCCCTGCGCCGTGCTTTTCCCGGCGGGCGTCACGGCCGCATCGAAGTGCACGTAACGGCTGATGCACGGCGAGTCACGCTGACCGTGGCCGACGACGGCGTCGGCCTGCCGAAGAGTCACAGTAGGGATGAAGCCAACCAGGGCGGTTGGCGGCTGATCCGCCACCTGGTTCACCATCTCGGCGCGACTGTGGACAGCCTGTCCCGCTCCGGCACCAGCGTGACCGTCGCCTTTCCCCGCACAGCCCCCGCCCATGTGGACTTCACCCCGGTCTCGCTGCTGCACGCGATGTCCTTTCCCGTGCTGAACGATGGCGGCTGCACCTGCGATACGGGCGTTTGCGCCTGTTCCTCCTGTGTCCGGCCGGGCGCACCTCGGCCAGACAGTCTCCCTCCGCCCCACAGCCCCTCTCGTCACAATACGTCGTAACCAGTTCACCCCCCACCTGCGCCGGCTTTCCTTTCGCCGCGCCATAGCCCCCCACGCACGATGAGCGAAATCCACGCCATCAAAATCTTCCTTGTAGAGGATGAGGCTGCAGTCGTGGCTGCCCTGAAGGATCGATTGCCTGAGCTGGGTTACTCCGTGATTGCCGCCGCCAGCGGTGAGGCGGCCTTGGAGGCGATCCCTGCGGCGCGACCAAACCTCGTGCTGATGGACATCATGCTGGGCGACGGCATCGACGGCGTCGAAGCCGCCCGGCGCTTGAGACAGACGTGTGACATCCCGGTGGTTTTTCTCGCGACCCACACGGATCCCGCACCGCTCCGCCAGGCCGCAAGCGCCGATCCTTTCGGCCTTTTGGCAAAGCCTTTCAACGAGCGCGAACTCCACGCAACGATCCAGATGGCCCTTTTCAAGCATGGCATGGAGCGCCGGCTCCGCGGGGCTAACGATCAGATCGAGACCCGGGTCCGTGAACGCACCGCCGCACTCGCCGACACTGCCGAGCGTCTGCAGGACCTCTTCGACAACGTCTCCGACCTCGTGCAGAGCGTGGCGCCCGACGGCCGCTTCCTCTATGTCAACCGTGCCTGGCGCGAGACGCTCGGTTACACGGAAGCCGAGGTGGAGCGGCTGCGGGTCTTCGACGTGGTGGATCCCTCCTGTCGCGAGGCGTGCCATGCGCTTTTTCGCCGCCTCATGGCCGGCGAGACGCTCGACCCGTTCGAGATGACGTTCCGCTCCCGCGAGGGCCGGCGGATTCTTGTCGAGGGCCGCGTCACCGTGCGCTTCGCGGACGGCCGTCCGGACGCCACCCGCGGCATCTTTCGCGACCTGACCAGCCGCATGCTCGCCGAGGAGGAGTACTCCGCGATCGTCCGGGCCAACACGAGCGGCTTCATGATGGTCGCCCATGATGCGCGCATCCTCGAGGTGAACGCTGCTTTCGGCCGCATGCTCGGTTATACGGCGGACGAGCTGCAACGGATGCGCATCCCCGATATCGAGGCGGCCGAGTCGGCCGAGGACACCCGGCAGCACATTGCCCGGATCCTTGCCACCGGGAGCGACCGTTTCGAGACGCGCCACCGCCGCAAGGATGGCACGATCATCGACGTCGAGATCAGCGCACAATACCTGCCGATTCGCGGTGGCGTTTTCATCGGCTTTGTGAGCGATCTCACCGAGCATCGCCGGGCCCAATTGGCGCAGGAACGGGATGTCGAGTTTCTCACCGCCCTCAACCAGACCACGCTCGAACTGCTCTCGAGCCTCGATAAGAAAAGCCTCTTGCAGGCGCTGACGCGTCGCGCGGCCACTCTCCTTGGCTCGGCCTGCGTCGAAGTAGCGCTGATCGAGGGCGAAAACTTCGTCGTCCACGCCGCGCACGGCCCGAACGCACCCATGGCCTGCGGACACACTCCGCTCGCGCAAGCCGTGCTCGCCGTCCAGGCCTTGGCAACCCGGGCTCCCGTGGTCGTGGCCGACTACGCGGCCGTCCCGGGCGCCAACGCCGCGTATCTCCAGCGCAATATCCGCGCCGCGGCCGTGCTGCCCATCCTTCGCGCCGAGCAGTGCTTCGGCGTACTCGCCCTGATGCGCAGTCCGGAGCATCCGCCGTTCTCCGCGGACGACATCCGGCGCGCCGAACTTTTCGCCAGCCTGGCCGCGCTCGTGCTCCGCAATACCACGATCTATGACGAGGCCCGGCACGCCGCCGAGGAACGCACCGCCGCCTTGCGCGAGAGCGAGGAGCGCTTCCGCTCGCTTTTCGAACACGGGCCCATGCCTGTCATATTGGCCGGCTTGCCGGAGGGCCGGATCGTCGATGCCAATCCGGCGGCAACCGCCCTGTTCGGTTATTCGCACAAGGACGTCATTGGGCGAACCGCGCTGAGCCTGGACATCTGGGAAAACGCCGGCAGCCGGGAAAACTTTCTCGATGAGCTCAACCGGTATGGCTCCGTCACGGCTCTGGAAACACGCATGCGCCTGCAGAATGGGAGCACGGTCGAGGTTCTCCTGAACGCCCGCCTCATATATCTCGCCGGGCGGCCGCACTCGCTTGTCATGGTCAACGACATCACCCAGCAAAAGCAGGCGGCGTTCGCTCTGGCCGAACAACGCCGTCTGTTGCGCGCCGTGTTGGACAACGCCCCCATCGGCATCTGGATGCAGGACGAGACCGGGCGGATGCGCTTCGTGAATCAGGCTTTCTGCAATGCGATCGGCCTGCCGGAGGGGAAATTCCTGGCTGTGCCGCATTACGCCGAGCTCTACGACGCTGCGACGGCCGAGTCCTGCATGGCCTCCGACCGTGCCGCACTCGCCTCGCCCGCCCCCTGCGTGTCCGAGGAGAAAGTGCGTTTCGTGGACGGCCTGCTCCATCACCTCGAGATCCACAAGACCCGCCTGACAGACGAACAGGGCCAGGTGCGCGGCCTGATCGGCCTGTCGCTCGACATTTCCGCCCGCAAGCAGGCCGAGGAGCAGCTGCAGCGGCAGCTCCGCCATCTTGACAGCATGGCGCGCATCACCCGCATCAGCTCGACGGCCGGAAACCTGGAGGAGGTGCTCCAGAAAGTGCTGGAGGAAGTGCTGTGCCTGTTTGCCGCCGACCGCGCCTGGTTTTTGTCCCCCTGCGACCCCACGGCCGACGCGTGGAGCGTGCCGATGGAGTGCACGCGGCCAGAGTGGCCCGGGGCCTTGGCGATCGGCGCCCCCCTGCCGATGACTCCGGAGGTGGCGGCAGTATTCCGCGACATGCTGGCCACCACCGGGGTCGTGCAATATGGCCCGGGCACGGACCGTCCCGTTCCGCCGTCAGTCGCGGAAAAATTCTCCGTGCGCTCGCAGATGCAGATTGTGATCCGGCCGAAGTCCGGCAGTCCCTGGCTATTTGGCCTCCATCGCTGCGCCCAGGCCCGCGTCTACGGCGACCCCGATGTGCGGCTCTTCGCCGAAATAGCCCAGCGCATGGCGGACATACTCGGCAGCCTGATCGCCCAGCAGGGCCTGCGCGAAAGCGAGGAACGCTTCCGCAGCGTCTTCGAGAAAAGTCCGCTGGCGCTGCTTCTCGCCACGGTTCCCGATGGGCGCATCCTCGAAATCAACGCCGCCGCGGAAACCTCCTTCGGTTACGGCCGGCAGGACGTGATCGGCCGCACCTCTGCCGAACTCCAGATGTGGGAGCGCCCCGAGGATCGCGCCCGCTTCGTGGAGATGCTGCGCACGCACGGCAGTGTCAGCGCCCTCGAGGTCATGATGCGCCGCCGCGACGGCTCGACCTTCACCGCCCAGCTCAACTCCAGCCTCATGACCTTCGGCGGGCAGGCGTGCAGCCTGAATGCCATCCTCGATGTCACCGCCACCCGCCGCGCCCGGACGGCATTGAAGCGGAGCGAAGCCCGGCTGCGCGAGGCACAGTATCTCGCGCTGATCGGCAACTGGGAACTCGACCTCACCTGCAACCACCTGCAGTGGGACCAGACTCTATTCATCCTCTTCAAGATCGATCCCGCGCAATTTGCGGCCACTTACGAGGCCTTTCTCGAGCGCGTGCACCCCGAAGACCGGGCGCGGGTGAACGAATCCTACCGCCAGTCGGTCGCGGCCCGCACTCCTTACGAGGTCGAGCACCGCCTCCTCCTTTCAGGCGGCCACATCAGGCACGTCGTCGAACGCGGCCTTACCGAATACTCCCCGGACGGACACCCGCTGCGTACGTTTGGCACCGTGCAGGACATCACGACGCGCAAACTGGCGGAGGAAGCCGTCCGTCGCACGGCCAGCCAGTTCCAGGATCTGTTCGAATTCGCCCCCGATGCCATCGTGATGGCCGACCACCGTGGCGTCATCGTGCGCATCAACCGTCGGGCCGAAACCCTGTTCGGTTACCGCCGCGAAGAGTTGCTCGGAACAGGCATCGAGCAGCTCGTGCCCGAGGCGATGCGCGCTGCCCACCGGCGCGATCGGGAGAGCTACACGGCGCACGCCGCACCGCGGGAAATGGGCCAGCGCCAAGTCCCGCTCTTCGCCTGCCGCAAGGACGGCACCACCTTCCCGGCGCAAATCAGCCTCGGGCCCATCCAGACGGACGAAGGTATCCTGGTGGCTGCGGCCGTGCGCGACATCACGGCGCAGCTGGCCGCGGAAGAGGCCCGCAAGCAGGCCGAGGTCCAGCTGCGCCACGCCCAGAGAATGGAGTCGCTCGGTACACTGGCCGGAGGCATCGCCCATGATTTCAACAACATCCTCACCGGGGTGCTCGGATTCATCGAAGTGGCGCGCCTGGATGTGCCGCATGGGCATCCCGCCCGCCACGCGATCGAGAACATCTCCGCAGCCGGCATCCGCGCCAAGGCCTTGGTGAAGCAAATCCTCACCTTCGGCCGTAAGCAGCCGAGCGACCTGCGGCCGGTGCAGATGCATGCCGTTGTCAACGAGGCCTGCGACCTGGTGCGCAGCACCATCCCATCGCTGATCGAGTTGCGCCGGAGGATCAGCACCGCCTGTCCGGCTGTACTCGCCGATGCGAACCAGATCCACCAAGTCGTCATCAACCT
Organism: Opitutia bacterium; assembly: GCA_016187925.1. Classification (GTDB taxonomy): domain Bacteria; phylum Verrucomicrobiota; class Verrucomicrobiia; order Opitutales; family Opitutaceae; genus Didemnitutus. Next base: position 42,955 of record JACPIS010000033.1, on the reverse strand, counting down.
GTGCACCAATGCATGGCACGCCCTGCCCGAGGGATCCGACGGCACCATCACCGTCGGGCTCGAGACGATCCGCCCGGCCGACGCGCCGGCCGACGGGGCGGCTCCCGGCACGATCGTGCGCCTGACGGTCAGCGACAACGGCACCGGCATGGACCCCGCGACCCTCGAGCGCATTTTCGAGCCCTTCTACACCACAAAACCGCATGGCAAGGGCAGCGGCCTCGGTCTCGCCGTGGTGCATGGCATAGCGCAATCCCACTCCGCCGCCATCCAAGTGGACAGTGAGAAAGGCAAGGGCACGACCGTGCGGCTGGATTTTCCGGTTCCGGCCTCTGGTCCTGCCGCACCGGCGGCACCCGGAGCGGAAACGCAACTCTCGCGCGGCACCGGTCAGTCGGTTCTGTTGGTCGACGACGATCAGGTCGGCGGCGAAGCCATCCGCTGCATGATCGAGCGGCTCGGTTACCGCGTCGTCCTCGTGCGCGATCCGCGCGACGCGCTGGCCTTGTTCAAGCGTGACCCCGCAGCGTTTGATCTGCTTGTAAGCGATTATGCCTTGCCTGGCATGTCTGGCGATCAGCTCACCGCAGAAATCCTGGACATCCGCCCGTCCCTGCCGGTGGTCCTGGTTTCCGGAAATATCGACCCTCTCGGCCGGATCCGGCCGGCCACCGCCGGCATTCGCGCGATCCTGCACAAGCCCCTCACGCTCGCCGAGCTCGCCAGCGTTCTCTCGCGCCAGCTGCAGGGGAATACTTAGAGTTCATTTCAAAACTCATCTTTGTGCCGGGGCGTGGCTCGACCACGCCCGGGTGCGCACCAGGCGCGCCTCTGCGAGGGAGCGCGGTTTTGAAAGGAATTCTTGGCCGCCACGGGCCGGAGCGTGCGCGGTTCACCGGCAGAGCGGAAATGCCTTTCAGAAGTTCACTGGGGCGCCGGCCACCCGTTGCACTTCTCGCCCGGCGTGGCCGCCACGCTGGCCGCCGCGAGCAGCCGGTGCAGCACGGCAAGCATCGTTTCCGCCATGAAGGGTTTGGGCAAAAACTCGTCACCGTGCGCGTAGTGCCCCTCGCCCTCGCCGCTCATGACGATGATCTTCACGTGCGGAAGATTCTGCCGAAGGTAGGCAACCAAGGCCTCGCCGCCGAGGCGGGGCATGTTGCTGTCGGTGATCACGGCCTTGAGCCCCGCGCCGTGTTTCTCGACCAGTTGGATGGCCTCCGCGCCGTCGGCCGCCTCGATCACCCGGTAGCCCTGTTGCACAAGCGTGACCCGCACGAGGGTGCGCACACTCGACTCGTCATCGACGACAAGCAGGCTTTCCCCCGCTCCGCGCGGAACCTCGGCCGCGACTCCGGCCGCCGGGGCGGCCGACTCGGCGGCGGACTCGGCCGGCAGGAAGATGCGGAACGTCGTGCCGGCACCCGGACTGGTCTGCACCGTGCAGAACCCCTCGTGCTCGCTCACGATGCCGCGCACGGTCGACAGGCCGAGACCCGTGCCCTTGTCCGGCTGCTTGGTGGTGAAGAACGGCTCCCAGATGCGCGTCAGCAGCTCCGGCGCGATGCCGGTGCCGGTGTCGGACACCTCGATGACGACATAGCGGCCCGCGTGCGCGCCCGGCAGCTCCGCCACGGCGTGGGCATCGAGCGCGAGGTTGCGCAACGCCAGCCCGAGCCGCCCACCCGCGGGCATGGCATCGCGCGCGTTGACGCAGAGGTTGAGCATCACCTGGTGGATCTGCGTGGGGTTGGCGATCACCGGCCACGGCGCCGCTGGCATCTCCAGCCGGAACTGGATATGGCGCGGGAAGGTCTCCTCGATCATCGTGGCGATGTCGCGCGCGAGGTGCTTGAGCTGGACGGCATGGCGCGCCTCGCCGCCACCATGGGCGAAGGCGAGGATCTGGCGCACGAGTGCCGCGCCGCGGTCGGCGCCCTGCTGCACAAGCCCGAGCATGCGCTGGTCGCCGGCGTCGGTCAGGTGCTCCCGCAGCATCGGCACGGCGATGAACAGCGGGGTGAGAATGTTGTTGAGATCATGCGCGATGCCCGCGGCCAGCAAACCGAGGTTTTCCATGCGCTGCGCGCGGAGGAATTGCTCCTGCAGGCGCTTCTTCTCGGTGATGTCGAGGGCGACGACGAGCATCGCCTTGCGATCCTCGAAGAAAATCGGCCGGGCCTCGATCGCCACCGCGAGCAGCGTGCCATCCTTCCGGCGGTGGCGCCACTCGCCGGAGTGCCCGGCCGCCGAACTGCTCAGCCCCAGCGCGACGGAGAGCAGCGCCGGCACGTCCTCCGGCGGACGGATGTCCTTGATCGTCATGCCGAGGAATTCCTCGCGGGAGTAGCCGTACTGGCGCACCGCAGTGTCGTTGACCGCCAGGAAGCGCAGCGTCGTGTCGTCGAACACCCACATCGGCAGCGGGCTGCCCTCGAACAGGCTGCGGTAGCGCGCCTCGCTCGTCCGCAGCGCCGTCCGCGCCTGCGTGAGCTGCGTGACGTCCTGCTTGATGGCGATGAAATGCGTGACCTCGCCCGTGGAATCGCGCAGCGGCGTGATGGTCTGCTCTTCATTATAGAGGGTGCCGTCCTTGCGCCGGTTGATCATCTGTCCCCGCCAGACATGTCCGGCGAGAACGGTAAGCCATAGCTCGCGAAAGAATTCCGGCGGGTGCTCACCCGAGTGCAACAACTCGCGCGGCGTGCGCCCGAAGACCTCGCCCGCCGCATAGCCGCTGAGATCGAGGAAGGCGTGGTTGGCCCACGTGATCCGGCCGGTGCGGTCGGTGATGATGATGGCGTTGGCGGCGGCGTTCAACGCGCTGCTGTGCAGGCGCAGCGCCTCCTCCGCCTGCCGCCGCTCGGTCACGTCGAGGGAAATGCCGATGAGCCCGGCGACCTGGCCGCCATCGTCGACGAGCCGGGCCTTGATGATCTCGAGATCGTGCCAGCGTCCGTCGGTGAGGCGCAGCCTTTCCCGCGAGACATGCGGCCCGTTCTGCGTGAGCGCCTCGCGGTCGGAGGCCATGCACGACGCCGCGGTGGCCGGGTCGTAGAGCTCGGCGTAGTGCGGCACGGACAGGAAACGCTCCTCCGGGATGCCGACCGCCTGGCAGAACGCGTCGTTGACGAACTGCAGCCGGCCGTCCCGGTTCTGCATCCAGATGCCGAGCGGCGCGTGGTCGAGGACCGCCCGGAGCAGGCGTCTCTGCTCCTGCAGCGCCTCAGCGTTCCGCTTCTCATCGTCGATATCGGTGCAGCAGCCCACGTAGCCGAGAAACATCCCGGTGGCATCGAAGCGCGGCACTCCGTGATCCAGAATCCACCGGTAGTCGCCGCCCGCCCGGCGGAGACGGTATTCCATCTTGAAGGATTCGCGCCGGTCGAAGCTGCGATCGTGGATCACCCGGCAGCGCGGCATATCCTCCGGATGCACAGCCTCCGCCCAGCCGTTGCCCATCTCCTGGGCTAGGCGCCGGCCGGTGAAACTCAGCCAGCCTTGGTTCACGTAGGTGCAGCGCTTGTCTGGACCTGACATCCAGATCAGCACCGGCGCCTGATCGGCGAGCAGCCGGAAACGCTGCTCGCTCTCACTCAACGCCGCCTCGACCCGCCGCCGCTCCGTCACATCGCGCTGGATGCCGACGAAGCACGTGAGTTGCCCCGCCTCGTCATGCACGGGGAAGATGCGCAGATCGTTCCAGAACGCCGTGCCGTCCTTCCGGTAATTGAGAATTTCGCCCTCGAAGGCCTGCTCCGCGACCAAGGCCTCGCGCAACCGCACGACGGTCTGCGGGTCCGTCTCGCGCCCCTGCAACACCCGGCACGTGCGCCCGAGTATTTCGTCGGCGCGATAGCCGGTGAGTCGCTCAAAGGTGGCGTTGGCATAGGTGATCCGGCGCGACGGGTCGGCGATGAGCACCCCCTGTTTGACTGAGGCCAGCGCGCGCTCCCGCAGGCGCAGCGACGCTTCGCTCGCGGTCAGCCGGTCGAACGCCCGTTGGCGGTCCAGCAACATGCCCGTGAGCAGCCAGCCCAGGGCCACGACACCGCTGACATGCAGCCAGTCCAGCGTGAGCGCGTGTTTCAGCGTCACCGCCGTGTCGCCCGGGCCGAGGTGCAGGATCGTGCCCGCCACCGTGGCGCAGGCGACGAGCAACACGCCGACGGCCGTGCCGGCGACGCCGAAGCGCAGCGCACCCCAACCCACCAGCAACAAGGGCAGGAACTCCAGGGGCGCTTCGCGCGACCACCGGTCTTCCAGGTCGACAAAGATCAGCAGCAGCGCCGAGCCGAGGAGCCACGTCACGGATTCACGCCACCGCGCGCGCAACGGCTGCACCGCCGCGCTGCGGCACACCAGCATCACGGGCGCGGCGACGAGGATGCCCAAACAATCGCTCAGCCACCACGCCAGCCAGGCGCCGCCGCCCTGTCCGGGCCCGAGCAGCCCGGCCACCCGCAGTTGCACCAGCCCGTTGGAGGCCGTCACCACGCTGCCCGCCGCCGCCGCCAGCGCGAGCAATCCGATGTCGCGCCGGCGCTGAAAGGAGGATTCGAAACCGAGGACGCGCAACAATCCCGCCACCAGCAGCGAACCCAGCACATGACTCGCCGCCAACGAGAGCGCGCCGGGCAGCGCCAGGCCGTTGATCCAATTCACCAGGAACGCACCCGCGGCAATGCCCGGCCACCAGCGCGTCCCGAAGCGCACCAGCACGCCCGCCGCCACGCCCGTCGGCAGCCACACCAGCGCCAGCCGCACTTCGCCGAGCGAAAGCAAGAAGCCCAGCTCTCCGAGAAGGAAATAGCCGGCCGCCAGAAGGAACGACCAACCGGCCCTCCTGGCCCAGAGGGATGATGGCATTAGCTGCACGCTTAGAGAGGTGACGCTCACAATATCCCCTTCCCGCATCGGCCCGGCAACCGGACAGGCAGCGCATGGGTTGGCATTTCCGTTGCGTTTCTTGTTTCCCAGAGCCGAACGGCTCCAGCGGATTCGTCATAAATCCGGCGCACGCCGTGCAGCTTCGCGGCAGATATTCCGGACCGGCTCTGGTTTGAGTTTCGACCGCTCGCGCGCCCGGCCCGGCGTGCACATCTTGTGCTCCACTGTGCACGGCTTGACTGCGGGGCGGGTGCTTTTTCTCCGCATTTCTTGCGCGAACGCCGGTCGCGGTGGCGCGGCGCTGATTTCTCAGAGGAGAAAACACCCGCGCGCGGCGGCGCGCACATCTTGCCGTCAGGGGAATTAATACGCACCCCCGCGCCATCAAGCGTCCCGTCCGGCGCGTCGATTCAAGGGATGCCTGCTCCGGCATTCACCTCGCCACGAGCCGGCGGTCCCTCCCGCATCCATCTATGAAAACCCTCACCATCGGCCAGCGCATCGCGACGGGCTTCGCCGCGGTCATCCTCATCACCTTGCTGCTCGGGGCGTTCGCCTTCGGCAGTTTCCTCCGGGTCGACCAAGCGCAGAGCTTCATGACCCGCGACGCCGTCCCCGGCACCGTCTCGATCCTGACGATCCGTCACCTGATGGAGCGGAACCTCTCGCTGGCGGTCACGCACGTCATCTCGGACGACAAGGCCGGGATCAGGCAGGAGATCGACCAGAACATCAAGGCGATCGACGCCGCCATCAAGGCTTACGAGGACTCCATCACCACGGAAGTGGATCGGAAAATGTTTGCCGAATACATCGCCCTGCGCGGGGTGTTTGTGCAGGAGTTCAAGAACGTGCTGGAACTCAGCACGGCGGGCCGCACCGCGGAGGCGATCGCGGCGATCCACCAGCGTCTCGAGCCCGCCGCGGAGAATCGCGATCGCATCCTCGCCCGGCTGTGTGAATTCAACGAGGGTAATCTCCTGACCTCGACCACCACCATCGACGCCGCCACGCACCAAGGCATCCGGGCTATCGGTGTGGGCCTCGCCTCCGCCTTCGTCGTCAGCTGCGCCATCGCGTGGTTCATCCAGTGGAGCATCGTCCGGGTGCTCAAGGAAACCGGTGATTTCCTCGCCACCAGCTCGCAGCAGACCGCGGCGGCCGCGGGGCAGGTCTCCGGCTCCAGCCAGTCCCTCGCCGGCGGCGCCAGCGAGCAGGCCGCCTCGCTCGAGGAAACGAGCGCCTCGCTCGAGGAGCTCAGCAGCATGACCAAGCGCAATGCCGACAGCGCCGGCCAGGCGCGGCAGACCGCCGACCGCACCCGCCAGGCGGCCGATGCCGGCGCACAGCGCATGCAGCAGATGCAGGACGCCATGGATTCCATCCGGCACTCGAGCGAGGACATCCGGAAAATCCTCAAGACCATCGACGAGATCGCCTTTCAGACCAATATCCTCGCGCTCAACGCGGCGGTCGAGGCCGCCCGCGCCGGCGAGGCGGGCGCCGGCTTCGCTGTCGTCGCCGACGAGGTGCGCAACCTCGCCCAGCGCGCCGCCCTCGCGGCCAAGGAAACCGCGGAAAAGATCGAATCCGCCGCCGACCGGACCAAGCAGGGCGTCGAGATCAGCGCCGACGTCGCCCGCAGCTTTACGGACATCCAAGGCCAGATCCGCGAGCTCGACCAGTTGGTCGGCGAGATTGCCACCGCCTCCAGCGAGCAAAGCCAAGGCATCGGTCAGGTCACCACCGCTGTCGCGGAAATGGACAAGGTCACGCAGTCCAACGCCGCCACCGCCGAGGAGACCGCCGCCGCCGCCGAAGAGCTCAACACCCAGTCCGCCGCCCTGCAGGACGCTGTCACCCGGCTGCAGGTGCTCACCGGCGCCGCCAAGCAAGGGCGCGCCGTGAAGCGCTCCCTCGCACCCGACGCGGATACCCTGCGCCGGCCTCGTCTCACCCAAGCCAGCGGCACCACCCAGCGGGAACGCGCCACGTCGCTCGTCCCCGCTGACGCCTGACGGCCAGCCTGTCACTTCCCCCTATTGAGGCTCGTGTAATAGACTGACGCTCAGGAAACGAAAGGCAGGGCGGAGCGGCCCGCTCCGCCGCGAGGGTGATATTACGTTCCCGGCGCACCGGGCCGGCGACAAGTGCGTCAGCCTTGGCGGTGCGCCCTACCTGTCGGTCTGATTCGCGAGGCTCAATAGGTCCAGACGCGGGGGCTCGCAGCAGACTGCGCTGCGGGCCCCCGCTTGCTTTTCCCGCCCGCGAAAAGCACAGGGGATAAGCGAATGTATGAAGATCCTCGGGGTAAGCCCGAGGCATTGGATCAAACCAACGCCCTCTCAACTCGCCCCTTGCTCGCATTTTTTTGCAGGAGCCCGCTTGCAGGCGATTCAGCGTACGATCCGTCGGCGCGCGTTCCCTATCGCCTGCAAGCAGGCTCCTACAACGCGATCCAAGCCGGAGCGAACTGCTCCAGGGTATCGGACCCACTGCGAATGAAGGCAGACTTGGGCTCCCGTAGCTGTCATTCTGAGCGCTGCGAAGAATCCACCGCATCGAACCCGATGCCGCATTCGAACCCGTGGATCCTTCGCTTCCGCTCAGCCGGAACAATTCGATTGAAGCATCTTCCGCTAGCAACCGTGCCCTTGGTCGGGTGGAGCGCGTTGACCCCAACGCGCTGTCACACTTTCGCTCGCAGAAAGCGCGTTGAGGTCAACGCGCTCCACCGCCGACTGAATCGTTACGGCTCAGAGCCTATCCGAATATCGGCCGACTTTGCGCGGTAGGGCGCACCGGCCCGGTGCGCCGCGACGGGGCGGGCCGCCCCGCCCTACCCAGGCGCACGCCAAAGCAAGTGTTATTCGGATAGGCTCTCAGCAAACCAAAAGCGGCGCGGCGAGAAAACGGCGGCGCAATTGGCGCAACAAAGTTCGGGCGGCTCTCAGGCGTCGGCCAGGGCCGGCGAGGCCGGAGCGAGCGACTTGGAGAAGCTCGCCTTGGCGTCTTCGAGCGTGTCGTGGAAGACCCAGGTGCGGGTGTCCTCGAAGCCCTTGCACTCGGCGATGATGTGCGCGTTGCCGACCAAGGCGTATTGCACGCCGAGCTCGCGGCAGGTCTGCATCGCCAGCATGAGAAGCTTGATGACGCCCATGTGGAGCGACTTGAGCAGGTGCACGTCGATGACGGTCTTGTTGTGGCCGGCGTCGACCGCCTCGGAGAGCTTGGGCTTGAGATAGGTGCTGGCCTCGGCGAGCACGGCCGGGGGGCAGTTCTCGGGCAGGCGCATGACGAGACTCTCTCCCTCGACGGCGAAGTAGCGCTGGGAGGTGTCGAGGTTCATGGCCTTGGCGACCTTGGACTCGAGTTCGGAAATATCGATGGGCTTCGTGATGACGGTGGTGAAGCCGACATTCTGCGCCTGCTGCTGCGCGCCCGTCTCGGTCTTGACGACGAGGCCGAAGACCGGGGTGTACTTGGTCTTCACGTTGGTGCGGATGAGGCGGAACAGCGTGAAGGCCGCGTCCTCCGGCAGCGAGAGGCTGATCATGATGAGGTCGGGCGGCGTCTTCGTGCAGAAGTCGATCGCCTCGCCCTGCGTGCTGACGCCGGTGATCTTCCACGGCGTGTGCTTCAGGCCTTCCTGGATCTGCTGGATGATAGCGGGCTTATCCTCGACGATGAGGAGGTCGGCCGGGTCGAAGATGGAGCGGGCCTTGGTGGGCGTGTCGGAGAGGGGCTTGAGCTCGATGATGCGGCCGGCCTTCTCGATGAGCACGTCCTCCTTGAAGGGCTTCACGATGTAGTCGCGCACGCCGATTTTGGCGATCTTGAGCACGTTGTCGCGGCCGCCCTCGGCGGTGAGCATCATGACGGGGATGCCCTTGAGCTGCGGGTCGGACTTCAGCTTGGTGAGCATCTCGACCCCGTCCATGACGGGCATCGTGATGTCGAGGAGGATGAGGTCGGGCATTTCCTTGGCGGCCACGGCCAGGCCCTCGACACCGTTGCCAGCCTCGAGGACTTCGCAATCGTAGGACTTGAACGCCTTCCGCACGATGATGCGGACGGTCTTGGAATCGTCGACGGTAAGGATCTTGTTGCGCATGGAGGAATCGGGGAATTGGGGGGCTCAGTCGCCGGTCTTGAGGAGGATGTCGGTCACGATCTTGTGGCCGCCGCTTTCGAAGCTGTAGATGTAGCGCTGCGCCGAGCTGATGGGCTCGATGCAGAAATTACTGCCGCGGAGTATGGAGGGGATGGTGAGCTTGCAGGGGAAGCCGGCGTCGCAGAGGCCGTTCTTGAAACTGCCGACGGTCATGTTGGTGAGCTCGCCGATGGCGTCGTTGATCACCTCGTCGCCGGCCTCCTCGAGCTCGGCTTCGGTCATGCCGAGCAGGTGGCAGGTCACGAGCCGGGCGAAGGGCACCGGCAGGTAAAAGTAGATCAGGCCGTTGGCATCGCCGAGGAAGCCGACCGTGCCGACCACCTGCGGGATGCACTCACCCTCGGAGGGAATCGGCGGCCAGCTGGGAGAGGCCGCATCGCCCGCCGCGGCATGCATCTGCGTCGTGCGGTTCAACATGGTTTTAAAAACGTCGCCGACGGCGCGGGTGATGTTCTCACGAATGAGACTTTCGGAAATTTCCTGTGTTGCGGGCATAAATAAGGGCGCAGGGTAACATCCAAGGCCTGTCCCGCATCTATCGGCGCAGCCCTGAGGGACTTTACGCAAATCTTCGCGGCTATCACCCACCCGGAACGGCACTTCGTGCGCCGGCTCCCCCAGCCCGTCCGGTCAAATTGGCTCAATCGCCGCTCTCGGTGCCGACCTCGACGGGATCGCCGGCATCGCGATATTCCTGCAGCTTGTTGCGTAAAGTGCGGATGCTGATGCCGAGCATCTCGGCCGCCTTGGTGCGGTTGCCGGCCGTCTGCTGCAGGGCGGCCTTGATGGCCTGTTTCTCCAGCTCGGCGATGGTCAGGACCACGCCGTCCGCGCCCGTCAGCGAAGGCGTCGCGCCCACGGCGGAGACCGCCGACGGTTCCTCGGCCTTCTGCTCGAAATCGAACGGCACGCTGGTGTGCAGCAGCGCCTCGCCCGAACCGGTGGTGCCGGCCGTGGGCAGACCGAGCGCGGCGGCGGAGACCGTCCGGCCCGGCTCGGTGAGAATGACGGCGCGCTCGATCGTGTTCTGCAACTCGCGCACGTTGCCCGGCCAGCGATAGGCGAGCATGGCGCCGCGCGCGGATTCGGAGAAGCCCGCGACCTTGATGCCGAAGCGGCGGGAGAAGCGCGCGAGGAAATGCTCGGCGAGCGCGAGGATGTCCTCCGTACGCTCGCGCAGCGGCGGCACGTGCACTGGGAAAACGTTGAGCCGGTAGTAAAGATCCTGCCGGAACGAACCTTTTTCGACGTAGCTGATCAGGTCGCGGTTCGACGTGGCCAGGATGCGGACGTTGACCTTGATGGTGCGGTTGCCGCCGACGCGCTCGAACTCGCGCTCCTGCAGTACGCGCAGCAGCTTGGCCTGGAGGTTGGCGGGAATCTCGCTCACCTCGTCGAGGAGCAGCGTGCCCTGGTTGGCCAGCTCGAAGCGGCCTTCGCGCCGGTCGGTGGCGCCGGTGAAGGCGCCGCGCTCGTGGCCGAAGAATTCGCTCTCGATGAGGTTCTCCGAGATGGCGGCGCAGTTGACCTTGATGAAGGGATTCTGCCGGCGCGGGCTGCGGCGGTAGAGTTCGCGGGCGACCATCTCCTTGCCGGTGCCGTTCTCGCCCGTGATGAGCACGGTGGCGTCGGTCGGTGCGACGCGCTCGATGAGCTGGCGCAGGCGCAGCATCACGGGACTGCGACCGACAATGGCGCCGTCGTCCTCGCCCTGTTGGTCGCTGAGCAGGCGGTTGACGGAGAGCAGCTGGCGGTAGGCCTGGCCCTTCTTGAGGATGATATCGATCTGCGAGGGCGTGAAAGGCTTGAGGACGTAGTCGAAGGCGCCGGCGCGCATGCAGGCCACGGCGGATTCGATGGAGCCGTAGCCCGTGACCATGACGACCAACGGGCGCTCCGGCAGGGTTGCGAGGCGCTCGAGGAACTGCTGGCCGTCACCGTCGGGCAGGCGGATGTCGAGCATCACGAGGTCGAAGGATTCCCGGGTCAGCAGTGTCTCGGCCTGGGCGAGCGTCTCCGCCACGGACGGAATCAGCTTCCGCCGGGAAAAAATTTCCGTGAGGAGGCTGCGGACGACAGGCTCGTCCTCGACGATTAGGACTTTCTCAAACGACATCGGAGCGACGGCGGGTTGACGCAGTAATCAGCATGAGCGTCTACAAGTAGACGCCTGCTCCACCCGGTTCAAACAAAACCTGCGGCCGCCGATTCGGCCTGTTCGGCCTGGGCGAGCAACTGGCGCACCCGGGAGATGATTTCCGAGGGAGCGTAGGGCTTGGGCAGATATTGCACGAGTCGGTGCGGCACAAGCGGACCGAGGTTGCGCGCCGTCACGCTGCCGCTGGTGACGAGCACCGGCAGCGTCGGCACGAGTTCGCGCATCTGCTGGCAAACCTCCCGGCCGTCCATATCGGGCAGCCGGCAATCGGCCAGCACGAGCGCGACCTCGCGATCATGACGCCGGAAAGCGGCCATTCCCTCGGCGCCGAGCGGGCTCCAGACCACGCGCAGGCCAATCTGCCGCAGCACGGCCATCAGCATCTTCGCGATCGTCTCGTTGTCCTCCAGCAACAGCACGACGTCCTTCCTCGGGTGAGGATAGGTCGGGCCGAACGCGGTTCCCTCGATTGCGGAATGGGCGTCGGACATGGCGGGTAATTAACCAACCAACACCATCGGCCGGCGTCGAGCCCGCTTTAGGATAATTTCATTAAAGTTTTTCGCCCGCGGGCCGATTACCCCCTGACAAGCGTTCCCAGCGCTCCCTTGCCATGCATACCCGTCTGCTCTCCTTCCTGACCGACATCGAGAAGGCCCTCGCGGCCGACGATCCGTCCCCGTCCGACGGCTCGTGGGATACCGCCCGCACCATCAACTACCATCTCGGCCTCGCCCGCATCGCGCTCGGTGTTCGCGCTCCGGACGGCCGCAAGGAATCCCGCGGCTGCGTGCTGCTGCAGAGCTATGCGCTCGCCGACGGCACGCCCTGCCTCAAGGCCGCGCTCTCCTGGAGCGGCGTCGAGAGCAGCGTCATCCGCTCGATTTACACCAAGCCCGACCTCAACTGGACCAGCGAGGCCCGCAAAGTGGCCGCCGAATGGATGGCCGGCCCGCCCGCCAAGACCGAGCCGCTGATGGCCGAGGTGCCCGCGGCCCCGTTGACCGCTGCTGCGGTCTGAGCGAACCCCGCCGAAAAATTCAGCGCATCCCGCGGGATGCGCTTTTTTTGTTTTCCCAATAATGATTCGGGCTCGCCGGGCGAACCACGGACCGGCGCCGCCGCTCAAGCCGCCGTATTCAGGCGCGACACGGCGGGCGCGCCGCCGGAGCCATAGGCCGGGGCCACCTTGGAAAGCCGGGCGCGCGCCTCGTCGATGCGGCGCAGCTCGGACTGCATGCGCGCCAAGTGTGAATCGAGCATCTGTGTGCTCTGCTGGCGTTGGATGATCAGTGCCTCGACTCGCGGCCGCAAAGGGGCGACGCCGGGCTCGTTCGCCAGCTCGCCGAGCTTCTGCACCAGCGGGGCGGCCCGCTCGGTGACCTGCACGGCCTCGACCAAATCGAGGTTGCGCAGGTTGGCGGCCTCCTGCGCCACGAGCTCCTCGAGCGCGGTGATGAGGCGTTTCGCGGTCTGGAGGGGCGTTTCCATCAGGCCACGCTGCGGACGCCGGGCGTGTGCGCCGGGTCGTGGGAGCGGAGCATCTCCGCCCACGCATTGCGCACCTCGCCGAGCAGGCGCTCGACCTCGATCACCGGGGCCTCTTCCTTGCGCATGTTGGCCTGGATGAGGCGGCGGTTGTAGTAATCGTAGAGCCGGTGCATCTCGCGGGCGAACTGCCCGTCGCCCGCCTCGAAATTCAGGGTGCCCTGCAGTTCGCCGATGATGTTCTGCGCCTTGAGCAGCTGCTGGTTGATCGCCTCGACGCGGCGGATGTCATCCGCCGGACGGGCGAAGGCCTCGCGGGCCTGGGCCAGGGCGCGCAGGGCGCCGTCGTACATCATCAGCACGAGTTGCCCCGGGCTGGCGGTGAGGACCGAGTTGGTCCGGTAGGCGCGCGCGCAATCTTGGGCGACCATGGGGCGGGGGGTGAACGCGTCAGGCCTGGTCTTCGGAGAAGTCCGGCGAGCGGAGGATCGCCGCGCTCACCTGGCGAAGAATCGCCGGCGAGGGATAGGAGGGGTCGGCCGCGAGGGCCCGGCCGCGCTCGACCACCTCGGGGCGGATCTCCGGCTGGTTCGCCAGCGCGACGCGCAAGGCGGCGGAGTTCTCGGCTGAGAACTGGTCGGAGCCGGGAGCACGCACGACCACTTTGGGGGTGGTCTGGCTGACGGCTTCCGGACGGTTGGTCCGATCGGAAGAAGACGTAGAATGAATCATGGGCTTTGCGTTTCTGTGTAAACGGTCCGCCTCTGACTGGGGCTACAGGGAACGCCGTTGGTTGATAGCATGATAATCGTCCGGAGCGAAGGGGACTTTAGCCGGAAAGAGAGCGATTTGCACCGGTCCATCAGCGCGGTGGCAGAGTGGCGAACATCGTGTCGGCCGCGTAGGCGGCGAAACGGCCCGGGCTTTGCAACGCCGCGACCGAGAGGTCGACCGGGGGCGTGGTGTGCTGCTCCTGCAGGTGGAAACGCCGCACGGCGTTGACCACCGCGGGGTTGGTCACGGAGAAAATCTCGTCGAAGGACCAGATCAGCCGCACGTCCTGCACCGTGGCGAGCTTGGCCCGGAAGCCGAGCCCGAGCGGCCGGTAGGGCTGGTAGACCGTCAGGTCGACAAAGAGCACGGCGTCGGCGGCGTAGTAGCGGCCGACCTGCTCGAGGAAGCCGTGCGGCAGTGCGCCGGCCGAGGAAAACTCCCGGGCGCCGAAGCGCTGCGCGCACTCCTCGCGGGAGAGCGGCACGACCTCGAAGCGCTGCTGACGCTGCAGCGTCGTGAGGATGACCGGGTCGAGCGCGGCGACCGCCTCGGGTTCGGTGAGATTGCCGCCGCAGACCGGCAGCACGAGCACCCGGCGGATGGTCGCAGGCATCGTCTTGTCGCCGGCAAAATTACGCGGAGCGAAAAACGGCCCGACCCGCACGGGATCGTTGATGGCCGGGCCGCCTGCGCAGCCGCCCAGCAGCGCGGCGGCCAGCAGCGCCGAGGCGACGCGGAGAAAACGGACGGAGTGGCGGGACGGGCTCAAGATCAGTTGCTGTTGTTCTTGAAGAACGTGTTGGTGAGATACTGGTTCTGGCTCTGCGCCGCGGACTGGGCTTCCGTCATCTTGATGAACGCGTTGGTCAGCAGCTCGCGCTCGTTGTCGAGCCGGCGCTGCAGCGTCGCGATCTGGTCGTCCAGCGAATTGTTGGCGGAGTTCAGATTGCTCTGCTGGCTGCCGTCGGCCGCAATGGTCGTGGTGAGGAAGCCGTACATCTTGGCGACGAAGCCCGTCGTGTTCGTGAGGAAAAACTTCTCAACGTCGTCCGGGTGATCGGCCAGGGCGGAGGCGAGCTTGCCGGCGTCCTTGACGGTGAGTTGTCCGGTGGTGCTGTTGAAATCGATGCCGAGGTGATCGAGGCGCTTCACGGTGCCGGTCAACCCGAAAACCTCCTCGAAGGCGAAGGTCTGCAAGCTGCCCGCCCAACCCTGCACCTCGCGGTTGTCGGAGAGAATGGAGGTGCTGACCTTGCCGCTCGTGGTGGTGATCTTCGTGCTGGTCTCGACGAGACTCTGGAAGGCGTTGAACTTGTCCACGAACGTCTGGATGGCGCCCTGCATCGTCTGGCTGTCGCTCTCGACCTGCAGGGTCTGCGTAGTCTGCGTGTTGACGGTGACGCTCAGGCCGGTGATGCCGTGCACGTCGGCGGTGAGCGTGTTGCTCATGCTCGCGAGGGTCGGGCCGCCGTTGACGGTGAAGAGGGCGTTATTGCCGCGCGTGAATGTGCCCCCCGCGCCGCTGGTGACTCCGAGTGCCGCGAGCAGATTGCCCGTGGTGTCGGCGAGGCCCATGCCGGTGTCGCCGGTGCTGTTGTTGACGATGTTCACGCGGTCGCTCGACGAATCGTAGGTCGCGGTGACGCCCGCGCCGGCCTGATTGATGGTGCTGAGCAGGCTGCCGATGGTGTCGGTGTTGACGTTGTAGCTGATGCTGACGCCGTTGATCGTGAAGCTGCCGTTGCCCGAGCCGTCCTGGCCGGTAAGCGCGGTGGCGAGGCCGGAGGAGGCGAGTGTGGCGGCGGTCTTGAGCGTGCCGAGCGAGGCCGAGCTGGCGACGGTGCCCGTGCCGTTGTTGGCCAGCTTGAGGACCGAGAAAAAATTGGAGGTGTCGTTGGCCGCCCCGAGCACGATCGGGGTGTTGCTGGCGCTGGTGAGCGTGACCTTGTCGGTCGCGGCGCTGTAGGTCGCGGTGATATCACCACCGGTCGCGGTGGAGATGGCGGTGAACACGCTCTGCAGCGAATCGGTGAGCGCGATCGTGATCTGCTGGCCGTTGACCGTGAGCGTGCCGGCGGTCGCAGCGGTGGCGGTGGCGAGATTGGAAAGCGTCAGACCGGAGACATCGTCGGTGGCGCTGATGCCCTGGCCAATGTTAGCGGTGCCGGTGGTCTGCGCCTTGGTGGCGAGCTGCTGGACGGCGAACTTGTAGCTACCGAGCGCGGCGCCGGTGGACGAGGTGGATTTCCAGGTCGTGGCGACATCGGCGCTGACGCTCCGCGCCGAGAAGACGCTGTTGCTGCGCAGGGTCTGCAGGGAGTCCTTCAGATCAAACATCGCCGTGCGCAGCTGGTCGAGCGCAGCGACCTTCTGCGTGTTGGTGTCCTTCTCCTTGTTCAGGTTCTGGATCGGAATGCCGTCGACGGCGATCAACTGATCGACGACTGACTTCCAGTCGAAGGCGGAGTTCGAAAGGAGTCCTGAGATTTGTATGCCTGCCATAGGGATGAGTTAAGAAGAGACAATTGTCCGCACCCTTCATCGGCACGCCCCGCCGGAAGTTAAATCTTTCAGAGGCTATTTTCGGCGGATTTTCGTCTCCGCCCGGGCCGGCCCGCCGCCGAGTGAAAACCCGCCCCGCTCTGCCCCGCGCCAACGCGGCCCGAAAAAATAATTCTGCGCCAAGTCGCTAAATTTTTTCACCCTCCGCGACGATACTTCCCCTGCCGCGAATCAGAAACAAGGCCGGTCCGCTCCAGGGCCGATTCTCCCGGAGCCGATTGCGACACGGACGTCGCACTCAAAAATCAAGGAAGATACCATGTCAGTCGTCATCAATACCAACTTCGCCGCGACCGTCGCGTCGAACAACCTCGCCGCCTCCAACGAAATGTTGCAGAAGAGCCTGAACCGGCTCTCCAGCGGCTCGAAAATCGTCAATCCGTCCGATGATGCGGGCGGTCTCGCCGTCTCGATGAAGCTGTCCGCCGCCGCCAAGCGGTCCGGCGCCGTCGTCACCAACATCGGCAACTCGGTCTCCTTCCTGCAGTCGCAGGATGGCGTGCTCAAGGTCGCCGGCAAGGTGCTCGAGCGTATCGGTGAGCTGAAGACCCTCTACGCTGATCCGACCAAGAACGCCACGGACAAGTCGAACTACGATGCGGAGTTCACCCAGCTCAAGAGCGAGCTGTCGTCCCTCACCAGCGAAACGTTCAACGGCGTCTCGCTCTTCGGCGCCTCCAGCCTCTCGGTCGGTGTCTCGGAGGACGGTTCCTCCACCGTGACAATCAGCGCCAAGCAGCTGGCCACCTCGACCTCGGGCGTCGGTGCCATCACCGCCACCTCGGCCACCGCCCTCAGCGGCCTCGCTTTGGCGGCCATCACCACCGCGATTGGCAACGTTGCGACGATGCGCGCCAACAACGGTGCCGAGCAGAGCCGCCTCGGCTTCGCCGCAGAGGTGCTCACGGTTAACAAGGCCAACCTCGAATCCGCCAACAGCCGCATCATCGACGTCGACGTCGCGTCCGAGTCCACCCAGCTCGCCCGCTACAACATCCTCGTCCAGTCCGGCACGGCCATGCTCGCCCAAGCGAACCAGAGCGCCCAGATCGCGCTCAAGCTCTTGGGCTGATCGAGTCCGCGGGCGGAGCCGGACTAGTCCCCCGGCTCTCCCGCGTCTGAAATAGAAGCGGTTGTCTATATGTCCCCCTTTGGCGCGTTTTGCGGCGCGCCACCCTCTTGAGGCACATGCCCCAGACGGCGCGATCCGGCGCCGCTTATCCGGATACGTGGCGACGACGGAAGGTCGCAAAAATCAAGGATAGATACCATGTCAGTCGTGATTAATACCAACTACTCGGCGACGGTTGCCTCGAACAACCTGGCCGCCTCGAACGCGATGCTGCAACGCAGCCTTAACCGGTTGTCCAGCGGCTCGAAAATCGTGAATCCGGCAGACGATGCCGGTGGTCTCGCTGTGTCGATGAAGTTGTCTGCCGCCGCCAAACGTTCCGGCGCGGCTGCCAGCAACATCGGTAACTCCGTGTCCTTCCTGCAAACGCAGGACGGTGTGCTCAAAGTCGCCGGCAAGGTTCTTGACCGCATCAGCGAGCTCAAGACCCTCTACGCCGATCCGACCAAGAACAGCACGGACAAGTCGAACTACGATGCCGAGTTCACGCAGCTCAAGAGCGAACTGTCGTCCCTCACCAGTGAAACGTTCAACGGTGTCTCACTGTTCAGTGCCTCCTCGCTGTCCGTGCAGGTTTCGGAAGACGGCTCCCAGACCGTGACGGTCAGCGCCAAGCAGCTGTCCACCTCGACCTCGGGTGTCGGCACCATCACCGCCACGGGCGTCACCGCCCTCAGCGGCATCACGCTGGCGAACATCACCTCCGCGATCGGCAACGTCGCGACGATGCGCGCCAACAACGGTGCCGAGCAGAGCCGCCTCGGCTTCGCTTCGGAAGTCCTCACGGTCAACAAGGCCAACCTCGAGGCCGCCAACAGCCGCATCTCCGATGTCGACGTGGCCGAGGAATCCACCCAGCTCGCTCGGTGGAACATCCTCGTCCAATCCGGCACGGCGATGCTCGCCCAGGCGAACCAGAGCGCCCAGGTCGCTCTGCGTCTCATCCAGTAAACCGGTTTGTTCTAGTGGTTGTGTTCTGATTCGCCCAACCCCCCGGTCGCCCGCAAGGGCGGCCGGGCTAGGGCGGACCGGAGCCAGCCACGCCGACCCAACCGGCGGACTGAGGGGCCCACCTCTATCCGTCAAAAAGACCCCGGTCCCATCCCGGGGTCTTTTTGCTTTCCCGTCAGGTCAGAAGTTTCACTCTTTGCCGGGAGCCACCGGAGCAACGTCTAGTTCGGGCAGAGCGAGCTCGGCCTCCTCGAGTGCCTGGTGCATCCCGGCGGCCAGAGTCTCGATTTTCTCCACGGCGTTCTGGACGGAAAAACGCACTGCCCGGGCTTGAGCGTATCTTTGCAGCCGCACCATCTGAGAGGGTTCTTGCGCCAGCGCAGCCAGTTTACCGGCCAGATCCGCATCGTTCCCGGCCAGGAACCGCACGCCGTCAATTCCGTCTCGGATGATTTCCTTGGCTCCGCCGGTGCCACTGGTCACGACCACCAGACCGGCCGCCAATGCCTCCACTTGCGAGATGCCGAACGGCTCCTCGAATTTGCTCGGGAAAACCAGCACGTTACTTCGCGCGAAAAGTCCCGCCAGCCCCGCGCGATCGAGAAATCCGGTAAAGTGGACTTTGCTCTCCATGCCCTGTGCGCGGACAAAGTCTTGCAAGCCCTGCAAAAAAACCGGATCGGGGGCGTCGCCCGCAATTTCAGCCGAGAAATCCATTCCGGCCGCATGCAAACGGCCCAACGCCTGCACAAGTGTGTCCGCCCCTTTGTAGGGCAGCACCAGACTGGCATAGCAAATCCGCAGCCGTCTGGTGTCGGGCAGGAAAAGCCGGAAAAAACGGTCGATGCGTGCGCCGGGATAAAGCGTCTCAACCCGCGCCGGCTCGTAACCGGCGTCCCGCAGCACCTGCCCATTCCAATCGCTGCAAGGGGCCACCCAATAGGAAACTCCCGCCGGCAACTCCGGCACGGAGTATCCCGGCGAGGCGTTGGCCAGCGCATGCAACACGGGAACGCGCTGCGCAAACGCAGGCTGGAGGGCTGGCATGCCGAGAAAGTCGAGATTACCGGCCAGCAGGAGATCAGCCTCGGACTTGACGATCGCTGTGCGCACACGCGCGGCGTTGTCGCGCAAGCGTCGGACAATCTCGTTGCGATCATCAAGCATCACGCCGCGACCGCCCACCCACGTGCCGACCAACTTGAGCGTACGCATGACATGCCGCTCCATTGCGCTCTCTTCTTCGCTCGGTGCCTGATGGCCGAACTCCGTCACATCCGCCGTGAGCACGCGCACCCGGTGCCCGCGCTCGAGCAGTCCGTGAGCAAACTCCCACATCATGCGCCCGTAGCCCCCCAATTCCTGCGGTGGAAACAAATTTGTGACCAGGAGGATGGACAGTGATTTCGCGGCCTTTTTCACCGGAGTCCGGCCGATA
This sequence comes from Opitutia bacterium, assembly GCA_016187925.1. Lineage (GTDB taxonomy): Bacteria > Verrucomicrobiota > Verrucomicrobiia > Opitutales > Opitutaceae > Didemnitutus. Next base: position 23,388 of record JACPIS010000033.1, on the reverse strand, counting down.
GCCCTCAAGTAGTTTTGCAAGCTCTCTTCGCCGGCCACCTGGCCGAACAATTCCTGCAACACCGGCCGGACGTCGTCAGGCAGCACGCCCGCCCGCGACGCCTCCTCCAGAAAGGCGAAAGTCGATGCCTTGTCTCCCTCGGCGCTGGCATGCGCCGCGAGGGTCAGCAAGGCGGTCTGGCAATGCCGGTCGAGTCCCACCGCCCGGCCCAAGGCCTGGCGATGCAGTTCAGCCTCCCCGATCTGCTCGGCTAGTCCGGCCACTTCCACGCACTCCGCCGCAGTCTCCGCTCGCTCCAACGCTGCGCGCAATCGCTCCACGCTGATACTCTCTCCCGCCGGCGGAAGTATGCTGTCAACCGGCGCGCCGTCGGGAGTTTGCTTGGTTTGCGCTGCGCTGGATGAGATTGAGCTGCCCGGGGTAGAATTCATTCCCTTCGATTTAGCAGGACACCTGCCAAGGCGATTGCATGCGTCGCATATCTCTATCCAGTAAAATTTTGGCGCATTCGTCCTCTGAGAAAAAACGCGAAAATGGCCGCTTCGTCACGGCAGGCTTTTCGCAGCGGCAATTATTGCCCGTCGGAACCCTTAACAATATCTAGAATCGCACTACTTCCACGCAAAGAATGGATTACCCGCCTTCACTGAGAGAAGGCACCGTAATTGCTGAATAGCCCTGCTCTCGTATGCCCATTTTCCCCGAATCATCGCCCGCCCCAGTCTCTGATCTCACGATCAGCCAAGCCTTCCTTCCCGACCGAGCGCCCCGACGCGTGCTGGTCTATGCGCCCTTGGCGTTTTCGACGCCACATTTTGAGACGGACCTAGAAATCGCGCAGCGGCACTTGGATCTGGGCGATCAGGTCGAACTCGTGCTCTGCGATGCCGAGCTGCCCTCCTGTCAGCTCAATCCGCTGCACGAAACCCAACGCTGTATCCAGTGCGTCAGCCGCAGCCTGCAAGGCGCGGCCCAACTCGCGCGCGCCGTGCCCATCCATGGTGCACTGCGCGCGCTCGCTCCGGATGACCTTGCCCGCCTCGCCGGGCTCCCGCGGAAGTTCGCCGACCAAGAGGCACTGCGCCGGTACTGTTTCGACGGCTTCGACGCGGGCCTGGCGGCACTTTCCTCGCTGATCGACTTCGCCCGAGCCGTGACGCTCGACACCAAACTGCATGCCGCCGTCATCCATCGCACGATCTATTCCGCTGTGGCTGCCTTCCTGGCCTTTAAGCGGCTGCTCGCTGCCAGCCGTTATGACCGCGTCTACATCTACAATGGACGCTGGAGCGTAATGCGCGCGGCGGTGCGCGCCTGCGAGCAGCTCGGCGTCCCTTACTACACCCACGAACGTGGCTCGGATTTCCGCAAGTTCGCTCTTTATCGGGATTCCCTCCCGCACGAGAAGACGGCTTTCCGTGACCGGACAAAAGCGGCTTGGGCGCATGCGGCGGGGCATCCACAAACCGTACCTCTAGCCGAGGCCTTCTTCCTCGAACGCCGGCAACGCGTGGAAAAATCCTGGTTCAGCCATGTGAAGCAGCAGGAAGCCGGCCGCACACCGGCCGACTGGGACCGCGCCGCACGGCGCCTCGTGTTCTTCACTTCCTCGGAATTCGAATTTGCCGCCATCGGTGGCAACACTGTCGGGAAAATCTATCCCGACCAAGTGGGCGCTCTGCGGCGCATCGCGCAGCTGCTGGCCACCCGGAGTCCCGCCACCCATCTCTGGGTTCGCGTGCACCCGAACGACAAGAGCCCCGCGACCGTGCAGCGCTGGACCGAAGCGACGGTCTCTCTTTCTAACGTCACTCTCATCCGGCCCGATGAGAAGACGGATTCCTACGCGCTGCTCGAAGGCGCGGATCGTGTGCTGACGTTCGGGTCCACCATCGGCATTGAAGCCACTTATTGGGGCCGGCCCGCCATCTGCGGCGACTTCAGTTTCTACGACGGCCTCGACGCGCAATATGAGGTCGCCAACGAAGAGGAATTACTGGACCTGCTTTGCCGGGCCGAGCTGCCGCCGAAACCACGCGAGCACGCCCTCCGCTACGGCTATTATCTCAACACCTTTGGCGACCCGTTCCAGCACTTTGTCACCGAGCAGATTTCCGACTACGAATTCAAAAGCCCCTTCCGCGGGCACTGCCTGCGTCCCGACTACGACGATTTGCGGAAGCGCCTGATCGATCTGTTTCAGAAGGGAGAGTTTGTCCGGTCTGCCGACATTGCCCGTCTCATGGCGGACTTTAATCCCGGGGATGATGCCGCGCACTCGGTTCTTGTCCTCGGTCTCATCCGGCTGGGAGCGACCAAAGATGCCGTTCACGCACTCGAGAGTGCGGCCGCCAAACTCACGCTGCCGCAACTTGAGCTGGTGCTGAAAAACACCGCCTCACCACTGCTTGATGCTCTGATGCGTCACGCAAACACGGGGGAACCGGGCGATTTCAAAACCCTGGCCCGCCGGACCGGCTCCGTGCTGCTCCGCACCCCCACCTTCATGGCCATCGGGCAGAAACTCAGCGCCATGGCCGACCGGGCCGGCCATACATCGCCAGTCCGGCCACAGGCGGTCCATTGAGCCATCCTCAGGGCAACGTTTCCAGCGCCGCCAGCGCCTCCTCCAGCCGGGCAAAGCGCTTGCCAATGATCTGATAGTGCGGCGCGTTCGGCTCGCATGCATCGAACGTCACGTAGGAGCGCTCGTGCGCCCAACTGTTAAAACAGAGCCGGACGTGCAGGTTGGCTGTCTGCGCGAGCAATTCGGGCAGCCGGACGAAGAACCGCCGGTAACTGGCGACATGGCGGCTCTCGCACAGGTAGGCCTTGCGGAAACCCATGGCCACGAGTTGCAGCAGCGGCTGGTCGCGCAGATAGTCGAACAGCGCATGCGTGCAGCACGCCGAATTCATGTTGAAGATATCATCGAGCACGATCACCCCGCCGCCGGTGAGATAGCGCCGGGACAGGTCCAGGTCGGAATAGACGGCATCGTAGCTGTGCTCCCCGTCGATGTGCGCGAAGCGCACGAGCGGCACCGCAGGTGACAGCATGCTCTCGCGCCACTTGTTCACCGCCATCGAATCGAGCACGTGAAAAACGAGTTGCTCCGGCTGGGTCCGCGCGAAGCGCTCGATCGTCTGCCGGTTCACGTCCACATTCTGGGTCGGATCAATCAGGAACAGTCGCTCGTTCCCCTGCAGCCCCGCGGCCAGCAGCGACGCCGTCCCTGCCCGAAACACGCCTGTCTCCAACATGTCGCCGGCAACATTAAGCGACTTCTGCAGTTCCAGCAAATGCGCGAAGACGTGGATGCTGGGTTCGACCAGCTCAGTGATGGCGCCGATCTCTGCCTTGTAGCGGGTGGCGAGTTCGACCGCGGGTTGCGAGGTGTTTTTCATAAAGGGATCGACAGGACGCCAGGGCGGTCACCGCAGGTCGCGAATACAGGCGAACGCCTCGGCGGCATGGACGCCCACGGTGCTGCCCCAGCGCTGCGCCTGCGCGCGCTGCGCCTCCGGTGAACGAGGATGTGGAAACGCCCGCGCCTCGCTCTCGTAAACCTGCATCGCCGCGATCTTCGTCTCGAGGTGCGCCGTGATGTCGAAAAACACCTGCGGCCGGAACACCGGTTCGAATTGCTGAAACGCCCATTCGGTGGACGAGCCGACCTCGTAGGCATAGACGCGCCTCACCGGATGCCCCGCCATCGGCCGCGTGGCGGCGAGCGTCGCACGGAAGGTGAGCACATGATCCTGGTTCAGGTCACCCCCGTGCTGGGTGAAGACGATCTCGGGCTGCACGCGCGCGATCTCCCGCTCGATGGTCTGCGTGATGTCGAGCAGCGGCACGGTGTCCATCTTCTGGTCGGGAAACCCTGCTAGCACCACCTCGCGGGCGCCGAGCAGCGCGCCGGCGCGTTGCGCGCGCTCGTGATGCAATTTCATAAGCGGAGCGTCGCGCACGGGGTCGAAATCCGGCCGCGAGGACAAGCCGTTCGCGAGGATCAGGATCGTGACGGCGGCGCCTTCGGTGGCGAGGCGCGCGATGGTGCCGCCGCAACCGAGGACTTCGTCATCGGGATGCGCAGCGACGATCAGGATACGGTCGGTTTTCATCCGGCAATCAGGCTCCAGTCCAGTGGTGTGCCGCGCTCGATGTCTCGCGCCGCCTTGCGGCCGATCACCTGTTCCCAGTGTTTCGGCGGCAATCCGCAGCCCGGGCGTATGCTGCGGACATTCGCCGCGGTGAGCAGTTCACCGGCCTTCACGTCCTGCACCACGAAGAGTGAACGCCGGAACACCCGGCTCGCCTCCTCCTTGGCGGTCATCCGGTAGTTCACGGATCCGAGTGCTTTCTCGGTCATGCGGATCGCTTCGACCATCGCCTTAAACTCGGCCGGTTCGAGCGAAAAGGCGCTGTCCGGCCCCGGTTCCGCCCGGGAAAGGGTGAAATGCTTCTCGACGATGCACGCGCCCAGCGCGACGGCCGCGACCGGCACCGCGATGCCGAGCGTATGATCGGATAGACCGGCCGGCACGCCGAACGCCTCGGCGAGGTGCGGGATGGTGCGTAAATTCATCTCTTCCGGAAGCGACGGGTAGGCGCTCGTGCACTTGAGCAGGGCGAGTTGCGTCCCGCCAGCCTGGCGGAAAGCCCGCACGGCGTCATCGATCTCCGCCAGCGAAGCCATGCCGGTGGACATGATGGCGGGCTTGCCCGTCTGCGCGACCCGGCGGACCAGGGGCAGATCCACCAATTCGAAGGAAGCGATTTTGTGGACCGGCACGGCCAGAGTCTCGAGAAACTCCAAGCTGGTCGCGTCCACCGGCGCGGAAAAGAAATCGAGCCCCAACTCCGTGGCGGCCTTCTGGAGCTTGGGTTGCCAATCCCACGGCATATAGGCGTCGCGATACAGTCCGTAGAGCGTCTGGCCGTCCCACGCGGTGCCTCCGGCGATTTTAAACTCCGTCTTCTGACTGTCGATCGTGTGCGCGTCGGCAGAATAGGTCTGCAGCTTGACGGCATCGGCCCCCGCCGCCTTGGCGGCTTGCACGATCTCCACCGCACGGTTGAAGTCCTGGTTATGGTTCGCCGACATCTCGGCGATCACATAGGCGGGGTGTCCGGCCCCGACGAGACGGGTGCTGATTTTGATGGTATTGTTCACGGTTGAGTCCGGATTGGCGGGTGGTTCGCGGGCAGGGTTGGCCGCGGCAGGATCATTTGACGAGATAGGCGGTGGGTTGACGAGTCATCGGCACCGCGCGCAAGACGGCATCGTGACCGAGCACGTCGTGCACCGCCGAGGTTTCGCCGGGCCATTCGGCGATATTGTATTCATCGAACACCATGATGCCGCCCTTGAGCAGCTTCGGGTAGAGCAGCTCGATGCCGCAGCGGATGGACGGATAGAGATCGGTGTCGAGGTAGACGAAGGAGAAGCGGACATCCTTCCGCTCCTGAAGGAACGCAGGGAGGCTTTCCTCGATATTCCCTTTCACCATGCGAACCGTGTCCTCGAGTCCGTGCCATTTGAGCGCATCCTGCAGCAATTCCGGGTTGCCCTTGTACTTGCCTCGCCCGGCCTGGATCGCCGCACCGTCTTTTTCGTCGAAGACTTGGAGGCCGGCAAAAGCGTCGAAGCCGAAGACCTCGGTGTAGTTGCGCGGTTTCGTGAGCTGCGCAAGCTTGGCCAGATAGATCAGATTCGTGCCGTTCCAGCAGCCCAGCTCGCAAAAATGCCCAGGCAGATGGCTGACCTGCTTGACGAGTTCGTAGATGGCGAGCGAGCGCGCAATATTCACCGTGCCCGCCATCATCGGCCAGTTGTCAGCAACGAAGGTGAAGCCGGCGTCGACATATTTTTCGACGAAGCGATCGCGGCGCTCAAAGTAGGCGGCATCTTCCTGGCTGAATTTTTTGATGGGATTCATGGGTGAATGAAAAGGAAGAAGGGAGAATCAAGCGGTGAGTGTGGAGCGGAAACCGGTCAGACTTGCCCACTGAGCGATTTCCCGACCGAAGCCCAGGGAGCGGCTGGCGATCAGTCCGGTGTGGGCGACGCTCCCGCGGTAATCGAACGGTTGGCCGTCCAAGGTGGTCAGCACCCCGCCAGCCTCGGAGAGGAGCAGATCACCCGGGGCCACGTCCCAGCTTTTCACGCTGACATCCTTCACGAACACATCGGCGTGCCCGGCGCCAACCCGACAGATCTTCAATCCGATGCTGCCCGACTCCAGATAACGCGAAAGGCCGAACCGCTGCATCGCCGCCGCGGCAATTCCCCGAGGCTCCGGATAATTGTCCACCAGGGTCACGGGGAAAACGGTGGGATCGACGACCAGCGGACGCTCGTTGAGGAAGGCCCCTCGCCCGAGTTCCGCCCGAAAGAGTTCCTCGGTCAGCGGAGCAAAGACCACTGCCGCGACGGGCCGGTGATTTTCCATCCAGGCGACCTGCGTGACCCAACCCGGGAATCCCTCCACAAAACTCGCCGTGCCATCGAGCGGGTCTACGAGCCAGTAACGCTCCGGCGGAGGAACCGCTCCCACCTGTTCGTCCTCCTCGCTGATCACAGTCGAGCCGGGCGCGATGGCCTGCAACTCCCGGGTCCACAGCTCATGAGCCCACCGGTCGGCCTCGGCCTTGAACTGACTGCCCAGCCGGCGGCCGTTGAACCGTCTTTCGACGCTCCAGCGGGCGAGGGCCGCACCGACCCTGCGGGCTGCCTGGCAAAGCTCCGTCGTCATAGTTGCAGGACGGAGAGCACTTCCGTCAGTCGATGTGCCAAAGGCGCCGGTTGCCAGTGCAGGAGCCGCGCGGCCCGCTCTGCGCTCATCTGGAAGGTCGGCTGGGGAACGCCTCGCTTTTCGATGCGGGTTCCGGGCACCAGCGCCGCAATCCGCTCCGCCAGCCGTTCCAGGCTGCACGGCTCGCCTGTGGAAAGATTGAATACCTCCAGCGACTCCCCCTCGTATTCGATCGCCGCTGCAAATGCCGGCAGCAAGTCATCGAGCGCCAGCACGTCGAAGGGAATCGCGCAGTCCGGTTGGAGCAAAATCACTCGCTGTTTCACCGCAGCGCGACACAGCGCGTGGACGGCCCCCGAAGTCCGTTGCGGCGAAAACACGCCCGGAAAACGCAGGATAACGACCGCCAGTCCTGAGTGGGACGACGTCTTGAGCAACCGCTCGGCGCATACCTTGCTGGCCGCATAATGCTCGAGCGGGCACAGGAGCGTTTGCTCGTCCGCCCGGCCGTGCTCGCCGTAGCCATAAACGGTCTGCGAGGAGGCGAAGATGATCTTGCGGGCACCGCACGCATGCGCGAGATCCACGACGTTGGCCGTGCCCACGACGTTGGCGGAATACAGCGGTTCCACCGCGACCTGTCCTGGCCGGCAACCGGTCGTGGGCTGCGCCGGATCGGGCTGCAGCGCGATTTCCACCCGCCCCGCGAGGTGAACGATCACATCCGCGCGAAACCCCTGCTCGACCAGCGCCGCCAGATGTGCGCGGTGGGCAAGATCGGCAAAGCATTCCTGTTGTGCAAAGCGCGGCTCCGTCCCCCGGCGGAAGGCGACCACGGGCCACCCCAAGCCGCGAAGGTGACTCACCAAGGCGGCGCCGACAAAACCGCCGGCTCCTGTGACTGCGATCACCGGACGTCGCATAGCTTGGAGCGTCGGGCGCCGAGGTAATCGGTTTCCGCGACGAATTCATCCACCGAACGCCGGCGGAGCACGAGATTCTCCGTCCAGGCACCGAAGGGGTGGGTGGCGCGCCCGTGCACCGCCTGGAGCGCGAGGCCGTAAAGTTCGTCGATCCCCGCCGCCATCGTCTGCGTCACGGTGGTCGAGAAGCGGGGGTTGATCTCGAAAAGCAACGGCTCGCCCGATGTAGGATGGAGTCGGAGTTGCACGTTGAACGGTCCGTCAGCCCGCAACACCTCCTGCAGGCGGTGACAAAGCCGCTCGATGCCGGGATGCCGACGCGTGACCGCCATCTGCGTCACGCCCCGTTTGGCGATGATCTCCTTGGGCACGACTGCCTGCACCTCGCCGTCGCGCCAGACGACCACCGAAACGGTGAACTCCGGGCCATCGATAAACTCCTGGAGCATCATCCCGCCGCAGGCGCCGTCGACCGCATCCAGCGCTCGCTGCAAGGCGTCGGCCGAATCCACCCGCACCACGCCCCGGCTGCCTCTGCCCGTACGTGGCTTCAGGATCAGTGGATAAGGCAGCGTGGCAAGGTCTGCGCCTGGCAACCACGTCAGCGGACAGGAAACTTGCGCTCGGGCCAGCTCCGCGCACAAGCGATATTTATCAAGGCATGTGCGAATGAAGGCGGCCCGCGGCGTGAGGACGTGCAGCGTGTCCGAAGCCAGTTCCTGCACCGGTAGCAATTCCTCGTCCACCAAGGGGACCAACACGTCGACCCGTTCATCCCGGCAGATATCGCGCATCGCCGGAAGGAAGCGCGGCGACGTGGCGGCCGGGATGCAATAGCCGCGGTCAGCCAGGACGAGCCCCGTGGCCAGCGGATTCATATCCGCCGCCAGTACGCGCACCCCCTTGGCCTGCAAATGCGCGATGAGTCCGGGCGCCGCGACCCCGCCGGCGCCGGTCAACAAGAGCGTGAAGTTGGGCCTGGTGGTGGTATTCATCGCGAGCAAACGATGCAGCGTCGGTCAGTCATGATGCCTCGCGCACGGTGGAAATCCGGATAGCGTAGCGCTGGCCGGCGAGTTCGAAGTAGGCGGGGTAGCGCTCTGGATCGCAGACGCGCAGGAGATTGAACTGCTCGCGCAGCGTCTTGTCCGGATCAAGCCGGCTGTCGGCGGGACGACGGCGCGGATAGAACATCGCCTCACCCGCTTGCGGGCGCACTTCCGCCAGGATGAAGGGATAGCGAGAGACAAAATCGCGACAGAGCCGGATCGTGGCGGCGGCCTGAGCCGCGCGAAGCTCGTTCACCAGTTCGTCGCCACGCAGATGGATGATTTCCTGCACGTAGATATCACCGGCGTCCACTTCGTCTGCCGCTTCCAGCAGCGTAACCGGAATTTCGCTCTTTCCCTCAAGCACCTGCCAAGTGAGAGGCGACCAGCCGCGGCCGTGGGGTAACGCACTTTCGTGCACCACGAGATTGTGCGCATGGCGGCGCAAGGCGTCCGGCGGGACGATGCGACTGAGCGAGAGAAGGAACGCGATGTCGCCCTCCGCCAGTTCCGCCGGCTCGTGAATCCAGCGCACCTCGTGTCCGGCGGCAGTAAAAGCGTCACACAACTCCGGTAAAAATGCATTCAACCACGAACCGGCATCGCTCACGATCGCCAGGCGAAGCGGCATACCGAGCGCGGCAGCAACACGGCGGGCACCGTGGCCATCGACCAATCGAGCCGCGCGTGCACTCATCGCGGCACGGCGTGAGGAGTCGGCGCATAATTCGCCCAGCCGGGTCGCAAGGGCCTCGGATGTCACCGTGCGAAAATCCCCGAGATTGACAGTAGCCCCGGCACGGGCGAGTGCGCCAGCTATCCTCGCCTGGTTGTTCGCGAGGACCAGTTGAAGCGCGGGCAAGCCGGCGCAGGCCAGCTCCCAGGAGGTCGACCCTCCGGCCGTCACGGCTATGTCGGCCCAAGCCATAAGGCCGGGCATGTCGGTGGCGTCGACCACGCAGCGAACGGAGGGATTCGCAGCGGCCGTGGCCAATAGGGCGACGCGGTGCGGATTGTTACCCCCGATCACGACGCAGACTTCGAGCCCGGGCATGCGCGACACCGCGGTGAGAACCTGACCCGTGACGTTGTCGGGATCGCCGCCGCCGAGGGTGACGAGCACCTTGCGCGCTGGCGCGGTGAAATCGCGGATCGGCCGGGGCACGGCGGTAAATTCGCGGCGCAGCAGGGCATAACGTGGCCCGAGCAGCAACCGGGTTTGCGCGTCGCGCCGGGCGTAGAGCGCGGCGTCGGCGGAGAGATTCTGGTTGAGGACGAGGTCGGCGTGGTAGTGATCGGCATGGCCATAGTCGTCGATGACGAGCAGACGGAGGCCCGCGGCGCGGACCTGTTGCTGCCACGCGGCGCCGAAATGATAACCGTCGCCAACGACCCACTTCGCCCCGCAGGCCTGCGCGTGGTGGACGGTCTCCGCAGCATCTGCCGCGCTACCCGGCTCGACGGCGATCGTCACGCTCTCACAGCCGGCGACGTGCAGGCGCCGGACGAGCGCAGGTGTCGTCGCCGCTTGCACAAAGAGCGTCCGCCCGCCCTGATTTTGCCAGGTCTGCGCAAGCGCGAGACAGCGCATCACATGGCCCGCGCCGATGCTGGCGCTGCCGTCGGCGCGGATGAGCAAGGTGGGGGTCATACGGGGAGAGTGGCGGTAGCGCGCGCCTCGCGGGCTTCCAAGGCCTGGAACATCAGCTCGGCAACCTCCCAGTCCTCGGGCGTATCGATGTCCTGTACGCGCGCCCGGGGAATCTCGACCGGCACGGAGTTGCTCGAAAAGAGCCGGCGTTCGGCGAGGTACTTGGCCGTGTCGCCCCAATAGAATTGGGCCGCGTCGTGCCAGGCTGCCGGAAGGTCCTGCGAACGCTTGGTGAAATTTTCCGGCCAGAACATCTCGACGCGGCCAGTGGCGTTAAATTTGAGCGAGCGAAAAATCGTGTAGGGATAGGTGGTGACGGAGAACGCCGTGGCGGCCTGTGTCTCCTCAAGTACGGCGAGGCCACGGCGCAAGTCGGCCGGGCGCAGAAATGGCGCAGTGGCGTAGATGCAGCAAAAGCGCGCGGCCGGCTGACCTTGCACGGCGAGCCACTCGAGCGCGTGCCCTATGACGGCATCGGTGCCGGCAAAATCGTTGGCCAACTCGGCCGGGCGGACGAAGGGCACCTCGGCCCCGTGCTCGCGAGCGACGGCGGCAATTTCGGGATCGTCCGTGGAGACGAGGATGCGGTCAAACACGCCCGCCGCGCCCGCCGCGCGCAGCGAGTGCGCAATCATCGGCTGGCCCGCGAAGAGCCTCACGTTCTTGCGCGGGATGCGTTTGCTGCCTCCGCGGGCGGGGATGAGGGCAACGGTGCTCATTTTTCCAGCAGAAACCAAGTCAGGTCGTCGAGCGGATGGTGCGGGTCCCGCCGGTAGACAAAGCCATAATCGGCCAGCCGGAACTCCCGGCGGACATCGAGAAACTCTCCGGCAAAGTCGCGCTTGAAGAGCCGCTCACCGTGCCCGCGGTAGCTGACGGTGACCGGCGAAGGATTGTAGTATTCGGCAATCAGCACAAAGCGGCGCGAGGCCGACGCCAGTTTGGCGTAGACCGCCGGCAACATGTCGGGATTGAGATGAATCAGCACGCCGCAGGTGAAGGCGAGATCGCCGGGCGCCTCGGGTGTGTAGTCGAAGAGGGAGCCATGGGTGATCTGCGCGCCCGGCAGGTTTTCCCGCGCGCGGGCGGCGGCGGTGGCGTTGATCTCAACGCCCCGCAGCTCGGGTTGCGGCAGCAGGCGGGAGAGCGCGATAAGATTGAGCCCGATGTTGCAGCCAAGCTCCACCACGCTGCGGATACCGGCCGCCGGAGTCAGCGCGCGGCGGAACATTGCGTGCTTGGCTTCGATCATCGCGGACGTGTTGTTGCGGTCGATATAGTGATCACCGAACTCGCCGGCCCAAAATTCTTCCTGCGGGGTGCTGTATTTCATGGAATGGAAAGAGAAACGGGCGCCAGCGCTCGAACGACCGCAATGACACGGGCGACGTCAGCGTCCGTCATCGCCGGGTAAAGCGGCAGACTGAGGGCACAGGCATAGAATGCCTCGGCGACGGGGCACTTGCCGGGACCGTAGCCGTAGGTGCGACGATACCACGGTTGCAGGTGAACGGGGATGTAGAGCACTTGTGTACCAATCCCGGCTTCGCGCAGCTCATCCATCACATGTGTCCGCGTGCGCCCCAGGGCCGTGAAATCGAGCTGCACCGTATAAAGATGCCACGACGTGGTAGTGGCATCGACCGCTGCACGCAGACCAGGCGGACGCAGCCAGTCCAGATCGGAGAAGGCGGTGTTGTAAGCGGCAACGATGTCGCGACGGCGCGCAATAAAGGAATCGAGCCGTTTGAGCTGCGAAAGACCGAGGGCGCACTGAAGATCAGTCAGGCGGTAGTTAAAGCCGAGTTCCTGCATCTCGTAGAACCACGGCCCTTGTTCCCCGAGCAAACTGTCGCTAGTTGGCGTCTCAAACCGCGCATGATCACGCGTAATGCCGTGGGAGCGCAGCGTACGCGCAAGGTCGGCCCAATCCTGACGGTCGGTCACGAGCATCCCCCCCTCACCGGTCGTCATGGTCTTCACCGGATGGAAACTGAAGACTCCGATATCCGCCCAGGGATTGGCTCCCAGTGACCACGCGCGGTCGGGCCGGGTTGCGACATGGAACGAGCCACCCACTCCATGGCAGGCATCCTCGATTACCACCGCCCCGCGAGCGCGGGCGATACGGGCAATCTCGGGCAGGTCGGCCGACTGACCGGCATAGTCCACGGCTACGACGGCTCGCGTATCGTCGCGCCAAGAGCGCTCCAGCTCGCGCGGGTCGAGCGTGAAGGTGACAGGATCGATATCGCAGAAATCGGGAATAGCACCGACGTAAGCCACGGCATTGGCCGAGGCGAGAAAGGTGATCGGCGAGGTAACGACGCGATCGCCCACGCTAATCTCCGCGACACGCATCGCCAGATGCAGCGCAGCGGTGGCACTATTCACGGCGACGGCATGCCGCGCCCCCACCCGCTCGGCGAAACAGCGTTCAAACTCCGCGATCAACGGCCCTTGGGTGAGAAAATCCGAGCGCAATACAGCCGAGATCGCGGCGATATCGTCTTCAGAAATGCTCTGGCGTCCGTAGCTCAACATGACTGGGTGCATCCTTGCGGCAGCGCTCAGGCCACGGGGGCGAGTTCGCGCAGGAGCGGTGACCGGCTGTCGCGCCCGGGGTCGGCATCGCCACTGGACTGGACGTGCTCGTTTATCAGCTGCCGCAGTTCGGCGACGGTAAGGAAATGCTCGTTGGTGCCGCTGTTGTAGCAGAAGCCGGCGGGCATCAGCTGGCACTTGTGCTGTTTGCAGTATTCCAGCTGGGTGTAGTCGGCGCCGCCGGGGAGAATCGCATAATAACGACCGAGATCCACCGTGTTGAGGCTGTCGCTGGCCGTGATCATCTCCTCGTGGATCTTCTCGCCAGGGCGCACCCCGACAACCGGGTGGGCACACTCAGGTCCGATGGCCTGCGCAAGATCCGTGATGCGGTAGGAAGGTATCTTCGGGACGAGGATTTCGCCCCCCCACGCGTTCACAATACTCCAAAGCACCATCTCTACGCCCTCCTGCAGGCTGATATTGAAGCGCGTCATGGTTGGATCGGTGATCGGCAACACGCCCGTTTTCCGCTTCTCGAGAAAAAAGGGAATGACCGAACCCCGGCTGCCCATGACGTTGCCGTAGCGCACGACACTGAAACGGATGTCGCGTGCACCCTTGATGTTGTTCGCGGCGACAAAAAGTTTGTCCGAGCACAGCTTGGTGGCGCCATAGAGGTTGATGGGCGCTGCGGCCTTGTCGGTCGACAGCGCCACGACGCGCCGCACATTGCTGTCGAGGCAGGCCTCGATGATGTTCTGGGCCCCGAGGACGTTGGTCTTGATGCACTCGAAGGGATTGTATTCCGCGGTGGGTACCTGCTTGAGCGCCGCGGCGTGGACGACAATGTCGATGCCTTCGATGGCCCGGCGGAGGCGCGCCTCATCGCGCACGTCGCCGATGAAATAGCGCATCGCCTTGTATTTCGCGGTGGGAAATTGCTGCGCCATCTCGAACTGCTTGAGTTCGTCGCGCGAGAAAACGACCAACCGCTTTATGCCAGGATAGCGGCTGAGCACAGTCCTGACAAACGCCTTGCCAAACGAGCCCGTGCCGCCGGTGAGAAGTATGCTGGCGTTTTCGAGAGGCAGTGAATGCGGGGATGGCTTGTTCATAGTGAGGCAGGGCGAAGGGAACTGCGGATGCCTCCAATTAAGCCAATTCCATGCCTGCCCGATAATCTAGCCCACAAACGCCTTTCCTCTAATGAATAAAGCGATTTTTCAAGTCCCTGATCTTCCTAAACAAAGTCGACAGAATCGCTTCAAGTCCGAAGCGGCAGAATTTACCCATCCCGGGCAGCACAACCTATCTTGAGCTTGGATTTCAGTCGGAGCAGGCCGCAACAGCAGCCTGCTTCTCGCACCACGCAGCCCAGCACTCGCGAAGCGCGTCGCCAAAACGGCGGGCCTGGCCGGCGTGGTCGAGCAGCGCGCTGCGCCGCATTTCCTCGCGGAGGCCTGCGCGGATCCCGGCGAGTCGGGTCGGATCCGACGTCAGTTCCACGGCGATCCGCACATAGTCGTCCACCGACGTGGCAATCCACTCCGGCCGGCCGAGTGCGGTGAGCAGGCTGGCGCTGACGCGCGCGGCATGGCGGTCACCGCGCAAGGTAACAACCGGCACGCCCATCCACAGGGCCTCGCACGTCGTGGTGGTGCCGCTGTAAGGCGAGGTATCGAGCGCGATGTCGACGCGATGGTAGAGTGCCAGGTGCTCCTCCGTACCGGCCGTGCGCTCGATGAGCTCGACCCGCTCGACGGGTAGACCGGCGGCCGCCAGCCGATGAAGATAGCGCGTCCGCATGGCGGGGGCGCTCAAACCGGGGCCTTTCAGCATCAGGCGTGAGCCGGGTACAACGGCGAGGATGCGGGCCCAGACGGCGAGCATGGTGTCACTGACTTTGCCGAGATTGTTGAAGCAGCCGAACGTGACCGGGGCCCCGTCGGCACTGGGTACGGGTGCGACGGCCGGAGCGCTGTCCAGTGGCCGGTAGGCCCACGCGACCGGAGAGAAGCGCACGAGCTTTTCTGTCGCAAAACGATCCGCCGCACCCGGCGGATCGGCGATAGCATCCGTGAAGCGATAGCCGATCGCGGGCACCCCGGTGGTGTTGGGATAGCCGAGGTAGGAAATCTGCACGGGGGCGAGATGCTGCGCGAAGAGCGGCAAGCGATTGGTCATGCCGGTGTGGCCGGCCAGATCGATCAGGATGTCGGGCTGGTCGGCGCGAATCACTTCCATGACGGCCGGGCCGGACAGACCCACAAACTGCCGCCAGACCGTCGCGAACGACTTGAGGCGCTGCGAGACCGCATCTTCCCGAAAGTGATCGTGATAGAGACAGATCTCGAACTGCTCCCGGTCGAGGTGCTGCACCAACGGCTCGATGAAGTAGGCGCACGAGTGCGTGTGCAGATCGGGCGAGAGGATGGCCACGCGCAGTTTCCTCGCCGGCTCGGGGCAATTCGGGAACGCGGGCGCGAGATACGTGCCGACATCGCGCCCAAAGTTGATGTGCTCGGCGAACACCTGCTCGCGCGTGAGCGTCTCTCCGTAGTTCAGGGCGAAAAGCCGGTAGCTGCGCGCCTCGAAATGCATCGGCTCCTTCGCAAGGAACCGATCGTAGGCGGCGATCGCCTCGGGCATGCAGTGCAATTGCTGCAGCGCCTGCGCGCGGCCATAGTGGCCATAGGCATAATTCGGATCGGCCACGAGCGAGCGTTCATGGCATTTCAACGCCTCGGTCGGCTGGCCGTAGAGGCTGAGGGTCAATCCAAAGTTATACCAGCCGATGGCGTAGTCCGGCTTGAGCGCGGTGACTTTCTGGTGGCACTCGATCGCCTCGCGCAGGCGGTTCTGCGTCTTGTAGCAATAGGCGAGATTGTCCCACGCCTCGGGCAGTTGCGGATTGAGCTGGATGGATTTGGCCAGAAAGGCCTCGGCCTCCGTGCCGTGCCCGCCCATGAGATGGGCCAGCCCGAGACGCATGGCGCACACCGCGTGCGGCGGGCTGAGCTTGTGGGCCTTGGTAAGCAGTTCGACCGCCTCGGTCGCACGCCCTTGCTGGATCGCGATGACCCCGAGGAGGTGCCAGACGTCGAAGTTCGCCGGAGCGGCAGACCGGATGCGGCGATAGATCGCTTCGGCCTGCGAAAGGCGGCCGGCCTGGTGATGCTTGATCGCTTCCTGGAGCTGGCGTTGGAGCTGGGCGGGGTTCACGTGCGGGAAATCGCGAATGCCCCGGGCCGCGTGGGGCGGCGTCGGATGGGTTGATTCGCTCCCTTCCCTATCGGCCGCAAATCACATCGCTTTAACGAAAACCCCTAAAGCGGACCCGGTGTCCGCCGATAAGGTCACCGTCGCGCCATGCCCTCATGGAGCGCAGCCCATTTCCCAATGTCTTTCTCCTTTCCAACGCCCGTAGCGCCGCCCGCGGCGCGACTGGCGGACCAGGATGTCCGGCGGCGCATTGATGCCTGCCCCAAGCTTGCCTCGTTGCAGGTCAACAACCGCGCACTGAGTGATCTGGTGAAATCCGACCAGAGCCTCACCTCGCAGATTGCCGAGATCATCCGGCGCGACCCGTCGCTCTCGGCGCGACTGCTGCGTATGGTCAACTCGGTTTACTTCGGTCTGTCGGCCCGCGTAAACAACATCGAGGAGGCGGTGTTCTTCCTCGGTCTGCGCCAGATCCGCGAGTTGTCGATGGCCACGCCGGTCATCGAGGAGCTCGAGCGCCTGCAGTCCAACTCCCCCACTCCGTTGCCGTGGAAAGAACTCTGGTCGCACAGCATCGGCACGGCCGTGCTGACGCGCGAAATACTCCGCGCCACTCCGCTGGCGATCGACGACGAGACGGATTACCTGGCCGGTCTGCTGCACAACGTCGGCAAGGTCGTCATGGCCTACTCGTTTCCCGACGAATTGCTGGAGGTCACCCAAACTTCGCACGCCACCTCGGCCGATGTCTGCGCGCACGAGCGCCGCCTCATTGGCTGGGACCATGCGCAGATCGGCGCGCACTACCTCGAGCGCCACCAGCTCTCGGAGGAGATCACTCTCACGGTCCGGTATCACAACGCGCCCGACCAGGCCCCGCGCCAGCGGTTGTTTGCCGCGGCCGTACAAGTTGCCGACCATCTGGTCCGGCACGCCGGCATCAGCGGCGGATTCGAGAAGGTCGAGCCCGTCAAGGCCGATGCCTGGCTGGGTCTGTCCGGCTGGAAAATTCTTTACGGGGTCGACGGTCCGGAAACGACCCTCGCCCGTGCCCACGTGGCGAACGCCTTGCAACGCCTGCCGTCGATGCTCGGCGGCCTGATTTGAGCCCGGCTTGACGCCAGGGAGCGGACTCAAGTTGGCCGCGGTGCGGCCGATATAGTGGCTGCATGTCTGTCGTGAGTTGCGATTCCATCGCGGGCGCCAACGCGTTCCCGCCGCCGGAGGCTTTGCTCGGTGCCTGGGCGGGCAGCGCCGCGCTCGTCTATTGCCGGGATTGGCAGGGCTTGCTGCTGGCCGCCAATCACGCCTTCGCCCGCAAGTTCGGCTGCATCGCGGCCGAATTGCCGGGAAAACCGGTGACGACCTTCCTCCATCAGGACGACGCGGCCGTGCTGACCATCGCCGACACGGACCTACGCTCCTCCACGCACCGCACCAATCGGGAGCACCGCTGGCTCACCCCGCAGGGCTGGCGCTGGATCGCGTGGGAGGAGGCCGCCATCCAGGACGAGCACGGCAAGACGATCGGCATCCGCGCCGTCGGCCACGACATCACCCGGCAGCGCGTGGCCGAGGAGCAGTATTACAAGCTGTCCAATGCCGTCGAGCAATCGCCGGTCTCGATGGTGATCACGGACGCCGAGGGCAACGTCCAGTACGTCAACGCAAAGTTCACGCAGGCCACCGGCTACACGCTGGAGCAGATCCTCGACAACGGCGTGCAAGTGCTGCGCGAGGGACATCCGGATGAAAATTCCTACCAAAAGTTTTGGGAGACCGTGCGCGCCGGCGGCGAATGGCGCGGCGAACTGATGCGCGAGCGTCCCGGCGGCGGCAAGGTCTGGGAGTCCGTCCAGGTCTCCTGCATGCGCAACACCGCCGGTGAAATCACCAACCTGCTCTGCCTGCGTGAGGACATCACCAGCCGCAAGGTGCTCGAGGACCAGCTGCGCCAGGCGCAGAAGATGGAAAGCCTCGGCACGCTCGCCGGCGGCATCGCGCACGATTTCAACAACATCATCGCCGTGATCAACGGCTACGCCGAATTCGCCCAGCTCAACTCCGGCGACGGCGCGGCGCTGCAGAAAAGCGTCAACGAAATCAAGCGCGCGGCCCAGCGGGCCAGCGGCCTAGTGCGGCAGATCCTGACATTCAGCCGCAAGGCCGACGTGAAGTTCACCGCGCTCGACCTCAACCAGCTCACGCGCGACATCGTCACGCTGCTCGCCGAGACGTTCCCGCGCAACATCGCCTTCAATCTCACTCTCGAGGAGCAGTTGCCGCCGCTCCTAGCCGACCAGAACCAGTTGCAGCAGATCATCCTCAACCTGTGCGTCAACGCGCGCGACGCGCAGCCCTCGGGCGGCACGATCAACATCACCACGAAGCGCATCGATGGTCCGGCCGTCCCCATCGCCCTGCACCATGGACGTCCTTACGCCTGTCTCGCCGTCAGCGACACCGGCACCGGCATGACGCCCGAGGTGCGGGCGCGCATCTTCGAGCCGTTCTTCACCACCAAGGCCGTGAACAAGGGCACCGGCCTCGGCCTGGCTGTGGTCTATGGCATCGTCGCCAGCCACGAAGGCACGATCGAGGTCGAGAGCGAACCCGGCGCGGGCAGCACTTTCAAAGTCTACCTGCCTCTCGCGGAAAATGCGGCCATCGCCCCCAGCGCGATCAAGTCCACCGACTTCCCCGGCGGCGCGGAGTCTCTTCTGGTTGTCGACGACGAAGCTCCGCTCCGGCTGCTGCTGGAGGCGGCGCTCACGCGCAAAGGCTACCGCGTCACCAGTGCCGCGGACGGCCTCGAAGCCATCGAACATCTCGTCACCAAGCATCGAGAACTCGACGCGGTGCTGCTCGATCTCAACATGCCCGGCGCCAACGGCGTCGAGGTTCTGCGCGTCATCCGGGCGACCCGGCCGGATCTCAAGGTGCTGGTGCTGACCGGACACCTCACTCCCGACGCCCGAACCCAGTTCGAGCAGCTCGGCCAGAAGCACTTTATCCGCAAGCCCTACACCTTGGACGAACTCGGCCGCCACTTGCGCGAACTGTTGGAGGGGAAAAAAGACGCCGCCTGAGCCAAGGCTCGGACGCGAAATTCAGCAAACCGCAACGACTAAGGACTGAAATTCATGCAAAAGCATTTCAGAACGAAGTGGCGGAGTCGATATACCCGATGGGCGAATCAGACCGATCCAATCACATGGACCGTTGCATCATACATGAATCTTCGCGCACATCCGCCACGATTGGCCGGCGCGCGCTGGGCGACCTTTCGCCTGGTGCTTGGCCTGTTGCCCGCCGTGGCCACTTCCGCCCCCTCGATGGCCCCCGAGATAGCCGGATCCGCTGCCAGCCGCCCTTATCTCACGGTGGCCGGTGCCGCACCCTTGCGCTTCGAGGAGCCTACTCCCCCGCCGCCGCCGGATCACATGATCCGGCCAGCTGCCGGCGCGCCGCCCCAACCGACGGCCCCCGATACTGCCACCACCTCCGAATCCGAACCAACCAAAGAGGCGGCCAAATCCCTGGCCACGGGCACGCCCGCGCCGGCGGACACCACCTCGCCTGAGACCACGCAACCCGCGCCCAAGGGAAAAACTCCCCCGCCTGCCATCCTGCCTGACGACACCCGCCCGCGGGTTCGCCCCGAGGATTTCCTCCCCTTCTTCCAATTCCCCGGCTCAGCCGCCAATCCCAACGACGTGACGCTCGTGCCCACGCCGCCCGCTCCCGGACAGCAGCCGCCCAGCTCCGCCACCTATCGACAACAATGATCCTCTTCCTGCTCCAATCCCGTCGCACGCTGCTGGTGCTCGCCGCACTGGCCTGGTGTTCCGTGACGGACCTGCGAGCCGGAGAACCCGAACCGGAGCCGGCCGATCAACCGCGCCCAGCTGAGCCAGCGAACGAAGCGCAAGCTCCCGCAGCCACCGAGGCACCCGCACGGCGCGCACCCGTGGACCACAACAAAGGCGTTCAGGTGCTTGCGGCTATCAAGGCCGCCGAGGCCAGGGGATTGATCAATCTCGGAGGGACCTTGACAGAGCGCAGCGACTTTTCCGCCGCCGAGATCGCCTACCGGCAGGTGCTGAACTCGAAAGAATTCAGCCAAGCCGATCAGAAAGACGCGCTGCTCGGCTTGGCCCGCATGTACCGCCGTCAAAGCAGTTTCACCAAGGCCGCGGCGATCTACGAGAAATTCCTGAAGGAGTTCCCCGACGAGGGGCGCGTACCGGATGCGCTGCTCGACCTCGGCCGCACGCTCCGCGCCATGGGCGCGCATCGGCTCGCGATCAATCGCTTCTACAGCGTCATCAACTCCACGCTCAAGGTGCCGGCGGACAGCTTCGATCATTACCAGTTGCTGGCCAAGACGGCCCAATTCGAGATCGCCGAGACCCATTTTGAATCGGGCAACTTTGCCGAGGCCGGAAAATTTTTCGCCCGCCTGCGCTTGCTGGACTTGGCGCCCGCGGATCGGGCCCGGGCGCATTTCAAATCCGCTTATGCGCTGCAACTCGCCGGCGATCTCGAAGCCTCGGTGACAACCCTGCGCGCTTATCTGGAGCAGTGGCCGCACGACGAAAATGTCCCCGAGGGCCGCTATCTGCTCGCCACCACCCTGCGGCAGTTGAATCGTCCGGAAGAATCGCTGGCCGCCACGCTTGAGCTGTTGCGCAGCGAGCGGTCGAACTCCGAAGCGGATCCCAAGCGCTGGGCCTACTGGCAACGGCGCACCGGCAACCAGCTGGCCAACGAATTTTTCCAGGGTGGCGACACCATCAATGCACTGGCCATCTACCAAGGCTTGGCCGCACTCGCGCCGGACGCCGCGTGGCGCCTGCCGGTGACCTACCAGATCGCACTCTGCTATGAACGCCTGCGCCTGGTTGACCGGGCCCGTACCGCCTATCAGTCGATTATCGATGCGACCGCCGAGACGGCGGGGAAGACGAACAGCCCGGTGCCCGCCGACATGGCCGAGCTCGCCCGCATGGCCCGTTGGCGCCTCGGCAACCTCGACTGGTCGGATCGCACCGATCATCAGCTGACCGCGTTTTTCTCGACAAGCACGGGGGTTCGCGCAGTGAATAAGCTCCCTCCTCCTCCCGCCAATGACGCCAATGGAAGCCCTGCAACAGCACCAACAATTGTGCGATGAATTGCACGAGCTGACCTTGGAGGAGAATCGGTTTCTGCAACAGCACCAGCGGGCGCCTGACACGCCCTTGCTAGAGAAGAAACGCACCTTGGTGGCCCGGCTGGATGATACGCTGGGGGCCTTGCGCAATGCCCCGCGGGATGGGACGAATGCGCCCGGTTTCCGGCACGCGCTCGAGAAGACCCGCTCCCGCATTTTGCAGATTCTGCAGCTCGACAAGGAAAACGAGCAACTGCTGCTTCGCGTCAGCTTGACCGGCAATCGCCTGTCGGCGCCGCCCGCCTCGACCGGCGCCTCGCCCTCCATGCTGCAAAAAATCTACCAGCGACACCGCTGACCGCGGCACCGCCGGCCAGGTAGCGTATTGCAAAGAACGTTCGCGCAACGGCACAGAGGATCGCTCGCAGCCGCGGGATCGGGATGCAACCGGCGCGTACGCCCGGTGAATTTCCGGCGTTACGATGGATGAAGTTTCTCCACCGAGAATGTAGTTCCAGCGGTAGTAATCGTCACAAGGCGATCCGCCTTGAACGAGCGGTGAGTCTGAGAAGGCGAAAGTTCTGCGAAAACGAGCCGATACAAGGACGTGTCCCAAAACCCTTCAGTCTCGCCGTTTGGCTATCGCTTGGCGCCCGACGACGTCGTGCGGCAATTGCGGCATCTGCCATCGGCTCCGAGGGTGTTACCGAGACTGAAGAAATTGTTGAGCGACGGAAATTCCTCTATGCACGAGGTTGTTTCCATGATCCGGCTGGATCCGGGCATCGCGGCACGCGTGCTTCAGATGGGAAACAGTGCATACTACAGCCACGGGCAGCGGTGCTACACGGTCGATGAAGCGGTCAACCGCGTCGGCTACGATCAGGTTTACGAGCTGGTCGCCCACGCCGTCGCGTCCCAAGTGCTCGTGCGGCCGCTGGTCGCGTATGGCCTCGAGGCCGACCAACTCTGGCGGATGTCCGTGGCCTGCGCGCTCGCGGCCGAAACCTTTGCGGAGCAGCTGCAGATCGATCGGGATATCGCCTACACGGTGGGACTGTTGCACGGCGTCGGCATGGTCGCGATCGACGAGTGGGCCTTCCGGCAACAGCTCGGCCTGTGTTTCACCTCGCGCGCCTTGCCCTTGGAAACGTGCGAAGCCGAACGGGCAACGCTGGGATTCCACAACGCGGAAGCCGGTGCCGCCCTGCTGCGCCTGTGGGAATTCCCCGCGGTGATGTCGGAGCCGGTGCGCTGGCAATATCTGCCACGCGGCACGGCGGCGCATTTCCAGCTGGCGGCCGTGTTGCATTTGTCGAAATGGCTCCGGAGTGCCGCTTGCGACGAGGCACCCGAGTTGGTCGCACCGGATATGGGGCTGCTTCGGGCAACTCACACCAGCATGTCTCAGCTCGAGAAACTCGCCGGTGAAGTCCGCACTCGCTTGTCGGATGTCAGCTCACTCCTCGACGTCGGCGCGAGTGAGCGCGCCACATTGATGTTTCCAAATGGAGAGCGGGCCATCGATGGCCACCGCGTCACTCGGAATTTCATCAATCAGTACGCCTAGCTTGCAAAGGCAGGGTCGATCACCGGGCTCTGCCATGCTCGCGATCCTACGATATGCGACCCATAAAATAAGAAGGCCCGGATGCTGCTTTCGCAACATCCGGGCCATAAACCTGGCAACGACCTACTCTCGCGGGACCTAACGTCCTACTACCATTGGCTGCTCGGGGCTTAACGGCCGTGTTCGGGATGGGAACGGGTGGAACCCCCGGCATCTGGTCACCAGGAAGGGAAACTCCAGCGATGCTGGAGTAATTGATAAAAAGTTCAGACAGGCAGTGTGCCGTGTGTAAGGAGGTGAAATAAACGCCTAGAAACCGGGTCTACATAAACCGGCAAGGTCATTAGTAGCAGTTAACTGAACGTATCACTACGCTTGCATTTCTGCCCTATCAACCGGGTGGTCTACCCGGACCTTGCACCGTCTTGCGACGGATTGAGATCTTATCTTGGGATGAGCTTGGCGCTTAGATGCTTTCAGCGCTTATCTCTTCCGCACATAGCTACCCGGCGC
>JACPIS010000032.1 GCA_016187925.1 Opitutia bacterium | reverse complement strand
TCTCGGAGCGCACCAACACCATGAAGGTGCCGGCATTCAGCCAAGAGCAGGAAGCGCCGAAGCCTAAGCCGCAGGCCGATTTCGGCGGCATCAAGCTCAACCTGGATGAAAACAAATAGACCAGCGCACAGCCGTTCATCTCATGCCTGAAACCCTGCAGCTCGCCAAGCAACTCATCTCGCGCCGCTCCCTCACGCCGCTGGACGACGGCTGCCTGGACATCGTTGGCGCGCGCCTTGCGCCGCTCGGCTTCAGGCTCGAAAGGATGCGCTGCGGCGAGGTAGATAATTTATGGGCGCGGCGCGGCGATGCCAGGCCGCTGGTGTGCTTCGCCGGACATACCGACGTGGTGCCGGCCGGGCCGGTGGAGCGCTGGGACAGCGACCCGTTCACGCCCATGGTGCGCGACGGCATGCTGTACGGGCGCGGCGCGTCCGACATGAAGGGGCCGCTGGCGGCATTCGTCACCGCGATCGAAAAGTTTATTGCCGCCCATCCGCAGCATCGCGGCTCCATCGCCGTGCTGCTCACCTCGGATGAGGAGGGCGTGGCGGTAGACGGCACGGTGCGCGTTGTAGAGGCGCTGCGGGAGCGCAAGGAGCCGCTCGATTACTGCATCGTCGGCGAACCGACCTCGGAAACGACCAGCGGCGACACCATCAAGAACGGGCGGCGCGGCTCGCTGTCCGGCGCGCTCACCGTCAAGGGCGTGCAGGGCCATATCGCCTACCCGCACCTGGTCAAAAACCCCATCCATCTCGCCGCGCCCGCGATTGCCGAACTGGCCGCGACGGTGTGGGACGAGGGCAACGAATACTTTCCGCCGACTTCCTGGCAGGTCTCCAACATCCGCGGCGGCACCGGTGCGACCAACGTGGTGCCCGGCACGCTGGACATCCTGTTCAACTTCCGTTTCTCCACCGCGAGCACGGTGGACGGCCTGAAGAGCAGGGTGCACGCGATCCTCGACCGGCACGGCCTGGAATACGAGCTGCGCTGGGAACTGTCCGCCAAACCCTACCTCACGCCGCACGGCAACCTGGTCGATGCGGCCGCTGCCGCGATCAGGCAGGTGCAGGGAATCAACGCCAGGCTTTCCACCAGCGGCGGCACTTCCGACGGGCGCTTCATCGCCGACATCTGCCCGCAGGTGATCGAACTCGGGCCGCTCAACGCGACCATCCACAAGATCAACGAATGCGTGGCGGTGGCCGACCTCGACGCGCTTTCGGAAATCTATTACCTCACCCTGAATAAGCTGCTTACCGAATGAAATATCTCATCCTGATCCTGCTTGCTGTCGCGCTGCTGTGGATCGCTTCCATTGCCTGGACGAACCGGCGCAAGTCTCCCCACGACAACCGCGACGGCAGCGGGGGCGGCGGAGGTGATTCCGGCGGAAGCTCCTCTTCGAGCTGCGACAGCAGCGATGGGGGTTGTGGCGGCGGGGACGGCGGGGGCGGAGGCGACTGATGAGCAACTATTTTTCCGGCGCAACGCAAAACCTTTACACGGTGCGCGACTTCCTGCGCTTCGCGGTGAGCCGCTTCAACCAGGCCAAGCTGTTTTTCGGGCACGGCAGCAGCAACGCCTACGACGAGGCCGCCTACCTGATCCTGCACACGCTGCACCTGCCGCCGGACCGGCTCGATCCCTTCCTCGACGCGCGCCTGACCGACATGGAGCGCGCCGAGGTGCTGAACATCATCCAGCAGCGCGTCGAGCAGCGCGTGCCGGCGGCCTACCTGACGCACGAGGCCTTCCTCGGCGACTTCAGCTTCTACGTGGACGAACGCGTCATCGTGCCGCGCTCCTTCATCGCCGAACTGTTGCTCGAACAGCTCGCGCCATGGATCGCCGAGCCGGAAGAAATCGGCAGCGTGCTGGACCTGTGCACCGGCAGCGGCTGCCTCGCGATCCTCGCCGCGCATGCTTTCCCCTATGCCAGCGTCGATGCGGCAGACCTGTCGCCGGCCGCGCTGGCCGTCGCCGAGCGTAACGTCGCCGACTACGGCCTGCAGGACCGCGTGCACCTGATCGAATCCGACCTGTTCGCCAAGCTGAACGGCAGGCAATACGACCTGATCGTGAGCAACCCGCCCTACGTGGACGCCGCGTCGGTTGCCGCGCTGCCGCAGGAATATCTGCACGAGCCCAAGCTCGCGCTCGGCAGCGGCCAGGACGGGCTGGATGCGACGCGCATCATCCTCGAACAGGCCGCCGAACACCTCAGCGAAAACGGCCTCCTCGTGGTCGAGATCGGCCACAACCGCGAAGTGCTCGAAGCCGCCTACCCGGACCTGCCGTTCACCTGGCTGGACGTGAGCGCGGGCGACCAGTTCGTGTTCATGCTGCACAAGAACGACCTGCTCTGATGTCGTCCGTCGAGCATTACGAGAATTTTCCCGTCGCATCCATCCTGATGCCCAAGCGGCTGCGCCGGCCGGTGGCGGCGATCTACCATTTCGCGCGCGCGGCGGACGACATCGCCGACGAGGGAGACCTGCCAAGCGAGGAGCGGCTCAGGCAGCTCGACGCATTCCGCGCCGAGCTCGCGCGCATCGACGAGGGCGAGACGCCCATCACGCCGCTGTTCCAGAATCTCGCCGCAGTGATCAAGGAACACGCGCTGCCGCTGCAGCCGTTCTATGACCTGCTCGACGCCTTCTCGCAGGACGTGGTGAAGAAGCGCTATGCAAACTTCGACGAGCTGCTCGACTACTGCCGCCGCTC